>CAVSCZ010000021.1:0-190695 GCA_963726635.1 uncultured Nitrospiraceae bacterium
TCGGGCCTGGCTTCCCGGTTCCAATGCGGCGATTGTCGATTTCCCGCACCGGGGTCAACTCGGCAGCCGTCCCGGTCACGAACACTTCATCGGCAATATACATGTCATCGCGCGTGAAGCGCTCCTCCACCACGGGGATTCGCTGCTCCCGCGCCAGATCGATGACGGAACTTCTGGTGATGCCCTCGAGAATCGAGGTGAGCGGCGGCGTCTTGATCCGCCCTTTCCGCACGATGAAGATGTTCTCCCCAGTCCCCTCGGACACATACCCCTCGGTATCGAGAAGAATGGCTTCATCATACCCGTCCGCTTTCGCCTCCCGCTTCGCGAGAATCGAGTTCACATAGTAGCCGGAGATCTTCCCTCTCGTCATCGAGACGTTGACGTGATGACGAGTAAACGACGACACTCGGGCCCGCATCCCATTCGCCAGCGCATCGTCTCCGAGATAGGCGCCCCATGCCCATGCCGCAATGGCCAGCTTGATTGGATTGTCGCCGGGGTAGACCCCCATCGCTCCGTGCCCGATGTAGACGAGCGGGCGGATATAGCAGGCCTCCAGCTTATTCACTTTGACGGTCTCCACGATAGCCTCTGCGACCTGCTTCCTATCGAAGGGCATCTGCATCATGCCGATATGGGCGGAGTCGAACAGCCGATCGACATGTTCCTGCAACCGGAAAATTGCGGAGCCGGACTTACCCTTGTAACAGCGAATCCCCTCGAACGCAGCCAGTCCATAATGGAGCGAATGGGTCATCACGTGGACATGTGCGTCCGCCCAATTGACGAACGACCCGTCCATCCAAATTTTTCCATGTGGCTCAAGCATAGGCAACGAAGATGAGAACGTGAACCAACGAGTATCGAAAACGGAATATAGCAGCGGGCTGGAAGAAGCGTCAAGCAAACGGGCGCGGCATGGCCCACAGGCAAGGAAGAACCAAGGAGCCACATTTCAGGCGGGCATCTGAGGGGCACGAATCTGCTGGCTCAATAACTGGGCAACGTGCTTCGCGGCCACCGGACTGATGCGGACAAAGCCCAGGCCAAAATCATATCCGTCCACCCACCGGACCGTTGCTCGTTCAATTTCTATCGTCTGGCCATCCTCAGCGAGTGTGAGGCGTAGCGCCAGGTCGAGACCCGGCTCAACCGCATGTTCGCCTTGAATGCGCATCCCTGATTGAGACAAATTGGTCAAGACACCCTTCCCGACACATTCCCCGCTGAGATAGTAGAGGACGCGCCAAGTCGGTATGCGCCGATACGGACGGAGCACAAATCGAGTGCCTTTCGACTTGGAAAGACCAGGCTTCGGTGCTACGGCCATCATTACCTCCGTCCGATCAAAGAACATGGCACAACAATGAAAAGGATCATACTTCTCAGGCCCGGAACTGGATAGTCCTCGAATGGGTTAGTCCGAAGGAGGGGGGGAGGCCTCGCTGGTCGACCGTAATCAGCGGTGGAATCTCATCGATGACTACGGCTTGCCTTGACATGCTTCAAATCCCTATGTTAAACAATCATCTTCTGTAACGGAGGCAGGGGCTTATGTACGCAATCATTGAGACAGGCGGCAAGCAGTATCGAGTCGAAACTGGATCATTGGTCCAGGTTGAATCCCTTCCCGGCGAGATCGGGGGGACGATTGAAATCGGCCAAGTTCGGCTGGTTCATGGCGAGAAGGGCATGGTAGTCGGACAACCGTTGGTCAAAGGGGCCACCGTCAAAGCCGAAATCATCGACCAGGATCGAACCCGCTCCATCACCATCTTTAAGAAACAACGGCGCAAGAACTATCGGCGGACCCGTGGCCATCGCCAGGGCTTCACCAAACTGCGCATTACCGGTATCGAAACAGCCTAACGAGGATCAGTCATGGCAACAAATAAAGGCGGCGGATCAACTAGAAACGGGCGCGATAGCAATCCGCAATATCTTGGGGTCAAGGCCTACGGCGGAGAGACCGTCTCGGCCGGATCAATCCTGATCCGTCAGCGAGGGACGAAGTTCTTCCCCGGTTTCAACGTGGGTCTCGGCAAAGACCATACCCTCTTCGCCCTCATCACGGGAATCGTGAAGTTCGAACGCGGCCGCGGGCGGAAGAAGGTCAGTGTCTACTCCGACTCCGTGCCTTCGGTTTCCTAGCGCATTCTTTCCTCTTTTCTCGTCACAGCTTCGTTACCCGCGAGGACTCCTGGCATGACTGTACGTGCAACGGGACGTTCCTCGCAGGCAATGATCTCACAGCCTTCACACTGAAGAAACGGTGCGCCGATGTTTGTCGATGAAGTCCGTATTCGTATCACAGCCGGCCGCGGCGGCGATGGCTCATGTAGTTTTCGCCGCGAAAAGTTCGTGCCACGCGGCGGGCCGGACGGTGGAGACGGAGGCCACGGCGGCAATGTCGTGTTTGAAGCGTCGCCTCGCATGACCACGCTCCTCGACCTCCGGTACCAAAAACACTACGAAGCAGAAGTCGGTCGCCAGGGTGGCGCCGCCAATTGCTCCGGAAGAACCGGCGAGGATGTGGTGGTGGCGCTTCCTGTCGGCACCGTCATCTTCGACGATGAGACCAATGAGGTGTTGGCCGACCTGGTTACCGCAGGACAGCGGTTTGTGGGAGCTCACGGGGGCCGGGGCGGACGAGGGAATAACCATTTTGCCACGTCGACCAACCGCACGCCCACGGAATTTGAAACCGGCACAGCAGGCGAGGAACGGTCGCTCAGACTTGAGCTGAAACTGTTGGCAGACGTCGGGCTTGTGGGCTTTCCCAATGCCGGAAAATCGACACTCATCGCCGCGATCTCGGCAGCACGACCGAAGATCGCTGATTATCCCTTCACCACGCTGACGCCGAACCTGGGGATCGTTCGCTGGGGAGAAAAAGGAAGTTTCGCCGTCGCAGACATTCCCGGGATCATCGAAGGCGCCCATGAAGGAAAGGGACTGGGACTCCGATTTCTTCGGCATATCGAACGCACGTCGTTTTTGCTTTACATGATCGACGTATCGGAATGGGCCCCCGAGGAACCAGTCAAGAGCTTCGAGGTCATGCGTCAAGAATTGGCCGCCTACGATGAACCGATCACCACGCGCCCCTTCGCGGTGGTCGCCACGAAGATCGATGTGGTCGGAGACGGCGCACGCCTTCGCGAGTTGCAGAAGTATTGTAAGCGCCATCGCTACACGTGCCTCACGATCTCTGCCGCCACGAGAGAAGGGTTGACCGAACTCGTTACCTATGTGGGGCAACAGGTTGCGCAGCTTCGAGCCACACCATGCGAGATCAGCTCCTAAAACAAGCCACCCGCATCGTCATTAAAATCGGGAGCAGTCTCATCGCGTCCCGAGACACAGGGCTGCGCCCGGAACAGATCGATCGGCTCGCGGATGAAATTGCGGCACTCCGGTCGAGCGGACGTGAAGTCTTGATCGTCTCTTCCGGCGCGATTGTCTCCGGCATCAAGAAATTAGGCCTGAAGGAATACCCCAAGAGCCTCCCCGTGAAGCAGGCAGCCGCGGCGGTCGGCCAGAGCCGGCTTATGTGGGCCTATGAAAAATCGTTTGAGCGGCTCGACGTCAAGGTGGCGCAAATTCTCCTCACCCACCACGACCTCGCCGATCGGCGACGATTTCTCAACGCCCGCCACACCCTGAATGCCCTGATCGGGTTCAGCGTCATCCCCATCATCAACGAAAACGATACGGTTGCTGTGGATGAAATCCGCGTGGGAGACAACGATACCCTGGCCGCCGAGGTAGCCCATCTGGTCGATGCGGAACTTCTAATCATCCTGTCCGATATCGATGGTCTGTTTACAGAGGACCCGCGCAAGAACCCTGCGGCCACGCTGATTCCGTTGATCCCGGACATTACCAAAGAAATTGAGCAGCGGGCCGGCGTCTCCGGCTCTTTCGAGGGAACCGGAGGCATGGCGACGAAAGTCAGGGCTGCCAAGAAAGTCAGTGAATATGGCGTGGCCACCCTGATCTTGAACGGGCAAGAAGCCGGCCTCCTCCCAAGAGTATTAGGCGGCGGCCCAGGCGGAAGCCTCTTCCTCGCGAAGGAGCGTCGCTTCACCAGTCGCAAACATTGGATCGCATTTACCCTCAGGCCGCGAGGGACGCTAACGCTCGACCCAGGGGCGGTCGAAGCGCTGGCCCGACGGGGCAAGAGCCTGTTGGCATCCGGTATCCTGGAGGTCAGCGGCCCATTCGAAGTGGGCGATGCGGTCAGTTGTCTCGATCAGGATGGCAAAGAATTCGCGAAAGGACTCGTGAACTTCTCGTCCGACCTGGTCACAAGGATCAAAGGGCTCAAAACAACCGAAATCCAGCAGCAACTCGGCCCGCAGGAGTATGAGGAAGTCATCCACCGGGACAACTTGGTGATCCTGGACCAACGTTAGCGCGTGGATGGCACGGCATGAAACTGGGACTCCTCGGCGGCAGTTTTAACCCCGTACACAACGGTCACCTGGCCATTGCGCGCCAGACACGCGAGGCCCTCGGGCTCGACCAAATCCTCTTCATTCCCACGAGTCAGCCTCCCCATAAGCCGAACGACAGTCTGGCGCCGGCCCAAGACCGCTATGAGATGGTCCGCCTTGCCATCACCTCAGACCCCTCGTTTGCCATCTCGGATGTCGAAATCCGTCGGCCAGGCAAGTCCTACTCCATCGACACGATTCGCCTGCTGCAGCAAGAATATGGAGCGCAGACCCAGATCTTTTTCTTGATCGGGCTCGATGCCTTTCTTGATTTCCCCTCCTGGCGTGACCCTCTGACATTGCTGGAACTCTGCCAGTTCGTCGTTCTCTCCAGGCCAGGCCTGTCGTTTCGTTCCCTCTCAACCGTCCCACTGCTCCCGCCAATTCCATACCCCTCGTTGGCAGACCTGGATACGGGACGGATTTCCCGAATCGAGGCGCCGCTCGGAAAGCAACGCCTGACCTGCCTCAAACTACCGCCCTGCCCGGTCTCCGCATCGGACATTCGCTCTCGAATCCGTCAAGGATTTCCGGTAGCAAATCTGTTGCCGCCCTCAGTGGAATCTTATATACTTCAGCATCATCTCTACCAAGAGGACCGCGATCGCACGAACAGCTAGATCTACGGCCCTCGCCATTGCCCGAGCCATGCTCGATAAGAAGGCCACCGACGTCCTCGTCCTCCAGGTTGCGCCACTGACCTCCGTTGCCGACTATCTGGTCATAGGCTCTGCAGATTCGGATCGCCAGGCGAGTGCTATCGCCGATCACATCGATGGCATCCTCTCTCGCTCCGGCTCCAGAGCACGTAGCATCGAAGGCACGAGGTCCTCGCAGTGGGTCCTGATGGACTACGGCGACGTCGTCGTCCATATTTTCAGGAACGACATCCGGGAGCATTATGCCCTCGAACGGCTGTGGGCCGACGCGAAACGCATCGCCGTTTCAGACGAACCGCCGGCCACAAAGCCGGCTGTCACCTCCCGGCCAGTGAAGCGGAAAAGGGTATCTGCGAAAAAAAAGGCCTAGATCGATGCTCCGACTGCTCACCACCATCTTCCTCATCTGTGCCGGACTCTTCCTCTACAGCTATTTCCGCGAGTTGAACCCCGGCACGGTCGCAGTCCGGACCAGCCCCTCCATCCAGTTTGACCTGAGCCCGGTCACACTCGTCGTCTTTTCCATGGCCGTCGGCGCCGTGCTCGTGGCCTTAGCTGTGGGCATGAGGCAAACCGCCCACGTCATCGGCAACTGGCGCAGCACGCGGCTGTTGCGGCGCAAGGAAAAGATCGATGCGCTCCATCGTGAAGGCACCCATGCCTTCATGTCGAAACGCACCGTCGAAGCCATCGGACTGTTCGAAAAAGCTCTGGCCATGGACCCGAATCGCGTCGACTCGCTGCTATGGCTGGGAAACATTTACCGTGCAGAGAGCAACTTCGCGGAGGCGATCCGCCTCCATCAACGAGCAAATCGTGTCGACGATCGCAACATCGAAATCCTGCTGGAGCTGGCAAAGGACCTGGAGGGCGCCAAGCGCTATGAGGACGCCTTGCAGATCCTCCACAAGATGCTCAAGATCGAACCGGACAACCTTACCGCGCTCATTCGCGAGCGCGATCTGTTGATCCGGCTCGAAAAATGGAGCGAGGCGCTCGAAATCCAGCACCGGCTCCTGAAGGCTAACCTGCCTGAGCCGGAACGACGGGCCGAAGCCCATCTCCTCACCGGCTGCACGTACGAGGTGGGGCGTCAACTTCTTGAGCGAGGCCACCCTGACAAGGCAAGGCGCTACTTCCGCGGCGCCATCAAGAAAGACCGAACCTTCTTGCCGGCCTACATCGGTATTGGCGAAATCCTCATCCGGGAAGGCAAGACCAAAGACGCAGTCGAAATCCTCAAGAAGGTCTATGCCAAGACCCGCAACATCATCATCCTGCACCGCCTCGAAGAACTCTTTCTCGAACAGGGCGAACCCAGCGAAATTATCCGTGTCTATCAGGAAGCCCTCCAGCAGGATCCGAACAACCCCGCCCTGCAGTTCTATCTGGGCAAGCTCTACTACCGACTCGAAATGGTCGACGAAGCCTTCGACATCCTCTCGACCGTCGAAGGGATACAGGACCAATTGGTCGACTACCATAAGATCATGGCCAATCTCTTTCTTCGCAAGCAGCACATGGAGCAGGCAGTCAGCGAACTCAAGAAAGCCCTCCATTTCAAGAAACGTGTGGTCGTTCCCTATGTCTGTACCGCCTGCCAACAAGAATCGACCGAATGGTCGGGGCGCTGCCGCCGTTGTGGGACATGGAATACGTTCGTCGCACTACCATGGCCGAACGCCGGCCAAGCGGTCCCCGGTCAAGACAGCGGCCCTCTCCCGGTCTCGGCTGTTCCCTACCAGGGCATTGCTTCTCCCTTCGAAACCGTGTAGGTTTTCAGCCAGTCTGGCTGCCTGACGCACGCGCAGCCATCCGCATCGCAGCTAATTCAACCTCTACAGATGATGGAGTGTCCCATGGTCGATTATCAGGATTTCGCTGCCAAAGCCTTGCGCGACGAGACGCTGACCAGAAGCGAATGCCAGGCCGTGCTCGACACTCCGGATGAGCAGTTGTTGGGACTCCTCCAAGCGGCCTTTACCGTCCGATCCCACTATTTCGGCAAGACCGTTCGCCTCCAGATGTTGCAGAACGCCAAGAGCGGGGCCTGCCAGGAAGACTGTCACTACTGTTCCCAATCTGCGATCTCCACCGCCCCCATCGAGCGCTATAACCTCTTGCCCCAACAACAGATGATTGACGGCGCCCGGCAAGCTGCGGCCTCGAAGGCCCAACGATATTGCATCGTCATCAGCGGTCGGAGTCCGTTGGATCGTGAAATTGACGAAATCGCAGGAGCCGTCCGCTCGATCAAGCAGGAGATTCCGATTCAGATATGCTGTTCACTAGGCCTCATGAGTGAACAACAGGCCAAGCGATTGAAGGCGGCGGGAGTTGATCGGGTGAACCACAACTTGAATACCAGCGAAGCCTTTCACACCTCAATCTGCACCACGCATACGTTTCAAGACCGACTCAGCACCATCCGGAGCGCTCGAGCGGCAGGATTGGAAATCTGTTCCGGCGGGATCGTAGGAATGGGAGAGAAGGACGAGGACCTCATCGACCTGGCGATGGCCCTGATCGAGGTGAAACCGGACTCAATTCCACTGAACACGCTTCATCCAGCGACAGGCACGCCGCTTGAGAACTGTGACCAACTGACTCCTCAGCGATGCCTGAAAGTGCTCTGTCTCTTCCGGTTCCTGCACCCACGCACCGAACTCCGCGTTGCAGGCGGCCGCGAACACAATCTGCGCAGCCTCCAGCCGTTGGCCCTCTATCCAGCCGACTCCATCTTTGTGAACGGCTATCTCACAACACCTGGTCAGCCGGCCCCCGAAGTCTGGGGCATGATCGAAGACCTCGGCTTCAAGATCGAAGTGGACTACCAACAGCCTGTGGCAAGCTAAGAAAAGCCTCCAGGATCTTGCCCTGTCGCTCGAACCCTCAACGTACTACTGAGTATGCCTCGGGGTTTTCGTCTTACTGCGGCCTTGCTGAACTCCTCCTTTTGAGCAGCCTGTCTTAGTCCTCCACCGCGCAAGCTTCTTCCCCGCAACACTCCTTGAGTGAGGTCACCCTATTGGTCCCACTGCGCCCGTCCTGCGAGCACATTCTGATCGTGCGCGCTCCGGGAGCACAGAACCAATAGGGTGGCCTCACTCCTCCCTTAACCCCTCCACCACCGGCTGCCTCGCTGCCCAGCGCGCAGGCCAGTAGCCAGCCACCAGGGCAGCCGTAAGTGCGAGTACGACTGCTTGCAGAATCACTCCGCTTGGGAACGTCATCTGAATCGTCCAGCCAAAGGACTGTTTATTGATCACATGGATGAGCACCAGGGCGAGCAGCAGGCCTCCCACGACTCCCAGGACTGCCCCGATCAACCCGAGATAGGCCGCTTCCCACAGGACTAATCGCTCCACTTGCCTCGTGCTGGCGCCGATAGCCCGCAACGTGGCAAATTCACGTCGTCGCTCCAACACGGCCGTCACCAAGGTATTGACGATGCCCAACACGGCCACCAGCACGGCAATGGCTTCAAGGACATAGGTGAGCACGAAGGTGCGGTCGAAGATATCTAGAATCTCCTTCCGTAACTCGTGGTTCCGAATCACCAACGGTGGAACCGTCACTCCGTCCAGCCCAGCAACCTGCGCCACAATCGACTGCCTTACTTGATCGACATCGGCCCCGGCGGCCAGATAGATAGGAAATACCGTCACCCGGTCGTCCTGCCATTGCCGCTGATACCAGGTTCGATCCATCACCATCTTCCCGCCGTCGGTCGCGTAATCGTAGAAGACCCCCTCGACGGACTCAGCAGCGGTTCCCGCAGGCGTCGTGATAGAGACCTTGCTCCCCTCGTGAAGCCCTAATCGATTCGCCAACACTTCCGACAGGAGGACACCTCCGGTCTCAGCGGCTCGCCGCAGTACTTCAGTCGAGTCTCCATGAATCACCAGATACCGGCTGCGTTGGGCATGGAGCCGGAGATCACGTGAGACCAACGAGACTGGCTGGCCTTCCACCTCCACATGCACATCCCGATAGGCATCGACCGCGGCAATGCCGTCAATCGCCGATAGGGTCGAACGCCAGGTCCCTGGCAAGGTCCGCGACGCCTGCCCAGCCTGCTTCCCCTGGAGCCAGGCTTGCGGGGCCACGATGAGATCGGCCAGCACGGTCTCGTTCACCCAGACCTCGACCGTGTCACGAAAACTGCGAACCATGACGGCCACACCGATCATGATGGACAACCCCACCATCAAGGCCGACACCGTCACCGCATTCCGGCCTGGATGGCGCGCAGCCTGGTCTGCCGCGATGAGCCGGAGGCTCCCCCCGAGCACCATCTTCTGGCTCTCCGGACGAGGCCGCCGTATGCCCAACGCCCTGATACAAAGCGGCGCAAGACAGGAGAGTGCCCCCAAGAGACAGACTGTTGCGAGATAGCCAAAAAGCGGCAGGCCTCCGACCGGGCCCATCAGCGAACAGAGGCCTGCCAGCACCAACAACACGAGGCTGATCCACCCAAACAGGCCTGCCCTCAGTTGATGCGTCGATTCGTAGTCTCCCGGTGCCAAGGCCCGGACCGTCACGGTCCTGCCGGCTTCCACGCTGGGACCCAAGGCGCCCACCATCGAGACCACTGTCCCGAGCAGAACCCCTTTCGCCACTGCCACGAACGTCAGCATGTCCATCGACAGGATCAACCCGCCAGACGCGATCGGCGCATACAAGTCTGAGATCGTCCGGCTCACGAGCGACACCAAACTCCTGGCCAGCCATACACCACCAAGACCTCCCAGTAGCCCGCCAAGAAGACCAAGCAACCCTGCCTCCACGAGAAACAGGCCGGCGACCCGCCGCTCCGTCATGCCGAGTGCGCGATAGATGCCGATCTCGCGCCTCCGTTGTGCCACAGCAAAGGCCATCGTGTTGTAGATCAAGAACATCCCGACGAGCAGGCCGACCCAGCTCAAGACCGTCAGATTGAGCTGGAAGGCCCGCACCATGTTTTCAACCTGCCTGGTCCGTTGCGCCGGCCGTTGCACGACAAGATGGGGTGGGAGACTCGCGCGCACCGACGCAACAATATCGTCGATTGGTCGACCGGGCGTCGTCACCAGCTCGATCCGATCCAACCGCCCGATCGATTGGAACAACAGCTGCGCCGCAGCGATATCCATAATGGCAAGCCGATCCCAGAGGGACGAGCGCGCCGTCTCGTTGTGAATGAGCCCAACGACTCGCAGTCGTAGGAAACGCCCTCCCGCCGTCACTTCTATGAGACTACCGATTCCCAGGTTCCAGTCGGCAGCAACCTGACGACCAAGATACAGAGAATCCGGAGCCAGGAGCGCCTCTAGCGCTACCTCGGTGTCAACCTGCGATATGTGAAAGCCACGCGTCCCGACCTCCGCGAGGAGATCCAGTCCCAATATTTGAAGCGACTGGCCACGCTGTTCCCCCTGGACAACCACGACCGCTTCTTCAATGACTGGAGCTGCGCTCACCACCCCCTCGACCACACGGACAGCCGTAATCACCGACTCATCCACTCCATGATCACGGCCCACAATTTCCAATGTGGCAGGACCGGCTACCGTCGTGACGGCTTGCTCGAAGGATCGCAGTACATGAATGTTCGCCGTCCCGATGGCCACGGAGGCCAGAACACCCAGGGCCACTCCCGCGATACTGAGCAGAGCGCGAAACGGCCGCTGGAGGCCATGGGCGCGGATCAGGGCGATATTAAACATAAGTGGTATAGTCATCTAAGCCCTGGTCGCGAGACGAACAGAAGGAATCATGGTGGATGAGGGTGCGAGGACGAATCGCATCAACCAGGCCAGTAACGGAGCCCTGCACAAATCGGCGGTTTCGTTTACAGCGATATAGACCTTTGTTAGACTTCGCTTGAGCTGATTATGAGAGGTCATTGATGAGCGCGAGAACTGCTCTGAGCCGAAAAGTCCTGCCGATACAGGAAGAGAACGACGCCGACCTCCTCACGCCTCGGCAGCGTGACATCCTTCGTCTAGTGTCGATCGGGCACACGAACCGTGAGATTGCGGAAATGCTGGAGATCAGCGTGCGCACAGTCGAAGTGCATCGATTCAATTTGATGCGACGGTTGAATGTGAGGAACGTGGCGCAATTACTCAGACGGGCCCTCCAGCTGGGCCTCCTTGCCAAAACATTCGGGGCCAAGTAGGCCTATAGCTCCTTCAGCTTTCCCCGGCAATCCTCCAACCTCGTATAGCCCTTCTTGCTGAGCTGTGCTGCCAGCTCCGTTTCCAAGCGGCCGAACACATCCAGCCCTTCCTCGACCAAGACAGTACCGATCTGCACGGCCGATGCGCCACAGAGCAGATGTTCGAAGGCATCCACGCCGTTGACCACACCGCCGGTCCCGATAATCGGGATTCTCCCTTCGAAGATCTTCCAAAATGCCCGTACGTTGGCCAGGGCGACCGGCTTGATGATCGTGCCACCCAATCCGCCGAACCCACCCTTGGGCTTGATGACGACCACCTCGCGCTCCGGATCGACGACGAGCCCGTTGCCGACCGAGTTAATCAGGTTGAGGAAATCGACCCCGCAACGGCCGATCACGTCTCCCATCACTTTGTGATGGGCCGGATCGAAGTACGGAGGCAACTTGACCCCCATCGGGACCGTAATCACCTTGCGAACCCGCTTCAGCAGTCGCTCGGAGGCTTCGGCGTCATATCCGATCTGAGGTTTGCCTGGAATGTTGGGACAAGAGAGATTGACTTCGATCAAGTCGGGCTTCGCCGCATTGATCGCGGCCGCAATCGTCGGAAAATCGTCTTCACAGAGTCCAGCCACACTGGCAATGACCGGCTTACCGAGTGTCTTCAATTCAGGAATGAGGGCGGCGTACGCCTTGTACCCGAGATTCGGCAAGCCCATGGAGTTGATGGACCCGCCGGGAAATCCATAGTACCGGGGTGCCGGATTGCCGTCGCGGGGCTCAACCGTCATCGACTTGGTGACGATGGCCCCCGCACGACATCGGCCGAGGGCCAGCAGTTCTTCACGCGTGACACAGAGGGCCCCCGAGGCATTCATGAAACAACTGGGAAATCGCACGCCGGCAATGGTGGTCGAAAGATCCATCACGCTCCTACTGTGACAGGCTCGTGCTGCGTTCTCGTCACGAGCTGCCCATCCTTCATGGCCCAGACATAATCGGCAGCCTCTGCGGCCGCAGTGCTGTGAGTGACCAACAATACGGTTTGGCAAAAACGCTGAACGAGCGACCGAAGGAGAAGAATGATCTCGGCCCCATGCTGGGAATCCAAATTGCCGGTCGGCTCGTCAGCGAGAATGATCTGGGGCTGATGCACGATCGCTCGCGCGATCGCCACACGCTGCTGCTCCCCGCCCGAGAGCTCGCTGGGGCGATGGTGTCGTCGTGCGGTCATCGAGACCAACTCGAGCACCTCCTCGACGCGGGTTTGGACCGATGCCCCTCGCTCCCCGCGCAGCAGCAAGGGAAACGCAACATTCTCCGCTGCCGTCAACCCGGGGATCAAATGGAATGCTTGGAAAACAATGCCGACTGTTTCCCGCCTGATCCTCGTCCAGTCGTCGCTGGTGAATCGACTGGTCGACCTCCCTCCGAGGAGGATATCCCCCGAGGTCGGCACATCCAATCCGGCAACCAGGTTGAGCAACGTACTCTTCCCACAGCCGCTGGGACCGATAAACGCACAGAAATCTCCCTTCGCCACCTCGACCGAGACCCGGTCGAGCCCGGTGATGCTGTCCCCACCTCGTTCGTAGATTTTCGACACCTGGTCGAGTCTCACCATGGCGATCGCTTTTCCATCAATACCCTAGCCAGTGGGATTGCCGCGCGAGACGGGTTCACCATCCTGCTGCCTTCGTATAACACAACCATTTACAGAGCAACAACCTTGACAGGCGCGGCACATTCTCTTAGAAGAAGGCCACACACGTTGTTGGAGTACTTCCCCTGCGATGTTACGTCGAGACACACAGGATCGGCTCATAGGATGGTGCCGTCAGGCCCTCCGGTTTGTGTTGCCGGTGGAGTGCCTCGCATGTGGCAATTCACTCAGCACTGACCCGGTGCCCTTCTTCTGTACCGCTTGCTGGCAGAACATCCGCCCGCTCCGGCAACCAGCTTGTGCCCGCTGCGATCAGCCGTTTGTCTCGCCAGCGGCCACGACCTATACACCGGACCATCAATGCCAACACTGTCAGGAACGGCCGCCGGCTTTTCAACGGGCCTGGACCCTCTTCCCCTACCTTCCGCCACTGCGGGAAGCCATCTGCTCGTTCAAATATCGAGGCAAACATACATTGGCACGGCCACTCGCACGCCTCATGATCAGCGCCCTGCCAAGCGAGATCGACGTCGACATGATTATCCCTGTGCCCTTGCACCCGACCCGCTTACGAGCGCGTGAATTTAACCAATCCTTGCTGCTGGCTGATCAGCTCAGCCGTCATCTGGCCCGCCAGGTTTCGGCCACAAACCTCGTCAGGATCACCGCCACTGATCCCCAAACCACATTAACGCGACAGGCACGGTTACGAAATCTACGGAAAGCATTTGAAGTCCGTAGGCCACAGGACCTCACGGAGAAACGCATCCTCCTCGTGGATGATGTCTTCACCACCGGCACAACGCTGAACGAATGCGCGAAGGCCCTACGAAAAGCCGGCACCGGCCCCGTCTTTGCCCTGACGCTGGCCAGAACTGTCGATACAGACCTGGTGCCGGATCGCCTCTTTGCCGAACAGGCGGCACAGCCCCTGACGGCCATAGGAATATGATCAATGCCGCTGTACGAATATCGCTGCCTTGACTGTAAAAAGCGCAGCACGGTCCTTGTGTTGAGCCTGGCCAATCAGGCACCGGCAGCCTGCTCCCATTGCAAGAGCGCTCGGGTTGAACGAATCATGTCTCGATTTGCCTCGCCGAAATCCGAAGAGGCTCGCCTTGAAGCCTTGGCGGACCCCAGCAATTTTGGCGGGCTCGATGAAAATGATCCACAAAGCATGGCTCGATTTATGAAAAAAATGGGCAAGGAGATGGGTGAGGACCTCGGTGACGACCTCTCAGAGGCGATGGAGTCAGATGGGACCGACCCTATAGAGTCGGATAGCACTGACAGGCTGTGACAGACATTGTCATGTATTTTCACTTGACAGATCGTTCCAGTTTTCCTACCCTGGCAACAGTATCCGAAGCCTCGTGAGGCATTATGGATCCCTTATCGAACCAGGTTCTTCAATGGCCAAAGAGCCCAAGAGCGAGCTGATGACGGCGGAGGAGACCTGCCGCTATCTGAAGATCACCCCGCGGACGCTCTATCGTTACCTACGGGGTCGCCAGATTCCCGCCTTCAAGCTTGGAAAAGAATGGCGCTTCGTACGCTCGGATCTGGAACAATGGATTCGCGATCGCACCAGAGCCCCGCTGACGTAATAAAGGACACGATACATTGATGTTCGCTGGTGAATACCTGTGCAAAGTGGATGAGAAGGGACGGTTTATCGTCCCCTCGCCGATCCGTGAGCAGGTCGAGTCGGAGGGACAGGCCGTCGTCTTCCTCAAAGGCCCCGAGGAATCAACGCTCATCTACTCCATGAAAGAGTGGGAAAAAGTCCTTGAGCGGACAAAAGCCACGCTCGATGAAGACCAAAGTCGACTGTTCATGCACTTCGTCGTGTCGGAAGCCGGCACATCAGAGCTCGACAAAGCCGGACGCATCCTGATTCCGAGTCGCCTCAGAAAACTTATTCCATTGGATGAAGACCAGGAAATCATTCTGGTCGGCTTGTACCATCGCATGGAGATCTGGAATCCGAGCGAATGGCGTCGTTATATCGCCCGATCCGAAGACCGGTACGAGCAGAACATGTCCAAGATGCTCAATCTCCTGTAAGCTGGCGCGCATGCCTACCTTCAGGCGCCCGACCCGGCTCCCCTCCTCTCCACGTGCCGTTCGCATGACCTCCTACCGGAACCCTGACAAGAAGGTCGCTGTGCCACGTACCGCCCCGAGAACGGCTCCGAGCTCCCGCATGCCTGCATCCCCGTCACCACACCCACCGACCGAGAGTCATGCGGTAGCCTTAACCCTCCCTGTGCCTCCCAGCGTGAACCATCAATATGCCACAGTGAAGGGCCGACGATTGCTCTCTTCGGCAGGTCGTGCCTATAAGGCCCAGGTGGGACAACTCGTGTGGCTGAAGTTGGCGCAATCCGATCACCGGTCTGCCCTGCTTGCACGACTCCAGTCGGAGTGGCTCGCCCTATCCGTCCGGTTCTATTTCACCTCGGCCCTACGACGAGACGTCGATGGCGGGCTCAAGATCGCGCAGGATGCCCTCTGTGAGGGACTCGGCATCAACGACAACCGCATCGTCGAAACTCACCTTTATAAACACATCGATAAGGACAACCCTCGCATCGAAGTGTGTTTAGCGCCTGCGTCCAGCTCCTAGCAGGATGCTGAATAAGTCGCTCTCTCAGCCCGACCCCGTCGTGCCGAGACACACCTTTTTCCATGCTTCGTTCTTGCATCGTTCAGACCCTTAACGCTGAAGAGGAGTTTCTCGGATGCCGGAAGGACTGGAGGGGCTTTTCCGTTCTTCAAGATCCATATGAAGGGCGAACGGCCCACACGAAGTGAGGTCTGTACCTCCTCGGACCTTCACTCGCTGCGGCCTTGCTGAACGATCTGATTGAGCATGCTGCGAGAGCGATTGTTTTGGTGTGCCACATATGTCGCCCACGAAACTCTGCTGTGCAGGAATGGTTTTCCCGCAGCCTGCTAACGCCCGGGCAGGACCCGAAGATCGGCGCTTATTCGTAGCGGAGCGCTTCGATAGGATTGAGGCGAGCGGCCTTGTTGGCAGGGTACAATCCGAAGAATAGGCCGACCACGAGTGAGAAGAAGAACGCGATCACGATGACGTTGCCGGAGATGATGGTCGGCCAGCCTGCAATCACAGTCGTCAACTTGGCCCCCGCGACCCCGAATACGATGCCCAACGCCCCTCCCACCAGGCTCAAGGTCATTGCCTCGATCAGGAACTGCATCATGATATGGTGGCGTTTGGCTCCTACCGCCATACGGACACCGATCTCTCTCGTCCGTTCCGTCACGGATACGAGCAAGATATTCATGATGCCGATCCCACCGACTAACAGGGACACGGAGGCAATGGCAAACAACATCATCGTCAAGGTCTCACTGGTGCCTTCTTGCACCTTCCCGATATCGACCTGTGTTCGGATCGTGAAATCGTCGTTCTGCTCCGTCTGAAGCCGATGCCTCGCCCGCAACACCTCTCGAATCTGCTCGGCAGCCATCGGCAAATCCTCGACCTGATCGGTCGAGCCGAACATCGCCCCGACGGACCCGATAAATGAAGTCCCGAACACCTTCCGTTCCGCCGTGCTGAAGGGAATGAAAATCACATCGTCTTGGTCGGACCCTTGTGCAGACTGGCCTTTAGGCGCGAGGACCCCGATGACGCGAAACGGCACGTTCTTGATGCGAATCACCGCGCCCACCGGCTCTTCGCCAGGCTCAAACAGATTCTCCACGATCGTTTGGCCGATGAGCGCGACTCGGGCGGCGCTATCCAAGTCCGTCTGGGTAAAGGGGCCTCCACTCGTAAAGGACCAGTCTCGAATGGTGAGGTAACTCGGTGAGATGCCGTTAATCGGTCCGTTCCAGTTTCGGTTCCCGTAGACAATTTGCATGACATCGCGCCTGGTCCATCCGGTATCGGCCAGCAACGGGATACGTTTTTTCAGCTCCAAGGCGTCGGATACGGTGAGCGTCACGGCACTCCCCTGACTTCCCCGGACCCCGCTCGCAGAGGTCACCCCTGGAAAGATGATGATGACGTTCGTGCCCATCGTCGCAATCTGCGCTTGCACGGCCCGCTTGGCCCCCTCACCGATACTCACCATCGCAATGACCGCAGCCACACCGATGACAATCCCGAGCATCGTGAGACCGGCACGCAGCCGATTTCGCCCCAAGATCCGCAGCGCTGTTAGAACCGTGAGCCACACAAACGCCGACATCTAGACCTCAACTCGACTGGGCATTGGCCGCGCCTTGGTCTTACGGTCGCTTAAGATTTGGCCGTCCTTGATCACGATCTCACGCGCAGCATAGGCTGCGACATCCACCTCATGCGTCACCAGGATGATCGTGATCCCTTCATCCCGGTTGAGCGCTTCCAAGATTCCCATGATCTCCCGGCTCGACTGGGTGTCGAGGTTACCGGTCGGCTCGTCGGCAAGGAGTAACGAGGGCGACGTGACCAGCGCCCGCGCGATCGCCACGCGCTGTTGCTGCCCACCGGATAACTGAGTGGGATAATGGTCTTCCCTGCCGTGCAGCCCCACCCGCCCTAACGCCGCTGCAGCCTGCGCCCGTTGTTCCTTGAGCGACAGCCCTCGATAGAACAGCGGAAGCTGCGCATTTTCGAGCGCGCTGGTTCGAGGAATGAGATTGAAACTCTGAAAGACGAACCCGATCTGCTGATTGCGGATCCCGGCCAAATGATCGGGCTTCAGATTGCCCACCTCTATCCCATTCAACCGATAGTGCCCCTTCGTCGGTTGGTCGAGGCAGCCCAGAATATTCATCAGGGTGGACTTGCCGGAACCGGAAGACCCCATGATGGCCACGAACTCACCCTGTTCAATCGTGAGGCTCAGGCCACGCAAGGCTTGGACCTCCACGTCGCCGACCCGATAGATTTTCCACACATCTTCGCAATCGATCAGCGAACCCATAGACATTCCTCGATCTGACCGAGTTTCTTCTTCACCACCTCAAAGAACTGGGCAGGGTCGGGATGCTTTCTCCTGCGCGCGTCCAGCGAGCACATTCCGATCGTGCGCGCTGCGCGAGCACAGAAAGCGCCCGCACCCTGCCCACTCCCCCTACATTCCACGATTGCGCGAGGAGCCCTTCTGTCCGCCGCTCCCAAATCCGGGAGGCAGATCGCTTCCACTCCGATCGCCCTTGGGTCGCTCGATCCCCACGATCACCGATTCGCCTTCGGACAATTCCCCCGAAACAATCTCAGTTGCCAATCCATCAGAAATACCAGTTTGGACCGGAATCAGATTCCAGTTCTCCGGACGGTCCCTGCTTCCAAATAGTTCGACTGAGCGTCGTGGCCCCTCTGCCGGCTCCAGCCGTCTGCTCTGTCCCCTTCATCTTGGTCGGCTTGCCGCCTGGCGTGAAGCGCTCGGCCTGGCCTGCTGTCTGAGGCGTGAATCGTAACGCGGCATTCGGCACTTTGAGCACGGCTTCTCTCTGAGCCACAACAATAGAGACGTTCGCGGTCATCCCCGGCTTCAGGCGGAGATCCTGATTATCCACGCTGACCACGACGTTATAGGTCACCACATTTAGCACATTGATCGGAGCAAGGCGGACCTGACGGATCGTGCCGGCAAATTGATACCCCGGGTATGCATCAACCGTAAAGGTTGCCTCTTTTCCTTCGGTCATTCCGCCGATATCGGACTCGCTGACGTTCGTATCGACTTGCATCTTCGTCAGATCGAGCGCGATCAAGAAGAGGTTCGGTGTGGCGAAACTGGCCGCGATCGTTTGACCGACCTCCACGTTTCTGCGCGACCACAATCCCGTTTACCGGCGAGCGAATGACGGTGTACTTCAAGTCCAACTCTGCGGCATTCAGCGCCGCCTCGGCCTGTTTCACTTGCGCCACGGCCACGTTGACTTGGGCCTCAGCCGCCTGGAAATTCGTCGCCGCAACGTCGACGTCGTTCTGAGACACATACTGCTGCGCCACCAGCGATTTCACTCGATCCAGTTCGCGCTTGCGTTGAGCCAGATCAGTTTTGGCTCTTGCGACATTCGCTTTCGACATTTCAAGATTACTGGCGGCTTGATCTCGGCGGGCTTTGAACGGTTCGGGATCGATCACGGCCACGACATCACCGGCTTTGACCACCGAGTTGAAATCGGCATGCAAGCTCTTGATCATGCCAGACACCTGCGTCCCAACCTGAACCGAAACGACTGGATTGATCGTTCCCGTCGCAGTCACAAGCGAAATGACGGGGCCTCGCTCGACCATGGCGCTCCGGTACCGGACAGGGACTTTGCGCTCCCCATTGAAGAAGACGTAGCCCGCAATGGCCAGTCCGACGGCCAGGATACCAATTATCAGGACGGCACGGCGCATCGACTCGTTCTCCAATTCTTTCGCCTACTCGGAGTGCATTGTATCAACAAGTCTGAGGGGAATCATCTGGCTGCAAACGACCTCCATACGGGTCCGGAAAAGCAAACAGGCCGTCCGCCAATCGGCGGACGGCCTGTCAGACTCACCGGACTATGGCTCCAATTAGGGACTGACGCTGATGCGATCCTTAATCATATCAAAGGTTTCCTTGGGCACCACGTTCTTGGCCACCAATTCGCCCTTCACTCGATATGGACGATTCATCACAATGCGGTCCGCCACGTCTTTGGACAGACCAAGCACAAGCACCATATCACCGGCAGACGCCTTATTGACGTTCATGGTAGAAGCCATGGGCTGAGGGGCCTTCATCGCCGGGGCAGCAGACGCCCCCGCGGGAGCAGGACTCAAAGACGACGCGGAGGGCGCGAGGCTCCCCGTCGCGGAACGTGACTGATCTTTCAGCTCTTTCTGATACCGCGCGACCAGGGACTTGAGGGTTTCGTTATGTCGCTTCACATCCTCATATTCCTGACGCAGAGCCCGATTCTGCAAAGAGAGCTGCTTCACACGATCCTCGAGTTCCTTGGTCCGACTCTCGATGCTGCCGCGTTCCTTGTCACGGCCATGTTGAATCCGCTCAAGCTCGTCATGGGCAACCTGGGCTTCGTTCCCGAATTTCACATTGAGATCCTTGAGCGTCTTTACTTGCTGCTCCAAGGCATTCTTCTGTGCGCGTGTCCGCTCCAATTCGGACTTCGCCGAATCGGACTCGGCCATCGCCTCTTCATATTTCTTCTGACTGACACAGCCGACCATTGCGACTACGCCGATCACCACGACCGCCGCCATCCACCCTGACTTCATGCAAACCTCCCCTCCCACTGAGCGTGGTACCTGCAACAGATGTCGGCCACCGCTCTTCACCCGACAGGTCTGTCGGTATGAGAGGGTAGTACGACATCTATACGTATAATGTTCTGTGTATGCCAAGCCTTTCACTTTGTCAACAGATTTGCGGCGCCTCCGCCATCACCGATCATTTTGAGACGTCTGCGGCGATTCGCCTCCCTGCTTGACGGACTGTCGCCACTTTGTGAATATGCCCGAGACTCGCCGTATTAACGTAACCTGTTCTCAGAAAGACATCGCATGAACGAATGGGGTCCTGGGCTCGCCACGATCTTGGGTATCGTGGAGGGACTGACAGAGTTTCTACCCGTCTCATCGACCGGCCACTTAATTCTCGTCGGGCACGCCTTAGGGTTCGAGGGAGACCTCGCTGCCAGCGCCGAAATTTCGATCCAGCTTGGCGCCATCCTGGCCGTCATCGCCTATGAGCGACAAAAGCTCGCGTCCATGATCGGACAAGCAGGCCGGGAGCAGCAGGACGTTTCCGCCATGATCCGGACACGTGGGACTACCCCATGGGTGGCAATCCTGCGAACGTCCTGGGCGACTCACCAGAATCTCTGGTTCCTCCTCGGACTCGGACTCGCGTTCTTACCGGCAGCCGCGATCGGCTTCCTCACGCATGGCTGGATCAAGAGCCATCTCTTTACGCCTCAGACCGTGGCTGTCTCCTCAATCGTCGGGGGCCTGATTATTCTCGCCGTCGAAGCGCGTCGCGAACAGGCACGGGTCCACCAGCTCGAACAGGTGAGCCTGACGTCGGCGTTCTGGATCGGCGTGGCCCAGTGCGCCTCATTACTACCAGGCATGTCCCGATCCGGGTCCACGATTATCGGTGGGCTCTTGGTAGGATTGGATCGAAAAGTCGCGACGGAGTACTCCTTTTTCCTCGCCCTCCCGACCTTGATCGCGGCAACCTGTTATCAAATGTGGAAATCACGGGACGTCTTCCGGCAAGCAGACTATCTGGCACTCGGGATCGGGATGCTCGTGTCGTTCGTCGTCGCCTGGATTGTGATCGCGGCCTTTCTCACGTTCGTGAAGCGACATACGCTCCGACCTTTTGCGTACTACCGCATCCTCATGGGCATCGCGGTCTTTTCTATCTTTGGGTTTTAGGGAAAAGTCTCCGGATGGCTGATTCTCAATCCGACACCGTACATGTCTTCGACACGAGGGTGAAGGGCAGGAACGGGCTGCTGCATTTCGACGTGATGACGACTGACGACGCGACTGCGCTGACGCTCGCCAAGCAGCACCTGGCCAGCCTCGGGGAAGGCGACATACCGGTCACGGTACAAGAATGTCAGTTCTGCCACAGCGAACCACTCGTGATGTTTTCCGCCGAGCAGCAACGCCAGTTCAGGGAGCAGGGCGGGTTCATCGTGAGGTTGCCGGCCTAGCTATTGGCCGATGACGACGACACGTCGCCCGACGGCATCTCTTTCTTTTCGAACGCGAAATGGATCATCAAGAAGACGACCCCCACGCTGATCGCCGAGTCGGCGACATTGAAGGCCGGCCAATGGTAGGAGTCCACATAGACATCGAGAAAGTCGATCACCTCGCCATACCGTAATCGATCGATCAGATTCCCGATCGCCCCTCCAAGAATCCCGGCAATACTGAGCTGCCCCATCCAATCCTTCTCCGGCAACCGGAAGAGGATAGTCCCCAGTAAGGCCAGCGCAAACAGCGACGTGACCCCGAAGAACACCATACGAAATGCATTGCTGCTGCCGGCCAACAGCCCAAAGGCCGCACCGGGATTGCGGATATAGGTCAGGCTGAAGAGATTCGGAATAATCGGAATGGACTCATGCAGTCGCATCGACTGCATGACGGACAGTTTCGTCGCCTGATCGGTCACCACGATCGTGCCCGCGAGCAATGCCAGGAGCAGATAGCGATAGGACCGTCGCATCATCGCACCGCCTCGATGCAACGATCACAAAGCGTCGGATGGGCGGCGTCTTTCCCGACCGCCTCTCGATAGTTCCAACAACGTTCGCATTTTTGGCTCTTGGACTTGGAAACTACTACTAGAAAATCAGGCTTGAGTGGAAGGTTGTGGACTTCTCTGAGCTCAACCCGTGACACAATAAGAAGGGTGGACAAGTCTGTTTCATACCGCTTAAGAAACCCGTACTTCTCGGAATTTGCATGTATCTGTATATCAGCCTCAAGTGAGGAGCCTATAACCTTCTCACGACGTTGATCTTCTAAAGCTGCTTGTGCCGCTACTCTCACTTCCAATAGCTGCTCCCATCGCTGAGCGAGATTGACATCCTGCCATTGCGGACGAGCCTCCGGAAACTGGCTCAGATGGACGCTGGACGGACCAAGCGTGCCTCTCATCTGTGCGGCAAGAGACTTCCAGATCTCTTCGGCCGTAAAGCTCAATACCGGGGCCATCAGCTTCGTCATGGCGACGAGGATCTCGAAGAGCACCGTCTGCGATCCGCGGCGCAAGGGCGAATCGGCCCGGAACGTATAGAGACGATCCTTCAGAATATCGAGGTACACGGCGCTCAAATCCACCGAGCAGAAGTTGTTGAGTGCATGAAAGATCGTGTGAAACTCAAAATCGTCATAGGATTTCCGAACTCGCGGGATCAGCTCGCTCAGCCGATGCAGCGCCCAACGATCCAATTCAGGCAACTGCTCGTACGGGATTCGGTCCTTATCCGGATCGAAGTCGTACAGATTACTCAGCAGAAAGCGGCAGGTATTCCGAATCTTTCGATAGGCCTCAATGAGATGGGTCAGGATTTCAGGAGAAATCCGGAGATCATCACGATAATCCTGCGCCGAGACCCACAGACGCAGAATTTCTGCGCCCGATTGTTTGATCACATCCTGCGGCGCGACGACGTTTCCCGCCGACTTGGACATCTTCTTGCCCTGCCCATCGAGGACAAAACCGTGGGTCAGGACTGCCTTGTATGGCGCGCGACGATCGGTGACGACGCCGGCCAGCAAGGCACTGTGGAACCAGCCCCGATGCTGATCCGACCCTTCGAGATAGAGATCGGCCGGCCACCACTTCCGTTCTTTCAGCACCGCCGCGTAACTGACACCCGACTCGAACCACACATCGAGAATGTCCCGTTCCTTCTCGAATGCCGTCCCGCCGCACTTTGAACAGGTCGTGCCCTTGGGCAACAGATCGGCAGCCGAATGCTCAAACCACACATCGGCCCCTTTGGATTCCATCAACGTCGCAAGGTGCTCGATCACGGTCGGATCGGCCAGCACAGACCGGCACCCCATACAGGTGAAACCGGGAATCGGCACGCCCCAGACACGCTGCCGCGACAAACACCAATCGGGGCGGTTCTCAATCATCCCGTTGATCCGATCACGGCCGTAGGCCGGAATCCAGCGGACCCGTTCGATCTCCGCCAGCGCCTCTTTCCGAAGATCGTTCGTCTCCATCGACACGAACCACTGTTCGGTGGCGCGGAAGATGACGGGATTCTTGCAGCGCCAACAGTGAGGATAGGAGTGGTTCAACGACCCATGACCCAGCAACCGTCCGTTGGCCTGCAGGAACTCCACAATCTTCGGGTTCGCCTTCAACACATGCTGGCCGGCAAATTCTTTCACGACGTCGGTAAACCGCCCGCCGTTGTCGACCGGCGCTAGTATCTCCAACCGTTCTCCCGACGATGCCTTGGCATTGTGCTCAAGGACGAGGATGTAGTCTTCCATGCCGTGACCCGGCGCGATATGGACACAGCCGGTTCCCTGATCGAGGGTCACAAAGTCGCCGAGCAGAATCGGTGACAGGCCGGTGGTCAGGGGCCGTTGCGTTTCGAGCCCTTCGAATCCTTCGCTCCCCTTCTTCACCCCGAACACCCGAGCCCCTTCGAGCTTGCAGGCCTTCGTCACGCTCTCAAGAAGCTTCTCCGCCACGATCACCACCTCGTCGCCGACCTGTACGAAGGCATAGTCGATATCGCCATGGAGACAGACCGCTTGATTGGCCGGGAGTGTCCACGGCGTGGTCGTCCAGATGACGACCGAGACCAACTTGATACCGAGGGGGAACGAGATGCCGGGGAACGTCTTGCTGAGCACCGTGGGCGACGTAACCAACGGGAACTTCACATAGATCGAGGGAGAGGTGTGATCTTCGTATTCGACTTCCGCCTCGGCCAGGGCAGTTTGGTCCGCCGTGCACCAGAGCACCGGCTTCAGTCCCTTATAGACGCCTCCCCGCTCCACGAATTTACCGAACTCGCGAATGATCGTTGCCTCATAGCTGGGATTCATCGTGAGATAGGGATGCTGCCAATCACCCAGGATGCCGAGCCGCTGAAACTCCTCACGCTGAATCGTGTAATACTTCTCCGCATACTCCCGGCAGAGCCGGCGGATGGCCGGGGTATCGAGCGTCTTTTTCTTGTCGCCGAGTTCCTTGAGGACTTGATGTTCGATCGGAAGGCCATGGCAATCCCACCCCGGCACATAGGGCACCTGGTAGCCCGCCATCGTCTTTGATTTGATGATGATGTCTTTGAGGATCTTGTTCAGCGCGTGGCCGATATGAATACGGCCATTGGCGTAGGGCGGCCCATCGTGCAAGATATACAGCGGCCGGCCCTTCCCCGCCTCCTGAATCTGTTCGTACAACCGTTCCTGCTCCCACGAGGCCAGGAGCTCGGGCTCCCGCTGCGGCAGGTTCGCCTTCATGGGGAAATCAGTCTTGGGGAGATTGAGTGTTGCCTTGTAGTCCATCGACTGACAGCAGCCTTTACGAAAACGCCAAATTGACGGGTGAATATACCGGAACGAAGGGGGAAGGACTAGCCCTAACTCACCGCCATCATGCGATCCAGCGCGATTTTCGCCCAATGCTTCTCATCGTCCGGCACGACGATATGGTTCACGACGCGGCCGTCGGCAAGGTTTTCCATCGCCCAGCAGAGGTGGGCTCCATCGATCCGGAACATCGTCGCGCACTGGCAGACCGTCGAGGAGAGGAAAAAGACCTTCTTATCGGTGAGATCACGCTTCAATCGATTGACCAGGTTCAATTCCGTCCCCACCGCCCACGCAGTCCCGGCCGGCGCCGACGTCACCGTACGGATAATAAACTCCGTGGACCCGGACAGATCTGCCCGATTGACGACATCCTCATGACATTCGGGATGGACGATCACCTTCCCATCCGGATACTGCTTGCGGAAATTGTCCACATGCACGGGCTGAAACATCTGATGCACGCTGCAGTGGCCTTTCCAGAGAATGAGTTTCGCGCGCTGGATCGCCTCACGCTTATTGCCGCCGTTGGGTTGATAGGGGTCCCACACGATCATCTCATTTCTCGGCAGCCCCATCTTGTTGGCCGTATTGCGGCCCAAGTGCTCGTCCGGGAAGAAGAGGATTTTCTCCCGCCTGGCCCAGGACCATTCCATCACAGCCTTCGCGTTGGAAGAGGTACAGGTAATGCCGCCATGTTCACCGCAAAAGGCTTTGAGCACCGCAGCGGAGTTCACATAGACCGCCGGCATGACGGTCTCTTCCACGGGAAGGATTCGCCCCAGCGTCTCCCAACATTGATCGACCTGTTCGATGGCCGCCATGTCCGCCATGGAGCAGCCTGCTGCCATGTCCGGGAGAATCACCGTTTGTTTGGAGCGGCTCAGGATGTCGGCGGTCTCGGCCATAAAGTGAACGCCGCAGAAGACGATGTAGGGTCGCTCTGACCGCTCGGCTGCCAGTTTCGAGAGCAGGAGGGAATCCCCTCGAAAGTCCGCATGTTCGATGACTTCATCCCGTTGATAATTATGGCCCAGGATCATGACCCGATCACCGAGCTCACGTTTAGCGTCAGCCGTCCGGCGGAACAGTTCCTCCGCAGACAGTTGCTGATAATTCGTGATCGGTTTCGGAAGTGTTGAAAATGTCTGCACGGTCTACCTCAGCTCAAGAACGTAGAGGGTGATTCTACGTTAGGGATCCCTGACAATCAATGAACCAGCCGCTGCGAGGAAGTCCTAGTCCGTCGATGGTCCACTCGGTTCGATCACGATAGGCCTAATACCCCGTTGACAACGCAGGGAGCCAGCGATACGATTCTCCTTCGAAGCTAGGGGAGCCATACGGCTGAGAGTCCGCCCGAACGGACGACCCTCAGAACCTGACCTGGGTAATACCAGCGTAGGGAAGCGAGAACAACCAAACACTGTTGGTCTCTCTGCCGCACCCCCTTCTATCGGTGCGGCTTTTTTGTTGGAAGAAAAATCAGCGTTCAGCAATCAGCTTCCGGATTGCAGGCTCAGAGCTTATGGCTGATGGCGACAGCATCCCGAAGAAAGGATCTCCTCATGAACGACCATACAATCGGCAATGGATCTGCAACTGGTAACGGACAGAAGTCTGCCGAATCAGCCTTGACGACCACGCCGTTCCCGGCCTCGCGCAAGGTCTACGTGCAGGGGACACAGGCCGGCGTGAGGGTCCCGATGAGAGAGATCAGCCTGACCGCCACCAAGTCGATGAATGGAGGCGCGCCCATCGCTAATGAACCGATCACGATCTATGATACCTCCGGCCCCTATACAGACCCGGATACAATGATCGACGCGCGGGCTGGATTGGCCCCCTATCGACGGAACTGGGTGATCGGCAGGAACGATGTGGTCGAGCTCCCGGATATCTCCTCGCATTATGGCCGCCTGCGCGCAACCGATCCCAAGCTGGACGAGCTCCGGTTCCAACACATTCGCAAGCCGCTGCGAGCCAAACCTGGCATGAACGTGACCCAGATTCACTACGCCAGAAAAGGCATCGTCACACCGGAAATGGAGTTCATTGCGATCCGGGAGAACCAATCTCGCGAAGTGGCGCGCGAACTGGCCTCACGGAATGGGCACGGCGGCGGGGTCACGCAACACCCGGGCCAATCATGGGGCGCATCTATCCCCTCCGCTATCACACCGGAATTTGTCCGCGATGAAGTCGCCCGTGGACGCGCGATCATCCCGGCCAACATTAACCATCCGGAAAGCGAACCGATGATTATCGGCCGCAACTTCCTGGTGAAGATCAATTCCAACATTGGCAACTCCGCGGTCGCCTCCTCCATCGAAGAAGAAGTCGAGAAGATGATTTGGTCCATTCGATGGGGCGCCGACACAGTGATGGACCTCTCCACCGGCAAGAATATCCACGAAACCCGCGAATGGATCATCCGCAATTCGCCGGTGCCCATCGGCACCGTGCCGATCTATCAGGCGCTGGAAAAAGTCGGGGGCAAGGCCGAAGACCTGACCTGGGAACTGTTTCGCGACACATTGATCGAGCAGGCAGAACAAGGCGTGGATTACTTCACCATCCACGCTGGTGTGCGCCTCGCCTATGTGCCGATGACCGCCAAACGCATGACCGGCATCGTATCCCGCGGCGGGGCTATCCATGCAAAGTGGTGCCTGGCTCATCATGAAGAAAACTTCACCCTCACCCACTTTGAAGAAATCTGCGAGATCATGAAAGCCTACGACGTGTCGTTCAGTTTGGGCGATGGGTTGCGCCCAGGCTCCATTGCAGATGCCAACGACGAGGCACAATTCGCCGAACTGGACACGTTGGGTGACCTCACTAAGATTGCCTGGCGCCACGATGTGCAGGTGATGATTGAAGGACCAGGCCACGTGCCCATGCACATGATCCAGGTCAACATGGAAAAACAGCTGAAGACCTGCCAGGAAGCGCCCTTCTACACGCTGGGACCGCTCACGACCGACATCGCGCCTGGCTACGACCACATCACCTCCGGCATCGGCGCAGCCATGATCGGGTGGTTTGGCTGTGCGATGCTCTGTTATGTGACGCCCAAGGAACACCTGGGCCTCCCAGACCGCGAAGATGTGAAGACCGGTGTCATCACCTACAAAATCGCCGCCCACGCAGCGGACCTCGCCAAGGGGCATCCGGGCGCACAGATCAGAGACAACGCGCTCTCAAAAGCCCGCTTCGAGTTTCGCTGGGAAGACCAATTCAATCTTTCGCTCGATCCGGACACGGCAAAGCTCTTCCACGACGAAACCTTGCCGGACAATGCCGCCAAAATCTCGCACTTCTGCTCCATGTGCGGTCCTCATTTCTGCTCGATGAAGATCACGCAGGATGTCCGGGACTATGCCGCGCAATTACAGGTGGATGAACAGAAGGCGATTCAAATCGGCATGAAAGAAAAGGCGGAAGAGTTCAAGAAAACAGGCTCCGAGATTTATCGATAAGGCTGCTCAAAATGGTTCTCCGGCAAGGCCGCAGGCGAGGCCAAACCGGAGGCGTACCCTCTGGGGTACGTTGAGGATTTGGTAGAGCCGAGAACGAAGTCGGAGCTATTTTCAGCAGCCGTCGAAGGAGAATACAGTATGCCCAAACCGAAACCAGCCCCATTACGGGAAAGAGACATCACGCGCCAGATCGCTCGTGAATACTACAAAGAGTTCGACCAGCTCATCGAAAGCGATGTGATCATTGTCGGCGCCGGGCCTTCCGGCTTAATCTGCGCCCATGATCTGGCTGCGATGGGATTTCGTACGGTCATCGTCGAGCAGAGCCTCGCCCTTGGCGGCGGCTTTTGGTCGGGCGGCTACCTGATGAACAAGGCTACGATCTGCGAACCAGCCAATGAGATCCTCGAAGAGATCGGCGTGCCCTGTAAGAAGATCACGGAATGTGAGGGGATGTACATGGTCGATCCCCCGCATGCCACCGGCGCGTTAATCGCCGCAGCCTACAGAGGCGGGGCCAAGATTATGAACCTCACGAGAGTCGTCGACCTGATCCTGCGGCGCGACGGCATTCTCGAAGGGGTGGTGGTCAATAGCACAACGGCTGAAATGGCCGGCCATGACATCATCCACGTGGACCCCATCGCACTCGAAAGTAAGATCGTGGTGGATGCGACGGGCCACGATGCCATCGTCGTGGAACTCCTGCACAAGCGGAATCTCCACAAGCAGGTGCCCGGCAACGGTGCCATGTGGGTCGCGCGATCGGAACAGGAAATCATGGACCGGACCGGCGAGGTCTACCCCAATTGTTTCGTGATCGGACTGGCTGTGGCGGCAGTATACGGCACGCCCCGCATGGGGCCGGCATTTGGCTCAATGTTGCTCTCGGGGCGCTACGGCGCAGAGCTGATTAAGAAGAAACTCAAGAACGAGTAACAAAGCTGTCAGCTGTCAGCGATGGAAACAGGTAGAACGGTCTTGCTGACAGCTGAAGGCTGATGGCTTCCCTGGTGATCACTATGGATGTACAAGATTTTTTAATACAAGGCGACGGCCGAGAAGAAGACAAACGCGAGGCCTGGCAACTCTTCCAACAGGCCTATGAACGCCAGATGAAGGGCGAGTTGGAAGAGGCCGTCATGCTCTACAAGAAATCGATTGAGTCTTATCCTACGGCCGAGGCCTATACCTTCCTCGGCTGGACCTACAGCTTTATGGGGCGGCTCGATGATGCGATCGAGGAATGTCACAAGGCCATCGCGCAGGACCCGGACTTCGGTAACCCCTATAATGACATCGGGGCCTATCTGATCGAAAAGGGCGAACTCGACGAAGCGATTACCTGGTTTCAGAAAGCCCTACAGGCGAGACGTTATGAGAGCCCCGCCTTCCCCCATCTCAACCTGGGTCGGGTATACGAGCGCAAGGGCCATTGGACAGAGGCCATCGACTCCTATAAGAAAGCCCTGGTCCTCAATCCCAATTACTCCTTGGCCAAGAAAGCACTGGGGCGATTGATCAGTTCACTGAACTGATTGGTCTATCTGGTCTGTACGGTCTTTCCTGTCTGTCCCGTTCGGCAAAGAGGACAACCCATCTACTTTGATGCGAAGGCAGAATCACAAATGACGACGACTTCTCACCAGACAGACAAAACAAACGAGACAAACCAGAAAACCATACTCGTGGGAGTGACAGATATTTTCTTTTACACCAAAGTCCGCGACGCTCTGATGTCGAAGGGATACAGGATTGAACGGGCTCGGACGCAGCAAGACATCGCCGAAAAGGCCTCGGCCAGGATCCCATCCGCGGTTATTTTGAACATGAATGACGAGACACTGAACGCCTTTCAAGCCCTGGAAACACTTAAAGCCGACGCTGACTTGAAAACCATTCCCATCCTCGCCTTCGCCAATCATGAAGAAGTCGAGACGTTTAACCGGGCCAAAGCGCTGGGCGTGACCAAGATTGTCTCGCGCAATGAGTTCTCCGCTCGACTGAAAGACCTGGTCGAGGAAATCGTTAGCGGTCAGCACTCAGCCATCAGCGGTCAGCTGAGTTCAAAAGCTGATGGCTGAAGGCCTCGAAGCTATTAAGGAATTATGAAACACTCACGCCTCCACGATCTCCATATGAAACTTGGCGCAACCTTTGAAGAGGTCGCCGGGTGGGACATGCCTGCTCACTATGGCGCGTGGGTCGCCGAATATCAGGCGGTGCGGCAGGCAGTCGGACTCTCCGACCTCTCGCACCGGGGCAAGATCCGCGTCACCGGTGACGATCGTGTGAAATGGCTGCAGGGCCTCATCAGTAACGATATTCTCCCGCTCCAGCCAGGCCAGGGGTGCTATTCGAGCTTTCTCACTCACAAGGGGAAAATGCTCGGCTACTTTCGGGTCTATACTCTGTCCGATAGCCTGTGGGTGGAAGATGTCGGCGAGGTCGGGGACGCCACCTTCCAGGCGCTCCGAAAGTTTCTTCTCTACGGCATCAAAGCGAAGATGGAGAACTGTGCGGAATCCTGGGGGCTCCTGCTTGTCAGTGGGCCCAAGGCCTGCGCGACCGTCAGCGCCGCCTTCGGCGTTGAGATGAGCGACCTCAAACCAGTGAGCGCAATCGCAGCCCAGATCGGTGGCCACGCATCGTTCGTCCTGCGTACAGAAGAAACCGGAGAATCTGACCTCGAAGTATTACTGCCCGCTGAAGCGCTCAGCGCAGCCTGGGAGCGACTCATGGAGGCAGGAGCGACGTATGGCATCAAGGCCGTTGGCGGTCACGCTCGTGAGGCCCTCCGCATCGAAGCAGGCCTGCCGAAGGCCGGGCCGGACCTCAACGAAGAGATCGTCCCACCGGAAGCAAACCTGGAAGGAAAAGCCTTCAGCTTGAATAAGGGCTGCTATCCCGGGCAGGAAGTCGTGGCGAGGATGGATACCTACGGCAACGTACGGCGGCACTTAGTGGGGCTGGTCCTGAATGGCTCGATCATCCCGCCGAGGGGCGCCAAGCTATTCAGCGGAGACAGGGAAGTCGGCTGGGTTAGCAGTGCGACGCGATCACCACAACTCAAGTCCCCTATCGCTCTGGCATTCCCACTCCGGGACTTTTCAGCCCCCGGCACCAACCTCACCATTGAAGTCAATGGCGCGCGTCACGACGCGACGGTCCAGGCGCTCCCCTTCTACCGTCGAGCCTAATCCCGCAGGATGCAGAAAAATCCCGCCAGCATCGTTCTCGCATCGTTCAGACCCTCAACGTACCCCAGAGGGTACGCCTCGGGCCTTCACTCGCTGCGGCCTTGCTGGACGGGCTTTTTGAGCATCCTGCCACGTTACTTTTCGGGGTTCCGGACCGCCGCCACAGCCGACGCAAAAGTCAGTAAGCTCTTCCGCTCGTCATCCTCAAGCGCCAATAAGAGGTGGGCCTCCTCGGCATGCATCAGACGGAGGCTCAGGAACGGTTCTTCGCGGCGCTTTTCTTTGTTGTCCCACATCGCATCGATCACCTGAACTTTGTCCAGCTGACCGACCGAAACCACATCGTAGCGAAAATACGAATCGCCGATGACCATGTCGAACAGCAACGTTGCCGACAGTGAGGAGACAGCAGGTTGAAGCGCCCCTGATCTTCGTAGCCCTCCGGCAAAAACTTGTTGATGTGGCAGAGCGCGACTTTGCGATTCCCTAAAGCTGCGCAAATCTTCTCCTTCAAAGCCGGGTAATCGATCTGCATGGCCTTTTCATCAGGCCCCGTCGCCGCCGCAGCAGCATTTTGAGCCTTTTCAAATACCTCATCCGCCGACATCAACCCTGCCATGTGTATATTCCTTTCATCCGAACCGTGTTAACTCGCAGTGCGCCTGGCCTTCAGGGCTCTGGCTACGCCGACCAATCCAAGGCCGGCCCACGCAAACTCCAACAAAATGAAGCCCACCCGCTGATCCTCAATCGCGACAATGCCTAACAACAACGATCCGACGATGTTCAACGCGAGATATCCCGCGTCCAATTCACGCCAGATCCCACCCTGAATCAGGCCATAGGCCGACAGCACCATCAGAGCGCCCAGCACGGAAATCACCTGCAACAGCATCACGCACCTCAGACTGGACCTCGCTTACGCGCACAGCGGAACACGTACCGTAACTGGCCACCAGCCCAGATTTCAAGAGGATTTTCGTACAAGAGGCCGGTTACTTGGCGGGCAGATGATGGGAAAACCGCCTGGTGCCGACCTGGTCGAGGACTGTGACGTCGAATGAGGACTTGGTGACTCGAATGAGACCAAAATTGAAGTACCCGCTCTCATTGATCAATGTGGTCGGTCGTAATCCCGCACTGGGAGGTGTCTGCCAACCTGGCGCGGCAGACAACGGACCAACCACAAACTCATGAAAGTCAGGAATCCCGTCACCGTTAGGGTCATACGCATTCGCTTGCACATAGTGGACATCGCCGGCCAGGAACACCACGTTCTTCACCCTCCGGTCGAGAATGCGGTCCACAATCACCTGCCGCTCCCGTTCAAAACCTGGGCTGCCAGGCCCTCCGGCCCAGCCATCGTTCCCAGGAGCGCCTGCACCTCCTCCCTTTGGAATGGACAGGGGCACACTGGACACAATCACTTTCCACGTCGCGGTTGACTCGGTAAGCCCGTTCAGCAGCCACTGAAGCTGCCTCTCTCCCAACATCGTCTTCGCGGGGCCGTCCTGATCAGCATTGCGGCTCCGATACTGCCGCGTATCGAGGATGAACAGCTCCAGGTCCGCCCCGGCACGCACCGTTCGATAGAGTCGATGGGGATCGTCAGGCGCCACGAAGATCGGCCAATACTCACGCAAGGCCTGACGCCCCGCCGCCATCTGGCTGTCGAAGGGTCCGGCAAAGTCGTTCCGCACTTCATGATCATCCCAGATGGCATAGACCGGGACGCTGTCGAGAAACCGCCGCAGCGCCTCCGCACCCCGTTGGTCGCGATGGCGGGCACGGTACTCGGCCAGAGTTGTCGCCCGAAAGTCGGCGCCAGGCTCATTCGGAGGCGACGGGCACAGGTCGTCGCCGTAAATTGTATCGCCGAGAAACAGAAAAAAATCGAGCTGCTGGGCGCGCATCACATCGAAAATGGGATATCCGGCAGCGCCCCGCCTACAGCGCCCCTGACCACCCAAATCGCCGCTCCAGGCAAAGGTCACGGGCGCGTGACTCTTCGCATCGGGAAGCGTCGTAAATTCCCCTCGTACCGCCGCTCGTGCCTCAGTCTGTCGCTCCTTCACGCCCCTTCGTGCCGGCTACAACGTAAAATCGGTATCGGGTGGCCGGCGTTAATCCCTCAATGGGAATCGCCAGGGTGAAGTCCGTTTCAGAGCCGGTCATGAACAATGGCGACCGCGCCACGGGAGCGACGGCTGTCGCCATCTTCGATACGAGGTCCCAAGCCGCTACCGAGGCCCACTCGAATTGAACCATCATCGGTCCATCAGTCCGCACCCAGAGCAGGGCCGACCGGCTCGTTACATCCCCCACCGCAATCCCCTGAGGCAGCAGATTCGTCGCAGCCGTGCTCGGCAAAGGGACTCCCAGGGGGAAGCCCCTCTCGGGACGCTGACGTGCAGTTCGAAAGGGAAAGGAGCGTGGCCAAGAGTAGGAGGAGAGTAGACTGCGAACCCATCATGGCAATGGACTTACCGGAACGGGAGTTGACGCGTCAAGCTTGACCTGGTTGATAATCAGTCCATCCGTCCTGCATACTATGAGGTGTAAACGGGAGGATGAAATGCACGATCTGACCTGCATGATCAAAGGCTGCCAAGCGAGAGTCTATGCCCCAGCCGGCACCCACAGCATCTGCCGGGAGCACTTCCTCAACTATCTCACCTGGCGGCGCCGCAAAGGCCCTCAAATGTTTATGAAGTATGCCGGAATGACGATGGAAGAACGAGACCCCCTCGTAGCCGAATGGGCCAACACCATCCGCATCGAAGAAATCCCCACCGCCTCAGCGCCAATACCCTAACGCCCCAACTTTCACACAAGGGAAACGGTTCCTGCACCTTATTCCTGCACTGAACCGGTCCCCCACTGCTCGTTAGTCCTCGCGCCGATTGATACGCTATTCCCCACGTGGGAACACTCGGTGTGCGAGTCCAAACACATAGCTGGCGTACCAGATGGTGGGCAACCAAGCCGCGCCGGCAAACGTCCACGTCACACTATCCAAACCACTCGCAAGCCATGCCAGGCCGGCAAAGAGAATGGTAAGAACCGAATGGGGAAGAATCGCCCATAGAGATCGCCGGTTCGGCGTGAAATGATAGGCCACAATCAACGCACCCACGACCGCCAGTAAGGCATAGCACGTGAACAACTTCCGGTCTGACGCCTGCCAGTAGGCCGCACCGAACACCACGGCAATCGCGGCATCGAGTAGAGTATCGCGCCAATTCCCCTTCGGCAGTTGGTCAGAACCAAGATCGCTTTGCAGATAGAAAAAATCGATGCAATAGAGCAGCGTGATCGAAATTTCAACGGCCTGGATCGGTCCCCAACCATCCGTGATGTGGAGCACGTCGTAGAGCATCGATCCGAGTACAGCCGGATACAGCTGCGTGTATGTGAATCGATGCCAAGCTGAGAGCTCTCTGATTTGCACCAGTAGACTCGTCCCTATTAGGAACTCCAGGATCCGATTGGACTCGGCTTCGCCGCAGAGGCCCCCAGATGTTTGTGAGGTATGCCGCCATGACCATGCCGGACCGCAACACCCTCGCCGCCGAGTGGCCCAAGGCCATCCCCATCGTTGATGGGCCCAACGTCGTCGTTCAAAAGGTCTGATACCTTTCTTAGTCGAACCGCGTGAAACGTCGCCTACTCAGCGCAGATGCACCCGGTGAGCGAGCTCGTGGCGATATAGGTCAGATTGTTCCTATACCGTGTAAAGCCCTTCTGCCGGCTGAACAGCCGCAACAGACAATCCGAAGACTTCTCCTCTATAAAAAATCCGTAGTCCGCCCCGGAAGGCGATGCCACCCAAAAAGGGCGGGGCCCGAGCGAGCCGGAAGAGAGTACCGTAGTGGTGGACTCAGCGAGCTTACCGGCCACATCCTGCTTCTCACCTTGATCAACAAGGATCGAACTCATCCGATCAACGAACGTGTGACGGCAATCTTGATCCGACAGAGAGGTCACCTGCGCCACAGTCGTACAGCCGCCGATAAAAAGGATAACAGCAGTGGCTATATTGAGTGGTTTCCAATTGCACACGTCCACTATGCACCGCCCTCTCCCCACTCCGCCAAGGCCATGGGCTGATAGGTTCCCACACTGCACCCGTCGAACGATCCTTTTTCTTTTCCCCACCCTTTAAACAATGGGCTGAGAACGGTTCTTCTCTCCACTGCGCGCGTCGAACGAGCACCTTCTGAGCGTGCGCGTTCCGCGAGCACAGAGAGAGGACCGCCTCAGCCCATCACCGCGCTCCCATGATGATGAATCAACAACCACTCATCCCCGATGCGTTCGAAGAGATTCGTGGCTAATACTTGTGCCTGCTGCGGCTCGTCGGATTGGTGGGTGGTGATGTTCTCCACGCAGACGACCCAGGCCATATCGCCCGCCACCTGCACCATCACGTCGGTGAGCTCGAACGTCATCGAGAAGGTGTTGTTAAAGATCAAGACCCAGGAGTCGCGGACCGCAGGCCAGTCCGACCGCAACGTCCAACCGGGATGGATACAGGTCACGTATTCCTGGTGCGCCCAGACCTTATCCATCTCGGCGATGTCGAGGTTGCCAAACGCGGCATAGAACGCGTGGTTCGCTTTGTTCACTTCTTCGATGCGTTGTTCCAGCATGCGCGGCTCCTTACCTGAAAAAGAGGCGTATCATACTGCAATCACGGAGACGAGGGCGAGGGGAGAATGGAGGGCGGAAACAGCCAGGCCATCCTTCTCGCTCGCCGCCCGCGCACGATAAGACTGTGCTCGCATGGGTTAGGGGCATGTCTTGGCGCGGCCGGGTGGGCGGGTGAGAATGATGCGCGCAGGGAAGGATAACCTGGCTATTTCCTGTATCGGGTTGGAAAAACAGACAGGACTTGATCTTAGGAGGCTGCTCAAAAAGGCCAGGCTTCTCACCCACCCAACCCCGGCGCGCCAAAACGCGCCGTTCCGCGAGCAAGGCCGCAGCGAGCGATCCAATGATGGCTCTTCCAATCTTGCTTGTTTACGATTCCCTCTGATGGCCCGGTGAGTCCTCCACTGCTCGCGTCAACGAGCGGTCTTCGAAGACCCTCGTTGGACGCGCGCAGCGGGGGACTCATCCGGGCCATCCCTCCCTGCTGGCGGCGTTTTTCAGCAGTCTGTTATTTGTGAGCCGGGAGGTTTGCCGATCTACAACCCAGACTCCTGCCAGGATCAGCAGAATGCCGAGGACTTCACTCGTGCCCACTGATTCTTTCAATAGCACCGCCGACAGGACGACGGCGGCCACAGGCGTCAGATTGCCAAGGACGGAGGCGCGCGAGGGCCCAATTCCTTTCACGCCGAACAACCAGGCCTGTTGCGCAATGGCCGTAGCGAACAGGACCAGATACCCCAGCGCCATCCAGTCCGCCTGCGTCACGGACCCGAGTCCCGCGTCCAGCATCTTGCGATCCGTCCACAACAGGGGAATTTGGAGGACGGTGGCAACCAGCAGCGTCGTCCAATTGACGGTTAAGGGCGAGTGGCGGTCCATGAGCTGTCGGCTACCGATACTGTAGAGGGCCCAGCTCACCACGCCGAGAAAGACGAGCAGGCTGCCGAGCAGCGGCTGGTCGCCCTGCGGCCTGGAACCCCGCCACGGAGACCAACCCCACTCCCGCGAAGGACAGGAGACCGCCCGCCCAGACGACGCGCAACGGAACATCCTGAATCAACATCGCCGAAAGCAGTGCGGTCACCACCGGACTCGATCCGATGATCACCCCACCCACGGCCCCGCTCACATAGTTGAGCCCCATGAGAATGAACAGGTGGTTGCCCAACACGCCGAGCCCGAGCAGCCCCAGCAGACGCAGATCTGCTTTGGTCAGCTTGGCCAACGTGCCTTCCTGCCACCACCAGGTGGTCAGGAGGATCGCCAAGCCGCCGATGTCCCGCAGCACCGATGCCTCGACGGCGGAGAAGGACCCGAGGGCTATTTTCTGGGCCACAATCGAGCCGCCCCAGAGTGCCGCCGCGAGAATAACCGATCCATAGGCCAGGCTGGTGGAGGGTGGCGTCATGAGCTATGGGGATACCGTCGTTTCCGTCTGCCGTCAAGGAATATTCTTTCAAGCCCGTGGACACAGGCCCTTTTGCCCTTTGCGTGGGAACGGAGGGTTTCGACCGAGCGGGCTTCGATGAAGAATTCTTCATCTTTACTTCATAGACCTCTCATGTTGAACAGATAATCTTCATACCTGAGCAGCGTGTGTTCACTTTTTCAACAAGGAGGTTTCATCATGAAGAAGGTCATCATGGCAGCCTGTGTCGCAGTCTCTCTCACCGCCTTTGCCGGCCTGGCACTCGCCGACAAGGACCATAAGAGCATCCCCAAGACAGCGGTCTCGCTGGAACAGGCGATCAAAGCCGTCACGGACAAATACCCGGGCCGGGTCGTCGAGGCTGAATTGGAAGCTGAGGACGGCAAGGCTGAGTATGAGATCACCGTGGTCAGCAACAGCGGAGAAAGCCGGGAGTATACCGTCGACGCGCAATCGGGCCAGGTCTCAGAAGACAAGGAGGCAGCCAAGCACGAAGGAAGCCACAAGAAGTAAGCGCAGCAGTGACTCCAAGACGGGATCAGGCCGGAAGAGTCCGGTCTGATCCCGCACATCGTGCACTCGTGACAAAGGAGAACCGACTATGCAGATTGCCCTTCATCCGATGCTTGTCCATTTCCCGATCGCGCTGCTGTTCGCCAGTGTCCTCTTTGATGTGGCCAGTAAAGCCCTGACGCGCGACAGTCTCCGCGAAGGCGCTCTCTGGCTGCTGGGATTGGGGCTCCTGGGTGGCATCGTCGCCGCGATCGCGGGAGGCCAGGCTGAGGGGGCGGCGGAGAAAGCCGGCGTAGCCGAAGCCCTCATCGAAACCCACGAAACGCTCGCCTATATCACGCTCGGTATTATGGCGATCCTGTTTTTATCCCGGTTCCTGCTTCGCAATCGCTTCACTACGAGGGCCCTCGCCGCCTACCTGTTAATGGCGACAGTCGGACTCGTGGCCGTCAGTGCGACCGGTCACACCGGCGGAAACCTCGTCTATGAGCATGGTGCCGGCGTCAACGCGGCGCAACAACCATCGCACCCGATTGCCCAGATCGTGCCACGAGACTAGAATCGAGACAGAGGGATCAGGATGCGCATTTTGATTGTTGAAGACGACCCAAACCTTGCGGGGTTCATCCAAAAGGGTCTCCGAGAAGAACGCTACGCGGTGGACCTCGCACAAGACGGCGAAGAAGGACTTCTCATGGCGAGTACCACGCCCTATGACCTCGTCATCCTAGACGTAATGCTTCCCAAGCTCGATGGATTCACGGTCTGCCGGCGCCTCCGTGTAGCCGGAAACACAACGCCGATCTTGCTCCTGACAGCACGAGGAACCGTTGAGGACCGGGTGACGGGGCTTGACATGGGAGCCGATGACTACCTCACCAAACCCTTCGCCTTTGCCGAACTGCTCGCCCGGGTACGCGCGTTGATCCGACGAAAAAGCAACGACCACACGCCTCGCCTCACCGTCGCGGACCTCGAGGTCGACCCCCTCGCCCATCGGGTCTGGCGGGCAGGCCGGGAGATCACGCTCACGAACAAAGAGTACGCGTTGCTGGAATACCTGCTTCGCAATCCGGACCGCGTGCTGACGAGGACCGCGATCATCGAACACGTGTGGGATATCCACTATGACGGCATGACGAATATTGTGGATGTGCACATTCGGGCGCTACGCGCCAAACTTGACCGAGAGTCCGCTACCCCGCTCATTCAAACGGTTCGCGGCGTCGGATACGTGCTGAAAACACCGGAGGCGTAGGGCATGGTCGCGTTCCGCACTCACATCCGCCGATCGGCCCTGGCTGTCATGCTCGTCCTCTTGACTGCCTTTGCCGTCTTGATCCACGCCGGTCTCTCGAACCTCCTCTATCACCATATCGACAGCGAACTGCTCGCCCTCGCCCAGCAGGAATCCAAACGGGTCGAAACCAAGACCGGCGCCCTCACCGCGTCGGAGGACGACGAGGAGCACGAATTACGTGAGGCCGCCCGCTTCACCGTGGTCCTGTCTCCGACCGGAACGGTCATGTGGAAGGGCGCGGCGGTGCGTCGTGCAGCCCCACACTGGAGGCCTCATTACTGGCCGATGTCCAGCGCGGACGCATCAGTCTACGACACCGTCGCTACGCCGAATAACGATCCAATCCGGCGCATCTCGCTCCCCATCACCCGCGGCGGAACCGTGCAGTACATTCTTCAGAAGGAGTCATCGCTCCGTCTTGTGCAGGACACCCTCCGCCTGTTGCTCCTCCTGCTCGCCGGCTTGGCCGCGGCCCTGGTCGGGGCTGCCTGGCTCGGAAGTCGCTGGCTCGCCCGCCAGGCACTGACGCCGGTCGAAGTCCTCACCACCACCGCGGAACAGATCTCCGTCCCGTCGCTGAAGACACGCGTGGTGCTCGATGCGCCGTACGAGGAATTTGCACGACTGGCCAGCGTGTTCAACGCGATGTTAGACCGGCTGCACAAAGTCTTTGAAGGGCAACGCCAGTTCGTGGCCGATGCGGCCCACGAGATTCAGACTCCCTTGACCGTGATCAAAGGCACGATCGAGGTCGCGTTACACAAGAGCCGGAGCGCCGACGAATATCGGGACGCGTTGGTGACAAACCTGGGGCAGGTTGAGCGGCTCAGCACTTTGACGCGCTCGCTCCTGACACTGGCCCAATTCGCCGGGGATCTCCCGCCCGTGAAGCTGGTCCCGCTGCCGCTGGAACCGCTGGTGCAAGAGTTGGTCAAGGAACTGACCCTGCTCGCCGAAGACCGCAAGATTCGACTCACGCTGGATACACACCCGGTGCCGCTCGTGTTGGGGGATGACGGGCGACTCACACAACTGCTGATCAATCTACTCGATAATGCGTTGGCCCATACGCAGCCAGAAGGAACGGTCACCGTACGGCTCAGGCCGGAGGAGGCGCAGGTAGTCCTGGACGTGGACGATACAGGTCCTGGCATCGCGCCGGAACATCTGCCCCATCTGTTTGAACGATTCTACCGGGGGGATCCTGCGCGCGACAGGGAGTCAGGCGGAGCGGGCCTCGGACTCGCGATTGTAAAAGAAATCGCGGAAGTCCATGGCGGAACCGTACGCGCAGCCAGCACCCTCGGCAAGGGGTCGGTCTTCACCCTCACGCTTCCGTCGTACACCCCGCCAACCGTCAACACACCATGAGCGAGCAGTGAAGACGTTGAACCGAAAGCGGACTCCTGCCATAGCGCACCCGAACGCACGATGTACGAACGCTGCCTATCCCCTACCGCAACTTTTCCTCATTGAAGTCCGTTACCGTTGTATTTCCCACTAGGCCTTGCGCCGCTTGACTTAGGCTCAGTGTGGGACTAGATTCCCAACTCTGTGAAACCAGGCCACACGAAAGCCCTCTCGGCTGCCACGCTTACCTTTCTCCGTCCGCTCGTCCGTCTCTTTCTCCGGAACGGCTTCTCGGCGAAAACCTTCTTCGAACTCGCCAAGCAGACTTATGTTGAAGTCGCCCGCGACGAGTGTGGCGTCAAAGGTAAAAAGGCCTCAATCTCCCGAATCGCCATTCTAACCGGGCTGACTCGCAAAGAAGTCCAGCTGCTGCTGACCAACCCCGAAGCACGCGACGCCGCTCCGGAAGAGCAATACAACCGAGCCGCGAGAGTCATTGGCGGGTGGCTGAAGGACCCGGCCTTCAGTGACGGGAAGGGGCATCCCGCGCCGCTTCAACTGGACGGCAAACGTGGGTCCTTTAGTGCGTTGGTCAAACGCTACAGTGGGGACATGCCGGTCCGTGCGATCTTCGACGAACTGGTGCACGTCGGAGCAGTCCAGGAGCTCAAAGATGGGCGAATTTGCCTTCGTTCTCGAGGCTATATCCCGCAAAAAGGCGACGCTGAGAAACTCGCCATTCTTGGCACTGATACTGCAGATCTCATCGAGACGATCGATTACAACCTCTACCAGGCTCCAGACAAACCTCGATTTCAGAGAAAAGTGATGTACGACAACGTCCCGCAAGAAGCGGCTAAGGAATTTCAAATCCTTGCTGCGGCACAAGGGCAGGAACTCCTGGAAACATTGGACCGCTGGTTGTCTCACCGGGACCGCGATGTGAATCCTTCTTCAAAAGGAACGGGACGGGTCCGCGTGGGGCTGGGGGTCTATCAATTCGAAGAAGACGTTAACACCAAACCCGGAAGTTCTTCGTGAGATTCTTCGGATCAATTTACAGGGTCCTTCTCCTGAGTTTCATCTTCGGGTCGTTCGCCTCCTGCGGCCCAAGTCCTCAGGCCGGCGGAGGAATCGGAGGGACAGGCTCCGTAGCGACGGTGGCAGCAGGACCCAGTCACAGGATTCGGCAGCGTTTTTGTATCTGGAAACGAGTTCGACACGAACGGCGCAGTCATCACGGTGGATGGCCAAACGAACGCCGGTGAGGGCCAGCTCAAGAAGGGGATGGTCGTCCTCCTTAATGGCACGATTTCCGAGGATTACGGGACGGGCCAAACAGTCCAACGAACAGCCAAGACGATCCTGTACGAAGACACCATTGAAGGCCCGGTCCAGTCTGTGGCTCAAGACGGGCTCAGCCTGGTCGTGTTAGGGCAAACCGTGCTCATCAACCAATCGACCATTATCGACCCGACTGTCCCGGCCCTCAGTAATTTGAAGCCGAACGACCTGGTGGAAGTGAGCGGTTTCGTATCCGGTCCAGGGACTGTGGTCGCCACACTCATCGACCGCAAGATAGGCGCTGCCGACTATCAGGTGAAAGGATTCATCACTCAGCACGATGACCGCAGCAAGTCTTTTACCATCGGCAGCTTGACGGTGGACTACAGGGGTGCGGACATTGGCCAGATGCCGAATCCTTCCGGGAATGTCTGGAACGGGCTGTTGGTGGACATTCACGGGGCCCAGGTCAGTCAGGGAGGTCAGGGTCCGAACGGAGCACAGTTGACTGCCACCAGAGTGAAGCCAGACAGTCTCGGGACCGAGAACGTGCCTGAAGCGGAAATCGAGGGCATCGTCACTCTGCTTATCAGCCCGACCGAGTTTTACATAGGGAACGTGCAGGTCCAAACCACATCAAGCACGGAATTCGAAAACGGTACTGCGGCTGAAATCGTTCCAGGGGCGACAGCGGAAGTCGAAGGTCCGATCGTCAATGGAATCCTGGTTGCCGAGAAAGTGGAATTCAAAGACAGTGTAATAGTTGAATCTGACGTGGCGACGCTGAACATCAGCACCAACGACAGCGGGACGCTTACGCTGAATGGGCTCTCCGGGAGTGACGGTGGTCGTCAGCAGCGCCACGAAGGTCGAAGGAGAGAATTCCCTGCGACGGTTCAGCGACATCACCGTCTCGGATCACCTCAAGGTTCGCGGCCACCCGGGCTCAAACCAATACCGTCATCGCGACTGAACTGGTACGACCGAGTCCTTCCACTGCCGTCGTGCTGCAAGGACCGGTTGATTCGACCGCGAATCCTAGCCTGGAGATTCTTGGCGTGACCGTCGATACGTCCTCGATCCTCGACAGCAATTTTAAGGGAGCCGGGAATGTTCCGATTGGTCGCGGAGTCTTCTTTGCCACGCTGACGGCTAAAACGCTGGTCGGAATCAAAGGGACCTGGGTGGGCGGGCTTGTATCCTGGAACGAAGCGAAGCTCGCCAATAAGGCGAACTGACCTCGTCACCGTGGAACTGCCGTGCCGTAGTAGGTATCGACCATCACGCCGATTTCTTTAAGCATGGGAGTTGGCAGGGTGCCGCCGGCACAGACGATCACGGCGTCGTTCTTCAGTGAACAACTCTTGCCCTCCTGCTCAACCGTCACCGTATCTTTCCCAATCTGTTTCACGCTCGTATTCAGAAATATTTTCAGCTTCCCTTGTGTCGCGAATTCTTTCAGCTGCATCCGGTTCTTTTCTTTTGGCCGCGTGAGGATATCGTCACCCCGACTGGATACCGACACAGTCGTACCCTGTTCTGCAGCAATAGCCAACGCCGCTTCGGCGGCGCTATCGCCGCCTCCCACCACCAGCACGTGCTGCCCGCGATACTGTTCCGCATCGATCAGACGATAGACCACTTTAGGCTGTTCTTCCCCCGGCACGCCGAGTTTGCGCGGCGTGCCGCGCCGGCCAATGGCGAGGAGCACGTTCTTCGTGTTGTAGCTATCCTTTGACGTCTTCACCAGGAAACCGCTACCCGTTTTGGTGATTGCTTCCATGCGTTCAGTGAAATTGATCTTGATGTTGTTATCACGGGTAATGCGGCTCCAGAATGTCAGCAACTCTTCCTTACTGATCTCAAACTTGTTGAACTTGCCGACAATGGGCAGCGTCATGGGCGCCGTCATGGCCAGTTTCCTGCGCGGGTAGTGGAAGATTGACCCACCGAGTGAGTCTTCCTGCTCGACCGTCACGAATCGCAATCCCGCCTCTTTGGCCGCCAGCGATGCGGAGATGCCGGCCGGTCCGGCGCCGACGATCACCACATCTAATTCATTGGCGCTCCCTTTGTGCTTCCGGATGGACTCGATCGCCCGCGCTCCCTGATCGACCCCCTTGCGAATCAATCCCATCCCACCCAACTCGCCGGCGATGTAGATACCGGAGACGTTGGTTTCAAAGGTCGGTTTGACGAGCGGGATATCGATCCCGCGCTTCTCCGTCCCGAACACCAACCGAATCGCTTCCACGGGACAGGCCGCCTCACAGGCGCCGTGCCCGATACAATGATCAGGCTCCACCAGCACCGCTTTGCCTCTGACGATCCCGAGCGCATGTTCCGGGCAGGCTTTGACGCAGGCGCTCGAGCCGATGCACTTATTGACATCAATGACTGGATGGAGCGTCAGGGGCTCCGCAATTCCAGACTTGACCGTCTCGGCCAGGCGAGCGCTGAAGTGAGTTTCCCTCTTGCTGTGACGACGGTAATAGAGAACCAGTGCAAGGATCAGTGGCAGGAGGTATAGCAGCGTGGTGAGATACGAGTGCGACATGTGAGCGTTCGCAGCGCTAGGGGATTTCACGATCAATGACGACGTTGATCCCGTTCACTCCAGGCTTCACTGGCTGACTCATCCCCTGCAGATCTCCACTTTGTGGCATGGCATCGCCGGACTTCGAGAGACGCGCCACAATCACGACAGTCCCTGCTTCAGACAGTTTCCTGGCCGGCATAGGACTATTCGAATCATCGAGACGAAAGGTAAAGGGCAAATCTTTCCTCATCACGCGCATGATCGCGACCGGCATGGGCGGGCCCTCCACTGCCCGGGCAAACACAAACAGGGTATCAGTCGGCGATCCTTTACCGGCCAAGTGTGGCGCAAGACTGACCTTCCCGCTGATCGCAAGCGACTGTCCGGTCTGCCCGGTTGGTTTGGCCGGTCCCGCTGGTTCTGCACTTCGCGGTCACCGCTTTCCCCTTCTCGCCAGCGAGGCTCTTCGCTTCTCCGATGGCAGAGGCTAACTCTTGGACCACCTCCGGATCTGCATCAGGCGGTAAGTTCGCGCGTGCCTGCTCCCAGTACTTGGCCGCATCCGCATACTTCTTTCGATCAAACGCGACGGTGCCCGCCAGCATCAGGGCTTTAACGTTTTGTGGATCACTCTTCAGCGCTTGTTGAATCAGAAGTTCCGGCTTCCCTTCCAACGTGCGACCATGGAGGACGCCCAACGCATCAGCGTAGTCGGCAAGTAACTGAGCATCATCGGGAATCAGTATCATGGCCTTCTCGTAGATCGCCACGGCGTCGCTGTGCCGCCCCATTTCCACATAGGAACGGGCGAGAAGTGCCCATCCCACTCCGTCGTTGGGGTTTTGCTCAAGTTTTTTCTTGAGACGTTCCGCCAGGGCCTCGATCCCTTCAGCACTCCGGTGGTCAGAGTCCGAGTTTCCCTGTGCTGACAAAGCGGATGCAGATGGATGCGTCATCGCGAGCGGATTCCCGAGCTTCCAGTACAAGGCCACACTCGCCGTGGGAATGATGATGGCCAACACGGCCGCGACCAGCCGGCTGTTTAGCTGCCATCGCGCCGCTATAGGCGCGGTGTCTGCAATCCCGGTCTCATCGAGCAGGCGGCGCTCGAGTTCATGCCGCGCCTGCTGATACAGTTCATCGTTCAACACCCCATTCTTGCGGTCCTGTTCGAGTTCGGCAAACTGTTGCCGATAGACCGCCAGTCTGTTCTCACGTTCTCCCATGGCCATCGCGGTCGTTCGCCTGAGCAACGGCCACACGAGGAGACCGATCACACACAGGATCATAGCGGACGCGATGAGCCAGAAGATGAGCGTCATGAGCGTTTGGTTCCTTCCGAGAGCAGTTGTGCGACGGTGCGATGGTCCTCATCGGAGAGAGCCGGATCGGTCAGTTTCTTCGCTCTGCGCCGCAACGCGACCGCTAAGGTTGCCCCCCCAACCACGAGCAAGAGAAACGGGCCTAGCCAGAGAAACGTCGTCGTAGCCTTGAGCGGCGGCCGATACAGCACGAAGTCGCCATAACGTTGCACCAGGAAGTCGATGATCTCTTGGTCGCTCATGTTCTTCGCGATCATCTCGCGGACTTCGCGGCGCAAATCTTCAGCCAACGGCGCGTTCGAGTCTGCCAGCGTCTGGTTCTGACAGACCAGACAGCGTAGCTCTAGCGCAAGGGCCTTCAGGCGCGCCTCAGCCTGCTGGTTCTCAGCCAGTGGCTTGGCCTCTTCTGCCGCCACGAGGCAGGGAATCAAGAGCAGAGCCAGCAACAGGCGTTTCATTGTTTCTGTAACTCCCGCACCAGGGGCATAATTTTCTTCTGCAGGATATCCTCATCCAGCGGGCCAATCTGTTTGTAACGGATTACCCCCGCTTTATCGATCACGTAGGTTTCAGGAACGCCATAGACTCCGTAATTGATGCCCACACGTCCCGCTTCATCCACCGCGATGACCGGATAGGGATTGCCCCACCGTCTCAACCACGCCAGCGCTTCTTCCCGTTGGTCCTTGTAGTCCATGCCGTAGATGGGCACCTCCCCGGCTTTTGCGAGCTGCATGAGGACAGGATGCTCCTCCTTGCAGCCACCGCACCACGAAGCCCAGAAGTTGAGCAGCCAGACCTTGCCGCTCATATCCTTCAGTGAAAGCATGTTCTGAGGCTCGTATAATTGTGGCAGGGCAAACTCCGGCGCTGGCTTACCAACCAATGGCGATGGCACTTCGCGAGGATTTAACGTGAGCCCGATGCCAAGGAACCCCACGACCACCACAAAGATCGCAAGAGGAAGGAGAAACCGTTTCATGAGACCTCTTGTCCCAGCGGTTGCGGCGTGGTCTGTGTGAGCGATTCTTCACGCCGCCAAGCCAAGCGATAGCGACGATCACTCATCGCGAGAACCCCGCCCAGTGCCATGATCAGACAGCCGCCCCAAATCCAATCGATGAAGGGCTTGTGGTACAGCCGTACGCTCCATGCTCCCCCAGCGAGCGGTTCCCCGAGCGACACATAGAGATCGCGAAGCAATCCCGAATCAATTGCCGCTTCGGTCATCGTCTGGTTCTGAACCGTGTAGTGTCGCTTTTCCGGAAACATGTCGGTGACATCATGCCCCCCCTTGGTCACGTGAAACATCCCGCGTGCCGCCATATAGTTCGGCCCCTTGATTTCTCGGACTCCATCGAACCGGAAGGTATAGCCTCCGATGGTTGAGGTCTCGCCGACATTCATACGCAGATCTTGCTCGACCTCGAACCCTTTGACCATCGTGACGCCGACGATAAAAATCGCGATGCCGCAATGGGCGAGCACCATGCCCCAATAGGCCCGCGGGAGTGCCGCCAGACAGCTCGTGAGACTGTTGCCGACGAGATGGCTCACCCGTTCCCGGATATTCACAATGGTCGTCGTCACGATCCAGAGAGCCAGCAACAGACCCAGGCTGATGAGTGGTGTCCACTTGCCAAGGACAAACGGCAGCAGCAGCGCGGTGACGAAGCTGGCACCGAATGCCCAGCGCAACCGCATCGCCAGGTCAGGCAGGCTTGCTTTCTTCCACAGTGCCAGGGGACCGATCCCCATGAGGAAAATGGCCGGGGTCATGAGAGGAACAAACACCGTATCGAAATAGGGTGGGCCGACTGAAATCTTGCCGAGACCCAACGCATCCAGGAACAAGGGATAGAGCGTGCCCAAGAGCACCGACCCCAAGGCCGCGATCAGCAACACATTGTTTCCCAACAACATCGCTTCGCGCGAGACCATGTCAAAGCTGCCCCCCAACCCCACGCGCGGAGCCCGCCAGGCATAGAGGAGGAGCGACCCGCCGATGACGATCGCGAGGAAAATCAGAATAAACAACCCGCGTTTCGGATCGGTGGCGAACGCATGGACAGAGGTCAGGACCCCGGATCGGACCAAGAAGGTCCCGACCAAGCTCAGAGAGAAGGCGAGAATCGCGAGCAACACCGTCCAGACTTTGAAACCACCCCGTTTATCCGTCACGGCCAGTGAGTGAATCAGCGCGGTCCCCGCCAGCCAGGGCATGAAGGAGGCGTTTTCCACCGGATCCCAGAACCACCAGCCACCCCAGCCGAGTTCGTAATAGGCCCAGCCGCTGCCCAACGCGATACCCACGGTGAGGAAACACCAGGCAGCGGTCGTCCAGGGGCGCGACCATCGAGCCCAGGCCGCATCCAAGTTACCTCCCAAGAGGGCTGCGATCGCAAAGGCAAACGCCACGGAAAATCCGACGTATCCCATATAGAGCATCGGCGGGTGCATGACCATGCCGGGATCTTGCAGCAGGGGATTCAAGTCGCGCCCATCGGCTGCGGCCGGGATCAGCCGTTCGAATGGATTCGACACGGTCAACATGAACAAGAGAAATCCCAGACTGACCAATCCCATTACGCCGAGAATACGCGCGCGCATCGCCTCCGGCAGATGTGTGGAGAAGAGCGTGACGGCGACCATCCAGACGGTGAGAATGAACGTCCAGAGGAGCAGCGATCCCTCATGTGCACCCCAGATGGCCGCGAGGCGATAATGAAGGGGGAGATGGGAATTCGATGTGGCTGCGACGTAGAGCACGGAGAAGTCTTTGGCCGCAAAGGCATACCCCAGACAACAAAAGGCCAGCAGGACCAGGATGAATTGCCCGCGCGCCGCCGGCTTCGCAACGGACATCAGGGCAGAGCTCCCGACCGCGGCACCATAGATGGGAAGGCTCCCCTGCACGACGGCGACGCAGAGCGCGAGAATCAAAGCGAAATGACCGATTTCTGGAATCATAGCGTGTCGTGTCCTACTACGGTTTTACGACCAACGTGTTGCTGCTCTGTGCCCCTGCCGCCTTGGCTCTGCGCCAATGCGTCAGCCGCTTCCGGCGGCATATAATTTTCATCGTGCTTCGCCAGGACTTCGCTCGCAAGGAAAGTCCCATCGGCCCCGAGCTGCCCCTGCGCCACCGCGCCCTTCCCCTCCTTGAAGAGGTCAGGAAGAATTCCTTTAAACGTCACAGGAACGCGTTTTGCCATGTCGGTCACGATGAAATGGACGGTGAAACCGTCGCCCTCGCGCGTGAGACTCCCCTTTTCGACCATCCCGCCGATGCGGAAGCTGCGACCGTGGGGCACGTCACCATTGGCCACTTGCGTCGGCGTAAAAAAGAACACGAGGTTGCTTTGGAAGGCATTCAGCACCAACGCGGCAGCCAATGCCAACGCCACCAAACCGAGCCCGATGAGCACAAAACGTTTCTGTCTGGGCTTCATCGTTGTACCACGCACTGGTCGTGAATCGATTCGTTGGTTCCCGCAATCGCCGCCGCATGTCGACGCCGCAGGGCGAGCACTTCCCACAGCAGACAGAGAGCGGTGACGCCAAATGAGGTCCACACGTAGAGGCCGTACCCCCCCATGGCAACAAACTCTGAAAAACTCCCCCACTGCATCAGTGAACCTCCACCGCTTCCGGATGAGAGTGGTGCGTTCCCCATGAGGATTGCCGCTCACGCTCGAGAATCACGCAACGCATCCGCACCAGTATAACGGCAATACTGTACATCCAGAATCCCAGCGTCATGACCAACATCGCTGTGAGCATCGTTGCCGCCATTTTTGGCGCGGCCGTCATGCTGACTGACGCACCCTGGTGGAGCGTATTCCACCAGCGCACGGAGAAATAAATAATGGGAACGTTGACGACTCCTACGAGCGCAAACACGGCGCTGGCACGATCGGCGCGGCGGGGGTCGTCGATGGACGCGCGAAGCAGCATCACCCCCCCGTACAGAAACAGGAGAATCAGTTCGGATGTCAGCCGGGCATCCCACACCCACCAGGCTCCCCAGGTCGGCTTGCCCCACATGGCACCAGTCACCAGCGCAAGAAAGGTGAAGAGCGCCCCGGTCGGGGCGATGGCTTGGGCCATCATGAACGAGGGGCGCGCATTGAGGCCTAATCCAAGCCCGGCCCACATGGCCATGACTACATACAGGAACATCGACATCCAGGCAGCCGGTACATGGACAAAGATAATGCGATAGGACTGTCCTTGCTGAAAATCGGTCGGAGCCACAAAGAATCCAATATAGAGACCAACCCCGATCAACAGAGTCGCTGCGGCGGCAAACCACGGCATCATGCGTCCGGCCAGAGGGTAGAAAGCCTGCGGCGACGAATATTTAAACCAATTGATGCGACCGAGACCCATCATAGTCGTGTTTACTCCAGCGCGATCCGCAACGACGTGGCCGTGGCCCAGGGCGCCAGTGCGAGGGCCAGTAACAGGCCCGCACCCAAGAGCGAGAGATGCGCACCTGCGCCGATTCCCGATGCGCTGCTCGTGACCGCGCCGGCTCCGAAAATCAGTATCGGAATAAACAGCGGCAACACTAAGAGCGCAATCAGCAGGCTACTGCCACGCACCCCAAGGGTCAACGCCGCACCGATAGCCCCAATGAAACTCAACGTCGGCGTGCCCAGAAAGAGCGACAGGGTCAGGACCCCCAACGCTTCGCCGCTCAGACCGAATTGCAGACCAAGAAGCGGCGACAGGAGCACTACCGGCAACCCGGAGATCAGCCAGTGCGCAGTGACCTTCCCTATGACCAGCACGGACAGTGGTTGTGGGATCAGCAGCATCTGTTCCAAGACTCCGTCAACATAATCAGCCGTAAACAGACGACCCAGCGACAACAAACACGAAAGCAGCGCGGCGACCCACAAGACTCCCGGTGCAATCGTCCGCAAGACTGCCGGTTCAGGTCCGATGCCCAATGGAAACAGGCTTGCGACCATGATGAAGAACAGCACGGTCGTCAGCACATCCGCACGGCGTCTCAGAGCCAGCAATATATCCCGCCGGATGATTTGACGCAGTGCCGCGAGCATACCGGGCTGGCTCATCCGGCGAGCCTCAACTGATCGAGGCGATCGACTCCGACCTCGATCTCTTGGTGAGTCGCGGCGATGATGAGGCCGCCATTACTGAGATGCGACCGCAGCTGTCGCACCAGCAGACCGGTCGCCGAGGCATCCAGTGCCGCGAACGGCTCGTCCAAAATCCAGAGCGAACGGTGCGACAGCCACAAGCGTGCCAGAGAGACCCGGCGCTTCTGTCCCTGCGACAGGATTCTGGTCGGCAACCGGTGAATGGCCGGCGCAAGACCAATCGCTTCCAATGCCTCACAGGTTTTTCCTTCCGAGATCTCTTCACCAGCCAGCCGGGCAGAGATCGTGACATTCTCGACAGGGCTCAGGTCATCTTTCAGGCTGTTCAGATGACCAACATATATAAGGCTGGCCAGGTAACGTTCCCTGCACGCACGGACGTCTTCACCGTGCCACAGAATGCGTCCCTCTTCCGCCGGCAGCAAGCCGCACAGCATGCGCAAGAGGCTGGTTTTCCCGCTCCCGTTCTCGCCCGTGACAGCGAGTAATCTGCCCTGCAGTACCGTGAAGCTCAGCGCAGTAATAAGCCGGCGTTCCCCGCGAAGACAACTGACGTTGTCTGCGTTCAGCATGCTAGGAAAAGTCCCACCGGAAGCCAAAGAAAAAGAATTCTCGCAACGTCGTATCCTTTTGGGTCGCACTATCCGTCAGCGTTGTTTCCACCCCGCCTGAGCCCTCGAAGGTCAAACTGTCGAAGATGCGGTAGTCCATGCGAACCGTCGGAGTCACGCGATACAGATCCACATTAAAACTATCCTTCTGGTGATAGAGAATGACGAACGTGTCGAACTGCCACTGTTGTCCGAGACGAGCCAACGAATTGAGCGTGAGGGACTTCCCCTCGGTACGCTGAACTTGAAATATAGCTGGCATTCGCCACAAAGGTCGTACTCTCAAACGGAAAGTTCGTTCCGACCGCTTGAGCCGTATAGGTCCAGATATTGCCAGTCCCAGGCTGCCCTTGCAAGGAACAAGATGCATCCGTGATGGCGTTGGGATTAAGGAACACCGTGCTCGTGCCAGGCAAAATGATTAGACACTTCGATGCAGATGCACCGGAAATACGATTCAAGCGTACGTCCCCACCGAGCTGCCAGTCTTTGCTCACCGAATGGAGCACCCCGGCAAGGAACAGGTCACTTGTCGCAGTGACATTCTTTGCCTCATCACGTAGCACACTCGCGCTCGCGGTATTGATGTTATCGAGCGAGGCCCCGGGGATTCCAAAGAGTGCATTTGTTGTTTGCAGGTATGGAGTCCTGCGATGGTCCGCCATGAAGTTAAAGGTCGTTCCCTCTGTCACCCACGTGCCATTGAGCATCGCAATGTTCAGCGCGTTAAAATAAATGTCATAGTCCACCAGCGAGTAGACATTTTTCCCATTGCCTGCATACCGTACCTCAGTGCCGACTGCTCGGCGATCAACCACCCCATTCACCATTTGATTGAGGTAGTACGCATTGCCGCTCCATGCCTGCCAGATGGGGCCAATGTCGACATTGGCCCCATAAAAGTATCGATTTTCGTCGGTCCGGAAGTTCCGTGGATCATCGGGCACATAATTGGGGGCCAGGCTGAATTGTCTCGGCTGCCCTGCCAGGAGGTTCACACTCAAGAATTGAGGGACCGGAGTATAGCGGACCCAGGCTCCATCGAACCGGAAATCCAGCACGCCTCCGGTATTCCCCGGTTGACGACCGACTCGAACGAGATACGAATCCTGACTTGAGTGCTCGAAGTAGAGAGCCCTGAGACGGCTCACATTTCTTCTGGTGTCGTCAAGCGCCAACATGTCGTAGGACTGCGTCCCACGCACCACGACCTTATTGTCATATTCATTCTTGCGGTAACGCCCAGTGACGTCGAAGGCAGACTGGAGCAAGGATTGGTCGTGGTTGCTGAAGTCCGTCGTGGTATTGCCGACTTTGTCCGTAGTTTTTGTCTGGGAATAGCCACCGTAATAATACGAGTACACACTCCCATAGACCCTGGTTTCGTCAATCTTCCTGATGCCTCTGCTTGGTTTGGTTTGCGCAAGCTGAGTGGTGGCCTCCTGCAACGCCGCCAACCGCTGTCTGCGTTCTTATCGCTCCTTCTCCCTCCGGGTAGAGTTTGAGGTAGAGTTCATATTCCGCTTTCGCTTTCGCAGATTCCCCGCTTCGTTGTCTGGCCACTCCAATCCACTCCTGAGCTCCTTGTGATTGTTTGTTTGGCGGGAGATTGAGCAGGGCGTTGAAGATCTGCAGCGCCTTCTCATTCTCTCCGGCAATCAGTGCCTTATGGCCCAGTTTCATCAAATCCTCTGCATACGTCTCGATATTCATTCCGGGGCGGAACGGCGGGATATCGAAAGACTGCTGTGGGTCCCTTCGCTGCAGCAGGAGGTGATGGTGGAACTTTCACCTCGGGAGGAGGTGGCGGAAGCATTGCGGGCCGATCCAGCTTCACGGAAATGACAATCTTGTTACTCTGATTGGCCTGTTGACTGATCCGAAACCGCACCGGTCGACTAAACCTAATGGAAAGACCGGTCGTCCCCTGGTCGGGAAACGTGACCGTGAACTTTGGCACAAGGTCGCTGGGCGGTGACACGGCAATTTCACGCGAGAACCTACGCGAGCGGTCGAGATCTGGAAGGTCTAGAAAGACCCGGATCAAATCGCCTCGCTCTGAAGGGGTATGACGCTGGTAGATGATGCGCGTATTAAAGGCAATATGGATCTCCGCCGTGGTTGGGGTTTCGACGATCTCGATGCGGTCGAGCACCTGCTGAGCAGCCGTCGGTGCAGGCGCAAGAAAGCCGCTGAGCGTAACGATTCCGCACAAGAGGAAAGCCGCCACGACATGGCTCAATGCACTGCGACTGCATGTTCTCAACGCATACCTCTAAAGGGATGGTGACGGTCGAACTGGATTGAATCTGGAGGAATACCGTTGCGGACCGTAGCGGGCCATCAGCTACTATCTACACATCGTTCACACACTTCCCCTGCACGGACGCCTCGCCCTGAGTGCTCTTCCGAGCATCTCACTTGATCCATCAAGCGACATCACTGCTTACTTACTAAAGGTGGAGGTATTGTGACAGCCGGATTTGTCGCAAGAATTGGCGCTCCTTACTCCCTGTATGGCCCGATGGTCTGGTCACGATCCCTCCTATCCAATTCATCCCGCGCTCATGACAGGTTGCGCAGCTTCCTGTCACCACCACCCCGCTATGGACCATCTTCGTCCCGCTGAACGTCGCCGTGGACTTGTGACACGTCTCGCAAGCCGTGGCGGTCGGGAAGTGGTTCGCCGGCTTGCTCACCACCCGGCATAGCCGCCGCTATGGCAGGTCGCGCAACCAGAGACTATTCCCGTGTGGTTATAGGTGGTCCCTGCAAATGAGGTTGTCGACTTGTGACATGTCTCGCACGCGGCGGTGGTTGGGAAGTGATTCGCCGGCTTGCTCACGACCCCCGCGTACCCGCCGCTATGACAAGTCGCGCAGCCGGTCGTGATCCCGGTGTGATTCATCGGCGTTCCCGGCCCGAAGGCCGTCGTCGACTTGTGGCACGTTTCGCAGCCTTGCGTGGTTGGGAAATGGGTCGCCGGTTTGCCCAATGCCGTCGTCCCGTTATGACAAGTCACACAGCCGGTCGTGATCCCCGTGTGATTGAACGCGGCCCCGGTAAACGACGTTGTGGACTTGTGACAATTCTCGCAAGGAGCGGTGGTTGCGACGTGATTCGCCGGCTTGCTCACGACCCCCGCGTACCCGCCGCTATGACAAGTCGCGCAGCCGGTCGTGATCCCGGTGTGATTCATCGGCGTTCCCGGCCCGAAGGCCGTCGTCGACTTATGGCAGGTTTCGCAGCCTGGCGTGGTCGGGAATGTGGGTCGCCGGTTTGCCCAACGCCGTCGTCCCGTTATGACAGGTCACGCAGCCGCGTCACGATCCCGGTGTGATTGAACGCCGCCCCCACAAACGACGTGGTGGACTTGTGACAATTCTCGCAAGGAGCGGTGGTCGTCACGTGGTTCGCTGGCTTGCTCACGACCCCGGCGTACCCGCCGCCATGACACAGCACGCAGTTGGTCGCAATCCCGGTGTGATTCATCGGCGTTCCCGGCCCAAAGGCCGTCGTCGACTATGGCAGGTTTCGCAGCCGAGGGTGGTTGGAATGTGGGTTGCCGGTTTGCCCAACGCCGTCGTGCCGTTATGACAGGTCACGCAACCAGTCACGATCCCTGTATGGTCATATGCGGTAACCCCCGTAAACGATATTGTGGACTTGTGACAATTCTCACATGGAGCGGTCGTCGGGACGTGGTTGGCCGGTTTGCTCACGACCCCCGCGTACCCGCCGCTATGACAGCTTGCGCAGCCCGTCGTGATCCCCGCGTGATTCATCGGCGTTCCCGGCCCGAAGGCCGTCGTCGACTTGTGGCAGGTTTCGCAGCTGCTTGTGGTCGGAAAGTGATTCGCCGGTTTGCTCACGACCCCCGCGTACCCGCCGCTATGGCAGCTCGCACAGCCGGTCGTGATCCCGGTGTGATTCATCGGCGTCCCCGGCCCGAAGGCCGTCGTCGACTTGTGGCAGGTCTCGCAGCTGCTTGTGGTCGGAAAGTGATTCGCCGGTTTGCTCACGACCCCGGCGTACCCGCCGCTATGGCAGCTCGCGCAGCCGGTCGTGATCCCCGTGTGATTCATCGGCGTTCCCGGCCCGAAGGCCGTCGTCGACTTGTGGCAGGTTTCGCAGCCTTGCGTGGTTGGGACGTGGGTCGCTGGTTTGCCCAGCGCCGCCGTGCCGTTATGACAGGTCACGCAGCCGGTCGTGATCACCCTGTGTGGTTATAGCCCGTGGACACAAGGATCCAATTTGCCGCTCCCATACGGTGGCAAGAATCGCAGGAGGCCGAAGTTACCATATGGGTCGCTGGCTTCCCACGGGCCTGGATCCCGTTGTGACAGGTCGCGCAGGTACCGGGGGTCACCCCCACATGTTTGAACGATGCACCCGTCCAGGCCACAGTTCGATGGCAACTATCGCAGGACATTGTGGTGGGGAGATGCGTCGAGGGCTTTCCTTGTGCGGTGTTATTGTTATGGCACTTCGCACAGCTGCCCGGTGCAACCCCATTGTGAGTAAAGAAGGCTGGTCTCCAGGCCGAGGTGCGGTGGCAACTGTTACAGTTGGCCGAGGTCGGCAGGTGGTTCGACGGCTTAAAGGTGGACACGACTCGCCCGCCGGGCGAATGACATTGCATGCACTGCGTCGGCGTTCCTCGAAATATCCCCTGCAAGTGACATCGCTCGCACACGACCTGCGCGTGGCCGCCGCTGAGCGGGAAACCGGTACTACTGTGGTCGATTTCGATATCGGAACGATTAGTACGATTTTGGGCCTGCAACCTCGCTCGGCAACATGAAGCCAAGGCACAAGACTAGCGCGCCTAGAATCGCGCCGATCAGCCTCAACTCACGCAATTGACCATTGAATCTGCCAGCGCTCATTTCCATCCCCGAGACTATTCATCATCCCCCGAACACTCCCGCCCTGCTTGCAGATACTATTTGGGAATATAATCCCAACACGAATTCTTCTCATACAATTTGAGGACGCTGGGAAATCAATCCCAAATTCACTCGACCGTATGTTACGCAATAGGTATACCGCTCCGTCGGGACTCCCTAACGTCACGATTTATTAAGGAAGACCAGGCGTAGCAAACCCAATAATCGCGTGCAAATTTGACGGTTCCAAATGAACATGTAGGCGAATGCAGACATCGCCTACAAATGGGAATATGATCCCAAATGACAACTGCATGCGAAGGCTAGTGGACCGCCACATCCCTTACGGGCGCGGGAATTGCCTTCAAATACTGAGATTAGGGAAGAAGTCAGTGAGACTAATTCTGGCGGGTCTCCCCGCAGGAGTAAGATGACATGCTGTCGGCAGATTTAATCCAGGCAGAAAAACGCACCACCGCCCCTCGACCGTCGCCCGTTCCCACCAGGGCTGCGAAGGAACTGCCGCCCTCTTCTTCTGGGCTAGGCCAGTTTGGTGCGGCTATCATCCTGAGTGTCTTGGGCTGGGCCGCCTATGAGGCCGCGTACGGGAAATACTACACGCCCCGCTCAAACTTTGGGTTCTACCTCGGCGTCGTCGGCACTTTGATGATGCTCCTATTGCTGGCCTATCCGCTCCGCAAACATGTGCAGTGGATGCAGCGGTGGGGTGCGCTCAAAAACTGGTTTCGCGTCCACATGATCATGGGTATCGTTGGCCCAATCCTCGTATTGTTCCATTCGACCTTTCATATCCGCTCCACCAACGCTGCCGTGGCGCTCTTCAGCATGCTGGGGGTGGTCATCAGCGGCATCATCGGTCGCTTTGTCTATACGAAGATTCACTATGGCCTCTACGGCAGTCGCGCGACGCTGGGGAAAATCCAGGAGGAATTTGCAGGCCGTTCGAATGATGCAAAATCCCGACTGCACTTTGCCCCGCGTGTCGAGCAATGGCTCCAATCATTTGAGCGCGACTCGACGCAAATCGATCGCTCCTTCATCTCGCATCTCTTCAACTTCCTGACGCTCGGACTCAGGAGAGGCATCCTGGAATTCCGGTGTGCGAGAGAGCTGCGAAGAATTCTGAAGACCGAACGGCATCCGGAGTTCCGTGGAGGGACATCGGAGGCGATTCAGTTGGCGTCATCGTATTTGAGAGAGAGCCAGCGCGTCGCCCAGTTTAGCACCTACGAACGCTTCTTCTCGTTGTGGCACGTGCTCCACATTCCACTCATCTACATCTTGGCCGCCAGTACGGTCTTTCACATCATGGCCGTGTACATGTACTGAGGCCTATCAACTATTGTGCTGGCCTCACGAAACTACGTTCCCCTACTTCTCCTCAGCACGTTGATGCTCATGGCCGCACCGGCCTGGGCAGACAACGTCGAGACGGCGTTGATGCCGGGGCAGGTGATCGAAGGCCACGCTAAATGGGAGGAAGATTGCGCCAAGTGCCATAAACGTTTCGACAAAGCGGCGCAGAATGCCCTCTGCCAAGATTGTCACAAAGACATTCGCAAGGACGTCGAGCAGAAGCAGGGCTCCCACGGACGGTTCAAAGACCAACGGGACTGTAAGGAGTGCCACACGGAGCACAAGGGACGAGCGGAGAATATCGCTCAGATTACGGATCTGACTTTCGAACACGAACGAACGGACTTCCCGCTCAAGGGCGCCCATGCCAACGCAAAGAAGGTCGAGTGTAAGGCCTGTCACAAAACTAAAACCAAATATCGAGATGCGCCGTCTGATTGCTATGCCTGCCACAAGAAAGACGACAAGCACAAAGGAAACTTGGGCCCTGCCTGCGCAGACTGCCATACCGAGCGGAACTGGAAGGATACGGCGAGCAAGTTCAATCACGACAAAACGCGTTACCCTCTACGGGGGAAACACGCCGACGTCAAATGCGAAGACTGTCACGCGAATGAGCGGTACAAGAACACGCCGATGGATTGTTACTCCTGCCACAAGAAAGACGACAAGCATAAAGGGCAGGAAGGCACGAAGTGTGAGGAATGCCACGACGACCGGTCATGGAAGAAATCGCCGTTCGACCATAACAAGTCGCGCTTCCCCTTGATGGGAAAGCATGCCAAGGCGGAATGCAAGAAATGCCACCTGACACCGGCCTTTAAAGACGCCCCAATGGATTGTTATTCCTGTCACAAGAAGGACGACAAGCACAAAGGGACCTATGGAGAGAAGTGCGAACAATGTCATGGGGAAAACGATTGGACGACGATCACGTTCGATCATGAACTTCACACCAAGTATCCACTGAGAGGCAGACATCTAACGACACGGTGCGAGTCCTGTCATAAAGGGCACCTCTATAAGGACAAAACGCCGGTCGATTGCTTTGCCTGTCACAAAAAAGACGACAAGCATAAGGGGCAATTTGCCGAGAAGTGTGAAAGCTGTCACACGGAACGCAGCTGGAAAGTATTTCTCTTTGACCACGACCACGACACGAAATATCCGTTGAGGGGAAAGCATCGGACGACAAAGTGTGAGTCCTGTCATAAAGGGCATCTCTATAAGGACAAAACGCCGGTCGATTGCTTTGCCTGTCACAAAAAAGACGACAAGCATAAGGGGCAATTTGCCGAGAAGTGTGAAAGCTGTCACACGGAACGGGATTGGAAAGTGCTCCTTTTTGAGCACGACCACGATACGAAGTATCCGCTAAGGGGCAAACACCGAACCACCACCTGCGAGAGTTGCCATACGGGACACCTCTACAAGGAGAAAACACCGACGGCCTGCTATGCCTGCCACAAAAAGGATGACGTACACAGGCAACGGCTCAGCACAAGCTGTGCGGACTGTCACAACACCAGAGACTGGAAGATCTGGGACTTCGATCATGACCAGCGCACACGCTTTAAGCTCGATGGTGGGCACAAAGGAGTCGAGTGCTATGCTTGCCATAAAGACCGGATGGAGACTAAGGTCAAGACGTCAACGTTGTGTGTCACTTGCCACAAGAAGGACGATAAACACGAGGGGAGTTATGGTCTGCAATGCGAGCGCTGTCATGATACATCGATATGGAAGAGCCTCAAACCCGGAACGGGAGCATTTCGTTTCCGCTAGGCTGAGGATTCTCAATTCACCGCCCACAACAGGGGCTTGTTAAGCCGTGTATCACAAAGACATTTCCCATCTTCTTCGCCTCCTCGGCTTCCTCCTCATCCTGTTCCTGATTTACCAGATCTGGCTGAAACCAACTTTTTTCAGTCCGGTGTCATTGCCTCAACGGCCCGCAGAGACTGCAGCACTTCTCCCTCCCTCACACCCTCAATCAAGTCCTCAGTCCAGAACATCAACGGAGGGACGAGCCGCAAACCCGCCTGCTGGACTTAGCACAGGCCCCAAATTCGGCCTTGGGTTCGATCCGCGAGGAACTCGATAAGGGGAACTACGCCGAGACCGAACGGCATCTGCGCACACTCCCCGACAAAATGCTCGCCAACACACAGGTACGTCGATATGTTGCCGCACTCTGGAACAATCTCGGCGTTCAACAGGAAAAGTTCGGCGGGATTGAGGTCTCGGTCAAAGCTTTCAAGCGATCCGTGGCGCTCGATCCATCGAATCCCATCGCGCACCTTAACTTGACCCAGGCCTACTGGGGACTGCGTGATCCAGCGATGACGCCTCAGTTTCTTGAAAGAGTTATTCGCCTGGCCCCGCAGGACCCATTCCCTCATCTGGCCCTCGCGGATCTTCTGCTGGAGAAAGGCAACGTCAACTTGGCAGCCACCCACCTTGACAAAGCCCGCACACGAGCGGAGGCTGATCCCACTCTGCAACGTTACCTGAAAAAGCTAACCGCCAAAGTCGAGTCAGCCGCTTCGGCAAGCCAGGCGGTCGCAAGCGTGCCCCCCTCCCCCAAACTCGTAGAGCCGGCTACCAGTCCAGAAGACAGCCATTTCCCTCCTTCCGTCGCTACGCCACCAGGGCAGGCGCGCCCTGCAAGCGTGAGCCCGTCAGGGGGACGTGCACGACAGCTGGCCTCTCCAGAAACTGGGCACTTCACCGTTCAGTTTGAAGGATCTCCTGATCAGGCTACCTGGACACGCATGAAGGCGATCCTCGACTATGCGCACGAAGAGATCACTCAAAAGTTCGGCCACGTCCCCTCCAAACCCATGACGGTCGTACTTCATACCAACCAGAAATTTGCCGGAACATCGGGCTCCCCAGTCTGGGCCGATACATTGTTTGATCACACGTCAGGAGCCATCCACATTCCTGTGCAAGAAGCCCTCGAGGACTTGGCCTTGTTCAGCCGCATCGTGCGACATGAATTCGTCCATGCCCTCCTCTTTGAGTACCTGAAAGGGCGTAGCACTGTGGCTCCCACCTGGCTCATTGAGGGTCTCGTGATGCACCTAGCGGAGGACCCCTGGTCCGACGTGGAAGATGCCAAACAGCATAGTGCTGCGCTCATTCCGCTCACGGCATTACAAGGAGCATGGGGGCAGCTACCAAGTGAATCGGTGCTGACCGCCTATCGCGAGGCCAGCTCGGCGACGCAAAATCTCCTGGATCGCTATAGCATGTACGGCGTGCGGCAGCTGATGAGTGCACTACAGGACGGGCAGTCGCTTGATGCGGCCATGCAACAGAAATTGTCGGTGACTTACGAACTGTTTCAGCGCCAGTGGGAACAGACCAGCAGGCTGCCGAAGAGCGGCTGATCGCGGCCCGCGACCTGGAACCCCGCCACGGCCCCCCCGCGAAGGACAGGAGACCGCCCGTCCACAGGGCGCGCAGCTGGACAATCGGAACTGCTGCCTCCCGGCGGGGATCACTCGCATCATCAGCCTGGGGATCTGGCAGTGGTGTCCAGAGAGTCTCTCGTGGGACGCCGACGTGTAAGCCTACTCGACCGCTGAAACAGACCGCCGGCTTCGTCCTCTGCTTGACACAATCCGCAGAGTACCCCACTTAGGAAAGAGCTGTTTGGCAGCGCAGATCAGGTGGGTGAGAGTCGCGACGTCTCCGCTAATGTTTCGCCTTCGGCCTTGCTGCACAACCCCTTTGAACATCCTCCTTGCAACGGAATAGCTCTATCGACTTTCACCTTTCAGTCTCACCAACAAGACTCCATCGCGGATCGTGACGAGCACGGCAGAGACGCGCGGATCGCTGGCTACCGTTCGATTCAGCTCTTGAATGGCCGCCGTCTTCTCATCCGGCGCGGGTTGTTTCAGCACATCCCCATCCCACAAGACGTTATCGATTAGAATCACCCCGTGCGGCGACACAAGCTCGACCGCCCGCCGGTAGTAATTCACATAATTGATTTTGTCGGCGTCGATGAAAATCAGATCGAACGGTCCCTTGAGATACCGCATCGTATCGAGCGCCGGCCCCATGCGGATCTCGATCTTCTTGCCGATTGGCGATCGCTCGAAATACTGGCGCGCGAGAGCGGCTGATTCCTCATCGACTTCGCAAGTGATCACCGTCCCATCCTCCGGTAACGCTTCCGCGAAACAGAGCGCGCTATAGCCGGTGAACATGCCGATCTCCAGCACATGTGTTGCTTGCACCACCTGCGTCATCATCTTCAGAAAGGCCCCTTCGAGCGGCCCGACGATCATCTGCGGAGACTCCATTCGCCGCTGGGTCTCTTTCCGCAAGGCTCGACAGAGATCCGACTCCGGCATGGAGTGGGCCTGAGCATAGGCCTCGATGTCAGCAGATACGAGGTTGTTCATCGCTCTGTGCACCATTGGTGGTTTGAAAACAGATAGTTCGTTCCGTACACTACATGGCAGGATGCAGATAGGCACGATCATAGCATGACGGTTCCTGGAGGAGACACCCTACTGTGAAGACTCTGAAAACTGTGGAAGCCTTGACGTCAAGACTCTTGGAGATCCAGCGTATTAACAGCGCGGCCTCACTCCTCTCGTGGGATCAAGAAACCTACATGCCGGCCGGCGGGGGCGAGGCCCGCGCCGAACAGATTTCAACACTCCAGGGTATCGCACACCAGAAGCTCGTCTCGCCGGAGATTGAACGGCTGCTCGCCACCTGGGTCGATCCACAGACAGGTGAGATCCATGACAACCCCGGGGATGCCTGGGACGAGCCTTCTCGATCGTTACTCCGTGAAGTGTGGAGGGACTATAGCCGCGCGAAAAAATTGCCCTCTGATTTTGTGGTTACGCTCAGCCGGGAATGCTCGCTGGCGCAGCAAGTGTGGGTCGAGGCAAAAGAAAATCACGTCTTCTCGCAATTTCTCCCAAACCTCCGCACAGTCCTGTCGCTCAAGCGAGAAGAGGCCGAATACCTCGGCTACCAAGACTCGCCATACAATGCCTTACTCGATGTGTACGAGCCGGGCTCTACCATCGCGGCATTGCGCCCGTTGTTTGCACAGATCAAGGGGCGCCTCGTGCCGCTGCTCAGAAAAATTCAGCAGAGTTCGGTTCAGATCGACGATACCATTTTATTTCACACCTTCGATCAGGCTCGCCAACTGGAATTCGGCCGGATGGTCTTGATCGCCATGGGCTACGACTTCGAACGGGGGCGCCTCGACTTGTCGGCTCACCCCTTCACGACGTCATTCCATCCGTCGGACGTTCGCGTCACCACGCGTGTGCACGAACATGATCTCCAATCCTGCCTGTTCAGTTGTATCCATGAGGGCGGCCATGGGTTGTACGACCAGGGTCTCGATACGCGCTACTTCGGCACGCCGCTTGGTGAATCAGTCTCGCTCGGCATTCATGAGAGCCAATCGCGCATGTGGGAAAACTGCGTGGGCCGGTCGCGGGCGTTCTGGCAATTCTTTTACCCCATGCTGCAGCAAACCTTTCATCATCAATTGCGTGCCCTCGACGGGGAACAATTCTACGCGGCCATCAATCGCGTGAAGCCGTCCCTGATTCGGGTCGAGGCCGATGAACTCACTTACAATCTCCACATCATGCTGCGGTTCGAAATCGAGCAGGATCTCATCGAAGGACGGACGAGACCGGAGGACCTGCCGGGGATCTGGAACCAGAAAATGGAGGAATATCTGGGCATCGTCCCCTCGAACGATGCGGAAGGCGTACTGCAAGACGTGCACTGGGCGTTAGGCGCCTTCGGCTATTTCCCGACATACACGCTCGGAAATCTCTACTCCGTTCAGTTCTACGAACAGGCCAAACTGGAGATCCCGCATCTGGAGGATGAAATTGCGGCGGGACAACTGATGGTGCTGCGGCGTTGGCTCGGACAAAAGATCCATCGCTGGGGCCGGATGTTCACTCCAGACCATCTTGCCCAACGAGTGACGGGGAAGAGCCTCGATCCAGAACCGTTCTTGTCCTATGTGGAACGGAAATATGGTGAGCTCTATCGGCTTCCGAGTTCGTAACCCATGGCCTGATTGAGCTTAGCTAGGATCGCCGCGGACAACGTGAACTCCGCCTGCACCTCGATACGGGAAGGCACCAAGAGTGTCGTGTGGAAGACGATATCGCGGATGGGAATCTTGAACTCCGGTTGCTGAGGGGTACTCAATTCGACTGACTCGACCGACTGGGTGATCGTCCCGCTGTCCTGCGGGCCATAGACCGTCACGACCGCCTTCAAAATCTCCGCGACCTTCTCGTTCGTTTCGACTCCCTCAATACTTTTCTCGAGCAAGGGAATCACCTCTTCCTGTGCCTGGTCCGACAGCGTGAAGTTTTCCACCCGTTCTTTCCGGCGCAGTGACGTCAGATCGTTATCGAGATCCTTGCTGAAGGCCCCATAGGCGAACCGAAAGAATTCAAAGTGAAAGCCCTTGAATCCCTTGCCGAACATTTGCAGTTCGCACAGAAAAGCACAGTTGCTGCAGCTTCACATCGCTGAGCAGCCCGTGGGGCTCCGGCCAGATGCAGGACATAGAGCAGGAGGGCCCGGTCGACCGTAATCTGATTGGGTTTTCGCATACGATAGCGCCTCGCTCGTTCCACTTTTTCGAAGGCGCACTATAGACAGCGCCGAAGATCTCCGTCAATTCTCTCCTCCTCGTACCGCTCCCGACGCGGCGCCCTCTTGACCGCTTGGGCAGTTTCGTCTTTAATGAGGACCTGTCGGAGGCCCGTCATGGCGAATAAGCATGTGAAAGAAATGGAGGCCCTGAAGGAGCATCTGGGCAAGCATCAACTCAAGGTCACCCGCCAGCGGGAATTGATTCTGAGCGCCTTCCTCCGGCAAGAGCACATTACCGCGGAGGCCATGTATCACCAGCTGGCTAAGTCCGATCCTCACCTTGGACTCGCGACAATCTACCGGACGCTCAATCTGTTCTGCGATGCCGGCCTCGCACAGGCCCGGCACTTCGGCACTCAGACGCAGTACGACAATATCTCGCACAAGGGCCACCACGATCACCTTATTTGCACCGACTGCGGAGAAGATCGTGGAGTTTGAAAACTGCGACATTGAGCGGCTTCAGGAAGAAGTGGCCACCCAGAACGGATTTACCATCAAGACCCACCGACTTGAGCTCTACGGCCTCTGTTCTCGCTGCCGTCATTGACGAACCGGCCTTTTTTTAGTATGATTTTGAGAGAGCTTATCAATTTCAATTCCACAAGGACCACTCCCCATGTCATTCGTATGTCTCCCTGCCCACATTGCGTCGGACGATCCTTTCAGGTCTCGCTGCTGCTCTTCGCCGCCGGTCTCGTCACCGGGATCTTCGTGCCCTCCGCCCCGGCCGCCGACAAGCTCACGATCTACTCCGGCCGCTCGGAACGCCTCATCAAGCCGGTGCTCGATGCCTTTACGGCAAATACCGGCATTCAAGATCGAGCTGTTGTCGTCCGGCACGACGGAATTGGTCAATCGGCTGAAGGCTGAAGGCGATCGCACATCGGCAGATCTCCTGATCACCAACGACGCCGGCAGCTTGGAACTGGCCCGAACAGCCGGCCTCCTCCGTCCCTTGAACATGCGGGAAGTCGAACGGGCCATCCCTGCGCAGTTTCGCGCACCGGATAATGCCTGGGTGGGACTCTCCGGACGATTCTGGATCGTCGTGTACAACACGCACGATGGTCAAGCCGGACCAAGTGAAGTCGCTCCTCGACCTCGCCGATCCAAAATGGAAAGATAAGATTGCGATTCCAAATTCCGGCAGCGAGTATCTGCAAGCAGGCGTGTCCGTCATTCGCGCCACGCATGGAGACGAGAAGACCAGGCAATTCCTGCAAGGCCTCAAAACCAATGCGGACGGCCAGGTCTACCAGAAAAGCTCGCAGATCGTGGATGCCGTCGCCAAGGGGCAAGTCGCGCTGGGTATCGTGAATCACTACTACGTGTACCGTCATCTAGCCGCTCAGCCAGGAGCGCCGATCGCTGTGTTGATGCCGGACCAGCAGGAAGGCGGCATGGGAGCGATCATGAACGTCGCAGGCGTCGGCATCGTCAAGTCGACCAAACATTTGGACAGCGCGAAGTTGCTCGTAGAATTCCTGGTCGCCCAAGCGGGGCAGAAATTGTTCGCGGATCTCGACAAGGAGTATCCCCTCCACCCGGACGTGAAGGCGGACCCGGCACTCGTGGAGCGGAAGAGTTTCCGTGCAGCACTGGTCCCCCTCACCAAGCTGGCGGAATTGCGCGAGCCGACCCTCACGCTGATCGAACAAGTGGGTCTCCGGTAATCGAAGGGACCCACCGTGAGCACGATTCGCCAACAGCTTGCTTCGCCACTACAACTTTTCGCCTTAGCCAGTGCGGGGACTATTCTTCTCCCGCTCGGCTATGTCACGATGCAAGCCCTCTCGGCTGATCCGGCTGTCTGGAGCCGTTTGTGGACGACCCGCATTCCCGAGCTGCTGTTCAACACCGTCTCATTAGCCGCCAGCGTGGCGGTCATCACGCTGGTCCTCGGTGTCTCGACCGCCTGGATGGTCACTCGCGTGGAATTTCCCGGTCGCCGGCTGTGGGAAGGCGCCTTGGTCCTTCCATTGGCGATGCCGACCTACGTGCTGGCCTATGTCTACTCCTACCTATTGGGATTCGGCGGTCCCGTCGAGCATCTCTGGCAACTGGTGGCCGGTCCCCAGGCCAGAATCTTTTCTCCCCATAGTTACTGGGGCGCGACGCTCGTCATGGCGTTGGATACGTTTCCCTTCGTCTATCTCCTGAGCCGGAGCGCCCTCCTCAGTATGAACGTCTCGTTCGAAGAGGTGGCGCGGGCCAGCGGCGCTTCCCGTCTCTCGACCCTCTGGCGTGTGACGCTGCCGCTGATGCGCCCTTCGATTGCTGCCGGGGTCGCCCTCGTCATCTTGTACGTCGTGTCGGACTTCGGTGCGGTCTCCTTGCTTCGCTACCAGACCCTCACCTATGCCGTGTTTCAGCAGATGACCGGACGATCCGACAATACCGCAGCGAGCATCTTGAGCCTCTTACTGGTCGGACTCGCGCTGATTTTCCTGGTCACCGAACGGTGGTTCCGGCAACGAAGCCGGTTTTACCAAACCACCGGCCACTACCGGGCTCCGCAACGGCACCGCTATGGCTGGCTCGGCACCGTCGCAGTCACCGGCTATCTCGGACTGATCGTCGGCGCGGCCTTCGCACTCCCGGCCTCGCTATTGATTCAATGGAGCCTGTCGCCCGAGGCACAAGCGACACTCGACAGCCGGTTCTTCGGGTTCGTCTTGAACAGCGGCCTCCTGGCCTCCAGCGCCGCCACCGGCGGCGTGTTGATCGGCTTGCCACTCGCCTACCTCGCAAGCCGCCGCCCGACCACACTGAACCTGGGCTGCCTGCAAGCCGCCTATGCCGGCTATGTGCTGCCAGGACCGGTGGCCGCATTGGCCGTCCTCGTCCTCTTTACCAAACTGGCTCCGGTGTTCTATGGCTCGGTCCTGATCCTCATCGTGGCCTACGTGATCCACTTTCTCCCGGCTGGTCTCCAGTCGCTGGAGCCGGCGCTCCAGCAAATTACGCCGAATCTGGAAGAGGTCGCGCGCACGCTCGGCCTTGGCATGCGTGCAACCTGGCGACGGGTGACACTGCCACTCGTCCGGAACGGATTTGTCGTCGCCTGGGTCTTGATGTTCCTGCAAACAATGAAGGAATTGCCTGCAACCCTCTTGTTGCGGCCGGTGGGATTCGACACCCTGGCCATTCGCGTCTGGATGGAAGCGAGCGAGGAGTATTTTCAGCTTGCCGCCCCCGCCGCGCTCCTCATTGTCCTACTAAGTCTCCCGGCACTGGCCTTGTTGGTTTCGAAAGATTGGCGCGCAGCCTAAAGGAAGGATCGTGATTCAGTGACCTCAGACCACTCCACCGCACCAAGCCCCTCCGAGGAGAGCACCCTCCAGGGCCACCTCTACACACCGGCCTCTTCGGTCTTAGAACTACGCCATGTCTCCTGCGCCTATGTAACCGGACGTCCCGCAGTCCAGAGAATTTCGTTCGCGGCACGGGAGGGGGAAATTCTCTGCCTGCTCGGCCCATCAGGTTGTGGAAAGACGACGATTCTGCGGGCGATCGCCGGATTTGAACCGGTTCGCTCCGGCCAGATTTTCCTATCAGGCCAACTCGTGTCGTCGCCGGACGTGATGACCCCTACGGAGAACCGGCACGTCGGGATGGTCTTTCAGGAGTATGCCCTGTTTCCCCACTTGCGCGTGCAAGACAACATCGCCTTCGGCCTCCGCCACCTCGCCCGGAGCGAACGCGCCGCGCGGGTCCAGGAGATGCTGCGCCTCACAGGACTGGAGGGATTCGAACGGCGGTATCCTCACGAACTATCAGGCGGCCAGCAACAGCGGGTCGCGCTGGCTCGCGCCCTCGTCCAGAATCCCGTCGTGCTGCTGCTCGACGAGCCCTTCAGCAATTTAGACCCCGACATGGCCGGACGCATGCGCCAGGAGTTGCACGACCTGTTGCGCCGGACGAAGACAACGACCGTGCTCGTGACACACGACCATGACGAAGCGTTTGCCATGGCTGATCGAATCGCCGTCCTCAACCAGGGCCGCTTGGAGCAATTCGATACGCCGGAAATGATGTACCACATGCCGGCGACACCCTTCGTGGCCGACTTTGTCGGTCAGGCGGACTTCATTCCTGGAACCGTCTCCCAAGGCATGGTCCACACCGAGCTGGGAGAGTTTTCCAACACCATCGAGTGCGAGGACGGCACCGCTGTGGTCGTCATGATTCGACCGGACGACATTCACCTCGTCCCCACGAAAAGCGCCACCTCACGAGTCCTTTCTCGCCAATTCCATGGCTCGGAGAATCTGTACACGGTCAGCCTCCCCTCCGGTCAAATCGTCCATAGCAGTCAAGGCTCCACAAGCGTCTATCAGGAAGGTACTACGGTGGAACTCCGTGTCCTGGCTACCCATACCGTGCTCTTTCGGCGAGAAGAATCGACCGGAGAGGCGTCGCAACCGGTTCGACCGATCGCACGAGAACATTGACAGGCTTTTTCACGATCTGGCATTGATAAACCCTCACGACGGTCCCCAGCCCCACCGATCCGTGAATCACTCAGAGAAAGTGAGGCCTCTCTTATGAATGCGCTACAAAACGTGGTGGATTATGGAGTCATCGGGCTCCTGCTGGCGCTCAGCGTCTGGACGGTGGCCGTCGCGGTGGAGCGGTGGCTCTTTTACCGCCGTGTTGATCTCGCCCAGTACCCCAACAGCCTGGGATTAGAAATGGCTCTGACCAAACACCTGGTCATCATTGGAACGGTGGCCGCGAACGCCCCGTATATTGGCTTGCTGGGCACCGTGCTTGGTATCATGCTCACATTCCATACGATGGGTACCTCCGGCACCATGGCCGTCAATGCCATCATGATCGGGCTCAGCCTTGCGCTGAAAGCGACGGCAGTCGGACTGCTGGTCGCGATTCCCTGCGTCGTCATGAACAACGTGCTCCGACGGAAGGTGGCCGAGCTCCTCGCCCTGCACAAGGAACACCATGCAACGAGACATTGACCAGATCAACGTCATCCCCCTCGTGGACGTCATGCTGGTACTGTTGGTGATCGTGCTGACCACCGCCACCTTTATCAGCAGCGGACAGATTCCGGTCAATTTGGCAAAAGCGAAAGAAGTCGGCGATCGCAAAGATGCTCCCATCGTGATCACCCTGACTGCCGACGGCGCGCTCTTTCTCAACGACCGTGCAGTTCCCGAAGGAGGGCTCCAGGGTGCGCTGACTGCGGAACCTCGAGAATCGGCGGTCGTCGTGCGGGCGGATAAAGTCACCTTGCTCGAACGATTCGTATCCGTGGTGGATGAAGTGCGGGGGTTGGGATTTCAACAAGTCAGTCTGGAGGTCATTCGACTGTGATCGCTGCCGGACCACATCGCTCCGGGGGCCATAGGGAAGCTCACGTCCAGGGCTGGCTCGTCTCCGTCCTCTTGCACGGCACAGTGGTGCTTGCAGCTATCCTGCTTGTGAAGCAGATCCAACTCGCGCCGCAGGACGAACCGTTCAAATGGAACGTCGCCATGGTGTCGCCGACACAGCCCGTAACACCAGCGGCATCACCCTCGAACCAGGCTCCGGCCCCGCCAGTCTCAGTCGACGACCCCGGTTCCCTCTCCCCCCGTGCAGCAGACTGCGCCAGCACAGACGCCCCCGTCACCTCAGCCGCTTGCGCAACAGACAACTCCATCGATTTCTGAGCGGACCATCACCCCGGTCGTCACTGAGCCTCCCGTACCACCCCCACCGCAACCAACGACTCCCTCACAATCAGCGGCTCACACAACACAACCGGCCGAGCCCATCAGACATGAGACTGTGGCACCGATGGTCGCCGAGGCCACATCCATTGCGAAGCCAGCCGAAGCACCGAAGGCAGTCTCTGCGGAATCCGATGCCCAGACAGCACCAACTAGCGCGCCGTCCGCAGTCCTCGAACAGACAGCACAATCTGACCAAGCTCCGGCACCAACGCAGATGGCAGCCATCTCCCCGGCACCATTGAGTGCGCCGACTAAGCGCGACTACGGGTGGCTCTCTGAAGCGATTTTACGTCGTGTGGAAGAATTGAAACGCTACCCCGCCTCAGCTCGGGTGGATCGAGCCGAGGGAAAAGTCGTGGTGAAAGCGGTGATCAACGAGGACGGGAGCATCGGCGAGGTGGAAGTCTTTCAGAGTTCCGGACACCCGGGTCTCGACAAGGCCGCTGTTGAAACCATGAGGCAGGCAGCCCCGTTCCACCTACCTCGTCCATTAGGACAGCCGCGCATGACGATCAAGATTCCGATGAGCTATCGATTGGACCGATAGCCCGAAGCGGGAACGGGACACATCCTGCTAGGGCAGGCGAATGCGCTGCTTCAGGCCGGAGGACACGAGCAGACGACCTTCAGCATCGACAATGATGGCCTCGACATCCGCCAGCTGTTCGACTAGTTCCATTCCCTGCTCCGGTCCCATCACAAAGATGCCCGTATCGAGTCCATCGGCCCAGACCCCTTCACGGGCAATCACCGTGACACTCTGGCAACTGCGCGCTGGTTGGAGCGTGCGCGGATCGAGAATATGATGATAGCGGACCCCATCCCGCTCGAAGAACCGTTCGTAATCCCCCGCGGTAGAAATAGCTTCGTCCTGCAAATCAATCCACGCTAGCACTGCTTTATCCTGTCGTGGATGTTGAATGCCGACGGGAAACATCTTCCCACCAGGCAACCGGCCGAATGTTTTGATGTCCCCTGACAGAGCCACAACCCCGGCCACAGCGCCTGCACTCCGTAACGCGTCGACGGCTTGATCTGCTGCGTAGCCCTTGCCGATTCCCCCCACATCGATCCGCATCCCTGCTTTCTCAAGATAGATCGTCTGCGCCTGCACGTCGACATGAACAGCCTGCAGGTCCACCAACGGACGGAGGGCCTCCAACTCGGATTCTGTCGGTATACGCTGGCCTTCGGTCACACGCCATGCATCTACAGCCGGACCAATGGCAATATTGAATCCACCACCGGTCATTTCCGCGGCCTGCATCGCACGTTGGACCACCGTCAGCGTCTCAGGGCCTACCGGCACGGGCGTCTTCCCTGCCGAGGCATTCACACGAGACAACTCGCTTTCAGGAATCCATGTACTCAAGAGCTGCTCGAGCCGCTTCACTTCCGTAAACGCGGCGTCGATTGCCCTGTTCGCAGCTTGATCGGTTGACGCCACAGCCGTGATGGAGACGAGCGTTCCCATATGCATCTGGGTCCGTTTCACCACGACAGATGGAGAAGCAGGCGACAGTCCTACGCACCCCGATTGCACCATCAGAACGAGAAAGAGACAGCATGTGGGCACAGCAATTCGAACCATAAACATCAGCAGGCTCCTACCAGACATACCATTGAAAACAGCGAGGATAGCCGGAAGTACGTCTATCCCACCTAGCACTGACGCAGCTTAAATTAATCTAAGCGTTCCAATTCTACCGGCCTAATCTCAGCCTCCATCAGGCCATCATGGCAGAATTATAGGCAATCCCCAGCAGGAAAGCATGGCTCTTCCCGTTCTGAACGTTGCCAACCTACCTATTGACAATGCAGCCCCCATCAGGATATTAATAATCGTTCTCAATTTCATTTAGAGCCGAGAAGCATTTCGCAATGGCTAGCACGAAGTCTCCCATTAGTCACTCCGCCGACTGCAGCGAGACCCGCTGCGAGTGCGGTCAACTGATCGCCAAGGTGTGCGGACAAGGCCTGGAGCTCAAGTGCAAGCGTTGCAAACGCATTGTTGTCATCCCCTTCTCTTCCATCAAAGGATGGGGCACGGTCACATCATGATCAACCTATCGACGAAAGGAGACATCACACCGGTCCACCGAAACGCGACCTACCGTTGTAGGTTCAGAGGCGACCAGAGACCATCGAGTCCCGAGTCAGACCATCACCACTATTCTTATGGAGGTTTGCAATGAGGATGCGGTCAATCCTCGGGGCTCTAATGGTGTGTCTGCTTATAGCAATTCCAGCCATGGCACAGGACCTGAGCCTCGAAGAACGAGTGAAACGCCTGGAACAGCAACAGAAGGAAAAAGATGAACAAGAAAAACGTGAACGGGCCGGCATGCCTCCTGGCGTGGAAAGACCTGAGGTGATGAGATCCGAAGCGCCTGCCGGACAGCCCGGGGTCGGACCGTTACCAGAAGTAGGAAGGGAGCGGCGCGTAGAAAGTCAGCCGGCGCTGTCTTTTGGTTCTTCCGGATCAGGCCGACTCGTGTATGCCAAACCGTTCGTCGCAGCGCCCAAGGCTATTGTCGGCGGCTATATGGATATTCAATACCGTTCACAGCAAAAGGCCAGCATCGAGAATGGATATGGAGGCACCACGAACACCTTTGATCAGCAGCGATTCGTGCCGTTCATCTACGCCGACATAACAGAGCACGTGAAGTTCGCCTCTGAGATCGAGATCGAACACGGCATCCGAGAAGAGGGCGGGCCAGATAGTTCCGTTGAATTCGGACTTGAATTCGCGCATATCGACTATCTCGTGAGAGAGGCATTCAACGTTCGTGCGGGAATCCTGCTCCTCCCGGTCGGGAAATTTAACCTGCTCCATGACTCTCCCCTCAACGACTTGACTGATCGGCCACTGGTCAGCCGATTTGTCATCCCCTCTACGATGTCGGAAACCGGAGCGGGATTCTACGGAACCTTTTACCCAGGAAGAACAAGTAAAGTAGATTACGAGCTTTACTATACAACAGGGCCCTGCGGGTATGATCCCAACGGGACTCCAAGGGTCAATGAGGCAGACGGCACGCGCGGGGCGCGACAACGGAAGTGCGGCACCGCTGACGACGGATTGGATATCAACAACGGTAAGGCGGTCGTGGGACGCGTGGCCTTTAGCCCCATGCTCGGAGTCGAAGTGGCAGGATCAAGCTATTATGGCAATGCCGCACCTAACGGGAACTACAACCCTCTCAGTATCACGGCGCTAGACTGGACGTTCCAACGAGGCCCGATTGAAGTGATCGGCGAAGCTGCCTGGGCCTATGCGAGAGGAAACTCGCGTGCCATTCAAACAAACACGATCGGATTTTCTCCTGGATCCCTATTATCGGGCATCGGCGGGAACAGCGGTCCTGGCATTCCCCCGCAACGGTCGAGCGGTTTCTATATCCAGGGAAACTACCATTTTATGCCGGAGTTCTTGTCGAATTGGTCCCCGAAGCGGTTTGGCGAAGGATCCACTTTCACTGCCGTCATTCGATATGACCGCGTCAACACGAACCTGGACAACACCAACATGACAGGCGGGATAGCCAATCTGCAGCAAATATCCTTTGGCCTCAACTATCGACCCATTGAAGATGCGGTCTTTAAGATGAGCTACCAGTATCAACCGATGTGGTTTAATCCAAACACAGGAGTCGCGAATCCATGACAACGCATTTGTGATTTCAGCAGCGACGTATTTCTAAATCGGTTGACTGTGCCCCCTCCCTCAACAGGGAGGGGGCACAGAATCAGTCAAGGAGCATGACCTCCCATGCGAGTGAGTATCATTGCCATCATTGGTTTACTTGCATGTGGCGGCTGTGCGACGTTGAGCGGCAGCCAGGATCAGTACTATGTCTGTTCGTACGAGGTTGCCTGGGAAGCCAGCCTGGAAGCTGTCAAAGACCGTCCTGTCACGCTGCAGAACAAGGACAAGGGACAGATCGAAACGGGCTGGATAGACGTGCCGGCTCCGGAACGGCCATATGGCATGTTTAGACGAGAGGGATTCGATACGAGGGAACGTGCCCTGATGACGGTTTCTGTCAAGAAGCACGACGATGTGGTAGCAATCAGCGTACTTGAAACCCGCCAGCGGTGGCATCTGCGTGGTGGCGCCACACAACAAGCGACGAAATGGTGGCCCATTGAACCATCTAAGGAAGCGGAGACGGCGGTGGTCAATCGAATCAACAGTGCACTGAAAGAGAAAGGCTGCACTCCATCATGAACATCGTTCTCTTACTGGTCGCCATCGTGACATTGATGATGCCCGCTACCCCAGTGCAAGCCGAACGGGTCTGGGACAGCGAGCTCAAACGTTACCTCACGGATCAAGAGATGACCCATGCCGAAGTCTTCCTGACAGAAGAAGACGCCCTCAAATTGATGTTCCCCCAATCGGAACGGATACGGAAAGACGTTCTGAAGCTAAGCCCGGAGAAGAAACAGGAGATTGAGGAACGCATCGGCTGGAAATTCCCGGAAGAATCATTTGAGGTCTACATTGGAGAAACGGGCACCCAGATTAATGGGTATGCCTTGGTCCAGAACACAATTGGCAAGCACAAACCCATGACGTACATGGTCGGAGTAGATAATACCGGGCACGTCTCGAACGTAGAATTGCTCATCTTTCGCGAAGCCCGCGGCAGCGAGGTGCGAACCAAGCGATTCAACGTACAGTATGAAGGGAAAACGGTCCTAGATCCGGTCCGCATCAACAAGGACATTATCAATATCAGCGGGGCCACGATGTCGGTACGGTCAATCAGCGCCGGCGTCAAGCGCGTCCTGGTGCTCGTCGATGAATTCTATTTGAAACCGGCGGGGATGGGCAGCGATACTGTGGCCTCAAAGAAATCGGAGAAGGGGATCTTCGGCTCCATCTTCGGAAACTAACAGGGGCAGACGACCTTCTCAACCATGCGCAACTTCAACACTCGCTTCCGCCTCCGCGATTCAGATCGACACATCCGGCTGGTCTATACCTTCTTTCTCTTCTTGATGCTGGCTGGCTTTACCTTTTCCTTCTTCTGGGCCCACAGCATGACGGGGCTGTCGCCACAAGGGATCGCCAATCACTACCGGGGGTCGGATGCCACATTCGGCGAACCGATGTCGTTCAGAGAGCTGGCAGAAATCACCCACTTCCACCTCTTTACGATGCCGGTCGTGTTTATGATCCTGGTACATGTGCTCTATCTCACCAACGCCAGCAGCAGGCTGAAAGTCGTCACGACCTGGGTTTCATTCGGTGGCGTGATGCTTGATCTGTTATCTCCCTGGCTCATCAGCTACGTCTCGCCGGTTTTCGTGTTGACCATGCTGACAGGCGACACCCTCATGACGCTGGGTTTTCTGATCATGATGGCAATCCCTCTCTATGAGATGTGGGTCTTGGAACAGCCGCTGATGGCAGGAAAACACGGGAAAGAAGGATGAGCTAACACTCCCTGACGCTCGACACAGACTGCGGCCAGAGGTTTTTCACCCAGAGCCCAAGATCATCGACCTGATCTTGGGCTTTTTGTTTTTCTTGGAGGAATGACGATGAAACAGCAGGTCTGCGAACACATCCATCCCGGGATTATCACGATGCAGGCCATGCTCCGGAAGATCGACCGCCTCCGACTCCCATTGGCGTCGCGCCGCGATGTCGAGAGCATCCTCGTTCGCCAGGTCGGCAAGGAAATTGATCGCGCGCTCCCCTGGCAGACAGGCCACGGCCGCCGCACAGCTGCTATCTCGTTGTTGATCGGACAAGCGGCCGCCCTGACCCCAGGCGAGTTGCACGATCTGAAACTCGCCGCCTTCCTCCACGATATCGGACTCTTGATGCTTCCTTACGACCTGACCATCGGAGTGAACACGCTCGATTCCGAATCCTATGTCACCCTGCAGAATCATTCTCGGCTTGGCGCCTCGCTTCTAGAACCGTTCTTCTTTCTCCGAGAGGCTTCCGTCCTCATTGCCCACCATCACGAACGGTGGGACGGATCGGGCTATCCTTACGGCATCAGGGGACGATTCATTCCCCTTGGAGCCAGGATTCTCTCGATTGCCGACGCCTTCGATGCCATCCGCATCCCTGAAGTCTCGAACCGTGTCGCGAGAAACAAGATCGCACTCAGAATTATCCGAGTCGCAGCCGGCACCCAATTTGACCCGGAATTAGTCGAGGCACTGTGTCTGTTCCAGGAATCAATTCCAGGTCCAGATCATGTCGAATCAGCGATGAGAAACTGTTTTGATTCACGTTGGAAGTAATGGAGGTTCCACCATGTTTCATTTTAATCGTCGTCACAACGCGTTTCCTCAAGTCGACGGCAAGATATTTTCAATCTTCATCTCTCTTCTTCTCGTCGGATGCGGAGGGAGCAGCAGTAGTAATGCACCGGCTTCAGTCGCGGCTACAGGGACACCCGGAGCCGAAGCCTCCGTGGGAGAGCGGCTGTTCGTCGAAACCCGTTTTGCCCAGGCCTTTAAGTCCTATCTTGATTCCGGCGGAAGAGTGAACGACTCCCTGCCGGCCGGCGACCCGGTCATGGATTTGTCAGAAACCACCGGAGTTGGAGTGGGCTTTCCTGGACCGTTTGCAGGCCTTACCATGAACTGCCGGGCCTGCCACCTGGTCGACGAACATGCGGGAACTCTTGGAGCCGGCATGAGAACCTATGCCGATTTCGCTCAACGGAGTCCCATACCGGATCGTGGCGGACGGCAAGCGAACGGCGCCCCGCAACTCTCCTGCTCTCGTCAATGCGTCGTTAGACCGCCCGGGCGGCGCTTTGTTTCATTTCGATGGAGAGTTTTCAACGATGGAGGAACTTGTCGCCGCCACCCTGACCGGACGCAACTACGGATGGCTACCAGGACAGAAGGCCGAAGCCATTCATCATGTCGCCCAGGTCCTTCGACAAGATGACGGCAGCGGGGTCATTGCCCAACAATTCGACGGACTTTCCTATCGCATCCTGTTCACCGGCGGCAACCCAGCCATTCCGGATGATCTTCGTCTGCCTCCGGAGTTTCGGGCCTTTATCGGGTCCGGAACCGATCAGGAAATTTTTGACGCGGTGGTCAAGGTGGTCGCCGCCTATGTGAAACAGCTTCAGTTCTCGCAGCAGGAGGATAGCGGTGCGCTCATTCGCTCACCGTTCGACGTATTCCTACAAATCAATGGACTCCCTCAGCAACCCGACAATAACGAATCCGATCTCGCCTACAGCAGACGGCTTCGAGGTCTTGTCAACGGCCTCCTGTCCCCCCAATTCGTTTCCTCCAACCCGAATAGAACCGACGGTCAATTTCAGTTTCACACCCAGAACTTTGAGTTCGGACCAACTGAATTGGAGGGATTGAAGGTCTTCCTCGCAGAACCCTTGGCGATCCCTGCGTCAGGAGCAGAGTTGACTGCGGGAAGAATCGGCAACTGTCTCGCTTGCCATGCCGCACCCAACTTCACGGACTTCAAGCTTCACAACACGGGCACCGCACAGAGAGAATACGATACCATTCACGGAGCGGGACAGTTCTTCGCTCTCTCGATTCCAACCCTGGCTAGCCGCAATGCGACCCCTCAGGCATTCTTACCGGCGACCCATGACCATCCGACCTACCTGGAACCGTTCCGCGCTATTCCCGTTGCGGGCAGTCCAGGTCTAACAGACCTTGGCGTCTGGAATATTTTCGCAAACCCCGACATGCCGACACCGCAAGGAAAACTTCGGGCCATCTTATGCGACGACCAAGTGCCATGCCCGCTCACGGATGCTGTGCTGCTGGACAGAGCCATTGCCCGGTTCAAAACCCCTGGGCTCCGTGACCTCAGCCATTCTGCTCCGTATATGCATACTGGCCTCTTCGACACATTGGACAACATCATCGGGTTCTATCGCGGAGTCTCCGCACAGGCTCGTGCGGGTACGCTGCGAAATGGCGCGATGCAACTTCAAGGGATTGCGCTCACCGCCGGCGACGTCGCGTCGCTTGTCGCTTTTCTCAAATCGCTGAACGAGGACTATCAATAGGGGAAATCAACGAAAGCAGGAACAACCAGCCGGTGCCCGACACACCGGCATCGAAGTGGGAGTTGTGCCCTCCCACTTCGCGGGCGGGGGCCCTCTCTTCCTCCTGAGGCCCCCCGCCTCACTTTCCAGGGATAAAACCGGACAGGTCGAATGTGGGATACACGGTGGGGATGCCTTACGACTCTTTTTTGATCTGTTCCGCCAGGTAGTTCTCCAACCCTACCTGCTTGATCGTTTCCAGCTGCGTTTCGATCCAATCGATATGTTGGTCCACGTCTTTGGCCATGTCCTCGAACATATGCCGCGTGGTGAAGTCGGTCACCTTCGTGCAATGCACCACGCCATCGCTTAGCAGAGTGAGCATTTCTTGTTCGGCTTTCAAATCCAACTTCAACTGCTCGGGAACTGTCTCGCCGACTTGGACGGGATTCATCCGCTGCACATTCGGCACACCATCCAGATAGAGGATGTGGCCAATGAGTTCGTCGGCGTCTTTCATTTCGTCAATGCTGCGCTCTCGCACTTTGTGATGGAGCCGTTCATAGCCCCAGTTCTCACACATCTTGGCATGGACGAAGTATTGATTGATGGCGGTGAGATCCGCTGTCAGGATCTTATTGAGGATGTTGACGACGCCCTCTTTAGCTTTCATGGTTTCTCCCCTTTCCTAAATCTGGTAGGCCCTCACCATTAGGGGCGCAAGTGTGGGTCATGTGGGCAGCAATCTCCATCACGAAACCTGTGTTCATTATCGACACCTTCATGCCATTCGTCAACCGGGCAGCATGAGGCGAGGCCGGCACAGGGCCATCGCCGATGACAAGAGTTCGCGGTTTCGATTGAATCGAGGAAGCGAAGGAAAGGGACGAGAGAAATGCCTGTATCCGAGGACGCGTGAGAGACTCTTACCCGGCCTCGCGGTAGCCGCATTCTTCGTTGCGGCATTGGACGCTACGGCCAACTTGCTTGCTGACTTTTTCAATGAGGAACGGGGCGCTGCAGGTCGGGCAGGCCTTGTTGATGGGACGATCCCACAGGGCATATTCGCACGCCGGATACTTGCTGCAGGCAAAAAATGACCGCCCCTTTTTGGTGCGTTTCTGGACGAGATCGCCGCCACAGCCTGGCTGGGGACACTTCACGCCCAGCGCGAGCGGTTTGGTGGTCTTGCACTCCGGATAGGCGGAGCAGGCGATGAACTTTCCAAACCGCCCGGTCTTCACCACCATCGGGCTACTGCATTTCTCGCACTTCTCATCCGTCGTCAACTCAATCTTCGGGACAATTTTTATGGTGCCATCCTCGAGCTTCTCAAAGTTCTGCGTGTTCTTGCAGGGAGGCTTGTCCTTGTACGCAGGACAGGCGAGAAACTTGCCGTTACGGCCCCATTTGATCTCCATCATCCTGCCGCACTTCTCGCAGGGAATATCCGTCGGTGGCTCCACCGTGTCCTTGGGGCCGGGAATCGTCTTCGCCCTCTCCAGATCCGTCGTAAAGGGCCCGTAAAACTCGCGCACTGCCGTCACCCACGGCTTGTTGCCTTCTTCGACTTCGTCCAACTCCAGCTCCATATGCGAAGTGAAGTCGACGTTGATCAGATCCGGGAATCCCTTCATCAAGAAATCGTGCACGGTCCGCCCTGTTTCGGTGGGACCGAACCGCCCGTCCACCTTCTCGGCATATTTGCGATCCTGAATCGTCGAAATAATGCTCGCATAGGTGGACGGCCGGCCGATGCCTTTTTCTTCCAATTCCTTGATCAGCAAGGCTTCGTTATACCGAGGTGGAGGCTGGGTGAAATGTTGTTTCGAGAGCACGCCGGGGATGGTCTGTCCCTCCTGTGATACGAGCCGCAACCGCTCGCCCTCGCTGAGCAGAGGCAGCTGTCGCTCGGCCTCGTCCTCGACCTCCTGTTCGCTCTTTTGCTTCTGCGCGAAGAGCTCCTTGTCGATCCCCTCCATATAGACAATCGTATGGCCGGGAAACTTCACCACGGTCCCGGTTGATCGGAAAAGAAATTTTTCGTTCGTCTTGACGGGACTCGACTCCACGCGAGTCACGTCGAGGATCGCAGGGACCATCTGCGACGCGATAAACCGGTTCCAGATCAACTGGTACAACTTATAGACATCCGGCTCTAAGTACTGCCTGATGGACTCCGGGTCGCGCGCTGCTGACGTGGGACGAATCGCTTCGTGTGCTTCTTGCGCCGCTTTCTGCGTCTTGTACAGGTTCGGCGTGGCGGGCAAGTATTCGGCGCCAAACCGTTCCTGGATCACCTGGCGCGCTTCCGCCATTGCCTCGTTCGAAATGCGCGGGGAGTCGGTTCTCATATAGGTAATGAGACCGGTCGGACCTTCCGCCCCGATTTCTATTCCTTCGTACAGCTTCTGTGCCAAGGTCATCGTTTTCTTGGATGAGAAATGCAGCTTGCGCGCCGCTTCCTGTTGGAGCCGGCTGGTGATGAAGGGCGCGACAGGGTTCCGTTTCTTTTCTTTTCGTTCAATCGAGTCGACGACAAACTCTTTCCCTTGAATGGCATCGACGATGCGCTGCGCATCGGTCTCTGTCGCAATCGATGCATCCTGTCCGTTGATACTGTGCAGCTTGGCTTCGAAGGGAGGGGGGTTGGTCCCGGACAGCACCACCACAATAGACCAGTACTCTTCCGCGCGAAACGCTTCCCGTTCCTGTTCACGTTCGCAAATCAACCGCATCGCCACGGACTGGACCCGGCCCATGCTCAGTCCGCGACGCACCTTGGTCCAGAGCAACTGACTGCCTTGGTATCCGACAATCCGGTCCAGCACCCGGCGGGCCTGCTGTGCATTCACCAACTTCATATCGACCTGCCCCGGCGACTGCAGCGCGCGCTTAATGGCCGATTCCGTGATTTCATTGAAGAGCACCCGGAACACTTTTCCCTCTGTCTTTTTCTTGGACTTGGATTTGGATTTACCGAGCAACTCCTGCTCGAGGTGCCACGCAATGGCTTCGCCTTCTCGGTCCGGGTCCGGCGCGAGGAACACCTTGTCGGCCTCTTCAGCCTTCTTCTTAATCTCCGCCAAAACCTTCGATTTTCCCTTGATCGTCACATATTGCGGCTCGAAATCGTGTTCCAGGTCAACGCCAAGCTTGCTGGTGGGAAGATCCTTGATATGTCCGACTGAGGCCATGACGGTATAGCCACGCCCCAGATACTTGCTGATGGTGCGTGCTTTCGTCGGGGACTCGACAATGATGAGTGACTTGGCCATGAAAACTCCGGTTCGCTACGAGGGTTTCCCTGTCATCCGTATCAAATAATACAAATCTGTGCAACTGTTCGACGATTACGCCCGAAGGTACCGTTGCCCCGGCAGCTGCCTGACTCGCTGTCGAAGCTCGAGGGACAAGAGCGAGGCCATCACGGTGGACACCGGCAACCCTGTGGTGACAATCACGTCGTCCACTGTAAGCGGGTTATACGACAGAGCATCATGCACCAGCTGTTCTTCTTTGCCCAACTGATCGTCGGGTTCGTTCTTCTCGCGTGAAGGCTGCAGGCGCAAGCGCAGCGCTGGTTCCAGCTGCGGCATGACCGCTTCGATAACATCCTGCGCTCGCTCAATCAAGGCAGCACCATCTTTGAGCAGGGCGTTCGTCCCGCGACTGGTGTCTGCCTTCACAAAGCCAGGAACCGCAAAGACCTCTCGGCCTTGCTCAGCTGCCAGTCTCGCGGTAATCAACGATCCGCTATTGATGGCCGCCTCTGTGACAATCACGCCCAGGGACAACCCGCTGATGATGCGATTCCGTCTGGGAAAGTGGTGGCTGTGGGGTGGTGCACCCACCGGTACCTCAGACAGGATCGCCCCCCGCTCCTCGATCTCTCGGCGTAATCGTTCATGTTCCGGCGGATAGGTCTGATCGATCCCGCAGCCCAGCACTGCAATGGTGCGCCCCTGTGCGGCGAGTGCGCCTCGGTGGGCCGCCGCGTCGACTCCGCGCGCGAGTCCGCTCACCACCGTCATGCCCCGTGCCGCCAAGTCGTGGCTCAACTCTTCCGTCATGACACGCCCGGCTGCCGTCGCCCGTCGTGCACCCACGATGGCCACCGCCAGCTCATCCTGCTCACTCAATGAACCGGTGATGTACAAAAGCGGCGGAGGGTCCGCAATCATCTTCAGTCGCGTGGGATAGGTCGGATCCAACACGCTCCGGACTTCAATCCGCCCACGCTCGATCGCATTGAGTTCCCGCTCGATGCTCCGAGAGGCGGGACTCTCAGGCCCGCGTCGTATCGCGTCCGCCAACTGCGGGCTGCATCCACTTTGAATCAAGCCATCACGGGAGGCACGCAGGACAGCCTCGGGAGAGTGCCAGGCGCGAACTAACCGAAGAGCCGTCAGGTCCCCCACTCCCTCGATCGCTCGAAGGCGGAGCCATGACTCTAACCGCGCCCTTGTCATGCGATGGCCGGAAGAAGGCCCCGCGACCTCAGCCGAGGAATCCGCATCTACAGGATGGCTGAAGGGCTGCATAGGTCTCGTCGCACAGGAACCACAACTCTAGAGAACGGCCAAATCGTACTGCTCCAAGTGCAAATGCTCATCCGGCATGACGATGATTTTCGCGGCGCACTCACGCTCTACAGCCTCAAGACCTTGCCGCTCTTCATCTTGCAGCAGCCCGACGACTGCGGGGTGGGCACCAATGACGATTCGCTGCGGCTCGGGGCTGCTGCCGATCCGACGAACATCGCGGAATATTTCATAGGCCACCGTGGTCGGGGACTTCGTATAGCCCCGCCCTTCGCAATAATGACAGGGCTCGGAGAGCGAACGCAGGAGGTCCTCCCGCACCCTTTCACGAGAAATCTCGATCAGCCCCAGGTCAGTAACTCTGGACACTCTGGTGCGGGCCTTGTCGGTTGACATTGCATCAAGCAACGCGTGGTACACCTTGTCGCGATTCTTCTCTCGCTCCATGTCGATGAAGTCGACGATGATGATCCCGCCGATCCCACGCAACTTCATCTGATAGGCCACTTCTTTCGCGGCCTCCAGATTGTTCCGGAGAATGGTTTCCTCCTGATCGCGCTTCCCCACGAACCGTCCGGTGTTGACGTCGATGACGGTCATCGCCTCCGTATGATCGATCACGAGATGCCCGCCGGACTTGAGCCAGACTTTACGGCTGAGGGCCCGCGCCATCTCCTGTTCCACACCCAGATGATCGAAGAGACTTTCATCCTTGTCGTAGAGATGAATGCGGGAGGTTTGTTCCGGCGAGAATCGCTGGACGAAGTCCCGGACCGCCTGATACTCCTCACGCGAGTCGATCCATAACCGATCCACTTTCTTCCCAAAGAGATCGCGCACGACGCGGAAGCTCAGGCTCAGGTCGGCATGGAGCAACGCCGGCGCGCCCTTCTGCTCACGTTTCGCCAGGATGTCCTGCCAGAGCACATGCAAGAAATCGACGTCGGATCGCAGCTCATCTTCTTTGACCCCTTCGCTTACCGTGCGAACAATGTATCCACAGCCGGGATGCCGCACTCGCTTCATTATGTCCTTGAGCCGAGCCCGCTCCTCGTCACGGGCGATACGTCGAGACACGCCGATGTGCTCCACATTTGGCATGAAGACGAGATACCGGCCAGGGAGCGACACATAAGTCGTGACCCGCGAGCCCTTCGTGCCGATAGGCCCTTTGGAAATCTGAACCATCAGCTCCTGCCCTTCACTCAACAGCTGCTCAATCGGCTTAGAGCTTTGGCGCCGGGGACCCAACATATCCCCATCTTTATCGGCATCCTTGTCATCCTCGTCCACATCAACGAGCGTGTCGCCCGGCTCGGAGTCCAACGACAAATCCGACACGTGCATGAAGGCCGCCTTTTCGAGGCCAATATCCACAAATGCCGCCTGCATGCCAGGCAACACTTTCGCCACTTTGCCTTTATAAATGTTCCCGACGAAGTCTTTATGCTTCGCCCGATCCCCGAAGAGATCCGTGACGACTCCACCGTCCAAGACCGCGACGCGAGTTTCCTCGCGCGCGACCGTAATCGCAATTTCTATTCCCATACCGACTCCTTCCGTTCAGCAGAACTGTCGAACCGATGTGCAGGACGAACGCGGGGAATCCCCAGGTTCCTGCCTCCACTCGACACCTCATCGACCGACAGTTCGCACCATAATAAATAACCTCTTGCCTCGATCCCGATTCATTCGAGACCGCGCGATCACCTTCTCACTAAAAGAAACTCAATCGACGGCGTTTGACATTCAAGAGCAGGCCGAGCGACGCCATCGTCATAATCGTCGCACTCCCACCGTAACTCATGAGCGGAAGGGGAATTCCCACGATAGGGAACATGCCTGCCGTCATGCCGATATTGACCACCACGCAAAAGCACAGCATGCAGGTGATGCCAACCGCCAGCAGCGCCCCGAGCTGATCCTTCGCGCGCGCTACAATTTCCAACGACAGCCAGATCAACGCCACAAATAATATCAAGAGAACCAGCACTCCGAGGAATCCCCATTCCTCCGCAAAGACTGAAAAGACAAAGTCCGTGTGCCCCTCAGGCAAAAACTTCAGTTGGCTTTGGGTCCCTCCGTAGAGCCCCTTCCCCGTCAACTCTCCTGCGCCGATGGCAATCCGAGATTGAAGCGCATGGTACCCTTTGCCTCCAGGATCGTAGGCCGGATCGACAAAAGCCATAATGCGCTGCCGCTGATAATCATGCAATGACCCCCACATCATTTCCCAGGCGAAGGGGAACAGCATCAGCGAAAACAGGAGGATAACGCCCAATGCCTTCGACCGCATACCCACCATCAACAACATCGCGGCATAGACCGCCAAGAAGCTCAAACCGCTCCCAAGATCCGGCTGCTTGAGGATCAGGAGCAGCCCTGGCAACACCAACAGCCCAGGAAGCACCACCCGTTGGAGCCAGCCCACCCGCGGCGCCTTTGAATAGTAGTGCGCCAAGGTCAGAATGAGGACCAGCTTTGCGAATTCCGATGGCTGGAACGCAAATGGTCCCATCGGAATCCATCGTTGCGCCCCTCGGCTGCTCTTTCCTTCAAACAGCACGACGGCTAATAAGATTAAGATAATCGCATAGGCAGGATACGCTAACCGAGCGATTCGATGATAGTCCGAGAGCCACATGACCAGAAACGCGACCGTGCCGAGAACAATCCACACGATCTGTTTGGCATAAAACGGGAACGCGACCCCTTGGTCATGCGTCACGCTATAAATCGACAGGACGCCAACCCCCAGGATGACAAAGATCAGTCCGATAAACCGAACATCGAAATTGTCGAAGCCACGGCTATTGATCACCCGGTCGATCATCTCGTTCGCTGTCCTCCGGCATCCCCTTCGGGCGCGACAGCCCCACCCGCTCGCACCAGCAGGAGCGGGGAGATTCAATTTCACATAGGTCTCGATCAGCTCTTTGGCGAGGGGCGCCGAGGCGGACCCCCCGTGGCCCATATGTTCACCCAGCACCGCAACGGCGATGGTGGGCGCTTCGACCGGAGCGAAGGCCACAAACCAGGCATGATCGCGGAACTTCTTCGGAATATCTTTCTCTGGACCGGTGCGCAAGGCCGTCATCTGGGCCGTACCGGTCTTCCCGGCGATCGTCACCAGCGCCGACTTCGCCCGCGTGGCCGTCCCCTCTTTCACCACCCCGGCCAGCGCCTCTTTAATCAGCGGCAAAATCTCAGGCCTCAACTTCAACGTGCGTTTGGGAACCGCAGGCCTTTGTTGCAACTCGTCCGGTCGCTCGATCCATCACCGCCTGGACCAGTCGCGGACGGAAGGTCACGCCGTCGTTAGCGACGGTGCCGATCAAGCTCGCCATCTGCAGCGGCGTCACGTTCACATAGCCCTGTCCGATCGATGCGGAAATCGTTTCGCCCGGCAGCCACGCCTCATTCTTGGCCTTCTGCTTCCAGGCCGCGGAGGGCACAATCCCAATCCGTTCAGACGGCAGCTCAATCCCCGTTTCTTCTCCCAACCCAAACTGATGGGCAAAGGAGGCCATCGTCTCGATCCCCATCCGCTGCCCGACGGTGTAGAAATACACGTCACACGATTGCACGAGCGCATGCCGGAGATCCACCGTGCCATGTCCGCCGGCCTTCCAGTCATGATACAAGCGGCGACCGAACTGATACCCGCCATTGCAGTGGATGGAGGTCGACGGCGTAACGGTATTGGTTTGCAATGCTGCAGCGGCCATCATCACTTTGAAGACCGAACCAGGCGGGTACTGCCCTTGCGACGCGCGATTGTTCAACGGGCGCCCCTCGTCTTGCACGATCTCGGCCCATTGTTTCGGTGTGAGTTCCCGCGAGAGGATGTTCGGATCGAACCCGGGGCGGCTGGCCATGGCCAGCACATCACCTGTCCTCGGATCAAGCGCGACAATCGCGCCCGATTCCTCCCCCAACAGGTTTTCGGCCACTTTTTGCAGCCGCGCATCGATCGTGAGGTACAAATTGTCTCCGGCATGGGGCTGCTCCACGACGACAGTTCGTTTCTCATGACCTAAGGCATCAACTTCAACGCTTTTCTGTCCGGCCAGACCACGCACGAGCCGGTCGAAATATTTCTCCACGCCATATTGGCCGACAATGCTGCCCTGGTGCAGCTCGGCAAATTCAGGTTTCTCTAACTGCTCAGGCGATACTTCCCCGACATATCCCAACAGGTGCGCGGCCACCACTCCGCCAGGATAGTTCCGTTGCGATTCGACTTGCACCATCACTCCGGGCAAGTCCAGACGGTGAGACTCGACTAATGTCGCTTCTCGAAGGGTTAAACGATCCTTCACCTTGCGCGGCAGTTGTTTACTGCCGCGAGCCGTGAGCTTCTTCCTGACGAGCTCAACATCTAACCCCAGGAGATTGCTGAGCTGATCGATGAGCAGGTCGCGATCTTTGACGTCTTCGAGCGAGACATAGAGCGTGAAGCTGGGGACATTATTCGCCAACAACACCCCGTTGCGGTCATAGATGAGCCCTCGAGCCGGCTCCATGATGACGGAACGTGTCCGATTGTTCTCGGAGAGATCGCGGTAGTAGGGCCCCTCACGAATCTGCAAGTGCCAGAGCCGCAGCCCCAGTAAAGCTACGACGAGCAACAAGCCGACGCGGAGAATGATCAACCGGCGTTGGAGCTCTCCAAGTTCAGAATCGTGCAGACCAGCTGTTGCCATGTGTCACAATCAACATTCCGCCACGCCCGTCAAAGACCTGCTATTCAGTCCTCAGGCGGGTGACATCAAACCGTTGAGAGAGCAGCCAAAAGAACCCCGCCCCCACCACCGCGTCAAAACAGGCCTGCGGAAGGACGATCGACTCTACCATCCACCACAGCTGAGACGTGTCGAATTGCTTGAAATTCATAGCGGCGAGCAGCCCGCTGGCCAAAGACACCAGCAGCAATCCCACGCCCAGAGAGATCAACGTCACGTGCGACACCTGCCGGCCCAGGAATCCTGCCAAGAGCCCAACGCCTCCGTTCGTCAGGAGACTTAACCAGAGCTCACCGGCTGAGAACAGATTCAGGACCCATCCGATCGCGAGCCCCACGAGAAGGCCTTCCAGTTCACCGGCAAGAAGCCCGACAAGCGCGGCGGCCACAAGCCCTAGATCCGGCTTGATATTCCACACACTCAAATGCGGTAGCAGCGTCGTCTGCAGTGGGACGAGCAGCAGGACGAGAATCAGATAGAGAAGGAATTTCATCGTGACGGCTTCCCGAGCAGATCCGCCCCCGTTCCGGCCTTCGTGGACTGTCCATACGAGGTCTGAATCACCAGCACTTCCTCCACATGACCAACGTCGACTTCGGGCATGACTTCGGCAGACTGGAAGAGAGCGCCTTCCTCTTTATCGATGCGCGTGATCGTGCCGATCGCGAGCCCTCTGGGAAACCCTCCGACAAGACCCGAGGTCACCACCCGATCACCGTCTCGGAGCGTCGACAACAACGGAATATACTTCATCTGGGCCAGCCCTTGTTGAGTCCCCTCCACAATGCCTTCGTCTCTCGTCCGCTGAATGAGACTGGCGATGGCATTGTTCGGATCAGTCACCAAGAGCACCACCGAGGAGGCCCCTGTCGTTTTCACGACGCGCCCGACGACACCAGCGGGCGTAATCACCCCCATGTCCGGCTTGATCCCGTCGCTCTCGCCCTTATTGAGGATGATGGCACGATATCGGTTCGTGGCATCACGCCCGACGACTTGCGCTGCTACCATCGTGGGGAGGGCTTGTTCCTTAAATTGCAGCAAGGCCGTCAATCGTTCTGTTGCGGCGGCTGACTCACGCAACTGGCTATTTTGCCCGCGTAACCATTCATTTTCTTTCCGTAGTTGTTGGTTCTCTTCCCGGACCCCTTGCAGCGCAACGTATTGTTGCCAGCGATCAGCAATGCCAAAATCGATGGACGCAATGGCTTCGAGCGGAACGCGCACCACGTGTCCAACTGGCCCGTCCAGATACTGCAAGAGTCCTTGGATTTGACCGGGAAACAGAAAAAGAGTTACCAGCAGTAGAGCAAAACAGGCAAGCGCAAGCCGTCTGGCACCGAAGGAAGAACGAGAGTTAGCCATCCACATAAGGGAGTTAGGGATGGAACCTTATCGGTAGGTATTAGCCTGGGACATGACCGAGACTTTGGCGAGCAGATCCAACTCATCGAGGATTTTCCCGACCCCCAAGACGACGGAGGTCAGGGGATCGTCCACGGTGATGATCGGCAGATTCGTCTCCTCCCGAAAGCGCGTATCCATGCCCTTCAGCAGAGATCCCCCTCCCGTGAGTACGATGCCACGATCGATAATGTCGCCCGCCAACTCGGGCGGGGTATTCTCCAGCGCCACTTTAATCGCGTTGACGATTGTTCCGATCGGTTCCTGCAGCGCTTCACGGATTTCTGAATCATCCACCACCAGCGTGCGGGGAATGCCGGAAATCAAGTCGCGCCCCTTGATCATCATGGTCTTGCGTTCCTCAAAAGGATAGGCGGATCCGATTTCGAACTTGATCCGCTCCGCCATATGTTCACCAATGAGGAGGTTATACTTCTTCTTAATGTAATTCATGATCGCATCGTCCATGCGATCGCCTGCGACCTTGACGGACTCGCTATAGACGATTCCGCCGAGTGAAATGACGGCGATATCGGTCGTACCGCCGCCGATATCGACGACCATGTTGCCGGAAGGTTCGGTGATCGGAAGACCGGCGCCTATGGCTGCGGCCACCGGTTCTTCGATCAGATACACTTCGCGGGCGCCGGCTAATTCCGCCGAGTCTCGGACCGCACGCTGCTCGACCTGCGTAATGCGTGACGGCACACCAATGATGATGCGCGGACGCACGAACGCGCTGCGGTTGTGCGCCTTCTGAATGAACCGCTTCAGCATCTGCTCTGCCATTTCGAAGTCGGCGATCACGCCTTCTTTCATGGGCCGCACCGCAATGATGTTGCCCGGTGTACGTCCCAACATTCTCTTCGCTTCCGTGCCGACCGCAAGTACTCGTCCGGACTTTTTCTCAACCGCCACGACCGAAGGTTCGTTGAGTACGATCCCTTTCCCATGCACATACACAAGGGTCGAGGCCGTTCCTAGATCAATGGCCAGGTCATTTGAGAACCATCCGAAGATATCACTCGCAAAGCCCACGATTGCTCTCCCTTCTCCTCAAACTCTGACGGCGCGCTCAGTCAGGCAACACCAGCCGACCCGCATCCAACACCTGGGTACCGGCCACCTCGTCACCAAGACGCCGCCCCTGTTCGTTCCCGAGAATCAATACCGCTTCGAACGCAATGATTGCTACCGACACAATCCACCCCACATACGGGACGGCGAAGGCTAACTGAGCGAACGCAAAGGGCAGATTACGAATAATAGATTCTCGAAACCCTGCTGCCTCGCGCCGGTCCGGAAGCACCGTCTGGAGGCCGATCAACCGCTTACCGATACTGCGCCCACCGGCAAATCCATCAGCGATCAGTATATACGCCAATCCTGCAAGAAAACCTACCGGCACGATCACTTGACCGACTGCCGCGACGATAAACAGATCAATCAACTTGGCGATACCACGGTTCAGGACCTGCGCCTTGGGATAGATCCCGGCACCGATTGAATGAACCCCGCTGACCTCCTCCGCCAAGGGATCTCCTTACAATTAGTGGCAAAGTATAACAAATCAGACTATCTAGCACAAACAAAGACCATTCTCAGGCAGATCGATATTGCGAGTGATATTTCTTGTCTTCACGAACAGACAACTCTCCTCGATCGTAAGATCGCAGCTTGCAGGAAAAGTCGTCTCTTGCCTTTACACAGGTCACTGAGTACAATCCACCGTCACGAATTTTCCGAGGAGTTGTCATGATCAAATTGATGCGTGAAGCGTCTCATAGCTATCCGTGGCTCCTCAAGTCCGTCATGGGGATTATCGCCCTCGCCTTCGTCATCACCATGGGCTGGTGGGGGTTCGGCGAACAACCCGGCGCCGTCGTCGCCTCAGTCGGAGATCTCACCGTGTCCCGCGATGAGTTCCGACGCGCCTATGAGAATACCTATCGCTTCTACAAGGACAAAGTACCTGGAGAATTCAAAGACGAAACGATCAAACAATATGTGGTGGATCAACTCATCGACAATCGGACCTGGCTCATCGCGGCAAAGAACATGGGCCTCACCGTAGCTGACGACGACCTGCGCGAAGTCATCATGCAGATCCCGGACTTTCAAAAGAACGGGACATTCGATCCGGAGGTCTACCAACGGCTCCTGGCAGCTAATCATCTGACGCCCGCGATATTCGAAGCGATGGAAGCGAAAGAAGTGCTGAGTAACAAAGCCAGAATGATTATCCGCGACGCCGTGGCCCTTACCCCTGCCGAACTTGCCGAGGCGCAAGCCCTCACGCTGCGGCAAACAGAATCCGATCCCGCTAAGGCCGCCGCAGCGAAGGACCGTGCCATGCAGGACGTCCTCTTTCAAAAGCAGCAACGCGCACTAATGGCCTACACCGAATCGCTCAAAACCACGCTCCCAATCACAATTCACCGCGAACTCTTGTAACCACCCCCTCACCACAACGCGAACCAGTCCGCTCCCGGGCCTCTATTCCTTCGTGGCCGACAGGACCAACATCGCATCACCGTAGCTGTAGAAGCGGTACCGCTCGCGAACCGCCTCTGCATAGGCCTGTCGAAGAAATTCAGTCCCGGCCAATGCGGAGACCAGCATCAGCAACGTGGTCCGTGGCAAGTGGAAATTCGTGAGAAGGGCATCGACCACCTTGAATGGGAACCCTGGTGTCATGAACATATCTGTCTCTCCCCGATAGGGTCGAATCACGCCATCCGCTCGAGCCGCAGTTTCGAGCGCGCGTACGACTGTGGTCCCGACAGCGACGATTCGTCCCCCCGTTGCTCGCACCTGATCGATGGCACGAACCGCCTCTGCTCCGACCTCGATCCATTCTGCGCCCATCCGATGGTCTTCGATCTGATCGACCGTCACCGGTTTGAAGGTCCCGATACCAACGTGGAGCGTGACGGTCGCGAGACGGATCCCTCGCTGTTGCAGCCGTGCCAGCAATTCCGGTGTAAAATGGAGTCCGGCGGTCGGCGCCGCAATGGCGCCTTCATGTTGCGCAAACAGAGTTTGGTACCATTCTCGATCCTGGTCGGTCGGTGCACGTTTCAAGTAGGGCGGAAGTGGCATTCGACCATATTGTCGCAGCCATTCAGACAACGGAATCGGACTCTCAACCCGAACCGTCGTCCTGGTCGCGCCACGTTCGACCACCACAGCAGAAGCCTCTGCGCCCATCTCAATAATCTGTCCAGGCCGAAACGTTCCCTTGATCAACACCTCCCAGATCGCATCTCCAAGATCTTTCACAAAGAGGATCTCGACCTCCGCACCGGAAGGGTGCTTCCGTCCAGCCACGCGCGCGGCCAACACCTTCGTATTGTTGACCACGAGGAGATCGCCTGGCTGAAGAAGATCAGGCAACTCGTCGACGCGACGATGGGCGAGCGAACGATCGAGAGGCTGCAGAACGAGCAGCCTGGCGTGGTCGCGCGGAAGGCTTGGGTGAGCGGCAATCAGCGAGGAGTCGAACGGAAAATCGAATTCGGAGAGCTGCATCAGGAAGACGGCGGGGTCGGAGGTTTGATCAGCGTCATATTCTGCAGCTCGGTACCCGGATAATAATACCGAAGAATCGTGGAGAAGGGATAGCCCAGCTCAGCCAGTTCTTTCGCGCCCCACTGACACATGCCGACGGCGTGGCCCGCGCCGTAGCCGGAAAGCACCACATCTCGGCCAATGGATTCGATGGCAAACTGCGTGCTGGGGATGATCGTATATCCGACCGCTTTCCGCAAATCTTCTCCGCGAAGAATCAATTCTCCACCAGAATGGAGAATGCGCAGCTTCGCGACTCGCCCCCCTCGGCTGAACGACAAGGGCGTCATCGTCGCGATCGTTCCCACGGAGAAGCCCTGCTGTCGTAAATTCTGCTCGAGGGTGTCAACTTTGAAGGAGGACTTCCATTGGTAGTAGGGCGACGCAAGATCGAACGGACACTCCACGCCCTTGAGATACGGATACTCTTTCGACCACACATTCATGGCGTCTTCTGTCAGCCCGGCGGCCGTCGATGAGAAGGCTGCGTAGATCGGCGCATCTTCAAAGGTCACGACTAATCCGCGGGTATCTTCGACCGCGCGCAGGATCCCGGCATCAATCCCCTGCTTCCCGCGATAGACTTGGTCTTGCACCGTAGCCGCCACGTCGTAGTCACGCGTGGCCCCCAACATCTGCTGATAGAGCGCATAGGTCCTGGCCGCAACCGCCTGCGCTTTCAACATCTCCGGGTGCCAGGTGGAACTGACCTCGGCGGGAACCACCCCTTTGACGTACTCTTCAAGATCCACCCGATTGATGACCAGAAAACCCTTGCCTCTTCGTAGGAGATGGACGAGGCCGCTCACCGCGATTCCCGTGCCAGAGTCGCCCGATGATACCGCCGCCCCATTGGGCCTTCGAGGGGGCCGTGGAAACGTCAGCGTGAGGCCTTGCTCTCCGCCATGCAGCGTCAACTGCTCCGTCTGCATGCGAACACCATTCAGCAGAAACCCCTTTTCAGCGGCAACGACCTGGACCGACGCGCGCAAAGCCTGACCACGGCCTTTTGCATCCGTAACCCACAACGGACGGTCCGCACGGACATCGAGCTGTGACACTTCGGCCGACAGCAGGACCCGGATCGACTGCGCCGCCTCGGCTCCGGAGGACAGGCTGAGAAGGCATGCTCCCGCCACGATGGCACGGGACACTCCACCCCTGAGTTGCTTCACCGGCGAAAGATCCATGTTATTAAATAGAATACCAGACTTAGGATGACGCTGAGGAGCAGGCTGGTTGCGAGAGGAAACGAGAAACTGAAGTTGTCTCGTCGAATGGAGATATCGCCGGGCAGCTTGCCGAACCATCCCAGGAGATTCCCAACTCCTGGAACACGGTCTGCGATCAGCAGCAGCAGACCGACCAACGCCACGCACAGCCCAACTCCGATCAAGACTTTGCCCAGGCTCCCCCACTCAGCCATTAACCTTTGACCAAGTGTTCTGCGATTTGCACCGCATTGAGAGCGGCCCCTTTGCGCAAATTGTCTGCCACCACCCACAGATTGAGACCGTTGGCGATCGACTCATCTTCACGAACGCGGCCGACGTAGACCTCGTCCTTCCCTGCGACCTCCAACGGCATGGGATAGATCTTGTGTGCCGGATCGTCATAGAGCAGCACGCCGGGCGCAGTCGACAGAATGGCGCGGGCATCGTTGGCCGATAACTTCCGCTCAGTCTCAATATTTATGGCTTCAGAATGCCCGACATATACCGGAACCCGCACCGTCGTCGCCGTCACATGAATCGACTGGTCGCCCATGATCTTTCTAGTCTCATGGACCATCTTCATCTCTTCCTTCGTATAACCTGACGGAAGAAAATCATCGATCTGAGGCAAGCAATTGAAGGCGATCTGATAAGGGTAGACCTTGGGACTCGCCGGCTTGAAACTCAGCAGGTCTTGGCATTCCGCCATCAGCTCATCCATGGCGTCCTTCCCCGTGCCGGAAACGGATTGAAAGGTCGTGACGACAATCCGCTTAATCCTGGCCTGATCGTGGAGGGGCTTTAGCGCCACGACCATTTGAATCGTGGAACAATTCGGGTTGGCGATAATGCCCTTGTGCTGTTGAATGTCGTACGCATTCACCTCAGGCACCACGAGCGGCACCTCAGGGGCCATCCGCCAGGCGGCACTATTGTCGATTACCACCGCACCAGCCTTCACCGCGATCGGAGCGAACTCTCGACTGAGTTCCGCCCCTGCAGAAAAGAGCGCGATGTCCACGCCGGCAAACGAATCCTTCGTCAAGACTTCAATAGGCAGCTCGTTCCCCTCAAATGTCACCATCCCACCGGCAGAACGAGTGGATGCGAGCGGGACCAGGCGGGTGACGGGAAACTTTCGCTCCTCGAGTACCTCGATCATTTCTGTCCCGACTGCCCCGGTCGCACCGACGACCGCCACGACATACCCTGATTTCTTTTTCAACATGAGCCTCGATCCTACCTACAGCGCGATCTCGCGAATGCGGTGATTGAACGTATCAGCTACGAGCAGATGCCCCGCGCTATCCATCACGATGCCAAACGGGTAGCTCAAGCTGGCTTTGAGCGCCGTTCCCTCGTCGCCCCCGTAGTTTGCCACACCAACGCCCGAGATGCGCTCAATACGCCCGGTAGTCCGATCCCATCGCCGTACCAGATGATTATCCGAATCGGTGAAGAAGAGATTCCCCTCTTCATCCAACGCCATCCCCGATGGCCGGGAGAGGCTGCTGCTGGGTGGTTCATCCGGCCCCTGGTACCGATACTCACCGCCGTCGCCCACCACAGTTCTTATGAGTCCAGTGACGGGATCTACGGCACGAATCCTTCCGTTAAAGCTATCGGCAATGAACAACGTCCCATCTGACGCAAGCGCCAATCCACCGGGACCGGCCAGGCCAGTTTCCATCGCAGCCACGCCATCACCATTATACGCAGCCGTTCCTGTCCCTGCGACCGTACGAATCACTCCGGTGGCCAAATCCACCGCCCTCACTCGGTTATTGCTCTGGTCGGCAATATAGAGGACACCCCCGTCGCTCACCGCCAAGGCAGCCGGTTCATTCAACCCGGCCTCCACGGCCAATCCCCCGTCCCCCGAGTACCGAGGTTGGCCCAGGCCTGCGACTGTCATGATCACCCCTGTCATCGCATCCACCCGCCGCACCCGATGGTTCAGCGTGTCCGCAATGTAGAGATGCCCTGCCCGATCAACCACCACCGCCGTCGGAAAATTCAACAGGGCTTGCTCGGCAGGACCACCGTCGCCACTGAAGCGTTTGGCCGGCGCTGTACCGGTCACAACATAACGAACAGTCCCACTCAGGTCAGTCTGTTGGGTAAAGGCGTGCGCATTGACCGTGCCGCTTTCGGCAAAAGGATCGTCATCCACTCCCTCAGCCACCGGAGCTGGCGAGGCTGGCTTCGCTCCTGATTCAACCCCCTGAATGAAGCCCGCTACCGTCCTGATACGGTTGGTCTTCCTGTCGATCTTCCGAACGACGTGGTTCTCAGAGTCGGCGATAAACAGGTTTCCCTCTGCATCGAGAGCGAGACTCTTCGGCTCATTCAGACAAGCAGCAGGGGCCACAGCTCCGTCACCGGACCAGCCAGCGTCTCCGGTACCGGCAAGGGTCTTGATCAATACTACTTTGAGATTCGCACTCATCCGTCTCGACAATCTTGGCTAGTTCAGGTTTCGCAGGATGGCCTCGCCCATTTCTGTCGTACTGACGAGACGGGTCCCCTGGCTATGAATATCTTTCGTGCGATAGCCGAGATCGAGGGTTTTCACGATCGCCTGCTCGATGGCTCCTGCTTCCTTGTCCAACTTGAACGCATAGGACAGCATCATGGCCGCCGAGGCAATCGTCGCGATAGGATTCGCCACATTCTTCCCGGCAATGTCCGGCGCGCTGCCGTGAATCGGCTCGAACAGTCCGACCTGCGCGCCAATGCTGGCCGACGGCAACATGCCGATGGACCCGGTCAACATCGCAGCTTCATCGCTCAGAATGTCACCGAATATATTGTTGCAAAGCATCACATCGAATTGCCGCGGGTTGCGCACGAGTTGCATCGCCGCATTGTCGACGTAGATATGGCTCAACTCCACATCCTGATAGCCTTTGTGGACGTCGGTGACCACACGACGCCAGAGTTCGGATGACTCCAGAACGTTCGCTTTGTCGACGGACATCACTTTTTTCCGACGCTTTCTTGCCGCCTCGAACGCCACTTTCGCAATGCGTTGGATTTCTTCAGTGGTATAGACCTCGGTGTTGAATCCTCGCTCGCTCCCGTTCGGCAGCTTCTCGATACCTTTGGGCTTCCCGAAATAGATGCCGCCGGTCAGCTCACGAATGACGAGGATGTCGATCCCCTCAATCACCTCACGTTTCAGGGTGGAGGCATCGGCCAACATCGGATACAACTTCGCCGGCCGTAAATTCGCATAGAGACCCAGGTGCTCGCGCAATCCCAACAGCGCGCGCTCCGGACGCAAGCTATACTCCAGCCCTTCCCACTTGGGACCGCCGACCGCGCCGAGCAAGACGGCATCGCTCTGCTTGGCCAGGGTCAGCGTCTCCTGAGGGAGCGGCACGCCCACTTTGTCGATCGCCTGTCCGCCGACATCACCGGACTGAAACTCGAACGTGTGCTGGAACTTCTCGGCCACAGCCTTCAGCACCTTCACGGCTTCAGGGACGATCTCCCGACCCACTCCATCACCAGCTAGTACGGCAATCTTTGCCTTCACTGACCACTCTCCCTCTTTGTGAGTTATGACCGCACAAGCCTCTATTCCAGGACTTCCTCATCCTCTGGACGCCAAGCGGGATCGACCAAGCAGAGGAACTCGATAGCGGTGGGTCCACAATTTTCCAGAGACTGCTTGCCTCCTGGAGGCACATAGACGACGGAACCTGGTTCCACCGCGACAACAGACTCGTCTACGGTCAATCGTCCACGACCGCCGATAATGTAGTAGACCTCTGAGGACGTCAGCCTGTGCCATTTCGACCGAGCGCCGGGAGCCAATGTCCCATGCGCCACACTATACCCAAGCGCGAGCGGTTGTTTCGCCGGATGCAGAAGCTCTCGAAGAACGGTATGATCGCCGGCCAGAAACCTCGGCCGATCTGCCAGGGTGACATGAACCACGGAGCACCTCACAGCCAACGATGCCTTTCCGGTAACAGACCGGAGCCGGTGACTCTACCGTGGTCACTTTCCTTAAATCAAGTTCACCTTCTGCTCGCCCTGCGCCTGTTTTCCCGCCAAGTACAACAACTTGTTCAGCGCGTTGAGATAGGCCCTCGCCGAGGCCATGATGATATCCGTATCCGCCCCGTGGCCTGAGACGGTACGGCCATCTTCTTGAACCCGGACCGAGACTTCGCCCTGGGCATCAGTCCCCCCCGTGATCGCCTTCACGACATACATGAGGAGCGTGCTCTTCGTCTGCGTGATTGCGGCAATCGTCCGATAGACTGCATCCACCGGCCCATCGCCTGTCCCGGTCTGAGCGATCGTTCGTCCGTCGATCTCGAGTTCGACCGTGGCGGTTGGCACCTGATCCGTCCCGCTGGCCACATGGAACGATTTCAAGGTGATCCGATCGGCCATTTTGGCCAACTCTTCGGAGACAATGACTTCGAGATCCTCTTCGTAGATCTCCTTCTTCTGATCGGCCAACTTTTTGAACCGCTCGAACGCGTGGTTTACCTCCTCGTCCGAGAGCGTATACCCCAACTCCACTAGCCGCTGTCGAAACGCGTGCCGGCCTGAGAGTTTCCCCATGACCATCTTGCTCTCAACCAGACCAATCGTCTCCGGCCGCATAATTTCATAGGTCGTCTTGTCCTTCAGCAGCCCGTCCTGGTGAATGCCGGACGTATGGGCAAATGCGTTCGCCCCGACGATCGCCTTGTTGGGCTGCACCACCATGCCGGTAATCTTGCTGACCAATCGGCTGGTCTTCGAGATCTCTTCGGTATGAATCTTCGTGTCTGCTTGATAGAAATCTTTCCTGGTCCGAAGCCCCATGACAATTTCTTCCAGCGCCGTGTTCCCGGCCCGCTCACCAATCCCATTGATCGTGCACTCGACTTGGCCGGCCCCTTCGAACACCGCCGCCAAGCTGTTCCCCACGGCGAGACCGAGGTCGTTGTGGCAATGGACGGAGATCACCGCCTTCGCACTGTTTGGCACCTGCTCGCGAATTCCACGAATGAGCCGGCCGAATTCTTGTGGCACCGCATAGCCGACCGTATCAGGAATATTGATCGTCCCGGCTCCTGCGGCAATCACCGCCTCGATCACCTCGTAGAGATAGGCGGGATCGGAGCGACTGGCATCCATGGGTGAAAACTCCACATCGTCCACATAGCCCCTCGCCCGTTGCACCATCTCGACTGCACGCTTCTTCGCCTCGTCGCGCGTCATTCTGAACTGGTGCTTCAAGTGGATATCCGAGGTCGAGAGAAACGTATGAATGCGGACCTTCGGGGCCCCCTTCAATGCCTCCCAGGCTCGATCGATATCCTCCGGACGCGCCCGCGCCAGGCTGCAAATCGTCGGTCCCTCGACTTCCTGCGCGATCCGCCGCACTGCCTCAAAATCACCCGGCGAACTATAGGCAAATCCTGCCTCGATGATATCGACCCCCAGACGCGCCAGTTGCTTCGCCACCATGATTTTCTCTTCCACATTCATGCTGGCCCCAGGCGATTGCTCGCCATCCCGGAGCGTCGTATCGAAAATTCGTGATCATGCGTGTCATGGTTTCCCCCTTCTTCCTATCGCTTTGAGGCTGCTCAAAGCGGTTGCTCAGCAAGGCCGCAGGCGAGTAAAACACCGCAGGCGTACCCTCTGGGGTACGTTGAGGATGTTTTCGAGCCGAGAACGAAGCTGACAACCGCTTTCAGCAGCCGACAAAACAAAAAGCCTCCATCCCTCAGCCCAGGGACGGAGGCTTGAGAAGCTCCGTGGTACCACCCTGATTTAGCCATGAACAACCTGTCCAGTTGTTCATGACCCTTCATTACGCCCTGTCACGGGGGCGAGGCGGAATCCATTACTCGGGTTTCACGGATTCTGGCTCAGAGGCGAGTTCGGCGCCGCACAGGCTGGTTTGCACCATTCACCAGCTCTCTCACTGCTATGCGAATCGCGTACTACTCCTCGTCGAGGCCATTAGAACTTCGATTGAGTCACCGACTGCTCTGTCTTGGTCGACGGACGCTTTCCGGCCATCTTGGCCAGTAGTCCGCCGAGCCGTTCTGCCGGACCGAGCAAGGCATATCCGGCAAAGATAACAAATAACATGACTTGGGGCCAGGCGGCCACGAGCATGAGCGCCAAAATCCCCCACACGAGATAGGTAATGTGGCGACCGCCGCGGAACTTCATATCTTTAAAGCTTCGATATTTAATGGTGCTGACCATCAAGAACGACAGAGTCAGCGTAATAATCAGGACGAGAAGGGGCTTCACTTCCGTCCCAATCCTGACGCTATAGTGGTCGAAAATCACGAGCGAGGCCACGACCCCTGCCGCCGCAGGAATAGCCAACCCGGTAAAGTACTTGCCGTCCGACGCGGCCGCAGTCGAGTTAAACCGGGCCAACCGAACCGCACCCATCGCAACGTAGGCAAACATCACCGCAATACCAAACGTGCCCTGTCCGCTCAGTGCCCAGGAGTAAATCAAGAGGCCGGGAGCAACCCCGAACGACACCACGTCGGACAACGAGTCGTATTCGAGACCAAAATGGCTGGTGCTGTTCGTCAACCGCGCCGACTTTCCATCGAGCACGTCGAATATCATCGCCACCAGGATGGCGACGGCTGCGACCATGTAGTTCGCATTGAACACGGACAGAATCGAAAATACGCCACAGAATAGATTCCCTGTCGTAAAAAGATTCGGAATCAGGTGCATAGCGGCTTTGCGCCGCTTCCCATCTCTCCCGAATGATTGACGAAGTGCAGTGGTTTTCATGGCAATTCCCCCAAGATGGTTTCCCCACCTTTGACTCGATCGCCGACAGTAACTTTTACAGCCGTCCCCAAAGGAAGAAACGTATCCATCCGCGACCCGAATCGAATCAGCCCGAATCGTTCACCGAGTATGGCCCGATCTCCCGACGAGATCCAACAGACGATCCGTCTGGCTATCAACCCGGCCACCTGCACACACAGCACCTTCGCACCCTGCACCGTCCGAATCATCAGGGCATTTTGCTCGTTCCTCAACGTCGCATCCGGCCTGCTGGCCACGAGGAATAAACCCGGCTGATACTGCACCTGCTCGACGACCCCTTCGCAGGGAATTCGATTGATGTGCACATCGAACACGTTCAAGAAGATGGTGACTCGAATGCTGCGATCCTTGATGAATCGCGGCTCGAACTCTTCTTCGATGGCGATGACTTTCCCGTCACCGGGTGCCACGACGAGACGAGGCCCTTGAGGGACCACCCGATGAGGGATTCCGAAAGAACCAAGCGACGAAGAGCGTCAGGATCGCCCCGCCAACCGCCACAATGGTCCAACCCAGCCATCCTGCTAGCAGTGTAACGCCAGCAGCAGCCCCGATGAAGGGAATTCCTTCTTTGGCAAACGGGATGCCGACAGCACGATCTGCCACAGAGACCTCAATCCTCAGTTTTTGTTCTTATCGACCAGCTGGTCCTTCTTCAGCCAGGGCATCATCGCCCGCAGCCGGCCCCCGACCTCTTCGATGGGATGGGCTTCACCTTTCGCCAGCAGCGCATTGTAGACCGGACGGTTCGCCTGATTCTCCAGCACCCACTCTTTGGCGAACTGGCCTTGCTGAATTTCACCCAAGAATCTTCTTCATTTCCTGCTTCGTCTGCTCGGTCACGATCCGAGGACCGCGAGTGATATCACCGTACTTGGCCGTCGTACTGATGGAATACCGCATGTTGGCAATGCCGCCCTGATAGATCAGATCCACGATCAATTTCACTTCATGCAAACACTCGAAATAGGCCATCTCCGGCGAGTAGCCGGCTTCCACAAGCGTCTCATACCCTGCCTGAATGAGGGAGGTGAGTCCTCCACAGAGGACGACCTGCTCGCCAAAAAGATCCGTCTCGGTTTCTTCACGAAAGTTTGTTTCGATCACACCAGCCCGCCCGCCCCCAATCGCACTGGCATAGGCAAGGCCTACCTGCTTGGTTGTTCCACTTGGGTCCTGATGGATCGCGAGCAAGCACGGCACCCCGCTGCCTTTCGTATATTCCGATCGGACAAGATGGCCCGGTCCTTTGGGAGCGACCATGAACACATTGGTCGAGGGTGGCGGCACGATCTGCCCGAAATGAATGTTAAAACCGTGCCCAAACGCCAGATAGGAGCCCGGCTTCAGATTCGGGGCGATATCCTGCCGATAGATGGCCGCTTGCGCTTCGTCAGGCGCGAGAATCATGACGACATCAGACGCCTTGACGGCATCGGCCACCGGCATGACTTTCAGCCCGCTTTGCTCCGCCTTCTTCCATGAGGCGCCTTCGCGCAACCCAATGACAACGCTCACGCCGCTTTCCTTCATGTTGAGCGCATGGGCGTGGCCCTGACTGCCGTAGCCGATCACCGCCACTTTCTTGTTTCGAATCTGTTGAATGTCGGCATCCTTATCGTAGTAAATCTTCATCGATCACTCCTGGGTAACAACGGTGTTCACTCTGCTGAACTGATGTGAATGATGAGTCCGGTGGAGCCTATTCGCGGGCAACCTTTTTCGCCTGCACGCCCGTCGGCCGAATCGACTCGCGGGCAACCGCGACTCGTCCGGTACGCGTGAGTTCCTTGATTCCGAGGGGCTGCAGCAGGTTGATGATCGCTTCGATCTTATCGTGGATCTCCGGTCACCTCGATGGTGTATGTCGCCGGCGTGGAGTCGATGACGTTGGCCCTGAAAATATCGGCGATCCGCAACGCTTCCGCGCGATCTTCCGGCCGCGTATGCACCTTGATGAGCGCCGTTTCCCGCGAAACAAAATCGCTTTCGTTCAAATCCACGACCTTAATGACATCGATCAATTTGTTGAGCTGTTTCACGATCTGCTCGATGATCCGCTCGTCTCCGGACGTGACAATGGTCATCTGCGACATGGACGGATCGAGCGTCGGCGCCACAGAGAGACTTTCGATGTTGAATCCGCGACCGCTAAATAGACCGGCGACGCGAGACAACGAACCAAACTTATTCTCCACGGTCACCGAAATAATGTGTTCCATGCCCAGTATGTACTCCTGACTCCGCCCGGGTTAGGCCGTGAGGATCGTGTCTGAATCTTTCGGAGCCACCTGCCCCGCTCCAGACTGCTTACTTTTCAAGGCTGGTGGATCTTCCAAAATCATCTCATGGTTGCAGCCGCCGGCGGGGATCATCGGATAGACGTTTTCATACGGATACGTCGGCACGTCGACGATGACCGGTTTGTTCACCGCGATCGCTTCCTTGAGGACGGCATCGATCTCAGATGGCTTGCTGGCCCTGAGCCCGACCGCTCCGTACGCCTCCGCCAACTTTACAAAGTCCGGCGTCGTCTCCAGATAACTCGAGGCATACCGTCCTTCATAGAAGAGGTCCTGCCATTGCCGGACCATCCCGTGGAATCGGTTATTGAGCACGATAATCTTGACTGGCAGCTTATGCACCACTGCCGTCGCCATTTCTTGCATATTCATCTGGATGCTGCCGTCGCCGGCGATGCAGAGGACCAGCCGGCCTGGAAACGCGGCCTGCGCCCCCATGGCGGCGGGAAATCCAAAACCCATGGTCCCAAGTCCCCCCGAGGTCAACCAGCGATTTGGCTTCGCCAATTTAAAGTACTGGGCGGCCCACATCTGGTGCTGCCCGACATCGGTCGAAACGATCGGGTCCCGATCTTTCGTGAGCTCATAGAGCCGCCTGATGACATGTTGCGGTTTGATCGGCCCATCGGCTTCTTGTTGATACGCAAGAGGATTCGCCTGTTGCCATTCGCGAATCTGATTCCACCAGGGCTTGCGCAATTCCTGTTGATCGCCGTTCACCGTGGCACGAAGAATCTGGATCAACTCACGAAGCACGGTCTTGCAGTCGCCGACGATCGGAATGTCGACATTGACATTTTTCCGAATCGAGGTCGGATCGATATCGATGTGGATGACCTTGGCGTGCGGACAAAACTCGGAGACCTTTCCGGTGACGCGATCGTCAAACCGTGCCCCGATGGCCACGACAAGATCGGAATAGTGCATGACCATGTTCGCCCAATAGGTACCATGCATCCCCAGCATGCCCATGGACTGCGGATGCTCGCCAGGGAAGGCCCCAAGCCCCATCAACGTCATGTCGACCGGCATATGGGTCAGTTCAGCCAACTCCATTAATTCTTGCGACGCGCCCGAGAAGATGACACCGCCGCCGACATACAGCACCGGCTTTTTTGCCTTCGTCATGGCCTCAGCCGCTTGCTTGATCTGCCACTTATTCCCTTCATACACTGGATTGTAGCTACGGATGGAGACGGAACTGGGATAGGTAAATTCCGCCTTATCCATGGATACGTCTTTCGGAATGTCCACTAACACCGGCCCTGGACGCCCCGTCGTCGCAATGTAGAAGGCTTCTTTGATCGTCGTCGCCAACTCGGCGACATTTTTCACAAGAAAGTTGTACTTGGTGCAGGGGCGGCTCAAGCCGATATTGTCTGCCTCTTGGAATGCATCGTTCCCAATCAGGCTGGTAGGGACTTGTCCGCTAAAACAGACCAGCGGCACTGAGTCCATGTAGGCATCCGCCAACGCCGTGATCACATTCGTCATGCCGGGTCCGGAGGTCACAAGGCACACCCCGGCTTTACCGGTCGCCTTGGCATAGCCTTCCGCCATATGGCCCGCTCCCTGTTCATGGCGAGTAAGGACCACCTCAATATCCTTCTGCTGATGAAGCATGTCGAAAATCTTCAGAACGACACCCCCAGGAAGCGCGAAAATCGTCTTCACGCCTTCCCGTTTGAGGCATTCGATGAGGATCTCAGCACCTGTGAGCTTCATGACAGAACCTCCATCCATACCACCAGTGAGAAGCCGGCAGAGGAATCATGATAATGCGATACGCCGCGTCTCGTCCCGATGGACCAGACACGACTCCCACGATCACTCAGAACGTTCTGAAAAATCAGGGGGAAAGATCTGTAATCCTAGCACCACGTGTTTATACCCGTCAATAGTAGGGTAGACCTGGGAGCCTCTCTCCCTGAAAGTCTGCCTCTCCACGTGATACCCTCCACGCTCCATCTCGTTGGCCCTGAGGCGCCCCTCTATGAGTGTGCCTGTTCGTGTGACCATCCTGTCTCGTGAAGACTGCCATCTGTGCGGAGTCGTGTACCGAATCGCGATGCATCTTCAGTCAGAACTACACATCGAAACGAGCCAGGTGCATATCGAAGGCGACAGGGTCTTGACGGAACGCTATGGGGCGAGGGTTCCCGTCGTCTTGCTCGACGAAATCGAACACTTCGCAGGGAAAGTGACGGAAGGGGAACTGCGTCGAGCGATAAAAAGAGCGCGGTGGAGAAAACCTATAAGCCGGATTCTGTCCCGCCTGGGATTTGGTCCCAAACGGGGGTGATCATTTCTCTGGGATCCGAGTTACCCCGGACCTCAAGCGACCTACCCGAAGACCTCGGCCGGGCCAGCCGGTTACCGACTTTCCGAAGAAAGCCGACAGATGTCTTCCTATTTGGCCTTGCATCGGGCGACGCTTACCCTGCCAGTGATGTCGCCACCACCGCGGTGGGCTCTTACCCCACCGTTTCACCCTTACCTGAGCTGCAGCGATAAGATTTGATGTCTCATCGCCTTGGCCATCGGCGGTTTGTTCTCTGTGGTGCTGGTGTCGGATCGCTCCGCCTGGGAGTTACCCAGCGCCCTGCCCATGAAGTCCGGACTTTCCTCTTAGAGCGTTACCACCCCAAGCGATCACCCGGTCTTCTCCCTCGCGCGCTTCAGTATAGAAAACAAACAAGAGAGGTTGCAAGTCCGTGCAGCCCTCCTCTCCTGCCCTCCGAGCGACAGAACAACCCACCTCGACGGAGTTTCAGTGCAGAGCCGGCAACGGCAAAGCGGGTACCGGCTGCCTCGCGTGGTAAATCCCCATGGCCTCCGGCATCCACTGTTTCAGCTGATCGATTCTGGTCTCATGGCTCGGGTGAGTGGATATAAATTCGGACGGGCCACCGCCTCGGGACAACTGCCCCATCCGTTCCCAGAGTAAGACGGACTCACGTGGATCGTATCCTGCGTCAGCCGCGAGGAGGATTCCAATGTAGTCTGCTTCCGATTCATGCTTCCGACTGAACGGCAACAACACCCCTACCTGTGCTCCCGCACCGAGTGCCGCCATCGCTGCTTGAGACATCATCCCTCCGCCACTAGCTCCCACGGCAGCCCCCGCCGCCTCCATTGCCGCATTAGCCAGTTGACCCTGACTCATCCGTTCGGCGCCGTGACGGGCAAGCGCGTGGACGACTTCATGTCCGAGCACAGCTGCCAATCCTGCTTCGGTTCGTGCAACAGAAAAAATCCCGGTATAGACCGCGATCTTGCCTCCAGGCAGAGCGAAGGCGTTCATGGTTTTGTCGTCCTTGATCACGATCACTTCCCACTGGAACTGCTGCGCCATCTCCGCATATTTCGACCGCTTCGCTGCCTCGATAATCCGAGTCGCCACCCGCCTGACCGGTTCGATCTCTCGCGGATCTTGCGACTGCCTGACTTTGGGATCGTTCTTCACCTGCTATACGCCTGTGCGCCCGAGTTGCATGTCCTCGGATACCGAGGTCATCAACAACTGTGATCGACCGGTATACGGATTCGTTTCGCACCCGCTGGCCACCGTCAGTCCGAGTCCCGCGACAACCAACAGCACTCCGCGCGAGATCGACTTCCATGCCCGCATCGCACATCCTCCTTGATGAATGACCCGTCGCCTACGGTCTGAGAAATTGACCGTCCTTTGAGGCTCTGTTAGATTACCGCGCCTCATAGAGAATCTCTACCAGAGCCCCTTACCTGTGAGCAACGCAACAGAAAAAACGAAGGTGGAACGAATCGGCATCGATGAGTCCGGCAAAGGGGACTATTTCGGTCCTCTGGTCATCGCCGCCGTCTTCGTCGACGCCACTACACAGGGCGAACTGACCCTCATGAATGTCCGGGACAGCAAGAAAATATCCGACGGCAGGATTCTCGAAATGGCACCCGACATCCGGATAATTTGTCCCCATAGCATTATCGCGATCGGCCCGCAGCGATACAACGAACTGTACGCGAAGATCCGGAACTTGAATCGCCTGCTTGCCTGGGGACATGCCAAGGCCCTGGAGACACTGCTGGAAAAGGTTTCGTGCGGGCGCGCGATCGCCGATCAGTTCGGCGACGAGCGATTGATTCTGAACGCCCTGCAGGAGAAAGGACGCACCATCGTACTGGAACAGCGTCATAAGGCCGAGTCCGATCTGGCCGTGGCCGCCGCCTCGATCCTGGCCCGTGCGGAATTCCTCCTCCGATTGAAACGACTCTCGGATGAGATCGGCACAACATTGCCCAAAGGGGCATCACCTGCCGTCGAACTGGCCGGACGTATGATTGTGAAGAAACATGGAGAGGAACGATTAGGATCGGTCGCGAAGCTGCACTTTAAAACGACTCGGGCGGTACTGGGGAAAACGGACTAAACCGACTCGCCGATCTCAAGGATCGACGTCTTCTCGGGATCGGGGCCTGGCGCTGTTTCGACAGGAATTTGTCCATCCCAGTAGAGCATCCGACGGCAATAGGGACAGGTCTGGAGATCTTGCGAGCGTTTGACTTCTGAAATCAGTTGCGGAGCAAGCTGAAGACGGCATCCGGAACAGGTCCCCTCTTTGACCTCAGCGAGAGCTTGATCCTTCCGCGCTGCCTTGATCTTGTTATAGCGACTGAGGAGCCCTTTCTCGACATGAGCCGAATGAGCTTGCTTCTGCGCTTCGAGATCGGCCAGCTCTGTTAAGAGATTTTTCTCCAGTTCGTCCAACACCAGCTTTTCCCGCGCAAAGGCCTTTTCGACGATACTAACCTTGTCTTGCGCCTCTTTCGCAGTCCGTTGTAGCTGCTCAATCTTCTCCATACACAGCAAGATCTTCTCCTCAAAGTCACCTTTTTTCTTATTGGCAACCTCGATCTCGAACAGATGAGCCTGGTATTCCTTGTTGGATTTCAACTCAGACAGCCGGGACTTCATCTTTTCAGTGTGTGCTTCATGCGCCTCAAGATCTTTTTCGTGCGACCGCCGTTCCTTGATCAAAATCTCCATGGCGGCACTGGTCTGCTGGAGAAGCTGCTGGGCTTCTCGGAGCGGGGCTTCAACCGCTTGGAGTCGTTCCGGGATCATTCGACGTTGGTTGCTGATCTCCATGACGCGGAGATCCAACTTCTGCAGCGCAATGAGGGGGGAAAGATTTTGCTTCAACGCACTCCTCTAACTGTTGTTCTACACAACGGTCTCAATCTATGAGTTCCGCACCCGCGCTGGTGGGCCCACTAGGACTTGAACCTAGGACCAGCTGATTATGAGTCAGCCGCTCTAACCACCTGAGCTATGGGCCCGATCAGGCGGATGACTCTCTGGGGCCTGACCTGCAGACACAAACGCTTAATTCTAGGCTGCCCAGGGAGCGGAGTCAAATCCGAGGAACACTCCAGGTGCGTCACATAGTTTCTACGAAGCTGCGCAGCTTCTTGCTCCGACTCGGATGACGCAGCTTGCGCAAGGCCTTGGCTTCAATCTGCCGGATACGTTCGCGGGTCACTTCGAAATCCTGACCGACTTCTTCGAGAGTATGGTCGGTAGCTTCGCCGATGCCGAACCGCTTCCGCAAGACTTTCTCTTCCCGGGGCGTGAGTGTTTCCAATGCGCTGTTGATCTGCCGCTGGAGATCGTACCGGATCGCCGCCTCCAGAGGAGAAACCGCCTTCTTGTCCTCGATGAAGTCGCCCAAATGACTGTCTTCTTCCTCGCCGATCGGGGTCTCCAGAGAAATCGGCTCGCGCGCAATCTTCAAGATCTTCCGCACTTTGTCGAGCGGCAGATCCATGCGCTCAGCAATTTCTTCTGGCGTCGGTTCGCGGCCGAGTTTCTGGACCAGATGGCGGGAGGTCCGGATCAGCTTGTTGATCGTCTCGATCATATGTACCGGAATACGGATCGTCCGTGCTTGGTCTGCGATCGCGCGGGTAATTGCCTGACGGATCCACCAGGTGGCATAGGTACTGAACTTGTAGCCGCGCTTGTACTCGAACTTATCCACGGCCTTCATCAGGCCAATATTGCCTTCCTGGATCAAGTCAAGGAACTGGAGACCGCGGTTGGTGTACTTCTTGGCGATACTGACGACGAGACGAAGATTCGCCTCGACCAGCTCGGCTTTCCCACGCTTGACCTTTTCCTCCGCCACGTCCAGATGCTTGACCGCATCTTTGATCTCTTCCGCGGACACGAGGGCTTCTTCGGTCTCGAGTTGTCGAATCCGACCCTTCGCGGCTTGGTAGATCTTTTTAATATCGTTGAGGGCCTCCTCCGAGCAGCTCGTCTTGCGTTTGACGGCGAGAAAGTCTTTCCGTTCACGGCAGAGCTTCTTGAGGGCTTCCGCACCGGCCTCACCGCCGATCCCTAGCCGACGCTGGCAACTGACGATCTCCCGCTCCGCCGTACGGATCTGAATCGCCAGCTCCCGCACACGCTGCACCATCCGATCCTTCAGCACGCCATGCAGGTTGACGGACTCCATCTTCTCCACGACCTGATCGCGAATCGTATCGATCTGCTTCTTGATCTTCTTTTGTTTCGCGGGATCACTGTTGGCATGCCGCGCAACTTCGTAGAGGCTCTTGAGTGAGGTCGAGATTTTCCTGACAGAGTTCAGCCCTTCGAGTGTCTTGACCCGAAGCTCTTCATAGTCCCGCTGGATTTGTTCTTCTTCGAATTCCTCCTCGGTCTCAACGATCGGGACGATCTCACGCACATCGATCGTCCCGTTCTTGAGCTGATCGCGCAGCGCAAGGACAAACTCAATCGTCATCGGCATCCCATAGATGACCGAGGCGATGTCCTTCTTCCCCTCTTCAATGCGTTTCGCGATTTCGATTTCCCCCTCACGGCTTAAAAGAGCCACACTCCCCATCTCTTTGAGATAGAGTCGAACTGGGTCGTCGGTCCGGCTAAGTGCGCCGGGAGTTAAATCGATCTCCTTCTCGTCCTTCTCGTCCTTTTCGTTCTCCTCCCTGGCACCAGGACCGGCTTCGACCTCGACATCGGCTTCCTCAGCCTCCTCACTTGCCTCCTCAGTGTCCCGGGCTTTCTTGATCCGCTCCCCCTCGGGTGCATCGACGATCTCGATATCCATTTCGCCGAACATCGTCATGATGCTGCCGAACTGCTCGGAGGACACCACTTCCGCAGGCAATGTGCTATTCAGCTCGTCGTACGTCAAAAAGCCTTTCTCTTTTCCGATCGAGATCAGCTTCTTCACTTCGCCGAGCAACTCTTGTTTCGACATGACTACTCCTTCACTAAGGACAACATCCCGGTTGCAGGCCGACCGGCCTTTTGCATTCGCAATTCATTCACTTGTGCATTCAGCATCCGTGCATCCTCCACACGGCCTTCCCGTTCGGCGGCCTTGAGTTGCGCGATCAGATCTCGAAACACCGCCTCGGCCCGCTTCCGATCCAAGGTCTCTAAACAACCCGCGACGTGGGCTTGCACGTCGTCGAAATGGTCTTCCCGCAGCGACAGCTCAGTCGCCAGCGACCCGCAATCCGGATGATCGACCACCGCATCCAGCAACAACCTGAGCCCGACTCGGCCGTCTCGATCAAGGTGATTCAGCGCTGCCTCAATGAGGAACCGACAGGCCGGAACCGAGAAGGTCTCGGGCCGGAGTCGTTGCACATCGGCGGGCGTCAGGTGCCCGTGCAGCAGCAAATACACCAGATCCCGCTCTTCGCTCACACCTTTGAAGGTCGCCGGTGTGGGGCTGGCCGATTGACTGGCCACCGGTCGACGTCCCTCCGACTGCACCAACGCCGGATAACGCTCGATCAATCGTTGCTGGCTAATCCCCAGTCGTTCGGCTACCACGCGAATCCGCTCCTCTCGTTCGATCGGATGCTCGCTCTTTTGCAGAATCCGCAGCACATCGTCCACGCTGCGGATACGCCCTTCGATTGTGCTGGACTCCGCCGTACTCAAACTATGCTCGAGGGCAAAATCCAAGAGACTCGGAGCCTGCTCTTCCAACCGAGCAAAGGCTTCCGGCCCTTCCTTCCGCACATATGTGTCGGGGTCCTCTCCATCCGGCAGCGTGACGACTTTCACACCGATCCCGCTGTTCACAAACAGATCAAGCCCTCGCAGTGCGGCACGGACCCCGGCCTGATCCGGATCGAACAACAGCACGACCTTCGAGGCAAACCGTCTCAACACCTGAATATGTTCCGCCGTCAGTGCGGTCCCGAGCGTCGCAACCGTGTGAGTCAGTCCTGCTTGGTGGAGCGCGACCGCATCAAAATACCCTTCCACCACGATCACGGTCTTCAGCCGGGCGACTGCTTCACGCGCAAGATCCAGCGCGTAGAGCGTCTGCCCCTTCTTGAACAAGGGAGTATCCGGGGAATTCAGGTACTTCGGGGTCCCCTCGCCAAGGATTCGTCCTCCAAAACCAACGACCCGCTTACGCAAATCCGTGATGGGAAACATCACGCGGGCGCGAAAACGGTCGTAGGACCCGGATGCCTGTTCTCTCGCCACAGTTAATCCGGCGCCAGCCAAATCATTCTGGGCAAAACCCTGTTTGCTCAGCGCCTTGATGAGCCCGTCCCACTCAGCCGGCGCACAACCAATTTCAAATCGCTCGATCGTCCCAGCCTGAATGCCCCGACTGGCCAAGTAGTCCCGCGCCGTCGCACCGGTCACCCCATCCCGCAAATTCTGTTGAAACCAGGCCGTCACCGCCCGATTGAGCGGTTCAAGGCGACTCAACTGCGCCGCTTGAGGACCAGCGCTTGGCCCGCTCTCCGGCACGTCAATCCCGAATTTCTGCCCGAGCTCACGGACCGTCTCAGGAAAATTCGCACCGGTGATCCGCATCAGAAACGTAAACACGTTGCCGCCCGCACCGCATCCGAAACAATGAAAGATCTGGCGGGAAGGACTAACCGTAAAGGAGGGCGATTTTTCCTGATGGAAGGGACAGAGGCCTTTCAAGTTCTGGCCGGCGCGAGTCAGACTCACGTGATGTCCGACCACCTCGGCGATATCGACCCGATCTCTGACTTGATTGATTACGTCTTCAGAAATCAAACCTCGGCCCACGGGAGTCGCAGCTCCTATTCCCCCACCTGGCACCGGTGAGGAAGGTAAACGTAAGTGGTCGTAAAATAGACCGTTCAGGGTAACAGACGGGGAAGAAATCTGTCAACGTGGTGAAACTGCGCTACCCAGGAGGCCAGGCGAGATGGCGCCCGCCTAGAACATGGAGATGAAGATGAAACACGCTCTGGCCGCCATGTGCACCGGTGTTGATGACGATGCGGTATCCGGCGTCGGCAATCCCCTTCAGTTTCGCGATCTTGTTGCCGGCCAACATCAAACGCCCGAGCAGCTCACCATCCGAATCCTGCAGTTCGGCAATCGAGGCCACATGTTTTCGGGGGATGACCAGCGTATGTGTCGGCGCCTGGGGATTGACATCGTCGAACGCGACCACCATCTCGTCCTCATAGACGAGCGCCGCGGGAATGGTCCTCGCGACGATTTTGCAGAAGATGCACTCGCTCATGAGGTGGTTCCTTTTCTCAAGCCCGACTTCCCGAACCGAGTCGCCAACTCCTGATAAATCTCCTGCGGCGTGATGCCGTGGTACCCCAGCGCCACCAGGGTATGGAACAGGAGATCCGCCGTTTCGTATACAATCTCGTCCTTCTTCCCTCCCTTCCCCGCAATCGCCACCTCGCCGGCTTCCTCGACGACTTTCTTCAGGATACGATCGACACCACCTTCCAGCAGTTTGGAGGTGTAGGAATCGTTCGAGGGCTGACGCTTTCGCTCTTGGATCATCTGGTAGAGACGCTCAAGAATTCCCCCCCAGGAATCGGACGTCTTCGTCTCCGGCGAGTCCGGACGGGAAAAGAAGCAGGCCCGCTCTCCTGTGTGGCACGTCGGGCCGACCGGCTCGACCTTCAGGAGAAGGGCATCGCCGTCACAATCGAGAAACAGGTCTTTGAGTTGCAGCCTGTGACCGGAGGTCTCACCCTTTTCCCATAGCGTCTGGCGCGAACGGCTCCAGAAGTGCACGGACTTCGTTTCGACGGTCTTCTGGAGTGCCTCCTGGTTCATGAAGGCCACCATCAGCACCGTGCCATCCCGCCAATCCTGCACGACTGCCGGAATCAGCCCCTGCGCATCGAATTTCAATTGCCCCACATCCATTATCGGACCGCCACTCCCTTCTGACGAAGATAGGCTTTCGCCTCCGGAATCGTGTGAGTCCGGAAGTGGAAAATAGACGCGGCCAGGACCGCATCGGCCTTGCCCTTGACGAATCCGTCATAGAGGTGGTCCAAATTCCCAACGCCGCCCGACGCAATCACTGGAATCGACACAGCCTCTGACACGGTGGCCGTCAACGCGAGGTCGTATCCCTGCTGTTGTCCATCCTGATCCATGCTCGTGAGTAAAATTTCACCTGCCCCGTACTGCCCCATCATCTTTGCCCATTCGACGACGTCGAGACCGGTCGACTTGCGGCCTCCGTGGGTGAACACTTCCCACCCTGTTGCCGGCACGGCCCGGCGCTTGGCGTCGATGGCCACAACGATACATTGTGTCCCGAATCGCTCCGCCGCTTCCTTCACAAATTCAGGTCGTTGGACTGCCGCCGTGTTGATACTCACTTTATCCGCGCCCGCGTTCAACAGCGCCCGGATGTCCTCGAGCGTTCTCACCCCGCCGCCGACCGTCAGCGGCATGAACACCTGCGCCGCCGTCTGCTCGACCACGTCGATGATGGTCTTACGGTTCTCATGAGAGGCGGTGATGTCGAGGAAACAGAGTTCATCGGCACCTTCGCGATCGTAGGCCGTTGCCACTTCGACCGGATCTCCCGCATCGCGCAAGTTCACAAAGCTCACGCCTTTGACAACTCGGCCGTCCTTGACATCGAGGCAGGGGATAATTCGTTTAGTTAACATAACAACTCGTGAAAGGTGAAACGTGAAACGAAAATGTCAGCAAACCATTCCTCACGCCAGGTTCTTACTTAGCATTAAGTGCCGCAAGAGCGGCCCGATAATTTAATTTGCCATCGTAGAGAGCTTTCCCAATTATCGCACCCTCAACCCGCGGGCCGAGCGCCTGCACGGCCCGCAAGTCATCGACGCGCGAAATCCCGCCGGAGGCGATCACGGGGAAGGACGACAACTCAACCACCTCCCGCAATGCTGCCAGATTCGGCCCGCCCAACATACCATCGCGCGCAATGTCCGTATAGATCACGGCGCCCAGGGAATAGCCTGCCAGCTCCTTGAGCAGATCGGTCGCCTTCGTGTCCGATACCGATGTCCAGCCTTTTACTGCCACCTTCCCGTCCCGCGCATCCAGCCCCAAAAGAATCTGGCGAGGAAACTCCCGACAGGCCTGCTCCAAGAAAGACCGATCAGTCAACGCTGCAGTGCCGAGCACAACCCTGGTCACGCCCGCGCCGAGATAGCGACGCACGGTTTCGATCGACCGAATCCCTCCCCCGACCTGCACCTTCACGCTCACGGTGCGAATGATCGATTCGATCTGGGGAAGATTGCGCGGCTCACCCTCCACGGCCCCATTCAGGTCCACCACATGAATCAGCGTCGCCCCACCTTGTTGCCATTGCTTCGCTACAGCCGGCACATCGACGGAATAGACCGTCTCGGCCGCCATGTCGCCCTGACGCAACCGCACGCAGCGGCCATCTTTTAGATCAATCGCTGGAATTACGAGCATACGAAGAACCGTCCCTTATTAGCGTTCCCCTACCGTCCCAAACGGAAACTCGAGGAGCATGTGCTCGACCCCATAAGTCGCCAGCTCCTCCGCCGTGACAAACACCCCATTCCGCTGAATGAATCCCATAAAGTCTTCCGTCATCGGCCGCTGCTTCTCGTAATAATTCCCTTCCCAGAGAACTTGCCCGTCAGCCGCGACGACCTTGGCTTCAAAACCCACCGTTGCCGGGGGGTTGGCACCGAAACGACCCCCCACTCGCTCCTGGTACACCATTACTTGGCCGATCAACGAGGCATCCGCCTTGAGTTGTTTCGCCACCGTCACCGCCGGTGACTGGCCAACGGGAGGTTGGGCCGCTGCCGGGGACGCGAGCACTTTCACTGCCTCACTCGGCGCCAGCACTGTCACTCCCTGCAGCTCCCGTAGCCGGCTCCACAGCAACTGCGTGACGGTGGCCCCGGCACCAGCCGGCACTGTGGCTGTTTGCCGAAGATGCTGTTCCGTATCCGGCGGCACCGCTATCGTCACATCAGACCGACGAGCCCCTTCCGGTGCCGAGAAGGATTGATCGATGACGTCCCTCATCTGTGGCGTCGCAAGGGTCGTGAACGGGACCAGGGCGATGGTACGAATCTGATAGCGCGGCAATTCCGCGGACGCCTTCGTAGTCACTTTCGATCCGCTGCAGCCGGCGACGGCCAGCACAGCCAGTCCCACCAGGGCCATCGACCATTCCTTGTTGCTCATCATGCTCATTTCCAGGATCCAAAATTTTTGATCAGCCGTAACCCGACAGCCTGACTCTTTTCGGGATGAAACTGACAGGCCACCACATTGTCCCGCCAGATACTCGACACAAACGTCATCCCGTAGTCTGTCGTGGTGGCGGAAACGGCCTTGTCAGAGGGATCGACGTAGAAGGAATGCACAAAGTACCAGTACGCCCCGTTGGGAATCCCTTCGAACAGAGGACAGGGCCGCTCAATCATGACGTTGTTCCAACCCATGTGCGGCACCTTCAAGCCCGAGTCGGCAGCAAATCGTCTAACCTTGCCGGGGATAATGTCGAGCCCCTTGTGAGTCCCAAATTCCTCACTTTCTTCAAACAACAATTGGAGCCCCAAACAGATTCCCAGAAATGGTTTTCCCGATTGAATCGCAGTGCGAATCGGTTCCGCCAACCCATAGCGCTCAACGTTGGCCATGCAATCGCCAAAGGCACCGACACCAGGCAGGACGACATGACTCGCATTTCCGATGACCTTTGCGTCACGCGTGACCACCGCCTGATGCCCCACCGCCTCAAAGGCCTTGGAGACACTGCGGAGATTGCCCATGCCGTAGTCGATGATGGCGATCATGGAAACCGTCCAAATCTCAGAAGGGTCTAACAATACCGCAACTGACGCCGTCCTGCCACTGCCAATCTACGCAGGCAGGTGCGGGAACAAAGATGCGAGAAAGCCAGAAGGAGGGAGAGAGGTGAATCGACTCGGGCACAAGGGCAAGCTCGCATATGCCAGCGCAAGAGGTCCATTGGATAGGTGAATCCAGGACCTCTTATTTTCACAGGAGATCCTGTGATCGCACAGTTCCCTGACTGGTTCATGAAACGCAAAGGGCAGGCGCCTTTTCAGTCGCCTGCCCCTCACGAACCCATTCAGTTTCACTCGATTTCGATTGGCTACAACGCTCCTTTGGTCGAGAGCACCCCACCCGCCAACCGATCTTCCACCGTCGTAGCCTGATCCAACGCCTTGGCCAGCGCCTTGAAGATCGCTTCCATGATGTGGTGCGGGTTGCGGCCGTACATCAGATTCACGTGCAAGTTGAGCCCACCGTGGGTGACGAAGGCCTGGAAGAAATCTTCGAACAGACCGAGGTCGAAGGCTTTGATCTTCCGATCCGGCAGCGTCACGTTGTAGACGAGATAGGGCCGGCCGCTGAGATCCACAGTGATCTGAGCCAGCGTTTCATCGAGCGGCGCCGAGGCAAATCCAAACCGCTTGATCCCCGCCTTTTCGCCCAAGGCTTGATGCAAAGCCTTGCCCATGACGATGCCGACGTCCTCCACCGTGTGGTGCTCGTCGATATCGATATCGCCTTTGGCCTGGACCGTCAAATCGAAGAACCCATGCTTGGACAACAGCTCCAGCATGTGGTCGAAGAAGCGAATCCCGGTGTCGATCTTTCCCTGCCCGCTGCCGTCCAACGTCCATTCGACACGGATATCCGTCTCTTTGGTCGCGCGATGAATCGACGCCTGCCGTGGGGCCGCTCCGTTCTTCTTCATGAAAACCTGCTCTGGGCCGACTTGGCATGCGCGTCGAACCCTTCGATGTGGGCCAACCGAACAAGATGATCTTTCACCTTGCTCAATTCCTCGCGCGTATAGTGCACGATGTTGCTCACCTTGATGTAATCGTGGACGGAGAGTGCCGAAAAGAAACGCGCCGTCCCGCCGGTCGGCAAGACGTGATTCGGGCCTGCGACGTAATCCGCAACCGACGGGGGGGTGTATCGACCCAGGAAGAGTGCCCCTGCATGACGGATTTTTTCTAAATAGTCAAACGGCTCATCGACCGAGAGGGTCAAATGTTCCGGGGCAATCTCGTTGGCCACATCAATGGCTTCGTCCATCGTGGTGACCACGAAGGCCACCGAGTGTCGTGCAATGGATTTGGCTGCAATCTTTTCCCGCTGCAGCCCCTTCAACTGGCTGCCGATGAGTCGCACCACGTCCTTTGCCAACTGGGCCGATGTGGTAACGAGATAGACCTGCGCATCTTCGTCATGCTCCGCTTCGCAAAGAAGATCGGCCGCGACATGCTCCGGCTTGGCGTCGTCATCTGCGACGACGAGCAGTTCGCTCGGGCCTGCCACCATGTCGATCCCGACTGTGCCATAGAGGAGCCGCTTGGCCGTTGCGACATAAATATTGCCGGGGCCCACGATTTTATCGACTCGTCGAATCGTCTTGGTCCCATAGGCCATCGCTCCGACGGCTTGCACGCCCCCGACGCGATAGATCTCCGTGACGCCGGCGATATCGGCTGCGACCAGCAAATAGGGATTGATCGGACCTTTTTGCGGCGGCGTACACATCACCACACGGGAGACGCCCGCTACCTTGGCCGGAATCGCGCACATCAAGACCGACGAGGGATAGACGGCCTTGCCGCCCGGCACATACACCCCGACTGCATCGACTGGCGTGACCACCTGCCCGAGCGTCGCCTCGTTGTCTTGATACATCCAGGTCTTGATGCGCTGGCGTTCGTGGAACGAAGTGATCCGCTGGGCCGCAAACCGGAGTGCGTCCCCCTCGTCTTTCCGGATGTGGAAGTAGGCTTCTTTGATTTCTTCGGGGGTGACACGCAGTTCCGTGTCTTTCATGGAAACGCGGTCGAACTGTTTCGTATAGCGGAGGACGGCCTTATCGCCGCCCCGTTCCACGGCTTGCAAAATCGACTTGACCGTTTTCTCGACGGCAGCCCCTTGCACGCCGGCACGCGACGCTACTTTCTTGAGTGCGGGGAGAAAGGCTCGCTCGGTGGAGGCCACAATCTTCATTTGTGCGTCCGTCTAACCGTTCGACGTGCCTCGCGCGAGGCGGCTGTTCGAGACCCGGTTGGTGTGCTGCTGACGGCCCGGAGCTTTTTGATCAGCTCTGTGACCACCGCATGCTTCAGCTTCAAACTCGCTCGATTGACGACCAGCCGGGCTGTGGATTTCGCGATGCACTCGACTTCAACAAGGTTATGCGCCTTCAGCGTGTTGCCGGTCTCAACCAGATCGACAATCCGATCGGCCAGACCGACCAAAGGCGCCAGTTCAATCGAGCCGTACAACTTGATGATTTCGACCGGCACGCCGCGCTGATTGAAATACCGCTCGGTGATCTTCGGATACTTGGTCGCTACCCGAATTTTAGAGGACAGCCGGTCGCGTGAAGCCTGCCCCTTGAGCGCAGCGACGGCGATTCTACACGCTCCGAACTTTAAATCCAATGGCTCATATACGTCGCTGTCCTGCTCCATCAAGACGTCTTTCCCGACAATCCCGACATCCGCCGCGCCATATTCGACATAGGTCGGCACATCGGTCGGCCGTACGACCAGAAAGGTCATTCCGATCTCCGGACAGGGGAACACTAGCCGCCGACTCTCGGTCGAGAGGCTGCCCAGGGCATATCCCGCTCGGCGAAAGACGTCCAGCGTGAGGTCCAACATTTTCCCCTTCGACAAGGCGATCGTCAGCATGATGTCAGCGAGTCTCGGCCGGAGCCGCTCCCTCTTTGTGACGGGTGATCGTCGCACCCAACCCTCGCAGCTTCTCTTCCATCCGCTCATAGCCACGATCCAGATGGTAGACCCGGAGAATCTCCGTCGTGCCTTCCGCCGCAAGACCGGCCAAGACCAATCCGGCGCTCGCACGAAGATCGGACGCCATTACAGGAGCCCCGGCCAACTTGGTCGGTCCGGTCACCACCGCCCGATTGCCTTCGACCTTGATCTCGGCACCCATCCGGCGCAACTCCTCGACATGCATGAACCGGCTTTCGAACACCGTCTCCGTAATCACACTCGTGCCCTCAGCGACCGTCATCAAGGCCACCATCTGCGCCTGCATGTCGGTAGGAAACCCAGGGTACGGCAACGTCCGAATGTCGATCCCTTTGAGCCGCGATGCCGCATTGAGGTGAATCCGGTCCTTCTCCACCTGCATCTCGACGCCGGCTTCCCGCAGCTTCATCAGTAACGCATCCAAGTGATGCGGACGGCATCGATTGAGCATCACCGCTCCACGCGTAATGGCCCCGGCCACGAGATATGTTCCGGTTTCGATGCGATCGGGAATGACGTCGTGATCGCTCCCATGCAACTCACGGACGCCTTCGATCGTGATGACATCCGACCCGGCACCGACGATACGAGCCCCTCGCTTCACGAGAAAATCCGCGAGGTCCACGATCTCCGGTTCCTTCGCAGCGTTCTCAATGACAGTGGTCCCCTGTGCGAGCGACGCGGCCATCATCAAATTTTCTGTTCCGGTGACCGTCGGCGTGTCGCAGTAGATTTGCGCCCCCGTCAGCCGCTTCGCTTTGGCGCGAATATACCCGTGTTCCATCGAAACTTCTGCACCCATTTTGGCCAGTCCGGCAAGATGGAGATTGACCGGTCGTGACCCGATCGCGCAGCCACCGGGCATCGACACCGTCGCTTCTCCCCATCGCGCCAACAGCGGCCCCAACACAAGCACGGAAGCCCGCATGGTCTTCACAAGATCGTACGGAGCCTGAGTCGAAGTGATCACATCGGCGTTAATGACCGCACGATTCCCCTCATAGTGGACCTTTGCGCCCAAGATGCCCAGGAGCTTGCCCATGGTGACGACATCCACCACGCGGGGCACATTGGTAATCACGCACTCGCCGCCGCCAAGAATGGTGGAGGCCAAGATCGGCAGCGCGGCATTCTTCGCCCCGCTGATCTGGACCTCTCCTCGAAGCGGTATCCCGCCGGTGATGACAGTGCGATCCATCGTCTCGCCCCTACGTTCCTACTCGCTCCACAATCACCACACGCTCGAGCCCCGCTTCGTCGTAGACCAATCGATGAAATCTGTACCCGGGTATCTGGTCGACAATCCGGCGCATCGCACGAGCCTGACCGGCACCAATTTCCATGATCAATGCGCCGCCTGGAGACAGGTATCGACCGGCCTCCTGCAGCAACCGTTCGTGCAACTCCGTCCCCTGGGGACCTGCCACGAGCGCGCCTCGCGGCTCGAACAGCCGCACCTCAGGCTGAAGCGTCGGCCAATCAGCCTCCGCAATATAGGGAGGGTTCGAGACGATGACGTCAATACGCCCTTCCAGTTCCTGCTCTGCCAATGGCCCCAGCAAATCGCCTTCCAGCCATGTGATGTGCTCACATACCCCATGGCGGGTGGCATTCCTGCCTGGCGACATCGAGTGAGGGAGTCGATAGATCGGTCGCGATTACCCGCGCACGAGGTCTCAGCCGCGCAATCGCCACGGCAATGCACCCGGATCCCGTGCAGACATCGATGATGGTGGCCTGTCGCTCGGCGGGAATCCGTTGCGCGACATAGTCCACCAGCAACTCGGTCTCCGGTCTCGGGATGAGCACCGCCTGGTTCACATCAAACTCCAGCCCACAAAACTCCTGGGTCCCCAAAATATATTGCAAGGGCTCACGACCAACCCGCCGCTTGATCAACCCTTTCGCGGCCACCAGCTCGGCGGGAGACAAGCAATCGGTCTCGATCGGTGACAACACGATGTGCGGGAAGACGGAGCGCGTGCTCCACGATCCAAAATGCTTCCTGCCCCGCACTCTCGATGCCGGCCTGTTCCAGCATCCGTTGCGCCTCGGCGATCACCTCACCGAGCGACGCCTGGCCTGCTGACTGCGGAATGGGGGCAACCGCGTCCATGTTAAGCAGCCCCCACTTCTTGCTGACGCTGAGCCTTCAGAGCCTGGACGAGTTCGTCGAGGTCGCCTTCGAGCACCTGTTCCAACTTATGCAAGGTCACACCGACACGATGATCGGTCACCCGATTCTGCGGGAAGTTATAGGTGCGAATCTTCTCGCTCCGCTCGCCCGTGCCCACCTGGGCTTTGCGATTCTGCGCGATTTCCGCTTCCTGCCTCTCTCGCTCCGCCTCGACGATTCTGGCCCGCAGGGTCCGCATCGCCTTGTTGCGATTCTTCAGTTGCGACCGTTCATCCTGGCAACTCACCACCACCCCGGTCGGAATATGGGTGATCCGCACCGCCGATTTTGTCGTATTGACGCTCTGGCCTCCGGCACCGGATGAACAGAAGGTGTCGATTCGGAGATCCATGGGATCGATCTGTACATCAACCTCGTCCACCTCAGGCATGACGGCGACGGTGACGGTCGACGTATGAATCCGGCCGCTAGCCTCGGTGACGGGGACACGCTGCACCCGGTGGACCCCGGCCTCAAACTTGAAGTGGCTGTAGGCGCCCTTGCCTTCTATCAGCGCGACGACCCCCTTGTAGCCCCCGCCCCCGGTTTCTGTGGCTTCGACCACATCGACCTTGAAACCTTTGACCTCAGCGTACTTGGTGTACATGCGGAACAACGCCCCGGCAAAGAGCGCAGCCTCATCACCACCGGTCCCGGCGCGGATTTCGAGGAGCAGGCTCTTCTCGTCTCGTGGGTCTTTGGGGATGAGCAGCTCTTGGGCCTGCAGTTCGATCTCGCGCTGCTGACGTTCAAGCGCGGCACTCTCCTCCGTCGCCATCTTATGCAACTCGACCCCAGACGTCGGATCTGCAAGAATTTGAGCGGCCTCTTCCAACTGCCTTGCGTTGTCTCGATAGGTTGCAAGAAGCTTGGCCGCCGGTTCGATATCCGTCCGCTCCTTATTTACTTTGCGTAGCTGCGAGGGTTGGCTCATCAGAGACGGGTCCATAAGCTGATTCGTCAACTCATCATATCGAGTTGCCAATACTTCCCATTTCTTCAGTAAGATTGCTTCCATGGCCCAGTTTCCCTCTGATTCGCCCTCAGCCCCTGACGCACAAAAACAAAGAGACCCTGCCCCTCAGCGAAGCAGGGTCCCTTGTATGGCCTCTTCTCGAGCTACTTTTCTTTCTTCGCGTACTTCTTCTTGAATCGTTCAACGCGCCCTTCGGTATCAATGATTTTCTGCGTGCCCGTGAAAAACGGATGGCAGTTTGAACAAATATCGACATTGATATCGCCGCCCGTCGATCGGGTCTTATATTTATTGCCGCAGGCGCAATGCACCGCGACTTCCCGATACACGGGATGAATACCCTTCTTCATAATTCCCACTCCCCTGACGTCAAAATCATCGTCCTTCGCCCATTCGAAGGCCAGCCACTGTACCCTGTCTCAGCGACCAGATACAAGTCGGATGTTATCGATTCATCGACTGTAGAAATTCCTGATTGGTCTTGGTGCCATGCAACTTGTCCATCAGAAACTCCATGGCTTCCATCGTCCCCAGTGGACTCAACACCTTGCGCAGAACCCACATCTTGTTGAGACGATCCTTGTCCACCAACAATTCTTCTTTTCTCGTCCCGGACTGGCTGATATCGATGGCCGGGAAGAGCCGCTTGTCGGCGAGACGGCGATCAAGATGGACTTCCATGTTGCCGGTCCCTTTGAATTCTTCAAAAATGACATCGTCCATCCGGCTGCCGGTGTCGACAAGAGCTGTCGCCATGATGGTCAGACTGCCGCCGTTTTCGATGTTGCGGGCTGCCCCAAAAAACCGCTTCGGGCGCTGGAGCGCGTTCGAGTCCAACCCTCCCGACAACACCTTGCCGCTTGGCGGCGCAATCGTATTATAGGCACGTGCCAGACGGGTAATGCTGTCCAGCAGCACTACGACGTCCTTTTTGTGTTCGACCAGCCGCTTCGCCTTTTCAAGGACCATTTCGGCCACCTGAGCATGGCGCTGGGCCGGCTCATCGAAGGTGGAGCTGATGACTTCGGCTTTTACCTGCCGTTGCCAGTCGGTGACTTCTTCCGGCCGCTCGTCGATGAGTAGCACGATCAAGGTCACTTCTTTATGGTTCTTGAGAATGGCCCTGGCGATGGCCTGCAGCATCATCGTTTTTCCGGTTCGGGGGGCCGCGACGATCAGCCCACGCTGGCCCTTGCCAATCGGGGTCGTGAGCTCCATCACGCGAGTACAATACTCTTCGCGATCGAACTCAAGGTTCAGACGCTCTTCGGGGTAGAGCGGCGTCAGGTTGTCGAAGAGAATCTTGTCGCGAGACACTTCGGGATCTTCGAAATTGACCTTCTCGACCTTGAGCAACGCGAAATACCGCTCGCTCTCCTTCGGCGGCCGGATCTGCCCGGATACAGTGTCGCCGGTGCGCAGATTAAAACGCCGAATTTGAGAGGGGGAAATATAAATGTCGTCGGGACCGGGGAGATAGTTCGAATCGGGAGCACGCAGGAAGCCGAACCCGTCAGGGAGCGTTTCGAGCACGCCCTCGCCAAAGACCACACCGTTATTTGCGGTCTGTGCCTGTAGGATCGCAAAAATCAATTCCTGCTTCCGCAGATTGGGTGCGCCATCGATCTTCAGATCGCGCGCCACCTCATTGAGATCAGCGATCGACTTCTGCTTCAGCTCCGCGAGATGCATAACCTCCCCCTTTGTTTGTGTCATGAATATCCTCTCAAGCCCTCGGCTGCATCGTCATCGGCAGCGCTCGCACGTGGTGAACCATGGGAAATTGTCCAGAAACTGAATGAATGACAATGCGTTGATGATCTATGTCGTGTGTGTCAGATAAAGAGGGTGACCCGTGAAGGACTTACTTGTTTACGCCCGTCGCTAATCAGGGTACGACTCTGTCTCATAACTGCGGATATTGTCGCAAGCGGGAATTCATGCCGAGCTGAATCGTCTCTATCACCTGAGCAGTTGTGGCTTGTTTCGAGATACGCCCCGGAAGTCTTGTGTGTGGAGAGAACGCTGAGCCGAGCTGAGATATTATCCAAAGGATAACGCGAGCGGTACGTCTTGTCAATATGTATCACTCTCTTTTTCACCGGCCCCCTTCCCGTTGCCCGGTTCAGCCGGATCCGCCCCTCCGTGACGATACAATTGCGCCAACGCCGCGGTTGCAGCATAAAAGAATGGTGTGCTAAATGAGGGGCTTGTCCAGAGGCACACCATGGCGCATGACGACGAACAGGAACACCACGAGCGAATGTTTACTCTATCCGAGGCTAATCACCTCATCCCCCAGCTAAATTCCAAGCTGATTTCGATCCAGCAAGCCAAGGCTGTATTGGCCCGTACGAAGGAAGAGGTCAAGAAAGCCAGCGCAAGGGCTGAGTATGGCGGGGGCAGTACCGTTGGGCACCTGTATATCTCGGGTCTTCAAGAAGTCAGTACGAATCTCCAGGCGATTCAGGAACTCGGCATTCTGGTGAAGGACCTGGATCTCGGCCTCTGTGACTTTCCCCATCTTCGTGACGGCCGAGTGGTCTATCTCTGCTGGAAGCTCGGAGAACAAGAAGTACGCTGGTGGCATGAAACGACTACCGGCTATAAAGATCGCTGCCCGATAGAGGACCTGGCCTGAACCCAAAATTTCGCCTTCCCCCTCGAGGTATCTATGAAATTCGTCATTCTCGGATTCGACGGTCCCGATGGAGAAGCCAAGCGAAGAATCTATCGTCCGGCGCACCTCGCCAAGATGGAACCCCTCGACGCGCAAGGCCGGGTCGTGCTGGCCGGTCCGCTCACGGATAAGACCGGAAGCCTAATCGTCATCGAGGCGGACTCGCTGGAAGACGCACAACGGTTCGCCCGCGAAGACCCCTATTCCGTCCACGGTGTATTTGAACGGGTCGAAGTCCACCCATTTGTTCAAGTCTTTCCGAAGGAACGGTAGCCGAAGGCCTGTCGCTCCGCTCCTTCAACCCTTACTCCATTTCCTCCATTTGCCCCGCTTTGGTTGCATTGCCCCCTCACCCATCGGGCGGTATAGTTGTCTGTGATGAAACTTTACCGGCGATTGTTCTATCCCTCCCTCTTCGCGCTCTTTCTATGGGGAGTCCCTGCGTTCAGCGCTTCGACGAAAACCGTCATCGCCGACAGCCAATACGTCATGGCCGATGGTGACACCTTAGCCGGCGCAGAAGAAAAAGTTCTCCAGCGAGCCCAGCGAAAGGCTGTGGAGGAAGCGGGCGTCTATCTCGAATCTACATTCCACGATGTGGAAAAAGAATCTGGCGGGAGAAGCACGCAATCCAGTTCGCTGGAAATCAGAACGATCGCCGCCGCCGTCACAGAAACAGAAATCCTTGAATCCAGGCGCTCCTTCGAGCTTGATCGTCCCGTCTTCTTCGTACGCATTCGCGCCACAGTCAATTTAAGCAGTCTGGCGGAGGCAATACGCCGACTTCAATCCGACCAACAACTCGCGCAACACTTTCGCCAACTCCAGCAGGAGAATCATCAATTGCGCTCGCAACTGCAAGAGCTTCAACAGCAGCCGATTGGCGTCCGAATGCTGGTCATTGAGCCGAATGGAAAGTCCGCCTCACACCAACGGGCACGCGCGATGCTCGAGACCGCTCTCCACACACAGAATCTGCGGGACAAGATCCAGCTCAGCACAGACGCCGCTACCCTCGATGATCGCTTCGTCGATCCACTGATTGTGCGAGGCCAAACCTACCTTCGACTCGTCTCACTGGCTTTTTCCCAACAGGTTCAGGCATTGGACTATGCGGACTATCTGGACAAAGCCAGAGCAGACTTCGATCGCGCCGTCACGCTCGACGCCAAGAACGTATGGGCATGGGTTGGGAAAGGGGATGTACTCACGTGGCTGAAACAGTTGGACGAGGCTGCCGCTGCCTACGAGCAAGTCCTTGAGCTCGATCCGTTTGCCGATATTGCTCGCCAGCGCCTCATCGGCGTATACACGACGCAAGCCCGCCGTCAGGCGGACACCAGATCCTGGCATCAGGCGTTGGCCACGCTCAAGAAACTCCTCAACGCACAAACGCCTGAAAGTTGGATCCCTTATCAAAAAGAGGCCTATGCACTGCGGAGCGAGATCTATCTCAAGCTGAATCAGCCGGAACTGGCAATTGAAGATCTGTCCACTGTTATTCGGGTCGACCCCACCAATGCTGCCGCCCTGGTGACCAGAGCAAAACTTTATCGAGAACGGCTCCAGGGTCGACTGGCCAAGGATGACCTTGAGCGGGCCTGCGTCCTCGGATCTATTCCGGCCTGTGAACAATTGCCGTAATGTCGCGCAACATCTTGACTTCGCGTTAATATTTCAGGCACGAACGAGCTAGCTCATGGCAGTTTAAGGCATCCCGATTGGTTTGACAGACTGAAAGGGCCAACCCTATAATGCGCGCTCCGATGGGCGCTATTGGCTGTCTCGGGGCAGAGTTCGGATCTTAGGACAAAAGGCCTAAGCCTCTCTCGTTCGATAGCCCAAAATTTCGCGGCGGTGGGCCTTCTGCGAGGTTGCAGGGGGCATGCAAAAAGCTTAGAGTGAAGAAGGCCAAGATCATCGGAAAACCTGTGTTTCTCGTTCTCTAACCCCTTGCCGGAGAGTAAGCTGTGATGACTCAGTATCGCGTCCTTCCAGGCCCGGAACATTTCCTTCCTCCATCGGCTGCCAGCATGGGTATTTGCTTGCCGAACCCTGGGGAAGCTCACATCAACGGTGTCATCGTCCCAGAGGAAAAGGCATACGAAGAAGCAGCGAAACAATTCCTCATGGCTAAAGTGCCGACCATCTTCCCTGGCCCCTTAGTCCTGTGGGCCTGGAACGAGAAGGCGGCCAAGAAGGCCACGGCCGTCCGCCACTTGTACAACACGCTTAAGGAATGTGTGCAGCCCGGGCAAACGCCCATGCTGATCCCGATGCCGGACTACCGCCCCAAATACCCCAAGATCAATCCTGAAGTCGAAATCAATCCCAACCACCCGAATCTGACCATCTGGCACAATAAAATCGATTGCTGCATGTTCGTCGGGGTCCACTGTCATCAGGCGAATTTGTCGCTCAAAATCATTCGAGGTGGCACCTCCTGCTACACGATTGCTATGTGTGCTCAGGCCGGCCATGAAGATGCGATGCTATCGTTCCGCGACGCATCGGTCGAAAAGATCATGAAACTGGCCGAGTGGGTGAGAAAGTTGAAAGGGACAGTCCAACCACGGCTGACATCAGCTAAGAGCGGAGCTTCAAACTAAGCCGTTTGAGGTTCTGGAGAGAGTGAAAGGAGGCTGATCCATGGCAGATACACACTCAGTCATCGGCACAAAAAATAAAAAAGGGCAGACCTTTACCGACACCTGGAAAATGATGAACGAAGCGCCACGCACGCCGTCGTTCTATACGGGCAGCGAGGTCATCAAGGAAGCGCTTCGGCGGGCCAGTTGTGACGTGATGATCGCGTACCCGATTACACCGCAGAGCGAAGCGGCCGCCTTGATCGGCGAGCTCTTTGCCGAGGGTTACATCGGCGACTACTTCCGCGGCGAGAGCGAATTCGCCGTCATGTCGCAATGCGCGGGAGCGGCCTTCGGCGGGGCTCGCGTATTTACGACGACCGCGGGACCCGGCACGATGCGCGCGATGGAGAACTTCCCGATGTGGTCCGGTGCACGGTTGCCGATTCAGATGATCGTCACCTGCCGCGGCATCAACTCGCCGCTGTCGATTCAGCCTGACACGCTCGAGATTGCCTATCTTCTGAATACCGGCATGCTCGTCTGGCATGCGGAAACCGCACAGGACTTCTTCGATTGGATCCTCAAAGGCTACATGGTGTCGGAAGAACCTGATGTGCACCTTCCTTTGGCACTGTGCTGCGACGGATTCTTCGTGACGCACACCAAGGACGTCGTCAATCTCACCCCGGCCGACATGTGTCTTCCACCCTATGACCCATACCGATCGCCGGTGCCCTGCATGGACATGGAATGTCCGCCGGTCCGGATGATGCGCGATCCGTTTATCATGAAGAGCAACTACATCAGCTATGCCACCCACGCTTCCTGGCAGCAAGAAGTCTGGGCGGCAGTGGAACGGTCCCGCAAGCACACGATCAAGTGGCTGAACGGGTTGATCGAGACGGAAAATACCGATGCCGAGGTCATCATCGTCGCCTCTGGTACGGCGGTGTCGCAGGGTCGTGAAGCCATCCGGCTCCTCGAGGACGAAGGCATCCGTTGCGGCCTGGTAAAGGTCAAGGTCTTGCGGCCCTGGCCAGGTGAGGAAATCCGTGAAGCTACGAAAAATGCAAAGCACATTATCATCCCGGAATTCAACGTGACCGGGTGGTTGGCAAAGGAAATCAAGGCCACCATCCCCAACAGTGAACGTGTGCACGCCGGCCCACGTGTCTGCGGAGGCATGACGATGCCACCGGAAATTATTGTCTCAGAAATCAAGACCCTGCTCGGCATGCGCACCATGTCGTTGGCCGGTCGCGGCGGTTGATAGCACCTAAGCAGCAAGAACCCAACGCCCTGAATAAGACGCACGCACTGAGGAGGCCATAATGAGCAAGGAACGTATCAAGATTTCTGAAGACCTGTACGACATCATGCCGTCCGACTATCAAGACCTGGTCAAGAGCGCGACCTACGGCAAGGAAGACCGGGGCTGGAAGGATATCGGCAACAGCAAGGAACTGATCGAGCAGCACTCCCTCTGCGCCGGCTGCCCGGAATCCATGGCCTTCCGGTACATCCTGGCCTCATTGCCAAACCCCGAAGACACCGTCATGGTCGGCTCCACCGGCTGCACCAGCCTGGTGTTCCCCATGGTGGCCGTGCACAACATCCACTCCCTCTTCGGTAATCAAAACGCCATCGCCTCCGGCTTGAAGCGCGCCTTAAGCGTCCGCTTCCCCGGCCGGACGAAAGACGTGGTCGTGCTTGCCGGCGACGGCGCCACCGTCGATATCGGCCTCGACATGACACTTCAAGCCTGGTTCCGCCAGGAGAAGTTCACCACGATTTGTTTCGATAACGAACTGTACGCCAACACCGGTGGCCAGGAGAGCGGCCTGATGCAGAAGGGGTTCGTGGCCAAGATGGCACCGGTCGGGAAGCTCTTCGACAAGGTCCGTCTGCCAGAGATCGCCCGTGAATCAGGCTGCCATTACGTGGTCCAATGCACCGTCAGCAAACCGTCCCTCATTGAGAAGGTGGTCCGGAACGCGGTCATGATCGCGCGCGAAATCGGCCCGACCTACCTCCAGCTCTATACCCCTTGCATTCTCGAAATCGGGAAGAACAGCATGGAAGGGCTCCAGGAAATGCGGGACTCTGAAAAACCGACCGAGCGGTTCGCCTACAAAGAGTACATCAGCGAACCAGCCAAGCAACTCCTGGCAGAGGTGGCCGCCAAGGACAAGGAAAAGAAGGCCGCTGCAAAGCAGCTCGCCTCTCAGGGAGCCTAATCCGATTCTGGAGGAGAGACGACCATGATCAAGAAAAGACTGAACATCCGGATGTCGGGATTAGGCGGACAGGGCGCCGTCACCGCCGCGCATGTCCTGGCCATGGCCGCCAACCGCGACGGCAAGTTTTCGATCTCCAATCCCTTCTTCGGCGCAGAAAAACGTATGGCGCCGGCAGAGAGTTATTGCCGGATAGGCATCGAACGGATCTACGACCGTGGCGAGTTGGTATTTCCTGACGTCATCCAGGTCTTTCACCCCCAGGTCATTACCATGGGGAAGAGCTACACCATGCCCTTCTACTCCGGCGTGAAGGAAGGTGGCCTCGTCGTCATCAACTCCGACCAGGAGCTTCTGTCAGCCGATGACATTGAACGCCTCAAGGATCTAAATGTTAAGGTATTTTACATTGCGGGAACCGAGCTCGCGATCGAGGTGGCCGGCACCGAGTTATCGACGAATATGGCGATGATCGGATCGGTCGCAGGCATCACCAAGTGCGTCTCAATGGAATCCCTGGACGGCGCCTTACAGGAACGGTTCGGGAAGAAGTTCGTCGCCTCCGGTGGAACGGCCTCTTTGGATGAAGCGATCAAGAAGAAGTTCGCCAAGAAGGAAATGTTGCTGGCCAAGAACCTTGCAACCGTGACAGGCGGCCTATGAAATCGCCAGTGCATGGGCCGAGAAGAATAAGTATGAGCTGCGAGTCGGCAATCCTGCCGTTGCGGCTTAACGAGAGAGAAGGAACCAGCTCGCATGTATAACGTAGCGCAAGTCATCGACGAGAAATGCGTGGCCAAGAAGGGGTGCCGACTGTGCATCATGTATTGTCCGGAGGCCAACTGCCTCGACCTCAATCCAAGCAAGATGGTGGCCGAAGTGATGATTGACCGCTGCAAGGGCTGTGAGCTCTGCGTGGTCGTCTGCGACGCGGCCAAGCATAATGCCATCAGCATGCAGGCCGTCAGCGCCACCGGGCAGCTGATGAGCCAAAAGGGTGAGTCCGCAGCCCTTGGGCAAGCCTACCAAGGATAACCATTTCGTGTAGCGGGTCTCCCGCGCAAGACCCCATGGCGCCTGCGCTATGGGGTTTTTTGTTGGTACCGCTGTGGAGGGAACAGATGGAAGCCGAAGACAATGTCATTCATGAGCTCCTTCGAGAGATCACCGGGTTGATCAACGAGTACCCCAAAGTGCTCGAACGACGAGCTGCCGATATCCATGCCAGCGGTAAAGACCCGGAACTGGCGCAGACACTCATCAAGGCGGCAGATACTATGCGCGACAGCGGAAATCTCTATCTGACCTGGGCGAAGCACTACGCATCCGTCGCAGCGGGCAATACTGACGCCTCCTCCGATGAGGATGAAACTGAGGATTTCGACGTATAACGAGATATAGACAAGCTGGACAGCTATTGTCCTGATAGAAAAAAGTCTCCCCCCAACCGAAATCTTTTGCTAGAATACGCAGCCTAACAACGGACTGTCTCGTTCCCCGGTAGCTCAGTTGGTAGAGCAGCCGGCTGTTAACCGGCTGGTCGCAGGTTCGAGTCCTGCCCGGGGAGCCACCAGCTCAAGGCCTTCGAGACCTCTCTCGAAGGCCTTTGTTGTCCTCCTGGAGAGGATCAACCAGCCCGTGAAAGGCGCCAGGAGCCTGTGACCGACGTTGACGATGTCCGCTCCATTCGAGGCCTAGCAGACCGCCACGGGCACTGACTTCTACTGATCCATCAGTGGCAACATCCACTTCGCCGCAGCCTCCAACGGAGATGCGTGGAAAGCACTCCCATCCCAATTTGTCGCATCCTGGCAATCCATACTGTGCAGCCATGGACTATTTCTTTATGATGACCTCTATGGCACCCGGTTGGCGAGATTTCACACCGGCAGCCCTGCTCCACAATCCACATCTCATGACACTGGTCCCAGGCTATTGGCCTCGCCGAGCGCTCCTTGCCGGAATACCGACCGAGTCGCGGCTCTTCACCACCGAGCCCCACACCCAGTTGCTCGGCTTCTGCCACTGGCAGCCACACCGCACAGCGTGCCAGACCGTGGTACTCGTGCACGGGCTTGAGGGCTGTAGCGAGTCGCACTACATGCATGGGATTGCATCGAAAGCCTATCGTGCGGGACTGAATGTCATCCGCATGAACCAGCGGACCTGTGGTGGGACCGAGCAACTGACCCCCACCCTATACAACAGCGGCTTGAGTCAGGACTATGGAGCCATCGTCCGTGAATTGGCGCGCGTGGATGGATTAGATCGCATCTGGCTTGTCGGCTATTCGATGGGGGGGAATCTCGTCCTGAAAGCAGCCGGAGAGGCCGGCTCGTCAGAAGCGGCATTGGCCGGCGCGATCGCGGTCTGCCCGAATATCGATCCGACGCAATGCGTCAAGGCTTTGGAACAACCTCGGAATTGGCTCTATCACCATCATTTCTTGGCCCAACTCAAAATGCGCATGCGACGGAAAGCGGTGTTCTTTCCCGGCAAGTGGAACCTCACCGGACTTGACCGCATCCGCATCATCAGCGAATTCGACGACCGCTACACGGCCCCGGACGGCGGATACACGAGCGGAGCCGACTACTACGATCGCGCAGGCGCACGGCACGTATTGGGAAAGATTGCCGTACCGACCATCATCATCACTGCACAGGACGATCCGTTTATTCCCTACTCGATGTTTTCCCTCGCGGCAATTCATCAGAACCCCCACATCAGGCTTACTGCACCGGAATACGGTGGCCACTGCGGATTCGTTCAGCAATCCCAGCAGGATGAAGACCGTTTTTGGATAGAGAACCGGATCATCGAATCGGTAGGAGCATTCTGAGGAAGGGACGACCGGCTGCCCCATGAAATGAGGCAGCCGGAATCACCAAGGGGAGCTACGCTGCTTGCTTTCTGAGTCGGCGCGATTCGATGGCAGTAACCTGAGGCGCGCACTTCCGTACCCACGTCACAATGAGCCAGGCACTCGTAGCCACAATGCCGATGATAAACATCCAGTTATAGATCCCTTTCCCTGACTTGCTGAGGAACGGATCGCAGACATAGAGCAACACACCATAGGAAATCGCGACGATCGCGAGTGTCGTCACCGGCAGTATCAATGCCCGGTAGGGCATTAACCACTTCCAGTCGTCCGGCGGTTCCGCCGCCAGTTGGCGAGCCCCAAACCACGCAAGCACGAGTGCGCCCCCGTAGCCGATAAACTGCACCAGATCGGAGGCATGAAGCTTCCCGACAGTCGTTTCACGAAAGAGCGGGATGTGTCCCAGAATTACGGCAAACAGAAACGTCAGGACCATCGCGACACCATATTCCATCATCCACTTGCGTGCGTTCATTGCAATCCTCCCCTTCATGTCTCCCACATCATCTTAGTCAACAAAGCCATAGAGAAGCATAGCATCTCCAGAACTCGCCTATTTAATCAATTGGTTACATACTGACATGGCGGGGATGCGCGCAGGCCAACCCGCTCAGGCCGTTTGAAGATGGGCACGCACTTCCTGCACGTAGGTTTTGAACGGATCTGGCATGGGAAAGGGTGCCTGACCACGCAATTGGAAGATCGACCAGTTGATCACATACGAGGGAGAAAACCGCTCTTCCGGCTTAGGATCAGCCGATTCACCAGGAGGTCCACAAGCCAGCAAATGTCGCACGAGTTCACCCCGCCCAAAGGCCCTGGTGTTGCGGGGTGGATGCTCCATGGCCAAGGCAATCGCCTTGTCGGTGGTGAGTCGCGGAACCCGCCCTTCTTCGATGAGACCATAATAAAGACCCTTGCCTTGATGGAGATTGTGATACTCCAGATCAAGGCTCTTCAGAGCCGGGTCCGCCCAAGTCAACTGTTCCGCTTCGCGAAAGGTTTCGAGCAGCCACAACTTCGAGGCCCAATCGACCCGGCCCACCAGCGTCTTGTAGTCCCCGCGGAGATCCTGCAAGACCGCTTCCCATTGATCGAGCACCCAATCGGTTTCATCGTCCTGCCCACGATAGTGTTCTTGCGCCGCCGCGAGAAACGCTTCCTGAATGTCGATCGCAGAGATCGTCTGCCCTGATTGCAGCCGAACGATCCATTGACGGTCCTGATCCTGTGACAGTTCCTGCATGGTTTCGACCGGTTCATGGATCTCAAGATCGAGCGGCGCACGGCCCTCTTCGATCAGTTGAAGGACCAGCCCTGTCGTACCCAACTTCAAAGCCGTCGCCACCTCGGCCATGTTTGAATCGCCCAGCAGGAGGTGAATGCGACGGTATTGATTCGGGTCGGCCAGTGGTTCATCCCTCGTATTCACGATGGCGCGATTCTGCTGCACCCATTCGAAGAAGTCATTCACGATGTAGTCGGCACGCTGAGAAATCTGAAACGGCATGGCCGGCTGCAGCCCATGGCGGTGATTCGCTCCCCGCGGCACGATGAGCCGATCCATCTGGATCCAAGCGTCCTGAGGGCCAGCCGTGCCGACACGCCCGGCTCCCGTAAAGATCTGTCTGGTGACCAGGAAGGTCACCAAGGGCCCGAGGCCGCGCCTTGTAAAGGGAAAGCGCCGCGACACGAGATAGTTCTCGTGTGATCCAAAGGTCGCATCGGTTTCATGGTCCACATTGTTCTTGATCAACGAAACCGTGTCGGCCAGGCCAAGGTCTTGAATGGTGTCCTGTAGCAACTGATCGCCGGCGCGGTCGGCAGCCACCACATCACACAGCGACTCACACTCCGGCGAGGCCCACTCCAGATGTCCCATGTCGAGGTACATGCGTCCGGCGTTGGTGAGAAATCCTCCGTTGCCAGGCGGTTCATCATGCCCCCGATGGTGCAGATCGAGAACGCCACGCCGTTGGACGTGAAAGAGATGGTCTCGAATCTTGTGGGCAAACCAGGTAGGGGAATGATCGGGCTGGTCTTGATTTACCAAGAGTCCGTATTCGGTTTCAAGTCCGAAAATACGGTTCAACATCTCAGTTCACCACGACGGATTGAAGCGCCTTCGGCAGGAGACGTGAAAGATCTGCCTGCTTGAGCGACCGATACTTTGATGTACCAAGAGCCTGGCGCTCAAGGACCGCACACTCGATCGTCCGTCCGCCGACAATGCCACGCAGGTGCGCCATCAGAGCGTCGGCACTTGGAATCGCGGCGGTCGATGATCCCGCCTTGCTTGCCGGTGGCTCTGTCTCAGCCTGTTGGTCAGTTTCTTCCTGTTGATGCGCTAACGAACCGATCGCCCAGGTTCGCAACGCCAAATCCAACGCCTGCTCTAATGACAGCGTGACGGGAATCTGCTCCTTGAGATAGGACATCATCTTCGCCTGAGCAGCCGGGGTGGCAGCCAGGACCGCACAACCGATCACTTCCTCAAACGTACCATCGTAGTTGATCGTCAGGAGCGCGTCCTTCTCCGGCTTCTGCCCCAATTCGGCCACCAGAATACGCACGATAAACGGTGCCTTATACACTTCTTCGAACGCCTGCTTAATGACCGGGGCAATTCCGTATTTCACCAGCCTCGATCCCGTGACATCCGACGGCGAACGGTTGAAGCCTTCGACATGCGCCATTTCGAGCAAACTGAAGCGAAGCTTCTCCAAATCCGTGGGATGCCCCATTCCGCCCAATGCCAGCCGGTCGTAGATCTCGTAGAGCTTCGGGGTCCCCTTGCTCACCGTCGTCAGGAGGATGCCTCCATCATAGGTCAACGCGACGACCGGGCTCCCCTGCTTGAACTGTTCATCGAGATACTGACGTCGATTGCCGACTGCTTCCACCCAACGATAGGGCTCTTCATACATAGCGCACCACCTGTGATTCATAGAGGGGTTTCAATGTCGCATCCGGCACCGTCTGCACACCGGCCCCGGTAATCAACTTGATCACGGGGTAGAGACTCGCCTCCCGGTTGACACCACCGGTCGCCGAATCGAACTCCGCCGCACTCGTGAGCAGTCGTAACGCCTGCACCATAGCCTGTTCTTCGGCTAACGCATTGAGGGGCTGATCGCCCCAGGTATTCAGATAGTGCAAGATCCCCCGGATCGTTGGGGAGCCGGATCCGGACACGGCATACTCCACGCCTTCAAACTCCGCCCCGAGGATATCGTAGAAATAGATCTTGGCCGAGCCCTGCTCCAGATCGTAGCCAGCAAACACCGGAACCACAGCGCCAGTCCCGGCCAACGCCGCTGGCACATTGTCCTTCAAGAGCTTGGAGACAGCGCGAAGTTTGCCATCGAAACTCAATTCTTGCAGCTGCGTTCTCCGGTAGTATTTGAAGGAATGTTCCAGGACGCGTACCATTTCATAGGCGGTCGCCGGCACGCCGGCAATTGCCATAACACTGTGTCGATCGATCTCCAATACCTTGTCCGTGCGATCGTACATCACCATATTGCCGGCGGTCGCGCGACGGTCTCCGGCCACCAGCACGCCATCGCGATACTTGAAGGCCAGAATCGTGGTGGCATTCGTAAATGCATGGCCAGTCCCCACCGCCGTCGGTACACCAAGTGTATAGCCCTGTTCCTTCAACAGCTGAAGAAAATCCCCTTGCATCCCCATCTTTCCCCCTTCTCCCCCCTCTTGAACGACGGCCCTACCTTCCATGAGGGCTGGGCAGGCTGTCCTCCACTGCGCGCGTCCAACGAGGGCCTTCCGAGGCCGCGCGTTGTGCGAGCACAGAGGATAGCCCGTCTACACCCCTCTCAACTCTTATTCTCCCGTTCTCTGCCGATACCGCTCAGCCTGTTTCGGATCGACTTTGCGCATACGCTTGAGCAAATTATCTTTATCGGGCGACCCTGTCTCCGGCCGTTTAGGCCCGCCGCCCTCATCAGACGGACTCGGCGCTTTCGGCATCGGATTGCCTGGCCCCTCACGGCGTTCCGGCATTGAGATGAAGTTCATGATCGGGACTCCTTTTCTCTGTTCCATGCGTTCAGAGCATCCATCGGGGATGCGGCGTGCTCGAATATCTGCGCGCAGGCTTGCACCGCCTGTGGCTCGAAGAGGTCACCCATCTCTAATGTTCGCGGAAGCAGCCCACCGCTGAACTGAATACGTTCCCACTGCATCGATTTGATCTGATCAGGAAACCGTCTGATGCAAAGACCGCGAATCCCCGCTCTGGTATCGGCCGGGCCGACCACCAATGCCGATTCAACGTCCTGCTCCGACGTCATCCGCCAGGCCTTCCCCTCGGCCTCGAGCCCCAGGAAGAGCCCGCGATCCGGATTCACATTATGGTACTCCAAATCCAAACTCGCCAGCCAGGGATCATCCCATCCAATCCGCTCCTCCTGCATAAACGTTTCCAACAGCCAGAGCTTGGTAACCCAATCAAGTCGCCCGACCAGTTGTCGCCGATCGCCGGTGAGCAATCGTAGCGTGGCGGCCCATTCGTGCAGGATCCAATCGGTCTCTGCGTCAGCACCGGCCAGATGCTTCTCGGCCGCGAGGTAGTACTGCTCTTGAATGTCGAGGCCCGTGATGGTGCTGCCGTTCTTCTGACGAACCGTCGCCTTCAGATTCTGATCGCGAGACAGCTGCTTCACCGCGGTGACGGGGTGTTCCAATTCAAGAGCTGGGGCTGCGTCGCGCGCGATCAACTCCAGCGTCAACTGCGTCGTCCCGATTTTCAACGCCGTGGCGTACTCACACATATTGGCATCGCCGATGATGAGATGGAGCCTTCGATACTTTTCCCGAACCGCGTGCGGTTCGTCCCTCGTGTTCAGAACCGGCCGGTTATGCATCGTGTCGACACTCAGATCCGTCTCCATAAAGTCGGCTCGTTGAGACAGCTGATAGTGGCCCGGCACGAACCCGCTTTCTTGACCTTCCACACCGACTTTGCCTGCTCCAGCAATGACCTGCCGGCTGACAAGGAACGGCAGCAGCCCCGCAGTCAGCGAAGGGAAGGGAATCGAGCGTGACAGGAGATAATTATCGTGACAGCCGTAACTGTGTCCGTGAAAGTCCGTGTTGTTCTTGTAGAGCTGCACATGAGGCCCGCCGAGCACATGGTTGCGACGCTCTGCCGCCCGCTGGGCAATACGCTCCCCGGCACGGTCATGGGCAAGGATATCTAATAGCGTTCGGCATTCAGGCGTGGAATATTCAGGGTGCGTATGATCGTTGTAGAAACGTGCGCCGTTCGGAAGGACCAGATCGCTCTTCATCTCATGAAACGAAAAAGGCCGATGGGCATCGACCCTGGCGAACTCGTCTTCTTCTTTATCTTGCTGCAGGCCGGAGACCCGAAACCCCCGCGCATCCTCGTGCGGATCTTCACCGCCATAGTCCCAGCGCCGCTCAAACGAGGCAGTCAGATGGGCCCGCACCAGTTCCATCGACTCCACGACCGGATCGACCGCATCCTGGTCTTCCCTGGTAATCCCATACTCTGTTTCGATGCCAAATAACCGCATACATCTTCCAGGCTTGAGGTCATGAGGCTAAGGGCTAGAGGCACTGATGAAATTATCCTGCCTCCTAGCCACGCGCCCAGTGCCCCTCGCCTCTCTTATATAATCTGTCCGATCAGCTTTTCTTCTGCCTGCCGTCCTCTCCGGAACGACGAGACCCCCACCACCTGCTCCGGATGGTGATCCAGGAGCTTGAGCCATTCTTCGGCCGCATCATCGGGCGGCAACATCTCGCCCTCTCGGAATTCTGCGTGAACGGAGTTCACCAGATCGTCCAGGGTCATGCCGCCTTGCTCAGCCCCGCCGGCCGCAATCATACGATCGATCGCCTGTTCCTTCGCCCGTTGAACGATCGAAGCCAGGATTGCACCGCTGATCAGATCGCTCCGATAGAGGACCTTGTTCTGTCCGCTTCTGAGCCTGATCGACAGGAGTCGATTCTCATCGATGCGCGAAAAGATCGCGGAGAGCGCATGCTCGATGAGATCGGCACAGGCCTTCTTCCGATCTCCGCCGTGCTGGTCAATCCATTGCCGGTCCAGAGGCAGGTCATCCGTCAGATACACGTTCAGAATCGCCGCCGCCGAGTCACGATTGGGACGACTCACTTTGATCTTGCGATCGATACGCCCTGGCCGCAGCACAGCCGGGTCGATCAGATCCGGCCGGTTCGAGGCGAGAATGATCACCACATCGCGCAAAGACTCGATCCCGTCCATCTCGGAACAGAACATCGGCACCAAGGTGCTGGAGATGTTGAATGAACGAGACGCCCGTCTCGTGCCGAGAATCGATTCCGCCTCGTCGATGAAAATAAATGGCAACGCCCCCTCGTTCCGACGAGCTCGGGCTTGGGCGAAGAGATCCCGGACCATCCGCTCCGATTCCCCCAACCACATATTCAGAATCTCGGGCCCCTTGATGTGGAGGAAGGCCCCGCGAGTCACCGGCGGCTTGTCCCCCTTCCCACCGGACGAACCCTGGCCTGACTCCCCCACCAGCTTCGAAAGACTGGCGGCTGCCGCTTGTCCGATCAAAGTCTTTCCGCAGCCGGGCGGGCCATAGAGCAGGAAGCCCTTCGGTTGAGTGAACTTGAAGCGCTGAAACGTGTCCGCATGGAGCAAGGGATACTCGATCGCCTTCTGAATGGCCGCGATCGCCTCCGTTTGCCCGCCGATCTGCTCCCACGTGACCGTGGGAACCTCGTCAAGAAGGTGGGACTTGGCTTTCCGATCTTCCAATTTCTCGATTGCCACATGGAGGCTGGGATCGATACGCACCTCATCGCCTGCCTTCAGGTCCACGCCGACAAGATCGCTCGATCGTTGGAGAATCAGCACCTGCCGCCCCATCTCCTGCTCGAAACGAAGCCGCCCATCTGCCAACGCCTCGGCCACTTTCAACACCGGCCCATTACGGTCATAGCCCAATATCTTAATCACCGTGTAGGCTTCGTTGACCAGAATCTGGGCACCGATCTTTAACTCGGCAGCCTGCACCCGTGGATCGACCGCAGCATAAAACTCAGCGCCTCCTACCAGAATTCGCGCAAGGCCTTCACCCGGAACCTCAAGCAGGGTGCCGACCCGATTGGCCGGCGCCGTGAGCTTCGCAATGACATCGGCCACTTTCTTGAATTCGACTTCACGCTGCTGCTGCGCTGCTTGCCCAAGGATCACGGCATGGCGCAGCTTGTAGAGGATCTTCTGCCGGGGATCACTGTCCGGGAATGAGGCAAGGCATTCTTCAATAAGCTCAAGCGGATCGGACCCCATGCGCTTCGACGGATTCGCAACGTCCTCCGTCTTGCCGTCGGGTTCTGGGTCCTGTTGTTCAGTGGGTCGGCGATCACTCATCGGTGGTCCTCCATGCGGAACAGATGGATGATCCTAACATAGCGACATCACGGATTGCCGCTTATCACAACCGTTCAATTGACGGCTTGGAGGGTCACGGATACACGTTCCCGATGGGTCCCCCGTAAGATTTCGACCGTGACCTGATCGTTGACTTTGTGCCGCTCCATCACACCCATAAGCTCGTCCAGGGTCTCGACCGGCTTGCCATCGACTGCCGTAATGATGTCGCCCAATTCCACCCGGCCGGTGGCGGTCTCACGCGCGCCCTTCAACCCGGCCTGCTCCGCCCCGCTGCCACGCGAGACTTTGCCGATTATCAGCCCCTTGATCCCCCACCGATTGGCCATCGCATCGGGAACGAGCGAGACCCCTAGCCCTGGGCGGATGAGCTTGCCGTGCTTAATCAGCTCCGGGACGATGCGGTTAACCGTGTCGACCGGCACGGCAAAACCGATTCCGGCGAAGGCCCCGCTGGGGCTCATAATTTGCGTATTCACACCGATCAATCGACCGGCACTATCGAGGAGCGGCCCGCCTGAGTTTCCCGGATTGATGGCGGCATCGGTTTGAATGACCCCTTCAATCGTCCGGTTCGACAAGGACTTGATCGTCCGGCCCAACGCGCTCACCACGCCGGTCGTCAGCGTGTGGTCGAGGCCGAACGGATTCCCGATCGCCAATACTTTCTGTCCGACGTGCAGATCATGCGACGTCCCGACGTGAATGGGCGAGAACGCCTCTTCCGGCGCACGAATCTGCAGCACCGCCACATCGTGATCGGGATCGGCGCCGATGAGCGTGGCCTTATACTCAGTCCGGTCAGCCAGCGTGACTGTGATCGAATTCGCCCCGTAAACGACATGAAAATTGGTGACGATGTGCCCCTGCTTGTTCCAGACGAATCCCGATCCGGAGCCTTGCGGGACTTCAAAGAGATTGAACGACCAGGGGTCTCGCTGAATCGCGGTATTCGCAATGAAAACGACGGATTTCGTCGCCCGCTCGAATACGGCCATCGTGGCCCGCTCATCCGCGCCCAGCTCGGCGGGCGAGGGCATCACAACGCGCGGCTTCCCTTCAGGGCCGTCGTAGGTCCCGCCCAGCGGCTTCCCCCATTCCGCCATCGACAGGGCTGGCAAGAGGCTGATGAGAAAGAGTCCAGCCGAAAACGAGAGAAAAGACTGGTCCGACTCGCCCCTTCATCGTGATCATTCACCCATGATTTGAATAATGAGTTCCCTCGTCCGTGATCTGGTATCGAAATCGACGACGACAATCTGTTGCCAGGTCCCTAGCAATATCGCCCCGTCTAGGAAGGGAATGGTGACCGATGGCCCTTGCAGCTGACCTCGCAAGTGGCTGTGGCCGTTGTCTTCACCAGCATTTCTCGTATTGTGCTGCCAGGCAGGATCGGCCGGCACGGCCCGATCCCAGAAGGCCTTGGTATCGGCCCTGATGCCTGGTTCATCTTCGATGATCATCACCGACGCGGTCGTGTGCTTGATGAACACCGTCACAATCCCGGCCGACAACTTGGTGCCCACGAGGGCATCGACCACGGACTTCGTAATATTTTCGATCTGCGTGTTCCCCTGCATGGGGAGACTCAACGCCACCGTCTTGACCGCCATCTTATGACTCCATTCCTCGGAGGGCACGGCGCTCGCCGCTCGTAAAGGCGCAACCACGAGCCTCCTCCAGAATTGCATCAAACTCCCCCTGCGCCGTCAAGCGGCGCAACGCGCCCATCACCGTGCCACTCAGAATGCCGTCTTTCTGCAACGTCTCCAAATAGGCAAAGGCATCGACCAATGTTTCCTTCTTCCGCACATAGTAGTCCCGTCCACGACGCTGATTACTGTAGGCTTCAAACTGCTCGCAAGCGACAAGAATCTCCGCCAACTGCCTGACCCAGGGCTTGGCTGATGCCAGCTTCTCCGGATAGTAATAATAGAGCATCACCTGTTGCATCCAAGGCGCCCAGGTCACCCCCATCTTCTTGATGGCTGGCCGAACCGTACGCAGCCGACGGGCAAGCCGACGCGAATATCCCAACCGCATCTCGACCTGTTCCTTCGCCCAGGCAGTCATCGCGATGCCATCTGCCTCAAGATCTTTTCGATAACGACGGAGAAAGGCCTCCGTCTCGCGTCCGTAGGGAGTGTCTTGGTGTATGGCTCTCCATTCGCGTGGTCTCGTCGGAATCCCGCGCTCCTTGGCCCAGGACCAAATCTTCCCGAAGAGTCGGCGATCAAGCCCTGCACGGCCCAAGTCATGCAGCAGACAAGCGATCTGATACTGGCGGACTCGCTCTGCTCCATGGCCTAGCGCTGTAGCCACCGCCGCGCACATGCGCGCAGTCCGCACCGCATGCGGCCGGTCGTACCCGCGAATGATCCGGCCAGGGTCAGCAGGGTGCGGGAAATCGTAGAGGCGCATCAACCGGGACAGGAGCGCACGGGGAACCAGGAGCGGGGCACGTCGTGAAATGGATGTCATTCGAGGTGACGGTGGAAGGGTTGAGCACATCTCCACTGCGGCGAGAATAGCGTTCGCGGAAAGAGCCTGTCAAGGCGCGTAGGGCAACAAAGACTCGCTCAACCCGACGATCTTTGCTATGCTCAGACCACTTGAGGGCGAGGCGCTTCTCACAATCTGGGAAAGCAACCATGTCGAGAAATTTGAGGCTCTGGCGGCTGAGGTTCGCAGTCATCCTACTCGGTCTGTTGTGGCCGATGGTGCCAGAAGGCAGTGCCGGATCGCTGGATCAGCTCACGGATTTGACCGGCAAGGCCACCGCCGTCGTCACCCTCAAAGGGCGAGATAACTTCAACAGCGAGTATCGCTATGATGTGAGTGTCAAGAACCTGTCTGCCGATACGTTCATCGGCGATTCCCTGTTTATTGTCCTCGACAAGGTGACCAACATTGGAGGGGAGGACCGGGAAAACCTGAACAGCGATACCATTCTGAGCCGAATGGAAATCCTGGGTCAGGATGGAGAAACACAGGATGGAAAGCCCTATTTCCAAATCCCGGCCGGATCGACGACCGACCTGATTCCCTACAGCCAGAGCCTTCCAGTCAACGTGCGCCTCCGCAACAAGGATTATTTGATCGTCTTTACGCCCTCATTCAAAGTTTTCGGGCTCAAACGACCGCCGCCTCCCGCCAAGACAACTGAGAAACCAGGGCCGCCCGCAAGCAGCACAAATCCCGTCGACAAGCTGATTCAGTTGTTGATCAAGAAAGGTGTGGTGACGGAAGAAGAGTGGCGGAAGGCCAATCAACCGTGAAAGATCCTGCGTGCAAGGCCTGCCAAGGCAGCTGGCCGAAAGAAGACCATTTCATTGCGGACCTCGGCCTCTCCAAGGCCTATCTGCATGACGATCAATTCTTTCCCGGCTGGACCGTCGTCGTCTTCAATCGCCACGCGACAGAGCTGTTTCACCTGGCTCCCACGGAACGGATTCAGCTGATGGAGGAAGTGAATCTGGTCGCCAAAACTCTTGGCCAGGTCTATGAAGCCAGGAAGATCAACTACGAACTCCTCGGCAACCAACTCCCCCACATCCACTGGCACATCATTCCACGACTCGCGAACGACCCGGCCCCCCTCGAACCGGTCTGGCGCGTGCAGCATGAGCCGGTACGACTGACCCCACCCAACTTGCACCAGCAGATTCAACGGATTCAGACGACATTGAACCTCAAGGCCTGAGGCGTCGCTCTTTCTACTCTCGGCTTAGGATGTGACGAACTGACCCCTAAAAGCTATTGTCCATTCTGCCGCCACTACGGTGTGCCAGTTCGGTAAACAATCCACCACCCAGATGCCCCGATTTCGATACGCTCGATGCGGACAATCTTCCTCTTCACGTTTGGAGCTGTCGCTAGTTCGGCAGAAAGTTGCATGTTTTTGTCTTGAAAAGACATATCCGGCTTTTCATCCTCAATGAATACCTTCCGTTCCTCCAACGGCATGGCTAGCCTCCTTTTCTTCTAGATTCCGAAGAACACAAAGTCCACTGCCCGCATCAGTGCAGGCTCACCATTCAGTCGGTTAGAGATATCCGCAAGAGCACTCTTCGCTGCTCGAAGCTCCTGCTCGAGTTTGGAGGCTGCCGAGCGTTCAACCTCAGAATCACGCGGAGCCCTCGGCAGGTAACTCTCAAGCGTCTTGGTAGTTTTCTGCGCGTGACCAAGATATTCGATGAACCTCGGAGAATCCCTTGCGATCGATTGTTGCTCCGACCACAACGGTCGAATCGCTTCTGAAGCACGGAAGGAGATGTCAGTTCGTAAAGAGTGAACGGATATTTTTCCGGCAAGAGGCTAGCCAGCTTATCCAGATCTCCGCGAGTACGATCAGCGTCCGGCCCTTGAATATCCCTGAGAGCCCTGTACATGTGAGAGAGTGAAGCGAGGCGATATACATTGTCCGTTGCAGAAGCAGGAATCGTGTGCTCTCCGGTGAGTTGACCAACAGTTGAGATTGGTGGCCCCAACCTTCCTCCCTCGATAATCTGCATGTCGAAGCCGACATATCCGATAACGAGAGGCCGTTCGAATGTTTCACTGAAGGTGACTGCCCTGCTTGTTGCTGTGACAATCTTGACCTTGCCTCCGGGCAGCTCCTCGGAAAGCAACTGGTTAATCGCCTTAATCGCGCCTTCGTAGTTTGCGTCTGTGGCTCCTTGCTTAATCCCTGTAAACTCGAGAGGGCGATCGGCGCCTCCTCGTGCTTCTGTGGATGTCGCTTCGTCATTGTTAACCGTTACGCTCACCCGTCCTGTTAAATACACGCGGCTAACCACTCGAAGAAAATGAGCTTGCCCGTTACGTGGCGGATAATTCCGCAGCAACTTCCGGTTCTGGTCCGCCCAATCCTGCACCAAGCTGGTGAGGTGAGAATTATCAAGGCCGAATGTGAATGTATCAGCGATCGTCACCGTCCCGCTTGCCTTGCCTGAATTCATCAGCCCAAGGGCGACCGGCACCCCCTGAATTGGAATCGCGAGGTTTAACCCGGATCCGGTGCTAACCGAGAATTGGTAAGTAGGAAAGGCAGCACGGGGTGCCATCTTCCAATTGTGAACTCCATGAGCATCCTTGGTCTGCCATTGAGCCGGGGGAATTGTCGAATCTTCGATCCCATATCGGGAGTTATAAAACTCCTTAAATTGTTTAGAGTACAGTCTCACCAGATGTTGGTCGAGAGGGAGAAACCCCTTCTTCTTGTAAAGCTTGACCTGGTTTTCAATGGGAGTGCTCACCAATAGCACGTCACCAGGCTGTAGATCCTCGCTGAGCGGGTACACAGGGATTACCTGACTTGCCCGAATCACCAACGCCCAGTCTTTGGCCACCGATTCGAGCTGCTGATTCCGCAGAGTCGTCGTGCAACCAACAGCCGTACAACTTACCCAAAGGATTAGACATGCGAGTACTTTCAGAGTTCCTCTTGGCTTCATATCTTGTCGACTCATTCTCGTACCCTCCTAACAGGAGAACAAATGGCTCATAGCATGATTGGTCACTAGCTTGAACAATGTCGGAGCACTCAATTCCTGGTCGTCCTTAAAGGCTTCGGGATCATCGTCTTCTGAGCCTGGGTGTTTGGCAAGATCGTTCTGATCCAATCTATAAGTGACCATCTTGCTTAGCCTGATGCTTCCCGAGTAGCGATGCGTTGCCATTCGGTTAAATCATTCTGCCCCATATTGTTACCCACTTTGAGATGACGCAAATTCTCATACTTCGCCTTAGGCATTGCAAGGGATATTTCCAGAAATGGAAGCATTTTCGATGACTTAGACGATTGCCCTCGTCCCCACGTGGGGGATGATTAGCGAAAGGCACGAGGCATGACTCACTCGCTTACTCGGAATCCTCCGGGCATGGTCTCACCCCAAACGCTCCAGTGGTATAATGCTTCCCGGCACGCACCGGCTGGAGGATCGCAGGGTTCGATGATGCATCGATTGGTTCTTGTGACCATCCTGTTCGCGTGCCTTGCCGTTCGCCCATCCCTCTATTCGTCGTTCGCACAGACGCCTGACGAACAACCGTCTCCTCCTTTCATTATAGAGTCCCCTGCTCCCACGCCTCCCGTCGACGAACAACCTCTTTCAGAATTCACCAAGCGTGAGCGGGAAGACGCAGTCTTCATGTTGGGCGAGTTGCGCGGGAACGTGCGCACGTCTCCGCAGAGCGCAGACGACCGGCTCAAGCTGGCGGAGGGACTCTATCGGATTGGTGATCTCGATACAGCGATCGACGAATGCCGTGTTGCCATCGCACTGAAACCGGATCACGCCCAGGCGCATCTCCAGCTCGGCATGGCCTTGATGGCCAAGCAAGACTGGCGCGCGTCGTTGACGGAGTTAAAAGAAGCCGCACGGCTCAATCCGGAATTGACTCAGGCCCACTACAATCTCGGCACCGCCTACTACACGACCGGCAGTCTCAAGGCAGCGATTCAGTCCTATCAGCAGGCGCTGGTGCTGCAGCCTTCCTTTCCCGATGCCCGCTACCGCCTGGCGCTGGTACTGAAGTTGGCCCATCGCGACCAGGAGTCCGCTCAATTCATGGAAGAAGCAGCCGTGGGCGGCGTCCCGCAGGCGCAGTACTTTCTTGGCAATGCCTATCGCACAGGCCAGGGCATTGAAAAGAACGGAACGCTCGCCGTCTATTGGTGGAGCAAGGCGGTCGAATTCGGATCTCAACCGGCCCTCTCTGCTCTCTCCCTGTTCCGCCGCCAGGCCCTGTCCCAGGCCCAGCAGGAACAAGGCCGCCTCGAAGCATTGAAGGCCTTTCAGGGATACCGTGAAAAGCTGTGGGAAGACTTCCCCGATCTCACCCGCAACGGCGACAACGAGACAGTGGGGACGACGCTGCTGAAGCTGAATCGCGCCGATTACGCAGTCTCGGTGCTCTTACAGGAAGGCTATGCACTCAGTGACGTCGCGCAGACCGAGCTCGCCCGGCTCTATGAGATTGGCTGGGAGCAGCATCTTCCTCCCTTCGACAAGAACATCCTGACCTGCTTCGAGACCACGGCCGGCGAGGGATTCGGACCAGCCAAGAAAATATCTGGCCCGTATCTATGGCAAAGGCCTCGGCATGAAGCAGGACAGACAGAAGGCCAACACGGTACTCAGGGGTTTGTCGAAGAATGAGATCAAAGCCGTCCTCAACGAGCTGTCTCTAGAACCTTAAAAATCGCCATGCATGACTGGGCCAAAACATGGCGTGTGTTCCTCCAATCAGCCTGGCTCCAAGCCGGCGCGATGGGAGTGGGTGCGACGCTCCTCTCGCTCAACCTCTGGGCCATCGCCCCTGCCACGCTCACCGCGTTAGATTGGACCGCCTACGATACCTGGCTTCGGCACCGCACGCCGGTCCCGGTCAGTTCCTCTCTCATCCTCATCACGCGCGATCAAGCCAGCGAAACCAAATTTGGAACAGGCCAATGGGATCGGGCGGTCCTCGCCCGCTGCATCACCGCAGCGCACGAGAGCGGCGCTGTGGCGATCGGTCTGGACCATCGCATCGCGCGGCCCAGCCAGGCCCAGCTTGGAGGCGCTGCCAGCGACGCTCTGCTCTTGGAAGCCACCAGAACTGCGGGGCACGTGGTCTATCCGTTTGAGTCCGAGTCGCCGCTGGCCTCGGACGCAACGACGTTGGGTCACCTGCTCGTCTCCCAGAGCCAGGATCACGTCGTGCGCGCGGTGCCCTTGTCCGCCGAACTTAGCGCACAGACCGTTCCATCGTTCGGGCTGCAGCTGTTTGAGTTGGCCCACCCCCAAGTCCGCCCGACCATCACAGACACCACGGCCCTCGTGAACTATGCAGGAGACGGTTCCTTGGGAAGCTTGCCTGCCATCTCATTCGCCTCTCTGTGGGATGCCCTGGAAGCCCATCAAGAAGAACGGCTGGATGGGTGGTTCAAGGACAAGGTTGTCGTCTTCCTTCCCGATCCCGCACCAGCGGCCACTTGGTTATTGCCGACGGGCCAAGTTGTCACTGGGTCCGTCATCCACCTTCATCTTCTCAATATGCTCCTGACCGATAACCGGATCTGCCGGCTGGGAATGCTGAGCAGTTACCTCGTCACCCTATTGCTCGCCGGCCTCATCGCCTGGTGCCTGCTGCGTGCGCGCGGGTCACAAGGTCTTGCTTTCGCAGGAGCCATAATCATCGTCTATGGCTGCTTGTTGGTGGCCGCGCTGGCCTTCGCCCACCTGGTTCTCCCGCTAGCGCTCCCTCTCTCCGCTGCGGCCCTCGTGTTCCTCGGCGCCACCTTCTGGAGTCACCTCACGGCCAGCCAACAGATGGGCCTCCTCGAACGTGACATGCTCCAAGTGCAGCAAGAGGCGGCGGCAGTGCGCGAAGCCTTGGTCCTGCGTGAGAACAGGGCCGAGGCGCTGCAAGAAGACCTGGACGCAGCGCGTGCCGCTGTTGCACATTCAACCGGCCGGCAGGAGGCTCTCTCGCGCGCTGCAGACTCGCTGCGAACTGAACTGATCGAAGTGCAGGCGCAGGAAGAAGCAGCCAGACAGAAACTGGACGACTTGGACCGAGAGTTGGCCGGACTACGGGCGGTGGCCGGGAGCAGCGCCAAGTTGGGGGACGCGGAACTGGAACAATTGCGGGACGAATGCCGCCGGCTTGGAATCATCACCCGGAATCATCAACTGCTCGGGCTCTTCCGGGATCTGAAAAAAGGCGCCAAGTCTCAGTTGCCTGCCCTCTTGCTGGGTGAGCCTGGCACGGGCAAGGAACTCTGTGCGCGCGCGATCCATCAGCTGAGTCCAAGATCCGGCAAGCCCTTCATCGCCGTCAACATGGCGGCCATCTCACCGGAGCTGTTCGAGAGCGAACTGTTCGGCCATGTGCGCGGCAGCTTCACCGGCGCGACGATGGATCGGCGCGGGTACTTCGAACTGGCGCATCACGGGACGCTCTTCCTCGATGAGATCGGCGACCTGCGCCTGGAACATCAGGGCAAGCTGCTCCGTGTACTCCAAGAAAAGACCTTCTATCGGGTCGGCGCAACGACCCCGACGACGGTCGATGTCCGCGTGGTGGCCGCGACGAATCGAGATCTCCAGCGAGGCGTGTCGGAAGGCTGGTTCCGCGAGGATTTGTATTTCAGGCTGAAGGGACTGGTGTTTCGGCTGCCGCCGCTTCAGGACCGGAAAGACGATATCGGACTGCTGGCCGAACATTGCCTGGCCGACCAAGCCAGGCAGCTTGGACGGGAAGCGCCGAAGCTCACGCAGGAAGCGCTCGACGCGCTGCTGCAACATGAGTGGAAAGGTAATGTCCGCGAACTCCGCCAATGTCTCGAACAAGCGGTCGCACTCGCCGAGCGGCCTCTCCTGACGAAAGACGATCTCCGGTTGCAGGCTGCAACGTCCGTGGCATCGTCAGATCGCGCTCGCGCGCCAAAGATTCTCCCGGAGCCGGCCGGCGATGCCGCCGTGCTCGATTGCCTCCGCCTCAACGGCTTCGACATGCAGGCGACGGCAAAAGCCCTTGGGTGGGACAGGAGCACGGTGACGCAGCGGCTCAAGGGACTGTGCTTCCAGGCGCTGGTCGAAACAAGCAGCGACAAGGCCCAGGCAGCGGCAACGTTGGCGGGCGATCCCTCCCTCACGAGAACGGTCGAACTCAAACTGATGGACTACTACGATCACCTCTTAGCCACGCTCCAACCCTTCGCAACCGTGGACGAAGCCCTGCTCGACTGCAAGAGGCGCTTCAAGAACCTGCCGGATCGGCACTTCGCTTCGGTCGAAACACTGGTCCGGGAATACTTTCGCAAGGATGGACCAGCTTCACGCGGGCTAAGTAAAGGCTCCTGACTCCTTCTCCGATCCCAGGACTTGCCGCGAGAGGATCGCGGCGAGGTTCCGCGTTACTCACACCCGACCAGATGCCCTTTTCTCACGATACCTTCCGCATCGGCAAAGAAGTGGACCTGGCAGTTGATGGTCCCTCGGCTAAGTGTAAGAGGCAGCAGGTGGTATTCGTCGGCCTGACCGGGCATGCGGTCGACCGCATAGTCCCACGACCATCTCGGTCATGCCGTTCTCAAGCTCGTGGGGATGGAGGTTCGGCGGGCCCAGTTCCAAGTAGAGATCAGTGGTCTTCCCGCCAATCCACCTCTCGATCACATCGTTCCAGGTTTGGTAGGGACCGGATGCGATACGTTTCGACCGGTCGGCGGTGCAGCCTCCCGTCAACATCCACAGACAGCCCAGTATCATCGCAACCAGCTTCAATGAAGCCATAGGCCCTCCCATTCTGCGACACCTTTCCTCCTGCTTATCACTTCCCTGGCGAAGGCGGCCCACTCGGGCGAATGCCCGGACGGCCGTTCATCAAGAAGTTGAGTCGGCGGACGCAGGATCAAACGCATCGTCGCGGACGTCCAAGATGAGTTCATAGGGAGCCATGGGCGAGAAATTCGCGCGCAACGCAATGCACTTCCCAACCACATTGGCTTGAACGCTCCGCTCAATAAATGTCGCGAGACGAAGAAGATCCGCCAACGGACCGCCAATCCACTGCTCAGTGATTTCCGTTTGATGCGAAGTTCCGAGTTCGAGATTCATGGCATGGTCCGAAGTGGGTGTATTCCGACAGCCGATCGTTCGCCGGGTTGGAGGCGTACGAGCGTATCTCGGCTGCGAACTTCCTCAAGCCCTTCACCGACCCGACAATGCGCCACTCTTTCGCAGCATCGTTTCGACCGCAGAAAAACCCCAGCTCGCGCCAAGCCCGGCGCGTGGCTTCATTAGCTGCTTCACTCGGCATTACGTTACTCCTCCGATTGCAAACGATGGTTCAAGAATCACCCCGACGCCTCTTCATCTTTAGGAACAATCAAAAGGGGCGGGCTAGCTTTCAAGCAACGATCGAAACATGATTACTGCATCCTGATAGGTTCCATCGTTCTTCCGCACTGCGCCGGGGATCACACCCAGTTCTTTGAAGCCAAGTTTGTCCCATAGACGGCGCGCAGCTACATTTTCAGAAAACACAAGGTTGAAGATCACGCTACGGTAGCCGAGTTGCTTGGCGTAGGCCAGCATCGTGGCACCCAACAGCCAACCCAAGCCTTTGTTGCGCCAGTCTGGTGCAACGATGAAGCCGGCGTTCGCCACTTGTCTTGCCCGCCCAGGCCAATTCGGCTTGAGATAGAATGCCCCTGCCATGCCCGCCGCACCGGCCCGGTCCGGCACATAGGCCGCCACTGTGCTCTTGCCGCGGAACCAATAGTCCATGAAGTCATCCTGCTCCGGGAACCGGTCATGCGGGTACGACGTCCCCTCTTCGACAATAATCCGGTAGAGGCCTCGTAGGGGCTCGACATCCTGCTGATCGGCCAACACCAGCTGAACAGGCGTACCGTCTTTGAGTTTCGCGTCGACAGGAAAGGTGAGACTCATATTACTCGCCCGCATTATTCACGAAAACTTCTACTGCAACCGCCGATACGCCGCTACGACAAGCCTGACGGCGGACGGGCTCGCCGCTCAGTCGGTCAACATACTGTCTCAAGTATGCCTCCCTCCCTCACGGCTTCGCGCGCCCGTCTCGCTTGGCATCTCAGCGGTTCCGTCACGAACTCTCGTGAATAGTGCGGGCCCGCCTTCGCCCTCCATGAATTCAATGTGTCAGTCTCTATATTTATTCCGAGTTGAAGATGGTTCCTGGCACCGTTTTCCATTCCCAGCCACCTGAGAACCGTCGAACGAAGTTCATGGATTATCACAGCCAACGAAGCGCTCCTCGATTGCAAACGGCGATTGGAAAACCTCCCCGACCTGCATTGTGCCTCAGTTGAGACACTGGTGCGAAGGCGTTTTTGTCGGAATTAGCCGGCTAAGGGTTGTGCTGTGCGACCGGCAAGGCGCTGCTGATGCCTGGAGTGACGGCGCCACGTCAGTGGAGATGTCCGATCGCCTTGTCGAGCAGCGCCTTCGCCTGGTCATTGGTGAGCACTTTGGTGGGGCTCATGAACGTGATAGAAAGAGCCTGGCTCTTTGCCCCGCCGGCACAGGTGGACATCGGTAGGCCATCCTTGGCAGAGGCTGGGGGTGTAAAGGTCGAGCACCAGGCATGAGGAAAATCCTTTGCTACCTCCTTGTAGTTTGCCTTCCTGAGGGCGTCGGTTCCCACGTTGTTTTTGGACATCGTGATCAGTTTGGCGATGTCTTCATCACTGACGGGGCCTGTGAACCAGCTGATAGTGATTTGGCCCCGGTGGGAAGGGACAGCATACAAGCAGCCGAGCACCTTCATGCTCCTGTTCGGACCTGCTGGAACGTCATCAAAGTGTATCGGTTGGGTCACGCCCATTTTCCCACCGGTCACGACCTCGATGTCGCTCGACGTCAGGAGTGAGCACGCAGATGATTGTTCCGCGGCGGCGGGCGAGGCGAACAGGGCGATCAGACTCAACACGAGGCTGAATAGCAGCATGAGAGCCTCCTCGGTGTGATGTGAAGGACTGGCCGTCGTGACCCTCGGTGTTCGGTCGGCAGTATAGCACCAGCCGGGAGTGATTTATATCAGTCCTGCGGCCTGACTATTGACTATGCTGGAGCCTCAAATGGTCCTTGGAACCATTTTCTTGTTTTCCACCATCAGCGCATGGTTAGGCCTGCTCATCGAGTTGTTTGAGCGATTTTCCATCCTTGGTTTTCCACGCGGTAAGCCCGTTTGCGCTCCCACCGTGTATAACAACCGCCGCCGCAGATGGGCTAGAAAACTCCGCATCCTTGGTGAAGACCAAGAAGTCATCTTTTTCGATGAGCGTGCCATCGGTGATGAGTTGGTTGCGCTGGGCTACGACATAGGGATAACTCTCGGCCGATGGGCGCTCCTCCAAGACGGCGGTGGAGCCGTGAAATATAACAAAGCCGTTCGCGGTCCGCTGGCCTCGCGCCTCGGCTCTCTTGATGCGACAGAAGAGCACGCCGCCGGGCTGAGCTTTCGCGGCGGGTTGGGTGATCGGCGCGAGAATGTCGGAGCCGAGTACGGGAAGGAGCTGCCGAATGCGCGCTAGAAAGACTTCCATGTCCTCGCGGTCAGACTCGGGAAGCTTCGAGCTGCCAGCCTGATTCTGTTCTAGCGTGAACCTGCCTATCTGAGCGGCCTCAATGAGGAGCCGGCGCTCGAGATACCTCACATGTGCCTTAGTAAGATTTTCGTCCTTGCTGACGAAAACGATGGCCGAAACCCAAAACTCCTTTGTCTTGTGTTGCTTTAATCGATCACGAATAACCTCCGCTTCGCCGATGTACGCGCGGGCTGCGTTGGTAAGAGTGTCGTTGACAATGAGGATATAGACGCCGGCCTTTTCGAGTTCCTCGCGAGCTAGAAGTTCAACTAGTTCGGTGCGGGGCGCGGCGACAGCTTTTCCAGACCAGTTAGAGATTTCGGCCGTGCGTAGGCTCTTCGCGTCTCCGCGTGGAAGGAAGAGCTTGATAGTGGCAGATGTCATGTGTGCGCTATAGGCCTAACTAATGCATCTGCTGCGAACTGCCCCGGTATCAATCAAGGCAGCCTCAGCAATCTGTTGCGGGCAAGTCTACTGCAACTGCCTGCGCTTATCCACACACCTGTAGGTCGTCTATCTTTCCCAAAAGGGAATAGCCAGGTTGCCCTTTACTGCGCGCGTCGAACAACCACGTCATATCTTCTCTACCCCTAAGGGCCTGGCAGAGAGCGGAGCAACTTTGCCGGAGGAGCGGGGCCCAATCGAGACTCAGCCAGGAAGGAAAACGGAAACTGACCGAGTCCGCGAGGGAATTTCTGAAGGCTTCCGCCTGGCTGAGTCCGATAGGGTCGCTCTGGGAGGTGAGGACGCGACCGCTCTCTGCCAGGCCCTCTTCTTTCTTGCGGGTCCATCCCCGCATCCCATGATGGAGTTCATCTCCCCGCATCGACCACAGCCTCTCTCCTTGCTTCTGAACCCCCGAATATTCCTCAACTCTCGTCCGCCTTCACCCCATCCCAACGTCGGCACTCCGGTTGCTCAAGCAGGTGGCCAACGGGCGAGTGGATCGCGGATGAGAAGGGAGGTGGATACGGACCGATGCGATATCCCGAAACACTCGAACCCCAATGACCATTGACCCATGACCGTTACCAAGAAGGAGTGCCATCATGCAGAAGCCATCATCGTCAGTCTCGTCAGGAAGCATCTCTCCCGCCATTGTGGGACCGGACAAGGGGACAAAGGAGGTCTATGTTCTAGGCGGGCTGGTCCTGGGCCTTGCCATCGTCATCGGAGCCTTCTGGTTCTATTCACAAGACATGGCAGTCTCGTCGGCAACCAGCTCGAATGACCAATTGACCGACAATCAGGTCTCAACCCTGCTGAAGAACCAGAACGCATCCGGCCCAACCAGCGAGGCACTCGCCAGGGCCGTGGTCACTGGAGCTTCTGCTTCGATCGGGGACATCGTCCACTCAGACATCTATTTTGAAGTCGGGCGGAAGGGCCTCACAGACGAGGCTAAGTCGATTCTCGCGGCTCAAGCCGACATGCCTCAAGAAAAATGCGGACTGGGGCCTGCTGGTCCAGGGCTATACGGATCAACAAGGCTCAGCCAGCTACAACAAGAAGTTGGGGCTCATGCGGGGTGAGAAAGTGAAAGAGTATTTGGTCGGCCTGGGTGTCTCCGATCAGGTCATCAAGGTGGTGAGCCTGGGCAAGGACGGCGTGCTCTGCCTCGACAACAGCGACGTCTGCCGCCATATGAATCGCCGGGTGCACTTGGAGATGCGCAAGATCGGTCAGGAACACATGATCGTTCCGACCGTTGCCACGCAGACACCGGAAAGTCTTCTCCCCACCACTGGCGATCCCACCGGAACCGATCCGTCCCTCCCCCTCATCGACCAGGCGTCCGGCAGCTAGACCGGAGCATTGTCTGACCCTGGCGGAGACGACAGTCTCCGCCAGGGTCCGGTCAGTCGGCAGGGGCATCGCCACTACCCATGTATAGACCGACGTCCGAGGCTCACAGGACACAATTGCCCGCTCACACAGCGGTGCTATGCCGTTGAAATTCTCAACCCCGGTGGGCTGCTGCGCTATGAGGAAATGGCTGAGGCGGATGCCCCTAGGCTGAATGAACCGCTTCGTTGAGTTCGCCTTGTGTGACCTGGAGCAATTCTTCCAAATCCAGCGGCTTTCGCAGCACAGAGGAGACCCCCAACATGCGCGCTTCGTCGGCATGGGCCAAGGTTCCAGCCCAGCCGGTCATCGCGGCGATCTTGGTATGGGGAAATTCTATTTGAACTTCCGCGATGAACGTAAGCCCGTCCTTCCTTGGCATCATGAGATCCGTGAGAATGAGATCGGTCTGGTGAGACTGGTACTGCGCCAACGCGTCAGCCCCATCGCAGGCCTCGATCACTCCATGTCCTGCCTCTTCCAGAATCGATCTCCGCAGATGCCTGACAATGCGTTCGTCCTCAACCAGCAGAATCGTCGCCTTAGCGGCCCCCCTTCTCATGCTGTACTGAGACGTCTTCATCGCTCCGTTGTGCGCTCAGCAGTAGAAAATAGGACTTCCCGAACCGCATTCACGAGCTCGTTCATGTAAAATGGCTTGCGCAACGTTCGTTGAGCTCCGATTATTCCAGCATCATCGAGGAAATCCAGCACTCCGACCCCCCCGGTGATCGCAATGATTCTGACGCCCACATCCTGGCGTTTCAGCTCTCTGATGAGCGCCAACCCGTCCATTACCGGCATCAGGATATCCGTCACAACCACCTCGCAAGGGATTCGTGTGTACTGCTCAAGCCCATCTCTTCCGTTCCAGGCCTCCGTGACCACATGCCCGGCCATTTCGAGGGCATGGCGCAAGAGCGTTCTCACATCGCTGTCATCTTCCACCAATAGAATGGACGCCATCTCCCCTCTCGCCTCCTTCAATCTCCTTGTACACATCGTACACGTCCCTCGCCGCGCCATTACGCGAGGACCGGCCTTGTGGCAGGGCCTTCCTCTCTAGCCTATGACTTCTTCAGGAATACCTTCTCGCATTTGCTCGCTAATTGATCGGCAGCAAAGGGCTTTGCGATACAGTCGCTTGCTCCGCTCTCGATCGCCGCTTGAAACGCACTGGAGTGAATCGCCGTGGACATCACGATCACTGGAATCTCAGGATGGCGCAGCTGCAAATCCTCCAATACTGCTATGCCGTCAATGATCGGGAGAAACAGTTCCAGAAGCACCCCGTCTATAGTGGCCAGGCGCGCCTCTCGTTCGATCCGTGAGAGTCCGGCATGGCCGTTTGACTCGGTGACGACCTCAAATCCCATCGCCTCGAGCCGGTCCCACAACAGCACGCGGATATCCACATCGTCATCGATCACGAGAATCCGTTTCCGCTTAGTTCGCCTCCTGTTCGATGGCGTCCTCATACGCAGGGGATCCGCCCCTTCGGAACAGTTCATTGTCCACCTCTCATCTCTCGTTGATACGCTGGCATCACCTGCAGCCCGACACCTGAGACCACGCGGAACGATCCCCCTCCCTGCAGCTCCCGCTCCGCTCGTCGCTTCTCGGCCCGTTCCATCAGCACCCACGAGGCCACCAAGATCAGCGTCAGAACGAGAACTGATTGCGTCGCCATCGTGATGAGATCCATAAGGATGTCGTGTGTCAGCATCGTGTCGCTCCTTTCTGTGGTACGCCCGGGATCCGAAGGCCATCAGGAAGTGATGGCTGCATCCGGCACCGGAGCATGCTCGATTGGCTTGAAATCAGTGTAGGTCGAGAGGGGCGGAGAAGGTACTAGACAGATGCCTAAGGTCGGGGAGAGATATCCCTAGGGCAGAAGAGGGCACTCGAGGGGCGCATCGAACCGCGTTACGGGGGGATCAACCCATGGGCAATGGCGTACTTGGTTAATTCCGCCGTCGTATGGAGATTCAGCTGCTCCATGATCTGCCCTTTGTGATAGTCCACCGTCTTGGCCGACACGTTGAGGATCGTGGCGATCTCTTTGACTGCCCGGCCTTCCGCCACGAGCTGGAGGACCTCCCGCTGGCGCGGCGTCAGCACGTCACGTTGAGGAGAAACATTGGAGGCACCTTCGAGAATCGAGCGCACGAGATCTTTGGTAATAAGGGATGTGATGTAGTACTGCCCGTTCGACACCGCCTGAATCGCCTGGAGCAGTTCAGTGCCGGCCGATCGCTTCATCAAGAAGCCGGACGCGCCGGCAGCGAAGGCTTCCCTCACATAGGCCACGTCGGCATGCATCGTCAGGAAGATGATCTTGACGTCGGGCATCTCCTTTTTCAGCCGGCGCGCCGCGTCCAAGCCGTTCAGCCAGGGCATCGAGATGTCCATCGTGATGATGTCCGGCTTCAGTTTCGGCGCCACCTCGAGGAGCGTTCGGCCGTCCTCCACCATACCCACGACCTCGCACTGGTCTTCGATCAGCCGCTTGAACCCTTCGAGCACCATGACGTGGTCATCAACCAGCAAGACCCGCAATTTCTTCATGCCGCCCCCTTCGCCAGCGGCACCGACACCGCAACCTGAGTCCCATGCCCCGGTTGAGACGTGATCTCGCAGGTGCCGTTCACCATATGGACACGTTCGTGCATGCTCACCAACCCCAGACTCGTACGGGAATCACGGATTCGCTCCGCATCGAAACCCCTGCCATCGTCTCTGACCGACAATGTGATGCTGTCCTCTCCTCCGGCCAACTCCACTTCAACCTGAGCAGCACCGGCGTGTTTCACCACATTGGCCAGACCTTCCTGAGCGACCCGGTAGAGACAGGTCGCGACTTCCTGAGGCAGCGCCTCCGGCACCTTGCGAGGGGTGAAGATTCCTTTGATGCCCGAGTGGGCTGCCACATCGTCCACCAACCGCTGCAGCGCCACAGGCAATCCCAAATCATCCAGGACCGAGGGATGGAATTGATAGGCGAGGTGGCGCACGTCATCCGACAGCTCGACGACCCGATCATGGATCGCCCGCAGAGCGCGACCGGACTGTTCGGGCGAGGACGACAACCGTTGCTCCAGCACCTCGACTTCGACCGCTAACATGGCCAGCCGCTGATTGATGTCGTCGTGCAGCTCGCGCGATATTCGCCGGCGTTCCTCCTCTTGAACAACCAGCAACCGGTCAGCCAACGCCCTGAGTTCTCCCCGGCTATGCTCGATCACCCGACGGCTGACCTCCAGAGATTCCTGCGCCTGCTTGCGCTCCATCACTTCAATCGACAAGGCCCTATTGGAGGCCACGAGGTCCCTGGTTCGTTCCTGGACTCGCGTCTCCAGCTGCTCCTGAGCAAGCCGTTGTGCATCAAAGGTCTTAATGTGTTCGAAGTAAAACAGGACTGGAACCCACATCACGAAAATACTGATCAGGAGATTCGTGACTGCAGTCCAGCGGGGCATGCCCGGTAATGTCGGGCTATAGAGCGAACCCAGCAGGATCAGAACGGTGCAGAGACTTGCCACCGCCAAACACAGCCGCCTGTGGGGGGACCAGAACGAAAACAGCACCACAATACTGTAGAGCACCCCGTTGGCCACTCCGAATGGCGAGCGCAGATCAAGGGCAAACAATACCCCGGTAAGGAGAAGGATGAATGAGATGAGCAGGAATTCCCATCGGCCTGGTGGAACCGTCATACAGGGGCCTCGCTTGACGCATTATCGGGAGCACAGGCGAGATATGCAAGAAGGGGGACCTAGAGCAGTGTCGTGCCGGCAAACTGAACGATGCGGCAGGAGGAGAGGCGCAGGGAGTTCATGTTTGGGGACGCAATCCTTGGCAGCCCCAAGTCGTTGGTACGCCGACATGTCTGATTGCATAGTTATGTGGGTATTCTGGAGCCGGCGATCCGGATTGAACGGACGACCTGCGGTTTACGAATGTGAGAACGACAGATTTTAGAAGGGCTCGGCGTTACATGCGTTTCCCCGTTTTTCATTGAAATACCGAGACTTAGGAACATTCCAGCGGCTCTACTGATTTCAGGGTTTATCATGGATTCGGACATCTCTTGGCACAAATTTAGCCCACACTCAGCGGTCTTCTTTGTTGGCTGAAACCTGGTGAAGATGTGGTCGAAACGGGGTGAACCATTGAGTCTCGAGCCCGTGTTTTAACCCGACTACGACTTTGCCCTTACTCTTCAGAGGCTTCGAACATTTTCTCCAAGTCAGAGAGGGGTGTGACTAAAGCACAAAGGTTTGAGAAGCACATTGGAGGAGGCTGGTTCCTGTCCGCTATATGTCGCAGTCTCTCAGAACGCCTCAAGCTGATAATAGACATTAAAGCGGTACAAATGGGACTGGTACCCCTCGGCATCTCCGACGCTCCCGTATACCTTGACACTTTCCCACGGACGGCCTAGCCTTTCCATCACCGATCTGATTCGTAGTGGATAGCATGGGAAGGAACTTGTGAAACCGAAGAAGCCGATCAAACCGAAGCCACCGACCAAACCGAAGACGACGCGCCAGAGACCCGCCCGTCAAACGAAACCAGGTTCTCCCACACCGTCCGTGTTGGCAACTCTCCACGAACGGATCGCCATACGCGCCTTCGAGAACTACGAACGACGCATCCGTCAAGGTCCTCTTGATGACTGGCTTCAGGCAGAGCAGGAGATCCTCGGACAAGAGAAAACACGGAATGCTGACATGCCGCATCGTGGTGGATACGCCGGTGAGGAGCAAGACTGACAAATCGTCACCCAGGCGACCTCTGACAAGATCAAGGAGCAGATCGTGGCGAGGCAAACGCAACCATTTGCCCAACTCGGCTCTTGCGACCAGTTAGTAACCCTTCCTCCAATGGGCCCCTGCGAGGCTCCCCTCGTGCCCTTCTCGATTCGTCCCTACCGTCGCTTCCCCGTGCAGTGCTCCGTTACATACAACGCTAGCCCCTTCCAAGGCCAAGGCACCGTCTGGAATCTCTCATGCACGGGCTGGCGACTCTCCGGTGATCTACCCATGCGACCAGGCGAAACCCTCTCGCTGACCGTCACACTCCCGAATGAGCAGCGCATTGAAGTGCTCGCGGCCGTGGTGCGGTGGTCAAGGGGGCAGGAGGTCTGCGGTCGAGAATCTTCCCATAGAGCCGCACACTCACGCTCAACTCCGGCCTTATGTGAAGCGCCTGGCACGGGAACCCGCGAGGATCATTGGATAAGGGGCCAACGACTTATGTCGCTACGATTCCCCATCGCCCTCGTGCTCTCGCTCGTGTGTCTCGCCGCTCCCGCACGGGCCGATTACAGAGCTGGCGAGGATGCCTATTACCGTGGAGATTACGCCACTGCGTTTCGAGAATTGAAGCCCCTGGCAGAGAGTGGACATGCGTTTTCCGAATATCTTCTTGGGCTGATGTACGTCAAGGGCGAGGGAGTCCCGCAGGATTTTAAACAGGCGGAGTTCTGGTTATTCTTGGCAGCCGAGCAGGGGCACGCACAGGCCCAAGACAACCTGGGAGTGATGTACGCCAATGGCCTGGGACTCCCGCTGGATTTCAAAGAAGCAGTGCGCTGGTATCGCTTGGCGGCCGAACAGGGGGAAGCCGGGGCCCAAAACAATCTTGGGCTGATGTACGCCAAGGGCAAGGGAGTCCCGCGGGATTTCAAAGAAGCGGTGCGCTGGTATCGCTTGGCGGCCGAACAGGGGGAAGCCAAGGCCCAATTCAATCTTGGGGTGATGTACGCCAAGGGCCAGGGAGTCCAGAAGGATTTCAAAAAAGCAATACAGTGGTACCAGTTGGCGGCTACGCAGGGGGACGCACATGCCCAACACAACCTGGGAGTGATGTACGCCAAGGGCGAGGGAGTCCCGCGGGATTTCAAAGAAGCAGTGCGCTGGTATCGCCTGGCAGCCGAACAAGGAGAAGCCAGGGACCAAGGCAATCTAGGGCTGATGTACGCCAAGGGCAAGGGAGTCCTGCAGGACTATGTGCTCGCCCATATGTGGTTCAACCTCGCCGCCGCGCAAGGCGAGAAAGTTGCCGCAGATCTCCGAGACAGCCTAGCTAAGAAGATGACACCTGCTCAAATCGCAGAGGCGCAAAAGCTGGCCAGTGAGTGGAAGCCGAGAGATAAGTGAACGACCAACGTAAGAAACGCGAAACCATGTCCCTCGAAGAAGCCACCGTTTCCAATATGTGGGAGATCAGAAAGACATTATGATCGAATGGGTTCCGTACAGCGATCACAAAATTAAAGCCTGCTCCCAAAGCCTTGTGGATGCCCGCTGGTTGCCTCTGGCCCTCATAATGAAATCAGTTGAAAGCCAAGAACTGCTCAAAACAGTGTGGGGTGAATCAACTGAAATCTGCAAGAGTTGTAAAGAGGCCGATAGCATTGCCCTCAGGAAGGCAAAGCGATGGATCGACCAGAATCGTTGATTCAAACCGACCTCCTACTGAAACTTTCTCCTAAGCAACCTACGACAAGATCAGGGTGCAGATTGTGGCGAAGCAGAAGTGACAGCTGTGTTTGGTGAAGGTGCAGGATCGCCATCAAAGGAGGTGCTCTCATGGAACCAGGTCTCAAGCGAACCATCATTGCCCGAATCGCTGCGGGTTTCGGGTGTCTGAGCGGAGCGATCGGCCTGCTGTCCGCAATCACGAATGACCCGTGGGGGTTGACGCCGCACGGATGGGGTATCGGTGGGATCCTGCTCTTGCTGATTGCCCTGTTCGTGCTGGTCGATGGGGTGGTTTCGTTCGAGAAATTTCGACCTGGTGTGGCCAAGAAGCACTAAGAAAGGAGGCTGACCAGACAATCCTGGGTTTCTGATTTCACTCCACAGAAGTGCCATGTCATGTCGGCAATCCCCGCAGTTGTGTGTTGTTTCTGCTTCCTTCCCAGTCCAAGATCTATCAGCCTCGTCGCGGTCGACTTCACTGGAAGAGTTGTTGGCGTGATCGACGGAGACACCCTCGAAGTCCTGCACAACCAACGGCCTGAATGTATCCGCCTCAGCGGGATCGACTGCCCTGAGAAGGGCCACGCTTTCGGCAAGCAAGCGAAGCAAGCAGCCTCTGAGTTAGTGTTCGGCAAGGAAGTCACGCTCCAGACCCACGGCAGGGACAAGTACAAGCGCAACATCGGCGAGCTGATTCTGCTCGATGGCATGAACCTGAATCAGGAACTCGTCAAGCAGGGCTGGTGCTGGTGGTATCGGCAGCTATGCGCCGGGAGATACGGTGCTCGAAGTTTAGAGAAGGACGCACGAGAGAGGCGGAAAGGCTTGTGGGCTGATCCGCAGCCGGTGCCGCCGTGGGAGTGGCGGAAGAGAAGCTGGTTCATTAGCATATCCTTCTCACGGAAAATCGAGGTAATCGAATTTGGTTCTTACCTGAACCCGCAGGAGGAGAGTTGCAAGATCTGCACGAATAATAATTCTCCCGAAGTATCTCTAAGGGACCTACCGTCCACCTGTGTTAGTAGCGCTGCCGTCGTAGCCGCCCCAAGTAATCATCTCGGCGCCAGTCCAGATGGTTCAGGCCGGGATAGACCTGTATAAGGTTCAGCGGCTCATGAGGCATAAGTCGCCGATCATGACGTAGCGCTGTGCCCGTCAATATCCGGAAAGACTGCGGGATGGGGGGGGAAGAGTTGGAGGCAGGACGGTCGGTTAGCACAAATTTAGCACACGCTCTTGGGGTGAACCCCTCTAGTGAGACAGTTTGGAATGAGCACACATGCTGGTGAAATGGATGGTGCTCCTCCTGAGTTGAGTGATCGCCTAACGGCAGCCCGCAGCCCTGCGCGGTTAGCTTGGGCTCATACACGTGAGAACAGGGTCATTTCTCCTGCGGTGCGCTGAAATTCAGGTCAACTTCTCCTGTCTCATCAAACGGCACTTTGAAGGTGCCGGGAGATTCCGCAAAGGCTGTTCCTTTAAGGCGATACCGCAATTTCGTTCCCCCTGAGGAGTTCAGGCTCTGCGCTTGTTTGAGAAAACTACCCAGACCGGTGATGACCTCCACGTTTATGACTTCGGACCCGAAGCGGGGCACCGTGACTTTTTGCCCGGACATTCCGCTCCCGAACTCCTTATCGTTCAACTCGATTTCGCATCGCAGACCTTTGATACTCAAGTCGGCGTCATTCGGATTCTGAATCCGAAGCTGAACGTCGAAGCGTTGCTCAAAAATCGAAAAATCCTTGGGCGCAATGTTTGCTATGCTCACTTTGGGCGTCTCAAAGTCTCGCGGCATCGTGGAGCATGCTGTACCGAAAAGGGGAATGAGTCCCAGGAGTACGAGGTAAGAAACCCGTGACTGTGTCATCATCATCTTTCTCATCATCTTTCTCCTCCTCGCCTGCGCGCGTCGGCATCGTCTCGTGTCTCCCCACCTATTTCAGGAGGGATGCCAGAAGATTGCGCGCCGAATCTCCCCCGGCCTTTCCCACGAAGTCGCCCATGGTTTGGACAAATTTCTGAACCCTGTCAGCCCCCATTCCCAAGCGCGAGAAAGCCGCTTCCAATCCAGCCTTATCGCCGATTGGGCCGGTGACAGCGCCAAGATCTTTCGACGCCTTCATCAATGTGTCTGAGCCGGGAATGAACTTGGTAATCGTGTTGAAGTCCATGTTCGGCAATTTCTCCTTGGCGAAGCTGAGCACGGACCCGACTCCCCCATTGGCCTGATTTTTGGTGACTCCCAACTGGCTGGTCAGCAGGTTGGTGAGCGCGTCGGTCCCTCCCACGACGACACGGGATGCGGATCAGCCCATAAGCCCCTTTTCGCTTCTCTGGCTTCCGCCTCTAACCCTTCCAGCACCGCATCGTCTGGCGCATACTTCCGATACCACTAGCACCAGCCGTGCGCCGACAAAGCGTTGCAACAAAACACCCGCCTTTTCCTTTCTACTAAGCCTCTGCGTCATCCTTGGTACGAAACGCATCAGCCGGCACAAGACGAATGGAGGCGGGGAAATTCTGCAGATGGGCGGTCGGGCTGAATCGGCTGTTCAGATTGAAATGCCTCCCGACCCAGGCTGTCGGACTTTTTCGACACTCCCTAGCGTTCTCGATTACCTTCACCGGTGGTCATGTATGGACGGGAGCCGCCTGACTTACTGATTTTTGGGGTTGCAAAATCTCGAAACAAATGACGGTCGCCATCCCAGGGTGGTGGCATCAGCCCTGCATACCGAATCATTAGAGTCTCGCAGCGCTCCTCCGGCAAGGCTGCGGAGAGGATCCCTTTATGGTCGTGCGACAAGAACGTCGATTCCCAGTGATCTTTTTCGGCACGCTTGGCTGCCAGGATGACCTCCATCGTATTACGAAATCAGTGGATCTCTCGCGCAAAGGATGTCGGCTCGAAAGTCCCCTTGAAGCCAGTGCAGGAATGAAGGTGACGCTCCTCCTCTCTGTCCTTGAAGACGAGAATCCGATCCTGGTCGAAGATGCCGTCGTCCGCTGGTGCCGCACACGCGAAATCGGCATCGAGTTTCAGTCGCTCTCCTCTCCCCACTGGGAACGATTGGAGCGCACCGTTCGGAGGCTTGAAACCAGCGCCAGTCTAAGGTGGCCCGGGAATAACGGACACCGGGATTAAGACTCACCTGTGCATCGGTGGCGTTTCTTTCGCCATTCCCACGGCGGCACAGGGTGAAAATCAGCCCACAATCCCTTTCACGTTTCCCTTGCCTCCGTCTCTAGTCCTTCCAGCACCGTATCACCCGGCGCATACTTCCGATACCACCAGCACCAGCCTTCTTTGACGAGTGTGTAATTCACGTTAGTGCCATCGGGCAGGTCCCTTGCTCAGGGCGACTTCGGCTTCACGCAGTTTGGCGAGGATCTGCTCGACGGTGATGATCCCCTTCGCGCGATTCCCCGACGCTTCCCAGCGCCTCGCTGATTTGCGCCGCCGTCAGGAGCGAGCACGGATGTGAAGCGGCGCCCGTTTGCGCCCCCGCCTGTCCCGCTGCGATGAACCCGATCAAAACTGCAAGGCTCATGACGCGCCAGTGCATGGCCGCACCTCCATACATAAGAACTCTGGCGAGTAATAATACCACGACTGTCAAGCACACGATCAAACTCCAAGGCGCGCATTCAGTAACAAGGGCGCCCGCCGCATGGCCTGTCCTGCGCGGTTGACCCTACGTGGTCAGGGCCTTTACCACTTCCTCATATTGCTACTTCTCCAACCCGTCCCATAGCAGACTGAACGGCAGCCGATCAGGACTATGTGATTGTCTACCGGCTTCCTGGCCCAGTTGATGGGGGTATCGGGCCGCGCCAGTGACCTTTCAGCATCGCCACTGGTTGGTCATAGTTTGGGAACCAGACCGTCAACTGCCCATCCGTCACACGAACTTCCACCATGATCGCCCTGGACGTGGTCTCATTTTGAAACCAGTAGACGCCTGGTTTCGTCGGTGATTCGGGACCGCCTCGAAGGTCCGTTTCTGACGGAGATGACTGGTTGATCTTTGATGCTGGAGACATACAGTGCCTCGACAGGCAGTCGCCAGGCTAGGCCGACTGTGGGAAGGTGTCAAGGCTACGACGGGGAGATGATGATATCTGGCATGAGGGAGCGAATGATCTGCCGACGAGACCGGTGGTTACCTGACTAGGCGTTTCTGCGCGTCTGAGTGGCTCTTCTGCTGAACGAGGATTGAATACGGCAAGGCAGGTGGTGGAAGTGCTTCGTAGCTGATCCCAAGCAACAGTCGTCCGAGGATCACCGTCGTCGCGATGAAGGCACTGCTCGTCACCCAGCCGGTCAGGGACTGTGCTTCGAGCAAGACACTCGTCGAGCTGAGAAGCCAGACACCCACTCCAATCGCCACGAGATACGAGGGCCGCGTGGTTTCAGCAACCCTGAGCGCGACAGCTACGCCAGCCGCCCCCGTGAGCAAAGCAAGCAGGGGATAGGCAACGTGATCGGTTTGTGGCGTGATCCCGTTGAAGGCAAACACCAGTCCCGACAGAAAGGTGGTGCCGTATACAATGGCCACCCCTCGCACAATCGCTCGCCACGGGATGGGCGGATTCCTGTCCGTCATACGGCTCAGGGTACGAGCATCACCGAGAGATCCGCTATCCTACGGAATGGGGGGGAAGAGGAGGCTTTCGCAGGTGGCTGGGTGAGGCACGTCAGGAAGGAAGAGAGGAGTTACGCAAGCGACCTGCTGAGGTTATTGTCCCTTCAGCAAAATGCCCTTCCGCTCCAACTCAGGAGAGCGGTATCGAAGTGCGCGAGAAATATGGAGCCGGCGATCCGGATTGAACGGACGACCTGCGGTTTACGAATGTGAGCAAGACGTTTTTGAAATGACTCGGTGTTTCAAATGGTTTCCCCGTTTCATGTTTGAATACCGAGGCTTAAGGGCATTCCAGCATCTCTATTGTTTTCAGGGGTTCTTATAGACTCGAACAACTTTTAGCACAAATTTAGCACTCCTCACTGGTCTTCTCTATTCGCTGAAATCTGGTGAAGATCTGATCGGAAACGGAGTTAACTATTATGTCTCGAACCAGTCTCGATCGGTGGCCACTCTACGAATGGCTCCGCCCTCTGACGGTGGGTCATTCCGTCCGGAGCCGATATCCAACTCCCAACTCCGTCACCAGATAGCGTGGATGGGCCGGGTTTTTCTCCAGCTTGTTTCTCAATTGGCGCATGTATACCCGGAGATAATGCCCTTCCTCCACGTGCAGTGGACCCCACACTTCTTTCAGAAGCTGACGGTGAGTCATCACCTTGCCGGCATACCGGATCAATGTCGTGAGCAGCTTGTATTCAATCGGCGTGAGATGAGTTTCCTTCCCCGAGACAAACACCTGACGTCGTCCGAGATCCACCTTGAGATCGCCAAGGTTAAACACCGGCTCGGCCGGTTCTCCCGGCGGTCCGGCGATATGGCGAAGCGCGGCACGCATCCGCGCGAGCAGCTCGTTGACTGCCGAACGGCTTGGTTACGTAATCGTCGGCGCCCAAATCGAGCGCGGCGACCTTCGCCTGTTCTTGCTCGCGTGCCGACAGCACGAGGATCGGGATGGTGGACCACTCGCGCACTTGCCGAATGACCTCGGTCCCATCCACATCGGGAAGCCCCAGATCGAGCAAGATGATGTCAGGATTTCTCGCCTTCGCCTGCGCAAGCCCATCCGTAGCAGTGGTCGCTTCATAGAGCCGGTAACCGTGGGTGGGTAAGGAGGTCCGAAGAAATCGCCGAATCTCCGCTTCATCTTCGATGAGGAGGACAGTCGCCTCGTGAATTGCCATGACAGTTCAGGATCCTTCCATCCCCTCACACGACCGGATGGCGTTCGGCCTTTTCCGGCTCGATCGTCGGCTGAGCCTGCTCGATCGGAAGAGTGAACCGGAACACGGCGCCGCCACCGGGACGCTTTTCAACCCAGATCCGTCCTCCATGGGCCTCGATGATTCCGCGGCAGATGGTCAAGCCGAGGCCCACTCCCCCCTCACGGGCCGGACCGGCTCGATAGAACTTATCGAAGATGCGCTGTTCATCGCCGGGTGGAATCCCGGGCCCTCGATCGGCAATGTCAAAAACCAGTTCGTGATCGGAGACCGTTGCAGACAGCTCGATGGCCGTGGAAGGAGGCGCATACTTCAGGGCATTCTCAAGCAGGTTGATCAGGACTTGTTCCATCAATACACCATCCAAGAGCACGAGCGGCAGGTCTGGCTGGAAATTGGTGCGTACGTGATGTCCGCTCAACCGACTCTCCAAACGAGTCAATGCCGCTCCGACGATCTCTTCGAGCGGGTGCCATTCTTTTTGCAACTGGACTGCGCCTGATTCTAGCCTCGTCATGTCCAATAAATTTCGAACCAGCCGATCCAGCCGATGCGCCTCATCATAGATAGATTTAGCCAACTCATGACGCGCTGCGGGACCTAGTTGGTCTTTCTCTTCAAGGAGACCACTGGCGGCTCCGGTAATCGTCGCCAGGGGAGTCCGGAGGTCGTGGGAAACAGAACTGAGAATGGCGTTGCGCATTCGTTCTGTCTCCACCGAGACATGAGCCTGCTGCGCCTCTTCTGCCAGGCGCGCTCGCTCCAGCGCGAGGGCGATCTGATTTGCGAGGACTTCCAAGAGATGCAGTTGCTCCTGATCCAGGAAACGCGTCGCGAGAGTTGGACGGACCGCCAACACGCCGATAGGACCCTTTGATCCAGCCAATGGCAGATACAGAGCACTGGCGCCGGGCAATGTATCGCTGCCCAGGCCCGCCCGCTCGCCATGCTCGAAGACCCATTGCGCCACTCCCGATTCTTTTGGATCGAATTCAAAGAACAGTTGCTCGCCCCGTTGAAGGACCAGACGCTTGTTGAGATCCGCCACAAAAATGGCCGCCTGGCTATCGAACACCTCTCGGACGTGTTTCACAGCCAATTGCGTGAGGGTGGCCAGCCCCCGGTGGGTGGCCAGCTCGCGGCTCAATGCGTAGAGGACCGCAGTACGCCGTTCCTGATGACGAGCCAGCTCAGCCTGTTGCTTGGTACGGACGGCCAGTCCGCTGATCGTAAGGGCAACGACTAACATGACCGCAAACGTCAGGAGGTATTGAATGTCCGACACGGCGAAGGACAAATAAGGAGGAACAAAGAAAAAGTCGAACGCAGCGACACTCAGGACTGATGCAAGGACCGACGGCCCTCGTCCATACCGGGTCGCCACGAGCACGACTCCCATCAAGTACACCATGATGAGATTGGCCAGACCGAAGTACGGGAACATGAGCCACGCCACGCCCGTTGACAGTGCCTACTCCCACAACACCCAGTCCGTAGGATGACCACTCACTGCTCCGCTTCACAGCCTGCGTCGCCAACGGGCGGCTTTCACCGGCCGCGCCAGTGATCACATAGATGTCCGTCTCCCCGCTCTGTTGCACAAGCTCAGCCACCACCGAGCCGAACACCCATTCCTTCCAACGAGCACGGACCGGCTTCCCCACGATGATCTTCGCCACGTTTCTCGTGCGGGCATAGGACAACAGTTCCTGCGCGACATTGGCTCCGCTCAGCACCACCGTCTCGGCGCCAAGCAGCTCGGCGAGCCGAAGCGTCTGGTTCACCCGGTCACGGTCGGCCTGAGGCATGCGCAGATGTCTGGGCGTTTGAACGTACACGGCCATCCATTTCGCATGGAGACCCGTCGCCATCGTTCTGGCAGCCCTCACCAAACGGGGTCCCCGGGGCTTCATGTTCACACAGACCATGATGGTTTCGGCGGCAGGCCACGTACGGACCACTGCATGGTCGCGGCGGTACACCTCCATCTGCTGGTCGACCCGCTCGGCTGTTCGCCGGAGAGCCAATTCGCGCAACGCGATCAGATTCCCCTTGCGGAAGAAATTCTGGAGCGCGTGTTGCGCTTGCTCCGGCATGTAGACCTTGCCGTCTTTCAGACGCTGCAGGAGGTCGTCGGGGGGAAGATCGATCAGCTCGACATCATCGGCCTGTTCGAGCACCGAGTCCGGCACCGTTTCACTCACCCGCACTCCAGTGATCTGAGCAACCACATCGTTCAGGCACTCCAGGTGCTGCACGTTGACGGTCGTATAGACGTTGATGCCCGCCTTCAAGAGTTCCTTCACGTCCTGCCATCGTTTCGGATGCCGAGAACCGGGGGCATTGGTGTGGGCCAGTTCGTCCATGAGAATGAGCTGAGGACGACGGGCGAGCGCCGCGTCAAGATCGAATTCCCGCAATGTCGTTCCGCGATGCTCGACCACGCGTGGCGGCAGAATCGTCAGCCCTTCCAGCAGAGCTTCTGTTTCCGCACGACCGTGCGTTTCGACCCACCCGACGATGACGTCCACCGCGTCATTTTGCTGCTCGTGCGCCGCCCCGAGCATCGCGTAGGTTTTCCCGACACCGGCCGTGGCACCGAAGAATACTTTGAGCTTGCCGCGCGCCTGCTCGGCCTCTTCAGCCTGCACGCGCCTCAGCAAGGTATCGGGGTCAGGCCTTTGGTTATTCATGCTCCCTTTATAGAGGAAATAATATTCTAGTTCTGCAATTGAGATGGATCACAGTGGATTTTAACGCCACCTTGATAGAAAGACTGCCTCTGTTGAGCCCATTTTGACATATTCCGTCTTATTATTGTGAGTGACAGATCGATCAGGCCACGCAAAATAGGGATGTACCCCATGGAACTATCACTCGCAATTCTCCTAGGCATTGGTGGGCTAGGGACAGTTTTGTCAGGATTGTGGGTATTCGCCATTTGGAAAACAGGTGGGCTACACAATTTCTTTATCTTCGAGAACGGAGAAACAGTGCCGAATGGATCAGTGGCCTCCTCTCTTAAGGAAACAGGGACAAAGAAAGAGTTCTGGCAGTAACAAGCTGGACACGAAACTTCGCCGGTATCACATGGCTCAAGATATCATGGGGCCACTCTTCATGGCATTCACTTTCCCACTCCTCATTGACTTCCCGCTACGGTCACCACGTAATTCCTCGACCGCGCAGACGTATCCGTTGCTCCAAAGAGCATGTGTCCAATCCAGGAGCCCCCGACTCCCGCGCAACCCCTGAGAAAAGCGGATGGTATCGATCTGGCCTTGTTCTCCGCAATCTCCCCGGCGCTGACCAGTATGGCGAGAAGACCGGCAGCGGTTTGGTCAAAATTACCCTAGCTGACGCATATGGTTCTGTGCCGCCGTGGCCGACACAATCCCATTCCAGTCTCCCTCGCCTCTGGCCTGTTGGCGCTTTCGTTCGTACTGGGCATTCGCGACACGACCGTGTTCGCAGCAGCATCCCGCGAGAAAGCGCAGTCGGTCGCCGTGCGGACACGTGGCCGCCAAGTCGGGAAGCGGGCGGAATCCGCTGAAGTGCATTGTATGCATTCTATTGTGTACATGCGGTGTGGGTAATTTGTGTGAAGGGAACTTGTTGAAATGCCGTGAGAGGTTTGCGCCCAATATGGCGTCTTTCCTTATGCGGCCGAGGGTTGTCGATGCAGAGGGACGCGTCGAGGTTGTTGACGTGGGCGTTGCAGAAGGGATCGTACCAGCGGAGTTGGATCGATGCCGGGTGCCGTTACAATGTGGATGCGGCGGACGGTGGTGCGGCGTAAGGCATGTTCTCGGATGAGGTCCCGAGCCAAGGCCCGGTCCCGAGGGCGGAGTGTTGACATGCCGACCACCGGGTGTTCGGTGATGGCGCGCAGGAGCAGCGTTTTACGTGTATTCCGGTTGCGTGCTCCGACCTTGCGATTGCCATGGGTGGGCAGCGGAATCTGATGAGCGGTTCGAAATTGGGTAATACCGCCCCAATAGCGACGAATTCGAATGGAGAGGGTGCGGATTTCGTGGTCCATTATCGTCGTACTGGGATGGAATCCCAAACGGGCCACAAGGGCGCGATACTCCTGAAGTGTGTGCTGCTTGTGGCGGTGTCGGACGCGTGCGTGAAAGATGGCCTGGAGACGCTGGTGTTGTTGAGGCAGCAAACTCTGGAGCAATCGCTGGACTGGCATGTTGACCGCGCTCGCGAGGTCGCGGAAGGTGGTAAGGGTCGGGTGACGAGTGGCAATCGACGAGGCGGATTGGCGCCGCAACGTGTGTGTACGTTGTCGATAGTGCAGATGTTTCGGCGTGTAGTCGATCAAGCCGTGTGCACGGCCTTTCAGCAATAACTGACGAATGGCCTCTCTGGTGCAGGGTCGCGGTTGATGAGGGCCGATATAGTGCGCAGTTTGGGTCAGGGACTGTGTGCGGGCGTAGATCCGGGCGATCTCCAAGATGTGCGCCACGGTGCGGGGTCGTAGGGGGTGATGGTCTCGAGGCATATTTCACTCCTGGGCGTATTCACGGTCCGACGGCCGAGGCTTGTCGCGCAAGGTTCAAGAAAATCCCGGCTAAGATCCATACGAATAGCCCTACCCTCGACATGCTGGTCTCCTATGCCAGGTCAGTTCGGGAAACGAACTCGTGACGCCTTATCTACCCCATTGCCTGTAGGAGCTAGGACCAAGTCCAGGCTCCAGGGGCGACTTCGCCACACGCATAATTCCCCAGCCAACCGCCATGATTCCGTAGAGACCTCCGATGACAATCCAGATGACGTCCCATACAGCAAAACTCATACTCCCTCCCTTGGTTAGCGCTGTAGCGTTGCCCTTGAATATGATGCGTCAGCCGGTCTCGTCCTTCGCTGTTCCAGGCTTTGCTAGCATTGGAAGAACCAGAACATAAGGAACTGGGACAAAAAGATGATCAGGAAGAAAGTGAGAATTATAATCCACCGCATGGCTTGCCTCACCTCCGCGCTGGCGGGTGCCCCGCTGTCAGCAAGCTCGCGAGAAGTCGGTCCGCGATCGTGATCTCGCGATGTCTGCTCCTTGCCCAAGCACGAAGCGCGAAAACGAGCCCTACGCTGCCGAGTATGAAGAGGATCACCGCCATGACATCATTCATGCTTGTCTCGCGCACTTCTTTGCATGGCTCCTCGCGTCGCCAATCTTTCGCGTAACGTGCGGAGTGCGACCTTGAGTTCCTGCCTACTTGCCCGGTGCGACTCGCGCGATGGCTTGGCCGCCCACGCTGCCGTCGCTTTGTCAGTGGCCACTCTCCACGCGCCGATACCTGTGAGAGCTCTTGCGTGGACGAGACTCGATGCGTTCCCAATGACCAGTCGTTTCAAGAGAGCGAGACGTCCGCCGTATTGAGTTGTGCTCAATAATGGGATTTTCATACTTCACAGCGTAACGACTGCCGCGTAAAAAAGGGGTAAAAATGGAGGAGGACTGCCTCAAGATTCTATAAGAACAGATCCACTGCCCTCTGGGCACCTCAAGGCACTCAAGACCTTCGCTAACATTTAGTGTAAGAGTCCTGGCAGTGGCACAAGAAGCAGATGCCATCGTGTCATGGCGAGCGGTCACTGGCTCACCGCCTCATTAAGGCCAGGCCGGTCACACAGACAATCACGCCGATGAGCAGCAGGAAAGGTCGTGTCTGGGGAAGAGTAGGATCATCAGGAGGAGCCCAATCCACTGCGCAGGCCAAGACCATGAGCAGGGCGCCCAAGACCTGCAGCAGGATACATCGCTTCGTCAATCGCGGGGAAAGGACCCGGTCTCGATCCTGATGTACGCCTTCGTCTCTCACGGTCATCGATCTCGCCGGAGATCCCCGTCGGTTAAGACCGCACAAGGAGGGTATTGGCCCGTCCGGGCAACAGGAGCAGAAGCGGACTGGCCACAAAAATGGACGAATAGGTGCCGATGATGACTCCCCAGAGGAGCGCCAGCGAGAAGTCATGCAATACCTCCCCACCGGTCACTGCGAGCGGAATCAGCACAAGGACGACGGTCAGGCTGGTGACGATCGTGCGGCTCAGCACCTGATTGATGCCGTTGTTGATGATCACAGTCGAGGTTTCACGGCGGCGAGCCCGGAGGTTCTCTCGAATCCGATCGAACACGACCACTTTATCCGTGAGCGAATACCCGGCCAAGGTCAGCAAGGCCGTGACAACCAGCAACGTGATTTCTTTGTCCAAGAGATAAAACAACCCCAGGACGGCGAGCACGTCATGCGTCATGGCCAGGGCCGCCGCGACTCCGAACCGCAGTTCAAACCGGGCCGATATATAAAGGATAATGCCGACAATCGAGACGAGGATCGCGATGAGCGCGTCCTGCTTGAGCTGTGCGCCGATGGTGGGACCGATGACCACACTGGATTCCACCGTCAAGGGATTGTCCGGAAATTCCTTGTTGAAGGCGGCGACGATCCGATCGGCCACCTGCTCCTCCATCGAGGTGTCGGTTTTTATTCTGACGAGAATCCTGTTCGCGCCGCCAAACTCCTGCAGGTCTGCATGAGGCAATCCATGGGCGTCAAGCGCCTGTCGAACGGCCTCGATCTCCACCGGTTTATCGAATTTCACCTGCACCGCAGCGCCGCCGGAGAAATCGATGCTCAGATTCGCGACCCCTCGGGCGATCTGAACGAATGCCACGAGACCCAGCAGGACGAGGATCCCGGACCCGAGAAATGCGAGATTCCGCTTGCCCATGAAATCAATGTCGGTTTTTCCAATGATCTCGAGCATGGTCTTCCTGCGAGAGCACTCACCATGAGTGTGAAGAAGCACGAGGCCTACACGAGTCGCGTAGCCAATCGTTTATTTCAATGTATCCAGTGCCAGGTTCAGCGCCAGCACGTTCACCCGGGGTTCTCCGAGAATCCCCAGCTGACGGCCTTCCGTATGCTGAGAGACCAGTTGGAGGACGACGGCTTCTTCCATCCCGCGGACGCGCGCGACTCGTCTCACCTGGTATGCCGCAGATGCGGGACTGATATGCGGATCGAGACCGCTCCCTGAGGCGGTGACCAAATCCACCGGAAGGGGAAGAGGATTGTCCGGGTCGGCGGCCTTGAGCGCGTCGATGCGAGCCTGCACGGCTTTAATCAGCGCGTCATTGGTCGGGCCCAGATTGGACCCGGACGAGGCGGCTGCGTTGTACGGAAACGGTGACGTGGCGGAAGGACGACCCCAAAAATATTTCGGCGCGTCGAACGGCTGGCCGATCAATGAAGATCCGACCGGCTTGCCGTCGATAAGGATCAGGCTCCCGTTGGCTTGCCGCGGAAACAGCACCTGAGCGATACCTGTGACAGCGAGCGGGTACAGGAGCCCGGTGATCAGGGTCAGGGCGGCGAGCGCGACCAATGCCGGGCGAAGTTGGGTCCGCATGTATACCTCCTCAGACTAAACGCAGGGCGACAAGCAACATATCGATGAGCTTGATGCCAATGAATGGAACAATGATCCCTCCCAGCCCGTAGACCAGGAGATGCCGGCGAAGCAGCAGCGCTGCGCCGATCGGTTGATACCGGATGCCACGGAGGGCGAGGGGAATGAGAACGATGATGATCAACGCATTGAATATCACGGCCGACAACACGGCACTGGCCGGCGTGGCCAGTCCCATAATATTGAGCACAGCGAGCGCAGGATAGGTCGAGGCAAACGCCGCGGGAATGATCGCGAAATACTTCGCGACATCGTTGGCAATGCTGAAGGTGGTGAGCGCGCCGCGGGTCATCAAGAGCTGTTTGCCGATTTCCACGATCTCAATGAGCTTGGTCGGGTTGGAATCCAGATCCACCAGATTGCCGGCTTCCTTGGCGGCTTGCGTGCCGGTGTTCATGGCAACGGCGACATCCGCCTGAGCCAGCGCCGGAGCGTCGTTCGTGCCATCCCCCGTCATCGCGACGAGCCGGCCGCCGGCCTGCATGTCGCGAATCAGCTTGAGCTTGGCTTCCGGCGTGGCCTGCGCCAGGAAATCGTCCACGCCAGCTTCCGCAGCCACGGCCGCCGCAGTCTGCGGATTGTCGCCGGTGATCATGACGGTCTTGATGCCCATGCGTCGCAACTCGGCAAATCGCTCTTTGATCCCGCCTTTGACGATATCTTTCAGGTAGATCACACCCAGCACTTTTGGCCCCTCCGCCACGACCAGCGGTGTCCCTCCCTGGGTGGAGATGGCATCCACGCTCGACCGGACCGCAGCAGAAAATTGTCCCCCTCGCGCTATGACATAGGCCTCGATGGCATCATCTGAGCCCTTCCTGATTTCCCGCCCGTTCAAATTGACGCCGCTCATGCGGGTTTGAGCAGTAAAGGGAATGAATGTCGCCCCTAACTCGTGAATATCGCGCGCACGCAATCCATACTTTTCCTTGGCCAGGACGACGATGCTACGCCCCTCCGGCGTCTCGTCCACCAGCGACGCGAGCTGGGCCGCATCGGCCAGCGCCTGGTCGCTCACCCCGTCAGCCGGAAGGAACGCAGTCGCCTGACGATTGCCCAATGTGATGGTGCCGGTTTTGTCGAGCAGTAACACATCGACATCACCGGCGGCTTCCACAGCTTTGCCGGACATCGCGATCACGTTCGCCTGAACCATGCGGTCCATCCCCGCAATTCCGATGGCAGAGAGCAATCCTCCGATCGTCGTCGGGATCAGACAGACCAACAGCGCGACTAAGACCGTCACAGTGACGGGGGCCCCCTGACCTACCGCCTGCACACTGTAGAGCGAAAAGGGGAGCAACGTGGCCGTCGCCAAGAGGAAGATGACCGTGAGTGCCGCCAGTAGAATGTTGAGGGCGATTTCATTCGGCGTCTTTTGGCGCTTGGCCCCTTCGACCATCGCAATCATCCGGTCCAGGAATGTCTCGCCGGGGTTGGCAGTGATCCGTATCACCAACCAGTCCGACAGGATGCGTGTTCCGCCAGTCACGGCGCTGCGATCGCCGCTCTCTCGAATGACAGGGGCACTTTCACCGGTGATGGCACTTTCGTTCACCGAGGCGATGCCTTGGATGACCTCCCCGTCGCAGGGGATAAAATCGCCGGCCTCCACCAAGACGACGTCTCCCCGCTTCAAGGCGCTCGCCGGGACGATGGAGGAGGGAACGCTGAGATACTCGTCGCCGGACTCCGGCTTGCCCAGTTTCTTCGCGTTCATTTCACGCCGGGAACTGCGCAGCGATTCCGCCTGCGCCTTTCCGCGCCCTTCCGCCATCGCTTCGGCAAAGTTCGCGAACAGCACGGTGAACCAGAGCCAGAGCGAGACGGCGAGGATGAACCAGACAGGCGCTTCGCCTTTCCCGAACAGCGCCTGGAAGAACAGGACGGTGGTCAGCACACTCCCGACCGCGACCACGAACATGACCGGATTGCGAATTTGGTGGCGCGGATGAAGCTTCCGGAAGGATTCCACCATCGCCTGTCGCACAATCTGAGGATCGAACAATTGCCTTCTCTTTCCTTGCGTTGTCATCTCGAAATCCTCCACGCCAGTGCCGTCATCGGCTCACCATCAGGATGTGTTCTATGATTGGTCCCAGGGCCAGTGCGGGCACGAAGGTGAGCGCTCCCACGAGCACGACGACGCCGATCAGCAGCACGACAAACAGCGGCGTGTGGGTCGGCAGGGTTCCGGGCCCAGCCGGCACGAGTTTTTTCCTCGCCAGCGCTCCGGCCAAAGCCAACGTGGCAATCGCCAACCAGAAGCGTGAGATCAGCATCTCGATCCCGCCGGTGAGGTTGTAGAAGGGTGTGTTGACATTCAGCCCGCCGAACGCACTGCCGTTGTTATTCCCCATCGAACTATAGGCATAGAGCATCTCACTGAACCCATGGGGACCCGGGTTTAGAATCGAGCTGGTGCCGACGCCCGTCACCGACGCAACTGCCGTGAAACCGAGTACCACCATCGGCATGATGAGAATCAACAGGGAGGCCATCTTCATCTCATAGGGTTCGATCTTCTTGCCCAGGTATTCGGGCGTGCGTCCAACCATCAGTCCGGCCACGAAAACAGCAATGATGGCGAAGGCGATCATGCCGTAGAGACCCGAGCCGACCCCGCCGAACACCACCTCTCCAAATTGCATCAGGAAGAGCGGCACCAGCCCTCCCAGGGGCGTGTAGGAATCGTGCATCGAATTGACCGAGCCGTTCGAGGCCGCCGTGGTGGTGGCAGACCACAGGACGGAGTTGGCAATGCCGAATCGCGTCTCTTTGCCCTCCATGTTCCCGCCGGATTGTGCCGCACTGGAAGCCTGATCGATCCCCAGAGCGGTGAAAGCCGGATTTCCGCTTTGCTCGGCCCACAGGCCCAGCGGAATAAAACAGAGCAGGAGAATCGTCATCGCAGCAAGGAGCGCCCAACCCTGGCGCGTATCTCTGACCATCATCCCGAATGTGTAACAGAGCGCCGCCGGGACAAGCAGGATCGCCAATACCTGTAGGAAATTGGACCAGGGCGTCGGGTTCTCGAACGGATGCGCGGAATTGACGTTGAAGAATCCGCCGCCGTTGGTCCCGAGCTGCTTGATCGCAATCTGAGAGGCTGCCGGTCCGACCGCCAAGCACCTGCTCGGTTGCCGTCGCAGGCTCTGTCTTCGGCTGCCCCTGTTCATCCAGCACCGGCTGGCCGTTCGCATCCGTCACCGGCTTGTCGTAACCGGCCGGCTGGAGCAATGTGGCGGTCTGGTATGACGCGAACGTCTGGACGACGCCTTGTGACACCAACAGCAGGGACAAGAGCAGGGCCAGCGGCATGAGAATGTACAGTGTGCTGCGGACGAGGTCCGTCCAAAAGTTGCCGATCGTCATGGCGCTCCGTCGCGCCAAGCCCCGGATCAACGCGACCAGGATCGCCATACCGGTCGCCGCAGATAAGAAATTCTGGACCGTGAGGCCGAGCATCTGGGTGAGATAACTCAGCGTCGTTTCGCCTCCGTAGGCCTGCCAGTTCGTGTTGGTCACGAAACTCGCGGCGGTGTTGAACGCAAGATCGGGAGCCACGGCGCCAAACCCCTGTGGATTGAGCGGGAAAAATCCTTGCAAACGCTGTAACGCATACAGTGCAAAGAGCCCCGGCGCCGTTAAGCAGGAGCATCGCGATCCTGCGTACGTCTTCCAGTCCATCTCCTCGGTTTGACGCACTCCGCACAGCCGATACACCAGCCGCTCAAGAGGGCCCAGCACCCGGTCGAGCCCACAGGGTTGGCCTTCGTACACCCGTGCCATATACCATCCCAGCGGCTTGGCCAGCGCGAGCAGCACGACAAAGTAGAGTCCGATTTGAACCAGTCCGTTGATCGTCATCAGAACCACTCCGGTTTCAGCAACGCGACCATGAGATAGACCAACAATCCCAATGACAGAATTCCGCCGAGCACGTACATCGCATTCATGGCCGTACCCCCCTTACAGTCGTTCCAGCGCCGAGATGAGCCAGCCGGACAGCAGAAAAAATATCGCTGCGATAGCCAGATACATGAGATCCATGTGCATACCTCCTCAATCGACGGCAAAGGAAATGTTGCCTATATGTCTTTCTCTACTTATCCACACTATATAGGCCGAAGAAAGTAAAAAGAGTGTAAAAACTGGTGCGCTTCTGGAACAATTTCCTTCTGATTCGATACTCTGTCGACGGTGCCGGACCAGCTGTGACGGCAACCCGCACGCCGCCGGGGCCGTTGTGACACTGTCCCAGCCTCTGCTGCAGCTCATGCAACGCCGCACGCATTTCTCGCCTGTACTGTTCGCCACCCATATGGTGGCGACCAGCACGAACATCACGTGTTCGGTTCTTGGTTGCATAGAAGTTCGTATTCATCGTCCCCGTCCTCCGGGAACAGTGTCATTCTCAAAACAGGTAGATCACTTGGAATGACAGCGTTTCTTGATTGTTGACCGGTCGCGTTGCCGTACAGAAAGACGTTCTTGTCCGATTTGTCATACCGGAATTCCACCCGCGTGATCAGCGACGGCACCGGCTTGAATTGCAGCGTCGGCGTGATTTCCCACAACGTCTGGGCCACCGGTGTGGCGGGCGTGACATTCGTGGCCCCGGCACAGGTGTTCGAGCCCCCCGCCGTATTGAAGAAGCCGCCGCAGGTCCGGGACCCGCCGGCATCCTCGAAGATCTCCCCGCGCAACCGGAAACTGTACTGGTCGGTAAAATCATGGGTCAGGTAGGCGGCGATGCCGTCCCAGCGCGCATTCGGCTTCCCGGTCGTGCCCGCCACCGGATTGCTCGCCTCGTTGACGTAGTAGGGCTCGATGACCACCGTGTCCTTGTCCGTCGGTTTCAGCGTGATGATGAGCCCATTGGCAAAGCGTTTGGCCGAGGGGTTCCCGGCGGCCCCGCCGGTCGGCGTGGGGCCCGCGGGGTTGGTCGGGGTAAAGGTATCCCCGTAGTTCCGGTTCGCTTGTTCCGGGCCCCAGGACCCGTACCAGCTGACCCCGACCTTCTCATGCGGGGTCAGGGCCACCAGGTACTCGAGCGTCTTCCCCTTATTGTTGTCGTCGACATTGTCCCAGCCGTTCACGACGCCAAACGACGCGAGGACGACCGGGTTGAGCTGGTAGGTGAAGCGAATGCCCGTCGTGGTGAAGGCTTGCCCCAGGCCGAACATGAACGAGCGGGAGAAATTGTTGTTCTCGAAACTGTTGATCACTTCATACCCGATCAGGGTGTTCATCTTGCCGGCCTGAATCTTGAGCCCATTGCCGACCGGCAGAATGTACTCGGCATAGAGTTCTTGAAAGTCGAGCTCATCGTTGCTGGTGCCCGGTTGATAATTGGTGCGGGCCCGCGTTACGCGGGAGTCGAGCCCAAAGTTGAGCCGCGCGCGAAAGCCCGCGCGGTCGAGCACGCCGCCCCCCGCCTCCGCCGGGCGCTCTACCATCAGTTGGAACAGGTGCGCCATGAACGCGTTGGCGTTCGTGTCGAAGATATGCAATTGATTGAGGTCGCTGTTGGGATTGTTGAAGTTCTGCGTATAGGCGATATCCAGAAACCCCGAGGCCTTAAACCCCAGGGTCTTCCAGAGGGATGGCGCCTCCACTTTCTTCTCTAACGCATCCAGCCGCTCTTGCACCGTCGGCGTCGGCGGCCGGCGCCGGCGCGGGCTCTTGGCCGAACCCCGACTGGCCGCCGAGCAGCGACACCAGCACCCACACCCCTAGGCCCAGCAGACTGCGTCCTGACATGATGACGTCCTCCCTCGTACGATTGGTGATGCCATTGCTCACGCTCCTTGTTTCTTTCGGAAACAACAATCTGCGAATCCACCACACCATCTGAATCATGATCTCCGACCTTCCTTCCTCTGTGCCTTCCGTCTTCCCGTTACGCTGCCTTGGATTCGCAACGTGCTGCCCCTGCGACCGGCTTATCCAGATCGCCCGACCTCTGTGTTTTGGCGCAGCGATCCGCTCGCACGATGTCGATGACCATCATCCACATCAGCCCGACCATCCCTAAAAGCAAACCTAGTGCAACCAATGTCATCGAGACTCCCTCACTTTTCTCTGACCTCTGAATCTCAGCCTCTCGTGACCGTGTCCTCTGTCGTGTCAAGAAACCTATCAAGCTTCGTGTCAGAACGGTGTTAAACCGGACCGAGAGAGTGTTAAGACCATATAAAAATGACGGCAGAAGCTCACTGAAGAACGCGGGGATTACGCGCCTGCAAAGCAAGGCCGTGCATGCGATTTCCTACATGTAAGAAACCATCGTGGAAGTGCGGAACTCGCGACCTTGAAGAAAGCGTTATGTGTTGGATCGTTATCAAGGTCATCAATAGTCTGTCTTTAGGCAGAGGCTTACATCTCTGTTGGCTTATGTGGTCTCTTGGTCTTTCCAACGAAGCTGATCTTCCCCCGATTTCATGGACACCGGGTTAAGAGCCCGTCGCCATCGCTTCGAACTCGGCGGGGGAGCGGTAGCCAAGGGTCGAATGCCGGCGGACTCGATTATAGAATACTTCGATCCATTCGAAAATGTCCTGCCGGGCTTCTTCGCGGGTCCGATAGCGCTGATGATGCACGTGTTCCGTTTTCAGCGTATGAAAGAAGCTTTCCACCACGGCATTGTCCCAGCAGTTCCCGCGCCGACTCATGCTCGCCGTCAGGCCGTGACCGGCCAGCAACTCGCGGTACCGGGTGGCCGCGTACTGGGACCCACGGTCCGTATGATGCACCACGCCGTGCGCCGGTCGTCGGTGTTCCACGGCCATGGTGAGCGCCGCTGCGGCCAACTCCTGAGTCAGGCGGCTCCCCATCCCCCAGGCAATGACCCGACGCGAGTAGAGATCGAGCACCACCGCCAGATAGAGCCAGCCCTCGACCGTCCAGACGTACGTGATGTCGCCGGCCCATACTCGATTGGGTGTCGCCACGGCAAACTGACGATTGAGCGTGTTCGGCACGACGGGATACGGATGCGCCGAATCCGTGGTGGCCCGCCACTTCTTCACGGTCTTGGCGCGGATGCGGCCTGCCGCATCAGTCGAGCGACACGGTGTGGGCCCACCCGCTGGCCCTGGGCCTGGAGGGTCGCGTGAACCCGGGGACTCCCGTAGGTCCTCCGCGACTCCGCGTGGATCACCCGAATCTCGGCGACCAGCCGTCGATTCTCTGCCGCGCGGCGACTCTCGGGCCGGGCCACCCAGGCATAGTAGCCCGATGGGGACACCGCCAGGATGCGACACATCAGCCGCACCGGGACGCGGCCGGTATGCGCACGAATGGCCTGGCACCTCATGACGACGGCTTGGCGAAGTACGCCGCCACACTTTTTAAAAAATCCCGCTCCTGCGTCACACGGGCCAAATCCCGCTTGAGCCGGGCCAGCTCCTCTTCGTGGGGCTTGCGCCGTCCCTTGCCGGGGAAGGCGGCGACCGGATCACCGGCGACCTCTTGCTTCCAGCGCCGCAACAGATTCGGCGTGATCCCGAGATCCCGAGCGACCTGGGCGGTTGGATGTCCACCGGCCATCACCAGTTTCACGGCCTCCTGCTTGAACTCCCGAGTAAATGCTCGTCGTGTTCGCCCCATGTTGACCACCTCCTGGGTGAGCATGCCCCACCCTTTTCGACGAAGCGCCACTATCATTCTCATAATGCCGCCAGTTGCATCTGTCCCTAGCTGCCCCTTCCTGTCCTAAACTGCCCTCAACTGCCTAATTCCCTTCTCCTCCTCTTTGCCCTACGCTCGTGATCACGGCGAGCGGATGGAGACCTGGTCACCTGAGCGCGATGAAATGCGCCTAGCGCACACAACAGCCTACATCTGCCTAATTCCCAAGGAGGAATCTCCGGCGTAAGTAAGGTGGACCACGTTCTGAAACTGAGGAGACCGCATGAAAACAAAAAATCTGTCGATCAAGGAACTCGCGGCCTTCATGGGCGTGAGCACGGATACCATTCGGCGAGCGGTTCGCAAAGGGGAGATTCCGGCGACCACGCGTCGGGACCGCGCTGCGATTCGATCTGCAGGAAGTCCGTCACGTGTATGCAGCGGAACGCGGAGGCCAGATTTGGGGCACGCTCGGCGAGCGCGCCGGGCGGCGAGAGCCGGCCGCGCGCTGGGCGACCAGCCCCGGATTGGTAACACGGGGGTGACCTTCCCCCCGAAAACTACACCATTGGCTAGGAAGTCCGACTGTGCTGTGATGGGCCGAAAGGAGGACGCCCATGACTTGAAAACGGCATACGGAGGAGCAGATCATCGCGGTGTTGAAGGACGCCCAGGCCGGGGTCAGTGTTCAGGACCTGTGTCGGAAGCACGGCATTTCGGATGCCACCTTCTAGAAGTGGCGGACGAAATACGCCGGCCTGGAAGTCAGCGACGTGAAGAAGCTGCGCCAGTTGGAAGAGGAAAACCGGCGGTTAAAGCAGATGGTGGCGGAGCAGGCGCTCGACATCCAGGCGCTCAAGGCGGTCACCGCAAAAAACTGGTGAGGCCCAAGGCGAAACGGACCGCCGCCACGTTGCTGGGGGCACGCTTTGGGCTGAGTCAACGGCGCGTGTGTCGGGTCATGGCGCTGGATCGGAACACGCTGCGGTATTGTAGCCACCGACGGGACGACAGCGGACTGCGAGCGAGGATGCGAGAGATTGCCGAGACCAAGCGACGGTATGGGTGTCCCCGCATCTATGTGCGGTTGCGCCGGGAAGGGTGGCGGGTGAATCACAAGAAGGTCGAGCGGATCTATCGGGAGGAAGGGCTCTCCTTGCGTCGCCGGGCACGGAAGAAGTCCGTGGCCATCCCGCGCGTCGCCATACCGATGCCCACTCGGCCGGGACTCTGTTATGCGATGGACTTTGTGCATGATCGGCTGGCCAATGGCCGACGGTTCAAGTGCTTGACGATGACCGATCCCTGCTCGAAAGAGGTGCCGGTGATTGAAGTGGATGTCTCCATTGGGGGCGAGCGGGTGTGCCGCATTCTGGATCGACTCTTTGTCGGACGACCGTTGCCAGAGACCGTGATCCTGGACAACGGACCGGAATTCGCTGGGACTGCCTTGGATGCGTGGGCCGGTCAGCACGGGGTACAGCTGCACTTCATTCAGCCGGGGAAACCGGTCCAGAATGCGTTTATTGAAAGCTTCAACGGCAAGTTTCGAGATGAGTGCTTGAACGAGCACTGGTTTCTCACGTTACAAGAAGCCCAGGTCGTGATTGAGGCTTGGCGGCGAGAGTACAATGAGGAGCGGACGCACAGCACCATTGGGGATATGACGCCCATGGAGTTCATTCACAACCATCAAAACCGGACCCAGGCCGCACAGGAGTCAACTTCGCTGGTCGTGGTGTAACAAACGGGGGAAGGTCAATCGCAGCCGACTGAGGAGGTAATAGTCTTCCCAGGAGCCATAGGGTTTGGAATCAAACTACGTAGATCGAATTCCTGCCACTGCTGCGAAGACAGCATCTCGCGCATCGTTTGCCCGCCAAATTGTTTCACAAAAGACCGGAACCGCCGCTCGAACCACCTTCGCCCTGTCGCTTGATGTAGCCGAACGGTCAGCGGAATATGGAGTGGAATTTCGTCCATCTCGCGCACATCGAACTCATAGGGATGGCAGTAAAACACGAAGGGTGCGGAGCTCATCACACGCCGGGCAAAATACCGACTCGCAAATCCCGGCAACAAACGATGGTATCCGCCTCCGCCTACCGGCCAATTTCTTCCGAAGGCGCGAACCGTGGCCAAAGGAGCCTCCAAAATACTACTGCCCTGGCCAAGCTGAACTCGCACCGGAAGGACAGGCCATCCGGCAATTCCATACCGGGGGAGCCGGGCCGGGACAATGCTGGAATCGTACTCAAAACCGGCTTCGGCAAGCGCATCAAGAGCCCAGAGTGTACTCCGGACAATCGAAAAATCAGGCGCACGATAGCCGTTCACCGGCTCTCCGATGATCTGTTCCAAGAGGTCCTTGGAGTGACGGACGTCGGTCAGAAATTCGTCGGGAGATTGCCGAGCAATTTCCAGATGTCCGTGGCCATGGCACGCCACTTCATGCCCATCTGCCTGGATTTCTTTGACGACCTGAGGAAAACGCTCGGCAAGTTTGCCCAGCACGAACATGGTGACCCGCACATCGGTCTCGCGTAGTAGACGAAGAAGACGACGCGTGTTCTCAACGGCTCGGTCCGTGATCGGAAGACTGTGGTCCCATGTAGACTGAGGCCAGTCTTCAACGTCGATCGAGATGACAGGGGGACCATAACTCATGGCCGTAAACTTACGTGGAAGTCCATGCCTGCCCCCGGGATTTTCCGGATACGGACATCTGCAAAGCCTGCGGTTTTACACAGTTGGCGAATGCCGGACTCATTGTAGAAATAGACGGGACATTGTCGCAAACGGTAGCGAATCCTCCGGAATGGAGTTCTGAGCAAATGTTCGCTTGGAAAGGAAATAACGGCAAGCCGTTTGACCACCGGCCGAAGGGCTTTCAGGAAGGTCTGAGCATCCTGGACATAGTCCATGACCCCCATCACGATCGCGTAGTCGCGCGGCTCGACCTGTACTCCTGGGAATATCCCCTCAAATAACTCGCACCGGTCCTCAGCTACGCCCATCTGGGAAAGACGTTGACGCACAAGTGCAAGCATGTTGGGCGCTGGATCAATACCCGTTACCCGGTCGGCACCACGCTTGAAAGCTTCAGCGATGTATGGTCCCGAGCCGCATCCGACATCAAGCACCGTACCCCCCTTCAGATCCCCGAGCGCCTCGAACGTAAGAGCATAGCGAATGAACATGTCGCTCCGAAACGTGGAATCTACCCAACGCATGAAAGGATTGCGCTTCTGGTCGTATATAGTGTCGAAGGTATCGGCAAAACTATTGAAAAACGTTGCCGCGTTATGCTCCTGATTCATGAAATGCCCCTTTTTTTCTGCGTCCACTCTGCACGGTATGATCGGTACGTTTGAGCATGCCGCGCACGACCCCGTTATCTAGTTCACCTTGCCCCTGCGTCACGCCGACCATCAGGAGCAGCGATCCATAAAGCAGCGGCACAACACCGTTGTGCATCGCCACCAACAAACTATCCTAAGCTCACAGCAGCCAGCAGACTATACCCCTAACGAGGGGAAAAGAAGACCCCCTTCTCTAACTGTTTGGCAAACCAACCGACAGGCCCCACATCTTCCTGCCCGCGCGTAGGACGCGCAACTCACGAGGGAGGCGGGGATAGTCCGGAGCGACTTTCTCGGCGAAAAACGTTTGAGATAGGTTCAAGTCTCAGACTGGTTCGTCACAAGCAAGAGTCATCGTGGGAGGAGCCAAGGTGTGCACCGTCGCTATGCGCCGCTACCTGACCTTCCCCCAATTCCGTGGACACCCAGTTAAGCAACTGCCGTCCTCGCTTCGTACTCGGCCGGGGAGACATAGCCAAGGGTCGAGTGACGGCGCTTCCGATTATAGAACACCTCAATGTACTCGAAGATGTCTTGCTTCGCGTCTTCACGGGTTGCGTAATGCCGATGGTAGACGAGCTCGCGCTTGAGTGTCCCGAAGAAGCTCTCGACACAGGCGTTGTCCCAGCAGTTGCCGGTGCGGCTCATGCTGGTGATGATGCCATACTCGCCGAGCAGACGCTGGTAGCTCGTGGCGGCGTACTGACTGCCGCGATCCGAATGGTGCAGGAGCCCAGTCGCGGGTATCCGGTTCGCCAGCGCCATGATGAGGGCACGTTCGGCCAGATCTCCGATGAGCCTGGTGCCCATGGCCCAGCCAATCACGGTGCGCGAGTAGAGGTCGAGGACCACTGCCAGATAGAGCCAGCCCTCAGTGGTCCACACGTAGGTGATGTCCCCGGCCCATACCCGATTCGGAGACGCGACTGTGAACTGGCGATTGAGGGTGTTGGTCGCCACGGGAAACCGATGATGGGACTGCGTCGTGGCTCGCCACTTCTTCACGGTCTTGGCACGGATGCCGTCCTGGCGCATCAACCGGGCCACGCGATGTTCACCGATGCGGTGTCCCTGCTTGATCAAGGCGTCCCAGATGCTGGGACTGCCGTAGGTCTCGCGGGACTCTCGATGGATCACCCGGATGGCCGAGAGCACGGTCCGGGCGGACACCGAACGGGTACTCTCGGGCCGTATGCGCCACGCGTAATAGCCCGCAGCCGATACCGCGAGGGCGCGGCACATCAACCGGATTGGATAGCGACGGTCATGCTCCTGGATCGCGCGGTATCTCATTGGGATTCCCTCGCGAAGAACGCCGCCGCACGTTTTAAAAAATCCCGTTCCTTCCGCAGCGTCTCGTTTTCTCGTGTGAGCCGTGTCAGCTCGTCCTGCTCGACCCGCACCGCCTGGCGCGTGCGGCCCTGGGATTCGACCTGTTGCTGTTCGGTCCTCCAGCGATACAGCACATTGTCAGAAATCCCAAGTTCCCGAGCCACCTGGGCCACCGGCCGGCCCGATTCCCGCGTGAGCCGGACTGCCTCGGACTTGAATGCGTCAGTAAACTGACGTCGCGTTATTTTTGGCATGCTGACCTCCAATTTCATCATTCTCCCACTTATGGAGGTGTCTATGAAATCAGGGGAGGGTCAACCGGAAGCTTGAGCTAGAGACTCTCTTACAGCCTTGTGTACACACTTTGCGACCGCTGCATTGCTCTGTGGAGAATAGTGGCCTCCTCCCAAGAACCGATCAGCGGGGTCCACCTCCAGCAAACAGGGTGTGGGGTCAATGTAGGCAACGCCAGCCTGTTCCAGCACTCGCTTACCCAGGGACAGGTGTGAACTCGGTTCCTTGAGTTCACTCCGACCAGGGAAAAATAGCACGTGAGGGATCGACCCCGCTTGCTTGACCGACCGTACAAAGCTCTTCAAGATCGCTGCATTGATCGACCGAACCGCCTCTTCCGAGGTCTCTGGCTTCTCGTCCCAAGGAGGATAGAAACTTATGATCAGCCGAACGAGGTAGGAGAAATGATACCAACGTTTCTGCCAGTCGCTCGGCCTGTACCAACTGTCATACTCCACGAAGGGAAGTTCAGAAATCGATCCTCGGGAAAAGATCGCTTCAGAGGGAAGAGGATGCATGTTGACGTTCGTAGGTTCTCCATCCCGCAGCACGAAACGAGGTGTTGAGAAAGGGAGGTCCCACTTAGTAGACAGAAAGGGATAGACCCACATCGTGCGGGAGAGATCATCGGAGATGAAGCCGAAGACCACAACTTTCGGGCTCCGCGGGCGGACAGCTTTCTCGTACCGCAGATACATCTGGCCTAGGCCATATCCAGGAACTCCAAAGTTTAAGACCTGAAATTCCTCACCCAGCAGCTGTTCCAGCTTATATCCCCAGGTCTCCTCATATCTCACCTCGCCGAAGGTGAAGAAGTCCCCGACGAGGGCAATTTCCGTCTTTCCTTCGACCTTGGGGAAGGCAACCCCCTCATGTGGAGCGCGGAGCCCCTCCGAACTGGACCAATAGGGCCCCTCTCCTTTAGGGGCGCTATATCGATTCTGTCCAACGGCCCAACCCAGCCGGTCATCATAGACCAGCAAAGACTGATCGGCGAGGCCCTTCTCAAAAACTTGGCGGTAGCGGAGTTTAGTCCTCTCCCAATTTCTCGGCTTCAACACCACGTTCCCAAACACTTCGCGGTCCTCGGAGCTCTGAGAACCAACTCTCACGACGAGCTCGCCCGTTATCAAGATGAGCAGCACGGTGACAAGGTTCATCGCCACGTTCAAGCGAAAATGGTGTACCCGTGCCCATTGGCTTGCCAGATGATATTGGTGAACAATGACCCAGCCGGCAATGAAGAAGGCGGCGATGGCAATGAGAAACGCGATGCCGGGTCTACTCGAGAGGAATACTGCGAAAGGTCTCTCGCCTTTCCTGTGCATGAGCATCGCCATGGCCGCAATCGACGATTCTAAAAGAAAGAGTGCGGCAAAGAGGAACAGATCACGCTTCGAGAGAGAGGTCGCTGGAACCACCGTACGGCCTCCACTGGTTTGTAAACATCGGACTGTGGGAGGTACTGAGAACAGATCCCGCGACTAACGGCTTCGCAATTTCAACTAAGAACGGGATTCACTTCAAAATAAGAGTCATCGTGGGCGGAGCCAAGGTGTGCACCGTCGCTATGCGCCGCTACCGGAAGCTTGAGCTAGAGACTCTCTTACAGCCTTGTATACACACTTTGCGACCGCTGCATTGCCCTGTGGAGAATAGTGGCCCTCCAAGAACCGATCAGCGGGGTCCACCTCCAGCAAACAGGGGTGGGGTCAATGTAGGCAACGCCAGCCTCTTCCAGCACTCGCTTACCCAGGGACAGGTGTGAACTCGGTTCCTTAAGTTCACTCCGACCAGGGAAAAATACGCACGTGAGGGATCGACCCCGCTTGCTTGACCGACCGCACAAAGCGTCTTCAAGATCGCTGCATTGATCGACCGAACCGCCTCTTCCAAGGTCTCTGGCTTCTCGTCCCAAGGAGGATAGAAACTTATGAACAGCCGAACGAGGTAGGAGAAATGATACCAACGTTTCTGCCAGTCGCTCGGCCTGTACCAACTGTCATACTCCACGAAGGGAAGTTCAGAAATCGATCCTCGGGAAAAGATCGCTTCAGAGGGAAGAGGACGCAGGTTGACGTTCGTAAGTTCTCCATCCCGCAGCACGAAACGAGGTGTTGAGAAAGGGAGGTTCCACGAAGTTGACAGAAAGGGATAGACCCACATCGTGCGGGAGACATCTTCGGAGATGAAGCCGAAGACCACAACTTTCGGGCTCCGCTGGCGGACAGCTTGCTCGTACCGCAGATACATCTGGCCTAGGCCATATCCAGGAACTCCAAAGTTTAAGACCTGAAATTCCTCACCCAGCAGCTGTTCCAGCTTATATCCCCAAGTCTCCTCATATCTCACCTCCTCGCCGAAGGTGAAGGAGTCCCCGACGAGGGCAATTTCCGTCTTTCCTTCGACCTTGGGGAAGGCAACCCCCTCATGTGGAGCGCGGAGCCCCTCCGAACTGGACCAATAGGGCCCCTCTCCTTTAGGGGCGCCATATCGATTCTGTCCAACGGCCCAACCCAGCCGGTCATCATAGACCAGCAAAGACTGATCGGCGAGGCCCTTCTCAAAATAGTTGGCGGTAGCGGAGTTTAGTCCTCTCCCAATTTCTCGGCTTCAACACCACGTTCCCAAACACTTCGCGGTCCTCGGAGCTCTGAGAACCAACTCTCACGACGAGCTCGCCCGTTATCAAGATGAGCAGCACGGTGACAAGGTTCATCGCCACGTTCAAGCGAAAATGGTGTACCCGTGCCCATTGGCTTGCCAGATGATATTGGTGAACAATGACCCAGCCGGCAATGAAGAAGGCGGCGATGGCAATGAGAAACGCGATGCCGGGTCTACTCGAGAGGAATACTGCGAAAGGTCTCTCGCCTTTCCTGTGCATGAGCATCGCCATGGCCGCAATCGACGATTCTAAAAGAAAGAGTGCGGCAAAGAGGAACAGATCACGCTTCGAGAGAGAGGTCGCTGGAACCACTGTACGGCCTCCACTGGTTTGCAAACAT
>CAVSCZ010000022.1:0-207500 GCA_963726635.1 uncultured Nitrospiraceae bacterium
GCAGGTCAGGAAGCCTGTGGGGTCTTCAAATCTTTCAGCGGCCGGTGTTCTGCTTCCTGGTTTTCAGCGCTTAACCGCGCCGAATATTACGACTTGAATAGAAATGTTCACTCGGCAATAATTGGTGCTCTTGCAATTTCAAGGAGGGAGGATCATGCCAAAATACATTGTCGAGCGTGAGCTTCTTGGAGCCGGGCAGATGAATTCCGCTCAACTCACCGCCGTTGCCCAAAAGTCCTGTGATGTGCTGAAAAACATGGGTCCTGAAATCCAGTGGCGCGAAAGCTACATCACAGCAAACAAAATTTACTGTGTGTATATCGCTCCGAATCCTGCCCTGATTCGCCAGCACGCCAAAGCCGGACAGTTCCCCATCACAAGCGTGGAGGAAGTGAAATCGGTCATCGATCCAACGACCGCCGAAGCCATCTGACACTGGGCCAGCCACACAGTGGTTTCCGCTGCGACCTCCGACGATGATCGGATAATGATCGTGTACTACCTCGTGGAAATTTCCGGCAAGATAATAATCGGACTCATTTAAGTCCCTCATTATTTCTCCCCTTTCTCGCTATCCGGGTCTGCTACCACGCTGCTACCAGGACAGGGCAAAACAGCCCGATCTAGCCCCCTGTCGGGGGTATCCTGGTTTGTGGTTTGTTGTGGGGTTTGGTTGTCTGAGCAGGATCGCCAGAAATTCGTAAGCCGCAGGTCAGATTTCTGAGCTACCAGCGCAACCCCTCGAATTTCAAAGCGGAGGAGGGGTGCCAGCGACGGTTGGATCGTTTGCCCTCCACGCAGCGCAATCCTCAATGTTTCCGGGGTTAAAAAATGACTAAATCGCTCCCCCGCGACCAATCGTTTCAATCACTTCCGTACCATCGTTCTTTCTTCTCCTACTCTCACGGACCATTTTGTCCGTGCTCTTTCCGTGTCTGACGGACACACCGCGTATATATGCCTCGTGGAGCGTGGCGTGGTGAATGTCCATTGGCAAGGCAACACCCGCCTGTAGTGTTGCACTTGGATTTAGAATTCAAGCACCCTATAGTTAGGTGGGGAGGTACCGTCGGGTTCACCGAACGGGGGAGCGATGATTCCGATTCGGCACCTGTTGGTGGCTGGTGTGGTCGTTGTCGGCACAGGATGCCTGATAGGGTGCGGCGACAACGGATCCAATCAGGGCTCGTTGCCACCATTACCATCGTCCATCAGCGTGCAGCTTCAATCGATTAGTACCAGTCTAAGTTCGCCAGTCTTCATGACCGCGCCGGCCAATGACACTACCCGCCTCTTCATTGTCGAGCAGGGTGGACTGATTCGAATTTATGATGTGATAGCCGGCTCGCTGCTTGCGACGCCATTCCTCGATATCAGCGGGCTCATAACGGCGGGAGGAGAACAGGGGCTGCTTGGGCTGGCGTTCGACCCGCAATATGCCGCCAACCGTCAGCTCTATGTTCATTACACAAACACGGCAGGTGACATCGTCATCGCCCGCTACCTCCGACACCCCACAAATGTGAACCTCGCCGACCCCTCAACGGGCACGCCGCTTCTCACGGTGGCACATCCGACCTTCTCGAATCACAACGGCGGCATGCTGGCATTTGGCCCAGATGGATGTCTGTATGCGGGCGTCGGTGATGGAGGAAGCGGCGGCGACCCAAATAACAACGGACAGAATCAGAACACACGACTCGGGAAACTCTTGCGCATCGATCCCTTCCTGGGCGGCCCCTGTGCCAATAACATTGCTAACCCTTTCTTGGCAGGAGCCGCACCCGAAGTCTGGAGCGTGGGGCTTCGTAACCCTTGGCGGTTTTCATTCGACCGGCAGACACATGATCTGTACATCGGGGATGTCGGACAAGGGACGCGAGAAGAAATCAATGTCTCGCTCGCCCCGAATGCGGGGCGGGCGCTCAATTTCGGCTGGCGGTTGATGGAAGGGTTTCTCTGTTTCAACCCCTCCAGCAATTGCAACCCTGGCGGGCTTACGTTGCCGGTGCTCGATTATCCCCACCTCAGTGGTGCTTGTTCAGTGACAGGCGGGTATGTGTATCGAGGGTCCGTCATGCCGGCGCTGCAAAGCACCTACTTCTATGCAGATTTTTGCGCGGGATTTGTGAGGAGTTTCCGGTATCAGAATGGTCAAGCCACGGAGCAGACAGAATGGCCGTTACTCAGTCCGCCGGGCAGTTTTGTGACGAGCTTTGGTGAAGATGCCTCGGGCGAACTCTACATTACGACCCAAGGGGGCGGCCTGTTCAAGTTCATTCCCAATTGATGCGCCGCGTCCCCCCCCTCTTCCTTCCCCCCCCACAGCAGCATAGATGAATGGCTAGGCGTGGAGGCTTAGGGATGGATCTGGCAATCATGTGTTCGTCGCCGCGGTTCCCATTGAGGAGAAGATAAGAACATCTGCCGAGGCTCTTCTTACCTTCAAATATCAGCCGCCGTATTGTCAGCAAAACAAGTTGGCCGCTCCTGCGGAACCTTTGGAAATCGAACACACGGGAGAAGTTCCCCGAGGATTGATCTAGTGTTTTACCGTAGAGGGATTCGTATCGGCGCGGTTAAATAATGCCTAAATCGCTCCCCCGAAGCCAGTTCTCGCCATTCGACGCGAAACATGAATAGGGTGGTCGACCTTACCGTGCCTGCGGCTGGATATATCGTATACGAATGACCGTCTTGGAGTTGAGGAACACTTCTGGTGTCAATCCCACACGCCCCTTCTGGATGCGTGATCCTTAAAGAGAAACCACCATTCCTCGATTGTGTATAATACGCGCCATGCGACACCCCGTGACATCGGCGATCAGACCCGACGTTCGAATGGTCCTGCCGACGTCAGCCCTTGTGCTGCTCCTCGCTGGACTCTGCCTCGTCGCGCTGCCCTTATCCACTCGATCGGTGGAGCCGGAGCCCGATCAAGGCGTCTGGCGCACGGCAGCGCCCGCGCCGACGAAGCGGACTGAGGTGGCCGCCGTGACGCTGCGCGACAAGATCTACGTCGTAGGCGGGTTCGAGCAGCCCGGCTTGGGCAATGTGATGAATCTTGCGATCACCCCGTCCGTCGAAGAATACGATCCGTCCACGGACCGCTGGACCACCAAAGCGCCCATGCCGGTTGGCCTGCATCATGTCGGCATCGGTGTGACAGGCGGGCGACTGTATGTCATCGGCGGGTACGCACAGTCGGGCCTCACCGTCTGGGAACCCGTCGCCACTGTGTACGCCTACGATCCAGCCACGGATACGTGGTCCCAGCACGCGCCCATGCCGACCGCTCGCGGCGCGTTGTCGGTCACGGAGCACGAGGGGAAGCTGTACGCCATCGGCGGCTACGACCGGAAGGCCAATAGCGCCGCGGTCGAGGTCTACGATCCGGAGCGCAACACCTGGGCCTCGCGCGCGCCGCTGCCGACGCCGCGCGATCATCTGGCCGCCGCGACCCTGTCCGGGAAGGTCTATGCGATCGGCGGACGCCTGAATGGTGACTATCGACGGAATCTTTCCGTCACGGAAGTGTACGATCCCGTTACCGACCGCTGGGCCCTGGCCGCGAATCTCCCGACTGCCCGCAGTGGAATCACCGCGGCTGAGGTCGGCGGCAGGATCTACGTGTTCGGCGGCGAAGGCGGCGACGGCACGTTCCGTGAGAACGAGGCTTATGATCCGGCGCGTGACACCTGGCAGACCATGGCGCCGATGCCAACCGGACGCCACGGCCTGGGGTCGGCTGTGGTGCATGGGCGCATTTACGTCATCAGTGGCGGGCCAACTCCTGGAGGCTCCTTTAGTGATCTAAATGAAGTCTTTATACCGCCGGAGCCCGTAACCACCAAGCCAGGAGGTCGCGCTCAGCCAGACAGGTCGGGGCGGTGATGGCTCTTCTGGCCATTTTTCTCGTTCCCGCGATTGGGGGGCCACTTACTTCAGCGCAATGCGCACGGGGGTCTGAAATGCCGCTAAAATCCCTCCCCCACGACCAATTGGGTAGGGCGTAGCGGTACCCGAATCGTCGGGCAAAATAAAGCATGTTGTGGCTGCCCTCCACCAAGCCTCGCTTGTGCGCGCCGCGCGATTCTTCCTCCTCCTATCTCCGATACACCACAGTGACGCGGGCAAGAAAGTCGATGAGTTCGGCGGTATGTCGTCGGATCGCGTCGCGGTCTTCCCGTGCCGCCGCTTGCTCCAAGGCGGCGCCCATCATACTGATGGCCTCGAACCCGTATCCTCCTCCGTCCCCCTTCATGCGATGACCGATGATATGAATCTGTGCCAGGTTATTCTGTCGCAACGCGGTTTCGAGTGTCTGCACATCACGTCGACGATTCTCTAGAAATCCGGGAACGATATCTTCAAGGCCTGGGTCGATGTGCACAGTAAGGGCATTCGCCTCGTTCGCGTTCGGTCCCGTGGTCATGAGGCACGCCGTCCGTGACAAGCCTGGAGGACTTCCAGGAGGGTGTGCTTCTTGATGGGTTTGGTCATATGGGCATTGCAGCCGGCTTCGAGAATCTTGGCCCCTTCTTCTTTCAGTGCCAGAGCGGTCAAGGCAATTACCTGCGTGGGGGAGAGATCATGCTCCCGTTCCCAGGTCCGGATCGCTCTTGTGGCCTCATAGCCGTCCATCACCGGCATCTGTATGTCCATTAGGATCAGGTCGTAGTAGCCGTTCTTAAATAGCTCCAACGCGATAGCTCCGTGATCTGCGGTATCGAGGCGATAGGGAGTCTGCTTCAAATAGGAACGGACCAGCACCTGGTTGTCCGGGGAATCCTCCACCAACAGAATGTGAAGGGCCCTGCCTTCGGTAGGAGATGTGGGAGCCACTGGTGCCGAACCAGTAGATTGTTGGATGCCCTTAGAACGCTCGAGGGCGATGCTGATGGTCTGGAGTAGATCCGATTTCCTGATGGGTTTGATCAAATAGCCTCCCAGCCCCATGTCATAGGTGCGGGCGATATCGTCGGCCCAATGGTGAGAGGCGAGCATCACAATCGTCAGGCCCTGGGGAGGGCTGGCCCGTCTGATCTCTTCGGCGACCTGGAACCCATCCATCTCCGGCATGCGACAGTCGAGGAGCAAGAGTTGGTAGGGGCGTGCCGAGGTAGAGGCTCGCCGCCATTCAGCGATGGCCTCGTGACCGGACGGAGTATCCGTCACCGTTGCACCCAAGGCGGTCAAGGTTTCGCGAAGGATCAGGCGGTTAGTGGCATGGTCATCGACCACGAGGGTTTTAACCCCTTGAAGATTGACCGCGATGTTGTCGTGTGCGGGTGTCGGGCCGGTTTGCACCGCTAGCTGCACGCAGCAATGAAACGTGCTGCCCTCTCCCAGGGTACTCTCAACCCAGATTCGTCCGTTCATGAGCTCGGCTAATTGCCTTGAAATGGTCAGGCCTAAACCGGTTCCCCCATACTTGCGCGTCATTGAGGCATGGGCTTGTGTGAAGCCTTCAAAAATGGCAGCAAGCTTGTCGGACGGAATGCCGATCCCTGTATCACTAATAGAAAATCGAATGGCTCCAGGCGTGGGAAGTTCCGGATCCTGCGCGACCCGCACCGTGACGGATCCGCTGTCAGTGAATTTGATCGCATTGCTGATGAGATTGATGAGGATCTGGTGCAGTCGGTTGGGGTCTCCGATCACGGCGAGGGGGACGTCAGGCGAAAGGTGGCAGGCGAGCTCGAGGCCTTTTTCATTGGCCCGCATGGCGAGAATCTCGATGGCTTTTTCGACCAAGTCGTTTAGATCAAAGTCGGTTGATTCCAGCTCAAGATGGCCGGCTTCGACTTTCGACAGGTCGAGAATGTCGTTGATCAGACTCAGTAGATTTCCGCCGGCTCGGCGGAAAATTCGCAGGTATTTCCGTTGATCGGGGGCGAGATCCGTTTCCCATAACAGATCGGCCATGCCGACAATGGCATTCATGGGCGTCCGAATCTCGTGGCTCACGCTGGCGAGGAACTCGCTCTTAGCGCGGCTGGCCACTTCTGCCGCTTCCTTAGCGAGGACGAGTGCTTGGTCAGCCTCCCGGCGTTGGTGGGCTTCCAGTGCGAGGGTCATAAAAGTGGCCAGTGAGCTGGAGAAATAAACTTCTTCCGCCGTCCAGGATCGCGGTCCACCGACATGTTCGTGACACAGTACACCGATAACATGCCCTCTGCGTCGAACCGGCGCATCCAGCATGGCTCCGATTCCGAGTGGGGTCAGATAGGATTGGGAAAACTCACTGGTCCGAACGTCCGAATGAGCGTCATGGGCAGCAATCGCGTGCTCTTCATGCGCGATGGCTTGAAAGTAGAATGGGTAGTCCTGTGCGGCCAGAGTGAAGCCGGTTATGTGTCGGTTCGGGGTCCGCTCATAGAGGTCGAGCAGTTCCAACGCAGTCCCTTGTTCGTTGAGTTTCCAAATGCTAGCCCGTTCCACTCCGAGCACCCGGCTTCCCGCTTCGGTGATCATCCGCAACGCCTCTTCGAGATTTCCCGTATAGATAGCATCGTGCTTCGCCAGCTCGCACAGCGCAATCTGTTGCTGTTCCAGTACGCGCGTCCGCTCTCGCTCGACGTGTTCGATATGCTTGCGTTCGGTAATATCTTCCGAAATTCCCAGCAAATACTGGGGCGTGCCATCGTCGCCGTTGATCGGGACTTTCTTGGTATGGAGCAGCCTCCTTCCCTTCCGCCGAGTTTCGATCGACTCTTCAGGAATATCGAGGCTGTGCCCGCGTTGCAATACTTTGCGGTCCATGGCCGTGAAAAAGTCGGCTTCCTGTTCGGGGAAAAAGTCATAATCACTTTTGTCGAGGAGTTCCTCTCTGGGATAACCGAGCAATTGTTCACCCGCCTGGTTAACGCGCACAAACTTGAGGGTTTTTGCATTCTTGACGAAAATCATGTGAGGAATATTTTCGATAATGGAGGTGAGGAGTGCTTGATTGTGTCTCGTTACTCCCGCGGCTCGTTTGCGTTCCGTAATGTCTCGATCGATGCCGCGGTATCCTCTGAACCTACCCGCTCCATCGAGCACGGGCACTCCTCCACATTCAAGGACGATGCGGCGGCCGTCTTTATGTAGGAAGACGGACTCAACGCAGCTAAATGATTGCCGAGCCGCCGCGATGGGGCCAAACAGGTCTCCGATGCGACGCGCTTCTTCCGGCGGCATCAAATCGAACGGTTTTTTGCCAAGCACTTCCTCCGGTTCATACCCGAGGAGATCGAAAAGTTTTGGGCTGCTGTAGGTGAAAGCCGCGTCCTCATCGATTTCCCAGACCCAATCGCTTGTCGTTTCCACCAAGGCGCGAAACCGTTGTTCGCTTTTCTGTAATGCCAGTTCCGTTTGGTTTATAGCTTGAGCGCGTCCCGTGCGACGTCCCTGCTTCCCCGTCGGTTCTGTGCGCAAGGAAGAGAGTCGTTGCCGTTTTGATGGCTGTGTGGTCCGTGAACGACCGGTAGCCGGGGGCTTTGGTTTTCGTTTGGCCGTGCGATTCGCCCGAATCGGTGACGCTTTCTTAGCCATGGCCACACACTCCCTTGCTGACGATGGCATGTACGTCGTGCGAAGAGTCGGGGGGCGGAAATGAAGGTAAGTTTGCAGAGAGAGCCTCGGTGACGGTCGCGCCGACCGTCGTCAGCACATCTCGTCGAGGTCTTCGCATGGTCATAGCGAGGAGAGGAAGATTAGTCCTCGTGGGAGTGCGGGACAAGTGTGAGAACACCGGCTTGTTTGGACCGATTGCGGCCTTCCTGCTTGGCTTGATAGAGCGCCTGATCCGCCGCCTTGATCAAATCAGTGGGGGAGGTGCTTCGGCTTGGGATCGTACTGGCAAAGCCCACGCTGATGGTGGTGCAGCCACCGTCTGAGTGCGTTATGCCGAGGGCCTCAATTCGTTGCCGAAGCGTTTCCGCCACCTGTGCCGCTCCGTCCGTACGGGTGCCGGGAAGGACGACCACGAATTCGTCACCGCCGTAGCGAGCGACGAGGTCTCCTGGTCTGTTGACGGCTCCCGAGATAGCGGCGGCAACCTGCCTGAGGCAATCGTCGCCCGACGTATGGCCGAGGGTATCGTTGTAGGATTTGAAACGATCGATGTCGAGCATGATCAGAGAGAGCGGCGTCAATTCGCGGACGGCACGGCGCCATTCTTGGTCCAGGAAGTCGTCAAATTGCCGGCGGTTGGTAATGCCGGTGAGGCCGTCAAGACAGGACAGGCGCAGCAGCATCTGGTTCGCTTCCTGGAGTTGACGCATGACCTCAAGGAGTTCCTGCTCGCGGGCTCTCCGCCGCTCGATTTCGTGGACCAGTCGCAAGACCGACCGGACGCGAGTCAGGAGCTCGATCTTGTTGATGGGTTTCGCGATGTAGTCGAGCGCGCCTGCGGCAAAGGCGAGTTGGAGATCGACGGGATCGGTCTTCACGGTGACCATCATGATGGGCGTGTCACGGAATCGTTCGACCGCCTTGATCTGGCGGCAGGCTTCGATGCCGCTCATTTCCGGCATGACGATGTCCATGAGGATCAGGTCGACTCGAGATGCGCTGTGCTTACCGTCATCGAGCCCAAGCAAACGGAATGCGGCGGCCGCCGAGTCGGCGACCAGGAGATGATCGTAGCCGGCAGCCGAGAGGATCGACTGAACCAAGAGACGGTCGTCTGCCGAATCATCAACGATTAAGATGCCCATGCGCTCTGTATCCAGTGAATACGAGTGATTAGACTGAGAAATCGTAGCAGCTAGTCCTGGTAAACTCCAGGATAAAGCTTTTTGATGCAGGGCTGACAGATGCCGTGGCTGAATTCGGCTTCGGAATGTTCACCGATATATTCTTCCAACTGCTGCCAAAATCCGCCGTCATTGCGAATTTTTTTGCAGGAGGCGCAGATGGGGATGAGCCCTCTGAGGACTTTGACCTCCCGCAGCGCTTTCTGCAGCTCATCATTGCTTCGACGGAGCTCCCCTTCGCGTGCTTTGCGGCAGTCCATTTCCGTCTTCAACGCCAGCGCGGAGGAGGCGCGTGCCAGGAGTTCTACGCTGTTCACGGGCTTGGTGATGAAATCGATTGCTCCGGCCGCAAAGGCCGCTTGGAGATTGGAGAGGTCGCTCTTGGCCGTGACCATGATGATCGGAATGTCGCGAAGATGCGGTCGGCTCTTGATCTGGCGACAGGCTTCGACTCCATCCAGCTCCGGCATGAGAACGTCCATCAGGATCAAGTCGATCTGGGTGGGCGGTTCCTGGCCGTCCATTTCGAGCATGGGGAATGCAGCCTTTGCCGAGTCGGCGCTCAGGAGATCCGTATGGCCGGCCTTCCCGAGGATTGCGCGGAGGAGGACCTGTTGGTCTGGAGAGTCGTCGACGATAAGAATGCCCATGCCGATTCCTGCCAAGGCGCTCGCACATCGTGTGCCAGCAATATCCTTTGAGTATAGCAGGCGCCGCTTGGGCTACTGGAGCTTGGCCCGGACGAGGTCGCTGATCTGTTTGCCGTCTACTGTTTGGCCGGCTACACGGACCATCACGGCCTTCATCACCACACCCATCTCTTTCAGAGAGCGAGCGCCGGTTTCTTGAATGGCCGCGTCCACGACGGTGGCGAGTTGTTCAGGGGAAAGGGCTTGAGGGAGATAGGATTCGAGGATGGCAATTTCCTGTCGTTCTTTTGCTGCGAGCTCGGCGCGGTTACCTTTTTCGAATTGCTCGACGGATTCCCGGCGTTGCTTGATCATGGTCGTCATTACGCGGCTCATTTCGGCATCGTCGAGATCCTTCTTGATCTCCAATTCCTTGTTCATCACGGCGGCCTTGATCATGCGAATCACGTCCATCCGCAATTGGTCGCGGGCCTTCATGGCTAGCTTGAGATCTTCTGTCAGACGGTCGTGTAGCGACATGGAGCCTCAGGGGTTCGGATGGTGTGGGAGTGACAATACCGCGTCGTCAGAACCCAGTCAATGACGTATCGCCCATAGCGGGCGAGGGCACAGCGGGAGCGGTAGTGTTCTGGTGGTGAGGGGCGTAAGATTAGGCGCGGTGGTGAGCCCCGGAGGCAATGGGTCTTAATGCGGGAGGGACTACATGGTGATTGATTATGCAATCGTCAGGAGATGGCAGCGGATCACGGTTGCGGGTTTGATGAGTCTGGTGATGTTCTCGGTCCTTGGGGCCTGCGCCAGCGATGCACCGAAGGGCCCTCCACAACCGACCCCGGACCAAGTGCGCGGCCATTCTGATCGGACGTTCGATAAGCTCAAGCAGGAGGAGCAAGAGCGGGCTGCCCAGCCGCCGGTGCCACGGTAGTGGGGCCGATACTCTAGCGATTCGATTTGGACAGGCTCCACACCACAAACTGCGCGATGGGTTTCACGAGCGGCAATTCCCAGAGGAGTTGCTGCCGAGGTACTCGTTCCACTTGGCGGGCTTCATGGAAGGTGCCAAGAAGGCTGGAAGAGACCAGCAGCCGCATGACGCCTGAGAGAAAGAAGACAAAAGGTAAATTCGATGCTGGCTGGAGGATGACTCCTGCCCATTCGATGCGTGAGGGAAGGCGCTCCACCAAGCAGCTCCCGAGCAAGGCTCCCACCGACCATCCTATTGCGTTGACCGTGCTATACAACGCGATGGCTTTCGCGCGGTCTTCCGCCCTGACCGAATCGAACACATAGTTCTGCAGTCCCAATGACAAACCGGCCCAAATGACGCCGCCAAAAAAGTTGACTGCCAGCAGGAAGACCAGATTCGTACTCACGAGGTAGAGCATTGGCAAAACCGGCACCATGAACCCGGTGATGGACAACAAGGCCTTGTTTCCGAAGCGGTCTCCGAATTGGCCCCATGCCTGCAGGGTGACGAGTTGACCGAGGAGGCCAGCGGCCAGCCATCCCCCGTAGCCGAAGTATGACAGATGGAGATCCTGCAACATGTACAGGACGAAAAATGGACCGGCGATCAACACGGCGACATGCATGAGTCCCGCGAAGAGCAGGAAGCGACGAAAGTCTTTCGTCGCGCTCTGACGGAAGAAGCCGCGAAATCCTTGCTGAGCTTCCCGATGGGCGGTGGGATGCAGGTCTTGAACGGGGGACAAGGCCAAGACTGAGAGGATACGAGCACATCCAGCGACGGAGAAAATCAGTACGAATCCCCACCAGGCGGCGGTGGAATGTTGCCAGAGGCTCAACACCCATCCGGCCCCGCAGAGTGCAAAGAAGCTGAGGCTGGCGATGATTTGGGCTCGGCGTGCAAAATAGGCGCCCCGTTCATGCTGGTCGAGCCAATCGGCAATCAAGCTATTCCAAGCCGGTGTGGTGAAGTGGGCGCAAGCAAAATAGGCGGCGGCGCCGCCCACGACGAGCCAGGGACCCCACTGCGGGAGCAGCAGCGGCATGAGCATGATGGGAATCCAGGCGAAGGCTTGCCCAAAGGTGCCGGCAGAGATGAGGGCTTTGCGATTCGGGAACCACTGTAATAACTTGACGGAGGCGAGTTGGGCCCCTGTCCCGATGAGTTGGGGCAATGCCGACAGCACACTTAATTGGAACGGGCTTGCATGAAGGAGAAGGGCGAAGGCGGAGAGGTATTGCTCCCCGCTTCCTTGCGTGACGGCCTGGCAGGCGCCGTCTCGGAGGCCGTAGCGAAGGCCTTGCTCGCCGGCACTCTGCGGCAGGGAGCTGCGTGGCGTGGTCTCTTGAATACGTCCTGACGGTGTCAGCTGCACAGGATCCTCTCCTGAGGGGGAACTCCGATCGAGCGTAGCACAGACGGTGGGGGACGGAGCGTAAATAGATGAGCAGCTCGGTCAGTCGGTTATTGACCCCTTGCTGCGCTCTCGATACCATAACAGTATGAGTGAACAGTAGTTGATGGTGGCTCCAATGAGAGAGACCAGAAGAAGAGGGAAGCAGGTCCTGGCAAGCGTGCTTGTCGGCGTGAGCTTCGGATTCTGTATCTGGCGGGGAGTCGAGGCGCGGGATCTGTTCGCGCCGAAAGAGCAAGCGACGACCGAGGCCGATCCCACGCAAAGCCCGTCGTTCGACGAGCAGAAGAAGGGCATTCCGCAATCCCTTTTTACCTGGATCAAGATGGCCAAAGGGTATGACGTCGAGTGGGATACGTTCGGACGAAAAGGCTGGTACACGCAAGATCCACGGCTGAAGCCTATCGAGCCGGGATCGGTGTTTCCTCGGGATATTCCCGCGATCTATATCGTGTTCGAGTCAGCCCCGCTGGAAGATCCTACCCAGTTCAGCGCTCAATGGTTTCTGGAGGGGGAGAAGGGCGTCTTCTCATCCGTGCCGCTCGGCAAAGATACCTTGGAAGTGCCGGGGCATGAACGCTATGGATTTCTGGAACTCAAGAAGCCGGGAGACGCTTGGCCCGTCGGGACGTATCTGGTGAAACTGTTCATCACGCCGCTCGGACAACAGTCGTTTCATGCGGGCAATCAAGTGGGCACCATGCGGTTTACTATTGTCGAGGGTGCTGCTCCTGCCGGCGTGAGCCCGCACAAGTAGACCTGCCAGGATCATGCGCTAACAGCACCGATGCCTATCTACGAGTACGTCACAGATCAGTGCCAGCGGCAGCCGCCATGCGCTGGGCGCAGAGAATACATTCAGGGGCTGTCGGCAGAACTTCTCAGAGCCTGCCAGAAATGTGGCGTGGCGAGACGACCTGTCTTGTTGCCGTGTGCGGCGAGGTCCGGTGCAGTCGGTCTGTCTAGCCCCGATCTGACAGGCTTGAACATGACAGGAATTCCTGCCCCGTCACAGATGCTGAGCGGCGGGAAATGCGGTGGCGACGGACATAGTCATTAAACAGAGAAAAGGAACAGGATGGGAGATCGCATCAAAGTCACGGATCAAGAGAAGCTGACGCTGCTCTATGAGCGATTCAGAGACGTGTGTCTGGTCGAGAAAGAAGTCTGGAAAGAGATTTTCATGCCGCGGGAGGTGACGCAGGGACCTGTCCGAACGAACGTGCAAGATCGCTATGATGTGGAAATCGATGATCCCGCGATTGAGGATGCTCTGGATGCGAATATCCCTCGCGGCAGCCAGGCCCTGGCCGCCGCGATTCAGGAATATCGAGCTAATATTTCATTTTATCGAAAGACCTGAAGGTTTCAGCGGGTCGCGAGCACGTTTTCGACATCCTGGACGATCTCTGGCGCCAACGGCTTCGTGCGGTGATGGTATCGGGCGACGACCTTTCCTGAACGATCGACTAGATACTTCTGGAAGTTCCACTCCACCTCGCCGGGGAAGGGGCTCTGTTCAGTCAGATACCGGTAGAGCGGATGTTTGTCGTCGCCCTTCACGCTGATCTTGCTGAAGAGTGGGAACGACAGGCTGTACTTGGTGTAGCAGAAGGTTTTGATCTCTGCATTTGTCCCTGGCTCCTGCTGCCCGAAGTTGTTCGCAGGGAACGCCAGGATCTCAAAGCCCTTGTCTCTATACTGCTCATACATCTTTTCAAGGTCAGTGTATTGCGGCGTATTGCCGCAGAAGCTGGCCGTGTTGACCAGCAACAGTACCTTGCCTCGGAACTGGCTCAGTGAGACCGGCTTCCCGTCGATATCATTCAGCGTAAAGTCATAGACCATGGGCGTCTGTGCTGCCATGAGTATGGTCCCTTCTTGTCTCGCCTGTGCGGGGCTCGGCTCAAGTAGGTCGCTCGATCCCGCACCGGCGATCAAGCCAATTCCTGCGAACAATCCCACCAATGTATGACGCAACCTTCCCATAGGGCACCTCGCGGTTAGAGTCGCTCTAAGGCGTCAATGCGCGCTTCAATCGGCGGATGCGTGGCAAAGAGATGCATGAATCCTGAGGAATTACCGGAGATCTTCATCGTCGCGAGCGCATCCTGCGAGGAGTACTCGACCTGCGAACGGGTGACCCATCGATCGATCGCGCGAAGGGCCGAGATCATCGAGTCCTTGCCGTACACCTTGGCGGAAAAGGCATCCGCGCCATATTCACGCTGACGCGAAAACCAGCTGATCAGGACCGAGGCCAGGATACTGACAATGATCTGGAGCACGATCGACAACCCAAAACCAAGCGCAGCTTGATCGCGTTCCGCGAAGAACCGACGCACCCACATCGCGATGTAGTACACGAAGGTATTCATCAGCCCCGCCAACACGGTCGTCGCGAACATGTCCCCGTTATAGACGTGTCCCATTTCGTGGGCGAGGACGGCTCGCACTTCCTGTTCCCGTAGATTGCTCAACAATCCAGTCGAGACGGCCACCATTGAGTTGTTCTTGCTGGGGCCGGTCGCGAAGGCGTTGGGATCGGGGGATTCGTAGACCCACACCTCAGGCATCGTAATGTGGAGCCGTTGCGCGATCTCCTGGACGGAGCCGTAAACGACCTGTTCGGCTTGCGACCGGGGTTGCGTGATCTGGCGGCAATCCAACATGGCCCGAGCCATTTGTTTGGAGAATGCCAAACTGATAAAGGCGCCACCAAAGCCGAGGACGAGGGCCCAGACTAACGAGCTGAGGTCGACCGATCCTCGCAGATCGATCCCGAACATGGGCAGAATGATATTGATAAGCAACGGCACGGTGAGCGAGAGCGTCACCATGATCAGAATATTGGCGGCCAACAGCAGGAACATGCCTTTCATCCACTTCATCGAGATCCTCCTTCAAAACCACGTTCTCGCCCCGTCATTGGGCGAGTCATTAGTAAGAGTCATTATACTAACCGATTCCCTGAATTGCATCTCAAGCGAAATTGCGATGACGCTATGTTGCGATGAATAACCCCTTAAATGCCAAGGTCAAGGTGCCAGAAGTGCATGAAACTTCTGGGCAAAGTTGACCCATTCCTGTTCTTCCTGTTAGAAATGGCTCATGCATGAAGGTGCCTGTGCGATTGCCTCCACATGTTCGCGACTGTCTGGTTGCTGATCATCAGTCGGCGTGACAATCGTTGATGCGGCGGAACCCTCTCAGCTCCGGCCCTCCTGTGGTGATCCCTATGGCGGCAGACGGGGTGCAGCGAGCCACGGTCACGCTTGATAGCTACTCGTATACTCCCAACCATTTGATTGTCGAAGCTGGGAAGCCGGTTGAACTGACGCTGACCAGTGTGACGACGATTATCCCGCACAATTTTATCATCAAGGACCCAGCGGGAAGCCTATCCGTTGAACAGGATGTGAGTGCCGGCAAGACGGTCACCATTAAATTTACGCCGACTCAGCCTGGCACATTTCCCATCTACTGCGACAAACGTCTCTGGCCATTGCCCAGCCATCGCGACAAAGGGATGGAAGGGAAGCTGGAAGTGCGATAGGTGTGGCTACGAGCATAGAGACCTCCAAACAGGAACTGCTCCGCGACCTCCTCAAGCAAGTGTCCCGTCTCTTTTATACGACGTTGGTCGTGGTCCCGGCAGATGTGCGCGATCAAGTCAGCCTCGGCTACCTGTTTGCCCGAGCAGCGGACACGATTGCGGACACGGAATTGATCGACCGTCCGCGTCGGCTGGATTTACTCGGCCAACTCAAGGCGCAGTTCGTGAGTGATCAGATTGCCTGGACTCAGGTGCAAGAGATCCAGCAGGCGGTGGGACCAATCCAGCAGAATTCTGCCGAGCGTATTCTGCTTGAACGACTGGACGATTGCTTCAGGCTCTTCCAAACCTTTTCGTCGGACGATCGCCGCCGCATACAACGGCTCATGACCACGCTGACGCAAGGCATGGAGATGGACCTCGCCGTCTTTCCCGGCACGTCAGAGGTAGATCTCACGGCTCTGAAGACGCTCGATGATCTGGACCGCTACACCTATTACGTCGCTGGTTGTGTGGGCGAGTTCTGGACGGATTTAATGTGTGCGCACCGGAAGGCATTGGCCTCGTGGAAGGTGCGGGATATGGCCGAGATCGGCGTAAGGTTTGGGAAGGGGCTCCAACTCACGAACATTTTGAAAGACATCGCGCACGATCTCCAGAAAGGCCGCTGCTATGTGCCGGCGCCCATGCTGGCCGAAGCAGGACTCACCGCACGGGACTTACTGGACCAGCGGAATCGGACACGTTTTCAGCCAGTCCTGAGCAAACTTGTCCGTATGGCGGTGGAGCATCTTGACCAAGGATGGCTCTATACTATGTCGATCCCGCGCTACGAAATGCGGTTGCGACTTTCCTGCATGTGGCCGATTCTTTCTGCCGGCGAGTCGCTGAAGCTGGTCATGAATTCGCCCGATCTCTTGAACCCCGCCGTGAAAGTGAAAATCCCCCGCAGCAAGGTCTACCAGATCATGGCGCTCACGACTTTCACCGGCGCCTGTGGCCACGTGGGGACGGCCTATTGGGGACGGCTTCGGAAGCAGATCATCTAATTGTTTGCACGAAGGGTACGCATGCAGGTTCAGACTAGCTGGACTCAGAGGGTTGCGCGGACGCAGGCCATCATGTCAGCTGCCTGGCAGATTCTGAGGGAAGACAAGACCCTGTTGCTCCTGCCCATCGCCTCTTCCGCCTGCCTCATGCTGCTCACAGCTTCGTTTGCCGTGCCTGCGATTCTAGGGGCACTGACCGGAGCCTCAGTTTCGGAGGAGCTTGCTCAGACCGGGTCGTTGTCCTATATCGGCATATTTCTGTTCTATGTGGTGACCTATGGCGTCGCCATTTTCTTCAATGCCGCCCTCGCGATCTGTGTCTTGCGGAAATTGGAAGGGAAGCAGGCCACGATTCTGGACGGATTGCGCGAAGCCTTGTCCTGCTTGCCTCAGATTCTCGGTTGGGCGCTGGTCTCAGCCACCATCGGGGTCATCCTCAAAGCGATCGAACGCCGCTCCGGCTTCGTCGGGAATATGGTGGCACGCATGCTGGGTCTGGCATGGAGCGTCGCCACGTTTCTCGTGGTACCTGTGTTGGTGGCGGAAAGAAAAGGCCCGCTCGAAGCCGTTCAAGCGTCCGTGCAGCTACTCAGAAGAACCTGGGGAGAAGACCTCTTGGCTGGTCTCGGGTTCGGGCTGCTCTACTTTTTCTGGGCCATCCCAGGCCTGTTTGCCTTCATCATCGGCGCCGGCATGATCGCGTCATATCCCATCCTTGCCATCGCAATCATGGTTCTCGCCATCCTCTATTTCCCGCTCTTAGGCCTTGTTCTCTCCACGATGTCGACCATCTTCGACGTCGTGCTCTACCGCTACGCAAGCGCAGGCACCATCACCCCGGGCTTCGACCGCGACCTCCTCGAAGGCTCCTTCGCCACCAAGTCAGCCTAGAAACCAGGTTGTTGAAATAGGGATGCTTGCATTGGTTGAGTGCAAAGCTTCCTAAGAAGGTAGTGATTTACAGGCTTGCACTGGGGGCTCTCTTAGGTTGACCGGCACCTTCCGTTGCGTGGAAGGTAATTCAGCGTCCCTCCTGCAAATAGTACTGCTCTCATTCCAATCCCGGTTCGAAAACGACACGAGGCGCTGGATAACAACCGCCAAATAATACGTCTAGGCCTGTATGAAAATACCAACACCGCTCCACCTACTAAAGGGGAATTGCGAGAAAGTGACCTATGACGAGAGTATGTAAGATCCTTATATGACCTGATCGCCCGGTTTGTGATCATAGCCGATTGTTTTATCAGGCATTACCCTAAGCGCCATGGAGTTTGCGGGGGGTATGGTAAGTAAGGTAACGGCTTATCTTACAGCCCAATACCGAAACAGCATGCAATTTGCTTAAAGCTACGGAGGATAGCGTTGCGGAGATCGCGGTGCTGCTCGTCAGTTATCATCAATAGGCTATGTTCACATGTGGTCTGAATGCTGATGTGGTCAAAAATTAACAGAACAGGTGGTGAAGCTTGAAGTCCAAGAACTATTCCAAATCGCTCTTAGGGTTGATGGGATTACTGCTGGCCGGTTTGGTTGCCGGATGTGGCAGCGGCGGTGACGGTGGTGGTGGGACTACTGCACAACCCGGCACGCTAAGCGTTTCGATGACCGATGCGCCGGCCTGCGGCTTCGACGAGGTGAATGTCACCGTCAGCAAAGTACGGGTGCATCAAAGCGGCTCTGCTGACGAAAACACCGCTGGCTGGACCGATATCACGCTCAACCCTGCTCGTAAAATCAACCTGCTCAACCTCAACGACCCAACGCAGCCCAATTTCGCGCTCGAAAGCCTTGGCGAGACACCGCTGGCGGCAGGCCATTACACGCATTTGCGCCTAGTTTTGGTCCCCAACAATGGCAGTTCACCCCCTAACAATTCGGTTGTCTTGTCGGGCATCCCCGGTGAGATCGCGCTCGATACGCCCAGTGCGATACAGAGCGGAATTAAGTTGATCCACCAGTTCGACGTGAGTTCCGGGCAACGGGTTGATCTGTTGCTGGACTTTGATGCTTGTAAATCCATTGTCCTGACTGGGAACGGCACGTACAAACTCAAGCCGGTGATCAAGGTCATTCCCTTTGTGCTGAATGGCATCGAAGGCTTCGTCGATCCGGCCCTGCTCAACAGCCATGTTGTGGTGTCAGCCCAGCTGAACGGAGTAATTGTTCGTGCAACGGTGCCAAACACGCAAACCGGTAAATTCTTTCTCGCCCGCCTCCCTGCGCCGGCAAACTATGACGTGGTGATCACCGCAGACAACCATGCGACCGCAGTCATTTCGGGAGTACCAGTCCAGACTGACACCAGCATCACCCCAATAAGCACTAGCGGCACTCCATTCTCGTTAGCGAATTCCTCGACTCAGGCGATTACTGGCACGGTGACGTTGAATAATCCTGCCGACGATGATGGCACCGTCGTTGTCGCTGCGAAGCAATCCCTTTCAGGTGGGCCAACTGTGACCGTGAAATCGGTAGTCGCCACTGTTTTGGACGCTGCTCTCCCAATCGGTGACTATAGATACAATATGACGCTGCCCACTGGAGCGCCTGCGCTCGCAGCGTACGGCCCGCTGCCTATTACACCGACCGCTGCCGCGCAATCCACGGTGGCAAAAATCTATACCGTTCAGGGTTCCGCCCAAGTCGTCACAACGACTGGCACAACGGTTTACGCAACCCAGAACCCACCGCCTTCAGCAAAGGATATTACTATTGTTGCCAATCAAACGCAGGACTTCACGTTGACGCCATAAATCAATCGCTTCTGACAGCAGGCGACCGCCTGCTGTCAGAAGGGCAGTGTCTATTAAGAGCATGCGAGGAATAAAAAGGGGAACGGCCTCTGAGGCCGCGCGTTGCGCGAGCACAGGGGATCTGCCAGGTTACTCCGTCTATTTCTTCTGCGGCTCCAGCATCTTCTCCCCCTTCTTGAACACCCCATAGATCGCCTGCGAGGGACAGGCATCCAGGCAGAGGCGGCAGCTTTCCAGGCAGCGGGATGGATCGAACTTGTAGGGAGGAGTCGAGAGCCAGGCGCCGGTCGGGCAGATCGGAACACAGATGGCTTGATGGGTGCAGCGGTCGGGATGGCGGACGAGGTGATCGCGAATGATCATCATGGGTTTGACTCCTTCAAAGAGACCCTGGGAAAAGATGTCGAACATGTTTCTATCTGGGAGGCTGTCGCTCACTTCCACTCCTTCACAAGTTCTTTCAGCCGATCTTTCAATTCTGGAATCTGCTCCAGATTGTTTTGAATCGCTCCGAGAATCTTATCGACCCTGGCTGACTTGAGGGCGTCTTTATCCTTCTTGACCAGTCGATCGTACTCCACGTAGGCCGTCTGATGTGTAGGCTCGAGGAGCGTCCGTGCCACCGCCAACGCTTCGCCCAACTCGTATGGCTCCGGCGCCATCGGGGGCACGATGGTAAAGGTGCCATCGGTGCACACCAGCACTGCGGCTCCCTGTTTCCCCTTGAGCGGGATGACGGCCTTGATGGTTTTTCCCGTCAACGGCTTCCCAGTTTCCGAGTAATCCCGGAAACTGCTTCATGAAGGCCACCTTTTCCAGGTTGGCTTTCCACTTTTCTTCGACGGCCATAACGATCCTTGTGGTGCGATGCTACGATTTGAGCGGAGGAAGTTTTGTGGGAGCCGGGTGATCGGGCATGATGAGACGAGTCACGACCTCGCCCTTGATGATGTGGCGCTCCATGATTTCCGTCACGTCGGCTTCGGATTTGACTTGATACCACACGCCTTCGGGATAGATCACGACGCTCGGCCCTTGGGCACAATGATCGAGGCACCCGGCTTTGTTGGCGCGTACGATGTCTTTCAAGTCCAGCCGCTTGGCTTCTTGCTTGAAGCGGGCGTGGAGCGCTTCAGAGCCGAGCTTGGAGCAACTTCCACGGGGGTCGTCGGGGCTTCGCTGGTTTGTGCAGACGAAAATATGACGGGTGAATGTTGACACGTACGGTTCCTGCTAGGCCTGCATCGTGGTGGTTTGCATGCGGCCGATAAGTTGTGTGACGTCGGCTGCGGTCAGGAACGGGGAATGACCCGCCGTTCCGGTGAGAATCGTCGAGATCTCTCGCAGCCGTAACGAGGCCCGTTGAAACTCTTCCTGGGTGGACAGAGCGGAGGCTTGGCCAGCCGCGAGTTTGTTGAATTCCCCCAGGATATCGCGAAAGTCTCGTTGGAGATTTTTCTGCATTGAACAGCCTTCGCAGTACCATTTAGGGCTTTGATCGGTCGAGGGGGATAGTCGATCGTAGGTTCGACCGAAAAAGTCCTTCCCGAGCGATAACTTCATGAGCGCGGTGCCGGTGGCGCCGCAGGCATTGCAGGACCCAGTTGCGAAATCCATAGAGCCTCCCCCTGTCGATCGTAAGCTGAAGAGCGGGCAAATCTTACACCAGGCCTGCGCGCACTGTCTACTTGATGCGGACGTTTCCGGGAGTCTGGCCGTGCATTTTCACAGCAGTTGTCTATAGAATGACTTGGGAATTGCCGGAATAGATTACGCGAGGAGGCAGAGATCATGGTCATCGGGGTGCCGAAAGAGATCAAGGATCATGAGTATCGTGTCAGTGTCACGCCCGATGGGGTGCGGGCATTGCGTCAGGCCGGTCACGACATCTGGATAGAATCATCGGCCGGAGTCGGCAGCGGATACTCAGATGAGGACTACCGGGGTGCCGGCGCCACCATGGCAGAATCAAAAGAGCAGTTGTTTCAACAGGCGACGCTTATTGTGAAGGTCAAGGAACCGCTGCTTTCCGAGTGCCACTTCTTCCGTCCGGGCCAGACCCTGTTTGCCTATCTGCATTTGGCTTCCTGGCCGGATCTCACGAAGGCCCTCCTGGATGCCACGATCACCGCGATTGCCTATGAGACGATCGAGACGAAAGACGGTACGCGGCCGATGCTCAAACCGATGAGCGAAATCGCGGGGCGGATGTCGGTGCAGATCGGCGCGCGCTATCTCGAAAAGACGCAAGGAGGGCGCGGGCTTCTCTTGGCCGGTGTGCCTGGTGTGGAGCCGGGGAAGGTCGTGGTGCTTGGGGCTGGGGTAGTGGGTAGCGCGGCGACTCGGATTGCTGTCGGGATGGGGGCTCAGGTGACGGTGATCAATCTCGACCTTGAACGGCTCCAGGCACTCGATGAATTGTATCGTGGTCGAATTGTGACGCGTGCCTCCACGCAAGATGCGATTGACGAGTCAGTGGTGGCCGCAGATCTTGTCGTCGGGGCGGTGCTCGTTCCTGGGGCTCGAGCGCCCAAGTTGGTCTCGCGCAGACTGGTGGCGCGCATGAAGCCAGGAGCCGTGGTGGTGGACGTCGCAGTTGATCAAGGCGGCTGCTTCGAGACCACGAAACCCACGAGCCATTCTGATCCGGTCTATCTGGTGGACGGGGTGCTCCATTATTGTGTAGCCAATATTCCGGGGATTGTTCCGCGTACCTCGACTGTCGCGTTGACGAATGCCACGCTTCCGTATCTTCTGCGTTTGGCCTCGCAGGGGGTGGAGGAGGCCGTCCGGGCAGATGCTGGACTGGCGAAAGGGGTGAATCTGACGGGCGGCAAGATTACCTGTCGAGGCGTGGCCGATGCCCATGGCTTGCGTTTTGACCCCCTGATGTAAGACAATCCCCCTTCGCTTTGTGGTTTTGTTCATTATGTCGGGGCGTAGCGCAGCCCGGTAGCGCACTGCGTTCGGGACGCAGGGGTCGGAGGTTCGAATCCTCTCGCCCCGACCATACCGCACTTCTTGTGAACCGGCGCCTCTTTATCGCTGTATCGAATTGAGGCGCCGGATACACACCACTAGTAGACCCGGCATCATAGCTTGTTCGTGCTGCCCGCTCATTTTCGTTGTATCGAATCTGATGCGGGCGGATAACCCCCTCCAGTATTTGTTTTCTCATTAACCTCAGCGAATTCGCACCGCATGCTCGTGCATGCTTGCCCTCAGGTCAAGGCGACCGGACAATCACTGCAAGAATTTCGTCTTTCATCTCGCGACGCTCGTTCCGCTGGTCGGACCAATCTCTCCAGCAACTGTTCGCAAACTTTCCGCGCATGTGCCTGGGAGTAGTCGCGCCAGGCCAGCGTGGATCGAATCTCCTCCGTCGTATCCTTTCTTTTCTTTTCAGAACCGTTTTGCGAAATTCTCTCGCGCAGAATCGCAAAACGCGTGACGCCTCTGCGGAGGTGTGAGAGTATCCCTTCGTTGGATAGGCATCTTCGGCAATCTAGAGTCCGCCTGCGTGTATGGCCGAACCGATTGAACCGGCAGAATTCCGAGCGAGGCTTTTTGTGAAGGGAAAAGTCCAAGGAGTCGGGTATCGAGCGTTCGCGGCTCGCGTCGCATCGCAGCGAGGGCTTTGCGGAGGTGTCAGGAACCTCGATGATGGCCGAGTCGAACTTGAGGTTGAGGGCCCCAAAGACCAGATTCTGATCCTGATTGAAGACGTAAAGACCGGGCCGCCGGCGTCGCGAGTGTCAGCCGTTGAAGTGGAGTGGAGTCCGGCGACAGGGCGATTTTCAGATTTTCAAGTGTGGTACTGAGCGAATAAGTTAGGAGCGAAGGAACATATGGCGCGAGGAGGCGAGGAGTTACACGATCTGGGCGGAGCGCGCCGACACGTCGTCGACCATGACGACGAGGACACTGCGGCGTCGTCGGAGGTGGACGAGTCGCCTGTCGACGAGGAACGACCGAGTCGCCGCTCCGAAGGATTGGATACCCTCAAGTGCTACTTGCGCGAGGTCCGTCACTCGACCTTGCTGACGTTCAAGCAAGAGCAGCAGCTGGGCAAGCGTGTCATGGCGGGCGACGAGCAGGCGCGCCAAGAGATGATCGAATCAAATCTCCGTCTGGTGATCAGTATCGGTAAGCGGTATATGCACCGGGGATTCCCCTTCTCCGATGTCATCGAAGAGGGCAATCTTGGGCTCATCAAGGCCGTCGAAAAGTTCAACTATAAGCGTGGGTTTCGCTTCAGTACGTACGCCTCCTGGTGGATCAGGCAGTACATCGAACGAGCAATTATCAATCAGGGAAAGCTCGTGCGGTTGCCGGTGCATGTGGTGGAGCGGCTGAATCGCTATCTCGGCAAAGTGGAGCAGCTCGTCCAGGAACTCGGACGGGAACCGACCGCGTCGGAAGTGGCGGTCAAGATGAAGACGACGGACGAAGAGGTGTTGGACCTCAGGCAAGTGGTCCGTACGACCTGCTCGTTGGACAGTCCGATCAATGACGGCGCGGATACGTTCTTGCGCGATGTGATTGAGGACCCTTCGTGTGTTTCGCCTGCCGATACGGCCGAGGGGGTCATGCGTCGGGCGGAAATGATGGAATGGGTGCAGGAGTTGCCTGAGAAGGAGCAAACTGTTATTGTGTCGCGGTTTGGGCTCGATGGGAGTGAGGCCAAGACGTTGGAAGAAATCGGCCGGGAGATGGGGTTGACCCGTGAGCGGGTCCGGCAGATTGAAATGGCCGCCTTGGCGCGTTTGCGCCATACCATTGAACGCAGAACCATGACACAAGCCGACTTGCTCTGATCGATGACCGCCGTCAATTATCACGCCCTCATTCGCGAAGTCCCCGATTTCCCCAAGCCCGGTATTCTCTTCTACGACATCACCACGCTGCTGAAAGATGCCCGTGCCTTGTCGTCACTTGCCGATGAATTGACCGCCCACTATCAGGGACAGGGGATTGCCAAAGTCATCGGCATTGAATCGCGCGGGTTCATTTTCGGAGGGATCCTGGCGAACCGGTTGAACGCCGGGTTCGTGCTAGTCCGGAAGCCCGGCAAGTTGCCCGCCGACAATTTTGAAGTCAAATACAGCCTCGAGTACGGATCGAACTCCCTTGCCATCCACCGCGATTCGATTGCTGTGGGAGAACGGGTGCTCATTGTGGATGACTTGCTGGCCACAGGGGGCACGGCGGCCGCGACGGTGTCTCTCGTTCGACAGTTGGGAGGGGAGATCGCCGGGCTCGATTTTCTCGTGGAACTCCAAGGCCTTAAGGGTCGAGAGAAACTGGTCGGCCACCCCATCCATTCGACGATCCTCTATCCCTAGTCCATTCCCGAGAACCCTTGTCAAAGATCATGGCGCCGTGCTATGAATGCCGAACTTTTTTCGGCTATTCGACGTTCACCCCAGGAGTATGATCCGTCATGGCAACAAAAACCCCCGCCAAGAAGAAGCCGGTGGCGAAGGCCAAGGTGCCAGCGAAGCTTGTGAAACCAGCGAGCAAACCAAAGCGCGCTGAGGTCGTGGTCCTCGAGAAACCCATCAGCATGGCCGTCTCTCCCCTGGCTGCCAAACCGAAAGAATCGGCCAAAGAACGCGAAGACCGGGAGCGCCGGCGCCAAGTCCTTCAACAGATGTTGATGCGGAAGCGCCAGGAAATTATCAAAGAGATTGAGGGGAGTCTGGGCCAATCCCTCATTGAAGATAAACAGCGACGGCTTGAATCTGCACGCGACGTCGGCGATCAAGCCCTCATGGATCTTGATCGTGAGTTGGGCATTTCCTTAATGGAAATGCGCAATCGCCGTCGGCAGGCCATCGATGAAGCGTTGACGAGGCTCACCGAGGGCACCTATGGTATCTGCGCGGAGTGTGGCGTAGAGATCAGTGAGCGGAGATTGGAAGCGGTCCCATTTGCGAAGCTCTGCGTCGAGTGTCAGTCAAAGGAAGAACTGCTGGAAAAAATCGAGCGAGAAGAAGATCGCGACTAGTTGCTCCTCCGTGCGATCGGTCTTCCCCCTGCCTCACGTGGTCCGCACCCGTCAATCATGATCTTAGCCCGCATTATTCATGAACGTTTCTGCTCCAATCACGGATTCGCCGCTGCGACAAGCCTGGACTCGGTGGCCCGGCGTCCAGGCAGGCAGGCTCGCCGCTCGGTCGGTCAATATACTGTTTCAAGCATGCCTCCCTCCCTCGCGGCTCCGCGCGCCTGTCTCGCTTGGCGACTGCGCGATTTCGCGACGAACCGTCATGAATAATGTGGGCTAGCTCTTCCCTCATAGGCGCGGCTCGCGTTCTGTGACCGCGCTTGGTACCCTGCGTCGTATGTGGGAGGGGGCGTGATGAAGCCAACGAGTCATCGAGCGGTCGTCTTGGCGAGCGGAGGGTTGGACTCCACCGTTACGGCGGCCATCGCCAAACAGGAGGGTTGCGAGCTCTTCTTCCTCACGATGGCCTACGGACAGCGCCATGCAGTGGAGGTGGAGCGGGCTCGGCAGGTTGCCTCCGTCATAGGCGTGGCGAATCATTTGGTGATGAATTTGGATCTGCGCGCCATCGGCGGATCGGCGCTAACCGGCTCAGCGGCCGTGCCCAAGGATCGAGCGGACAACGAGCGCAGGCAGGGCATTCCTGTCACCTATGTGCCGGGACGGAATCTCATCTTTCTTTCGATTGCGGCGGCGCATGCGGAGGTCGTGGGAGCGTCTCTCATCTATTTTGGCGCGAACGTGCTCGACTATTCCGGCTATCCAGACTGTCGACCTGAATTCATTCGCGCGTTTGAGGCGGCGGTGAAGGAAGGCACGAAAGCCGGCACGGAAGGGAATCCTCTCCGTGTAAAAACCCCCTTGCTGATGCTGACGAAAGCGGAAATCATCCGGCGAGGGGTCGAGCTGCATGTACCGTTTCATTTGACCCATAGTTGTTACGATCCGGTAGGGGATCAGGCTTGTGGGCGGTGCGATAGTTGCGTGATCAGGCGAGAGGGATTTGCGAAGGCCGGGGTTGTGGACCCCATCGCATATGCGATAACGTAGGGCATGTGGCACGATGTCTCCTGAAGAATTTTTCATGTATCTCACGATCGGGCTGATCGTGCTCGTGCCGATCGGTGCGCGTCTGTATCGCCGCATGACGCTTCAACGTACGCAGCAGATGCTTCGTGAACAGTTTGGACAACAGAAGGGTCCGGACCAGCGGTCCTGATTCCATGACAAGCCTGATGACGTCACGATCTCAGATCGGAGTGTGGTTGCTGATGCTGGGCCTCCTCGTGGCCTGCGACTCCTCGCAACCAAAGCAAGCGGTCGGGGGCGGTCCTGTGCCGGCCGAGTTCCAAGCGGGCGAAACCAAATTCAACGCGAACTGTGCGGCCTGTCATGGGAAACAAGCGGCGGGAACCGATCACGGACCTCCGTTAGTGCATAAGATCTACGAGCCTAATCATCACGGGGATCCGGCCTTCCAACGGGCTGTGGCCAACGGCGTCAAGGCGCACCATTGGGAATTTGGCAACATGCCGAAGATCGAAGGCGTTACGCCGGAAGACGTCGATCAAATCGTGAAGTACGTGCGCTGGCTGCAGACACAAGCTGGTATTTTCTAGCAGGATGCTGAAAAAGTCCGCCAGCAGCGTTCTCGCATCGTTCAGACCCTCAACGTAGCAAAGAAGATTCTCGGAGGTTGGAATTGCTGAAGGAGTTTTTCCGTTCGCCAAGATCCATTCTAGGGGCGAACGGGCCACACGAAGTGCGGTCTGTACCTCCTCGGCCCTTCACTCGCTGCGGCCTTGCTGGACGGCCTTTTTGATCATCCTGCGGGAGTGTTCCCTGGTTGTGCCACACGGGCAGACCATCGATGTTCTAGCGCGTCAATTTTCCGCAGCCTGCTAAGTCCTGCCTCCGGAGTCTCGTTTCGTAGGGCCTTTCTCCTCGCGCCGTCATTCCTCCATCATCGTTCGATGTCCCAGGGGCCTCGGTTTGACAATTCGTCAAACCGCTTCGTAAGGTATTGCCATGAGTGTGTGCGAGAGGTAATGGGCGCCGGCCATTCAACCAGACTGTCCCTCGGTGGAGGGTGTGAGGAGAGGGGGGAATTATGATCGACGAAGTGCGTCGCGTTTGGGGGATCGTGGGCGCGTTGTCGCTGGTACTCGCGGGCGTCGGGTGTACCGCGATCGAAGCGGGGCATGAAGGGGTGTTGGTCGAGCAGCCGTTCTTCTTCGGCCATGGCGGCGTCGATCCAGTTCCCGCCAAGACGGGTCGAGTGACCACCGCGCCGACGACAAAAGTGATCGATGTCGACATCCGTCCGATTCAGTACTCAGAACATTTCGATATCATCTCAGCCGAGAATGCACCCGTGTCGTTCGATGCGTTTTTAATCGCCAACGTGATCGAGGGACGCTCGCCTGAACTGATCAGCAAGTATGGTCCGAACTGGTATGCCAACAATGCCAAAGAAGCCTTCCGCACGTTCGTACGCGAAGAAGTCCAGCGGTACCCCCTCTTTCAGTTGACGACCGATCCGACCACCAGGCAAAAGCTGCAAGACGCCATTGCCAAAGAAGTGCAAAGCAAACTGATCGAGAAACAGGGCATCCCGGTGCGGCTCAACCGTGTGGTCGTCGGGAGCATTCTGCCGCCCAAGGGCGTGGTGGAGCAGACGACGCAGACGATCATTCAGGAGCAGCGCAAGATCACGATGGTGGAGTTCCAGAAAGCGGAGGAGTCTCGTGAGAAAGCAGAGAGACAGCGCGGTATCGCCGACCGGGCCTACCGCGAATCGCTGGGGCTGACCGCGCCGGAGTTCGTCGACTTACGCCGCATCGAAGTGCAGAAAGAAATCGTGCAACACTCGCCCGCCGCCCTCACCGTGATCATGGGTCTCGAGCGAGTCGGGATCAACATGCCGCCGCTCGCAGGGAGCACAGGGGGCAATTAGGCCTCTGAAACGCGAGACGGAGCGGCAAGGTCTCTTGCTGTTTCGCCTTCGTTGTTCTTAGTTCACCAGCCACACGCGATAGGTCTTGGCTGTCGCCGGTCTCGTGCCTTTGAGAACGGGCGTCGCACCAGGGTTTACGGGCGTCGGTTGTCCCGCTACCTCACGCTGATCCTCCGAATACAGCTTTACAGGGCAAGGGTGCCTTGGAATTAGGAAGTAGGCTAGCGCCGCGCCCCACCCCGAGACCCGGTCGATCTTGCGAGGAGTGAGGAGACGAACATTGCGATCGCCGCCATATAGACCCGCATTCCGATGTGCTGCATGGTTAAGCTCCAGTTCTACCTTGAGCTTAACCATGCAAAATTAACTGAGTATTAGACCGAGCTTAGACTTTGCTCACCATCCGAGTGCCCAACCGCTTCTGGACGGTTGGGCTTTAGCTTATCTCGCGGGTGTGCTGGCAGCATAGCTGGGTGGTGGAGGAGGGGGGAGTGGTGCTTGAATCAGGAGCAACGACTTTCCTCGCGCTGTACTTCGAGATTCACCGGGGGCGCGCACGACCGCGTCGAGCACGTCGATGCATTGCTCAATCGGCAGTGTGACCGCCAGCGACAGGGTTTTCTCCAGACGCATCGGCAAGTCTTCTAAGAGGTGCCAACCAGTACAGGAGAGATTCCATTCCACACGGAGCCTTGGACCCGAAAGGGACCTGAGTTGTACGTAACGGAGCATTGCACAGAGAAACAGGCGGTAGGGTCGGCAATCCAGCAGGGCCGACTGGCGGAGGGCTGCAGTTTATCGCGGACCTGGCCCCATCCTATGTAGCTCACGCGGCGAGAGGAGTCTTGGCTGCGGCCCCTTCTTGCCAGAAGGTGAACTGGTTGACGCGATCTGCGCGCGGAGAGCGATCTGATAGGCCGAGTAACCGAGTTGGCGAAGCAACAACCGCCCGTCCCTCGACATCCGATCGACGGCAACGAATACCTCACCCCAACTGAGATCTGGAAGGTAAGTGACGACATCGTCGAGGCAGCAGGGACCAGTTCGCTGCAGCAATTCGATAATAGCCTCTTCCTGCGCAGCCGCGTTGATGGGCATCATGGTGTAGAACCTCCGCTGAAGTGAGGTGTTGGTGTACTTCCGCATACTGGACGGAATGCGTCGTGGGGGGACCTAGGACATGCACTAGTATGAGGCATAATTATTACCAGACGTCCTGAAGAACTCGGCCACGATCCTCGCACGTTCCCTTTGACCCTTCGAGCAATCTTTCCCATACCCAGCGGCGCTAGCCGCGCCTGGGCCCTGTATAGAAGCCGGACCCGTCGTGCGTTCGGAGCCGTGGCTGGCGTGGGTCAACGAACCGATGACAGATGCAGAGTGCATCAGATCCGGCGGAGTGTGAATCGGGGCGCGCCATTGGGATCAGCGGCCTGGGCGACTGTTACCGCATCTCTATTGGGACTCGAAGCAAGCCTCCGGCCGATCGGTCGGCCAGAGAAACTCGTAGAAGCGTAGAATCTCGCCGTTGTCTTTTCTACACGTCGTCGTCATGGCAGGGGCGGGAAACTCAATGTGGGCCGCTCTGAAGCGTTCGATAATCGCCTTATTGAGTTCGCCTCGAGCGGAGGCATAGTGCAGCACTGCCGTCCAAGGTTCGATGGCGATCATATGACAACTCCTTAGCGTCCCAACAGCTCTTTGAGCATGTCTTGGCCCTGTTGCTTTAAGTCTTCCGGCTTCGTCGTTCCTTTCAGCAGTCCGCCGATCGCTTCCTCACCTTTCTTCTGCACCTGTTCCCGAACTTTCCCGGTCAGGCCCTTCATATCTAATCCATACGATGGCGCCTGTGCTGTTCCGGTAATCACCAGCGGAAGACTCACGCGGCCTTCTTTCATCGCGAGCTTGGCGGCTGGCGATGAACTGGCGAGCTTCTGACTGAAGTCCTGCGACAGGTTAAGGTTCACGGTGAGGTTCAGCGTCTGATCGAATCCGATGGTGCCTCCTCCTGTGGCCTGAAAGTCGTGGCTGTCCATCAAGAGCCGTTGGACGTGGATGATCCCTTGCTTAATGGCGAGATCGGTCTCGATCGTTGAAAAAACCGTTGCCTTGGCGTCATCAAGCGAGATGCCGGCAACTTTGAGGATGGAGATGGCTTCCTGAAGCAGATTCACACCTTCGATCCTGCCGTCTTTCACAGCCACGTGTCCCGTGCCTTCCAAGGATTTCGTGAGGTCCGGCATGGAAAATCCACGGCCCTGCACCCCGAGGTCGGCTCCTGCCGTTCCGCTGATCGACACCTGGGTGGTTGCCAGGGCGTCGAGCGCCGGGCCGAGTTGCATCCCTTGAATCGTCATCTTGCCGGTGAACGGGGGTGTCTCGGAGCCGGACGTGACCCTTCCCTGTGCCGTCACCTGTCCATCGAAGAGCTGAAAGGAGACGGTCTGTAACAGCACATCCTGGCCTTTGACGTCAGCGGCAATCCGGAGATTGTTCACATCAACGGGTTTCTGTACTGGCAGGGCGACCGGCAGATTGGCCGTATTGATGACCGGCGCACTGATGTTCAGGCTGGCGTTTTGCCCGACCGTTTTCCCGGTGATGGCGAACTCGGTTTTTCCCAACACGAGTTGAAGATTGATTGCATCGATGTCCGCGGATTCTTTCAAAGGGCCGAAGGTACCATCGAGCCTCACCGGCAGGTTCAACGGTTGGACGAGCGTGCCCACATGCAGGCTCGGAGTTTGGCCGAGCCGAACGGATTGGAGGAGGAGCTCCATATCCTGCAAGATATATTCGGTCGGCGTGGGAGCTGACAGATCCCGATAGGTCAGTTTCCCGCCCGCGACGGAGACTCGATCCACGGCCAGCAATGCCAGAATTTTGAGCGGACCTTCGGTCGACGGAATGGGCGCCCGCGAGGGAGTTTTAGGCAGCGCCACGCCTGTACGACCGATGGTCGAGACGTTCAGGACGCCGTTCTTGTTCTTGATGACTGTGATCACAGGATCACGGAGCGTGATGTCTTCGACCTCGACCTTGCCGCCGAGTAACGGCATGAGTTTGACCCCGACGTCCAGCGACGTGAGAGAGGCAAAGGGGCTGGAGCCGAATGCCGGGTCGTCCAGCACGGCAAATCCGGTCACCCGGGCACCGATCCTCGGCCAGATAGTCAGGCGAATGTCTTGCAGCTGAACCTTGCGATTGAGCGCGTCTTCGATGAGTGGCTTGTATTGGGCTTGATACTTGTTGAGGTCAATCAGGAAGGGAAGCGACAGGATTACTCCGACCACCAGGACCACGGCAACAAGTAGACCTATGACGATTTTCATCTGCGCGCCTCCATACGAACTTCTCCCAGTATAGGAAAGGGCTCGACCACGGTCAATGTGAGTCAGTGAGTCTCTGTGCGGGGTGACCTGCCGATATACAGGCTTGATGCTTCGCCATCGTTATTCCTAATACACCAGCCATACGCGAGAAGTTCGGTTTCTAAGCCCATTTCGAGAGCAGGCTGAAGGATAGCCTTGACAGGGACCGAATGGCTCTGTACATTCGCGCAGCTTTAGAAGGAACCCGTACTAAATACATGTATTCCTGCTCGTACGCCATCGAGTCTGAGGCGCACCAGCCTCCTCGTCTCTCACACAAGGAGTTGATGAGTATGAGTGAAGCAAAAGACAAGACCATCGCATTAAACGTCCGCTTGAAGCCTGGCGAGTCGTCGGCTCATCCGCGCGCGACCAACTATACGAACGTCGGCGTGGCCCAGGGAATCGCCTATGTCGATTTCGGCTTCATCGAGCCGGCGCTGCTCGCCGCCATCGCGAAGACCGCAAAAGAAGGCCAAGCCGCTCCCAGGGGACTAGAGGGAGCCCTCGTCACCCGCGTGGCGATGGGCGTGGACGTGTTGGCCCGTTTGCATCAGCAGATTCAACAAGTGCTGGTCGGCATGCGTGCTGCCACTCGGCCCAAGCAAAATTCATAACGCATTACGCCCCGAAGGCGACGATGAAAAGTTCCAACACCTCGGCGATCGAGAGAAACTCCGGCAATGGAGTGTGACATGGGAGTTGCTCCCACGCAGAGAACACCGGATCGATGGATTGGACGGCTGGTGTGGGGGCTATTGGGCTGTGGGTGGCTATGGGCAGCACTGGCATTCGCCGCACCAGCCGATGAGATAATTCCCATCGGCTCGATTACCGTTAACCCTATGGCGAATAACCGCCGTGCCGTGATTCTCCAAGGCAATACGAAATCCGTGAATGCCTATCATGGGCAGGACAGCTTCGGGCGATCGCTCTGTGGCCAAGGGTTTGTTCTGGAAGATGAAACCGGTTCGCTCGACGTATTCTACCTGGTCCGGTGTCAGGTAAACGAGGCTCCCGTCTTGGTCGGCGAAGGCGAGCGAGTGGTCGTCCACGCGACCATCGATGTTTCATCAGACAACGTGAAGAACACTGAAGGAAAAGAGTTGGTGTTTAAGGCCATGGCCACCAAGATCATCCGGGGCAAATAGTACGCATGCGATAGGGGTAGCGCAGAATGTCCCCGTTTGTCTTTCAGATCATTTTTGAGGGCATCGATTGCTTGGCGCCGTGCGCGATGGCAACGACCCGCCCAACACCTATACCAGCCGCGACGGCAGCACGACCGAGGTGCTCACGGGAGGATTAGACATGACGAATCGAAGTTCGCCCATGCCTATGCGTGCTCGGAAATCTGACCCGTTGGCACGCGAGGATCGATGCACTGCAGTGTCGCCGCAGTGGTTAGGAATATGAATTAAATACTTCCGTTCTGTGTGCGGCGATCGACAAAGGAGACAGACTGACATGATAACTACACACTGGACACGTGGGCTGATGGTGCTGGGCTTGGGGGGGCTGCTGATTGTCGGCGCTGCAGCAACATTGTTTGCAAAAGATGAAACCCCTGGCGAGCGGTTTGAGAAGGCGATGAAGAAAAAAGCTGAGTATTGTGCAACCCACAAGATCGATCCGGCGAACCAACGATGCGACATCCTGAAGCTCAAGCCTGCCGATCCATTGGCAACCGAAGAAGGCCGCTTTGCCCACTCGATCAAGATTCCCAACCCAGTGCCCGAAGATAGCGGCTACAAGCCTGGGATGACGCCGGAACAATACTTCGACCATCTCTGCAAGGCGGAAGCAGGGGAGTTCATCTACAAGACGGTGGAGAATGTCGAAGGGCTCTACATGATGCGGCCACGGAAGGAGGCAACAGATGATGAATTGCAGCATCTCTATTCATTGGAAGATCCATATGGATATGAGAACTGGGAAGCGACCCATCCTGCCAATATCTTTGCTGGACTCAAGGGGTATGGGTTCTTTGAGGTACCACTCGGAGAAGACTACTCTCATTATGTCCGCTATTCGGGGTTTGACGACCGTGATCCAAAGAGTACGAAAGAGGAGACGGTAGGAGCCTTGCGGAGTCGCTTTGGCTATACGTGGAGAGGCATCACGCGACGATCACATGATCGGGAGCTTGGCATTGCGGGGAGCGAGCTGATCGTTCTTGATTTGCAAAGCAAGGAAGTGCTTGCAGTTCGAAGAGCGTACATTCGGAGCGGTGATGTGCGCAACAAGCTTGGAGGGATCTGGTGGATGGGAGGGCACATCTGTTCCGAGAACAGCACACGGCTCTACCGCAATTACGAATTTATTAAGAGCGTTCTAAGGCCAGTTCAAGGCAAGGGGGTCACCGATGCCGGAAAGTAATATTTCTCTTTGGCTACGCTTTGCTTTGCAGCAAGTCGCAGCAGAGAGCTACTTGGATGACATTGACATCACCAACCCAACGCAAGTTGCTGATGCACTTGTACGAGGGAACAATCGCCAAAACTTTCCGGAGGGCGGCTTTACTCGCTTAGTACAAACACAGGCGCAGCAATTCACACAGCGATACCAAATCATTGATCAGCACGCCAACGATGCGACGGGCTTCAGTGCAACATTGATCAAAGATCTGAGTGACCCAACCGGCAAGACCTTTACCCTCTCGTTCCGCAGTTTGGAGTACCAGAACCAAGCTCAGGGTGGCGACTATGAGCGGGATGGACAAGGTGGTGCGGCTGGAGAAATCGCTGGGGCAGGGTTTGCGCTGGGCCAGTTGGTCAGTATGGAGCGGTACTATCAGGAACTGAAAGCTAATCCGCTGAAACTTCCGCCCGGCGCCATCCTCAACGTGACGGGCTATTCCCTCGGCGGGCATCTCGCAACGGTCTTCACCGAGCTCCACACTGCCGACGTTCAACACACGTACATCTTCAATGGAGCAGGTATTGGTCGGGTCGGCGGGGTGACCCCGGTGTTGACGGAAGAGATCCGGATCAAGCAGCTCATCGATGCGATGGACGCGAAGTTTGTGGAGTTCGACCCCACCGGCAACCTTACGCGTAGCGGATCAACCGCCAATGTGCAAACCCTGTCCTGGTATCAGCCGGCCGTAATTCAGGTTGCTGGGCAGTTTCAGACGACGGGGACCGTGAGCCTCCCTGGTGGAGTAACGCGGACTGACGGGGCGTTTGCAAAGATTACCCAGCTGTTTGGCCATGCGACCACTGGTGTGGATGTAGAGATAGTAGCCAATTCTGGCGTTCACGGGCCAGTCTCGCAGATCCTCATTGAAAGTCAGCCGTTGCTCGAAGGCCTGAATCAGCAGCGTGAGTTGCAATACGGCAACAGCCACAGCATCACGTTGATTGTAGATTCATTGGCCGTGCAAGAGCTGTTTCAATCAGTCGATCCGATGCTGACGCAGGCCCAGATAGAGGCGATCTTCAAGGCTGCATCAGATGCGACCGCCGCGGTGATTGCCCAGACTCGAGCTTGCCGAAGGCGATACGCTCGAACTGGCGTTGGACGCGCTCCGGAAGGTCTTCTTGGATGCCGGGGCTCCTCCAACCAACTTCAACGATAATGCTGGAGGATTCGGTGACTTGACGTTCCGCAATGAGTTCTATACGCATCTCGCAGAAGTGAAAACGCAGTTAGCGACGACGTTTGCTGGGCAGACCTTCCACTTGGGTCCTTGGTGGGGCAGCCGGTCAACAATATTTGGACAGCCGCTGAAGAGGCAGAGCCGACGAGTCTCGCGTACCGGTTTGCATTGAAGGAGCTAAATCCATTTGTCCTTCTCGGAACCGATGCCGACAAAACCCAAGCACTCTATGCTCGCCACAATGAGACGGGTGAATTGACGCTGGTGAATCCTGATACCGGTGTGGGCGAACTCACGCCGCAATATCTGATTGACCGCGCAGCCTTCTTAGCGCAAGAAGATGGAAGTGAATAGCAGCACGTTCACGCCACCCAATTTTACCCACTTCAGGGACAATACCAGTGGCTATGAGATCACGCCAACGCTGACGCTGCGACAAATGATTTTTGGCGATGGAACCAACGAAACTCTCATCGGCGGGACCGGCGGCGACCATTTCTACGGTGGTAGTGGCGACGATCAGCTGCACGGGCTTGAAAATAGCGACTATCTGGAAGGCAACCGAGGCGACGATACGCTGGACGGTGGCACTGGTGCTGACACCATGCTGGGTGGTTCTGGCAATGACATCTATATTGTGGACAACACCGGCGATGTGGTCCGCGAGTATGCCAACAGCGGTATCGACCTCGTGCGCAGTTCGGTCACCTTTACCTTGGATAGCCAGGTGGAAAACCTGACGCTTACGGGAACTACCGACATTGACGGCACCGGCAATGAGCTGGATAACACCATCACCGGCAATGGTGGCATCAACCGACTCGACGGCAAGGGCGGCACGGATCATCTGATCGGCGGCGATAGGAACGACATCCTCATCGGCGGCACGGGGACAACGATCTCCTCGAAGGCGGCGCAGGGTTCGATACGTACATCTACAACGCGGGCGACGGCACGGATCGGATCGAAGATTCTGATGCGCAGTGGGCAGATCATTTTCAACGGCCACCGTTTGCTCGGCGGGATTCATGACCCGAACGATCCCTTGAATACCTATAAGAGTCTGGATGGACTCACGACCTATGTGCTATCCGGCACGGATCTGATCGTGAATGGTGTGCTGACTGTCAACGAAAACTTCCAGAGCGGACAGTTCGGGATTCAACTCGACGATCTGTCGAGTCTTCCCACGAATACCGGCGTACCGACCGGGCCGTTTCTGGGGGTGTTCATCGGCACAGAGAACGGAGAGGCTCTTGGCCGCCTCACGGGGAACGGTGTGCTTGGTGATGCTATTTATGGCTTGGGAGGCAATGACGCACTCTGGGGACTCTTAATCGAGGATGATCTCCTTGATGGGGGATCGGGCGATGATGTCCTGGTTGGATTCAACGGGAACGACTACCTCGATGGGGGTGTTGGCGATGATTTTTTGTACGCCGGGGGTGGCAAAGATATTCTTCTCGGAGGCGCGGGTAATGATTTTTTGAATGGTGATGACAGTGTTGCGGGGACGGACGATCGTGATTATTTGGACGGGGGAGAGGGGGCGGACTCTCTTTGGGGCGGCTGGGGAACGGATGTGTTACTGGGCGGGGACGGCGATGATATTTTGCGAGGAGACAATCGCCCGGACGGATGGCTGACTAACACTGTCGCTACTGGTACTGAAAGTGACTTCATTCCATTTCCCGGCCAGGCCATCTTCAGCGCGACCGGGGCTGCCGATTTCCTCGATGGTGGGAGCGGGAATGACCTGCTGGTCGGAGATGGCGGAGATGACATCCTGTCCGGTGGAGCCGGCAATGACCAACTCTTTGGTGACGATGAGGTTGGCTATCGCGTCCTGCCAGGCAATGACATGCTCGATGGGGGCGAGGGCGACGACCTCCTGGCTGGTGGCGATGGGAATGATTCTCTCTCTGGTGGGACTGGACTCGATCAGCTATTTGGCGATAAGGGCGATGACTGCTCGATGGCGGCGATGATGCCGATACACTGCATGGCGGTGATGGAGCTGACCAGATTTTCGGCGGTGCCGGCGACGATCTCATCTTCGGCGATGGGTTGAATAATCAATTTGCGCTCAGTGCGGCAGGTGGGGCGGACTTCTTGGACGGTGGCGCCGGCAACGATCATCTTGAGGGGGGTATTGGAGACGATACGCTCTTCGGCGGATCCGGGAACGATGTGCTGTTTGGAGAAGAAGGTGCGGACAGCCTCTTTGGCGATGATGGGGCGATGATGAATTACAAGGTGGCGCGGGAAATGACCTCCTGAGTGGTGACGCAGGTGATGATCGGTTGTTTGGCCAAGCGGGCGACGACACACTGTACGGCGATGAAGGGAACGATCAGCTCGCGGGCAATGACGGTAACGACACCTTCGTGGGCGGAGCCGGTAACGACGTGTTAGAGGGTGGCCACGGAAACGATGTTCTCGTCGGCGGCGCGGGCCACGATATCTACAACTTTAGCCTCGGCGATGGACAGGACACGATCATCGATACGGCTCTCGCGGGGGAAGGAAATCTGATTCAATTCTTTTCCGGCATCACGCTGGGATCGCTCTCCTTCATTCAGGATCAAGTCCAACAGACATTGACGATTCAAGTCGCGGGCGGAGACTCGCTTCGTCTGCTCGGCTTCGATCCGAACACGTTCAACTATGTAGTGGACACCCTGTCCTTTGCCGACGGGACGCAGGTGGCGATAGCCGATCAGTTACCGTTGCCAGGGGGCCTCATCGGAGGGACGGATGAGAGCAATAGCATTCGCACCGGTTCCACCGACGATATGATTTTTGCGGAGGCCGGTAACGATATTGTGAATGCTGGAGCTGGAAACGATCTGATTCTAGGCGGGAGCGGGAATGATTTCCTGGCTGGTGGTCCAGGGCAAGATAGTTATGTGTTCAATGCCGGCGACGGCATGGACATTGTGTCGGACGCGGCAGGGGAAGGCAATCGACTGGTGTTTGGACCAGGGATATCCTCCAGTTCCGTGACGTTGGGGGTTGGGGTAGGAGGGTCGTTGTCTGTTCGCAGCGGGGTGGCCGGCGATGCGATTCAGATTCTTTCCAGCCTGGAGGGAGGTGATTCACCCTCCATTGATGAGCTTGAGTTTGCCGATGGCACCACGCTGTCGATCGGAGAATTGTTCGCGCGCGGGATTGAGATCACCGGCACCGTAGGACCTGATAACGCTGACTCGGGACGAATTTGATTGATCGGATCTCCGGCGGCGCCGGCGATGACTTCATCGTTGGCGGTTTGGATGCGGATATTGTGCGTGGGGATGAGGGGAACGATCAGCTCTTCGGCGGTGATGGAGGCGATCTACTCGATGGCGGTGCCGGTACTGATGTGCTGAATGGGGAAGCAGGACAGGATACGTATGTTTTCGGTCGTGGATACGGGCAGGACATCTTGCGGGACTCTCCTAGTCGCACAATCCGGTCCGAATACGATCCAACTCACTAGCGGGGTCAGTCCCGACGAGATCCGGCTGCAGGCCCGACGGTCGGAGGACGGAGTCAATGTGGTTCTGACGATCAACGGGACGCAGGACGAACTCACGCTCCTCGGCGCCGCTGATCCCAGCCTGCTGCCGATCAGCCAGATTCTCTTTGCCGACGACACGAGTTGGGATACCGCAGAGATTCTGACTCGCATCGAAGGGTTGCGCATCACGGCGGCGCCTGCCGGCAGTTTTCTGGAAGGCACGGGATTTCGGGATGAATTGACCGGCGGGCAAGGCAACGATGAGCTGGACGGGCTGGGTGGCGCTGATCGGATGGTCGGTGGGGCCGGGGACGACCGCTACTGGGTCGATCATCCGGGCGATACAGTGGTGGAGACTCTCGGCGACGGTACTGACACGGTCTACAGCCTGATCGACTACACGCTTCCGGACTACGTGGAGAATCTCCTCCTCCGTACCACGGCTCAACCGGCCACAGATCCGGTTCGTGGTGAAGGGAATGCGAGTGCCAATCTGTTGCTCGGGAATTTCGTGAACAATGTACTGATCGGTGGGGCAGGAGACGACACCTTGTGGGGCGGATTCAGCATCGGCAGCGACTATGGACCGGGCAATGATGACCTGTACGGCGGCGCCGGGAACGATACCTATGTCGTGGAGGGAGATTTCAACGGCTTCGATACGATCCATGATGTGGCGCTGCCCGGAGAAGGGAACCGCCTACAATTCGGCAACAGCGTTCGTCCGGAGGATGTGGTGTTCCTTCAGGAAAGCTCAACGCTCCGGATCACAAACGGTGGGGGAGCGAATGGCGCGGTGTTGGCGGATTTCGACCCGAGTGGGATGACCGGGTCGCTGGTAACCGAGATCGTCGCGTTCAGCGGTGGCTACGAGGACGTCACGGGTGGCTATGAGACACGCTTGTTGGCCCTGATGAATCCGACGCTGGGTACTGACAATGGTGAAGCGATGACGGGGACCTCGCAGGCCGACGTCATTAAGGCGCAGGGCGGTGATGATGTTCTCGAAGGCGGTGCCGGAAACGATGTGCTGCTCGGTGGAACCGGCAACGACACCTATGTGTTCAATCAGGGCGACGGATTCGATTTGATCGATGACCAGCCTGGCGCGGGCGACATCAATAGGGTGCAGTTCGGTGCCGGCATTACGCAAGACATGCTACGCGTCTCGTATAGCGGGACATCCAGCATAGGGGGCCTGACGGTGCGGGTTGGCACGTCGGGAGATGGACTGCATTTTCTCGGAGTTCGCGCGGAGGATCCCACCGGGCCGCATGCGATCGACACGTTTCATTTCGCGGATGGGACTCAACTGACGTTTGCCCAGCTGTTCGAGCGCGACGTCTTGGTGCAAGGAACAGAACGAAGCGACGGCGAGCTGTTCGGAACCTTTGCCGACGATCTCATGCTGGGGCTGGGCGGCAGTGAAGCCCTGTCTTCCGGCGACGGCGAATGACACGCTCATCGGAGGCCCCGGGAATGACGTTCTGGACGGTGGAGGGGGAAGCGACACCTATGTGTTCAATCCCGGAGATGGCCTCGATGAGATTCAAGACGAAATCGCCGATCAGTACTCTCCCGATGTGAATCGTATCCGGTTTGGGATCGGGATCACGGCGAGCGATCTGACCCTGTTCAATGCAGGCGATGGGTTCACCGTGAACAGGATCGCGATTGGAACGTCCGGGGATGCGATTCTGCTGCCCAACTTGATCGATTCTCTCCCGGCCCTCACAGTCGCTGAATTTGCCGACGGCGTCATTCTCGATCTCTATCAGCTCTATGGCGCGAATCTCAGGACGGATAACCAGACCATCATGGGTGGGGCTGGAAACCCGGTTCTGATCGGTGGGATGGGGAATGACACCATCCTTGCGGGAAACGGTACCACGACGCTCCTCGGCGGAGCCGGTCACGATACCTTGATCGGAGGAGCCGGAGCGAACCTTCTCATGGGTGGACGTGGCAATGATCTGCTGCAGGGCGGCGATGGCCACGACACCTATCTGTTCAACATCGGCGACGGCATCGACACGATTCAGGACATCTCAGTCGTGGGTGAAGGCAACCGGATTCAATTCGGGACGGGCATCACGTCAGAGCGACCTGACGTTCACACAGGATCAAGTGGCACGGACGCTCACGATCCAAGTGGGCAGCAGCGGAACCGATCAACTGGTGCTCACCAACTTCGATCCGACCGGCGCGAACGGCTCACTGGTCGCTGGAAACGTTGGCCTTTGCCGATGGGAGCACGGCGCAGCTGGCAGATCTGCTCGGGACCCCCGGCGCGATCACCGGCACGGCGGGCAACGATGTGCTGACTGGGACCTCTGGGAACGACACCATTATAGGAGGCTCCGGCAACGACATCCTAAGCGGTGGCACAGGCGACGATACCTATGTCTTCAATGTGGGTGATGGGATCGATACTATCCTGGATACGGCTGTACCAGGAGAAGGCAATACCCTGCAGTTCGGCGCCGGTATCGCTGCGGCTGATTTGAGCTTGGGCGTCGGCTCTCTCTTGATTCGCGTGGGAACAAATGGCGATGCGATCCATCTCGCCACCTTCGATCCTGCCAATGTCTTGGGGCCTCGGACGATCGAGACCTTCCAGTTCGCCGACGGCACGACCCTCTCGTACGATCAACTGATCGCACGAGGCTTTGATCTGACGGGGACGGCAGGCAACGACACCCTCACCGGCACCAATGTCGTCGATCGGATCAGTGGCTTGGCCGGGGACGATACCATTCAAGGCGGAGCCGGCGACGATCTGCTCGACGGCGGCACCGGGGCGGACACACTGGTGGGTGGACTGGGCAACGACACCTATGTGATCGATAACGCGGGCGATGTGGTGACGGAGAACGCCAACGAGGGCACCGACCAGGTGCAGAGCGCGATCACCTATACGCTCGGCGCCAACGTCGAGAACCTCACGCTGACCGGCACGGCCGATCTTAATGGGACCGGCAACGGTCTCGATAATCTGCTCACGGGGAACAGCGGCGCGAATATTCTCGACGGAGGCGCGGGCGCCGATACCTTGGTGGGTGGGGCTGGCGACGACACCTACATCGTAAACAACGCGGGCGACGGCATCACCGAGAACATCAACGAGGGCATCGACACGGTGCAGAGCAGCGTCACCTGTACGCTGGGGGCGAACCTGGAGAATCTGACCTTAACGGGAACCGGGGCCATCAATGGCACGGGCAATGTGTTGGACAATGTGCTCACGGGCAATAGTGCGGCGAATGTGCTCACGGGTGGGGCGGGCAACGACACCTATGTGATTGGAGCAGGTGACACCGTCGTGGAACTCGCCAATCAAGGCACGGACAGGGTCGTGACCGACCAAAGCTACACGCTTGGTGCGAACGTCGAGAATCTGACACTCACCGGCACGGCGAATCTCAACGGCACCGGCAATACGCTGAACAATGTCCTCACGGGCAACAGTGGCAACAATGTCCTCGGATGGCCAGGCCGGGGCCGACACCTTGGTGGGCGGCGCTGGCGATGACACCTATGTGGTGGAGAACGCGGGCGATGTGGTGACCGAAGCGGCCAATGAAGGCACGGACACCGTCCAGAGCTCCGTGACCTATACCCTTGGGGCCAATGTGGAGAATCTGACGCTCACCGGGGCCGGCGCGATCAACGGGACTGGAAATGCCCTCAACAATACGCTCACCGGCAATGGGGCCGCCAACGTGTTAGATGGCGGTGCCGGCGATGACACGTTGCTCGGTGGGGCTGGGAACGACACCTTGTTGGGCGGCACGGGGAACGACCGGCTGGATGGCGGCACCGGCGCGGATGCCATGACCGGTGGGACAGGCAATGACACCTATGTCGTGGAGAGCACCAGTGACACGGTCACGGAGGCAGCCAACGAGGGGACCGACACCGTGGAGAGCTCTGTCACCTATACGCTGGGAGCGAATGTCGAGAACCTGACCCTCACGGGGACAGCCGCGATCAATGGCACGGGGAACGCGTTGGATAACGTGCTCACTGGTAACAGTGCCGCCAACGTCTTGACCGGCGGCGCCGGTAACGACACGTATATCGTCGGGGCGGGTGATACGGTCGTCGAGAATCTCACCAGCGGGACCGATACCGTCATGAGTTCCGTGACCTGGACGCTCGGGAGCAATCTCGAGAACCTCACCCTCACGGGGACCGCGAACCTCAACGGCACGGGCAACACGCTGAACAATGTGCTGATCGGCAACAGCGGGGCTAACACGCTGGATGGCGGCTCCGGCAACGATACGCTGGATGGGGGAGATGGCAATGATTCGTTGCTCGGCGGCAGTGGCAATGATGCCCTGACTGGTGGCAATGGGAACGACTCGCTTGATGGTGGCAGCGGCGCCGATTCGCTGACGGGTGGAGCCGGGACTGACACTCTGCTCGGCGGGAGCGACAACGATACGCTCGATGGCGGGGAGGGCAATGATATCCTCGATGCTGGCTCCGGCGACGACCTGCTCACCGGGGGGGCCGGCACCGACCAGCTCTTGGGAGGGAGTGGGAACGATCGACTCACGGGCAGCACCGGCAATGATTCATTACAGGGCGGCACCGGCAACGACACCTATGTGTTTGCCAGGGGTGAGGGGCAGGACACGATCTCGGAGAATGACAGTACCGCCGGCAACAGCGACACGCTGCTCTATGGCGCGACGATCAATCCGCTGGATCTGGTCCTCAGTCGCCAGGCCAACGATCTGCGACTCGCGATTCATGGCGGCAGCGACCAGGTGACGATTCAGAACTGGTACAGCGCGCCGACCACGGCGCAGGTGGAAACGATCCAAGCGGGCAATGGCCAAACGTTGCTCAGCACGCAAGTCGATCAGCTGATTCAGGCGATGGCCGGGTTCACGCAGCAGACCGGCCTCACGTGGGATCAGGCGATCGATCAACGGCCACAGGAGGTGCAGACCGTCTTGGCCGCGAGCTGGCAGTAGGCAGATGTGCCGCGATGGCACGTGAGGGATACTGGGTGAAGAGTGAGAGGAATGCAGTGGATCGATGAAAGGGGCACTGCTCTGTGCAATCGACGAAATTGTTTGGTTGCCTGATTGGAATCCCTAAGATGACGCCATGCCAGCCGACGTAGGGAGAGTTCCTCCTCATCTCTCTGATTCACCACCAGCCTCAGCGGCCGCGGGAGTCACGGACACGGGCCTGATCTGTCTCTTGATCTTGGCCCGGTTCTATGACCTGCCGGCTGATGGATCGCAGCTGCGCCATCAGTTCGCGCAGTCGGGTCAACTGCTCTCCGATACTGATCTTCTCCGCGCCGCGAAACATCTCGGCCTCAAGGCCGGCAATCTGTCAGACCAAGTGGAAGCAAGCTTCGAGGGAGTCCCTTTGCCGGCAATGGCAAAGCGAACAGATGGCGCGCTATGTCGTGCTCGCGAAGATCGAAGGGGAGAAGGTCCTTATCCAAGATCCCACCGAGGCGCGCCCGCTGTTCTCTCTCGAGAACAGTTCGAATCGGCCTGGACAGGACAATTACTATTGTTCACCAAGCGGGCCAACCTGCGTCTCCAAGACCTGAAGTTCGATTTCACCTGGTTCATCCCCGCGGTCGTCAAGTATCGAAGGTTTCTGGGCGAGGTGCTGATCGCTTCGTTCTTCTTGCAGCTGTTTGCCCTGCTGACTCCGCTGTTCATGCAAGTCGTCATCGACAAGGTGCTCGTCCACAAGGGCTTTACCACGCTCCATGTGTTGGCGATCGGCATGATTGCCCTGGCTCTGTTCGATGCGACCTTGGGTGGCCTGCGGACGTATCTCTTTTCTCATACGACGAACCGGATTGACGTCGGGCTCGGCGCGCAGTTGTTCCGCCATGTCCTGGCGCTCCCACTGGCGTACTTTGAGGCGCGCCGGGTGGGGGATACGGTGGCCCGGGTTCGTGAACTGGAGCATATCCGCCAGTTCTTGACGAGCAATTCCGTGACGGTGGTGCTCGACCTGCTGTTCACGGTGGTATTTCTCGCCGTCATGTGGTTCTACAGCCCCATCCTCACGCTCGTCGTGATGGGCTCGTTGCCGCTCTATGCCATGTTGTCTGTTGTCATCACGCCGGCGATCCGAGCCAGGCTGCATGAGAAATTCAACCGTGGCGCGGAGAACCAGTCGTTCTTGGTGGAGGCGATCAGCGGGATTCAGACGGTGAAGGCTCTGGCGGTGGAGCCGCCCTTGTTACGGAAGTGGGAAGAACAATTGGCGGGCTACGTGCGGGCCAGCTTTCGCGCCACGAGTGTGATGACGGTCGCCGGTCAGACGGCCAGCTGCATTCAAAAGGTCACCATCGTGGCCGTGCTGTGGGTGGGGGCCTATCGGGTCATCGACGGGGATTTGACCATCGGGCAATTGATTGCCTTCAATATGCTCTCGGCACAAGTGACGGGACCGCTGCTGCGTCTCGTCAATCTGTGGCAGGAGTTTCAGCAGGTCGGCATCTCGGTGCAGCGGTTGGGAGATATCCTGAATACGCAGCCGGAGCCTTCCTACAATCCGAATCGGACCACGCTACCCCAAGTCCACGGACAGATCGTGTTCGAGGACGTGACCTTTCGCTATCGCCCTGATGGCTCGGAGGTGTTACGCAAGGTGTCGTTCACCGTGGCGCCCGGCCAGGTGATTGGGATTGTCGGGCGGTCCGGGTCCGGCAAGAGTACCATTGCCAAGTTGCTACAACGGCTCTACGTGCCGGAGCGCGGGCGTATTCTGGTGGACGGTGTGGACCTCGCGCAGGTCGATCCGGCCTGGCTCCGCCGGCAGGTGGGGGTGGTGCTGCAAGAAAACTTTCTCTTCAATTGCTCCGTGCGCGACAACATTGCGCTGACCGATCCGGGATTGGCGATGGAGCAGGTGATCCGGGCAGCCAAGCTGGCTGGCGCGCACGAATTCATTCTGGAACTGCCGGAAGGCTACGACACGATGGTGGGAGAGCACGGCTGCTCGCTGTCTGGTGGGCAACGCCAGCGGATCGCGATTGCCAGAGCGTTGGTCGCGAACCCGCGCATTCTGATCTTCGATGAAGCCACCAGCGCACTGGACTATGAGTCTGAAGCGATCATTCAGCAGAACATGGCGCAAATCAGCAAAGGGCGGACGGTCTTTATCATCGCCCATCGGTTGAGCACGGTGCGGCCGGCTCATCGGATCTATGTGGTCGAAAAGGGTGAGATTGTCGAGCAAGGCTCACACGAGGAGTTGTTACGCGTGAAGGGGTTCTATGCGCGTCTGCAGTCACATCAGGATGGCCATCTACCTGTTGTCGGGTAGTCGATAGAGGGACGGGGGCGCGTATGGCATTTGGAATCCTTTCGCGACATTGGACGGTCTGGCGGGCAGCCTGGCAGGCCGAGCGCGGCCAGTCATTCGGCTCAATCCCGGGTGGGCGCGCGACGGAGTTTCTTCCCGCTGTGTTGGAGATTCAACAGGCTCCGCCCTCGCCCATCGGGCGCGCGATCATCTGGACCATCCTGGCGGTCTTCACCACCGGAGTGCTCTGGGCGACATTCGGCTGGATCGATATCGTCGCGACGGCGCAGGGCAAAATCATTCCGAGTGGCTATTCGAAGGTGATTCAACCGTATGAGGCGGGCGTGATTGCCGCGATCCATGTGCAGAATGGGCAGCTGGTCAAAAAGGGTGATGTCTTGATCGAGCTGGATCCCACGCTGAACCGGGCCGATCATGATCGGGCTTCCAACGAATATCGGGCTGCGAAGGTCGAGGCGGCGCGACTCCGCGCGCTCATTGCGGGGAGCCCAACCTTCGAGGCCCCTCCTGATGGGGACCCTCAGTACGTGCTGCTGCAGCGACAACTCCTCAGGGATCAGCTGGCCGAGTATCAGGCCCGAGCCGCCTCGGCGCAACACCTGATTGACCAGCGCAAGGCGGGGCTCGATCAGACGCGAGAGAATATTCACCGATTGGAAGCGACGGTCCCCATGGAGGCTGGAACGGGCGGAAGCCTACAAGAAGCTCCTCGACCATGAGGCGGTCACGAAGATGGATTTCCTGCAAGCCGAGGGGCAGCGGATCGACAAAACGCAGGAATTGGCCGGACAGCGCAAGAAGCTCATGCAAGATCACGCCGCGCTCGCCGAAGCCGAAAAGAACTATCGGGCCTTCCTGTCTGAGTTCCAGCAATCCAAACAGGTGGAACTCTCGACGACCGAGACCAAGGTGGCGTCGCTGGTGCAGGATGTGACCAAAGCGGGACAGAAGGCGGACTTTCAGCGACTGACGACTCCGATTGACGGAGTGGTGCAGCAATTGGCCGTCCATACGGTGGGCGGCGTCGTCACGCCGGCGCAGGAGCTGCTCATTGTGGTCCCACAGGATCATCCGGTGGAGGTCGAGGCCCAGGTCGAAAATAAAGATGTGGGGTTTGTGAAAGAAGGGCAGGTGGTTGAGATCAAGGTCGAAACGTTTACCTTCACCCTCTATGGGACCATTCCCGGCAGGGTCCTGAGCGTGTCCGACGATGCGGCCCCGATTGAAAAAGTAGGTCTGGTTTATCCGACGCGAGTGAGCATGGATCGGGCGACGATCCAGGTGGAGGGCAAGGACGTGCATCTCTCCCCCGGAATGGCGGTGACGGTGGAAATCAAGACCGGCCAGCGGCGCGTCATTGAATATCTGCTGAGTCCGTTGCTGAAGTCGGTAAAGGAAAGTTTGAGGGAGCGATAGCGGTCCGTCTGGTTGATCCGGTCCATCTGGTTTGTTTGGTTCAACCCCAGAGAAACCAGACAGACCAGATGGACCGGATAGACATTCTTATCTGAGTTCTGCAAAGGGACGTGCTTAATGGCGCTGAGTCGATGGAGACGCATGGTGGTGGGCCTGGTCCTCATGGGAAGCCTCCATCCCGGACTGGCTGGTGTGAGCCTGGCAGGGGGAGAGTCCGCCCAGCAGACGATCTCGCCCCCTTTGGCGCCCCTGGCGCTCACGCTACGCGGTGCCTTGGCTGCGGCGGTCGACAATAATCCTGACGTGCTCCTCTATAAGGAACGGATCGAAGCGACGCGGGGACAAGTGCTGACGCAGTTGGGAGCGCTGTTGCCCAATCTCTCCTCTAACGTCCGGCAAACCAATCAGACGGTGTTTCAGGGCACCTTCGGTCTCTCGCCTGTCAGGACCGATCCCTTCAGCATCTTCGATGCGAGGCTGACCGGCACCCAGAATTTGCTCAGCATGAGCCTCATCCAACGCTGGCGGGCGTCGCGCGAAACGCTCCACGTCACCGAATTTGAGTCGGACATCCGGAAGTTCGATACGATGGCCAGTGTGGCGCTCTCCTATATGGAGGGGCTCAAGGCCATGGGCATGGTGAAGATGCACGAAGCGAATCAGCAGGTGATAGGTGAATTGCTGGGGATGGTCAGGCAACGGCAGCGTGGGGGCGTGGCGACCGGGCTCGATCTTGCCAGATTGGAAGGCCAGTTGGCGAATGAACGGCAACAGATCGCGGCAGCGCAGTATGACGTACAACGCGCCAAGTTCACTCTGGTGAATCTCTTGGGTTTCGCGTTTGAGATTCCGTTGTCGCTGACCGACGAGTTTCAGCCTGAGGTCCGTGACGTACCTGCCCCGCAGAGGGCGGTGGAGGAGGCGATCGGGAATCGTCCGGAAGTGCAGGCCCAGTATACGCGCGTCCGTGCGATGGAGCTGACCTATTCCTCCATCACGGGGGAGCGGCTGCCGTCGCTCGTGGCCCAAGGGGATTACGGCTTGATCGGGAATCGATGGAACAACACCCTGGACACCTACAACATCTCGCTGCTGCTGCAGATTCCTATTTTTGATGGAGCGCAACGCGAAGGCCGCATTGCCGAATCCCGGAGCCAATTGCGCCAGGAAGGGCTCCGCATGCGGTCGGTGCTCAATCAGGTGAAGATGGAAGTGCATGATGCCGTCGCGTCCCTGGCGGCGGCGAAGGAACAAGTCGAAATCGCACGAATCGGGATGCAAGCCGCGACCAAGGAGCTTGACCTCGCGCGCGAACGGTATGGCCTGTTAACGGCGTCCAGCCAATTTGAATTGACCAATGGGCTCTATTCCCTGGCCCGAGCTAGAGAAAACCTCGTCAACTGCCCTCTTCCAGCTCAACGCCGCGCGCGTGAACCTCGCCCGTTCGACGGGGAGTCTGAATACGCTGAATTAACCGTTCGTCTATCCCATTCTCTGAATCTATTTCACCAGCCACACGCGATAGGTCTTGGCTGCCGTGGGCTTCGTGACCTTGAGAACGGCCGTCGCGCCGGGGTTCATGACGTCGTCGCCCGTAGCAGCGGAAGATCACGATGGTGGAGTTCCAGAAAGCGGAGGAGTCTCGTGAGAAAGCAGAGAAACAACGCGGCATCGCCGACCGGGCCTACCGCGAATCACTGGGGCTGACTGGCCGGAGTTCGTAGACTTACGCCGAATCGAAGTGCAGAAGGAAATCGTGCAGCATTCGCCCGCCGCCCTCACGGTCATCATGGGCCTCGAGCGAGTCGGGATCAACATGCCCCCGATCGGCGCTGAGAGGTAGAGACAAGGGAGGAATGTTTAAGGCCGTTTCTGGGCGATCCCGAGCAATTCGTTCTCTGAGCTGCGCCCGACTTCCCGCTCCACCACCGATCTGACTTCCTGAGGGATCATGGTCGCGCGGACCTTCGCATAGACCGTTCGGTGTTTCTGCGTCTGTTCTACCAGCGTCACGTCTTGCAGATAGCCTGATGCGATGATCTGGATCAGGTGGCGGCGAAAGGCGCTATCCATGATGAAGGCAGTGGCGTCCATGAATGGGGGAGCAGTGTCAATGGCCATCCGGATCGCCTCCCTATAGGCGAGGTCTTTCGCCTCTGCCACAGTCATCGGATCATGATAGAAATAGCGGTAGTCGCCCACGATTTCCATGGGCTGATTCTGAGGGATCGAAGCGGAGGTGACGGAGAGCCTGGGAGACGGGCGAGTCTGGTTGCGCAGTTCATTGAGCTCGGCTTTGAGCTGGCTATTTTCTGTGTGCAACCGTTCGTGTTGCTTGGCTAAATCTTCGTAGGCTTGTTGGCGCTTGACGGCCTCTTCCAGCGCATCCAAGCTGACCGTAACTTTGATCTTGACGTAAAACGAGAGGCGCTCGCCTTCGAGCACGCGCCGCCTCTCGAGAACTTCGGTTCTTGTGATGGCGGCCGCAATTGTTCGCACGCTAAGCGAGTTGCTCCGCGAGGTTTTCCCGTCCACCTCTTTTTCGATATCCTGGGAAGAGGCTTCGATATACACGCCGACTTCTTCCACTGCCTTCCGCTTGGCCCGTGTCAGCACGTTTTCTTCCGCGCCGCCGAGCGTATCGGTATCGGCCATGAGATACGTGGCGTCCGTCACAACGATCCGTGTGCGGGGGGTGGCGGCCAAGGCGGCCGGGCTGATCGCGAAGATCGCGAGGAGGGAGACCCCAAGAGCAAGGTAGCGGCTCATGGCATCACTATAACCGAAAGAGAGTGAACACGCGCAGACTGAACGCGCGAGCATTTTACCATAACAGGGCTCAATAAATCCCTCACGGTGGATCGCCCGAACGGGCAAGAAACAGCGGGAGCAGTAGCCGCGTCCTGTAAACGCTACTGCTTAGCGCGTTGAGCCCACCTTAGCCGCGGAGTCAGGCCTTTTTGGGAGTCGCCAGGAAATGTGTTTCTGTCGCAGGAACTTTGTGCGCGGATGGACTACAAAGGTAGAGACGTTAGCTCTTGAGTCCGCCCACCAAGGCTTGGATCGTCAGCGGCGAACAACCCTCGGCTCGATTATTCACGAGCACGTACGCGCTCTTTCCCTGGGCCACGACCTGCTGAACCAACGCCGTCGTGTCCTCTCTCATGCGAGGTTGTGCGGCGATGATCCGGTCGTAGGGGGCGTATCGTTCGACGGCTTTCTCATAGGCGAGTCCCAACGGCGTGAGGAGCCTGATGACGACATGGGGGGCAGTAAACGTCTGCTCAAGCAGGCGGTGTTGGTCGGAGAGTGGCGGCATGGCTGTCCAATGGTTGTACACGTGGGAGACCTGGTGGGTGCGCAGGATGTCCAGGTAGCGCGATCCCAGAATGGCGGGATTGCGGACTTCTGTTGCGTACTGTGGCCCTGGTGGCAATGTGTCGAGAAATCGGTCCAATGCTTCAAGAAGAGCGGCGGGCTCCATGCCCCAGCGCTGAAATTCAAAAATGAAGGGACCAAGCTTCGTTCCCAATCCCTCTTGTGCCGGCGCCAGGACCAAGTCACGAAACGCGCCGGTATCGAGAAATCTTGGGTTGGGTTTCCCTGCTTTGGTTCCATAGCGGGGAAGCTTCGCATAGGCCGGGATGGTGATCTCTTCCCAGACCTTGGAACAGAAACGGAAATCTTCTGGGACCTGCTCTCCATAGTGCGAGAGTTGCGCGGCGCTGGCCGGGCGATAGAAGGAATGATCGATCCCCACGGTAGAAAATAACGGCGCTCCGTCGGCGGCATAGGCAGCATACTCTGCCAGCGTGTCTTGGCTGAATCGGCTCTTCGGATAGGTCCGTTGGTAGACCAATCCCTGCCAGCCTACATAGGCCCAGGAGCTGGTGCCGAATCGAACGTGGCTGAGGTCGGTGGACACGAGAAGAAGATTATACAGAATTCATCTGTAAGAACAATAGGATAGCTTGACATGCCTACGGTCTTCACGCAGACTCTCGCTCATGCAGGACCAGACGGAGCAGACCCTTCTTGCCAGACTCGCTGAACGTGCCGGCATCGCGGCCGACTATCACGATATCGCAGGGACTCTTCACATCACCTCTGACGACACCAGGCGCGCCCTTCTGACTGCCATGGGCTTTACGGTCGATTCGACCGCGTCGCTGACACAGGCACTGCGAGAATGGGATGAGGCGCCGTGGCATCGCCCCTGCGATCCGGTGCGGATCCTGCGTGACGGTGACACGGGATCTCCTGTGTCCTGTTGTCTGGCGCTCGAGGACGGGAAAGAACGGTCCGTCGCCGTGGAGTGGCAGATCCGCGATGAAGCGCATGAAGTGGTGCAGGAAGGGCAGGCAGGGCCTGGCCTCTCTGCTGTGGAGGTCCGTTTCTTCAATGGTCGACGGCATGTGCGTGTCGAGATACCTGCCCCGCGCGGTCTCTCTCTTGGGTATTACAATTTGACGATACGGGCAGAGGGCTTGGTCGGGGCGGTAGTGGGGACGATGCGCGTCGTCGTGGCCCCCAGCCAGTGCTATGTCCCGCCGGCGATTGAGGGGAACCAACGGCTGTGGGGATTGGCCTTGCAACTCTATTCGTTGTCCTCAGATCGGAATTGGGGGTGCGGCGACTTCACCGATCTCGGCCGAATTGTGGAGTGGGCCGGGAAGGGGCTCGGCGCCGGAGTCATTGGACTCAATCCGCTGCACGCGCTACGAAATACCGCGCCGTATCACATCAGCCCCTATGCGCCGTTCAGTCGGCTCTATCTCAATGAACTCTATATCGATCTCGAGCGGCTGCCGGAATTTTATGGGTCGGAGGAGGCGCAGCAACAGTTCCATGCTCCCGAGTTTCAAGCCCAGCTCCAAGCGCTGCGAGGGAGTCGGCAGGTGGACTACGATGCCATTTCGACCGCTAAGCGCACCATGCTCGATTTGGCCTACCGTAAATTCCTCACAGATGCCTACAACGGAGAGGAGCCGAATCTCCAACCGAAAACGGCGCGCGCCTGGCTCTTGGAGCGGTTTATCCAGTCTGAAGGCGCGCCGCTCGAGTTGTATGCCACCTTTCAGGCGTTGGAGGAAGAACGCCGGCTGATTCAATCCAAATCGGCCACCTGGCATGATTGGCCGAAACAATTTCTGACGCCCGGCCAACCGGTTCGCGAATATGCGAGACGACACCGGAAGCGTATCCGCTTCTTTCAATACATTCAATGGGTGGCGAGCGAACAGCTGAATGAGATCCAACGGACGGCCGAGCAGCTGGCGATGCCGATCGGGCTGTATCATGACTTGGCTCTTGGTGCCGATCGGAATGGGGCCGAGGCCTGGGTCTATCAATCGGTGCTGGCGCTCGGAGCCGACTGCGGCGCCCCGCCGGACGCGTTTGCGCCAGAGGGACAGAATTGGGGTTTGCCCCCGATCAACCCTCACGCGCTGCGCGCCAGCGGTTATGAGATGATGATTCAGCTGCTGCGCAACAATTTCCGATCCGGCGGCGCCATCCGCTTGGACCATGTGATGGCGTTCTGCCGTCTCTTCTGGATTCCGCGCGGGAGGCCCGCGTCCGAGGGTACGTATGTGCAGTACCCCTTTGACGATTTGTTGGCGATTGTGGCATTGGAGAGTACCCGATCCAAAACCTTAGTAATTGGAGAAGACCTCGGCACCGTGCCCGATTGGGTCAGAGAGCAATTGGCGAAGGCGAGAGTGCTGTCGTATCGTGTGTTCTACTTCGAGCGAGGGGGGGACGGTGCATGGAAGTCGCCTGGCGACTATCCCGCGCAATCATTGGCTGTGGTTACAACGCACGACTTGCCGACGCTCACTGGATTTTGGTCCGGCGAGGACTTACAGGTGAGGGCGGGATTGGGCGCCTTTACCGATGACGCAGCACGCCGTCAGGCCTTGGACGAACGGCAGCGCGACAAGGGGGGCATCCTCAGCGCCCTCAAGCGGGAGGGGCTCCTGCCGAATGGCGTGACCGAGGACCTGGCCACCGCGCCTGCCATGACGACTGATCTCTGCCAAGCGATTCATCTCTACCTGGCTCGCACGCCATCCTGTCTCGTGTTGGCAAATCTCGAAGACGGCTTGGGAGAACTTTCGCAAACCAATCTTCCCGGGACGGTCGACAGTCATCCGAACTGGACCCGTAAGTATGCGGTTCGTGTGGATGAGATTCTGTGTGACGAACGTATGCGGCAGCTTGGGGCTGTCTTGCGTTCTGTCCGTCCGCTAGGGTAAGACCCTTTAGGCCGGATGCTGAAACAGTCCGCCAGCTTCGTTCTCGACTCATCGAAATCCTCAACGTACCCCAGAAGGGTACGCCTCCGGTTTCGACTCGCCTGCGTCCTTGCTGACGGACTTTTTGAGCATCCGGCAAGGTTCTGCTGTACCGAAATGGTTTTCTCCGGCTAGCCTGCTAGAGATCGTACAATGGTTCAGCCGCAGTCTACGTCTCTCCCATTCCCATGTTGAAACAAAATCGCATTGTGCTCGCGATCGCAGGGGCGGTGTTCCTGGCGATCGTCGTTCTCGAAATGGCCGCCCCGGCGAACATTGTCGGCGCGTACGGTTTTGTGTTGCCGATTCTGTTGGTTGCGACGGTGCGCAGTCGCGGCTTGATGCTCGTGACGGTGGTGGCCTGTATCGTGGCGACCTATATGGGGCTGATGCAACCGACCAAGCCGGGGCGGTTTCAGTCGGCGGTGATCAATCGTAGCCTGGTCGCAGGAGTCCTCCTGGTCGTGGCCTATATCGGTATGACCTGGGAAGAGCGCAAGGCGAGAGAGGAGGCGGCGCGTGCAGCTCTCGCCCGGGAGACGGAAAACCTCCTGAAGGCCAATACGCAGCTGGTCGATGCGAAAGATCAGCTGAATCGCTCGGAACGCTTAGCTGCGGTGGGGCAGTTGGTGGCTTCCGTGGCGCATGAGGTCGGAACGCCGCTGCACTCGATTGCCTGGCATGTGCAAGCACTGGGTGAAGAGCCGGGTGTCACGCCTGAGATAAAGAAGCGGGTGACAGTCATCGATGAGCAGCTCACACGGGTGGTTCGGATCATTCAGGATTTGCTGTCCTCAACCAGACAACGCCAGCCTGAACCGATGTGGTTGTCCGTGGAGCAGGTGATCCGCCCGGCGGCCGTGCTCATGGAGCCGGCCTTCCATGCGAAAGAGATTACGTTGACGGTCGAGATCCCCGAGGACCTCCCGCTCGTGTGGGCTGATGCGGAAAAGATGCATCAAGTGTTGGTGAACGTATTCGCCAATGCCTTAGCCGCCACTCCGCCGCATGGAGCGGTGAGAGTGTTAGTAGGGGCCCGTGCGGCCTCATCGGACGAACTCGAGCGCGGTCGGCGGGTGGTCCAGTCGATGACGTCTCTGGTGGTTACGATTGCGGTGCAAGATACGGGATGCGGCATGCCCGAGGCCGATATGCAGAAAGCCTTTGAACCATTTTTTACGACCAAGGCGGTTGGCAAGGGCACCGGATTGGGTCTATTCTTGAGCCGCGAAACGGTCCTGGCCCATGGAGGCAGTCTTTCGCTCGAGAGCGAACCGGGCCGCGGCACAACCGTCACCGTGACCTTACCTGGATTGAAGACCGAATCGACGCCCGTGACAGAGAGGGACTGATGCAACCAGCGAATATTCTCGTAGTCGACGACGATGCGGTAGCGCGCGAGCTCTTGGCTGAGGCCTTAAAGAAGGAAGGCTATGCCGTTGAAGCCTTCGCCAGCGGAGAAGAGGTCATCGCTCGTGGACGCGAGGGGCGAGTGGATCTGGTGCTGACAGATATTCGTATGGGCGCGGTCGATGGACTGACGGTCTTGCGGGAATTCAAACGTATGAGCCCTGACACGGCGGTCGTGGTGCTGACCTCGTTCGGATCTCTTGAAGGTGCGATCGAAGCGATCAAGCAAGGGGCCTACGACTATCTCGCCAAGCCGTTTAAGAAAGAGGATATCAAGCTGGTGGTCAAGCGGAGTCTCGATCACTGCCGGCTCGTCCGGGAAAATGCCCACTTTCGTGAAGAGTTGAAGAGTAAAGATGAATGGTCTCCGCTGGTGGGAAGCAGTCCCGCCATGCTGGAGGTGTATAAGCTGGTGGCTCGGGTGACCGAGAGCAAGAGCACGGTGCTTCTGCAGGGGGAAAGCGGGACCGGCAAGGAGCTGATTGCGCGGGCAATCCATGCGAATGGGCCTCGTCGGGACAAGCCGTTCATTCCGGTGAATTGCGGGGCGTTGCCGGATACCCTGTTGGAGTCGGAAATGTTCGGGTATGAGAGGGGGGCCTTTACCGGCGCGGTAGGAAACAAAGTCGGCCTCTTTGAGTCCGCGAACGGAGGCACGCTGTTTCTCGACGAAATCGGTGAGATGGGTCAGGCCTTGCAAGTCAAGTTGTTGCGGGTGATGCAAGATCACGAAGTCCGCCGTGTCGGCAGCACGACATCGGCGAAGGTCGATGTCCGTATCATCGCTGCGACGAATCGAGATCTTGAGCAGTTCGTCAAAGAGGGGAAGTTCCGGGACGACTTATTTCATCGGCTCAATGTCGTACGGATTACCTTGCCGTCGCTTGTGGAGCGGCGGGAGGATATTCCGATGTTGGTGCATCACTTCTTGCAGAAATGCGCGGCGGGGGCGGCGCATGCGGTGCGCGGGGTGCTGCCGGAGACGATGGCGCTGTTGACGCAGTATCGATGGCCCGGCAATGTGCGCGAGTTGGAAAATGCCATTGAGCGGGCCGTCTCGCTGAGTCACGGCCCGCTCCTCACACCGGACGATCTGCCGGCGTCGTTGCGTCAGACGGAGCTGCCGTCGAAGGAGACCACCGGGGTGATCGAGCGCAGCGATGAGGGGTGTTTAACGCTTGAGGAGGTCGAGAAGCGTCATCTCGTCCGCGTACTGAAGGAAACCAAGGGAAATAAAGTCAAAGCCGCAAAGATTCTCGGCATTGATCGGCGCACTCTCTATCGGATGGCTGAGCGGTTCGGATTGGATCTCGGCGATGATGCCGACAGCGGAGAGAAAGAGTAGGAAGCAGGGTCAAAGAATTTGGAGCGCGTTCTTGATCAGTCGCAATTGATTCTCGGCGCTCTGAGGCAGCGCGGTCGGTGAATCTTCCCACCGGGTGAATATCCCGTCTTTGCCTTCATACAGTACGTTCAATCGAAGTCTGCTGCTCTGCTCAGATGCCGGAGTCACCATCGCTTCCACACGGCTCCGTCCTGTGCCAAAACGCCAGCGGAGCAACCAGTCCCACGGGCCGCTGATTTCTTTCCGAAAGCCGGTCGTCAGGTTCTCGTCATCCTTCTGGTCGACGGCGTAGCCTCCCTCTGTCAGGACCTGCATCACGACCGTTTTCACCCGATCAGCCGGGGCTGGGAGTGTCACGTCGATCACGTCCGGCTCATGGGGGATGGGAGGCCCGGCGCACGCGGACGACCAGATGACGAGGAGGGTGAGACTGAATAGGCGAAGAGCGCGGGTCACTTGGCTTTACTGTCCTTCAATCGATAGACGAGATGGGTGTCAGTCTGCGAGACGCCGTCGATTTCATGAATCCGTTTCAGCACCAAGTGGGTCAGGGCATCCTGGTCCGACACTTCTACCACCACAATAATATCCGGCTTGCCCCAGCAGGGATCGATAGTCTTGATCTGCTTGATTCCGGACAGAGCCCGAACCACCTCGCTCGTCCGTCCCGGCAGTACATTGATGAGTACGTAGGCCCGATCCGACATAATTATCCCGCCATCGACTGGGGCGTGAATCGTACAAGGCACCGCAGGAACAGCGGGTTCACGGCCAACGTAGCGGATGCCCGTCGCCTCTGTCAATGCGGGAGTGCCGACTGGCGATTTGGGGGGCGTGGCGACGGTAGGCTTAGACTTTTTCATTCAAATCCTCACTTCGGGGCGACGAGTACGTCAATGACAAATGAATCACTCACGCTGGTGAGATTGGTTTCGAGACCTCGAGGGTTCCCGATACGGCCCTCGGGATCGTAAATAAAGCACAAGAGCGTTGCGCAGCGGTCGTGGGATCGATATCGCTCTGCGTCAATCCTCAGTTGGTCGGTGAGGTCTTTGGCGCTGAGGCCCGGGCGTGTTTTCTTGACGATTACCGCAAGTCGACTGTCGTTCAGCAAGAATGTCGTGCGCGGGGCTTCGCTTGAATAACTCGGCGTCCATTCATCCGTGCCGATATCGTCGAATTGGATCCGTAGAAGTGCATGCAGCAGATCTTGCGCATCGAATTCGTCTTCCACACTTAATGTGGCTCGATATTCCCCACGGAGTCGCAACTGCCGAGCGACGGAGTGGAACCGGCAACAGAGTGTCTTGACGAGTTCGACAGGGTCCGATCCGGCCTGAGGGGACTGAGGTGCAGGCTCCTGGTATGAGGAGGAGCCGATCGGCATAGAGGGCGTCGGCTGCAGCTGCGGAGGGACGGGAGGCGGTTCCTGCATCTGGTGTTCTGGCATGGCGGAGGGAATTGGATGCACGATGGGCTCCGGTTCTTGTCGTGGTGGCTGCGGCGGCCTGCTGGCATGTGACGGAGCCGCCTGCGCGGTCTGTGGAATGTGTGGTGGCGGAGGCAAGGGCGCCGGGGCGAGTTGAGCCACCGGTTGCGGTGGAGTATCCGGCATCGCCGGTCGTGGTCTGGGCTGGTGAAATCGGCGATGGTTCGGGCAGAGATGTGGATGGTACCGGAGGCTCCGGCTCTCCAGCAGAGGATGAGGGTGACAGGGGGGGCGGAGGTGGAGTCGGTGCTGCGGTGGCTGAGGACAGATCGAGATTCGTGGTCATGGCGACGGACATGATTATTGGCGGTGGCGTGACTGGTGCTGTTTGCATCATGGTCATCTGGACCGTCGGGATCGATGACGGCACTAAGGTCATCTGTGGGCGCGTGGGTGTTGGTGGAACCACCGGCGTTGGGGGGATCTGTTGGGGAGTAGGTCCTCCTTGCAGGTCACGTTTCTTTTGCTCAAGCGTGGCAATGAGGGTCTTGATGAGGGCGATGCTCTGCTGCGTCTCCTCAGGGCTGGTCATGAGGAGTTTGTGATGCCGATGCTCTTGAAACTCAGGGGACTTTTCGCCAAACGTGCGGCGAATGCACTCGCGGAATTGCAACTCTGTTCTGGCCTTGGCCGCGTCGAGATAGGGGAAGCCTTCTCGGCCAAGGTCTTCCACCTGTGCGAGGAATTCCTGGAGATTTCCGACGCCACGGGTGAGCTCTTCAATCGTGGCAGCTTTGGACCGCGAGCGGGACTGTTCTGATGTTTTTGCTCGTGCCATGGAGTGTGGGGAAAGTCTAGCCCAGCCTCCACAACGTGGCAAGAAAACATGGGAAAGTGAGCAGGGGCTCTGGAAGATAGTTAAGGCAGGATGGCTGTTTGTTTCCGCCGGCGCCAACGGTCAGCAGGCACGAGCGAGCGTTCTTTGGTGCCCCCGATACGAATTGAACGTACAAATGATCTGCCCCCCAGCTGTTAGGCCACCGGTTCAGTTCGCTCCCGCCGACAAGCCGATCGGTGTGACCATGCGGGTCTCTGGGGCCGGTGGCCGATACCCCAGCGCACTATGCGGGCGATGCGTGGTGTACTGACGGCGCCAGCGTGCGACGAGGACTTGAGCTTCGTGCAGCGTGTAGAAGAGTGCCCCGGTCAACAACTCATCCCGCAACGTCCCGTTACAGGACTCGACGTACCCCTGCTCCCACGGACTCCCTGGCTCGATGACGAGCGGCGCGATGGTCAGCATGCCATACCAGGCCCGCAAGGCCCGCGCGATACATTCTGGGCCGTTGTCGCGCCGAATATGCGTCGGGCAGCCCCGATGCAGAAACCACTCACGCAAGCCCTCCTGCACTTCCCGCGACGGGAGCCGCCGTCGGACCGCAATCGCCAGGCACTCGCGGGTGTACTCATCCACCACCCGTGAGCATCGTGAGGGGTCGGCCATCCTGGGTGCGCTCCATCACGAAATCATACGACCAGACATGGTTTGGATACTCAGCCCGCCGTCGGATACAGGAGCCATCGGCAAACCAGAGCCGAGTCCGTTTGGGTTGTTTCTGCGGCACCGTCAGCCCTTCTTGTCGCCAGATCCGCTCCACCCGCTTGTGGTTCACTCGCCCCCCTTCCTGAGGGAGCAGGGCGGTGATCCGCCGATACCCGTATCGTCCATACTCATGAGCCAGGGCCACGATCCGTGTACACAGTGACTCCTCGTCATCCGCGTGAATGGGCACATACTGCTGGGTGGCCCGGCACTGCCCGACCACGCGACACGCCCGGCGTTCTGAGACCGACAAGACCGCTCTAGAGTGGCGCACTGCCTCGCGGCGTCGGGCCGGGCTCAGAAGTTTCCCGCGGCCACCTCCTTCAAGATGCGATGGTCCAGAGAGAGGTCCGCGACGAGTCGGTTCAGCCGCGCATTCTCCTGTTCCAACCCCTTCAACCGTTTGGCCTGATCCACGCGCAACCCGCCGTATTCCTTCTTCCAGCGATAGGAGGTCTGCTCGGTGATGCCGCGCTTGCGACACGCGTCGACCACGGCGAGCCCTTTGCCCAGCTCCATCTCGATGGTCCGCAACTGCCCAATGATCTCGTCCGCCGTATACCGTTTCCGTGCCATGCCCCCTCCTTTCGTCAGCCGGCAATCCTCACTCCGGACCTGACCTGGTTTAAAGGGGGCAGATCAAAGCTGAACGGTTTGGGCCTAAGGAAAAAGGCCATGATCAAGGTTTACGTGGGCGGGCTTTACCTCGACTCGCCCTCTAAGGACGCAGGCGCGATCCTGGCGACCGACCAGGCGAAGGCCATTCGTATGCATTTCCTGCGCGACCTGAAGAAAACGCAGCTCGTGGAGTCCTTCCAGGAAGGTTTCGAGGCGAACGCAAAGGACAAGTCCGAACAGAAGGCTGCGTTCGAGAAGATGCTCGCCCTCGTCCCCGACGTGAAGGAAGGTGACACGCTGACGTTTACCTACCTGCCGGGAAAGGGCACAACGCTGCAGGCCGGGAACAAGGAGCTGAGCGTCTCCGTGGGGAAGGGTTTCGGTGACGCCGTCTTTTCAATTTGGCTGGGGCCGAAACCACCCTCAGAGGACCTGAAGAAGGGCATGCTCGGCATGTGAAGGAGTGAGGTATCTATTCGCTACACTGCCCCACTTAATTTGTGGACAGATCGTTTCTCGTTTGTGACCAGCCTTTTGTAAAGGATTCGGTCGCTTCCGAGGCTCCAGTTCCAAAGGGATATCGGTAGTACTCACCTACTACTCTGTGACGACGTATACGGTCGTCTCCTACCACGATCGTTTTGACCAAATTTCACTGCGTTTCCAGTAGTTTCCCCAACGCATTCTCCCTGTCTACATTTTAAGCGGGGCACAACAAAAACATGCAGATGAAATATTAATGATTCTCAACAGAGAGGAGCTTTTTGAACCAGTCACAGTTTGGAGGATTGCGCCATGCGGGTGTCTAGCGATGTGCGGAAATTCAGGATGGTGGTTTATCGTGGTTTGAGGAACCTACCGGCCGATCGAAGTGCAGTGAGATTCCGAATACAAAGATTTGAGATGAATATTGCCCGTCTATGCCCTCGGAATGGATCGTAGCTCGGTTATACTTAAATTCCCCGAATAGTGCCATTCGTGGCGTCATGAAATACCGAGCTCCAGCTATGAGATTTATTCCCAAACTGGCACTCGTTGTGCCATTACTCGCGAAGAACAGCGCCGGTCCTATTCCGCCATACGGTTCGAGCTCTGCAGACAGGGAAGGGCTCCGGATAATCGCGTTGATGGCCCAGGTTGTCAATTGAATGTGAGACCCCGGCAGCGTGGCGGCGAAAACTGTGCCGGGCACGCCGCCTACTACTGTCTGTTGTGGGATATTCAACTGAGTCGTATAGGCTTCCGTCTCGAAGCCGAACCACTCGCGTTTGGGAAAGAAGTATCCTGCCTTGGCCCCAAAGAGGGGCGATCCATTCTGGAGATCAACATCCGCAATCCGAGCCTCGGTCACACCTCCTGCGAGGGTGGGACTAGTCACTGTGACATTTGACAAGCTTGACGGCACCACCACGCCTGTTTGACCGACGACATACCATTCTCCTTGAGCGGGTAGCACGGTGAGAAAACCGGTCACGTAGAGGTAGAGTAGTGTGGCAAAGGAGCATCGTGCCAAAACCGCTCTCAATGTAAGACCTTCATCGATGAATTTTGACATGTAGCCCGATTCGAATTCATGTCTATTTAATTAAACCCACCGCGTTAGGTCAAATAATTTGAAGGTCTTGGCTGCACTGCCCCACTTAATTTGTGGACAGATCGTTTCACGTTTATGACCAGCCTTTCCCTAAAGGATTCAGTCGCTTCCGAGGTTCCGTTTCCAAAGGGATATCGGTAGTTCTCGCCTTCTACTCTGTGACGACGTACAGGGTCGTCATCCTACCACGATCGTTTTTGACCCGATTTCACTGAGTTTTCCGCAATCCCGATGGCTAATTCCGCCTGTCCACATTCTAGGCGGGGCACAACACAGAGCAATTTCACGCTCTTCTAACGGCTCCGCTTCCGCCACTCCCACGGCGACACGGGATGAGGATCAGCCCACAATCCTTCCGCCCCCCGTCAGCCTCGACAAGAAACGATCCCCTTCTCGTTTGAGCAGGCAACACTGCAGAGCGGGAATTGAGTAAGCACTGATACGATCTCTGTGGTATTGGTGCTTCCGGTACGGATAAGACGCTGATTCTAGACGTTAGCTTTTCTCTATAGAAGACAGTTTCCCATCAGCAGCGTAAGTGAGATGGTAGGTCGCGCGTTTGTCCCTGAAAGCAATTTCAGTTGGTGTAAATATGAGTTCCGTGAGGAAGGCCGTGACAATGTCGGCCGCCAAATAGAATAACCCCGTAAAGAATTTCGTTACGCCACGGTGTGCATCAGGATCCAGCAGATATCGGTCATCATATCCGCCATTTTCGAGTGTGCTGGAGTTGTCAGGTTGGCCGAGTTCAGCAATCACTACTGATCGCTGAACGCCTAATTGGATGACATTGACATCGCCCCTGTAGCTGGAACGAGAAGCTACCATGACGACTGAGCAAGCTGAGGACAGAAGGCTGATCAACAGCATTGGAACGATGACATTGGCAAGTTTCAACATAGGTTCCTTCCCTCTCACGACATTCAGAACGTCGGCTCGCACCGCCGAATGATTCACACCACCCTTAACCGACGCCCTCCGCTTTGAATTGCACGCGGTGGCGCTGGTGGACTAACCACGGCTTTTTTCCGTCGTGCAATGTATAGCGAATGACACGGCGGAGCAAGGAGGTCATCCACACGGATACTGGGGTTGCGGTCTGGAATGTGAGACACAGGGTTCGACGGTTTTGTCGCGAAGGAATCTAGCCAGTGCCCAGACTTCTTTCCTCTAGGGAGCGAGTGCCAACCATCACTTCGCACTTCATGGCAAGTTCCTAAAGGTGATTTGGTTGATGATCACGGCTCAATTGGCCTGGATCGTGAGGAGCGGCGACGGGCCCTTCTCGCCGGTAACACGGGGGGCACTACCCACAGGGATCGTTACTGGAGGTCTATCAATTCTATGAGCTCCATGTTCCCACTGACCATGACTGAGCTTGTACCCGCCTCTTACTCCGCTCAAGAAACGGTGCCCATGCTCGATGTCATCATCATTGAAGCAGCGAAACGCGAGGTCTATACTCCCAGCCACGGGGAAACCATAGCACCGAGTCCCACGGGAAAGGAGTGAACGAATGGGACTCGTGAAGCGAGGAACGACGTGGTGGATGTCGTTCATGTACCAAGGGCAGCAAGTCAGGCGGTCTACGGGGACTGCTGATAAACGGCTGGCTGAGGCGATTCTTGGGAAGGTCAAGGTCCAGATCGTCGAAGGGCGATTCTTTGAGAAACCGACAGAGCAGCACCGGACATTCACAGAACTGCTGGAACGGTATATCAGGGAGCATGCCGCAAGGCGGGGGAACTACCATCGGGAGTTGACCAGCGTGAGGACTCTCAAGGCCTTCTTCGGCAATCCCACGTTGGATCATGTCAGCCCCAAGCGCATCGTGGCTTATAAGAATCAACGCTATACCGACGGAGTCAAGCCAGCGACCATCAACCGGGAACTCGCCACGCTGAAGAAGGCCTTTAACTTGGCGCGACGTGAGTGGGAGTGGTGTACGGATAATCCGGTGTGTCGTGTCTCGATGGAGAGAGAAAACAACACGCGGGATCGCTGGTTGACGGGTGAGGAGGAAATGCGTCTGCTCCCTGTGGCGGCTCCCTGGTTACGAGACCTCATGTTGTTTGCGATCCATACCGGGATGCGCATGGGGGAGATCCTTGGCTTGACCTGGGCGGGGGTAGATCTGTTCCGTCGAACGGTGATGGTATTCAAGTCGAAGAACGGCGAACGACGCACCATCCCGCTCAATCAGACGGCTCTCGAACTGCTGAAGCAAAGATATGGAAGCCGTTCAGTGGAAACGGAGTTGGTGTTTCCGAGCGAAGCACTGACACGGTTGAATGCGAGCAATATCAGCCGAAGTCTCCATCTTGCTCTGAAGAAAGCCAAGATGACCGATTTCCATTTCCATGACCTTCGCCATACCTGTGCCACGCGCATGGTCCAGGCCGGAGTGGATCTGTACAAGGTGCAGCGATTACTGGGGCACAAGTCGCCGATCATGACCCAGCGGTATGCTCATCACTATCCGGAGAGTCTGCGGGATGGGATCGAAGTATTGGATGTCGGGCGGGGAGTTAGCACAAATTTAGCACAATTGCGGGTCGTGACTCAGGCGGACTCTGCAAGTTGTTGAAAAATTGGTGCCCCCGATACGAATTGAACGTACGACAAACGGTTTAGGAAACCGCTGCTCTATCCAACTGAGCTACGGGGGCGTGGAGGCTACGATACTGAATGGGAGCTGAAAAGTCTAGGTCAGGGACAAGATCTCTTGCCACGATTAGTGCGAAGTAGATGTTTTTTCGGATGAGGCGGCCAGCAGGTCCTTCTTTGCAGGGATCTGCGTGAGCAGGTCGGCGCGAATCTGGAAGATGCCTGGGATCCGTTGCCCCATGGCGTAGGCCAGTCCGTTGGCATGGCTCCCAATAGAGAGTTTCCCTGCGATCTTCCCATCCCTTCCTGTGGCGATAAATTCTGCTGCCGGTGTCACGAGGCCGTAGGGCGCCAACGGCCCGGCCTGTTTGATCACCCGTTCCTCGGCGGGGACATTGGCAACACGGCTGACAAACAAGTCGCTGGTCTGTTGGTCCAATTTCTCAGTCGGCCGGTCTTCCAAGACCCATTCGTTCTGTTGGTTGATCAGGACATATTGTTCGGTCGGCGTCTTGACGGAGAGCATGGCGATGTCGGTGTAATTGATGCCGAGCAGTCGCTTGTCTTGGAACGTAAATAATTCCTTGGTCAGGTCTTTGATCGCGGTGGGATTGATGCGATAGAGCGGGCCCTCGGGACTCGTTTCCGCGATGGCTTCGCCGCTGGCCTGGTCTGGTTGGTACAGTTTGACCGTCTGATCACCATCGGCCGTATGGATGGCGACTTTCACTTTCGGTACGGTCAGTGTTTTGGCCAGGGCGTCGCGTTCGGGTCCCGGGTCGACGATGCCCAGCGCTTTTAAGTCTTCGAGCCTGAACAGAAGGGCCCGCACCTCCGTTTGATCGGCTTCGGCTTCAATCGGGTAACGAAGTTTCCATTTGCTCTTGGGCTTTTCCTGTCCCTGATAGAGCACGATTTCGGTGTTCGGGTAGGTGAGGCGGATCCGATCCACGTCGCCTTGTGACAGGTGCAAGAGGTCTTTGCGTCGAAAGGTCATCAAGGTCTTGTTCACGAAGTCTTTGGGAGCCAGATTGGTGAGCAGGACCTTGCGATCCGATTCACGAAGGACATACAGGGTGGAGGAAAGGGGGCCACTATCGCCGATGGAGAAGGTCTCTCGTGCGGCGCCTGCCACGACAGTGATCGTGGTGATCGGGTCGTCGAGTCCAAAGGGAGTCAGGTTCGTCGGGTGGTCCTCGACGACGCGGGTCACGGTGCCTGTGACCAAGGCCCGGATCAGATTCTGTACTTGCCGCTGATCGGCTTCGGTGCTGAGGGGCGCGGTCAATACCCAGCCCTTCTCGGGAGTCCGAGCGAAGACGAGTTCCTGCCGGTCGGTTTTGACGGTGAGACCGGAGAGGGCTTCCTGGTCGAAGAGCAGCACCTTCTTGTCGGCGCTCTCTTGTCGCTCATGCGACTCTTTCTGTGGAAGTTCGATGGCATAGAGGTACAGGCCGAGCCCAGCCAGTACGAGCGCCATGACGAGTGTGGGCCAGTAACGCATCGGTCTATAGGCGTCGGCGTCTGCGCCAGACCATGATGCCGGAGAAAAACATGATCGCCGGCAGGAGGATGACTTGCAGGTAGAGCAGTGCTCGTTCCTGTAAGGGGTTGGGGGTAAACGGGCGAAGCGCGGAATCTTTCGGGCCGATCGCCATCATGTTCCGTTCTTCAGCCAACCACCCGGCCGTGTGGAGAAAAAAGTCGCTGTTGCCGGGAAAGTTCACGAAGGCATTGGTTGCGAACGTGGAATTACCAATGACCACGATCGCCGGCCGAGGCTTGCCTTCCTCCGGTGCGATCTTCGGCGTGAGGGCCGCGGCCATAGGCAGGGGGCCTTTGATGTCTTCTTTCTCATTGAGGTTTACGACACGGCCCTTCAAGTCGGTTTCTGCCCAGCTGTTCGGCGAGGTTCGGGCGAGCGGCACATAGTCCCATGCCTTGCCGACTTGTTCGTCGAAGGTGATATGCCGTGCGAGGGGGAAGAGCACGGCGGCGGAGAGATCCTGCGTAATTTCATGTTCAGTGAACGTGCGGACAAGGAGGGAGGTCAGGTCGCCTTGGGCCAATCGATCTTGGAGATCGACCAGGGCTCCAGGGCCGACTCCCAGGCCCCACTGTTTGAGCAGGGGATTCAGGTCGGCCTGCGTATCCGGGTCGATGAGCAGCAGGAGATGACCGCCCTTTTCCACATAGGTGTGAATCCGTTCTTGCTCCTCAGTGGTCACAGGGCGTCGGGGTCCGGCCACGACGAGGATGGCGGTGTGATCCGGTACGGCTGCCTCTTTGAGCAGGCTGAGCGTGCCGACGTCGTAGCCCTGTTTGATCAAGATCTCTCTGGCGGCAGACAGTCCGGTTCGTTCCCGATCGTCGAGACTTGGTTCACCGTGCCCTTCGAGAAAGAGCACGCGCTTCTTGCTGTCTTGAGACACGCGGATCAACGCCCCTGTCAGTTCCACTTCCGAGGGAGAGGTGACCCGAACTGTGTGGCCGGCGCTTTCGAAAATGGCCGTATCGGTTCTGGAAATGCCGTAGTTCTGGGCGATTTTCGGCTGCCGCTCCGGGTCGACGAACTCCACTGAAATCTTCGGGCTTGCTTGCCGATAACTATCGAGCCGTTCTTTGTAGGATTGGTAGCCGGGGTCTTTTTCTCTGGTGAAGACGGTGACGATCACCTCGCGCGGGAGACTTCGCAGCACGCGATAGGTTTGCGGGGCGAGGGAGAAGTTTTGGTTCTCCGACAGATCCCAACGAATGGAGTGGCGGGCAGCGAGAAAGTTGATGATCGCGAGAATGCTGATGAAGAGGAGGATCATCAGCAGGCTGTTTGCACCCATGCGCGTAGAGCGACGGGTGGAGAAGGCTTTCAGGCTGCTGAAATGGACGACAAAGAAGAGGATGAGGCAGAGGAGCGCCGATCCTTCCATGAAGGTAACCAGCCAGAGTTTCTCCGGGGCGAGGCTATAGCCGATCGCTCCTGCCACGGCCAGAGCCATTCCGATCACGCCAAGCGGAATCGTCTTGAGGTTCATTTCCACCGTGCCGAGTCCACCACTCGATGGGATAAGAAGAGCATCAAGGCCAGACCGCTGAGAAAATACACGAGGTCTTTGGTGTCGACCAACCCACGCACCAAGTGATCGTAGTGTTCCATGAATGACAGGTACGAGATGGCCTGTCCGATGGCCGTCTCCCCGAGAAGTGAGCCCAAGCCGGCGAGGAGCCATAGGACCAGTAACAGGCCGAAGCTCACAAAGGCCGCGACGATCTGGTTTTCGGTCAGTGCCGAGGCCAGCACGCCGACGGAGAGAAAGAGGGCGCCGAGTAAGACCAGTCCAAGGTAGCCGGTCAGCACGGGGTACCAATCAAAGTCACTGAAGAGGGCGAGCACGAGCGGCATGAGACCGGTCAGCCCGAGTAACCCCAGAAAGACGAGGAATACGCTCATGAACTTGCCGACCACGATTTCGTTGATGCCGATCGGAGAGGTCAGCAGGAATTCAAAGGTGCGGAGTTTGCGTTCTTCGGCGAATAACCGCATCGTCAGGATCGGCAGGATGATCAGACAGGATAAATCGTATACTGGAAAACAGATTCCGGAAGACCAGATCGTTCAGATTGAGCTGGGCGCTCCCCTGCATCTGCATCAGCTGAATCGCCTGGGCTCCGGCAAAGACAATGTAGAGATAGGCGAGCAGTCCTACGATCAGGAGAAACACCGCTCCCACGACATACACCACGGGCGAGACGAAGTACGACCGCAGCTCTTTTGCGATGATGGCTTGGACTGGTGTCATGCTGGCCGGACTGCCGGTTCTGCCGAGGCGACTACTGTGTCCTGCGTGAGGCCTTCTTCGTCTCTCGTCAGCTGGAGGAACACATCCTCCAACGTCATGGAAATCGCTTTCAGCTCAAGCAGTCCCCATCCGCTGGTGACCGCCAGACGAGCCACCTCTTCCCGCGCGTCCCGGCCAAGTTCGCACTCCAGGAGAAAGGTCCCGGGGGCGCCGCTCGTGAAGACGTTCTGGACCCCCTGCACCGCCTTCAAGCGACTGTCGGTGTCCGCGGCGGGAGATTTGAGGGTCAGTGAGATCTTTTCGGACTGGCGTAGACGCGCGGAGAGTTGATCGGGCGTATCTTCGGCTACGATGCGCCCTCCGTTAATGATGACGACACGCTGGCATACGGCGGTGGCTTCGGGAAGAATGTGGGTGCTCAGAATAACAGAATGGGATCCGGCCAAGTTCTTGATCAACTCTCGGATCTCGATAATTTGTTTCGGATCGAGACCGACGGTCGGTTCATCCAGGATTAAGATCTGGGGATCGTGCAGCAACGCTTGGGCCAGGCCGACGCGTTGGCGATATCCGCGCGACAGATTCCCGATGAGCCGTTGTTGCACTGTGCCAAGTCCGAGCCGCTCGACTTCACGCTGCATGGACGAGGTGAGTACTTTTCCGCTCAGACCGCGGAGGCGGCCCACGAACTGGAGATACTCTGTGACCGTCAGTTCCTGGTAGACCGGCGGAGTCTCCGGCAAGTAACCGATCCGGCGTTTCACCTCGAGCGGCTGGTCCGCACAATCGAAGCCTGCCACCAGTGCCGTGCCTTCGGTGGCCGGCATGAAGCAGGTCAGGATGCGCATGGTGGTCGTTTTCCCCGCCCCATTCGGGCCCAGGAACGCCAACACCTCGCCTTTTGCGACGGAGAAGCTGACGCGATCGATAGCGGTATGGTGTCCATACCGCTTCGTGATCTGTTGGACTTCAATCATAGGTGCTGATTGGATCGTTTGAGTTTGGGGAGCACTGCCGGTGGGTTGGTCATTGCACCCTAGCAGGCAACAGGTCGGCATCTTACTCAGTCGGATTGGGGCAGTCAATATCGTGTTCTCCACGCGTTCAACTTTACACGTTTTCTCCTTCCTGCTATTGTCCGCGCTCGCGTGGACAGGGCTGCCTGAGGGGATCGATCAATGACCAGGGTGCGTCAAGAATGGAGGGCACTATTCGCAGTCGCTGCCTTGGTGTTGCTGCTCTGTATTCCGTCTGACAGTGAGGCAGCCGACGGGCGGACCTATCGGGTTCATGGCCAGGTGATGGCGGTGAACGTCGCCGAAACTCCCCACATGATTGTCGTCAAGACACCATTGACAAAGCATAACGATATGACCGTGGGAGCCAAGGTGACAGCCCAAACCAGGATTATTCGAAAGGGGAAGCGGATCGCGCTTCAGACCATCAGAGTGGGGGAGATGGTTTGGCTGACTTATGTCAAACAGGGGGACGGGGTGTTTGCTCGGCTCATTCAGGTTCAGTAGTACTGTTCGGGGTCAGGTATCAAGACCACAATGGAGGCTGGTCAGAGGATCCGAGGGTTGTCTTCGGGGTAGGAGGTCCGTGTGACGGTTTCAGGTATATCACCATCAAGCCGTCCTCGTTAGTGCCGATCATGGGTTGACTGCGACAAGCAGTTTCTATCTATATATATACAGCCCTCTAGGTTGCCAGCCCAGATTGTTGGTTCGTTATTCGTACAGTTCATCATCGCTTTTCCCTTCTTCCTTCATCCCAACGTAGGGGTTAGGGCTACGCTCTCGGTATTGTTGGACTCTCGGGTGGACCGTACTGTGAGGGTACACAGGCCAGGATCCTGTGTGACAGTTGGTTCAACCAGGAACAAGAGGTGTTATATGACCAATCGAATGTATGGAAATAGCCGGCAGTTGTTATGGGCGATGAGTCTTAGCCTGGGGATGCTAATGGGGGCCTGCGCTTGGGTTCCTACGGGGTCCTCTCACTTGGATGTGGGGATTGAAGATCGCGGGGTGGCTTCCTGGTATGGCGAGTCGTTTCATGGCAAGCAGGCGGCTAACGGGGAGTTGTTCGATATGGAGGCATTAACCGCAGCCCATCGGACCCTCCCCCTCGGTAGCGTGGTCCGGGTCGTGAATTTGGGGAACGGGAAACATGTCCATGTCCGCATCACGGACCGGGGCCCCTATGTCAACGGCCGGATACTCGATCTTTCCCGAGGAGCAGCGGCTCGGATCGGGATGTTGTCAGGGGGACTCTCCGTGGTCCGGGTCCAGCTGGTTGGAGAACGCCGACCCGTTGCATTGCTCTCTTCAGAGGCCATGGAGACGGTATCGATTTCACTCCTTCTTGGTCGAGAACAACTTGGTTCAGGGGTGACCGAGTTCCCCGTATCAGCGAGGGGACAGTCGGACCCTCTGCTCGTCTATCCTGTTCGACTATCTCCTGGCGATCTCTGGGTCTCGCGGCGTGCGCGACGGTTGACGGGGATGCAGGCGGCAGATCATACCGACCATACTGAAATAGTGACCGTTATTTCCATCTAGCTCCGTAGCATTTCAGCCTGGTCGCCGGTTGACAGGGTGTGAAGCTCTCCACTAGACTGCCGGCTCCCGCTGGGAGCCGGCAGTCAATTTAGATCAATCAGGTATACAGGGAGGCCCGAATCCGGATGGCGAAAAAAACGGCAGATGAATCGGACGAAACCAGGCTGAAAAAGAAGGTGGCGGCAAAATTGACCGACCACAAAAATCCCAAAGAGGATGAAGCCCTTCGTTCGCTGATGAAGCGGCTGCGAAGGACACAACGGAAACGGCGCGCCTTAGCGCTGCGCAAGAAAAATTCTGCGAGCAAGAAAACGGCCGCTCCCGCCGCAAAGTAGTCACCGTGTCGAGGCAGTTGACGGGCGAGTGAATTATTTTAAGGTAGTACCAATGGAACAATCACGACCCAAAGATGAACGCGCGACTCCCTCCGTTTCAGAGACGGTGACCGATGAATTTACCGATCAGGTGGCGTCGGAGTTTACGGGAGAGCAGCCGGTACCAGTTGAGCCGACAGCGGAAGTGACTGAGCAGGTCGTCCTTGAAGAAGAGAAGGTCAAGGATGAGATTGAGATCCAGATCGACCTGCTCAAGGATCCCGATTGGGTCGTCCGTCGCGAGGCCGCCATCACGCTCGGGGAAATGGGTGATGAGCGTTGTGTGGAGCCGCTGTGTAGTGCGTTGCGCGACGGTGACTGGCAAGTTCGGGAAGTCGCGATCGACGGGTTGGGGCAGATCGGTTCTCCCGCCGTCGAACTGCTGATCAAGTTGCTCCGTGATTGGGACGTTCGTAAGTATGCGATTGCCGCATTAGGGAAGATTCGGGACGAGCGTGTGCTCGATCCGCTTATGCTGCAGTTGCGGAATGACGAGTTCAAAGACGATGCGGTCAACGCGTTGGTCGAACTGGGTGAACCGGCGTTGTCGCGATTGATCAAAGCGCTGAAAGACAAAGACGAGAATGTTCGGAAGCAAGCGGTGCTGGCCTTAGGGCGGATCAAACATGTCGAGGCGATTGACCCTCTCATCGATATGCTCGCCGACAGTGATTGGTTTACTCGCTTGACGGCCGCGGCAGCGCTCGAGGCGATCGGCGAGGACCGGGGCCGCGATGCGATCAAGCCGTTGATGAAGGACCCGGATATGGTGGTACGGATGCGGGTGGAGCGGATCCTGGCGAAGTGGAAGAAACAGCCTGCCACCACGTAGCGGTTATTTCTTCAGCTGCCGGTCGACCTCCCGTTGAATTTCATCGAGCTTCTTGATCGGCACTGTTTTCCCCATCGACAATTCCAGTCTCACTTCCCGAAGCGTTCCTGTCAGCGCCCGTACGGCGAGAATCGACTCGTCTTGTTTCGCTCCCTTCGTCGCATTTTCCAGCGTCTCGGCCGCCTCGCCCAATTGCTTAGCGGCTTCCCCAAAGTTTTTATCGAGCAGTTCTGATTTCGCCTGCACCACCCGTGATTTGCTGTCGATCAACGCCTGTCGCCTGCGGAGGTCCCGCTCGATCCCCATCGTCGTGTCGTAGATATTCCGTGACATGTCTGTGATTGAGCGCTGGAGGTCCGAGACTGTTTGTTGCAGCGTGCCGACCGGACGTTGGCCGAAGTAAAATCCGAGACCAAATGACAAGGCGACCAGGGCAAGAGCGGCGACAAATTTCCACATGGCGCGATCCTTTCAGCTACCGAACTTTGGGGGCTGTTGTTGGACGGCGGAGTTGTTGGAGTAGACTTCCTGCAGCAGCGAGGCGAATGGCGACGTCTGAGTCTTGCAAGCCTTTTTTGAGCAACGGCATTACCGGTGCGGCGCTCTTGCCCAGGGCCTTCGCCGCTAAGAGACGTGGTTGTGGTTGCTGGTCTTGCAGGAGCATCTGCAGCACGACCACGGCTTGCTTGTCGGACGTCGCGGCCAGTGCATGGGCTGCCGCGGCTCGGATAGAGGGGTCCGGGTGTCTCGCCAAGTCTGCGGCGAGCAAGACAGCCGATGTGTCGCCCAGTCGAAGCAGTCCTTCCACGGCACTAGCCCGTACCTGCATGTTGGCATCGCGCGTGAGAGCCTGCAGCAACGGCTGATTCTCGCGAATCCCCAGCCGCCCGAGACTCGTGGCTGCAACCGCGCGCACGCGCGCGCTTTCGTCCCCTAAGGCATGGGTTAATGGGGCGACCCCACCGACTTGTCCATAGTCCCCCAATGCACCAGCGGCGAACGCACGAACCGACGGCTCAGGATCGTACACTCCCTGGCTTAGGACCGACAGACTCGACGGGCGCTTCAGCCGCCCCAATATTCCCAGGGCTGCCATGCGGACATCGGGGTCCGGAAGCGTCGCTGCTCCGGTGATGTCGGTCAGCATGTCCTGTTTGCCGAGCCTATAAAGTGCGGCATAGGCGAACACGGCTTCCGGTCCGTCGTCCGTTCTTGCGACTTCAATGAGGTGGGGCATGATGTCGGTGACTTTGGCCTCACTGAGCGTGTTCATTGCGGCAATTCGCACGGCCGGCATCGCGTCGTTCAGTGCCCGCCGCAAGGGGCCTGATTTTCCTGCGAGCCCGGCTTTGCCGATGGCTTCCGCGGCACGAGCCCGCACCAGGACCGAGTTGTCGAGCAGCCCGTCTTCCAGGACGGTCTGTGTTTCTGCGAGGCCGAGCTCAGCCAGCACCGTATAGGCCGCGATCCGTACATACTCCTGCGAGTCGCGGACATGGCTGGTCAGAAAACTGATCGCCAAGGGTCGTAAGAGGGCTGGATCGTCCGGTTGATCTGTAGGGACTAACTGTTGATAGAGCGTGAAGGCTTCTTCCGGTCGCCCAAGCTTGAGGGAGCTCTGGAAGGCAAGGCGGATGAGCGGTTTCGATGCGGTGGTCTCGGGCGGGAGCGATTGCCAGAGTTTCACGAACCCGGTCGTACTCAGCGTGGTTGAATGCGTCAGTGGCTTCACGTTCAAGGGCTGAGCCGGTCGGCGCGGTTGACGTGCCTGCTTCCGCGGGAGGCAGGCTCACGACGATCGCCCCCATGGTGAGCAACAGGTGCATCCAGAGATGCGCGGTACCGGCGCAGCGCCGGGGTCTCTGCAAGGGGCAGGATCGACGGTCTGTTACCATGTCGAGGGTGTACGGACCATGGCCGGTGCATACAGATTGTCGACGTACTCCTTGACCATTCGTTTGGTACAGAAGCGGGGCGCATTGGTTCGGAGACTTTCCTTCATGAGCTGCAACCAGCCGCGGGGTATCCCGTCAAGGTCTCGTTGATAGTAGAGGGGAATGGCTTCTTGCTCCAGCATGCGGTAGAGCTGTTGCCCGTCATGCTCGTCCTGGGCTTGAATATCCTGGTTCCCGACTAAGGGTTCAATGCCCCATCCGTTGGCTCCGTTGTAGCCTTCTTTCCACCATCCATCAAGGACGCTGAGGTTTATGACGCCGTTGAGAGCGGCTTTTTGCCCGCTTGTTCCGCTCGCCTCCAAGGGAAAACGCGGGGTGTTAAGCCAAATGTCGACCCCTTGGACGAGGAACTTCGCCATGTGCATATCATAGTTTTCTATGAACGCCACGTGGCCGCCCAACTTATGGTCGTCGCAAAAACTCACCACTTCATGAATGAAATAGCGACCAGGTTCATCCGCCGGATGGGCCTTGCCGGCAAAGATCAATTGGACGGGACGCCACTGGTTATGGAGCAACCGTTTCAGCCGTTCGAGGTCGCGGAACAACAAGGTCGCCCGCTTGTAGGTCGCAAAGCGCCTGGCGAAGCCGATTGTTAACGCTTCGGGGTCGAGCAGCGTGCCTCGTGTTAAGACCTGCGAGGCTTGGAGATGGCCCTGCATCCAGCCGCTCCTGGCACGTTCCCGGATGAAGCTCATGAGTTTGCGTTTCATGGTTTGGCGTACGACCCAGAGTTCCTGGTCGGGGATATCCGTAACTCGCTGCCACATCGCGGTCTCGTCGCATTTCTCCGCCCATTCCGGACCGAGGTACTTGCCGTATAGTTGGTTGAGTTCCGGCGCGATCCAGGTCGGTGCATGGATGCCATTGGTCACGCTTCGGATCGGGACTTGCTCGATTGCTAGTCCGGGCCACATATGGTGCCACATTTCTCGCGAGACCTGCCCGTGCTCACGACTGACCCCGTTCACATGGGCGGCCATTCTGATGGCGAGCGCCGTCATGTTGAAGCCCTGCCCCTGGGATCCGGGGGTATCACCCAGGCGGAGGAAGTCTTCTCGTGAGAGGCCCAACTGCTCCCAATAGCCGGCGAAGTACCGGTCCATGAGATAATGCGGAAATACGTCGTGACCAGCAGGCACGGGGGTATGGGTGGTAAACACTGTGCTCTGGCGGATGGTCTCGCAGGCGTCTGCGTGTGTCGATCCCTTCTGGATCAATTCGCGAATGCGCTCCAAAGTGAGGAAGGCGGAGTGGCCCTCATTGGCATGCCAGACCGTCGGTGCGATTCCCAATGCACGAAGCATACGGACACCGCCGATACCCAACAGAAACTCCTGACAGAGGCGCATCTCCTGATCGCCACCATACAGGCGAGCTGAGAGGGCCCGATTCTCAGGACTATTCTCGGGGACATCAGTATCAATGAGGTAGAGGGTAACCCGTCCGACGAGCACTTTCCAGACCGCTGCAGCCACGATCCGGCTACCGATCTCGACCGTAATCCGGCAGGCCTCTCCTGATGGAGTGAGGGCGGGATGAATCGGCGATTCTGCTTGGTTGAAAGGGGCGTAGGCCGCTTCCTGCCATCCCTCCGGCGTGATCCGCTGTCGAAAATATCCTTGCGGGTACATGAATCCCACTCCGACCAGGGGCACACCGAGATCGCTGGCTTCCTTGCAATGGTCTCCGGCAAGAATGCCCAGCCCACCGCTGTAGATGGGAATGGACCTATGCAGTCCAAATTCCGCAGAGAAGTAGGCGATGGTGGGAGCTTTCAAATCGCCGTGCTGTGTCTTAAACCAGCTGTGCTCGTTCTGACGGTACCCGTCGAATATCTTGAGTGCGGCAGAGTACATCCGCATATACGAGGGATCTTCGGCAAGGTGCAAGAGTCGGTCGGGCCTGACGTCAGCTAGTAATTTGACGGGGTTGTGGTGGGTCAGCACCCAGAGGGTTGGATCGATGTGTTCAAACAGCCGACGGGCTTCCGGAGTCCAACTCCACCAAATATTTTGGGCCAATTCCGTGAGGCGTGAGAGACCAACCGGAATGCCATTTGGTAAACGGTCTGCTGTCTGCGAGATATCCACTGCACCTCCTCGTTGCTGATGTCGAAGTCGGGGTTGTCGTGAGTGATGGCCTAAGCTTGATTGGCGAGAGCGATCAGGCGTGACCGGCTTTATGCCAGGACGTCCATTCGTCAGAGAATGCCACGGAGGCGTAGCGTTCGCCAAGGATTTTTGCAACTCGATTCATCAGCTTGGTGAGTTGTTGCGCGTCCTCTGGGGGAAGATCTTGCCGGAATCTAGGGTGCAGTCCCCAGCGAGTTTCGACTTCTTCTCCCGCGACGGTCGACATCACGCTCACCAACTTGATTTCGGTTCCCGTCGGCCCCTGGGGCTCAGGTGGCGCGGTGGGTGGTAGTGAGGCGGACGCTGTATCGGTCGCTTGGGTAGCTGTACTGACTGCGGCGGCTGGCGGTGCCTCTCCGGCTAAGATCGCTTTAATGGCCGGAATCACGGCGCTCGCGCAGAGCGTTGCGGCGGAGGACACTTGTGCATTCCCCGCGATTCCCATCGCTTCGGCGACTCGTCCGCCAAAGTCTTTCAACATCTCGTCCTTCGCGGGATTGTTTTCGGTGACCAGGAACCGGTACCGCTCATAGGCCTGCCGACTTTCCGCCACCGCCGCACCGATGGTGAGCATGATTTCTGTTTGGTCGGCTCCGGAACCGAATGCCGGTTCGAGCACGTTCTTCAATTGCAGAGTGACGGCGTCTTCAAGACTGTCCATGAACTGAGGCTGTTCTTTGATCGGTACGTACAGCACGGAAAGCCGGTCAGTGAGATTAAACATGACCTTGAGAAATTCAAGGTAGATCTCCCACTCATCGTGACGCTTCAACTTTAAGGCTCGCTCAGGGGCGTTCCGTTTCATGACGGTCACGGATTCGCCCGCGACGGCCAGTATCAATTCGGCGATCCCGCGCAGTTGTTCGCTGTATGGATTTTTCGACGTTCCCACAATGACCTCGCAAAAAAAGAAGGGTCATTATATACAGGTTCCCACTCGGTCTCCAAGGGCTGTCTGCGTGGAGAGCCTGTCGACCGGTCAACCGTTGGCGGGGAGTTGGGGTGCGTTTGAAAGGGCCACCTCAGTATGTTATACAGCGCGACCACTTCGCGAGCTGCCTGCATGAACCGAGATATCACTCCCTATGTGCTCAAGCGGTCGCCGGACCAGGGGACGGCCCCCTCTCTCTCCATTGACTATGCGGCGGCGTTGAATGCCCAACAGCTTGCGGCGGTGACTGCGGGTGAAGGGCCAGCTTTGGTCATCGCCGGCGCCGGCAGCGGCAAGACGCGGACCCTGGTCTACCGCGTAGCCTATCTGATCGATTCGGGGATCGATCCGTCCCACATTCTGCTCCTGACCTTTACGCGGAAATCGTCGCAAGAGATGCTCGAACGGGCCGGTGAGCTGATTGGCGTACGCAGCGAACGTGTCCGTGGCGGCACGTTCCACTCCGTGGCCAATATGTTGCTCCGGCGCTATGGTCGATCCATCGGGCTTGAGCCGGGCTTCACGATTCTCGATCGGGGTGATGCCGAAGACTTGATTGCCTTGGTTCGTGCGCAACTCGGGTTAAACGAAAAAGATAAGCGGTTTCCCCGCAAGGGCACGATCGCGGAGATGTTCAGTAAATCCGAGAATACGTTGCGTCCGCTCGACGAGATCGTCGTCGAAGAGTTCAATCACTTCGCGGACCATCTGGATGCGCTGGGGGAGTTGCAGCGCGGATATCAGGCGTCGAAGCGTCAGCGCCAACTGGTGGATTACGACGATTTGCTGGTGTTGTTGCGGCGCCTCTTGATGGAAGATGAAGCGGTCCGTCGGACTATTTCATCCCTCTATCGGTACATTCTGGTGGATGAGTATCAGGACACCAATCGCTTGCAGGCGGATGTCATTCGTCATCTCGCCTCTACCCATCAGAACGTGATGGTCGTCGGCGACGATGCGCAATCGATCTACGCGTTCCGTGGTGCGACGTTTAAGAACATCATGGAATTCCCGTCGCTCTTTCCCGGCACCACCATCTATAAGCTCGAAGAGAATTACCGCAGCACCCAGCCGATCCTGAATCTCGCGAATACCATTATTGAAGAGGCGACGGAGAAGTACACCAAGCATCTCTTTACGCGGAAGCTTGATGGGCCGTTGCCGGTTCTGGTGGAGGCGGCGGGGGAGAATGCCCAATCGCGTTTCATCGCGCAGAAGATTTTGGAGTTGCGGGAGGAAGGGGTTCCGCTAGGCGAAATGGCGGTGTTGTTTCGGTCGAGCTTTCATTCGTTCGATCTTGAGATCGAGCTCTCGCGTCACGGACTGCCATTCGTCAAACGCGGCGGGGTCAAATTCATCGAGACAGCCCACGTCAAGGATCTGCTGGCCCACTTGCGCGTGGTGGCCAATCCCTTGGATGCCGTCAGCTGGCATCGAGTGCTCATGCTCATCGAAGGTGTGGGACCAAAGAAGGCGCAGGATGTCATGGCCGCGCTCGTGAAATCGGACAATCCTTATCATGCCCTCCGTGAGATGCCGGGGCGATCGGGGAAGGGGCTCAAAGACTTAGCCCTGACGCTCGAAAGCCTTGCCGGGGCTGGAGATCTGCGGCCGGCCGAGCAGGTGAACCATATCTATGAGTACTATTTGCCGATTCTCAAGGCGCAGTACGACGACTATCCCAGGCGCATGCGGGACCTGGATCATCTGCAGACCATCGCAGAGGGGTACCAGGGGGTCGAAACGTTCTTGTCTGACCTCGCGCTGGAGCCACCGGATGGGAGCGCGACTGGCGTCGAGGCGCCCGATCGCGATGACGAACGACTCGTGTTGTCCACGATCCATTCCGCCAAGGGGCTTGAGTGGCAATGTGTGTTCGTCATTTGGATCGTGGATGGAAAATTTCCTTCGGTCTACTCGTTCGTTGCCGACGAGGAACTGGAGGAAGAGCGGCGGTTGTTCTATGTTGCCGTGACGAGAGCCAAGCGGCATCTGTACCTGACCTACCCGATCAATGTGTTTGATAAGGGAAGCGGCATGCTGCTGTCGAAACCGTCCCGTTTCCTGGATCCTGTATCGCCTGCGCTGCTGGACCAGCTAGTCCTGGTGGAAGAGGGTGGGCGGCCAGACTGGTATTCTCGCGATGATCGCTATGTGTGACCGATACCTCCTGAGATAACCCTCCCAGCATCGAAGCGGATCAATATCGATGGTGCGTGCCTTCTGCAGAGTGGTCGCGATGGGTCTCCTCATGGGCGGACTCCTGCTCGTGCCGAATGCGGGGATGTCGGAGGAGCGCGTGCCGTTCATCGACCGGATGTGGCGTCAGTTGCTCAGTGAGGCTCACGCGCTGGGCCTCCCGACGAAGTTCCTCAAGGCAGTCCCACCGGGCTTCGTGCAGTTTGAGTTCGACGATTTGCACAGCTATGCCGCAGAATATCATCTTGGAGAGCATCGGATGGTGCTCAATCGTGCGCTGTCCTTCAATGGAGCCGGCGCCACGTTGCGTCCGCTCGGGCGACTCACCCATGCCGAGATCGAAACGCTCTATCACGAACTGTTCCACGCCTATATCGACTACTTGGTGACGGTGGCTGAGGCGTCGCCCGAGGTGGTGCCAGACCCAATACTCGCTTTTGCGAGAGTCCAGCAGATCTGTCACTATGGAGCGGTGCTAATCACACCGGTCGTGCAGAGAAAGGGTGAAACTGAGGAGCGGTTTCTGACCGAGCGTGAATCCTGGGAAGCCCTCAACGAAACATGGGCGGTGTTTGTTGGGTGGATCGTGTGGAACCAGTTGGAATTGACGAGCAGCCCAGGGCGATCGATTCAGAAATCAGGGAAGAGTCAGGATGAATTGGTGCGTCGTCTCAGGAGTGCCGATCGAGAAGGAACTCTCCGTGGGTATTACGAACCGGAAGATTCTGGTGACCGGGCCGTTGCTCGGAAGCGATATTTGGCCCCAGCATCGCGTTTGTCGGAACAGGAAGCAGCGGTACTTATGAAGGATGTAATTGGATTTTCTCCCAGCCTCCTATTGCGTGCGAGGGGGGTACTTTCTGGTTCAGGCCAAGGGGTTGAACGATACGGTCAGTGCGGATAGGAAAGGACTTATCTCCATAAGCCCATGAAATATCTGTGAGGTGCTTAGGAGAAGCGAGTTTGGTTCTGGCAATGTGGCATCGAGAAAGGCAAACATAAAAAAGATGGGGCCTCATGGGTGGCGCGCAGAGAGAATTTTGGCAGATAGGGGCTGTCGGAGAAAAAAACAAGATAATTCTGTTTTTGGGTCTTGACATCGCCAGACTTCATCAATAGAATCGAGCGTTTCCTGAACAAGGCTGTGTCCCCAGCTCACACTTTCATCCTTATTCGTAAGGAAGGGGGAGCTGTGCGCGGACCAGCCTGGTCTTCTTTTTTCATCATGCGGATGAAGAAGAGGGCAGTGATAATTGAGTGCTTGGATTTGCTGTGTAGTGTGCAGGGTGTTTCGGGCAGGTACCCAAGTGGCCAAAGGGGGCAGACTGTAAATCTGTTGCCATCGGCTTCCAAGGTTCGAATCCTTGCCTGCCCACCACATCAGGCTTGTGTAACCTGGGAGTCTAAGGCTTGATCATCAAGTGCGAGATTGGAATTGTGTGCTGCAGGGTGTGGAATGAAAGCGGGCGGGCGTAGCTCAGTGGTAGAGTTCCAGCCTTCCAAGCTGGCTGTCGTGGGTTCAAATCCCATCGCCCGCTCCAAACCGAGCTTGCTCGACCCGGAGCGAATACGATGGACGCGACGGGAAAAGGCGTGAAGTGATGGCCCACGTAGCTCAGTTGGTAGAGCACGTCCTTGGTAAGGACGAGGTCACGCGTTCGATCCGCGTCGTGGGCTCCAAGCAGAGCTGGCTCGATCCGCGCGCCAACTAAATTACGTGAGCGCGACGGGATGGTCCTTCTAGGGATTTCTACAAAGGGAGTAAGGTATGGCGAAGGCGAAATATGAGCGGCGGAAGCCGCACGTGAATATCGGGACGATCGGGCACGTGGACCATGGCAAGACGACGTTGACGGCGGCCTTGACCAAGGTCAGTGCGGATAAGGGGATGGCGAAGTTCATCTCCTACGACGAAGTGGCCAAAGCCAGCGAGAGCCAGGGGCGGCGCGATGCCACCAAGATTATGACCATTGCCATCAGTCACGTGGAATACGAAACCGCCAATCGCCACTACGCCCACGTCGACTGCCCGGGCCACGCTGATTACGTGAAGAACATGATCACCGGGGCCGCGCAGATGGACGGCGCCATTCTGGTGGTGAGCGCCGCGGACGGCCCCATGCCTCAGACGCGGGAGCATATCCTCTTGGCCCGGCAGGTCGGGGTCCCCTACATCGTCGTGTTTCTGAACAAGGCCGATAAGATCGACGACAAGGAGCTCCTGGAGCTGGTCGAGCTCGAAGTGCGGGAGCTCTTGACCAAGTACGGCTTCCCGGGCGACAAGACCCCCATCATTCACGGGTCTGCCTTGAAGGCCATGGAAGGCGATCAAGGTCCGCTTGGCGTGCCGTCGATTCTGCAGCTCTTGGAGGCGGTTGACACCTACATCCCGACACCGCAACGCCCCATCGATAAACCGTTCCTGATGCCGATCGAAGACGTGTTTACCATCAGCGGCCGCGGGACGGTCGTGACGGGGCGTATCGAGCGGGGGATCGTTAAGGTGGGGGACGAAATCGAGATCGTGGGCTTGCGGCCGAACCAGGTCACGATTGTGACCGGCGTCGAGATGTTTCGAAAAGTGCTCGATGAGGGGCAGGCGGGCGATAACGTCGGAGTGCTGTTGCGCGGGACGAAGAAGGAAGATGTGGAGCGCGGGATGGTGCTGTCGAAGCCGAAGAGCATCACGCCGCATACGAAGTTCAAGGCGGAGATCTACGTGTTGGCCAAAGAGGAAGGTGGGCGGCATACGCCGTTCTTCAACGGCTACCGGCCGCAGTTCTACTTCCGGACGACCGATGTGACGGGCGTGATGACGTTGAATCCGGGGGTGGAGATGGTCATGCCGGGGGACAATGTGAGCGTGACGGGGGAGTTGATTAGTCCGATCGCGATGGATCAGGGGTTGCGGTTCGCGGTGCGTGAGGGCGGTAAGACCGTCGGCTCCGGCGTCGTCACCGAAATTCTGGCGTAAACCTGACTGCTGCCGCATGACAGCATGGGAGTATTGAGATGCGAGAGATCATTGATTTGGCCTGCACGATCTGCAAGCAGCGGAACTATTCCACCATGAAAAATAAGAAGAACGATCCGGATCGGTTGGAGCGGAATAAGTTCTGCAAGTTCTGCCGGAAACACATTGCCCATAAGGAAGTGAAGTAAGCTGGGCTGCCGGCACAATGGCTGGGTCGCCAGCCGTCGTAGGGGCATGGTGTCAATGGTAGCACATCGGTCTCCAAAACCGAGAGTCTGGGTTCAAATCCTAGTGCCCCTGCCAAGCGCTGCGTAGCGGATGGGTCAGGCTCGACGTTGGCGGCTGGACGGAGAGCGGGGATGTTGGTCGAGTTGAGTGGGGGGGCACGTTCCCTCTCTAAATGCCGAAGGTGAGGGGCGCATGTTCAGGAAGTTTACGGATTCTATTCGAGAGTTCTTCGGTGATGTGCGCGGTGAATTGAAAAAAGTGTCGTTTCCGACTCGGGCCGAAACGGTCGGGTCCACCACGGTGGTCATAGTCTTTTGCATCATCATGTCCCTATATCTGTCGTTCATCGATTCGGTTCTCGTCTGGGCAGTGAGCAAGATTCTTTAAGTCAGGTGTCTTCTATGAGCGAGAGCCGCCGTATGGCACATAGTCAAACAATGATCCGAGGGTAGGGCATGGCAAAGAATTGGTACGTCATTCACACCTACGCGGGCTTTGAGGGGCGGGTGAAGACCAGCTTGCTCGAACGGGCTAATCAAATGGGATTGGTCGAAAAGCTGGGACAGGTACTCGTGCCGACGGAGGATGTGATTGAGATCAAGGATGGCAAACGCCGAACGTCTCGAAGAAAGTTTTTCCCCGGGTATGTGATTGTGGAATTGGAGTCCCCGCTCATCGATGAAACCTTGCAGATGATCAAGGAAACGCCGAAGGTCACAGGATTTGTCGGCGGGGGTGCGCAGCCTACCCCATTGTCGACGGACGAGGTGGAGTCGCTATTGAAGCAGGTTGATGCGGGAGCATCCGGGCCACGCGAACAGGTCAAATTCATCAAGACGGACAATGTGCGGATTATCGATGGTCCGTTTCTCGGATTTAACGGGGTGGTGGACGAAGTGGATCAGGACCATAGCCGGCTTAAAGTCCTGGTCAGTATTTTTGGGCGCTCCACTCCCGTGGAGCTTGGCTTTTTGCAAGTTGAGCGGATTTAACCTCCGAAATGGTCGAACGCGCGTAGGAGTGTAGGATATGGCCAAGGAAGTATCAGCACAGATTAAGTTGCAGATTCCAGCCGGGAAAGCGAATCCCGCTCCCCCGGTCGGGCCGTCGCTGGGTCAGCACGGCGTCAATATCATGGAATTTTGCAAGCAGTTCAACGCGAAAACACAAAAAGAAGGCGATAGCATCATCCCGGTAGTCATCACGGTCTACAAGGACCGGTCGTTTACCTTTGTGATGAAAACTCCGCCGGCGTCCGATCTCTTGAAGAAGGCGGCCGGAGTCATTAAAGGATCCGGTGTTCCCCAGAAAGACAAGGTCGGGAAGATCACCAAGGCGCAGTTGCGCGAGATCGCGCAAAAGAAAATGACAGATCTCAATGCCGTCGATCTCGAGGGTGCGATCAAGATCATTGAGGGGACGGCGCGCAGTATGGGAGTCGTGGTTCAAGGGTAATCGGGCGGATTGGATGGACGTTTGTACTTGCAGGGCGCGCACGATGAAAGAGTGCTCGTTCGATTCGTGCAATTGAGACCTGCCAGCCCAGCCTTCTGTGCCGAGTGTTGAGGAAAGAGAGGGAAAGCAATGGGAAAGAAGATGAAAGCGGCAGTAGAAAAGCTTGAGCCTCGGGCCTATGCCTTGCGTGAGGCGGTCGATGCGGTGAAGCGGTCGGCCTATACCAAGTTCGATGAATCCGTCGATCTGGCGCTTCGACTGGGTGTCGATCCAAAGCGGGCGGACCAAATGGTGCGTGGCACGACCTCGCTGCCGCATGGGACGGGGAAGAAGGTTCGCGTGTTGGTCTTTGCCAAGGGTGAGAAGGAGCAGGAGGCGCGGCAAGCCGGAGCTGATTATGTCGGGTCTGATGATCTGATGGAGAAGATTAAGGGCGGATGGATGGACTTCGATTGCGCCATCTCGACGCCGGACCTCATGGCGGCCGTTGGGAAGCTCGGAAAGGCACTGGGGCCCCGCGGGCTCATGCCCAATCCCAAGACCGGGACCGTCACCTTTGATGTCGGCAAGGCCGTGTCAGACATTCGTAAAGGCCGTGTTGAGTATAAGGTCGAAAAAGCCGGGATCGTTCAGGTGCCTGTTGGGAAAGTGTCGTTTAAGCCTGAGCAGCTATATGACAACGCGGCGGCGGTTCTTGAGGCGGTGATCAAGGCAAAGCCTGCCTCGTGCAAAGGACGCTATCTGATGAGCGCGACTATCTCGAGCACGATGGGGCCAGGCGTGAAGCTCGATGCCATCGCGTTAGCCAAGGAATGGAGTTAGTCGGGGTGTTGCCGCGCGGAAGGGGAAGGGTTCGATTATGAAAAAGGAAGAGAAAGCGACAGCAGTTGCGGAGTTGACGGAGACGTTTGGTCGTGCACGGCTTGCCATTGTCACCGAAAGTGCCGGCCTCTCCGTAAACCAGGTCACGGAACTTCGCAAGCAACTGCGCGGTGCCAAGGCCGAATACAAGGTCGTCAAGAATACGTTGGCTGCCCGGGCTGCTGAGGGCACGATCCTTTTCGGGGTGAAAAAGTTACCTGAAGGGACCAACGGGGCTGGTGATCGGCTATGACGATCCGGTGCTCCCGGCCAAGATCCTTCGGGATTTTATCCTGGCGGAGAAACGGGAACAGAAGATAAAGATTACCATCGGTGTGTTAGAGGGCAAGGTGGTGCAGCCAGCTGAATTGGCGGCTGTTGCGAAGCTACCGAAGAAGGAAGTCCTCATTGCGATGTTGTTGTCGGCCATGCAGGGACCGGCGCGTGGCCTTGTGTATACGCTCAGTGCGGTCTTGTCGAAATTTGTTAGAGTCATTGCAGCCATTCAGGACAAACGAAAAGGAGAAGGGGACATGTCAACGACAACGGCAAAATTATCACAGGAAGAGTTGATCAAGGCCATCGAGACGATGAGTGTGCTCGACTTGGCGGAGCTCGTGAAGGGGTTGGAGACCCGATTCGGCGTCACTGCCGCAGCGCCAGTCGCCGCCGCCGCTCCTGCCGCAGGTGGTGGTGCAGCAGCGGCAGCCGAGGAAAAGACGGCGTTCGACGTCGTTCTCGTGTCTGCTCCTGCGGACAAGAAAATCCAAGTCATTAAGGTCGTTCGCGAACTCACCAGCCTCGGTCTGAAGGAAGCGAAAGATCTGGTCGAAGGTGCGCCTAAGCCCGTGAAGACCGGTGTCACGAAGGAAGAATGCGACACCATGAAGAAGAAGCTCGAAGAGAGCGGTGCCAAGGTCGAGATCAAGTAGCCTCGATTTGACCAGTCTCTAGTATCTGTGGGTGCCCCGCTGTGTGCGGGCACCCACAGTCTAACCATTGTAGTGGAGGACCGGGGAATGTCCGAAACGACTCTGCAAGAGTTCGTCGAGCGGAAAGACTACTCTCGCATCCATAGTAGCATCGAAATTCCGGATCTTATTGAGATCCAGAAGCGCTCCTATGAAGAATTCCTTCAGCGGGAGGTTGAGCCGGAACGTCGCAAAGATCATGGGCTCCAGGCAGCCCTGGCAAGTGTCTTTCCGATTCCGGATTACAACAATACGGCCGTATTGGAGTTTACGAGCTACACGCTCGGCACCCCCAAGTATGATGAACGGGAATGCCTGGAACAGGGGATGACCTATGCCGTTCCCCTGAAGCTCCGGGTGCGCCTGGTCGTGTTCGACAAGGAAGACAAGGGCTCCAAGAAAAAGGTGCTCGACGTCCGAGAGCAGGAAGTCTACGTCGGCGAGCTGCCGCTCATGACGGAGCGGGGAACCTTCATCGTCAATGGCACGGAGCGTGTGGTGGTGAGCCAGTTGCATCGGTCTCCCGGCGCGTCATTCACGCACGATAAGGGACGGACGCACTCCAGCGGCAAGGTGTTGTATTCCGCCAGGATCATTCCCTATCGAGGATCGTGGCTGGATTTCGAGTTCGATGCACGCGACATCCTCTATGTGCGTATTGACCGTCGGCGAAAAATGCCGACGACCATTCTGTTGAAGGCCTTCGGGTTTTCAAGCGACGATTTGCTCAAGATGTATTATCCGGTCGAAGAGATTCGGGTCGTCAAGGGCAAGATGTTGCGAAAGCTCGATCCTGAGATCCATCAGGGCCTGCGCTGCTCGGCGGAGGTGCTTGAAAAGGGCGGTAAGGAGCCGCTGGTAAAGGAGGGCGCCAAGCTTACGAAGGGACTCATCGCGAAGCTCAAGGCAGCCGGCGTGAAAGAGATCCCGCTTGCGCCGAGCGAGTTGATTGGTCGTGCGGTCCTGACCGAACTGGTGGATTCAAAGAAGAACAAGATCGCCGAAAAAAATCAGCGGCTCACTGCCGAGATCGTCGAGACGCTGCTCGAGAGCGACATCGAAGAATTCAAGGCGATCTATTTTGATACGGTCACGTCTACGCCGGTGATCATGGATACGCTGGAGATGGATAAGACCACCTCGAAAGAAGAGGCGATGGTCGAGATCTATCGTCGCTTACGGCCGGGAGAAACGCCCTCAGTCGACACGGCGCGAGCGCTCTTCGACAATCTGTTCTCGAACTCCAAGCGGTATGACCTCTCGCCGGTCGGGCGTCTGAAGTTGAACAAAAAGCTGGGCCTCGATCTGCCGTTGGAGCAGCGGACGTTGACGGCGCAGGATATGGTCGAGGTGATCCGCTATCTCGTGAACTTGAAGCTGGGCAAGGGTGAAATAGACGACATCGACCACTTGGGCAACCGCCGCGTCCGTTCGGTCGGCGAGTTGTTGGAGAACCAATTCCGACTCGGGCTGGTCCGCATGGAGCGCAGTATCAAGGAGCGGATGAACCTGTTGGATATGGAAACGGTGCTGCCGCACGATTTGATCAATGCGAAGCCCGTTGTCGCCGCGGTGAAAGAGTTTTTCAGCAGCAGCCAGTTGTCTCAGTTTATGGACCAAACGAATCCGCTCGCAGAAATTACACACAAGCGGCGGCTTTCCGCGCTCGGTCCCGGCGGGTTGACCAGGGAGCGGGCGGGATTTGAGGTTCGCGACGTCCATCCTTCGCACTATAGCCGTATTTGTCCGATCGAAACGCCGGAAGGCCCGAACATCGGCTTGATCACGTCACTGGCGACCTATGCGCGCATCAATAAGTTCGGGTTTATCGAAGCGCCCTATCGCAAAGTGGTGAAGGGGCGAGTCACCGACGAGATTGAGTTTCTCTCCGCGATCGAAGGGGATAAGTACATCATCGCTCAGGCGAACTCGCAGGTGGATGCATCTGGTCGCCTGGTGTCCGAAACTATCTCGGCGCGGGCTGCCGGAGATTTCGTGACAGCCACCTCGGACAGGATCGAATACATGGACGTGTCGCCGAAGCAGGTGGTGAGTGTGGCCACGGCCTTGGTGCCGTTCTTGGAGCACGACGACGCCAACCGTGCCTTGATGGGATCAAACATGCAGCGTCAGGCGGTGCCGCTACTTGTTTCCGAATCCCCGTTGGTCGGTACGGGTATGGAAGCCGTGGTCGCGCGTGATTCGGGCTACGTGGTACAGGCTAAGCGTCCCGGCGTCGTGGAAAGCGTGGATGCCACGAGGATCGTCGTGCGTGCCGATTCGAAAGAAGGTCGGAAGAGGAATGATGCCGGCTTGGACGTGTACGATCTGATCAAGTTCCAGCGATCGAATCAGAGTACGACCATCACGCAGACGCCAGTGGTGCGTCTTGGGCAGCCAGTGAAAGTGGGACAGGTCTTGGCTGACGGTCCTGCAATCGATCATGGCGAACTGGCATTAGGCAAGAACATTCTCGTCGCCTTCATGCCCTGGGGCGGATACAACTTCGAAGATGCCATTCTCCTGAGCGAAAAACTCGTGCGGGAGGATGCGTTTACCTCGATTCACATTGAGGAATTCGAGGTGGAGGCCCGCGACACCAAGTTGGGGAAGGAAGACATCACCCGCGACATTCCGAACGTCGGAGAAGAAGCGCTTCGCGATCTTGATGAGAGCGGGATCATTCGTATCGGAGCCGAGGTAAAGCCGGGAAATATTCTGGTCGGGAAGGTGACGCCGAAAGGTGAAACCCAGCTCACGCCTGAAGAAAAGCTTCTGCGCGCCATCTTCGGTGAAAAAGCGGGCGATGTGAAGGATACGTCGTTAACGGTGCCGCCGGGCGTCGAGGGCATCGTCGTCGATGTAAAAATCTTTTCGCGTAAGGGACTCGATAAGGATGAGCGATCCAAGAGTATCGAAAGCGAAGATGCGATAAAGCTCCAGCGTGATCACCACGAGGAGCTCCGTATCATCGACGAGGAAAAAACAAAGAAGATCAGAAAGCTCCTGCTCGGGAAGGTGGTCGGTCGTGACTTGATGGATCCTGAGAGCGGCGATGTCATTCTGAAGAAGAAGGGCAAGCTGACTGCCGAGATTCTCAAGCGGTTGCCGGATGAGACCGTCCGGTACATCATTCTGAGCGATCCTGATGAGCAGAAAGAGCTGGAAGACGTCGAGCGGCGGGCGAAGGAGCAGATCGAAATCCTTCAGACGCTGTACGACGAGAAGGTTGGGCGGTTGAAGCGGGGTGATGAGCTTCCGCCCGGCGTGATCAAGCTCGTCAAAGTTTATGTCTCGATGAAGCGCAAGATTCAGGTCGGGGACAAGATGGCCGGGCGGCATGGAAACAAAGGTGTCGTCTCTCGGGTCTTGCCCGAGGAAGACATGCCTTGCCTGCCGGATGGGACGCCCGTGGAAATTGTCCTTAATCCGCTCGGTGTGCCGTCACGTATGAACGTTGGTCAGATTCTGGAAACTCACCTGGGTTGGGCGGCTAAGGCACTGGGGATCAAGGTGGCGAGCCCAGTGTTCGACGGGGCGTCAGAAACAGAAATTAAGGAATTGCTCAAGAAGGCGAACTTGCCGACCAGTGGGCAAACCATGCTGATGGATGGACGGACCGGCGAAATGTTCGGCAGTCCCGTTACGGTCGGGTACATGTACGTCCTGAAGTTGCACCACCTGGTCGACGACAAGATTCACGCACGTTCGATCGGTCCCTATTCGCTCGTCACGCAGCAGCCGCTCGGTGGTAAGGCCCAATTCGGCGGCCAGCGGTTGGGGGAAATGGAAGTGTGGGCGTTGCAGGCCTATGGCGCTGCCTCCACGCTGCAAGAGTTCTTGACGGTGAAATCGGACGACGTGCCTGGCCGATCGCGGATGTACGAAGCGATCGTCAAGGGTGAGCCGTTCCTGGAGCCTGGATTGCCCGAGTCGTTTAACGTCTTGGTCAAAGAGCTGCAGAGTTTGGGGCTCGACGTCGAACTGGTCAAGTCGCAAGACTAACCCATTTGTGTGCCGGCCGTAGCGGTCGGCATCAGAGGAGGTCACTACATTGGAAGGCGTCTATACATTGTTTGAGAAGCCGCGCGATGCGGTTTCATTCGATTCGATGCGGATTCGGATCGCGTCACCCGAAAAGATTCGGTCGTGGTCGTACGGTGAAGTGAAGAAACCGGAGACCATCAATTACCGGTCGTTTAAACCGGAAAAAGACGGACTGTTTTGTGCAAAGATTTTCGGCCCGATCAAGGATTGGGAGTGCAACTGCGGCAAGTACAAGCGCATGAAGCACCGCGGAATTGTCTGCGACAAGTGCGGCGTCGAGGTCATTCAGTCCAAGGTTCGCCGAGAGCGCATGGGCCATATCGAGCTTGCGGCACCGGTTGCGCATATTTGGTTCCTCAAGGGCGTGCCGAGCCGGATTGGAACCTTGCTCGACATGAGCCTGAAAGGTCTGGAGCGGATTCTCTACTTCGAGAGCTATGTCTGCGTCGATCCCGGATCGACAGACTTGACGGAGAAGGAGCTGGTCTCGGAGGAAAAGCTTCGCTCGCTGCAATCTGAATACAGCCCCGGTTCCTATAAAGTCGGAATCGGTGCCGATGCCATCCGGGAGTTGCTCCGGAAGATCGACATCAATGCCAAGTGGGATGAGATCAAGGCCAAGGCTAAGACGTCAGCCTCCGCAGCGTTGAAGAAGAAATATGCAAAGCAACTCAAAGTTATCGAGGCCTTCCGTAAATCTGGCAACATGCCTGAGTGGATGATCATGGATGTGATTCCGGTGCTACCACCAGAATTGCGCCCACTCGTGCCGCTGGACGGCGGACGTTTTGCGACATCGGATCTGAACGATCTGTACCGCCGCGTCATCAATCGGAACAACCGCCTGAAGCGGCTGATCGAGCTGAAGGCGCCAGGTGTGATTATCCGAAACGAAATGAGGATGTTGCAGGAGGCGGTTGATGCCCTCTTTGATAACGGCCGTCGCGGTCGCGCGATTCGTGGCCCCAATAAGCGGCCGCTCAAATCATTGAGCGACATGCTGAAAGGGAAACAGGGGCGTTTCCGTCAGAACCTGCTCGGCAAACGGGTCGATTATTCAGGCCGAACCGTCATCGTCGTGGGGCCAGAGCTTCGGTTGCATCAATGCGGATTGCCCAAGAAGATGGCGCTCGAACTCTTCAAACCCTTTATCTTTCACAAGCTGGAGGAGCGAGGCGCGGCAACCACGATCAAGAGTGCCAAGCGCTTGGTCGAAAAGGAACGGCCGGAAGTGTGGGACGTGCTTGACGAGGTGATTCGCGAACATCCCGTATTGTTAAACCGTGCGCCGACGTTGCACCGTCTGGGTATCCAGGCGTTTGATCCCGTGTTGGTCGAAGGCAAGGCTATCCGGCTGCATCCGCTGGTCTGTGCCGCATTCAACGCCGACTTCGACGGTGACCAGATGGCGGTCCACGTTCCGCTGTCGGTCGAAGCACAGGTCGAGGCACGGGTGTTGATGATGTCGATCAATAACATTCTCTCGCCCGCCAATGGCAAGCCGATTGCGGTGCCCTCGCAGGATATGGTTCTCGGTTGTTATTGGTTGACTAAAGAGCGCGCAGGATGCAAGGGAGAGGGTAAAGTGTTCGGCTCGCCGGAGGAAGTGCGCATTGCGTTTGATTCGCGAGAAGTGGAAGAGCATGCGCGGATCAAGGTACGGATCGAGGGGGACCTCGTTCAGACCACCGTTGGGCGAGTCATTCTGTCGGAAGTGCTCCCTCCGGGATTGCCTTTCGCCAACGCGAACAAGCTCATGACCAAGAAGGAAATGACGAAGCTCATCGATACGGTCTATCGCCAGTGCGGTCACCGGGAGACCGTCACGTTTCTGGATAAGGTCAAGGACACAGGGTTTCAGTACGCCACGCGTGCCGGCATCTCGATCTGCATCGACAACATGCATATACCGACCAAGAAACAAGAGCTGCTGGGGAAGGCTCAGCGTGAGGTCTCGGAGATTGAACGGCAGTATGCCGAGGGGTTGATCACCAACGGCGAACGCTATAACAAGGTGATCGACATCTGGGCCCATGTGACTGAACAGATTGCCAATGAAATGATGAAGGAATTGGGCGCGGGTGGCGATCCGAGCAAGGCCGAGTCCTTCAATCCAATCTTCATGATGGCGGATTCCGGTGCTCGAGGAAGCTCGCAGCAGATCCGCCAGTTGGGTGGTATGCGCGGATTAATGGCGAAGCCGTCCGGTGAAATCATCGAGACTCCGATTACCGCCAACTTCCGCGAAGGTTTAACGGTGTTGCAGTACTTTATTTCGACGCACGGTGCCCGTAAGGGGTTGGCCGATACGGCGTTGAAGACTGCAAACTCCGGGTATCTCACGCGTCGCTTGGTGGATATTGCACAGGATGTGATTATCAACGAAATCGATTGCGGCACCACCGATGGCATCATTGTCAGCGCATTGGTCGAGGGTGGCGAAATCATTCAGCCGATCGAAGAGCGGGTATTGGGACGGTTAGCCGCCGAAGATATTCGTGATCCAGTGACAGGTGAGATCATTGTGTCGGTCAATGAGGAGATCGACGAGGACCGGACAAAGGCGATCGTGGAGGCCGCGGTCGACCGCGTCAAGATTCGTTCGGTGCTGACCTGTCAGTCGCGCCGTGGAGTCTGTCGCTCCTGTTATGGGCGTGATTTGGCCCGCGGGCGGCTGGTCGAGAAAGGCGAACCGGTTGGTGTTATCGCCGCGCAGTCAATCGGTGAGCCAGGAACGCAGCTGACCATGCGGACGTTCCACATCGGTGGGACGGCGAGCAAAGTGGTTGAGCAGACGGTAACCGAATCAAAGCACGCAGGTACCATCAAGTTCATGAGCTTCGATGCCAAGAAGAATGCGGACTTCCATAACGCCGGAATTGCAGTCCAGAATAAAGAGGGTGAATGGGTCGTCATGAATCGGAACGCGAAGATCGCCATTGCCGACGAGACAGGGCGTGAACGCGAGAAGTACGCGGTTGTCTATGGTGCCAAGATCAAGGTGAAAGATGGCGGTCGAGTTGAGGTGGGCCAGAAATTGGTCGAATGGGATCCGTACTCACTGACCATCCTCACTGAGGTTGGCGGTAAAGTAGCCTATGGAGACATCATCGAAGGTGTCTCTATGAAGGAAGAGTTTGATGAAGTCACCGGCCTTTCCCGTAAGGTCATCGTCGAGCATAGCGGGGCAACGTTGCGTCCACGCGTGTCGATCAAGGATGATAGCGGGAGAACCGCCAAGGTTGCAGCGGCGGCAAACGTGGCTCGCTATCTGCTTCCGGTCGGCGCGCATATCTTTGTCGAAAAAGGCGCAGTGGTCACTCCCGGGGATGTGTTAGCCAAGATTCCGCGGGAGACGACCAAGACGAAAGATATTACCGGTGGTTTGCCTCGCGTGGCCGAGTTGTTTGAGGCCAGAAAGCCGAAGGAGACGGCCGTCATCAGCGAGATCGATGGCGAGGTTTCGTACGACGGTTTCGTGAAGGGGATGCGCAAAGTCTTGGTCAATAACAAGATGGGTGATGTGAAGGAATACTTCATTCCTAAGGGCAAGCACGTCAACGTGCATGAGGGTGATTGGGTCAGGGCTGGTGAGCCGTTGATGGATGGATCGGCCAATCCACACGACATCCTCGATGTGCTCGGCCCGAATGAGTTGCAAAAGTATCTCGTCGATGAAGTGCAGGATGTCTACCGGCTACAAGGTGTGACGATCAACGACAAGCACATCGAGATCATTGTGCGGCAGATGCTGCGCAAGGTCAGAATCGAAGATCCTGGTGATACGGAATTCTTGCCCGGCAGTCAAGTCAGCAAGATGTTATTTGACGAAGAGAATGAGCGAGTGTTGGCTAAGGGTGGGCAGCCGGGTCTTGGAAAGCCCGTACTACTGGGTATTACCAAGGCAGCATTGACTACGGATAGCTTTATCTCGGCAGCCTCATTCCAGGAAACCACACGGGTCTTGACGGAGGCTGCGATCAACGGACGCGTGGATAATCTATTGGGCCTGAAAGAAAATGTCATCGTCGGTCGCCTGATTCCAGCCGGAACCGGCTTCGAAGAGTATCGGGACACTTTTGTCATCAGTCCCAAGCCTGAGCCCGTGATCGTTGGTCAGGGAGATGGGGCGGTGCTCACGCATGAGGGTGTGGCGGCGGGATCGGGAGAGCCGACTCACTCGTAATCCCTCCGGTCATGTAGGCGACTTGACACGGCGAAGGATGATCACTATAATCCGCGGGCTTTACCCTTGAAGGGTTGAGCGGAGGGGTCAAACTGTGCCAAAGATGAGAGTGAAGTACTAATGCCAACGATTAATCAATTAGTCAGAAAAGGTCGCCAGCTGGCGCATGCGAAGACGAAGAGTCCTGCACTGAAGTCCTGCCCGCAGAAGCGGGGTGTCTGTCTTCGTGTCTATACTTCGACGCCGAAGAAACCGAACTCGGCGCTGCGTAAAGTTGCGCGTGTCCGGTTGACGAATGGGATGGAAGTCACAACGTACATCCCTGGTGTCGGCCACAATCTCCAGGAGCACTCCATTGTGCTCGTGCGTGGTGGCCGTGTGAAGGACTTGCCTGGTGTGCGTTATCACATCGTCAGAGGCGCCCTCGATGCCGTCGGCGTGGCGGACCGAAAGCAGAGTCGTTCGAAGTATGGAGCGAAGCGTCCTAAGTAGAAAGTTTGTCACAGTTGGTAACGAGAGAGTGAATGCCATATGCCAAGAACTAGATTTTTAGACCACCGCGATCCTCTTCCCGATGTGCGATATCGGGATAAGCTCGTGGGCAAGTTTTTGAATATCCTGATGTCGGGTGGAAAGAAGAGTACGGCCGAGCGTATTTGCTACGGAGCCTTCGATGTCATTCAGGAGAAGACCGGCAACGATCCGCTTAAAATATTCCGGACGGCGATTGATAATGTGAAGCCGGTCGTTGAGGTAAAGTCCCGGCGCGTAGGCGGGGCATCTTATCAGGTGCCGGTAGAAATTCGTCCCGCTCGGCGGATGTCGCTGGCTCTTCGATGGTTGGCGGAGTATTCGCGTTCGCGTGGCGGGAAGAGCATGCGAGAGAAGCTTGCGGCTGAGTTGATGGACGCCTCGAACAATACGGGGGCGGCGGTCAAGAAGCGGGAAGACGTGCATCGGATGGCGGAGGCCAATAAGGCTTTCGCGCACTATCGCTGGTAGCGTCGTTCTGTGCTGCAGCTGAGCCGTGCTGCGATTCGCGGGCGCGGGTGCGCGTAGATCGCAGTGTATCTTTGGCTTAGTCTGCGGCATATGTTTTTTTAGGGGAAGTACGTGGCACGTCAATCACCATTAGAAAAAACTCGAAACATCGGCATCATGGCTCACATTGATGCCGGGAAGACGACGACAACAGAGCGTATCCTCTATTACACCGGGATTTCGCACAAGATCGGCGAAGTGCACGAAGGTGCGGCGACGATGGATTGGATGGAGCAGGAGAGGGAGCGCGGCATTACGATAACGGCTGCGGCGACAACCTGTTTCTGGCGAGACCATCGCATTAATATTATCGATACTCCTGGGCACGTTGATTTTACGATCGAGGTTGAGCGGTCGCTCAGAGTTCTTGACGGGGCGGTGGCGGTGTTTGACTCCGTGCAGGGAGTTGAGCCGCAATCTGAGACGGTCTGGCGGCAGGCGGACAAATATAGTGTACCGAGGATCGCGTTCATGAACAAGATGGACCGAATCGGCGCAGATTTTTATGCCAGCGTCCAAACAATGATCGATCGGCTTGGCGCGAATCCTATTCCGATTCAGATCCCTATCGGCAAAGAGTCTGAGTATAGGGGGTCGATCGATCTCGTGACCATGAAGGCCTATGTGTATGACGACGAGACGCTTGGCGCTAAGTATAAAATCGATGAGATTCCTGCTGATCTGCTCGACCGAGCCAAGGAATACCGCACTAAAATGGTAGATGCGGTTGCTGAATTCGACGAGCAGGCAATGGATAAGTATCTTAACGGTCAACCGTTAACAGAAGACGAGATTCGTCGAGCGATTCGGGCAGGCGTGCTTTCGATGAAGATGACTCCTATTCTGTGTGGGTCGGCTTTTAAGAACAAGGGTGTCCAGCAGTTGTTGGATGGGGTAGTCGATTTTCTTCCATCCCCACTTGATGTCGAATCCGTGACCGGGATCGATCCGAATACCCTACAGGAAGTGAAGCGACGCCCGTCAGATAGTGAGCCTTTTGCTGCTTTAGCCTTCAAGATTATGACGGATCCGTTTGCGGGTCAGCTCACCTTTCTCCGGGTATATTCTGGCACGTTGAAGACGGGAACGTCCGTCGCAAATGTGACGAAGGGGACGAGGGATCGCGTCGGACGTCTACTGAAGATGCATGCGAACAAGCGTGAAGATATTGATGTGGCCTATGCGGGCGATATTGTTGCGGCCGTTGGACTAAAGGGAGCGACGACCGGAGACACGTTGGCAGATGAAAAGCAGCCGGTTCTGCTCGAGGTTATGAAGTTTCCTGAGCCGGTCATTGCAATGTCGATCGAGCCGAAAACCAAGCAGGATCAAGAGAAGATGGGGTTCGCGCTCCAGAAGTTGGCACAGGAAGATCCATCGTTCCGGGTGAAGACGGATGAAGAGACCGCGCAGACCATCATTGCCGGGATGGGAGAGTTGCATCTGGAAATCATCGTCGATCGCATGATGCGTGAGTTCAAGGTGGAGGCCAATGTCGGAAAGCCGGAGGTGGCCTTCAGGGAAACGATTCGCAAGAAGGCTGAAGCCGAGGCGAAGTACATCAAGCAGACCGGTGGTCGTGGCCAATATGGACATGTCGTGTTGACTGTCGAGCCCGCTGAGTCCGGCAAAGGCCTGGATTTCATCAATAAGACCGTCGGCGGCTCTATTCCAAGGGAGTTCATTCCGGCGATCGAAAAGGGTGTGAAGGAACGGCTTGATTCAGGCGTGATCGCAGGGTATCCGCTTCGCGATGTTCGGGTCACGGTGATCGACGGGTCGTTTCATGACGTCGACTCCAATGAAATGGCATTTAAAATCGCCGGTTCGATGGCATTTATCGATGCCTGTAAGAGAGCCGATCCTGTGTTGCTTGAGCCGATCATGAAGGTGGAGGTTGTGGTTCCTCAGGATTTCATGGGCGATGTGATCGGGAACTTGAATGGTCGTCGTGGCAAGATCCAGGGAATGAAGGCGCGGGCTACTGCGCAGATCATTGATGCCTCGGTGCCACTCAGTGAAATGTTCGGGTATGCTACCGATCTTCGCTCTCGAACCCAGGGCCGTGCCACCTATAGTATGGAGTTTGATCGATATGAGCCAGTGCCTCGGCAGATTTCTGAGGCGATCATTGCCAAGTATCGGGGTGAGTAATCGAATTGATTCTTGAGTGAGGACGGGAGGGAGCGGGTATGGCGAAGGCGAAATATGAGCGGCGGAAGCCGCACGTGAATATCGGGACGATCGGGCACGTGGACCATGGCAAGACGACGTTGACGGCGGCCTTGACGAAGGTCAGTGCGGATAAGGGGATGGCGAAGTTCATCTCCTACGACGAAGTGGCCAAAGCCAGCGAGAGCCAGGGGCGGCGCGATGCCACCAAGATTATGACCATCGCCATCAGTCACGTGGAATACGAAACCGCCACTCGCCACTACGCCCACGTCGACTGCCCGGGCCACGCCGATTACGTGAAGAACATGATCACCGGGGCCGCGCAGATGGACGGCGCCATTCTGGTGGTGAGCGCCGCGGACGGCCCCATGCCTCAGACGCGGGAGCATATCCTCTTGGCCCGGCAGGTCGGGGTCCCCTACATCGTCGTGTTCCTGAACAAGGCCGATAAGATCGACGACAAGGAGCTCCTGGAGCTGGTCGAGCTCGAAGTGCGGGAGCTCTTGACCAAGTACGGCTTCCCGGGCGACAAGACCCCCATCATTCACGGGTCTGCCTTGAAGGCCATGGAAGGCGATCAAGGTCCGCTTGGCGTGCCGTCGATTCTGCAGCTCTTGGAGGCGGTCGACACCTACATCCCGACACCGCAACGCCCCATCGATAAACCGTTCCTGATGCCGATCGAAGACGTGTTTACCATCAGCGGCCGCGGGACGGTCGTGACGGGGCGTGTCGAGCGGGGGATCGTTAAGGTGGGCGACGAAATCGAGATCGTGGGTTTACGGCCGAACCAGGTCACCATGGTGACCGGCGTCGAGATGTTTCGAAAAGTGCTCGATGAGGGGCAGGCGGGCGATAACGTCGGAGTGCTCTTGCGCGGGACGAAGAAGGAAGATGTGGAGCGCGGGATGGTGCTGTCGAAGCCGAAGAGCATCACGCCGCATACGAAGTTCAAGGCGGAGATCTATGTGTTGGCCAAAGAGGAAGGCGGGCGGCATACGCCGTTCTTCAACGGCTACCGGCCGCAGTTCTATTTCCGGACGACCGATGTGACGGGCGTGATGACGTTGAATCCGGGGGTGGAGATGGTCATGCCGGGGGACAATGTGAGCGTGACGGGGGAGTTGATTAGCCCGATCGCGATGGATCAAGGGTTGCGGTTCGCGGTGCGTGAGGGCGGTAAGACCGTCGGCTCCGGCGTCGTCACCGAAATTCTGGCGTAATGATTAGCCGGATGAATAGAGGAATGAATGGTTAAGGTTGAACAAAGAATCAGGATACGCTTGCGCGGATTTGACTACCGAGTCCTAGACCAGTCAGTGGCGGAGATCGTTGAGACTGTCCGCCGGAGCGGGGCGAAGATTGTGGGGCCGATTCCGCTTCCTACGCGTATTGAGAAGTTTACGGTGCAGAGTGCGACACATGCCGATAAGAAGGCTCGCGAACAGTTTGAAATCAGAACGCACAAGCGATTGATGGATATCATGGACGCGACTCCTGAAACCATGGATTCTCTGATGAAGTTGAACTTGGCCGCCGGTGTGGATGTCGAGATTAAGCTCTAATTGTAGATGACTGACAAGGAACGTCACACATGACGAACGGGTTGTTGGGTAAAAAACTGGGGATGACCCAGATATTTGATGAGACGAGGTTTACGCCTGTGACCGTGATCGAGGCGGGTCCTTGCCGTGTGGTCACGATCAAGACAAAAGAGCGTGATGGATATGAATCCGTGCAGTTGTCTTTTGGCGAAGTGAAAGAACGTAAGTTGTCCAAGGCTGAGCTGGGACATTTGAAGAAGACTGAGGCTCCAGCGACCCGGGTACTCAGGGAGTTTCAAAAGGTTGGCGAGGTGGAGGTAGGGCAATCCGTCAAGGTCGATATGTTTAAAAAGGGTGACTGGGTGGATGTCATCGGTATTTCGAAGGGAAAGGGGTTTCAGGGGGTGGTGAAGCGGCATCATTATGCCGGTGGTCCTGAATCTCACGGGTCCATGTTTCATCGTCATCCCGGTTCGATGGGGGCCAGTTCGTATCCTTCTCGTGTCTGGAAAGGGAAGACCTTGCCGGGGCACATGGGGGCTAAGCGGATTACGGTCCAGCGATTGAAAGTTATTGAATCCAGGCCTGATGAGAACTTGCTGTTTGTTCGAGGGGCAGTCCCTGGTGCGGCAAATGGGCTTATCATGGTGAGAAAGTCGAAGAAGGGGTAGGGCATGCCCACGGTTGACGTCGTTGATTTGAAGAGACAGAAAGTCGGGTCCGTCGATCTTCCTGAGGAAGTGTTCGGCTGCAAGCTGCACACGGCCTTAGTCCATGAGGCGGTGGTGATGCAGCGTGCCTGTGAGCGTCAGGGGACGGCATCGACATTGCGGCGAGGAGAAGTGGCTGGGTCCGGGAAGAAGCCATGGAAGCAGAAGCATACTGGGCGAGCACGAGCAGGGTCGATCCGTTCTCCTGTATGGCGTCATGGCGGATCGGTATTTGGGCCGAAAGCCACGTGATTATTCCTACAGCATGCCGAAAAAGAAGTATCGTGCAGCGCTTCAAAGCGCGCTTTCGGCAAAGTTAGCCGATGGACAAGTGGTGATCTTGTCGAATCTGACGTTGGACCAGCCGAAAGACGAAATTGTTGGCCCAAGTTCTGACCAACTTTGGTGCTGGGGCGTATGCCTTGATTGTGGCAGGTGCGGGGCATACTGGATTGGCTCAAGCTGCAGGTAATCTTCCCAATGTGTGCGTGGTGGGGCCTGAAGGATTGAACGTCTACGATATTGTTCGGGCCGAATTGATTTTGATTCCTGAGCGCGAGTTGTCGCGGGTGAAGGAGGTCTGGGCATGAAGGCGGGTCTCCATAGCATTCTGCTGCAGCCGTTGTTGACGGAGAAGATCACGGCGATGCGGGAAAGTAACAACACTGTGGGCTTTCTCGTTCACCCGGATGCGAATCGTGTCCAGATTAAGCAAGCGGTTGAAGCGTTGTTGAAGGTGAAGGTCGAGCGGGTGAACGTCATGAATGTTCGCGGAAAGGTGAAGCGCTTGGGGCGCTTCTCTGGTAAGCGATCGGACTGGAAGAAGGCCTTTGTCAAGCTCAAGCAAGGCGAGAAGTTAGAGCTCTACGAGAGCGCATAGCGGGACATTGCACCGAGCTGATCTCGGTGTGCTGGAAGGACGACTGTAGCATGGCAATAAAAGTATACAAACCAAGGACGCCGGGACGTCGTGGGATGACCGCAGTGACGACCGAAGAGTTGTCGAAGAAGAGGCCTGAGAAATCGCTCACGTCATTCCGTCGCAGTACTGGTGCCAGGAACAACGATGGGCGCACGACCGTACGTTTTCGTGGGGGAGGGCATAAGCGCCTCTATCGGAAAATTGATTTCCGGCGGGACAAGAGCGGGATTCCAGGCACTATTGCCGCGCTTGAATACGATCCAAATCGATCGGCTCGGATTGCCTTGGTGCATTACAAGGATGGCGAGAAGCGTTACATCCTGGCCCCTGTTGGCCTAAAGGTCGGCGATGTGGTGCAGGCCGGTCTTGGATCAGAGGTTCGTATTGGGAATGCGTTGCCCTTATCCAGTATGCCGTTGGGAACTACCATTCATAACGTAGAATTAAAGCCAGGAAAAGGCGGCCAGCTGATTCGTAGTGCGGGTGGCTCTGCTCAGGTGATGGGGCGTGATGGCGAATATGTGCAGGTGCGACTCAGATCTGGTGAAATGAGGAGAATTCTTTCGGCCTGCATGGCAACTGTCGGACAGGTTGGGAATACGGATCACGAGAATATCAATGTTGGGAAGGCAGGTCGGACGCGATGGTTGGGCCGACGTCCGAATGTACGAGGTGTAGTGATGAATCCGGTCGACCACCCGCATGGTGGCGGCGAAGGAAAGTCTGGACAGGGGAATCCCCATCCAGTCTCCCCATGGGGTCTTCCGACCAAAGGCTACAAGACCAGGAACAACAAGGCGACGGACAAGTTTATTATTTCCCGTCGCAAGTAGGAGTACGCGATGCCGAGGTCAGTAAGTAAGGGCGCATTTGTTGACGACCATCTGCTTGAGAAAGTGGAGCGGATGAATCAGAGTAAGGACCGCAAGATCATTAAGACCTGGTCGCGACGGTCCACCGTCATTCCAGATATGATCGGACATACGTTTGCGGTCCATAATGGTAAGAAGTTTATTCCTGTTTTCGTGACGGAAAACATGGTCGGGCACAAGCTGGGAGAGTTTGCTCCGACCAGGTTCTTCAAGGGGCATGGGCATGCCAGGACAGAGAAGTCAGTCGCCCTCAAGTAGGTGACAGGCCGCGGTCTTGGCAAACTCGATGGGATTGGAAGGTTATGGCTGAAGCACAAGCAGTTCTACGGTTTGTACGTGTCTCTCCGAGAAAAGCGCGCCCGGTGATCGATTTGATCCGCGGGCAGCAAGTTCCGATGGCCTTGGCATTGCTAAGAAATTTGCCACGTCATGCGTCGAAGGTGGTCGAAAAGATTTTGCGGTCCGCCGTGGCCAATGCGGAGCAAAAAGAGATGGGCGACAGTGAATCGATGGTGGTGTCGAAGGCGTTCGTTGATTGCGGGCCCACGTTGAAGCGCTTTCGAGCTCGATCGCAGGGGCGTGCGAATGCGATTCAAAAGCGAATGAGTCACATTACCGTCGTCGTGTCGGCTGTAAGCGTGAAGGAACAGAAATAGGCGGAAGCGGCTAATGGAACTGATTCATTTCCTGTCTGAGTGAGGCACAAGAAGTTATGGGGCACAAGACACATCCGATCGGGTACCGACTAGGATACAACGTCACCTGGAGTTCTCGGTGGTATGCCAGCAAGGACTATGCAAAGCTACTCCATCAGGATATCAAGATTCGCAAGATGGTCAAGCAGCGTCTCTTTCATGCTGGTGTGGCCAAGGTCGAAATCGAACGATCCGGTGACCAGACGCGTGTAATTATTCACACCGCGCGTCCTGGTATCATCATCGGCCGTAAGGGAGCTGAAGTCGATAAGCTTAAGGCGGAGTTGGAGAAGGCCTATTCCGGTCAGGTGTACATTACGGTGAAGGAAATCAAGAAGCCTGAATTGGATGCGCAGTTGGTGTGTGAAAACGTTGCCACCCAGCTGGAGAAGCGTGTGGCGTTCCGTCGGGCCATGAAGCGGAGCGTGCAGTCCGCCCTTCGCCTGGGCGCGCAGGGCATCAAGATCATGGTCGGGGGTCGTCTTGGTGGGGCCGAGATTGCGCGATCAGAGTGGTATCGAGAAGGCCGCGTGCCTCTCCATACGCTCCGGGCGGACATCGACTACGGATTTGCCGAAGCCCATACAACGATGGGGCAGATCGGAATCAAGACCTGGATCTATAAGGGCGAGGTCCTTCCGTTGCAGCCCCTGAAGAAAGAATCAGTATTTGACCGTAGACTCGGGTAATTGAAGAGGATATTGTGTTAGCACCAAAGAAAGTTAAGTTCCGCAAGATGATGAAGGGGCGTATGACCGGCAAGGCCTATCGTGGCGGCCAGATCACGCTTGGAGAGTTTGGGCTCAAGGCGCTGGAGCCAGGGTGGGTCACCAGTCGACAGATCGAGGCGGCACGTATCGCGATCACTCGATGTGTGAAGCGCGGTGGCCAGGTCTGGACGAGGATTTTCCCTGATAAGCCGATTACCAAGAAGCCGGCTGAAACCCGAATGGGTAAGGGGAAGGGAAATCCTGAGTACTGGGTGGCCGTGGTTAAGCCAGGCCGAATTCTTTACGAGATGGATGGTGTGACACCTGAAGTCGCCAAGGAGGCGTTCCGCTTGGCTTCTCATAAGTTGCCAATTGCTACGAAATATGTGATTCGCGGCGAGTTCTAACATCGATCGAATCGGACACAAGGGTAGGGAGCGAGTGCATCCATGGATCTGAAGGAATTACGGCAGCTGACGGTACCTGAGCTTGAGGAAAAGTCGCAGAAGCTTACGCAGGAACTCTTCAATCTTCGTTTTCAGCTGGGGACTGGACGATTGGAGAACCCCATGCAGGTGCGAAAGACGAAGCGGTCCATTGCACGGGTCAAGACGATTCAACGCGAGCTCGCGCAGGCCGACGCAATTTCTACCACGGAGAAAGGGGCCTGAGGATGGCTGAGTCAGCAAACAAACGGCGTGAATGGGTTGGCCGTGTGGTCAGCAATAAGATGAACAAGACCGTGGTTGTCGAGATTGAGCGTTCGGTTATTCACCCGCTCTATCGCAAAGTACTTCGACGGGTGACGAAATTCAAGGCCCATGATGAGGACAACGCCTGCAAGATTGGCGACCGTGTGCGCATGGTCGAGACGCGGCCCATCAGTAAGGATAAGCACATGCGGGTTGTCGAGGTCGTGGAAAAGGGGCGTGGTGAGTAAGTCGAGATCGTTCGAACGGTAGAGGAAGCACGGGGACTATGATTCAAAGTTATACATATATGGATGTGGCCGATAACTCCGGAGCCAAGCAGGCCATGTGTTTTCATGTGCTCGGTGGAACGAGGCGCCGGTATGCCTCTCTCGGAGACATTGTCGTGGTGGCTGTGAAAGAGGCCATCCCTGCGGCAACGGTGAAGAAGGGCGACGTGAGCCGTGCCGTGGTCGTGAGAACGACCAAGGAAGTGCGCCGCGAGGATGGTTCCTACATCAAGTTCGATCGGAACGCCTGTGTACTGATCAATAAGGACGGGGATCCCGTAGGCACGCGTATCTTCGGGCCGATCGCGCGCGAGTTGCGGTGGAAGAAGTTCATGAAGATTATTTCCCTAGCTCCGGAAGTGCTTTAACGAGGTTGGAGACGGCGGGATGAATAAGCAGGCGTTGACGAAGAGTCGAATTCGTAAGGGTGATACGGTGGTTGTGATCGCCGGGCGCGATCGCGGCAAGTCCGGAAAAGTGCTTTCGGTTGATCCCGCAGTGGGGAAGGTCGTGGTCGAAAAGTTGAACATGATCAAGCGGCACACCAAACCGAATCAGAAAATCAAGCAAGGTGGCATCCTCGAGCGAGAAGCACCCCTTGCGATCTCAAATGTGATGTATCTGTGTCCCGTGACGCAGAAGCCGACCCGGCTGGGCGTCCGTACGCTCGATGATGGCCGACGGGTACGGTTTAGCAAAAAATCGAACGACTCAGTCGAGTAGGAGTGAGGACGCCAGATGGCGAAGGTTGAATCGGGAAAAGGCAGTAAGACATCGGAGCGGCGACCACCCAAGAAAAAAGAAGGGTCGTCGGCACCGCAGGCGATGGACGAGGGCAGCGAAGAGTCCAAGTTCAATCCACGGATGCGTGAGGCTTACTTGCAAAAGGTTGTGCCCGCACTCATGAAAGAGTTCGGCTACAAGAACATCATGCAGGTGCCGAAGCTTGAGCGGATTGTGCTGAACGTGGGGATGGGTGAAGCCATTCAGAACGTGAAGCTCCTGGAGAGTGCCGCTGGGGAGTTGGGTACAATTACGGGCCAGAAGCCCCTCATTACAAAGGCGAAGAAGGCGATTGCGTCCTTTAAGTTGCGGCAAGGGATGCCGATTGGCACCAAGGTGACTTTGCGTAGCCGGCGGATGTGGGAGTTTTTTGATCGCCTTGTGACGTTGGCGTTGCCGCGCATCAGGGACTTCCGTGGTGTGTCGCCAAAGTCGTTCGATGGACGGGGCAATTACACGCTTGGACTCAAAGAACAGCTCATTTTCCCCGAGATTAAGTACGACGAGGTTGCATCCATCCATGGCATGGATATTACGATTGTCACGACCGCCAGGACCAACGACGAAGGTAGGGCGCTGTTGAAGCATTTGGGGATGCCATTCCGGACGTAATGTCAAACGAAGGAGCTGCAGGTGTCGAGATTAGCGCTCAGAAATAAATCGGCTGTCAAGGCGAAGTTTCCGGTCAGAGACTATCACCGGTGTGGGATCTGCGGGCGTGTGCGGGGGTTTTTACGCCGGTTTCGCATGTGCAGAATTTGTTTTCGGTTGCTGAGCCTAAAGGGTGAGATCCCGGGGGTTCGGAAGTCGAGTTGGTAGATTGTCCGCCCTCCGCGTCATTGGGCGGTTGATGTACGTCTGGTCACACGAAGAGCGTTGGTGAAAGGGTTGGTATGGTTACAGATCCCATTAGCGATCTATTAGTGCGATTACAAAACGGGTTTCGGCGACGTCACGAGGTCGTGAGCGTTCCGGCCTCCCGTCTCAAGCGCGAGCTCCTTCGTGTCCTACAGAACGAGGGATATATTCAAGGCGTCCAGGCGGACATTGCGGATGGACATCCTGTGCTGAAAGTGCAGCTACGGTATGTGGCGGAAGGCCAGCCTGTGGTCACCGGCATGCAACGGGTGAGCAAGCCGGGCCGCCGTGTCTATGTAGGGATCAAGGACATTCCGCGAGTTAAGAACGGCATTGGTGTTGCGATCTTGTCGACTTCCAAGGGGTTGATGACGGATCAGGAGTCTCGCCGTGCTGGTCTGGGCGGAGAAGTTCTGTGCTCGGTGTGGTAATGGTGAGAGCGAACCAGATTGTCATTGTAGTTGCTTGCTAGAGGAACGAGGCATCGATGTCACGTATAGGAAAGAAACCGATCCAGATTCCAGCAGGAGTGGATGTCAAAGTCGTTGGCCCCGTTGTGTCCGTGAAGGGCCCGCTCGGGAAACTCGATTGGTCGTTATCCCCAGGCCTTGGGGTCTCGGTTGCGGATGGACTGCTCGTGGTAAATCGGTTGAATGAGGACCGTCATGTGCGTGCGTTGCACGGATTGACCCGCGCCGAACTCAGTAACATCGTCCAGGGTGTGACCAAGGGCTACGAACGCAATTTGGAAATCACCGGGGTCGGGTATAAGGTAGCCGTGCAGGGGCGGACGATGAGCTTCAACGTGGGTTATATCAACCCGGTCACGTATCCGATTCCGGTTGGAATCGACGTGAAGGTGGATAAGCAGACGCTGATCAATGTGAAGGGGAGCGATAAGCGATTGGTCGGTCAGGTTGCGGCGAACTTGCGAGCGATCAAGCCGCCCGACGTCTATAAGCAGAAGGGCGTTCGCTATGTCGGGGAAGTGTTGCGTAAGAAAGCTGGAAAGACAGGGAAGTAGGGTGATCCATGAATACTGCAGATAAAACGAATCAGTTAACACGTCGAAAAGAGCGGGTGCGAAAGCGAGTCTTTGGAACAGCCGAGCGTCCACGTCTCAACGTATTTCGCAGCCGCTCACATATCTATGCACAGATCATTGACGATCTTAAAGGGGCAACGTTGGCAGCCGCGTCTTCCCTGGACAAGTCTCTGCGAACGTCGGTGAAATCAACCGGCAGCATCGATGGCGCAAAGGCTGTTGGAAAATTATTGGCCGAACGGGCGAAGGCCGCCAAGGTTCTGGCCGTGGTATTCGATCGTGGCGGTCGGATGTACCATGGTCGCGTCAAAGCGTTGGCTGAGGCATCGCGTGAAGGCGGTCTGCAGTTCTAGGTCGTGCCTCGATTCCGTAACGGTGCGGGAACGAGGAGAACAAAGAGGAGAGATGCTACGTGCGAGTTAATCCAGATGAACTAAGCCTGAAGGACAAGGTTGTCTTTATCAACCGCGTGGCGAAAGTCGTGAAGGGTGGAAAGCGGTTCAACTTCTGTGCGCTGGTGGTTGTTGGAGATGGACAGGGATGGGTCGGCATCGGGAAAGGGAAGGCCGCTGAAGTGCCCGTTGCGATCTCGAAGGCGGTTGAACAGGCCAAGAAAAACCTGGTGCATGTGGCCCTCACGTCTGGAACCATTGCGCACGAGGTGCACGGGCTGTTCGGGGCCGAGCACGTGCTCCTGAAGCCCGCAAAGAAGGGAACAGGAATTATTGCCGGGGGTGCCGTCAGGGCGGTGGTCGAGGTCGTCGGCGTCCATAACGTCATTGCCAAGACGCTGGGCCGGGGAAATCCCTTTAATACAGTTCGCGCCACGCTCAACGGCCTCTGTCAGCTCCGAAATGCTGAAGACGTTCTGAAGATGCGTCGTAGTGCGGTGGGCGACGCACAGAATAGGGTGAGTGTCTAATGCCTACAGCGAAGTCCGCCAAAGCCTCCCAAAAGGGGTTCGTGATTACCTTGAGACGCAGCCCTATTGGCACACCGCAAAAGCATCGACTTGTTTTGAGTGGCCTCGGGTTGAGGAAGATCAGGCAGACAGTTACTCGTCCCAATACTTCCCAAGTAAGAGGGATGATTGGCAAAGTTGGATATCTATTGGAAGTGCAGCCACAATGAACTTACATGAGCTCGGTCCTGCAAAAGGATCCAGGAAACGACGTAAGCGTATCGGCCGTGGTCCAGGTTCTGGTCATGGGAAAACATCGGGGAAGGGCAACAAGGGTTTACTCGCCAGGTCCGGTGGTCGGAGCCGACAGGCTGGCGGATTTGAAGGCGGCCAGATGTCCCTGATCCGTCGAGTGCCGAAGCACGGGTTTACGAACATATTCCGTAAGGAGTATTCGATTGTCAACCTGAAAAGCTTGGGCGACATGACGGTGTCCGGTACCATTACGCCACAGGCGCTGGTTGATGCCGGATTGGTCAAGCGCAAGACGTTGCCGATCAAGATTCTTGGAAACGGAGACCTCACGAAGGCGATTGTTGTGCAGGCGCACAAGTTCAGTAAGTCCGCAGAGGCAAAAATTCAAGCAGCTGGAGGGAGAGTCGAGGTCATCCCCGGTGTTTGAGAGACTCCTGACCAGTTTTCAGAATATTTTCAAAATTCCCGAGCTGCGTACCCGCATCCTCTTTACCATGGGGATGTTGGTGGTGTATCGGATCGGGGCGCATATTCCCACGCCCGGGATCAACGGCGAGGCGCTCTCTGAATTTTTGCAAAAGCAAGGCGGCGCACTGCTCGGGTTTTTGGACATTTTCTCAGGCGGGTCGCTCTCGCGGCTCACGATCTTAGCGCTGGGCATTATGCCCTACATTAGCGCTTCGATTATTCTTCAGCTGCTGACCGTGGTTGTCCCGCACCTGTCAAAATTGGCCAAAGAGGGAGAGCGCGGTCGAAAAAAGATTATTCAATACACTCGGTTCGGGACGATCGGCATTGCGGTGATTCAGGGTTTCGGGATTGCCGTGGGTCTCGAACAAATGAATCAAGGTGCGTTCGTGATGACTGCCGGCTGGGGATTCCGTCTAATGACGGTTATCACCTTGACTGCCGGTACGGCCTTTCTGATGTGGCTTGGTGAACAGATTACTGAGCGAGGCATCGGCAATGGCATTTCCTTGATTATTTTTGCGGGGATCGTTGCCCGCTTGCCTGCCGCTGTGGCCCAGACTTTTGATTTATACAAGGTCGGGCAGCTGAGTTTCATCTTGCTGGTCGCCCTCGCTGTGCTCATGGTCGTGGTGGTGGCAGCCATTGTTTTCCTGGAAAGCGGGCGACGGAAAGTGCCGGTTCAGTATGCGAAGCGGGTAATCGGACGACGAGTTTTTGGTGGGCAGAGTACGCATATTCCACTGAAGATCAATACAGCGGGGGTGATCCCACCGATTTTCGCGTCATCGATTATTGCATTTCCCGCGACGATTGCCGGATTTTTTGAAACGCCTTGGGTAAAGGCCTTTGGTGCCCAACTCGCGCCTGGGTCGCTGTTATATACACTGATGTACGTCGGCCTTATTCTGTTTTTCTGCTTCTTTTATACCGCCGTGGTTTTGAACCCGGTGGACATGGCAGACAACATGAAGAAGTACGGTGGATTTATTCCGGGGATCCGTCCGGGGACCAGGACATCCGATTATATCTATAAGGTACTGACGAGAATTACGTTTGCCGGATCGATTTACCTCGCGATCGTGTGTGTGATCCCGGAGTTTTTGATCTATAAACTGAATGTGCCGTTCTATTTCGGCGGTACATCGCTGCTGATCGTGATCGGTGTCGGACTTGATACGGCCCAGCAGATTGAGTCGCATATGCTGATGCGGAATTACGAAGGGTTTCTCGGTAAGGGCATGGCCCCTCTCCGTGGCCGGAGTGGGTGAGGGGGGATTCATGCGGGTGGTGTTTCTCGGCGCTCCTGGGGTTGGTAAGGGGACTCAGGCTGACCGTATTGCGACGCAGTATCATGTGGCGAAGATTTCTACCGGTGATCTTCTCCGCGAGGCTGTTCGCAACCAGACAGCCCTAGGTCTCGAAGCGAAGAAATACATGGATCAGGGGAAGCTGGTTCCTGATGCCGTGGTGATTGGGCTGGTGAGGGAGAAGTTGGCTGACCCCAGCTGCGCCAGTGGATTCGTTCTGGATGGATTTCCCAGGACTGTTCCGCAGGCGGAAGAGCTGGGCAAGGCTCTCGCTTCGAAAGCAATGGCCCTCGATCGGGTCATGAATTTTCAGGTCTCGCGCGAAGACGTGGTGCGGCGGTTGAGCGGGCGCCGAAGTTGTCCGAAGTGTCAGGCGACGTTCCATGTAGATTTTGCAAAGCCTAAGCAGGATGGGATTTGCGATCGATGCGGAGAACCGCTTGTGCAGCGCAGCGATGACCGGCGCGATGCGATCGAGACGCGCTTGAAGGTGTATGACGAGCAAACGGCCCCACTTGTGCGCTATTATGATGAGCGGCGGTTGTTGTCTCCGGTGGATGCTTCGGGCGGAGTGGATGTTGTCTTTCGGCATCTCTCGGAGGTGTTGGCGCCTTACCGGGCGAGATGATCATTCTCAAGACGCCGGATGAGATTGCAGTGATGGCCCTGGCGTCACGAGTGGTGGCGGAGACACTAGCGGTTCTGACGAAAGCAGTCCGGCCAGGTATTACGACCGATGAGCTGGACCGGTTGGCCGAGGAAGAGATTCGATCCCGTGGTGCACGGCCGGCGTTTAAGGGGTATCGGAGTTATCCCAAGACCCTCTGTGCTTCGGTGAATGAGCAGGTTGTTCACGGGATTCCCTCCAAGCGAGTGTTGAAGGATGGGGATATCATCGGCCTCGACCTTGGGGCGATCGTTGACGGGTTTTATGGGGATTCGGCCATCACGGTTGTGGTGGGGCAGGCAAGCGAACGGAGCACGCGCTTGGTTCGAGTGACTGAAGAGGCGATGTATCTTGGGATCATGCAAGCGGTGATCGGTCATCGGCTCTCAGATATTTCGCATGTGATTCAGCAGCATGTGGAGTCAGCTGGCTACTCGGTCGTGACGGAGTTCGTAGGCCATGGAATCGGCCGGCAGTTGCATGAAGAGCCGCAGGTGCCGAACTACGGGAAGCCTGGACAGGGCCCTCGGCTGCAGGCAGGGATGGTTCTGGCGATTGAACCGATGGTCAATATAGGTAAGGCTGCCGTCAAGGTTCTTGAGGATCGCTGGACAGCGGTGACGGTAGACGGGAGTTTCTCGGCGCATTTTGAACATACGATTGCGATTCAGCCGAGTGGACCTCCGCGTATTTTGAGTCAGCTATGATGGGGTTTGGGCAGAAAGGATAGACGTACGTGCCGAAAGAAGATGTTATTGAAATACAAGGCACGGTGAACGAAACATTACCGAATGCGATGTTTCGAGTGTCGTTGGATAATGGCCATAAAATTCTTGCGCACATTTCAGGGAAAATGCGCATGCACTTTATCCGTATTCTTCCTGGCGATAAGGTGACCGTGGAGCTTTCGCCGTACGATCTGACACGCGGGCGCATCACCTATCGGTTTAAGTAGGAGCGCGAAACAGACATGAAAGTGAAATCATCCGTCAAGCCGATCTGTGCCAAATGTAAGGTGGTCCGACGCAAGGGCGTGGTGCGAATTCTCTGTGAGAATCCACGTCACAAGCAACGCCAAGGATGAGGAACGTCGCAGGATGACCGAACTGGTCTTCTGCTCGCGCAGCGCCAGGCCTCGGAAGGCCCTCGCTGGAAGCGCGCAATAGAGCCTGGTCAGGTCATTCAGCGACGAACAGTGGAAAGTAGAAACAGTAAGGGGGAAGTATGGCACGTATTGCCGGAGTGGATTTACCGAAAGACAAGCGGGCGGACATCGGCCTGACCTATGTCTATGGAATTGGACGGGCGGCCGCACTCGACATCCTGGACAAGGCGGGGATCGATGGATCAATTCGCGTCAAGGACCTGAGCGAAGAGCATATCGTCAAGATTCGAGGAATCATTCAGGAGGGCTATCAGGTCGAAGGCGATCTGAGAAAAACCTTCTCGATGAACATCAAGCGGCTGATCGATAGCGGCACGTACCGTGGTCTACGCCATCGGAAAGGGTTGCCGGTCCGCGGCCAGCGGACCAAGACGAATGCACGGACGAGAAAAGGCCGTCGCTCCGGTGTGGGAAGCAAACCGAAACCGCCTACGCGTTCGGCGTAGTGCGTGACCGTTACCTGAGTAGGGAGCCTGTATGAGCGTCAAAAAAGGGAAGAAGAAAGAGCGCCGAATCGTGCAGAGCGGGGTGGCCCATGTCCAGGCCTCCTTCAACAACACGATCGTCACCATCACCGACATGAGTGGCAACACGATTGTGTGGGCAAGCTCAGGGAATCAAGGGTTCAAGGGGTCTCGCAAGAGCACGCCCTTTGCGGCTCAGCGGGCTGGGGAGGCTGCTGCGCGTAAGGCGATGGAGAGCGGAATGCGGCAAGTGGATGTCTATGTGAACGGGCCGGGATCCGGTCGTGAATCGGCGATTCGATCTATTCAGGCCGCTGGATTGCGGATCAATATGATTCGTGATGTAACCCCGATTCCGCACAACGGATGTCGTCCACCTAAGCGGCGTCGCGTCTAGTGGCGTATGTCGGGAGAGTCGAATACACGAGAATTGTTGGGCGCACCCACGTGGTGATGTCCGGTAACCGGAGGTAGAGCAGTGGCAAAGTATCGTGGTCCCGTCTGTCGGTTGTGTCGGCGAGAGGGTGAGAAGTTGTTTCTGAAAGGCTCGCGCTGTATGACAGAAAAATGCGCAATCGAGCGGCGGAGCTATCCTCCGGGACAGCATGGGCAAAAGCGTCCGAGGAACTCAGAATACAGCACCCAGCTCAGAGAAAAGCAGAAGCTGCGTAGAATTTATGGTCTGATGGAGTGCCAGTTCCGTGGCGTGTTTGAGCGTGCGGAACGACAATCTGGTATTACCGGCGAAGTGCTCTTGCGGTTGCTGGAATGCCGGTTGGACAATGTGGCCTACCGGTTAGGATTTGGTGCCTCGCGAAAAGAAGCCAGGCAGCTGGTGAGCCATGGGCATCTGACCATGAACGGTCGAAAAATCAATGTCCCTGGTGCCCAGGTCAAAGCGGGAGATGTCATTAGCGTTCGGGAGCGAAGCCGCTCATTGATCTCGATTCAGGCCGCCTTAGAGTCCGTTGATGGGCGAGGTATTCCGGAATGGTTGGAGCTGGACAAGACGGCATTTAAAGGAATGGTACGAACGTTGCCGTCGAAAGACCAGATTTCGCTGCCGGTCAACGAGCAGATGGTGGTGGAGTTGTATTCCAGGTAATTGCGGAATTGGGAGAGGGGGTCGGTCTTTGCGGCGAACTGGTGCCGTTCAGGGACTGGCTACTCGATGAGATGAAGGGGGAGTTATGATTAAAGCGATGAAAGACTTTCAAATCCCGATGCGGGTGGAAGTCGACAAAGATACTCATTCCCAAACGTTCGGCAGATTTACGACGGAGGCCTATGAGCGTGGGTTTGGGACGACGGTCGGCAATGCGTTACGGCGTGTGCTGTTGTCGTCGCTAACTGGTGCAGCAGTGACCACCGTGAAGATCGAAGGTGTCCTGCACGAGTTCTCCACAATTCCTGGTATCACGGAGGATGTGACCTCCATTATTCTGAATGTCAAAGGACTGCGGCTTGCGTTACATACCGATAAGCCGAAGACACTCCGTCTCAAGAAGAAGGGACCTGGCGAAGCGAAGGGGTCCGACATTATTCATGATGCGGACGTGACCATCCTGACTCCCAATCTCCATATTGCGACATTAGACAAGGATGCCTCGTTCGATATGGAAATGACAGTGAAGCATGGGCGGGGCTACGTGCCAGCCGAGCGAAATAAGGAAGAGGGGCTTCCGATTGGCGTGATCGCGATCGATTCGGTGTTTTCACCCATCAAGCGTGTGAACTTTCATGTGGAGAATGCCCGCGTCGGTCGCATGACCGATTATGACAAGTTGACCTTGGAAATCTGGACGGATGGGACCATCTCGCCTCGCGATGCGCTGTCCACGGCCGCAGGAATTATGCGTGATCACGTTGATATCTTTATCAATCCAGAAGAGCGGGTCGAAGGGCGCGCGGAGCTGGGGAGCGATGAGGCGCAACGTGAGGTCAATAAGCATCTGTTCCGTAGTGTGAATGAGTTAGAGTTGTCGGTTCGTGCCGCGAATTGCTTGAAGAATGCGAACATTAAGACCATCGCTGACTTAGTTCAGAAGACCGAAGGGGAAATGTTGCGGACGAAGAATTTCGGTAAGAAATCGCTCAATGAAATTAAGGAAATCTTGACGGAAATGGGCCTGGGTCTCGGCGTCAAGCTGGATGCCGTGCAGCCCAATAGCGGTAATCCGAAGAGCGAGTAACGAAACAAGAGGCAACCCGTGCGTCATAGAAAAAATGGCAGACAGCTCGGACGACAGACGAAACATCGGTGGGCCCTGTTCAGAAGTCTCGTGACGTCGCTACTCGAACATGAGCGGATCGAGACGACCGAGGCCAAGGCGAAGGAAATTCGAGGGTTCACGGACCGGATGATTACGCTCGGCAAGGAGGGGACGTTGCCGGCTCGGCGGCAAGCCCTCGCCTTTATCCGAAGCAAGGACGTCGTCTCGAAATTATTCAGCGACGTGGCGGTTCGCTTTAAAGATCGTCCCGGTGGCTATACGAGGATGGTTAAGACGAGACGGCGGATCGGCGATGCGGCGAAGCTTGTCGCGATCGAACTCGTCACACGGCCCGACACCGCGACTGCAAAGAAGCAAGCACCTGCTGCATCAGCTCCCGCGACTCCCGCCGCCGACTAGGGCTCCTGTCGAGGAGATCTAGTCGCGCGTGCGACGTCGCGTTATCGTTTTGGCGAATCCCCCATCTCGTTCACTTCAACTCTACCAAGTAGACCATGCCAGAGTTCTGGCATGAGTTTACTTGGTTTTGAGCTCATGCTACTATCGTGCCAGTCTCATTCGGATTACTTAAAAAGAAAGCAGGAACAAAGTGTGGCAACGCTTGGTCCGGCGAGGTTTGTTAGCACTCAGTGTGGTGTTGGCCTGTTTCCTCGCATACCTGCTCGTGACCAATTCGACAACGGTTCCCACCCCGACGGCGACGGCACCAGGCTCCATGGGCAGCGCTGATGCCACGATTTCCCAGTTTACGTTCACCCAAACGAAGGGCGATGCGGTTCAATGGCAGGTGCAGGCGCAAGAGGCTCGGCTCTTTGAACGGGACCGGCGGGCGATGCTCCAGGTCGTCGCAGTCACATTATTCGGCCAGCAGGGGAAGGAATTGACGGTGACCGGAGATGAAGGGACATTGAACACGGAGACGAAGAACTTTGTGCTGGCGAACCGATCGGAGCCACTTGTGATTCACACCGAGAGTGGGTACGTGATCTATACCAACCATCTAGCTTGGACCGATCAGACGAGAGAGATACGCACCCAAGATCCCGTCCGTATCGTTGGGCATGGGCTAGAGGTTACGGGGCGTGGCTTGTTGGGACATTTGGACACTGAAGAATTTGAAGTACTTGAGGACGTACATGTGGATTTGGCTCCTGCTTCTTAATTTGTTCCCTTTTGGGATTGCTTCCTTGAGTGAATCGGCTGACGCAGCCCTTCCGAAAGGTGGTGCTGAGCAAGCGGTGAGCACCACCATTACGGCCAAGAAGATGACCGTAAAAAATCAGGATAGCCAAGCGGTGTTTGAGGGGGCGGTGGTGCTGACTCGTGGGTCATTAGTTGTCTATTCCGATCGCATGGTGGTTATGTTTCGCGGGCAAGACCCTCCCGCGAGTGATCACCAGAAAGGGCCTGAGGCCGTCAAGGGGGCCGCGCCTTCGAAAGGGCCTGATGCCGTGCCGGCTGTATCGAATCGTTCGGTCAACAGGATTGAGGCGACCGGACGAGTGAAAATTGAGAAGGATTCAGGGAGTGCGACCTGTGAGAAAGCTATCTACTACCATGATGGAGATAAGATTGTCCTTACAGGTGACCCAGTGGCCTGGGATAAGGGAACAAGGGTCAGCGGCAAACAAATCACGATGTTTTTGGCAGAGGATCGGAGTGTGGTGGAAGGAGGCTCGCATGTGCGGATCGAGCCGGATGGGGGGGCGACCAAGTGATCGAGGCGGTTCAGGGGAATGCGGCGTCGACTGGCTCCCTGGTCAACAGTGCCGAAGGTGCCGGTTTACGCGCGACCGGATTGGTGAAAAGTTTTCGCGCGCGCAAGGTCGTGAAAGGCGTCTCGATCGAAGTCCACGCCGGGGAGGTCGTGGGGTTACTAGGGCCCAATGGGGCTGGGAAGACCACCATTTTCGATATGATCGTTGGTCTGTGTCAGCCTGATGAAGGGGCGATTTCCCTCGGTGAAGAGGTGATTACGGGTCTGCCGATGTACAGACGTGCGCGGAAAGGAATTGGATATCTTCCTCAAGAATCGTCTGTGTTTCGACGCTTGTCTGTTCAGGACAATATTCTGGCAATTCTTGAGATGCTGGACTACTCTCGGGCGGAACGGGCCGAACGGGCCGATGCCCTTCTCAAAGAACTGGATCTCAGCCATATCCGAACGAGTATGGCGTATGCCTTGTCCGGCGGCGAACGTCGGCGGTTGGAAATTACCAGGGCGCTTGCGACGAGCCCGTCATTCATGCTTCTGGACGAACCCTTTGCAGGAATCGACCCGATTGCCGTCGCTGACATCCAGCAAATTATTACCCGATTGAAAGAAAAAGGGATCGGCATTTTGATTACCGATCACAATGTTCAGGAGACGCTATCCATCACAGATCGGGCCTATATCATCAACGAAGGGTTGATTCTTGAGGCCGGGTCTCCCGAATCCATTGTCAAGAGTGAGACGGCCCGGGCTGTCTACCTAGGGGAACGGTTCAAGCTATGATGCGTAAGGGTGTGTGCGTATGAAGCTCAGGCTCGACCTTCGACTTAGTCAGAAGCTGATCATGACTCCACAATTGCAGCAGGCGATTAAGCTGCTGCAACTATCGCGACTCGAGCTCCAGCAGAGCTTAACTCAACATTTGATGGAAAACCCGCTCTTGGAGGAACTCCCAACTGAGGCGGAGGACAGTGAGGCCGGAAGCGCAGAGGAAAAGGCGGAAGATGCGGCGGCATCAGCGAACAGTGAGCCATCGAATGCGGAGGAGTCGACCCCTGAAGAGCGCGACACGCCGGACGAGGCCTCAGCGGCTGGTTGGGAAGAGTACTTTGGGAGCGATCGTCGGATAGGCGGATCCGAGTCTCAGTCGCCCTCGCAGGACGAATTTCCATCCTATGAGCAAACCATGGCGAAGGCCACATCCTTGGAAGACCATCTCCTCTGGCAGCTGTCGTTTTCCGGTTTATCGAATCGTGAAAAGGAGATCGGGCGGTTGATCATCGGTAACCTTGACGATGATGGGTATCTGCGCATCTCTCTCTCAGAGCTGGTCAGCGGGACCGACTTTACCGAAAGTGAAGCGGGCTCAGTCCTGAAGGATATTCAGAGTTTTGATCCGACTGGAGTGGCGGCCCGAGATCTCGCGGAATGTCTACTCTTACAAATCGGACATTTGGGGAAAAGTCCCATGGGATCATTAGGGGCTCGGCCCGGGGCCTTGAAGGGATCGATTGTTGAAGCCATTGTCCAACACCATCTCAAAGACTTGGAGAAAAAACAGTACGCGAGGATCGCGAAAGCCTTAGATGTCACGGTAGAAGAAGTCTTTCAGGCGACAAAGGTCATCGAAGTGCTCGAGCCGAAGCCGGGGCGACCGTTTACGAACACCCAGAACTATGTGATCGTCCCCGACGTGTTTGTCGTCAAGAATGAAGGGGAATGGGTGGTATTACTGAACGACGATGGGCTGCCCCGCATGCGGATCAGCCCGTACTATAAGCAATTGATGGGGGCGGGGGAGAGCGGGGCGGCGGAGACGAAGGCCTATCTGGATGAGAAGCTGCGGGCGGCGCAATGGGTCATTCGCAGTATCGAACAGCGGAATAAGACAATCGTAAGAGTGGTGTCGAGTATCGTGAAGTTTCAGGAGCAGTTCTTTGAGAAGGGCGTGCAACATCTTAAGCCGTTGGTGCTCAAGCAGGTGGCTGAGGATATTGGGATGCACGAGTCGACAATCAGTCGTGTGACTGCGAACAAGTATATGTATTGCCCGCAGGGGATGCTGGAGCTGAAATTCTTCTTCAATGCTGGTCTGCAGCGAGCGGATCAGCCCTCCGACATGATGTCGTCCGTGACGGTGAGAGAGATGATTCGGAAAATGGTGGCGGAGGAAGATGCGAGCCACCCCCTCAAAGATGAAGAGATCGCGGCGCGGCTGCTCACGCAGCAGGTTGTGATCGCGCGACGGACGGTGGCCAAGTATCGGGCGGAAGAACATATTCCGTCCGCCACTCAGCGTAAGCGGTTCTTTTAGGCCTTCCCTATTGAACTGTACGCGTACTCACCTCTTATCCGGTGCTTCCCCTGACGTCATGGGTGCTCAGAACCAACAAGCAGAGTCGAGTGGCAGAGGTGCGGCCGAGGTTATTCAGCTTGAAAGGATGAATGTCTATGAAAATTACTGGACGACATCTCGTCGTGACGCCGGCGCTCAGACAACATATTGAGAATCGGTTTGAGCGGCTCGCACGGTATGAAGTGAAGCTTAGCCATCTGGAAGTGATCCTGGGCGTGAGCAAGCTTCAGCATAGTGCGGAGGTCGTCTGTACGATGCAAGGGCGACGGATTCAGGCAAAAGCATCGACGGGGGAAATGTATGCGACGATCGACCAGCTAGTGGACCGCTTGGGTGTTCAGATACGAAAATACAAGGAACGCCAGGCTGATCATAAAGAACCGACTAAGAGATCGGTGCGCAAGGTTTTGCGCCCGGCTATTCGTAAGGAAGAGGAAGAGGAAGAGATTGAAGTCATTCGTCCAGCCCGGGCTGTTCTGACTCTGGAGGAAGCGAGGCGTCGGCTAGATCCACTTCCTGGTTCGCTGGTGGTGTTCACCTCCCTGTCCTCGGGAAAGTTACAGATTCTACAACGTGTCGAGCGCGATCGACTGGTCCTGATTGATCCGTAAGGGGTAGGCAGGCATGGCTGCACTCAAGCTGGTTGTGATCAGCGGTCTTTCTGGCTCAGGGAAGTCGCATGCCCTCAAGTGCTTCGAAGATGTCGGGTATTTCTGCATCGACAATTTGCCGCCAGCTCTTCTGCCGACCTTTGTCGAACTGTGTCATCAGCAGGGAGGCGAGATTAAGAATGTCGCGCTTGGCATCGATGTCAGGGAGCGCGTGTTCTTTTCTGATCTCGTGGGGATTCTTGAGCGGGTTAAGGCTCTTGGTCATTCGGTTGAGTTGATATTCTTTGAAGCTCGCGAAGAGGTGCTGGTTCGCCGATTTTCGGAGTCTCGGAGGCCCCACCCGCTCCTGCCGCATCTTCCGGTGTTGGAAGGAGTGCGGTTTGAAAAGGAGCGTCTTGCTGACCTTCGCCGCCACGCCGACCGTATTATTGATACCTCCGATTTGACGGTGCATGAGTTGCGAGAGTTGTTGGCGAGGCAGTTCAGGCAGGAGGGCACGCCTCGCCGGTTGACCATCTCGCTGGTGACATTCGGCTTCAAGTTCGGCGTGCCGTACGACATTGACCTTCTGTTCGACGTCCGGTTCTTGCGGAACCCGTTCTTTGTTCCAGACCTCAAACCATTGACCGGGGAAGACCCGCGGGTGCGGAACTATGTGCTGACCGATCCGGACGCCGTCGCGTTCATCGGGCAACTGGAAAGCCTCTTTAAATTCCTCATCCCGCTCTTCGAGCGAGAACGCCGCAGCTATGTGAATGTTGGAATTGGCTGCACCGGCGGACGTCATCGGTCTGTGGCCATTGCTGGCCGGCTCCAAGAAAGTTTTTCGGCGCTTGGATATCAAGTGACCGTTGCCCATCGCGATCTCAATAAGCAATAACCCACGAAGCCGTTACGCTCTTCCCCCGGCCACCATCGCCGTCGTCTCCATGCCTATACATGTGCACAGAAAGTGATTTGCTTGACAGGTAGAGCGCATGGACTATACTTAGCATGTGCATGAAGCCAATCCCCAGTGTAGATGCACCGTTCAGACGTTTGGCGGACGAAATTCAGTTCTAAATGGCTCCTCATATCGGGAAACTCTGAGTGGAGGCTGGACGCAGGTGTATAGCCAGAACGGTCTCGACGCAAATTCTTTCTTCAGGACGTTGAAATATGCGGGGGTATGGTCATGATTGACAGTCTGCGCGAAATTCACATAAAGATTTGTCCTGCGCGGATAGTCATGTACAGTCAGAGGCGCGTATGTTGAGTTCATTCAAGAGTCTCGCCGAAACCGATCTGTTCTCGATGTTCACCCCGAAGCGACAGCTTATTGGGCTGGATATCGGGTCGAGCGGTATCAAGCTCGTCCAGTTGAAGGAAAGCCGAGGGCGGTACATTCTCCAGAAGTTCGGATTCAAACCACTCGAGCCGGAAGTCATCGTTGATGGAACGGTGATGGATGAGGGGCGGGTGGTGTCGGCGATAAAGGAATTGTTTGAGGAAACGAACGTTAAGGTGAAGCAAGTCGCCGTGTCGATTTCTGGCCATGCCGTCATCATTAAGAAGATTAGCCTGCCGCCGATGCCTGATGAGGAGTTGGAGGGGCAGGTGAGGCTTGCCGCCGAGCAGTATATCCCCTTTGACATTAATGAGGTGAACATCGACTTCAGTGTGTTGCCCACTTCCGAGGCCACGGGCGATACCCAGGGAGAGATGTCGATCATTCTCGTCGCTGCCAAGAAGGACAAGATCAATGAGCTGACCGAACTCGTCAAGGGGGCGGGGTTGTTTCCGATCGTCATGGATGTGGATGCCTTTGCGATCGAAAACATGCATGCGATCAACTATCCCGTTTCGCAGGAGGATACGACCGCACTCGTCAATATTGGCGCCAGTGTTATGAATATCAATATTGTTCGAGGCGGCACCTCGCTGTTCACCCGTGATATTCCCATCGGAGGGAATCGCTATACCGAAGCCATTCAGCGAGAAATGGGCATGTCCTACGAAGAGGCAGAAGAAACGAAAAAAGGCGAGCGTTCGGCAGGGAGCAATCAGGCCGCGGTGACTACGGTTGTCGACAGTGTCAATGCCGAGGTTGCGTCTGAAATTGCGCGGACCATCGATTATTTCAAGTCGACCATGTCGGACGCGGACGTTCAGCATGTTCTGTTGTGCGGAGGAGGGGCCCAGGTCAAGGGCCTGGTCACGCAACTGAGAGACCGAATGCAGGCTGTTGTTGAGGTGGCTAATCCGTTCGGTGAAATCGATACCTCAGGGAGCAACTTTGATCAGAACGCTTTAGCCGAATTGGCTCCGCTGGCTGCCGTGGGGGTTGGATTGGCCCTTAGATCGGTGGGGGATCGATGATTCGCATTAATTTATTACCAGGGCCCAAGGGACATAAGGCGAAGCCTCAGTATGATGTCAGAGCACAGGCACTGTTGGGTGTGGGGTTGTTGCTCATCACCCTGGCGGGATGTTGGTGGTACTCGGCGTCACTCGACGAAGAAATAAACGTGCGGCTGACCGAAAAGCTCGACAAGGAGAAGCACGTCGCCCAGTTGAAGGAGCAAGTGAAGCAGGTTTCTGATTTTGAAAGCCGGAAGAAAGTGCTGGAAGACAAAAATCGGATTATTGACGAGTTGGAAAAGTCACGCGTTGGCCCCGTCAAGGTGCTCGACCATGTCAGTCAGAGTCTGGAACCGCTGAAGTTGTGGTTGGTGAGAGTCGCGGTCGTCCGGGAAAGATATCGATCTTGAGGGTCGTGCGGCGACCAACGATGATGTGGTGGAATTCGTGAATAACCTGCGCCGAACCGATTATTTCACGAATATCAATCTTCAGGAAAGTCGAGCTGCGGTGGAGAGCCAACTTAATATCTATCAGTTTAAACTTGGTTTCCGTCTCAAAGGTTAAGAACTATGAATCTGCCTTCTATCAATCTTGACGTATTGCGGTCAATCCCATTGGTTCAGAAGGTGGGGCTTCTTCTGATGGTTCTTGCGGGGATTATTGTTGGCTTCTATTACTATGTGGCCGAGCCAAAATCTGCGGAGATTGCTGGGCTCCAGGGAGTCATCGGCACGCTCGATAGCGAGATTCAAACGTTGACCATTAAAGTCAAGCATCTTGATGAGCTCATTGCGGCCAGTAAGCAACTTGAAATTGAGCTCGCGAAAAAGAAAGAACGATTGCCACCTGAAGAGGAAGCGGTGATGTTGCTTAAGCAGGTGTCAGACTTGGGGATTCGTCTTGGACTCGACATTAAGCTGTGGAAACCGAGTGCGAAGAGTGAGGATCCATCGAAACTCTTTGTGCGAATGCCGGTGAACGTAGAGGTCTCTGGCGGATACCATACTGCGGCCTTATTTTTCGATCGAATCAATGCGTTGCCTCGTATTGTGACCGTGTCTGGCCTCAAGATGGGAGCCCCTAAGTTTGAGAAGGGACGGGTTGTCACACAGACCGTGTTTGACCTTGTAGCCTATGCGGCACCACAGGAAACCAAGCAGGCTGCAGTGGCTCCGGCGACTCCTCAGAAGAAATAGGGCACAGAGTCTTGGATGAGTGCGAGACAATGAGCGATGAATACCATCTGTGAAAATTGGCGGTTGACCATGAAGACAACTAGAATAACTCTAATTGGATGTGTTTGCCTGCTCGTCGCAGTTGGACTGGCCTTTGCTGAGACAGGTATGAGTTCTCATGTCCGACAAATTAGCCCAATGCGGCAGGATTCTTTGAAAGTGCCCTCTCTCAATGAGGTGCCGAGGCACGGTTCGGCTCCAACCTTAGCCGCGACAGCTGGCGATGAGAATGTTCAACCAGTTGCACTCAATTCAGTGTTGGAACCAGCGAGCGCACATTCCTATGACCCTTCTGGGCGGCGCGATCCGTTTGCGCCAGTTTTGCAACAGTTGGGACTCGGGCCAATTGACCCCACGTTACCTCCGCTTCAGCGCGTCGGGCTCACTGAGATGAACCTGATCGCTGTGGTATGGGGGGCCTACGGCTATACAGCTATGGTCCAGACGCCAGATGGGAATGGATACACGGTGCGTCGAGGAACGCGTATCGGTCCCAATAATGGCGTGGTGAGCGCCGTGACAGAGAAAGGTATTGTGGTGCAAGAACGGTTTACAGATGTGTATGGAAGCAAACAGGAGCGGGAGTATGTCAAGCTCCTCCACCCGAAAGAGGGCGTAGAATGACACCTAAGCTGACCATGACAACTACAGCATTTGTTCGCGTGCTCTCGGCGGTGGGAGCGCTCAGTGTCCCGATGGCCATGCCGTCGATGGGGGCGTCAACCGACTTGCCTGCTATCAATTCAGGCATGCCCTCGAGCATCGAGGAAGGTCTGGCGCAGACCCTGACCCGCATCGATGTTCAGCGCGGCACTGACGACGTCCGTGTTGTCATCTCGGGAGATGGCAAGCTGGCCCACGAAGTGACGCGTCTTGATGAGGGGCGTCTCGTAATCGACATTCCACACGTGGCTTCCGCCATACGCAAGCCTGTCATGTCTGTGAATCACCAGATTTTGAAGCAAGTGCGTCTGGGTTATCATGGCGATAAAGTACGAGTGGTATTGGATCTTGCCGGTAAGGCTACCTACTCGGTTGAACCGCAAGGGTCGAATCTTATTGTGACTCTTCGGGAAGGCGTCGGTGCGGATATGGTCGTGGGCACTGACCTCTCCCGTGGCGCGGCTGGTGAAGCCATCGAGTTAGAGAATCCTGTAATGCCTCAGGTCCAGGCGGACGCCACTTCTCGGGTAGCTCAGCGGGCAATGGCCACGGTTTCGCGGTCTTCGACGAAATTTCATGTGCGGCCTGTCCAGATGACCTCCGACGCAGATGGTGTCGAGAAAAACACGCCAAAGGAAGATTTGGTTGTTGGGGAAACGCGTTATGTCGGCCGACGCATTTCGCTGGATTTCCAGCAGGCCGACATCAGTAACGTGCTGCGCCTCATCGCCGAAGTGAGCGGATTTAACATGGTTGTCGGTGAAGGGGTCAAGAGCAAGGTCACGATGAAGCTCGTGAGTGTGCCCTGGGACCAGGCACTCGATATGATTTTGAAGATGAATGGGTTAGGCAAGATCAGACAGGGCAACATCCTCTGGATCGATTCGCTGGCGAACATTGCTAAACAGCAGAATGAAGAAGCGCAGGCGAAGGATGCCAAGACGAAAGCAGAAGAACTGGTTGATCGAGTGTTCTATATTAGAAACCTGCAAGCGACGGAACTGATGACGTCTCTTCGGCAGTATTTGAGCCCGAGAGGGTTGATGCAAATGAGTCAAGGGACCAATGCGTTAATCGTCCGGGATACGGAAAGCAAGATCGGGGTGATGAGGCAGTTGGTTGAGGGGCTGGATCTCGAAGTGCCTCAAGTCCAAATCGAAGCCAGGATAGTACAGGCGGATACAACCTATTCCCGTTCGCTGGGTGTGCAGTGGGGCGTGCAGAATGTGAACCAGGTCGGGTCTAATGGGGTGGCGAACTTTAAGTCGGGTGTTGTCGGACCATTTGGAAATCAAGTATCTGATTTTCTCGTAAATCTTCCCGCCACAGTGGGTGGCTTGGCGTCAACTCCTGGTGTCGGGTTCACAATTGGGAGAACAGATGGAGCGTTGTTGGATGTGCGGTTGTCGGCAGGCGAGTTGCTCGGTCTGAGTAAAGTCATCGCCGCGCCGAAGGTCACGACCTTGGACAAGCGGGAAGCCAAGATCTCACAGGGAGAATCGATCCCCTTCCAGACAACCTCCCTCCAGGGGACTCAGACCACATTTGTGGATGCGAACTTGGAACTGAATGTGACTCCTCAGATTACCTCGCGAGATCCCAAGGAAGTCGGTAAGCAGATCATGATGAAGGTTCGCGCAACTAGAAATGCTGTTGGCGCACGGAGCAATCCGGCTGGTCCGAGTATCGACCGCCGCGAAGCCAATACCCAGGTAACGATCCGCGATGGCGAGACCATGGTGATCGGCGGGGTGTTTATCGATTCGCAGAACAACAACGTGGCTGGTATCCCCTATCTCTCTCGCGTGCCCGTTCTGGGATGGCTCTTCAAGCAGAAGACCGAGTCTGTAGCGAAACAAGAGCTGCTCATCTTCTTGACCCCTAGTATCGTGAAGAGCTAGAAGCGAGCCTTCTAGCCCTTCATTGATGGGAGGATCAAGAGCAGTGTGGCTCCACGGATGGTGCTTCATCTCGATCCTCTAAGGCGTACTCTCCAGTTCTCTACTTATTTCTGACAAGATCAACGCAGACCCTGCCCGTCGCATGAAAATGCGACGGGCGATCTGTCGTGTCTGCGTGCAAATGATTGGCAATCGAACTGATATGATGGCCTGAGAAGCGGTTAGGACCAGTTGACATGACCAATATGATGCTCAATGAGCCTAAAACACTCCTAAGGCCGTGAAGCGTGATCTTCTGGCTTGAGGGCTTATCTGAAAACCTTCTAGTTTCCGAACCGTTGTGGTACCATCCCCTCGATTTTAGCCCTCGCAATTCATCATCACCGCCGACAAAGTGTGTCGTGAATCCGGGCCTTCCCGTCCAAGAAGAGTCGGATGGACGACTGGTATATTGGCTTGGGAGTGACCGTCGTTGAGCATGGCCGCTGTGGCAGAACAGATTGTGCCGGTAACTTTGGGGGAGCGGAGCTACGACATTGTGCTCCGTCCTGGATTGCTCGCGACAGTGGGTGACAGGCTCAGGGGCCTTACCACCTCTCCGAAGATCGGGGTTGTGACAGATCGGCATGTAGCAAGCCATTATCTTCAAAAGACACTCCGCTCGCTTCGCAAGGCGGGATACGACCCGACTCCGATTATCTTGCCTCCGGGAGAGCGAACAAAGACGCTCGGCACCATCGCCAAGATCCTCGATGTGTTAGCTAGGCACAAGTTCGAACGTCAGTCTCTGTTGCTGGCGCTCGGTGGTGGAGTCATCGGTGATGTAACCGGCTTTGCTGCCGCAATCTATCAACGAGGAATCCAGTTTATACAAGTGCCGACCACGCTTGTGGCTCAAGTAGATTCCAGCGTCGGAGGCAAGACCGGCGTGGACCATCGGCTGGGAAAGAACCTCATCGGCGCATTTTACCAGCCGCGAGCCGTACTGATCGACCCCCTCACGCTGCGCACCTTGCCACTCCGCGAATGGATCGCGGGTCTGGCAGAGGTGATCAAATACGGTATTATTGCCGACGAAGAGTTCTTCTCCTTTCTGGAGAAGGAGATTCCTGCGTTGTTGAAACTTGAGGAAGAGCCGGTTATTCACGTGATTAAACGATCCTGTGAGATCAAAGCGCAGGTGGTGGTAGCGGATGAGCGGGAGTCGGACCGACGACGTATTCTCAACTACGGCCATACGATTGGACATGCACTCGAGTCACTCGCAGGCTATCGCGGGTTGATCCATGGTGAAGCGGTTGGGATCGGATTGGTGCAAGAAGCGGATCTGGCTTGTCACATGGGCCTGTGCGGGCGAGAAGTTGTCGAACGGATCAGAAGTCTGGTGCAACGCGCTGGGTTGTCCGACCAGGTCTCACAGGCATCCTTTACCTCCCTCTGGGGCGCGATGCAACATGACAAGAAGGTGGTCGGGGGACGCGTCATCGGGGTATGGCCAGTGCGGATTGGGGAGGTGGTAATTCGGCCAATCGAGCAACAGGTCTGTGCCGAGTGGTTTCAGGGCAAGCACGGCCGTGGGAGCCGACCGTCGAGTGGCCGTCAGCATGGTAAGCGTCCTGTTCGTCAAATGGCCAGTGCACGAAAGTAATCACCCTATGACGGCCAAACGCGCGCCATCTGTGGCTCACCTCCAACAGGCATTGCGGGAAAAAACACGCGAAGTCGATGTGCTCCATCGGATCTCTGAGTCAATCAGCAACCAACTGGATCTCGAAGCAGTTCTCAAGCATATCGTAGAAGTCGTCGTCGAAGTCACCAAGGCGGATGCCTGCCTCCTGTACCTCTTGTCGGATAGCCAAGACGAACTCATTCTTCGAGCCTCAAAGAACCCTCATCCGAAATTGATTGGCCGCATCACAATCGGTTTGGGAGAGGGCATCACCGGGTGGGTCGCTCAGGAACGAACTCGCGTCGTGATTCCGAGTAATGCGAGCGACGATCCACGGTTCAAATTTTTCCATAACCTTCCGGAAGACCGCCATCAAGCCTTTGTCTCCGTGCCGATCATGGCGAAAAAAGAAGTGGTCGGCGTGATCAACGTCCAACATAAGCGCCCGAAACGCTATCGGCCAGATGAGATTGCGTTACTCTCGACCATCGCCAATCAAGTTGGTGGAGCGATCGAGAACGCACGGCTCTACGATCAAATGAAACGCAAAGCCTTACAAGTGGAAACGCTGTCACTGGTCTCAGAAACGGTGGCGTCCAATCGGTTGATCGAAGACGTACTTCAACTCCTGGTGACGATGACCGCGCAAATGATGAACTCGAAGATCTGCTCGATTATGCTATTGGACGAGGCCAGTGGGGAACTGCGGATCGAGGCGACGCAAAGCCTCAGCGAACAGTATCGCCGCAAGCCGAATCTCAAGATCGGGCAGAGTATCAGTGGCCGTGCCGTGAAAGACCGTCGACCGATTATCGTGGTCGACGTCACCAAAGAGCGAGACTATATGTATCCGGATATGGCCAAGAAGGAAGGGCTGTGCTCATTGGTCTCGGTACCGATGATGGTGCGGGAGAAGGCGATGGGCGTGATCAATAGCTATACGTCAGTCCCGCACGTGTTTACCACCGAAGAGGTTAAGTTGCTTCAGGCCATTGCAAATCAGGCCGCCATTGCCATCGAGCATACGACCCTGATTGAGAAGTCCTTTGAGATGCAGGAAGCGCTGGCGGTTCGGAAGCTCATGGAGCGGGCCAAGGGCTACCTGATGCGCTCGAAGAAGCTGACCGAAGAAGAGGCCTTCAAACTTATCCAGCGGCAAAGTATGGATTTGCGGAAATCGATGCGCGAGATAGCCGAGGCCGTGCTCTTAGCGGGAGAACTCGAAACGAGCGGGCAAAGGAGCTAGCAGATGCGGGAAGGTTCTTACCCGCTCAATCCCAGGGTCTTCACCGCCACCCCGTGCTGCCAGGGCAGTGTGCTCCGAGGGATAGGCTAAGGATGCTTGCGAGTCCTGAACAAAGCTGATCGTCTTCACCATTGGTGGTAGCTATGCGTACCTTTCGAATCGCCATGGTGCAAATGAATCCGACGGTCGGGGATCTGGACGGGAATGTCCGTCGGATCACGGCCTGGCTGCGCGAGGCGAAGAAGGCGAAGGCCGACTTGGTCGCGTTCCCTGAGCTGGCGATCACCGGTTATCCGCCTGAAGATCTTCTGTTGAAGCCACGTTTTGTCGCGGACAACCGCCGCGCGCTCCAGGAAGTCGTCCGCCACTGTCGGGGCCTTGCCGCGGTTGTGGGTTACGTCAGCCAGAGCGATGGAATAGATCCGAAAGCCGGCTCGCTCGTCGGTGGTGCCGGCCGGCGCGCACGAACTCTACAATGCGGCGGCGGTCATCGCGGATCAGAAACTCATCACGACCTATTGCAAGTGGTACTTGCCGAACTATGGGGTGTTTGACGAGAGCCGCTACTTTCACCCAGGCCGGCGGCTGCCGCTGATCCGCTTGCGCGGCACGGTGGTCGGGGTCAACATTTGTGAGGATGTCTGGTTGCCGGAAGGTCCGACACGTTTCCAGGCGGCAGCAGGCGCCGAAGTGATTGTGAATATCAATGCCTCACCGTTTCATCTGGGCAAGAGTCGGGTGCGCGAGCAGATGCTGGCGACTCGCGCGCGAGAAAACGGGGTGGTGCTCACCTACACCAATACGGTCGGTGGTCAGGATGAACTGGTCTTCGACGGGAACAGTGTGATTCTCGATCACCAGGGTGAGGTCATCGCGCGAGGGAAGGCTTTCGAAGAAGATCTGATCGTCGCCGACCTCAACATGGAGGCTGTCGCGCGGGCGAGACGCACGCATGGCAGGAAGAAGCTCTTGCCGCGGCAGATTGCCTCTGCGGTGGAGTGTCTGCGCTGCGTCGCTTCCAGCCGTTCCAAAGACTCGGGCGCGCGCGGTCCCCGATGTGGCGACGGTGCTGGACCCGCTGGAGGAAGTGTATCGGGCTCTCACGTTGGGGGTGCGCGACTACGTGAGGAAAAACGGATTTACGCGTGCCGTGATCGGCTTGAGCGGCGGAGTGGACTCGGCGCTGACCGCCGTGCTCGCCGTCGATGCGCTCGGTGCCGATAACGTGTGGGGCCTGTTCATGCCGTCACCCTATACGTCGCAAGACAGTCACGAGGATGTTGCTGAATTGGGGAAACGACTCGGGATCTCCGTCCGCACGATTCCCATCACGACGATGTTTGACACGTACCGGCATGCGCTCGCGGAGACGTTCGAGGGGCGTGCGCCTGATACGACGGAAGAGAATCTCCAAGCCCGCATCCGGGGCAATCTCCTCATGGCCTTCTCTAATAAGTTCGGGCATCTGGTGCTCACCACGGGCAACAAGAGCGAGATGAGCGTTGGGTATGCCACGTTGTATGGCGATATGGCCGGCGGATTTGCCGTGATTAAAGACGTGCCCAAGACGATGGTGTATGACCTGGCGCGGCTCCGAAACCTCCGCGGCACAACCCCGGCGATTCCTAAACGGACGTTAGATCGACCGCCGACCGCCGAGCTGAGGCCCAACCAAAAGGACGAAGACTCGCTGCCGCCCTACGAGATACTTGATCCCATTCTCCAGGCCTACGTGGAAGAAGATCGGTCTCTCGAAGAGATCGTCGAAGCGGGGTATGACCGCGCCACGGTGGCGCGCGTGATGGCGATGGTCGATGGCAGCGAGTACAAGCGCCGGCAGGCTCCGATCGGCATCAAGATCACGCATCGAGCGCTTGGGAAGGATCGGCGGATGCCGATCACGAACGGCTATCGTAACTCGTAGCAGGATACTGAAACAGTCGCTCTTCTCACCCTCCCGCCTCGGCGCCCCGTTTTCCAGACGTCGTTCTCGCTTCGCTCTCGACACCAGTGAAGCGTGAAAGGTATCTCGTGGGAATTTTGCATCTGATTCTGCTGCGAGCGACGAATAACGCTTCACCAACGACGAACGAGAAGGGTGGCCTTGTTGAGCATCTTACGGGGAAGTATTTTATGGCCCCGGCTGTGCGGACCATGGAATCTCAGGCGTGATGTCTATGGGGCTGCCTGTTGGGGCTTGGACTGTGGCGTGGTTTTCCGTTTTTGGCTATCGAGTTGTTTTCGGGTAGATTCCAGTTCCTTCCTGAGGCTGTCCAACTCTAATTCTTTCTTGATGACAAGATCTTTGAGTGTCTGGATCTCTTTGTCGCGCGCCTCTATGGTTTCCGTGGGAGACGGGGTTCCGGACATCCTGGCTTCTGACACAGGGTCGCCTACCGGCTCAGCTACTCGTTCAGCCAGAGGCGCAGCCAGCACAGCTGCTGCCGCCGTGGGCGGCGTATGCTGCAGAAGCTGATAATCGATGGCGAGATACTTGTCGGTCGACGCCCCCCCTGTCGGCCGATGAAAGCTCTCGGACCGTTGGGCAGCGCTCGGAGTAAAAATGAGAACACGGTTGACCAGGCCTGTGGAATCGGGCAGGCGTCCGTGAGCGAGGTTCTTCGTGTCGGTCCTGGTCGGGGCATATCGATACTGAGTGAGCGAGAAGTATAGCGAGACGCCATAGCTGTAGAGGGAGCCGGCGGTGGTTTCCGTGGTCGATGACTCTAATGCAGAACCTTTGCTCGTAGCCTGGACACGATACTCGACACATTGATCTGGTGCTGCCTTACGTAAGCCCTCTGCAAGCAGTGGAGCGAGGAACCGGATCTGATCTTCCGAGAAGACAGGGACGGAAGATGATGGTCCTGCGAGCATTTTCTGAAGGCCGCGCTCCTGATCCTGAATCTCGATGCCTTTCAATATCCGGGCGAGAAGGTCTGGTTCCAGATTGATCGGGTGACTGGTCTGGAAGGACCGATCCGGGATCGTCTTAAGCAACACGGTTCCCCGAGGATCTTCAAAGAGGACCTTGCCGGTCGGGGCGGCCGTGCCACAGGCGGTGCCGACGAAACAGAGCAGGGCCAGGAAAAACACAGGCTTGTGAGACCGTCCTCTTGCCGAATGTTGTGATGGTTGAGCCATAGGTGGGAGCGAAGTCTAGCACAGGCGATAGGTCATCGCCAGGTCGGAGTGCGCCTAAGTCAGTGCATGAGGATTCGAATGCGGAGGTAGTGAAAAAGATCTACTGAATGCGCGAGGGATAAGGGCGTTGACAGATTTTCCTGGGTCATGCTACAAGGGTGCCCATCGGACAGGGGAACAACGGCGTTTCCCACCGGCCTTAAGAAGTTAGTACGGCATGGACAATGGCGTCCTCCGGCCCCAGCGGGCTAGAGGGCGTTTTTTTTTGACCGCATTTGAGCGGGCTGAATCACGATGGTGCAGTTGAACCGAATCGCGCGAAAAACTGAGAAGTGGCCAGACGTGGACGAATGTCTGCTGAATAGCGATGTGCATGCATTGGCTGGTGGGATTCAATATGGGAGTGAGGGTCGAATGGACGGGGAGTGGCTAGAGGTTGCGCACAATGGCGTGCGTGGCGACGACGTCGTCGAGGTGAGAGAGGCAAAGCGAGGGAGCAACGGCATCACCAATCGCACGAGGGAGGACGTCATCATGTCAGGACGCAGTCTGCTGGGCCTAGGGTTATGGGTGCTGGTGTCGCTGCTCGGCGGCCAGTCGGGGTTCGGCCAAGAGCCCGCGCCGGCGCCGGCTCCGGCGCCGGCGCCGACGGTGCAGGAGCGGCTGGATGCGTTAGAGAAGAAAGCGGAGGCGCCGTCGCTCTGGAAGACCTTGGGGTTTAAGGCCTCGGGGTTCCTGGATATCGCCTATACGCAGAATTTCAACAATCCCAACAGCAACCTCAATCAATTGCATATCTTCGACACGAACGCCAACGCGTTCATGGCGCACCTGTTCCAACTGATGGTGGAGCGCCCGGCGGAGGCGGGGGGCAGCGTGCTCGACCGCGCGGGCTTTCGCGCGCGGCTCAACTTTGGGCTCGACTCGCGCGTGACGCGGGCCCGCACCAATTATCAACCGGGCACCAGCAACGATGAGCTGGATTTTCAAGAACTCTATGCCGAGTACATTCTGCCGATCGGCAATGGGCTCAAGATTCAGGCCGGCAAGATGAACACGCTGATCGGGTATGAGGTGATCAACAGTTTCGAGAACAACAATTTCTCCCGCTCGTTCATGTTCGGCCTGGGGCAAGCCTTCACCACGACCGGCATCCGCTTCACCTACCAGTTCAACCCGGTCGTCCTCGCATCGTTCGGCGTCGTCAATGGCTGGGACAATGTCGACGACAACAATAAGGGGAAGACGCTCGAGTACCTGGTGGCCCTGACCCCGCATGAGAAGGTCGGGGTGAGCTGGTACGGGTCCTGGGGCCCGGAACAAGCGAACCGGAACTACGGGGATACCTTTACCCCGACCAACCCCGCGGGCCCCACGCCGACCGGCGGGGCCGCCGGGAACCCCTCGGCCAAACGCTTTGCCAATGGGCTCATCATCACGCTGAAACCGACGGACAAGGACACGGTGGTCATCGAGCCGTACTACGTCAACGAGGCGAGCAATCCGGTGGCGGGCGACGACCGGGAAGCCGAATGCGCGCTGGGACGGCATCGCCGCGCTACCTGACCCATGATTTTACCGACCAGTACAGTTTCCGGTTGCGCGGGGAGATCTTCGAGGATGCCGGCGGGTCCCGGACCTGCGGCGGCTTCTTCAATACGGCGGGGGGCTCGAACACCTGTGCCGGGGCCACCAATGTCACGCCCGCCACACCGGTGGCCCAGACGTTGTGGGAAATCACGCCGACGCTGCAGTTCAAGCCGGTGCCGTCGCTGATCACGCGGGTCGAGTTCCGGTATGACAAATCGGACAAGAATGTCTTCCTGTACGGCACTCGGCCCGTCAACAATCAAGAAACCTTATCGTTCCAGGTCATCTACCTGTTTTGAGCCGAGGGAAAAAGGAGGGAACCATGATTCGACGACTGTGTACGATCAAACAAAGTCTGCTGCTCCTGACCGGTCTTGCCGTTCTTCTGTGGGCGGCGGGAGGGTGGGCTCAGGAGGCGACTGCGCCGAGTGCGACGGCACCAGCGGTTCAGGAGGCCGCGACACCGGCCGTACCGGCTCCGCTGAAAATCGATACCGGCGATACGGCCTGGGTCTTGATCTCGACGGCCTTGGTGTTGGCCATGACCGCGCCGGGTCTCGCGCTGTTCTATGGAGGGATGGTGCGTTCCAAGAATGCGCTGGGGACAATCATGCAGAGCTTTATCATCCTCTGTCTGATCAGTCTCCAGTGGGTCTTGTGGGGCTACAGTCTGGCCTTTGGACCTGACAAGGGTCATCTGATAGGCGGGCTAGAATGGTTCGGGCTCAACGGGGTTGGATTGGAGCCCAATGCCGATTATGCCGCGACTGTTCCCCATCAAGCCTTCATGATATTTCAAATGATGTTCGCGGTGATCACGCCGGCGCTGATCACCGGTGCATTTGCGGAACGGATAAAGTTCAGCAGTTTTCTCGTGTTCACGCTGTTGTGGGCGACCTTCATCTACGATCCGCTGGCTCATTGGGTCTGGGCGGTCGGGGGATGGGTCAGAAACCTCGGCGCGCTCGATTTCGCCGGCGGCACGGTCGTCCATATCAGTTCCGGCTTCTCGGCGCTGGCCTGCGCCATCGTATTGAGGAAGCGGTTGGGCTATGGCAGGGAGAATATGTCTCCGCATAATTTGCCCATGACCGTCTTGGGGGCATCCCTGCTCTGGTTCGGCTGGTTCGGATTTAACGCCGGCAGTGCGGTGGCGTCCGGCGCGCTGGCGACCAGCGCCTTTGTCGTCACCAATACGGCGACGGCTGCTGCGGCGCTGGCCTGGATGATCGTGGAGTGGATGTATCGGGGCAAACCGACGGTCTTAGGCGCGGCGAGCGGTGCGGTAGCGGGATTGGTGGCTATCACGCCTGCCTCGGGATTCGTCGGTCCGATGGCATCGATCATCATCGGTCTTGGAGCGGGAGTCTTCTGCTACTTAGCGGTGTTGTGGAAGTCCAAGTTGGGCTATGATGACGCCCTTGATGTGGTCGGCATTCACGGAATCGGAGGTACGTGGGGCGCGCTGGCAACCGGTCTCTTCGCGTCGAAGGCGATCAATGCTGCAGGCGCAGATGGCCTGTTCTATGGCAATCCGGCGCAGCTGGGGATCCAAGCGCTGGCCGTATTGATTTCCGTGGTCTTCGCATTTGTAGGCACCTTCGTGATTCTGAAACTGGTCGATGGGCTGATGGGTCTGAGAGTGAGTGACGAGGATGAGCGCAAGGGATTGGATCTCAGTCAACATGATGAACGGGCCTATTCGTAAGGCTTGGGTGAGCGGGGACAAGGAAAAAGATGGTGATTGACCCGGAACGAGACTGTAGTCGCAAACGTGGGCGCCAAGGGACACCGGGTGTCATGGGCCTGACTATCGCGGCCGTGATGCTGGGAGCCTTGGTTGTCTTCACAGGGTCAGTCGCGATGGCCCAGGATACCGCGCCGCCGGCGGTAGCAGGTTCCGTAGCCCCTGTACTTAAGATTGATACTGGGGATACAGCATGGGTCCTCACCTCCACCGCGCTAGTCCTGGCTATGACAATGCCGGGGTTGGCGCTCTTCTACGGCGGACTGGTCCGGAGCAAGAATATCCTAGGTACGATCATACAGAGCGTCGTCATTCTCTGTCTGGTCAGCCTGCTCTGGATTCTTGTCGGGTATAGCCTGGCCTTCGGTCCTGATAAGGGAGGTCTCATCGGAGGCCTTGAATGGGTGGGGCTTAACGGGGTTGGAAGCGAGCCTCATCCAATCTACGGCCCAACGATTCCCCACCAGGTATTCATGTTATTCCAGCTCATGTTTGCCGCCATTACGCCGGCCCTGATTACGGGGGCGTTTGCAGAGCGGATGCGGTTTTCCGCGCTGCTGCTGTTTGCCGCCCTCTGGTCCCTCTTGATTTACTCTCCAGTGGCCCATTGGATCTGGGGTGGTGGATGGCTGGGAAAGATGGGCGCGTTAGACTTTGCCGGAGGCGCGGTGGTGCACATCAGTTCAGGTGTGAGCGCCCTGGTGTGCGCTGTCGTCATGGGAAAGCGCAGGGGGCATGGAGCTGACTACATGGCCCCTCATAACCTTCCCTTCACGTTGCTCGGGACCGGCCTGTTGTGGTTTGGCTGGTTCGGGTTCAACGCGGGCAGTGCATTGGGTGCGAATGGGGTGGCAGGGGGTGCGTTCCTGGCGACCCACGCGGCAGCGTCCACTGGTGCGTTGGTGTGGATGGGAGTGGAGTGGATGCATCGTGGGAAGCCCACCGTGCTCGGTGTAGCCAGTGGTGCGGTGGCAGGTCTGGCGACCGTGACCCCGGCCTCCGGGTTTGTCGGACCGTTTTCAGCGATCATAATTGGTGGATTTGCTGGGATTCTGTGCTATTTCGCCGTTGTTTGGAAGGGGAGGATGGGCTATGATGACTCGCTCGACGTCGTGGGTATTCACGGTGTGGGCGGAGTGTTCGGAATCCTTGCGACGGGATTGTTCGCCTCTAAGGCGATCAATGCCGCCGGGGCTGATGGGCTCTTTTTCGGGAATCCGGGGCAGTTTGGGATTCAGGCCATCATGGTATGCGCGGTGGCTCTGTTTTCCGTGATTGGCACCTGGATTATTCTGAAGGTTGTGGATGCGGTGGTTGGGTTGCGGGTCTCTTCCGAAGACGAATCGACGGGATTGGATCTCAGCCAGCATAACGAGCGTGCCTATTCATAAAAAGACCATGACACAATTGACCAAGCGATCATGCCGGCGACCCCCAGAGACGATGGATGATCAGCGTCCTCGGGTGAGCCTGGTTGGTAAGGAGGCAGCGACATGAAGATGATTGAAGCTATCGTCAAGCCGTTCAAGTTGGATGAAGTCAAGGATGCTTTGCTGGAAATGGGCGTGCAGGGGATGACGGTCTCCGAAGTCAAAGGGTTCGGCCGCCAGAAGGGGCATAAGGAAACCTATCGCGGCCAGGAGTATACGATCGAATTTGTGCCTAAAGTAAAAATCGAGGTGGCCGTGACGGACGCACAGGTACCGCGCGTGATCGAGACGATCACCCGGGTCGCCAAGACCGGCAGTATCGGGGATGGCAAGATCTTCGTGCGCGATCTGACTGCTGCCGTTCGTATTCGGACTGGTGAAACCGGAGAGACGGCCCTGTGACCATGGGGACAGATCACAATCCATCCAGTTCGTCCGTGCCGACCGTCGATACGTCGACGGTCGGCGCGGTCCTCGCCGAGCAACGCCGAATCATCGGCCAGCGGGTGATGGAGGGCGCCACTGGCGCAGAGACCATGGCGGCGATGACCGAGCTGGTGGACGGCCTGATCGTCGGTCGATATAGGAATGCCTTGAGGCAGGGGGGAGATGCGGCGGCATCAGCCGGCCTCCACCAGTGCTGCCTGGTGGCCTTGGGAGGATACGGTCGCCGGGAACTGGCCCCCCATTCGGATATCGACCTCATGTTTCTCTTCCGTCCCGAGGCGAAGATGCAAGTCGAATCGCTCGTGCGTGCCGTCTTGCATCCCTTGTGGGATGTCGGATTTCAGGTCGGACATAGCGTGCGGACGATTCACGACTGCATCGAGCTGGCTGAGTCTGATCCGACGGTCAAGACGTCGATGATGGAGTCCCGATTTCTTGCGGGCAGCCCTGAGCTGTTTGAGCAGTTTCACAGCCGGTATTTGCGGAAGGTCGTGGTCAAGAACCCGGACACATACTTGGATCAAAAGCTTGAAGAGCGCCGGCGTGAGTACCTCAAGTTCGGCGAGACGGTGTACTTGCTTGAACCGAACGTCAAGAAAAGCCAAGGCGGTCTTCGCGACTTGCATCTGTTGCAGTGGGCCGGCATGGCCCGCTATCAGGCGCAGACGATTCGCGAACTCTCCGATCGCGGCATTCTCTCCAGGGCCGATTTGATGGCCCTCACAGAGGCGCGGGATTTTTTATGGCGGGTACGCGCACTCCTCCACGTGCATGCAGGCACGGCTCAGGAGATTCTGTCATTTGATGAGCAGATCTGGCTGGCCCAACATTTCGGGTTTCAGGACCAACCGCACTTGTTGGCCGTCGAGCAATTCATGCAACAGTATTACCAGCACACGATGGGATTGCATGAACGCTGTATGCGATTTGTCGAGCGCTGTCGGAGCGTGCCGTTCTGGCGACGGATCGCCCGGTTCTGGCCGGCTCCCCGCGTCGATGGGTACTTCGTCGTACGGGGCGGGGTCCTGACGGTCGCGGACGAACATCGCGCGAAGGTGCTGGAAAGCCCGGCGCTTCTCCTTCGTCTGTTCAATGTGGCGCGATCACAGAATCTCACCATCGTGCCGCCATTGCTCGAAGACATTCACCGCCATGTCGATACGGTCTCGGGGGAGGCCTATCGAACGCCGGAGGTCAATCGGACGTTCCTCGCGATTCTCACGGGACCTGGTACCGCCAAGACGCTGGAGGCGATGCATCGGGCCTATGTGCTCGAGAAGTTGGTTCCCGCAATGGGAACGGTCCGTGGCCTGATGCAATTCAATCAGTACCATAAGTACACCGTCGACGAGCACAGTTTGCTTGCGGTGACGCGAGCGGAAGACCTCGCACGGGATCAGGGTGTCATGGGGGATGTCTACCGAAGCATAAAACGAAAAGACCTCCTGCACCTCGCCGTGCTGCTGCACGATTTGGGAAAGGGCCAGGAGGAAGATCATAGTGACGTGGGGAAGCGCTTGGCTGAGGATGCCGCGGCCCGGCTCGGGTTCGATGAACAGGATATGCGGACTCTCTTATTCCTCGTGCATCGGCACTTACTGATGGCCCACACGGCTTTTCGACGAGACCCGAACGACGTGAAGGTGGTGCTGCCCTTTGCCCGCGAAGTGGGCACGCCGGAAGTGTTGAAGAAGCTGTTGGTGCTCACCGCAGCCGATATCGCCGCGGTCGGTCCTGGGGTTTTGACCAAGTGGAAAGAATCGCTCCTGATCGAGCTCTATCAGCGCACGATGTCCGAGGTGTCCGGAGAACGCAATGGCGTCGGGGCACCCGAACGAGTCCGCCAGATTGCCGAGGAGGTGAGCCGACACCCGCTGATGGCCGGGCAGGGCGACGGGACGCTGGCCTGGGTTGAGAGCCAACTTAGCCAATTCCCCGAGCGCTATGTCTATGGTACGTCGGCGTCCCGTATCGCGGCGCACCTGGCGGCCGTGCGGCGATTGCATGTCGGTGAGGTGCTGGTGGAGGCGGAGTTCAACGGGGAGCTGGGGACATGCGAATATACCGTCGTGACTCATAATGACGTGACGCCGGGCATTTTCTCAAAGATTGCCGGTGTGATGGCCGGGAGCGGGGTTCAGATTCTCGATGCTCAGATTCTCACCAGAGCTGACGGGATTGTGGTCGATACGTTCCAGGTGATGGATCCTGATTATCAAGGCGCGCCTCCGGCCGAGAGGCTGCGGACGGTGGGTGATCGGATCGCGTCGGTCCTCAAGGGGTGGGAGCATGTCGATGATCTGCTGCGCCGTGGCGCGCGCTTGAAACTGACGAGGTCGCTTCCGAAAGCCCGTGAGGCGACGGAGGTGCGGATCGACAATGAAACGTCGGACGCCTATACGATCATTGACGTGTTTGCAGACGACCGCCTGGGTCTGCTCTATGTGATCACGAACACGATCTTCCAGCTCGGGCTGTCGATCCATGCCGCCCGCATCTCTACGCGGCTGGACCAGGTCGCCGACGTGTTCTATGTCGCTGATCAACGCGGGAAGAAACTGGAGGATCACGGGCAGTTGGAACGGTTGCGAAAGGGAGTCGAAACGGCCATCGAGAATTTTCTCGAGGCGAAAGCGGCCTAGCAGGGGCTGCGCAGTCTCATTATCAGTGTGATTTGAAAGGAGGAGGGGGGATGAACGTACGCGAGGTATTGGAGTTTGCGAAGAAGAATAAAGTCCAGATCGTCGACATGAAGTTTGTGGATCTCATCGGCACGTGGCAACATTTCAGCATTCCTACGAATGAATTGACAGAAGACCTCTTCAAGGACGGGTCCGGACTGGACGGGTCCTCCATTCGTGGCTGGAAGGCCATCAATAACAGTGACATGTTGTTGGTGCCGGATCCGTCGACGGCCTGTCTCGATCCCTTTTGTGCGGTCCCGACGTTGAGCCTCGTCGGCAACGTCGTGGATCCGATTACGCGCGAGACCTATGATCGCGATCCGCGGTATGTGGCGCAGAAGGCGGAGAAATACCTCCAGAGCACGAAGATCGGCGATACCTCTTATTGGGGACCCGAGGCCGAGTTCTTCATTTTCGATCAAGCCCGCTACGATCAGAATAGCCACAGCGGCTACTACTTCATCGATTCCGAAGAAGGCGTGTGGAACATGGGGCAGGAAGGCCACAACTTGGGCGGAAAGATCCGTCACAAAGAAGGCTACTTTCCGGTCCCGCCGACTGATACGCAAATGGATATCCGCAGCGAGATGATTCTGGAGATGGAAAAGGTCGGAATTGCGATTGAAAAGCATCACCATGAAGTCGCCACGGCTGGCCAGGCGGAAATCGATATTCGATTCGATTCGCTGGTCAGGACCGCAGACAAAATGATGATGTACAAGTACATCGTCAAGAACGTGGCCCGTCGACATGGCAAGACGGCGACCTTCATGCCGAAGCCGATCTTCGGCGATAACGGGTCCGGCATGCATAGCCACCAGAGTATCTGGAAGGATGGCAAGCCGCTGTTCGCCGGGAAAGAATATGCCGGTGTGTCGCAGATGTGCCTGCACTACATCGGCGGCATTCTGAAACATGCTCCGGCGCTGGCCGCCTTTACCAATCCGACCACGAACTCCTACAAGCGGCTCACGCCCGGGTTCGAGGCGCCGGTGTTGTTGGCCTATTCCAGCCGGAATCGGTCTGCGGGCATCCGGATTCCCATGTACTCGCCGAGCCCGAAAGCCAAGCGGATCGAGGTGCGTTTTCCTGACCCGGCCGCAAATCCCTACCTCGCCTTTGCTGCCATGCTCATGGCAGGCTTGGACGGAATCGAGAACAAGATCAATCCAGGTGAACCGGCTGAGAAGGATCTGTACGATCTCGAGGCGAAGGAAGCGGCGAAGATCCGGACGATGCCGGGCAGTTTGGATGAAGCGTTGAACAACCTCGAAAAGGATCACAAGTTCCTGCTCAAGGGCGGTGTGTTCAGTGAAGACCTGATCGAAAACTGGATCAGCTATAAACGGACCAAGGAAGTCGATACCATGCGGTTACGGCCACATCCGTTTGAGTTTTTCCTGTATTACGATGTCTAGGGGGTTTTGAGCCCATCTGAAGTATGGGTTGACGTGATGGGGGGAGGCGTGATACACCTCTCCCATCTGAGCGGAGTCGAGGCAACGGCGCCTCGGTAAAGCTCTCGACATGAGGCAAACGGACAACGGCGTCCGTCATTCTGGAAAGAGTGGCGGACGCCGTTTTGTATTTCGGCAGGGGTCGTCAGAGACCCGTGCCAACGTACAAAGAGGATAGGCCGGTGCCGACCTATCAATGCGGACAATGGCGTCCGTCTCTCGCGACCGGGAGGCGGACGTTTTTTATTTTACGCAAATTCGGTCGGTCGGCCTCAGGCAATCCGGTAAAGAGAAGGGCACGGCAATACATAGAAGGAGGCGGTTATGAGGGACGGAGCTAGGGACGGAAAACGGCTGATGGCAGCGAACGCAACAGACGGGGTGACGAAAGCCGAATCCTGCGACGAGCACTTTGTACGAACCGTCGAGCGAGCCGTGTCGGCAGCTGTGATTCAAGCCGCCGACCCATCGCGTCGAAAGTTCCTGGCCGCTATGGGAGCAGCTGCGCTGACGGCCATCGTCGCTGAATTACTGCCGCTGAAAGAGTTCGCTGCGTTCGCGGCCGATCCGGTGGGGAAACCGGAAAAGACAGACCTCAGCATCGCCTTTATTCCCATCACCTGCGCCACGCCGATCATCATGGCGGAGCCGCTGGGGTTCTATAGCAAGCATGGCCTGAATGCCAAGGTCAAACGTGCAGCCGGCTGGGCCATGGTGCGAGACTGGGCAATTAATAAAGATGTCGACGCGGCCCATATGTTGTCACCCATGCCTTTAGCCATCACGCTAGGCGCCGGTTCCCTCCCGGTGCCGTTTTACATGCCGGCGGTTGAAAATATTAACGGGCAAGCGATCACGCTGCATAACAAACACAAAGGCGTGAAGACCGCTGCCGACATGAAGGGATTTCGTTTCTGTGTGCCGTTCGATTACTCGATGCACAACTATCTCCTGCGCTATTTTCTCGCAGAGGGTGGAGTGCACCCGGATAAAGATGTGCAGATTCGTATTGTGCCGCCGCCGGAGATGGTAGCAAATCTTAAGGCTGGTAACGTCGATGGATATCTGGCCCCCGATCCATTCAACCAACGGGCCGTCTACGAAAACGCGGGGTTCATCTTCAAGCTTTCTAAGGAAATCTGGGATGGACATCCCTGTTGCGCCTTCGCGATCTCCAAGGAATTCGCCACGCAGTATCCAAACACGTTCCTGGCGCTTTTCCGGTCCATCGTGGATGCCACCCACTACGCGTCCAACCCGGCCCATAGGAAAGAAATTGCCGAGGCGATTGCGTCGACAAATTACTTGAATCAGCCGGTGACGGTCTTGGAACAGGTGTTGACGGGAACCTATGCAGACGGATTGGGCGCAATCAAAAAGGACCCGAGTCGTATCGATTTCGATCCCTATCCCTGGCATTCGATGGCGATTTGGATCATGACCCAGATGAAACGGTGGGGCCACCTGAAGGGTGAGGTCAATTACAAAGCCGTGGCCGAACAAGTGTATCGAGCGGCCGACTGCGACCGGATCGCCAAGGAGCTTGGATATCCGCCGCATCAGGGGACGATGGCCAAGCATGTGATCATGGGCCGGGAGTTCGACCCGAGCCAACCGGACGCCTATGTCCGTAGCTTCAACATCCACAGCATGGCGTAATTGTCGAGAAGGTCGGGACCTATGAAAATAAATGGAAACGGCAATCCGTGGGTCATCTCGGTATTTATCCTCGTGATTTTTCTCGGCGGGTGGCATGTGCTCACGCTGGGGTCGTCCTTCGAGGCGAAGGGCAAGACGGAAGAGCAACTGCAGATGATGTTGTTCAACGGAGACATCGTCCGAACGAAGGGAGGAGGCTACGCCTGGAATCCAGAGAAGATGAAGGGTGTGCCTGGTCCCCTCGCGGTGGTGGAGAAGGCGAGAACTGAATTGAGCGAGGCGTTCGTCATCAAGGGAACCAACGATCACGGTATCGCCTACCTGGTCCTGTACACCGTCTCAAGATTTGCCGCGGGATTCCTCGCGGCGTCGGTCGTGGCGATCCTCTTCGGCATCCTGCTGGGGCTGAACCGCGTCCTCTTCCGAGCCTTCAACCCGTTCATTCAGATCTTGAAACCGATCTCGCCGTTGGCCTGGATGCCCTTGCTTCTGTACACGGTCAAGGATCCCAAATGGACAGCCATCCTGGTCGTGTTCATGGCATCTGTCTGGCCGACTCTGGCGACGACCGCGTTCGGCGTGAGTTCCCTCAAAAAGGAATTCCTGCATGTCGCCGCAATTCTGCAGCTCTCATGGTTCAAACGGCTCTACCGGGTGATCTTGCCCGGGGCAGCCCCGACCATCGTGAACGGTCTGAGAATCTCGTTCGGGAGCGCATTGGTCGCCGTGGTGCCGGCAGAGATGCTGTTGGGGGAGTTAGGTGTCGGCTACCTGAGTTGGATCGAGTGGAACAATCTCGACATCGCCGGGGTGATCTTCGCCATCTTGGTAATCGGGGTTGTGGGCGTGATTCTGGATTCAGGATTCAACAAACTCGCCGGTCTCGTGACCTATCAGGAGTAATCTATGTCGTTTCTCGTCGTCGATCATGTGAGCAAGTTTTTCCCCAGTCATGCTGGGGGTGGAGACGTATGTATTTTCAAAGACGTGACCTTGAAGGTCGACAAGGGCGAGTTTGTCACCGTGATCGGCCACTCGGGATGCGGCAAGAGCACCTTGCTCAACATCATCGCCGGGTTGGAAACCCTATCGGAAGGCGGAGTGATTTTGAACGGGCGCGAGGTGTCCGGCCCTGGATTGGACCGGATGGTGGTCTTTCAAAACTTCGCCCTTATGCCCTGGATGACGGTATTCGAGAACATCGCCCTGGCCGTCCGGTCAGCCTATCCCGACTGGAAGAAAGAACAGGTAGTCGCGCACGTTCACAAGTACATTGCGTTAGTCGGCCTCAAGGGGGCGGAGGATAAGCGGCCTATCGCCCTCTCAGGGGGCATGAAGCAGCGAGTCGGTCTCGCCAGGGCATTTTCAATAGAGCCCAAGGTGTTGCTGCTGGATGAGCCCTTCGCCCAGATCGATGCGCTGACCAGAGGAGTCATTCAAGAGGAACTGGTCCAGATGTGGAACGCCACGCGCAACACGGTATTCATGGTCACACACGATGTGGACGAGGCGATTCTCTTGTCCGACCGCATCATGCTCATGACGAACGGGCCATCAGCGCGCGTGGCGGAGATCGTGGATGTGACGATCCCTCGCCCCAGGTCGAGAGATACGGTCATTGAACATCCCCACTACTACAAGATCAGGAACCATGTTATCCATTTCCTCGTCCGTCACGCCGCGCACGCAGCGGCTGTCGCGGGGGGCGCATCGGACGAGTTTTCGGAGGCCGCGCCGCTCGTCGTGAGGTTCTGACACAACACGCGGTAGCCTGTGCGCACAGGGCAAAAATAAAGGAGGAGCAGGTTATGGAAGTGAAGAAGGCGAAGGACGCGATTAAAGCAAAGCGATTGGAGAAAAAGGTGACGATTGCGGAGGTGGCCAAAGCGGTCGGGAGAAATCCCACGTTCGTAGCAGCGGTGTTGCAGGGGACCCACAAGCTGCCGGTTGAGGAGGCGAAGAAGGTTGGCGATCTACTGGGATTGGACGGCGAACTCACCGCGTCGTTGAGCAAATTCCCGGTTCGCACCGATTTCCCGAATACGACCGATCCGTTCAAGTATCGCTTGATGGAGATCATCGGGGTGTACGGAGACTCTATGCGCGAGCAGGCGAACGAGATGTTCGGCGACGGCATCATGAGCGCGATCGACTTCACGCTGGACATGGAAAAGGTGACCGGCAGCCAGGGCGAGGCGCGCTGCAAAATTACGCTGAACGGGAAGTGGCTCGAGTATAAGACCTTCTAGGTTCAGTCGAAAAGCGTACTGTCGGGTGCGGGAACAAAGGCGTTCCCGCCGCGTAACGACAGACAGTGATGCAAAGCGGACAACGGCGTCCGTCATTCTGAAAGAGTGGCGGACGCTATTTTGTTTTGCACCTGAGCAGCCGGTCGAGTCAGGCATTTCAGGAAGAGAAGGGGCACGGCAATATCCATGAGTAGGCGGTCATCTGTCGGGGTGTGATGGGTTGTGGCGACTATCGAACAGAGAACGATGGTCGAGCAAGGTGAACAGAAAGGAGTGTTCTGATGACTCAGATGCTGGTGGCGTGTAGCTTGCTGGTTGGAATCGTCGGACTCCTCTGGGTGCTGGTCCAGACCATCTTTCTTGACAACCGTCCTGTGCACAGCAAGAAGGTCCGGACGTTCTGATTGTTTCTGCGTGGTGCGGGGTGTCCTGAACGTTGCTCCTCAGCGATGCAGGATCATTGTCTGATAAGGGGAGCTGTCGGCGGGTGGTCGGGACCCGTTACGAGATTGGCGATCAAGGTCAGGGAAAGTGGCAGGGGATTGTGTCGGTTGCGGGAACAAAGGCGTTCCTGCTGTGTCGCGTAGAGCGATTGCAATCGGACAACGGCGTCCGTCTTCTATTTGGAAAGACGGGCGCCGTTGTTTTTTATCCGATGACGAACAAGGAGTACAACATGTACACGACGGATCACGAGCGGATTGCATCGCTCGCTGCGAAGAAATATCAATTCTTGGAGGTCTCGCTGCCGCGCTATCTTGTGCTCTCGGCTTTGGCGGGCGTCTATGTGGGATTCGGCATCGCGTTGATTTTCAGTGTCGGAGGGCCGCTGGCCACGGCAGGATCGCCGGTATTGAAGCTGGTGATGGGCGTCTCGTTCGGGATCGCCCTCACGTTGGTGATCTTCGCCGGATCGGAGTTGTTTACCGGCAACAACATGACAGGAGTCATCGGCGGGCTTTCGCGCAGCCTTACCTGGACCCAAGTGGCGCAGCTCAACGTCTGGTCCTGGGTCGGCAATCTCGTCGGCTCCCTGGCGCTGGCCTGGCTGGTCGTCCAATCGGGCGTCCTGTCCAAAGGACCGCAGGCCGAGCTGGTCGGAAACGTGGCAGCCATGAAAATGTCGCTGCCGGCGTGGGAGCTGTTCCTCCGGGGTCTTCTGTGTAATTGGCTTGTCTGTCTTGCCGTATGGACATCCGGGCGGACGACGAACGATGCGGCCAAGATCATGCTGATCTTCTGGTGCCTGTTCGCCTTTATCGGCACTGGCTTCGAGCACAGCGTCGCCAATCAATCGCTTCTCGGCATGGCGCTGTTTCTACCCCATGGAGACGCCGTCAGCTGGGCGGGCTACTGGTACAACCAGCTCTATGTCGTATTGGGAAACATCGTCGGTGGAGGGCTCTTCGTCGGAGGTCTGTACTGGCTGGCGAGTCCCTATACCGTCATCCGGACCAGAGCCAAGGGAATTGCCTCGTGCCATTCCGGCAAGGGAGGCCTGCTGATCCACGGAGGCGATCAGGAAGGAGGGAGCCATGGCGACTTCGAATGATCGTGGCATGATGCCGAATGAGGATCGTGTACTGCAACGGCTGCGTGAGTGCGGCGCGAGTTCGTTCGAAGACCTGACACGGTTGCCGGGGCTGGACTGGGTCACGGTCTTTTCAATCGTCGACCGCCTCAATCGCGCAGGCTTCGTGGTGCTCAAGAGAAACGGGACCGACTATCGGGTGTCATTGGAGAAGGGAACATGAACAAAATCGAGGCCATCAAGACGGAGCGCGACGGGCTGGAAGTGAAAGAGATGATCGCCCGGTACGCCAAAACGGGATGGGAATCGATCCCGGAGGACGATGTCCAGCGTCTCAAATGGTATGGCCTCTTTCTGCGGAATCCCACGCCTGGCTTCTTTATGATCCGCGTCCGGATACCGGGCGGCAAGACCGGCTCGTATCAGCTGCGGGCTCTGGCCGAAATCGCCGGGACCTACGGCAACGGCATCCTGGACCTCACGACGCGCCAACAGCTACAGCTCCGGCAGATCCGGATCGAAGACGTGCCGGCGGTCTTTGCCAAGATGGAAGAGGTCGGGCTGACCTCTCTCCAAACCGGCATGGACAACGTGCGAGGCGTCATGACCTGCCCGGTTGCCGGTCTGAGCCCGGAAGAAGTGTCGGACGCGACGCAGATCGTGCGGGCGATTACTGAGGAGATCTTGGGTAATCCGGCCTATTCAAACCTGCCGCGGAAGTTCAACGTGGCGGTGACAGGCTGTCCGGACAACTGTGTTCACATGGAAACCCAAGATTTGGCCCTTGTTCCGGCCTATCACGACGGCGGCCACGGCAAGAGCATCGGGTACAACGTATTAGCCGGCGGCAAGCTCGGTTCCGGCGGGTATCGGATTGCTACGCCGGTCGACATCTTTGTGACCGAGGGCGAAGCCTTGGAGGTGAGTCGCGCGATCATTCAGATCTTTCGGGATCATGGATCGAGGGAGAATCGTACGCAGGCGAGGCTGGCCTTCTTGCTGGATGAGTGGGGCGAAAGCCGCTTCCGGCAGGAAGTGGAAACGCGGGTAGGCAAGACGTTGTCACCGGCGGGCATCGATGCGCGAAAATCAATCGAGAAGAGCCATGTCGGCATCTATCGGCAAAAACAACCGGGCATGAACTTTGTGGGGCTGAAAGTCCTGGTGGGCCGCATCAAACACGACGACCTGGCCAAGATCGCAGCCTTGGCAGAGAAGTATGGAACGGGGGAGATCAGGATTTCTCCGGCACAGGCTCTGATCATTCCGAACGTGTCCGATCGGAAGATCGGAGATCTCGACCAAGAGCCGTTGGTGAAGCAGTTCGCCTATAACCCCTCACCGGTGTACAAGGGGCTGGTGAGTTGCGTCGGTAACGACTATTGCAACCTGGCTGTGATTGAAACCAAGGGGCGAGCGGTGGAAACGGCCAATGGTTTGGAGTCGCGTCTCGGCAGTTCGCTCAAGCCGATCACCATGCACTGGTCCGGTTGTCCGGCTGGATGCGGGAATCATCTCGTGGCCGATATCGGGCTGTTGGGGAAGAAAGCCAAGGTCGATGGGAAAGTGGTCGATGCGGTCGATATCTATGTGGGTGGCCGCTCAGGTCCCGACCCCAAGCTGGCGGTCAAGATCATGGAAGATGTGCCCTGCGACAGGCTGCCGATGGTGCTGGAAGGACTCGTGCCGTATCATTCGAGAGAGAAGATGCATCGGGTGAGGGGAGGAGGGGCTCAAGAAGCTGGCACTCGGCAAGGAGACGCCCAACACAACCGCCGCGTAATCGATAGTGGTCTGTTGATGATGAGGAAAGTCAGATTTGCCTCAGGCTGCGAACCGGGACCGATCAGAAAAGGCTCCCGACCCTTTTGTTTCGTTTGGCGCGAGGCCTCCACGTCCACTTGAGCGTGAATGGGTCGGTGCGCTATCCTCCTGTCTCCACACGGAGGTGACGACTCTATGCCACGACGAACCAGGACCGGCCTGCAGCGGCGGGATATTCTTCAACGGTATCTTGCACGGTTTCGAAAACTTCTCGCGCTCTTCCAACCATTCCTTTCGCGAAAGCGCCCTTCCACTACCGTGGAAGAGTTCGACGAGACAGCCGAAGATCTGATCAGCCAGGTCTACGGCCAGGCGTCGGATGAATTGGAAGCCTACTATTATGCCAAGACCGGTGAAGCCGCGATTTTGCCGGAGGAGGCGCAGGAAAGCGGGACTCACGACGTGGAGCGGGAAAGTCTGCATCAACGCCGTCAAGTTCTCGAGGGGTGTCTCTCGGACTTGGAGATGCGCTATCGTCTCCACGTCGTCAAGCAGCCTCAATTCAACAGCCAAGCCTTGCAGCAGCGAACCGTGGAAGACTACATGTGCCACGACGTCCGCAGCATCCACCGCGCCGCGACGATCAAAGAGGCCGGGCGTCTGTTGGAGAAGTATAGAGTCGGCTCGTTGATCGTGGACGACGGCTCGCGTTACATCGGGATCGTGACCGATTCCGACCTCAGTCGAAAGGCGGTCGCAAAGGGCCTCGATCCCAATACGACCACCGTCATGTCCTGCATGAGCAAGCCGGTCGTCAAGATCGAAGAGACCGAACCGTTGACTGAAGCCATCGCGGTGATGAAAAAGGAAGGGATTCGCCACCTGGCAGTAACCGCCGACCGGACCATCATCGGCGTGCTGTCCATTTCGGATGTGCTGCGTGCGTACGAAGAGGTGACGTCCCCTCGTTCTGGCTCATAGCTCTTGCAGCTACCCTGTGACGAGAAAAACGAGCGAGTTTGGAAGAATCATTTGATGGATGATGGACGCCGCGCGCCGCGAAATGGGGACAGATCGACAGCCGCTCTGAGCCTCGTCCCCCCGCACCGAAAACATTCCTGATGTTGGATTGCAAGACCTGACCCTCGTTCTTATTCCGGACACAACGCGATTCGTTCACGCTGAATCATATGGCGGAAAGGGGAGAGAGGCTATTCAGAAGGGGAAATCATACTAAGGGGAGAATTGCCAAGACAAGAGAAGGTATTCCTGGGACGCCGCGCGCCGCGAAACGGGGACGGTCTGGAGCGCATCACGCCGAGCAATCAAGAAAGACTCCCGACCCCTTTGTCTTCTATGGTTCGTCTTGTTCTCTGAACGAGAAACACCAAAGGATCTAAATAAACCAGACGAACCAGATCCCCGTCGCGCATCAACGCTGAGAAAGCAGCGCAATATGCGCGATTGTGCATGAAAGGGTGGGGATCTTATCAAGCTCGATACGGTATCCTACAATAGTCTAGACCCCGCCTTGGGCTTGCCGCTTTTCTTAATAGGTAGTTTGATAGCGAATTCATGGAGTTTCTCATATCGGGGGTTGGTCCAAGAATTACGTGCTCTATATCTAGGTGGCCATCGGGAGTCTCAGGCAGCTGAAAATTCATATATGGGACCAAACTCGAAGGACCTTCGCGATACTCGATGGGAGCCTTTCTGTTGCTGGGAATTACAGGGGAGATTATGCGCCACTCTTCTTCTTCATGAAATGAAGGATGTTTCAGTATGGCTGCGATTCGAAGGATGTCGTCCGCGACTTCCTCAAAAACGTGAGTATATCTGCTTCCGTCGTAATCCTTTTCGAGATCTTTGCTACTGACACTTATTTTGGACAGCTGCTGTATCTGTTTTAGGATAGTTGTCGCGATGCGGTTCTGTATTTTGGCGTCATAGACGCACTTCCCAATCTGGTATGACTGACGTTTTGCTAACGCTATAATTTTTGCTGCGTCAAATCCGAGACTAACTCCCTTGGCTGGTGGGCAATAACTACGCCATTGGCTAAGAAGATTCCCATTAGCAGTAAAGGAAGCGATGAACCGCAGATGCCCTCCTATTAGCCGCTCTGATAGCCACCTCAGCAACTCTCCCTCTAATGTGGGCAAGAGAGGGACCTGAGACCTCCTAATGCCAGCGCGAAGGAGATTAACCGTATGCGTTATCTCGGCAGCATCGCTGAAAAACTGTGCTTCCGTAGTCCGCAGAGAGCCCTGCTCAATAATTCCCATCGCGCCGCTTAAGGAAGTGTAGTGATAAAGCGTGCCTTGCGGACCTTTCTTATATAACTCTTCAGCGAGTCTTGAGATCTTCATTTATTCCCTTGAGCTCTAGAGGTTTATCAGTTGGCCAAGGCCTGAGGGGGCTAGGCTCTCGGGATGCGACTCGGTTGAGTAGGTCGACCATGTCGCATTGCGCGCCCGCCACTCCTTAGGTTTGTCAGGCGAGTCAAGTTGAGAGGCAATAGCGTGACAGAAAATATTCCCAGTCTGCCACGACTTCAAGATGCATAAAAAAGTCGGGAGTGTTTTCTCGCCTTAGTCGACACACCAATTCTATCCTCTCTCTTGAGGGTTGGCCAGATCGTTTCCTGCTACGCGTATCCAATGAGCGAGCTTCCGTGACCGTGCGTTTCGCGAGCAAAGGAGACCAGCAGGCCTGGCGCCAACTCTTGCTCACACCGTTCCGAACGTCCTCTCAAAAAACTGCTTGGTGGCGGTCATGTGCTGCTGGATGTCGGACTGTAGATGTCTGGCGCCTGCTTGCCAGTCGTCGGTGGCGTAGCCGACACGGCGCGCGAGAAAGACAAACTCCTCAGAATCAGGCGGAGGGAGCACGAGATCCTTGGCGTTTCCACGGACCATGCGCAATCCGTCGATCAATGTCCTGGTGAAGACATAGGCTTTCCGGAGGCTCTCTCCATCGGTGCGTGCGACCAATCCTTCGTCCACCAACGCGGCGAGGGCCTGCAGGGTATTCGGCGTACGCAGACTCGGGCGGTCGTGTCCGTGCATCACTTGGAGGTACTGCACCGCATATTCGATGTCGATGACTCCGCCCTGGCTGTACTTCACATTGACTTCTCCCGGCTTGACCAGTTGCTTGAGCTGCTGTCTTCGCAGATCGAGCGCTGTCGCGAGGTCCCAGGGGGCGTCGCTATAGACGAATGAGTCTCGATGCGCTTCCAGTTGATGGCCCAGAGCGGCGTCGCCGGCGATATGCCGCAGCTTGATCAGGGCCTGCCGCTCGAACGGCGCGGCGAGTCCGGTCGGACTGTAGTAGCGGCAGACTTCCTCGAACGCATTGGCCAGCGAGCCCTTGCCTCCGTGTGGTCGAAGCCGGACATCCAGGTGAAAAATGCCTTCCTGTTTGGCTTCGATCCAGCCCAGGAGGTCCTGCGCCAGCCGTTCGAAGTATTCGCTGTTCTCAATTCCCTTCTTCCCGCTGGTTTTGCCCGATCCCCCGTAGACGAACAGCACCTCGATGTCCGAGGCGTAGCCGAGCTCGCGCCCTCCGAATTTTCCCAGGCCGAGGACGGCAAAGGGGCAGGGCTGCTTGTCGGCGAGCCGCGGGCTCCCATAGGACTTCTCCAGCTTGGCGCGGCAATCAGCGACGCTCCGTTCCATGATGACCTCTGCCAGTTCCGTGAGCGCGAGCGAAAAGTCAGGAAGATTGCTCGAGGGCTCAACGATGTGCTTCATGTCGATCCGGAAGAGCTCACGATCCTTAAACTGGTTCAGGGCCTCCTTTCGCGCCTCGTCTGTTTTGGCGCGAGCGACCAGATGGTCGAGTTCTTTCCGCAGGGTCGCCTGCGGTTTGATTAAGGGCGCATCCCGGTATTCCGTGAGCAGGGGCAGGAGGTTGCCATGTTGGCGGCGAAGAAAGTCTTCCCACAAGTAGTCGCTGGCGCCGAGTAGTCGTGCGAGCAAGGGAAAGGTTCTCTTGTCGCTGATGAAGTCGAGCGCCTGGCTCTTGGCCCTCTTCCCTGTATCCTGGACGATCAGATCCAGGAATTGGTCGAACGATTCAAGTGCCTTAGCCGGGTCGGGCGCCCAGGTCAGGGCATGGGTGAATTGTTTGATCAGCACAGCGGTCAGGCGAAGTTGCTGCTGATCGGCTTGATCGAGCAGCTTCTGCCCAAAGCGGTTCCTGACATGGAAGCGATCATGCAATTTGGCCCCGTCGTTTTCGAACTGGGCCTTGCTGATGTAGATGTTGCGCATGGCCAGGGCATTCGCAAAGGCATAGAGGAAGGCCGGGGTGTCATCCGAGCGGATGTCCATGATCGTATCCGTCTGTGACTGACTGTTGTCGAAGGTGATCTGGACGGTGTGGAGGAGACCGGTGAAGGAGCTCCGCTGCTGACCTAATCGTTCGACCAGGCGGCGGTTCACTTGTTGGCGGGCCTCTTCGAATTGTCCGCCATCCAGCAGGCGAATCATATCAGTTAGCGTTTTTGTGAGGGCGGTCTGCTCCGTCGTGGAGAATCGCTCGCCACTCACCGGGTGCACGAGGAAGACATCGACGATCTTCTTGCGGCTCAGGCCGGGGCGACCTTTGGGTCGCTTCGATGACCAGGCTGTGGCAGACCGAGCAGGCAGGGCCGCAGCGGCGGCGAACGTGTATATGCGACCCTCTTCGATATTCAGGCCGAAAGCGGAGAGCAGGCCGCAGATCGTGGCGAATTCGGAGAAGTAGTCGTAGGCGACGATGCTGATTTCCGATTGCCCTGCTCGTTTGTCGAGCACCGATAACTCGCAGGGGTGATCCGGGGTAAGCCGGCTTGCGAGCTGAATATGGTGCGCGATGGCCTCCGGTTGAAACCGCTCGAAGTATTCTTGGTCCATCCGTGACACGAAGTCCCGGAGGACTTCATCAGCGACATCCGGGCAGAGGGGGGCCAGTGTCTTGATGATTGACTCGCGTGCTCCTAGCTCATCCGTCATGGCGTCGAGTATAGCCGAAGCGGGCTTCATTGTGTGAGTGTGGGGGGGCCGGTATAATGCCCGTCCATGTCAGGTCGCCTCAAAAAGCCGGTGAAGTCTGCTGCTCCAGCATTGAAAGAAAACGTGCTAGCTGATCGACTGGATCCAACCCCCATTATATTAGCGTCCGGGCTGGAACCGGGCCGGGTTGAAGCGATCCTTCGATCCTACGGACTCGATCGCATTCAGGAAGCCGATGCGAATCTGCAGTTGATGGCTGGTGAACCGCACCAGCGACGCCAGTTGGCAGACATCCTGCCTGCGTTGCTCGAGGCCATTGGGCGGACCGCCGATCCGGATCAGGCCTTGAATCACTGGGAACGTTGGCTCGCCAGCGGAGTCAGTCGATCGTCCATTCTGGAATACCTGCGCAGCTCTCCCCGTATGTTGGACCTGGTGTGCGTGATCTTCGGGAACAGTGACTCACTCGCCTTCACTCTCGTCCGCGATCCTCTTGTGCTGTACTGGCTGGCCGAACAGCATGTGTTGTCCACCGCGCCGACCAGGACGGGGATGGAACGTACAATCCGGCAACAGCTTGAGCTGGTGACTGCCACGGAACTCAAGTTGGACGCGCTCAGACGGTTTCGTCGCCGCGAGATGCTGCGTATCGGCGTGCGGGATCTTCTCCGCCTGGCGGATGTGAAGGAAACCACCGCCTCCCTCTCGGACCTGGCCTCGGTCCTCATCGATGCCGCCTATCGCATTGTGGATACAGACCTACGGGCCCGGTACGGCGTTCCCATGCACAAGAATCGGCAGGGGCGTTGGGTGGAGACCGGCTTCACCGTCATTGGGATGGGGAAGCTGGGCGGACATGAGCTCAACTATAGCTCGGATGTGGACGTGCTCTATGTCTGCGAATCCCATGGGGGTGAAACCAGGTCGGCTGCGTCCGGACGGACGAAGCCGAAGAGTCCTGTGCAGGACGGGTTGTCCAATGAAGAATACTTTGAAATTCTCGCACGGGAGCTCACGAAAGCGCTGACCGAACAGACCAATGAAGGATTCGTCTATCGTGTGGACCTCCGCTTGCGCGCGGAAGGTTCGGTGGGGCAGCTGACTCGTGCGCTCGATGACTATGCCAAGTACTATCGGACCAGAGGGCAGGTGTGGGAACGGTTGGCGCTCCTGAAAGCCTGGCCGGTGGCCGGGTCCATGAGTGTAGGGAAGGCCTTCGTCAAGATGGCGCAAGCTTTTGCGCTGGCACCCTCATCGAAACGGCCGGCAGTCGAACAAGGGCTCGCGATCCTGAAAGAGGTTCGATCGGTCAAGGAGCGGATTGATATCAAGATGGGGGAACGCGGACATGAGCGGCGCAACGTGAAGCTGGGCGTCGGAGGCATCCGCGAGATCGAGTTTTTCGTCCAAACGATCCAAGTGCTTGCCGGTCGTCGATTGCCCGGGATCTTGGACCGAGGGACCATCGGGTCATTGGCGCGACTTCACAACGCGGGCATTCTGTCAGCGAAACAGCAGAGCGGTCTCACCTGCGCGTATCAGTTTCTCCGGGACGTCGAGCATAAACTGCAGATGGTGCATGACCTGCAAACACACGCGTTGCCGGATCAAGTGGACGAACTGGAACGATGCGCGGTCCGCATGGGCTATGACGGAGCTGATCGACCGGCTGCGCTCAAACAGTTTCAAGCCGACCACGCCGCCCATACGACCGCTGTGCATGACATCTTCCGCTCGTTCTTCGAGAGCCCCAAGACCTCTCCGCATTTCAAGGCAACCCTGCGCGCCATGGCCGCGACACGTTAGCGAGTGGCAGAGTGCTCGTCAGCGTAGCGCAGGTCACGATCGCTGGCGAGCGAGAGGTAGGCCTCTCCCCACTGATTCTGGCTTTCGAGACTCCAAGGCGCGTCGATAGAGATCGGCCTGAACCGGAGGCCGTAAATCCCTCCATAGACCAGGTGAGTGAGGCCTGCTCCCGAGTCTTCAACCAGCTGGGCGTAGGCCTGGCACAGAGGCGTCTGTTCGTTGTCGCTCCAGCCAGTGACCCAGTACCACTCCCCGGCGGGATTCCGGTCATAGAGCTTTACTTGTGATATCGGTCGAGCGGGGCGTATTTCCTTGAATCGCCCGAAAAAACCAGTCTCGCAATTGTCGTTTGTTTCGACTTCCACGATCACGGGACACCCTCTTAACTCATTCTAGCCACGCTCATTCTAACGCGATGCGAAGCCAAGAAACACGAAAGGCCCGGCGGTGATTCCGCCGGGCCCTTCGCTGTTCACTCCGAGCTATCAGCTATACGCTATTAGCTCTTAGTTTTCTCTTAGTACATGCCTTCCATGCCGTGGTTGTGTCCACCTGCACCGCCGGCTGACTCTTTCTTCTCTTCCGGCAGTTCGGTGATCATGACCTCGGTCGTGAGCATCAAGCCCGCCACGCTCGCGGCGTTCTGCAACGCGCAACGCGAGACCTTGGTCGGGTCGATGATGCCGGCCTTGATCATGTCGACATATTCCTCGGTCGCGGCGTTGTAGCCGGCGCTGGGGTTCTTGTCATTGCGCACTTTTTCGACAACGACGGAACCTTCCATTCCTGCGTTCACCACGATCTGACGAATCGGCTCTTCGAGCGCGCGGCGGATGATATTGACACCCACCTGCTGCTCAGCAATCAGCTTGAGCGAATCTAACGCGCTGATGCAACGGAGATAGGCCGTTCCGCCTCCGGGGACGATGCCTTCTTCGACGGCCGCCTTGGTGGCGTGCAATGCGTCTTCGACGCGCGCCTTCTTTTCCTTCATTTCGGTTTCGGTCGCGGCACCGACGTTGATGACGGCCACACCGCCCACGATCTTTGCGAGGCGCTCTTGGAGCTTCTCACGATCGTAGTCCGAGGTCGTCTCGTCGATCTGCGCCTTGATCTGCTTCACGCGGCCTTCGATCTTCTTCGGATCGCCAAAGCCTTCCACGATCGTGGTGTTGTCCTTATCGACCGTGACGCGCTTGGCGCGGCCGAGGTCCGTGAGCTTCACGTTTTCCAGCTTGATGCCGATGTCTTCCGAGATCACCTGGCCGCCGGTGAGGATCGAGATATCCTCCAGCATGGCCTTGCGGCGATCGCCGAATCCAGGGGCCTTGATGGCAGTCACGTTGAGCGTGCCGCGGAGTTTGTTCACCACCAAGGTGGCCAAGGCTTCGCCTTCCACGTCTTCCGCGAGGATCACGAGGGGCTTGCCCATCTTGGCGACCTGCTCGAGAACCGGCAGCAAGTCCTTCATGCTGCTGATCTTCTTCTCAGAAATGAGGATGAGCGGGTCTTCCATGACCGCTTCCATCCGCTCGGCGTTGGTCACGAAGTAGGGGGAGATGTAGCCACGGTCGAACTGCATACCTTCGACCACGTCCAACGAGGTGGTCATGGACTTGGCTTCTTCGACGGTGATCACGCCATCCTTGCCGACCTTCTCCATCGCTTCCGCGATGAGGTCGCCGATGGTCTTGTCGTTGTTGGCGGAAATCGTCCCGACTTGGGAAATCTCGGTCTTGTTCTGGCAGGGCTTGCTCAGCTTCTTGAGTTCGTTGATGACGACTTCGACGGCCTTGTTGATCCCGCGCTGGATTTCCATCGGGTTCGCGCCGGCGGTGATGTTCTTCACGCCTTCACGATAGATGGCTTGCGCGAGCACTGTCGCGGTCGTGGTTCCGTCGCCCGCGGTATCGCTGGTCTTGCTGGCGACTTCACGGACGAGCTGGGCGCCCATGTTCTCGTAGGGGTTCTTGAGTTCGACTTCTTTCGCGACGGTGACGCCGTCCTTGGTGATCGTCGGGGCGCCGAACTTCTTGTCGAGAATCGCGTTGCGACCCTTCGGACCGAGTGTTGCCTTCACGGCGTCGGCGAGCTGGTTCACCCCTCTGAGGATGGACGCGCGCGCTGCGTCACCGTACATAAGTTGCTTTGCCATAGTCGTTCCCCCTTTATCGTTGTCGTAGTGTGTGTTGGTATGGTGATTAGCTGTTGAAGATGCCGAGGATGTCTTCTTCCTTCAGGATCAAACACTCCTCGTCTTCGATCCGGAGCTTGCTGCCTGAGTACTTGTCGAAGAGGACCTGGTCGCCGACTTTGACACTCTCAACCTTCTTGCCGATGCCTTGGACGATGCCCCGTTGCGGCTTCTCTTTCGCGCTGTCCGGCACATAAATGCCGCCGGATGTCCGGTCCAATTCCTCGGTGTAGGTGACGAATACCCGGTCACCCAGAGGCGAGAACCCCTTGGTTAAGTCCTTCTTTTCCGTCTTCTCCTTGGCTGCAGTGCTCATAACAACACCCTCCTAGTAAGGTTAACCCAGTGAAAATAAACGATGTAGAACAGGTTCGAACTCGATGGCGTAATCGTAGTACTCCCGTACGAGCAGAAGTCCTGGTCTGCTGAACACGGGAGTAGAGATAGCCTCGGGTTCGTCCAAGTCAAGGGGGAGAAATGAGGAAATTCTTCCACGCCCTCAGAACAGGGACGACGGGATCATATCCTATTGAGAATTGGATATTCTAGGCCTTCTTTCGGTGGGGATTAGGAAAGGTCAGATTCGCAAGCGGTCGAAATCTTTGATGTCTTTCTTAATGTAGTCGCGCAAGCGCTTGATGATGCGCGCTTCCAGTTGCCTGGTCCGCTCTTTGGTAATTGAGTATTTGGTGCCGAGGTCCTCCAGGGTGAGAGGGGTCTCTGAGAGAATCCGGTTTCTCAAGATATCTTCGTCCCGCTCGTCGAGTGTCTTAATGAATTCGGCGAGCTTGGCACGGAAGAGCGTCTGTAATTGGGTTTGCGCAAGCTGCTCGTCCGCCGGAACCTGCTGGGAGGGGAGTACGTCCAGGAGGCTGCCTTCCTGGTCCTCGCCGAGCGGTTGGTCCAGTGAGAGTTCCCAGTTGCCCAGCCGCTGACCCATCTCGATGACGTCACGCTCCCGCACGTTCAAGCGGTCGGCGAGGAGTTTCGTGTCCGGAGCGAAGCCTTCCCGTTCAAGCTTCGCCTTCTCCTTTTTGAGGTTGTAGAACAGCTTTCGTTGATCTTGGGTCGTCCCGATCTTGACCAGCCGGTAGGTGTTCAGCAAATAGCGAAGGATATAGGCCCGAGACCACCAGGCGGCATAGGCGTAAAAGCGCACGTTCTTCGACGGGTCGAACTTCTTGATGGCATGCATCAAGCCGACGTTGCCTTCCTGAATGAGGTCCATGTGGTCGGCGCCGGTGTGGAGATATTCGGCGGCAATCGAGAGGGACACGCGCAGGTTGGCCATGATGAGCTTCACGGCGGCGTCGCGATCCCCGTGTGTTCGATATTCATGGAACAGGCTTAGTTCTTCTTCTTTGGAGAGATAGGGATAGCGCCGGACCTCGGCCAGATATTGCTGGAGCGCCGTGACGGGGACGACGTCGTGGCTGTCAGACGGCGTGTGTTTGTCCGGTTCGGGATGGTCGGGCAGGACCAGCACCGGCTCCGCCTGTGTGAGGTCTTCGTCCGAAGGCTCGACGATTTCCGGTTCGATGGGATTTTCGTGCAGCTCGTCTTGTTCGCGTGCGCTCATCGGTGGGCTGACTATAACAGAACCGTGTTTCGGGACAAACCGTGCTCTTGAGCTGGAAAAGATGGCTCCCGGCTTGCAGGATGGAAAGCCGGTCTCCTATAGTAAGAGGTTCTGGCGCTTCGGTGAATGGACAGATACCACGTCTGACGGGGTGCCATGTTTTCATTGAACACTTTGATTTCCGCGTTGCGGAGCGGACACTGGCCGTCGCTTGTCGGCGCATGGCTGCACTTCGAAGTCAGCTTCATGGTCTGGCTCTTGATAGGCGCGCTCGGCGTCCCCATCGCGGAAGATTTCGGATTGAGCCCCACACAGAAGGGATTGCTGGTGGCCTGCCCGCTGCTTGGCGGCGCGCTCCTGCGCGTGGTGGTGGGACTGGCGAGCGATCGACTGGGAGCCAAGCGGACCGGTCTCTATCTGCTCGGAGGCGTGACGGGGGCGGTCCTGTGGGGCTGGCTTGGCGCGACCAGTTACCTCCAGATGCTGGTCGTCGGCCTGCTGATGGGGTTTGCCGGAGCCAGTTTTGCCGTGGCTCTTCCGGTTGCGAGCCGGGCCTATCCGCCGGCGCATCAAGGTTTGGCGCTAGGCATTGCCGCATCGGGCAACAGCGGCACGGTGCTGGCTATGTTCTTTGCGCCACGGGTATCCCAGCTCGTCGGTTGGCATGGAGTCTTCGGCTTGATGGCAGTTCCGCTGGCGATCACGGCGATTCTGTTCTGGCTGTTTGTGCAGTCGGACGCGGACCAGCCGCGCACGGAGCAGCATAGGCTGTGGTGGAAAGACCTGGCCGAGATGCTGCGTCGACCGTCGGCCTATTGGCTCTGCACCTTGTACGCCGTGACCTTCGGAGGGTTCGTGGGACTGTGCAGCATGCTCCCGATTTTTCTCCACGATCAGTATGGGCTGGATATGGTCGAAGCAGGCTCGGTGACGGCGCTGTGCGGCTTGCTTGGAAGTCTGATTCGTCCGCTGGGCGGGTTCGTCGCGGACCGGCTTGGAGGCATCGTGGTGCTGGGGCCGGTTTTTGTGGCCATCGCCGGACTGATGGCAGGCTTGGGGCAACTGCCTTCGATCGAATGGGCCCTGCCGATCTTGATAGGAACAATCACGGCAATGGGCTTCGGGAACGGCGTCGTGTTCCAGGTCGTATCGGAACGGTTTTCGAAACGGATCGGCATCGCGTCCGGCATCATCGGCGCTGCCGGCGGATTCGGCGGGTTTTTATTGCCGCTCTGGCTCGGGGCCTTGAAGGATCTTTCGGGCACGTTCCGACCGGGACTCTGGCTTTTTGCCGCCTTGTCGCTCGCCGCGGCAGCCAGCGTCGCCCTGGCCCTCAGGCGGACCGGTGTCTGGGGCGATCCGGACCGGTGAAAGGGCCGTTTTTCCCGTTGACAGTGAGGGGCAAAACAGGGTTATGTGGTGCGTCAGCAGCGGGCGATAACTCCGCGGAATTGTAGGAAACCATGGCTTCTCCCTTTGACAGCATCGAAGACGCAATCAGGGATATCAAGAAGGGGAAATTTATCATCCTCGTCGATGACGAAGATCGTGAGAATGAAGGCGATCTCGTCATTGCTGCTGAGCACGTCACACCCCAGGCGGTCAATTTTATGGCCAAACATGCCCGTGGATTGATCTGTCTCGCCCTGACTCCCCAGCGAGTCGAAGAACTCCACCTCCCGCAGCAGGCGGTGGAGAACACTGCCACCTTCGGCACGGCCTTTACCGTTTCGATTGATGCACGGAAAGACATTACGACGGGAATCTCTGCGGCGGATCGGGCCACGACGATTCACGTGGCGATCGATCCGAAGTCCAAGCCCAGCGACCTGGCGCGCCCCGGCCATATTTTTCCCTTGAAGGCGCAGCTAGGTGGCGTGTTGAAGCGCGCGGGGCAGACCGAAGGCTCCGTTGATCTGGCGCGGTTGGCCGGGCTCGCTCCCGCCGGCGTGATCTGCGAAATCATGAACGAGGACGGCACCATGGCGCGCGTGCCGGAGTTGACGAAGTTTGCCAAAGTGCACAAGCTGAAGATGGTCACGATCAAAGCGCTCATCGAATACCGCATGCAGCGCGAGACCTTTGTCCGGCGGATGGCCAGTGCGCGGCTGCCCACGATGTTCGGTGATTTCGAGGCGGTGGCGTTTGAAAACGAAGTCGACGGCGTCACGCACATTGCCCTGGTGAAAGGGCGCGTGGAGGGAGGCGATCCCACCCTGGTGCGTGTGCACTCGGGCTGTTTGACCGCCGACGCGCTAGGATCGTTGCGGTGCGACTGTCGAGACCAACTCCATAAGGCGATGGAAGTGATTCAAAAGGAAGGGCGCGGGGTTCTGCTCTACCTCAATCAAGAAGGGCGCGGCATTGGACTGCTCAACAAGATCAGGGCGTATGGGCTGCAAGATCAAGGCAGCGATACGGTCGAGGCGAATTTGAAGCTGGGATTTAAGGCGGACTTGCGCGATTACGGCGTGGGGGCGCAGATTCTCGTCAATCTCGGGCTGCATCAGATCAAGCTCATCACGAACAATCCGCGCAAGATCGTCGGCATCGAAGGGTACGGATTGAAAGTGGTTGAGCGCGTGTCGATCGAGATTCAGCCTCGTGCGGCGAATGTGAGGTATCTGCGGACGAAGAAGAATAAGATGGGGCATATTCTGAAAAAAGTTTAAGAGTGGGTGGCAGGGGCGATCTCTTTGCTCCCGGAGCGCGCGCCCTAGGAAGGGCCTCGCTCGACGGCCGCAGTCGAGATCATCCCTGCCACCTACGTGAATGCAGAATGATGCGTAAGGTGGGGTAGAGGGGACGAGGGAAAAGTGTGAGAGAGGGGGCGGCCAGCCCGCCCTTCTTTGCTCGCGGAGCCCCCACGATGAAACGGTGGTCGCTCGACGCGCGCAGCTGAAGGGCAAGCTAGCCGCTCCCTAGCTGTGGCGAACGTGCCGGAGGAGAAGAAACGAAGGAATGAAACTGCGAAAAGGGTCTCACGATGCGACGGGGTTGCGGTTTGGGATTGTGGTCGCGAAGTTCAATAAGTTCGTCACGAGTAAGTTGCTGAGTTCCTGCGTTGAGGGGTTGACCAAACACGGGGTCAAGGCCGACGACATCGAGGTGGTGCGGGTGCCGGGGGCGTTCGAGATTCCCTTGGTGGCGCGGACGATGGCGCGGACGAAGCAGTTCAATGCGGTGATTTGTCTCGGGGCGGTCATTCGCGGCGACACGCCACATTTCGATTACATCAGTGCGGAGGCCAGTCGCGGGATCGGGCAGGCGGCGCTGGATGCCGACGTGCCGATCATCTTCGGTGTGCTGACGACGCATACGATCGCGCAGGCGATTGAGCGGGCTGAGCCGACTAAGTTCAACCGTGGCGGAGAAGCGGCCAAGTCCGCGATCGAAATGGCGACGGTCATGCGTCTGTTACGGGTCGGTGAGGAGACTCCGCCGAGCGCTGATGTCTCGCGAGTCCGGGGGGCCAAGAAGCGGGCGCCGCGAAAGCGCAAGGCTTAGCCATGGGATCCCGCCATCAAGCCCGGGAGCGCGCGCTCCAGATTCTGTTTCAGTACGATATCCACGGCAGGCCGGGCCTGTGGCTGGATGTATTCTGGAAGGAGAACGAGGCCACGGATGAGGTGAAGGCCTTTGCCGAGCGACTCGTGGCCGGGGTGCTGGAGAAGAAAAAAGAGCTGGATGCCCTCATCGGGAAATACGCCACCAATTGGAAGATCAGTCGCATGCCGATTGTGGATCGCAATATCCTGCGAGCCGGCGTCTATGAACTGCTGTGGATGGATGACGTGCCGGCCAAGGTGACGGTGAACGAAGCCATCGAATTGGCGAAAAGTTTCGGCGACGACGAAGCGTCGAAGTTCGTGAACGGCATCCTGGATCAGGTCTTGAACAAGGAATTGACGCTGGCCGCCAAAAGAAGTGAGGCGTCAGGCGTGAAAGGTAAAACGTAGGCCGCCATGATTGAGCGCTATACCCGTCCCAAGATGAAGGCCATCTGGGAACTGAAACGTAAGTACGAGATCTGGCTCGAAGTCGAGCTGGCTGCCTGCGCGGCGTTCGAACGAGCCGGACAGGTCCCGCGCGGCACGTCGGCTCGTATTGCGAAGAAAGCCACGATCGATGTGAAGCGGATCGCCAGGATCGAGAAGGTCACGAAACACGATGTGATCGCCTTTCTCGAATCGCTTATGGATTCGGTCGGGCCGGAGCATCGGTTTCTCCATATGGGGCTGACCTCGTCGGATATTGTGGACACCTCCTTGGCCGTACAGATGACCGAGGCGCTCGACCTCATCCTCGACGATCTTGAGGAGCTGATCGTCGTCTTGAAGCGGCAGGCGCTGAAGTACAAGAACACAGTGATGGTCGGCCGTTCGCACGGCATCCATGGCGAGCCGATCTCGTTCGGCTTTAAGTTGGCCATTTGGTACGAAGAAGCCTGCCGGCACCGGGAGAGATTGACGCACGTGCGGCAGGAGATCGCGGTGGGCAAGCTCTCCGGTGCGATGGGAACGTTCGCGCATCAAGGGCCTGAAGTGGAAGAGTACGTCTGCGCCAAACTGGGGCTCACGCCGGACCCTGTCTCCAATCAAATCGTGCAGCGCGATCGCCATGCATCCTATGCCTCGGCGTTGGCGCTGTTGGCTGCCAGCATCGAAAAGTTTGCGACGGAGATTCGCCATCTGCAACGGACCGAGGTGCTCGAAGCGGAAGAGTATTTTTCGGAAGGGCAAAAAGGATCTTCGGCGATGCCGCACAAGCGGAACCCGATCGCCTCGGAGAATCTCTGTGGGCTGGCGCGCGTTGTGCGTGGCAATAGTCTCGCGGCGATGGAGAACGTCGCGCTGTGGCATGAGCGCGACATCAGCCATTCGTCCGTTGAGCGCGTGATCATGCCGGACAGCACGATTCTGATCGATTACATGCTGGCTCGGATCACCGACGTCATCAAGCATCTGGTCGTCTACCCCGCCAATATGAAACGCAACCTCGATCTCACCGGGGGACTGGTCTATTCGCAACGGTTGCTGCTGCTGCTCATCGAGAAGGGGGCGCAGCGGAAGGAATCGTATGAAGCCGTCCAGCGCAATGCCATGGCCTCCTGGAAAGGGGCGGGGGGGCTACAAGAATTAGTCGGCAGGGATCCCTTCGTGGCGAAACATCTCACGGCAAGGAGATCAAATCTTGTTTCGATCCGAAGTATTATCTGCGCCATCTCGACAAGATTTTCCGGCGGGTATTCGGATCGGTCACGCGTAAGCGAGTGAAGAGGGGGAAACGATGAGATCCTCTGTTTCTCTCGTGCGTGTTGTTGTGCTGGTGTTGGTTGGCCTGGTGCTGGTGTCGGCCGTTGAGGCAGCCGATCGCGACAAGCTTTTGAGCGAGCCGGGCGTCTACGGCACCTTTGCTTCCTTCCGTCTTGATGCGGACTGGGCGAAACAGGATCAGCCAGCGCGCATCGCGCAATTGACCGTTCTAAAGGGAGTGGTCGAGCAGCATCGAGAGAAATTGGCGATCGATATCTATCTTCTCCGCGGACTATCCGATCACGCAGATCTGCTCTTTCGCGTTCACGCGACTGAGCTGCGCGAGACCCAACAGTTTCTCCTGGATCTTCAAGGCAGTCTCTTTGGTAAGCACCTGATCAGCAGCTCGGTCTTTTCCGGCCTGACGAAGAAGGCCAACTATGTGCCGGGTATGCCGGACAACCTCAAGGCAGACCTCAAGATTCCCAGCGAGCCAGGTCCCAAGCCCTATGTGATCGTGATCCCGATCCGGAAGGATGCGGCCTGGTGGTCCCTTCCGCAAGAGCAGCGGGCAGCGATGATGCAGGAACATACCGAAGCATCGTTGCCCTACAACAAGACGGTCAAGCGGAAGCTCTACCATGCGACCGGCCTTGACGATCTGGACTTCATTACCTATTTTGAAACGTCACGGCTGGAAGATTTTCAGAGTTTGATTTTGGCCTTGGAGAAGGTAAAAGAGTATCGGCATAACCGGCGGTTTGGTCACCCGACCTTGCTGGGGACTGTCAGATCCTTGGACGAGATCATCGAGGTGCTGGCTCAGTAACTGCGACCGCAGTTGAGGACTACGTATGACAACAAGAACGCTACTCTACGAAGGTAAGGCCAAGAAAGTGTTCGCGACCGATAAGCCGGATCAAGTCGTCCAGTATTTCAAGGACGATGCGACGGCATTCAACGCGCAGAAACGCGGGACCATCGTCGAGAAAGGCATCATCAATAACAAAATATCCGAGCGGCTCTTTCGGTTGCTGGAACAGGCCGGTGTACCGACGCACTTTGTCGACCGGCTGAGCGACCGGGAGCTGCTTACCAAGAAGGTGACGATCGTGCCGGTCGAAGTGGTGGTCCGCAACGTCGTGGCAGGCAGTTTGGCGAAGCGGCTGGGGTTGAAAGAGGGTGCTCCCATCGAGCCGGCCATCGTGGAGTGGTATTACAAGAACGATGCGCTGGGCGATCCGCTCATCGCCGACGAACACATTCGGCTGCTCAAACTGGCGACGCCGGAACAACTGGCGGAGATTAAGCGGCTCGCGTTAGAAGTGAATAAAGTCCTCCAGCCGTTCTTCCGTGAGCGACAGATGATCCTCGTCGATTTCAAGTTGGAGTTCGGGATGCACAACGGCAAGCTGATCCTGGCGGATGAGATTTCGCCCGACACCTGCCGCTTCTGGGACCAGACGACGAAGGAGTCGATGGATAAGGATCGGTTTCGGAAGGATTTGGGGAAGATTGAAGAGGCGTATCAGGAAGTGTTGAGAAGGGTGTGCGGATAGTGAGGGGACACCGTGGTAGCCTCTGTGCTCGCAGAACGCGCACGATGAAACTGTGCTCGTTCGATGCGCGCAGTGGAGGCTAACCACGGTATCCCCTCATGGGAGCCTCCCAATCCTTCCTTTGGGGGAGGGAGGGGGAAAGTGAAGAGGGAAGAATCGTGAAGGGGTTTCTGCGGTTGTTCATGAATTACGGGTTGGTGGCGGCCATTTTTGTGTGGGCGGCGGTGGTGGGTATGATGGCCTATCGTCTGGACGAATCACCCTGGCGCTGGGCCTTTGTGGCGCTTGTCTTCGGTGGGCTCGGGACGATCGCGGGAATTTTCTGGATCAGGAAATACGTGGATAGACAGACAAAAGCATCTGAGCAGGGGAGTAAGCCGTGAGGGGAGAAGGGCGACATAAACGCTCTCTCTGCTCGCAGAACGCGCACGATGAAACGGTGCTCGTCCGATGCGCGCAGGTGAGAGCATTCACGCCGCCCTTCGTCGAGGGGTAAGAGAAGAGCTGGTGGATTTTTTCAGCATCCTGGTAAGGAGGGAGCGGTGAAGGCCAAGATTCATGTCACGTTGAAACAAGGGATTCTCGATCCGCAGGGCAAGGCGATTGAGCATGCGCTTGATTCGCTGGGGTTCAAGAATACAAGCAATGTGCGAGTCGGGAAGTATATGGAAGTGGATGTGAATGAAACGGATAAGGCGAAAGCCGATGCCGCGGTAAAAGCCATGTGCGAAAAGTTGTTGGCCAATACGATCGTTGAAGAATATCGGTATGAGTTGCAGTGAGATGGCGAGACGGCAGGACTTGGTTTCGTGCTCGCGCAACGCGCGGCCTGAGAAGGCCCTCGTTGGACGCGCGCAGTAAAACCAAATCCTGCCATCTCGCTGCAACGGAGTGAGGGTGGGTGAAATGAAGATCGGAGTGGTGGTTTTTCCGGGCAGTAATTGCGATCACGACTGTCAGCATATCTTCAAGGATGTGCTGGGGCAGTATGTGGAGATGATCTGGCACAAGGAGACCTTGCTGGCGGGGCTGGATGCGATTGTCCTGCCCGGCGGGTTTTCCTACGGCGACTATTTGCGGACTGGCGCTATTGCGCGGTTCTCGCCGGTAATGGGGGCGGTGAAGGAGTTTGCGAAGAGCGGCGGGATGGTGCTCGGCATCTGCAACGGGTTTCAGATATTGCTCGAAGCAGGGCTGCTGCCCGGGGCCATGCTCCGGAACAAGTCGCTGCATTTCATCTGCAAGGATGTGTCCGTGAAGGTCGAAAATGCGGCCACGGCGTTTACCGGCGCCTGTCAGTCCGGTCAGGTGCTCAAGATTCCGATCGCCCATGCAGACGGGAACTACTACACCGATCCGGTCACGCTCGCGGCGATGCAGGCCAACGCGCAGATCGTGCTCCGCTACTGCACGCCGGAGGGCAAGGTGACGTCGGAAGCGAATCCGAACGGCTCACTGGATAATATTGCCGGGATCATCAATGCCGAGGGCAATGTGCTGGGCATGATGCCGCATCCGGAACGCTGCGCGGAAGCGGTGTTGGGCAATGACGACGGGAAGCTGATTTTCCTCTCGATGCTGGAGTCGCTGAAGGGAAACAAGAAGCAGCTGAAGATGATTCCTGCCTAGAGTAGGCAGTCCGATGCTCACGGTGGGTGATGCATCATCGGGAGCCTCGTAGACTCTCTCAGTGAGCAGATTCGCCCTCTGAACAAGAAACAATGTGAGTGTGAAATCCAAATTATGGGACCTGTGAGCCAGCCAATTACCAAAGACCTCATCGCGCAGCATAATCTGACGGACGATGAGTATAAGAAGATCATCGAGATACTCGGGCGGGAACCGAATATCACCGAGTTGGGCATGTTCTCGGTGATGTGGTCGGAGCATTGCTCCTATAAGAGTTCTCGCGTGCATTTGAGGAAACTGCCGACGACGGGACCGCGGGTGGTCCAGGGGCCTGGGGAAAATGCCGGTGCCGTGGATATCGGCGATGGGCTCTGCGCGGTCTTCAAGATGGAGTCGCACAACCATCCCTCATTCATCGAGCCCTATCAAGGTGCAGCGACGGGGGTGGGCGGGATTCTGCGTGACATCTTTACGATGGGCGCGCGGCCGATCGCCTTGCTCGATGCGCTGCGGTTCGGTGGGCTGGACAATGCGAAGAACTGCCATTTGGTCAAGGGTGTCGTGGCCGGCATCGCGGGTTATGGGAACTGCATGGGGGTGCCGACGGTCGGAGGCGAAATCGTCTTCAACGATATTTTTTCGCAGAATCCGCTCGTGAACGTGTTTTGTCTCGGCATTGCGCACAAGGACAAGATCTTCCTTGGAACAGCGGCCGGCGTCGGCAATCCAGTGATCTATTTCGGCTCGAAGACTGGCCGCGACGGGATTCACGGGGCGACGATGGCGTCCGATTCCTTCGACGACCAGTCGGAACAGAAGCGGCCCACGGTGCAGGTGGGCGATCCCTTTACCGAGAAGTTGTTGCTGGAAGCCTGTCTCGAACTGATGGCAGGCGATCTGCTGGTTGGCATCCAGGACATGGGGGCGGCCGGGTTGACCAGTTCCTCCTGCGAAATGGCGTCGCGTGCCGGTAACGGAATCGATCTGGACCTGACCGATGTGCCGCGGCGTGAGCCAGGCATGACGCCCTATGAATTGATGTTGTCGGAATCCCAAGAACGCATGCTGATGGTGGCGCAGGCGGGCAAGGAAGACGAATGTATCAGGATCTGCAAGAAGTGGGATCTCGATGTGGCGGTGGTGGGACGGGTCACGGGTGACGGGATTCTCCGCGTGAGGGACCAGGGCAAGGTGGTGGCAGAGATTCCGGCGAAGTCCCTGGCTGATGACGGACCACGGTACGAGCGGCCCTATTCGCCGCCGGCCTACCAGGACATGCTGACCAACTTAAACTACGATGCGCTTCCCGATGTGAAGGACGCGAATGCGGCGCTGCTGTCGCTGCTGGAGTCTCCGACGATTGCGAGCAAACGCTGGGTCTATGAACAGTATGACCACATGGTGCGGACCAACACGATGGTCCGGCCCGGCTCCGATGCGGCGGTGGTTCGGATCAAGGGGACGAATAAGGCCATCGCGATGACGGTGGACTGTAATAGCCGCTACTGCCTGCTACATCCCTACGAAGGGGCTCGCCTTGCGGTGGCCGAGGCGGCGAGGAATCTCGTCTGCTCCGGTGCGGAGCCGATCGGGCTTACGGACTGTTTGAACTTTGGTAACCCCGAGCGACCTGAGATTATGTGGCAGTTTGTGTTGGCGATCGAGGGGCTGAAGGATGCCTGCGAACATTTCAAGGTTCCCATTGTCAGCGGCAATGTGAGTTTCTACAACGAAACCAATGGTCTTTCGATCTATCCCACGCCGATGTTGGGGATGGTGGGTCTGATCGATTCAGTCGATAAGACGATGACGCAGTGGTTCAAGCAGGACGGCGATGCGATTCTCCTCCTGGGTAAGACGAAGGAGGACCTGGGCGGCAGTGAATATCTGAAAGTGCTCCATCACCGGGAGCAGGGCTCGCCACCGTTCCTCAGTCTTGAGACGGAGAAGGCGCTCCATGACTTCATCTTGAAAGTGATCCGCGAGGGAGTCGTACAATCAGCCCATGATTGCTCAGATGGCGGGTTGTCTGTTGCATTGGCTGAATGTTGTATCTCTGCTCCAGACGCCAGGCGAGGGGCTGTGGTAAGATTAGCTCTCGATACATTGCGGCGGGATGCCCTCTTGTTCGGTGAGAGCCAATCACGGGTGGTCCTGTCGGTGAAGCCTGAAATGGCTGACCAGGTATTGAATCGGGCCTGGGACTCCGGTATTCCAGCGATGAAGATCGGGACGGTTGGAGGCGATCGTTTCGTCATCGATGTGGAGAAGGGGCAATGGAGCGAAGGTTGCCGCATCGACCTTCCGGTCGATCAACTTCACGACCGGTGGGCCTATTCCGTCGAACGTGCGCTGAATGAAGCGAGCGTGAGGGGTTAGGGGTCATGAGTCAGAACCAAAAATTTCTTCCACATCGCCTCACGCCACACGCCTCACCCCTTACCCATGATCACCCCCGATAAGTTCCACGACGAATGTGCCGTCTTCGGCATTTATGGCCATAAGGAAGCGGCAAACCTCACCTATCTTGGCTTGTATGCCCTCCAGCACCGAGGACAGGAAGCCTCCGGCATCGTCTCGGGCGATGGTGAGCAGTTTCATGTCCACAAGGGGAAGGGGCTTGTCGCGGATATCTATAGTACTGAGGCGCTCGATCAATTAACCGGTTCGATGGCGATCGGCCACAATCGCTACTCCACGGCCGGGGGGAATGATCTCAAGAATGTCCAGCCGCTCTCGGTCAACTTTGCGTTTGGGAATCTCGCGCTTGCCCATAACGGCAACCTCATCAATGCCCAAGTGCTCCGTCACGAGCTCGAAGCGTACGGCGCCATCTTTCAATCCACCTCAGACAGCGAAGTCATCATCCATTTGATCGCCCATTCGCGGGCCGATACATTGCTGGCCCGCATCATCGATGCGTTGAGCCAGGTGCGCGGGGCGTTTTCGGTCGTCTTGCAGACGGACAACGGGATCATCGCGGTACGCGACCCGCACGGGTTCCGGCCGCTCTGTCTTGGCCGGCTGGGCGATACCTACCTCGTGGCCTCGGAAACCTGCGCGTTCGACCTGCTCGGTGCTGAAATTGTCCGCGAGATCGAGCCGGGCGAGTTGGTCGTGCTGAACGACAAGGGCGTGACGAGTCATAAGCCGTTTCCGCCTGTCAGTCCGGCTATGTGTGTCTTTGAATATGTGTATTTTGCTCGACCGGACAGCAAGATCTTCGGCGCGAATGCGGTCTATGCCACGCGCAAGGCCTTGGGCAGACAACTGGCGAAAGAATCGTCGGTGCCGGCGGATATTGTCGTTCCCGTACCGGACTCCGGGGTGCCTGCCGCGCTCGGCTATGCTGAAGGGGCGGGGATTCAGTTCGAACTCGGGCTGATTCGGAATCACTATGTCGGCCGAACCTTCATTGAGCCGGAGCAATCGATCCGGCACTTCGGCGTGAAGGTCAAGCTCAATGCCGTGCCGGAGGTGCTGGAGGGGAAACGGGTCGTCGTGGTCGATGACTCGCTGGTGCGGGGCACGACGAGCCGTAAGATTGTGAAGATGATTCGCAATGCCGGGGCCAAAGAAGTGCATATGCGCATCAGTTCACCGCCGATCATCTCTCCCTGCTTCTACGGTATCGACACGCCGACCAGGAAGGAACTCATCGCCTCCAGCCACACCACCGAAGAGATTCGGAAGTACATCACGGCTGATAGCCTTGCCTATTTGAGTCTCGATGGCATGCTGAACGCCTCCCCCGGCACACCGGGCCAGTATTGCAACGCCTGCTTTACCGAACGCTATCCTATCGCCTTGACCCGCGCTGAGGAATGGCAGCTCGGTCTCTTCGACCCATCCATCTAACAGGATGCCTGGTGCAGCAGGTGGATTGTTATCGTCTCCATTTTTGGCGAGACGTTCTCGATCTACCCGAACTGATTACTCCCTTGTTGGAACGGAGCTGATACATCAGGTGCGGTTCCTCACCATGCGCCTTGCGGCTCAGGCGCGACGATTCTTCTCCCTCGCGAGCCCTCGTTTTCCCTCCGTCGGCTCGACTCTTCCCTGACGCCATTGCCCCTGAAAAATTCTGCATGGTAGGATGGCCCGTCAGGTAGTGCTGAGCTCGGATCGATTGTTTCTTCGCTCAGGACTCAGCACTTCTTAAGAAATGGAGGCTCCCATGAAACGAATACTATCGATACTCGGTGCGCTGCTGGTCCCTGTTCTTGCGGCCCATCTGGTCCTTGCCGCGGGATTTTTTAAGGTCGGCGAGAAGGCCCCCTCGTTTTCGTTGACGGCCATTACCGGTGAGACCGTGGGGTTGGATACCTATAAGGGGAAGGTCGTGGTGCTCGGACTGTTTCATATCTGCGACCCCTGTATGATGCAGGGTACGACGCTCCAAAAAGTTTCTGAGATGACGAAGGGCAAAGACGTGGCCGTGCTCGGCGTCAATTCTAACGGTAACTCGAAGAAAGAAGTCGGCGAGTTCTTGTCCGCTTTTCCCGTGAAAGTCACGTATCCCTATCTGCTTGATCCGAACAAGGTGACGGACAAATTGTATGGCGGGGGGAAGTTTATTCCCAACGTGTATGTGATCGATCAGCAGGGCGTGATCCGGTGGCAGCGTGTCGGCAATATGGATCTGGCTGGTGAAGAGGTGATTCTGGCGGAAGTCGAAAAGCTGTTGGGAGCTGGAAGCAACAAGATGTAAGGCGCACCGCGGCTGAGGAATCCCGCTGCTCGCGGAACGCGCACGATAAAGCGGTGCTCGTTCGACGCGCGCAGACGAGGATCCCTCAGCCGCGGTGCAGAGGACATACCGACTTCCGCCGGGGGAGAGGGAAAAAGACGATGGATGAGATGGAAGAGGGAAAGCAGAAGTTTTTGGAGGTGGTGAAGGGGACTGATGCATCCGTGCAGGTCGTTATCCCCGTCACGCCTTCTAATAGTATGTTTCTGATTTCCCTGACGAAGGGGCCGAATAGAAAATTCATTACGATCTCAGAAGATGACATCATTGATCTGCCCAACGAAGCGAGTATCCTGACGAAAGTCACGAAAGTTGTGAAGGATGCCGTGGCGCGCATTATGAAGTCACGTCGGCGCATGTGCTGAGTCTCAGCTAGAGCCTCGACCTGATTATGAAAAACCTGCTTCCCGGCATCTGGCAATGGTCCTGGTTCTCCGAGGAGAAGCAGTTCGATTTCAACGGGCTCTTCCTGACGGTCGGGGAACACAAGATTCTCGTCGACCCTCCGCCGATGACAGGCGAGGCGAGTTCCGTGATCCTCCGCAACGGCCCCGTCGATTACATCATCGTGACGAATCGCGACCATGCCCGCGAAGCGGCGAAGTACCAAGACGAGTTTCGCTGCCAACTGCAAGTGCCGGAGGCCGACGCGCCGCAGATGGATCTCAAGCCGACCAAAACGTTTAAAGACGGGGAGTTGCTGACGGGCGGGATCTGGGTGATCCAGCTGAATGGCCAGAAATCTCCCGGCGAATCAGCTTTGTTCATACAGCAGGGGAAGGGTGTGCTGATTGTCGGCGATGCCTTGATCGGGAAGCCGGCCGGCTCCGTCAGTCTCCTGCCTGCTGAAAAATATGCCGATGTGACGAAGGCTCAAGAGGGACTGCGTCGTCTCCTCAAGTACAATTTCGATAGTCTGTTGGTCGGCGACGGTGCCTCGATTCTCACCGGTGCCAAGCAGGCGGTCGAACGGTTGCTCCAATCCTCATCATGACACTACGCAACGGACTTTCAGAAGAACTCAACCGCCAGGGAAACGAGCATTTTTCGCGCGGGCTCTATACCGATGCCTATACCTGCTATGCGAAGGCGCTGGAATGTGACCGGCTGACCGGGGACCAACGAGCGTTGGCGTCCACGCTGGGAAATCTCGGGAATATTTGTGCGGTCAGCGGACGTCGGGAATCGGCCCAGACATACTACCAAGAGGTGTTGGAACTCCAGAAGATTCTTGGGGATGAGAAGGGGATCGGGACGACGTTGGGCAATTTGGGGAACCTCAGGGCCGATGCGGGCGAATGGGATCGCGCCAAGGCCTACTATCTCGAAGCCTTGGATCTCATGAGTAAGACTCACGATGAGGCAGGCAAGGCGGTGCTCTTTTCGGATCTTGGCTTGGTCGCACGCGAGACGAAAGAGTTCGAGCAGGCGATTCGATACTATGAACAGTCGCTGGTCCTGATGCGGCGGTTGGGAAATCAGGGCGGCGTGGCTGATGCCTGGCGCATGATCGGTCGAACGTTTTTAATGCAGCAACGCTACGACGATGCCATCGCCTGTTGCCAAACCAGCCAGTCCATTGCCGAGCGATCGGGGGATGAGCTGCGGACAGGCGGTGCTCGTTATGTCCTAGTCCAATGTTATGAAGCGACCGGCAAGCTGCGTGAGGCGGCGGATCTACTTGAACTGGTGGTGCATATGGATCGCAAATATCATCTGCCGAAACTTGAAGAGAATATCCAACGGTTGGCGGCCTTGCGCGCCAGTCTCGTCGGGCAGGATGGAACACCGCCCCATCGAAAGACGCATGCATGAGTGACGAAGCCTCAACGGCCTGGGCCGCTCTCAAGAGCCTCGCTGGCCCCCATCTTTCCCCAACTACTGGAATTGGAAGCCGGCGGTGCGTTGGCGATGGACCTTGGCTCCGATGGATGGCTGCTGGAACTCACGCCGGACGGACGGCTGCTCTGCCAGTATGGCATGGCGCTTGACGATGTGATGACCCTCCTGTCCGATGGGACGCCGGAGGATCTCGGCACCGACGAGATCGCGAAGCAGGCCAAGTACTACATCCAACCGGCAGTCTCAAAGTACCGTGCGATCCTGCTGAAATCAGGATTTTCTGAACAGACCGAGATGAACGATGAGTACGTGGCGGCTCGCTTCGAACGGAGCGTGGACCTGACAAATCCTATGGCCGTGCAGGACCTGATGCGCTGGTGTGTGCGGACGATCGGCGCGGCCCGGTGAGCAGGCAGATCGCCACATTCGATGACTTGCGCGATGCGATTTCGGCCTACCGGCTGCCGCGGGTTCTGATCGCCGCCCTTGAGCTGGACCTCTTTACTGCCATCGGGACTCGCGCATGGACAATTCCTGCCCTGGCTCGTGACGTGAAGGTCAGTGAGCGGGGGTTGGCCATTCTCTGCCGGAATCTCGCAATGGCCGGCTTGCTGAAGAAAAAGGGCGAGACCTATACGAACAGTCGATTGGGTGCCACGGCGTTGAACGCACACCATCCGGCCTATCGGGGGGACTATCTCCGGCTGATCACGAGCCATTGGGCTGATTGGGCACGCTTGCTGGAATCGGTGAAGAGCGGACTGCCGCTCGATCACGATGAGCCGGATGAGCCGGATTATCGTCGCCGGTTTACGTGGGCGATGCATCACCGGACCCTGGAGACGGCTCCGAAGATTGCGGCCCAGATCAACCTGCGTGGCGCGCGGACCCTGCTCGATCTTGGCGGCGGTCCCGGCACCTATGCAATGGCCTTCCTCGCAAAGAACCCCCGGCTCCGTGCCACGGTGTGCGATCGTCCCGCAGCCCTCGACGTGGCGAAGGAGATTGCGTCGACTCACAAGGCCAGCGCGCGACTTTCCTATCTGCCGTTGGATTTGCTGACGGAAGATATTCCCGGCGCCTACGATGTCATCTGGTATTCGAACGTGCTCCACATCTATTCGCCGAAAGACAATCAGGCAGTGTTTCAGCGTGCGTTGGCCGCGTTGAATCCTGGAGGCCGACTGCTGATTCAGGATGCCTTTCTCCACGACCGGGAAGGTCTGTTCCCCGAAGAGGCGAGTCTCTTCGCGGTCTCTATGTTGCTGTTCACCGAGCAGGGCAACACCTATTCGGCAGCCGAGACGAAGGCCTGGTTGACGGATGCTGGATTTGAACGGATCAAGGTCTTGCGGATGAAGAAGGGGACGGAGGACTGGGAGGACGGGATCCTGGAAGCGCGGTCCCCAAAGACGAATGCAAAAACGCGCGCCCGCCGAACAGGATCAGTAAAAAGTTCACGATCCCGCTCATCGCACTGAAAAAGAACAGGGCACCAGTCTCGCCCTGTCCGCCCAGGATGCTTGTGACTGTGGCAAGGTCTAATGCCAATCCCACCGTTCCATAGATGACGCAGGCCATGGCGGTCCAGGTCCATCCGATCCACACGAGGCCCGCGAGAGCTATAGGAAATGCGATCAGATAGAGCATCCATCCGATTCGGCCTGCCTCAGTTGCAGCCGGTATGAGCTGGGTGGTATTGGCTCCGATGAGGCAGAGCCCCGCGAGCAGGCCGATGATTGTCCAGTTGTGTCGCATGGATGGGATGATACCCGCCGCTGCTGCGCACAGCAACAGGACAGGTAGGATGCTGAAAAAGTCCGCCAACTTCGTTCTCGGCTCATCGAAATCCTCAACGGGGACCCGGCCGCCTCACTGACTCGGCGGCGCGCACAGACTTGGTGCTCCTTATTCGTCGCACCGTGCGCCCCAGAGGGTACGCCTCCGGTTTCGACTCGCCTGCGGCCTTGCTGGACGGACTTTTTGAGCATCCTTGACTAGTTCGACGCCAGGAGTGGATGGTTGCGAGGGAGACGGCGATGGCAGATCCATCCGACAGAGCGTCTCAAGCCTGTCTTCTGGTCTACGACGGCCAATGCCGCCTCTGTGTCACCGCCAAGAAGGGCCTCGAACGACTGGAGACTCACGCTGATGCCACCCCGATACGGATGGTTCCCTATCAGAGCGAAGAGGCCAAACAGGCCTTGGGGGAGCGCTATCGGCCAGGTCGTCCAGACGCCGCCTTCCTGGTCCGTCCTAACGGGGAGATTGCCCGTGGGCTCGATGCCTTTCTGGCCCTCCTGCCTGGCCTCAAGGGCGGGCGGGTCCTCTCAGTCCTCTTGAGCCTTCCACTGGTCAAGCCCTTCGGCTATCTGCTCTATTGGTTTGTGGCCCGGTACCGGTACTCCGTCTTTGGCACAGTTCCTCTTGCAGGGGTTCCGAGAATCCCGCTAAACCGAGTCGAGAAACACCGCATAAGTAACCGCTTGCGCACTACGGGCAGTCCGCCCCGAATTTCGGCTGAATCGTCTCGCCCGTTCCGCCTGTCTCGCGCGGCTATTCAACGTCCCCCCCTCTTTCGAAGGGTTTTCTCCCCACAGTGAGGAATTTACCTTGAAGGACGTCAATGCGAGACTCCAGCACAAGCGAGGGAGAACCGCACATGACGATTATTCAGTGGTTGTCTGAGTCGATAGGTGAAGTGAGGGAGTCGTTCAGGCCGATCCGGCGTGAGTTCGTGCCGGTGTATCAGGAGCGGCGGATCGATGTGCGGAGGAGGAAGGCTTTTTACGTCGCGTTGATCGCCATAGCCATCATCAGCTATGGCCTTCCGCTGACAGCGTGGACTGCAGACCTGTCGTCTCTCGCGCCGGTGAAACTCAGGAAGGTCGTGGCGGCTGGTGTCGGGTATGAGAATGCTGAGACGTCCACGATTACTGTGAAAACCTACGATGCCGAGACCGGCGCGATCCTTTCCGATGAAACGTATGATTTGAATGTGAGAGAGGACGCAGCGTCAGCGGGGAGTCAACCGCGTGAGCGGATTTTTGCGGGCGGAGTCGGCCCGGGGGCCGACGGACTTTCAGCGTTCACGCTCCGCGTCTATGACGCAGCCACAGGCAAGTTTCTCTGGGAAGGTCTCTTGAATCTCAATGTCAGCAATCAGGAATCCGGTTCCACCCACCGAGTCGTGGCCCATCTTGCGCCACAGGCGACGGTGACCCAGGTCCGCAGCCGGGGCGCCATCGATGGTCAACCCCAGTTTTTCCTCCGTGCTGTCGATCCGGCAACCGGACAGCTTGTGTGGACGGATCAGTTTTCAGCCGGGGCCGGCAGGCTTGCCCGTGCAGAACGTGTCAGCAGGGCCGTCGTCGGCCAGACAGAGGGGTTGGCGGCCCCATCTCAACAGATCGAGTTTCGCATCCGCATGTTTAACGATCGGGACCGGCAGATGTTGTGGGAAGACACGATCGAGCCGACCGTGGACGAGACCGACGTGGTAGCCGGGCACGATGATGCAGCCGAGAATCTGCCGGCCTGGCGTGGCGCAGGGCCTGAGGGGATGAAGCAGGAAGCGATCTAGTGAGAAAGTAGAGGGTTTGACCTACCGTCGGGTGCTGCAAGACCGCTGCGAGTTAGATTTTCTTTCTGCGCTCCTGTAACTGATCCATCCACCTGGACTGGAATTGCTCGTACGATAGCGAGAGCTGCGATTGCATGGCAGCAGAGAGCGCCTGCCTGGCCTTGAGGTGTGCGAGGAGTGCTTGCACCTGAGGCATGCCGAAGCGGTCGATCAGATAGTGCACGGCGGAGTTGGCCTCCAGATAGGCCACAGTCGCGGCATCAGAGGACAACCCTCCCCACACCCCCTCTAAGGCAGGCAGAGGAATCAGGGTAAACTTCTGCTTCATGATCTGATCGAGATCCGACCAGCGATCCCCGGACAACTCCATGGCTAAGCCTTCGTTGAGCCATGTCGGGACGGCACTGCCGGCGGGGCCGGATTGGTCGTGCAGGAGCGCGTGTACGAACTCGTGCCGCAGCACGCGTGTGAGCCAGGCACGGTCTGCCAACGCGTCCTGCGCAGGAACCTGGATGCGCCCGAGCACAGGATCGAAGAGCCCATCGGCCCACACCGGGCTGCCGGTTGCGCTTTGGAACGTGGACTTGGCGTGCAGGACGACGACGATGGTTTTCGACGGAAAGTGCCCGAATTTTTGGCCGATCTCTCGATAGGCCTCTTCAAGAATCTCCAACACAGCGGCCCAGGTAGCCTGATCGGCTTCCCCGTCGAATTTCACAGTAAAGTGGGCGCTGTCTCGGCTGGTGAGCCGCGCTTCGCTCGTCTCAGTTCGGCGGACTTTGGCCGTGACGGTTCGCAGATAGGATTGCACGGCGGGGTCTTTGCTTGCGCGGGCGGTGGCTTGATCGAGGTGGCGAGCCGCTTCGCCGAGCTGATCCCGTTCCTGTAAGAGATTGGCCAGCGCCAGATGGGGGAAGGGCTCGTTCGGAGCCAGGGCGACCAGATTCTCTAGAAAGTCCTGCGTCATGGCCGGATCGCGCAGCTCCCAGTAGGCATGGGCGAGGTTCAGTTGGACGACGGGATTCTTGGCGTCGAGTGACGCGGCTTGCTTGAAGGCCTTGATCGAGACAGCCGTCCCGCCATGCTTTTCCTGTTGAATGCCCAGATTGTTCCAGAGGACGGCCACATAGGGGCGCGTAGTATTGTCGGCTGCGATGGCTGCCGGTAGATTGGCCAGTTTGGTTTCCGCTTCCTGGACGTTCCCTTTCTCGATCTCGTCGCGGATCGTTTCCAAGAGTTCGTGATGTGTCGTTTCCGGGACCACGCTGGGATCAATCAGTCGAGTCTGTTTAGACTCCGGTTCCGCTGGGCCATCGTGACGCGGTTCTGGTTGCGCGTCCTGAGAGTCTTCCACTGAAGCATTGGGTTGATCTGGTGGTGGCGTAGGCAGATAGGTCGGTTTGAACCAGGCTTGATAGACGATGAATAGCCCGAGCAGGCAGGCGACGGGATACAAAATGTGAGAAATGTTGCGACGGTACATAGAGGCCCTATTCGGATGAAAATCAGTGTAGCACCCTAGGGAAGCGCGACAAAGGGTTGTCAGGAAATCGACAAGGGTCGTTGAGGAGGGGCGGAGGCTGTGTTACGATCCGCCACTGTGATACGGCGCTCTTCCGAGCCCAAACCCCCTGAACAGTTTCAGCAATGGCTGGACCGTGTCGCGCGTCCGATTGAATTCGCGTCTCGCGATGCTTTCGCGCATCTGCCCACCGTCAAGAATCTGAGTCATTTTGTCTCCTCACAGGTCATGCAGGCCCTGTCCGATCGCGTCTATCCACGGGCGATTGAAGCAGCGTTGCTCCAGCTGCGTGAGCTGTTTCTTGAAGACCAGCAGCGGCTCCCGGCAGAGGAGCAGCAGCGTCGGCTGCAGGAAGCCACGGTCATCCTTGGTGTCTTGCGCGAGGCAATCCGCGATCCGGCCCGGGCGTGGCACGAACCGGAGCCAGTCGTGCTGCATGTGCCTGTCGTGAATGAAACCCCATCTCGGCCATGGTGGGAGCAGCCCATTCGTTTCGTGAAGGGAGTCGGCCCGAGGCGTACGGCATTGCTCCAACGGTTCGGGATTGAGACGGTTGAGGATGCCCTGTGGACCGTCCCTTGGCGCTATGAGGATCGCTCGGTCATGACCCCGATCGGGCAACTGGTGCCTGGTGTGCAGGCCTCGATCTGCGGGACGATTATCCGAAGCGAGGCGAAGAAGGCCCGCAGTCGCCGCCTCGCTATCCTCGACATTGTGGTGGAAGATTCAACCGGGCGTCTCCAGGCGGTGTTCTTTAATCAGCCGTTTCTCGAGCAACTCTTTACCGTCGGGACGAGCGTCATGCTGACCGGGCGGGTGGTGGCAGGCGCGCAGGGGTGGGTGGCGATGAGGATGGAGGTCGCGCAATACGAAGTGGTGGGCGCAGAATCCGAAGCGCCGCTGCACGTGGGGCGTATTGTTCCCGTGTACCACGAAACCAAGGGATGGACGTCCCGGCAGATGCGTGTGCTCATGAAAAGTTTGCTCGATGCGCATGTCGCCGAGGCACAGGAGGTGTTGCCGGTCCCGCTTCGTGCCCGCTATCGATTGCTGCCCCTTCAACAAGCCATTCAAGATGTGCATTTCCCTCAGCCTGGGACGGATGTGGGACAGCTCGATCGAGGCCTCACGCCGGCGCATCGGCGCTTGGCGTTCGAAGAACTGTTTGTGCTCCAACTCGCGTTGGCGTCGCGACAACGAGTCATGAAGGAAGAGGTCAAGCAGGTCTCGTTCAATCCGAAGACGCCGCTCCTCGGCAAGCTGGATCGGGCGCTGCCCTTTCAGCTGACCGCGGCGCAAGAGCGGGTGATCCGAGAGATTCTGTCGGACATGACATCGCTCAAACCGATGAACCGCCTGGTGCAGGGCGATGTCGGCTCCGGCAAAACCATCGTGGCGGTGCAGGCGATGGTGCTGGCCTGTGGGTCTGGCTACCAGGCGGCACTGATGGCGCCGACGGAAATTCTCGCCGAGCAACACTATCGAACGATGAAGGGGTTGTTGGAACCGCTCGGGCTTTCCGTGGTGCTCGTGAGTGGTGGTGGACGTGCGGCAGCTCGTAAAGCTGTGCGCGGGCAGGTAGCCTCCGGGACCGCGCAGGTCGTAATTGGGACCCATGCGGTCATCCAGCAAGGCGTCACCTTCGCGAAACTTGGACTGGTGGTGGTGGATGAGCAACATCGATTCGGCGTACTCCAACGGAAGACGCTCATCGAGAAGGGGTACAAGCCTGATGTGTTGGTACTGACCGCAACACCGATTCCACGCACGCTGGCCATGACGGTGTATGGGGATCTGGATGTCTCGGTGATCGACACCATGCCGCCTGGGCGAAAACCGGTGCGGACGTTTCTCTTGAGCGACAGCCAGCGGGGGCGGGCCTATCAGATTCTACGCGATGAACTGCGGGGCGGCCGTCAGGCCTATGTGGTGTATCCGCTCGTCGAAGAATCGGAGAAGACCGATCTGCAGGCGGCCATGCAAGGTGCTGAACAGCTGCAGGCGGAGGAGTTGGCCGAGTTTCGCGTCGGGCTGTTGCACGGTCGGATGAAGTCAGAAGAGAAAGAACAGGTCATGGCGTCGTATAAGAAGGGGGCGATCCAGGTACTGGTCTCAACGACGGTGGTGGAGGTCGGGGTCGATGTGCCCAATGCCACGGTTATGATGATCGAGCATGCCGAGCGGTTCGGGCTGGCGCAGCTGCACCAATTGCGCGGACGAGTCGGGCGAAGCGGGTACCAGTCCTATTGTCTGTTAATGGCTTCGGGCGGGGTGATGTTTCCATCGACGAAGCCCAAAGCGGCCGGCGAACCGGCATCGGCGGCACGGGAGCGGCTGGACGCGCTCGTGCGATCGACCGATGGGTTTGTGATTGCCGAGGAGGATCTCCGGATTCGCGGGCCAGGCGAGTTTTTTGGATTCCGGCAGTGGGGCGTACCGGAGTTTCGCGTCGCGAACCTGGTGCGGGATGCCGATCTGCTCCAGCAGGCGCGGCAGGAGGCCTTTGCGCTTTTGAAGCAAGACCCACAGCTGAAGGCGTTGGTGCACCGTGCATTGCGAGAAACGATGTTGCGGCGGTGGGAAGCAAAGTTGGATTTGGGGTCGGTCAGTTAAGATTCGCGGGTCCTGTCGTCGACCAGCGTCTCCCTGCTTCTCAGAGCGACCCCGCCCGGTGTAGGAGCCCCGGCGGGCGGTTGGAGCTTCCCGGTCGACGCACTCACTCAAATTCCGAACTGTCCACTTCGGAGAGGCTGGGAAGGTGGGGCCCCGCTCTTTCAGCAATGGAGACACTAGTCCACGCATCCCCCTCCGGGTGGAGTGGAGAGAGGGGAGAGGTAGGAGAAAATGGGATTTTTGCAACGGTTGAAGCATGACTTGAAGGCGGGGTTGGCGACGTTGCGCCATGGCACGGCGCAGGCGGCGAACCGTGCGTTGGAAGAAACGGAACTGTTGCGCCTCCGGCTCGAAATCCGCAAGCTCGACCAGCAATTGGGCGAGCTGTATCGGGATGCCGGCGAGCGAGCGGTCAACCTGCGCGAGGCAGGCGAACCGGTTGAACGGGTCCTGTACGACGCTGAAATCGGTCGCCTCGTCAAAGAGATCCAAGAGCTCAAAGACGCACGCGGGAAGCTTGAATCGGAGATGACGGAGGTTCGGATCGACGTATGAAGACCTCGGCACGCACGATGCGTCTCGCCGGCGTGGATATCGGAACGCTCACCTGCCGGTTGCTGATCGCCGATCTGCCGCCTGGCGGGCGGCTGAGAGAAGTGCGTTCTGAGCGACGAATCCTTCGACTGGGAGCGGGCGTCGATCAGACGAAGCGGCTGAGCGTTGAGGCCATGGATCGTGTGCTCCAGTGCCTCAGGGAGTGGCGGGAGATCATCGATGCTTCTCATGTCGAAGCTGCGGCGGCCGTCGCGACGAGCGCAGTTCGTGATGCTGAGAACCGAGATGAGTTTCTTAATCGCGTAAAGCGCGAAGTTGGCTTTGAGGTCGAACTGATCTCAGGAGAAGAAGAAGCCAGGCGGACAATGTTGGGTATTCGCTCCGGCTTGCCTATTGGCGTGACCGACGTGTTGGCTCTCGACATCGGCGGCGGCAGCACCGAGTTCATCTTAGACCGGCCTGGCGAAAATCAGGTTGTGCGATCGATCGATATCGGCGTCGTCAGGCTCTGTGAACGGCTCCTGCACCATGATCCGCCGACCGACGAAGAAGTGCGCCAGGCGCGCGAGTGGGTCGCAAAAGAAACGAAAGCAGCAGTCGCCGGTATGGGCAACTATCAGACTGCCACCTTCGTCGGGACAGCGGGAACCATCACTAGCTTGGCAGCAATGGCGCAGAAACTTCCAGCCTACGAGCCGGCCAGAATCCATAATTATCAGTTGCATCTCAGTACGATTCAGGAAATCGAGCAGACGCTATTGAGCCGAAAGAAAGCCGACCGAGCCGGTCTGCCAGGCTTAGAAAAAGGCCGCGAGGAAGTCATCGCCTCCGGCAGCCATCATCATCCGGACGATCATGGAGACGTTGGGGATGTCAAGCGTGCTCGTCAGTGATCTCGGTCTGCGCGAAGGAGTGCTGATCGATCTGGCGAGACGAATCACAGAGGAGTGAAGCTCGAACGCTTGCGCGACAGGAGGTCAGGCCGTTCTACTTTCCTAATCTCTCCACTCTCTCATTACAGGGTGGCGTGGCTACTCCCAACTGCGGCCGTCGAACGAGCACATTCTGATCATGCGCGTCTTACTTTCCACTCACCAGCGAGCGACCAGACTGGCCTTCACTGCGCGCGTCCAACGAGGACTTTCTCCCCGTGCCACTCTGCTGAGGGGGGCGCTGGTTGGTTCTCCCACTGCGCGCATCGACCGAGCACAGGGAACCAATCAGGCTACCCTCGATCCCCCTACTTCTGCGAGTACCACCGATAGCCTTGGTTCTCCGAGAAGCTGGCTTTCGGGGCGCCGCCGGGCTTTTCCAATAACAAGACTTTGAAGTCGATGAGACCGAACCAGGCAGGATCTGCCACGTCGTGGTAGTGGCAGCCGTGGAGTTTCGGGAGCATGTCGCCCAGCGTCTGCTGCAATTCCTTCTCTGTATAGGCACGCACGGGGAAGGGCTTGTTCATGGCCTGGCAAAACCGCTGAATGGTATAGGCCGCGCCGGTACAGAGCACTTTGGTGTCCGGTTTGATGGCGAGGAACTGGGGCAGCGAGAGATAGCGCTCTTGAAAGCCCAGCCAGCGGGTCGCCTGACGCAGGTGGCTGTACTGGACTTCGTACTCCGTGTGGCCCGGGAGCTTGACCGGCGCCGGCCAGCCTTCCTCGACCCCGAATTCAGTGAGAAAGGCCCTGCCGCCCGGCTTCAACACCCGCCACAGTTCCGCCACGAATCGAAAGGGGCCGAGGTTGAAGATCACGTCCTCCGGCAGGTCCGTGCCCAGCGGCAGCCGCACGCGTCTGATCCAATCCAACGCCTCCTGATGCTGCGGCGTCTCGCCTGTGCCATCGAGGAGTTCTTTCCTGGTCAACTTCACCGGCGTCATGTCGGCCATGTTCTCGTTGTCGATGACGAGGTCGACGGAGTTGTCTTTGAAGGGCAGCCATTCGCCGTTGGCGCGGGTGCCGATGCCGCCCCAGCCTCCTGCCTTGGCACGGATGACTTGCAGCTTGAGGAATGGCTGGGTGATGTCGAGGGAGATGTATCGGATGGTCTGCTTTTCAAAGGGCAGGAGTTCCTTGCCCAGCTCACGGGCGAGGTATCCGAGTCCGCCGCCCACTTCCACGATGACGCGGGGTTTGGGAGCGAACCAGCCCAGCTTCCGCAATTGCTTCATGAGCAGCCGGCCATAGGTCAAGCCGTTGAGCGTGTCGTTCGGCTCCCGGAAGAGATGCGAAACGGTGGTTTCGATCAGGTCAAAGTGGCCGTCGTCTTCACCGCTATCGGTTAGTTCGTGGTGATGGAAGTCTTCAAGATGCTCTTCTCCCTCGAACCCTTCCTGTCCCGACCAGCCTTCCCGGATTTGCTGGAGGAGCAGATCCCACTTGGCCTTGTGGCGGTGGCCGCCAGGTGGCTCTGTGCCGAAGTAACAGAGGGAGTAGGTGGGCAGGGCCCAATGTTCCAAATGCCACTGTCCTGGCTGTCCGTCCGGTCCGCAGACCTGTGTCCCGTATTTTTCCACCAGCGCCCCGACGGTCGTGTGGCCGTTCATCGCCTGTAACAGCTCCAGGCCGGTGCGATTCAGTCGCACGATCGGCAGGTTGTCATCGAGGGGGGCGAACCACCATTCGTCTTCGTTGTGCTGATAGGTGACGAGATCGGGGATGTGCCAGGCCAGGAGACTGAGCGTCTCTCCTGTGAGACTGAGCGGTTGGTGAGCGGCGACAGTTGGTTTCATGATCGACGTGACCTAGTAGCCCGGATTATTCATGAATGCTCCGGGTTAGAGCGCCGCAGCCTACACGACGGGCTGGGATTCTCGCAAGGCCTCAAGAGACGAGAAGTGTCTCTCGTGAAGCGCAGTTCTCGAGCGCGAGGGACGAGATATGAGCGACGAACTCTAGAGCTGGGAGGGGGTAAAAGTATCCGTGACGGTGATGACTCCGCGCATGATGGGGTGAATGCGGCAGAGGTAGGGGTATCGGCCAGGAGCGAGTCCGGGGAGTGCAAAGGTGCCGTTTGGGAGCATTAGGCCGGAATCGAAGGCGCAGTGATCGCCGTCCTCCAAACAGCCGATATGGGTCACAGTGTGTTCCGTCGCTGTGGGGTTTTCCCATCTGATTGGAGAGCCGGTCGAGACGGTGACAAATTTTGGGACGAAGTAGGGGGATCCACTCTCAATAATGATGGCGGTGTAAGGGGGGGTCGCTGCCGTCGGCCAGGCTGAGAGCAGTCCCACAGTGAGTAGCAGGACTATGAGTAGACGAGGGTTCATTCAGGGCTTCCTGCCTATCATCTTTCTATACCATAAGAGCCCTTTAGATCGAGAAGGATTCAACCCTCTTCTCGCCCTATATTCTATCATGCCAGTCATCATGAGGGAGCATGGGGTGAGCCGGCGAGAACCAGCAGGCTTGCTCCTCTTGACGCGACGATTCGATTGTACGATCCTCCGCCCGAGAAGACGGTTGAGAAGGTATTGTGCACTCCCGTACCAGTACCTAGCGCGATGGTTCGTGAGAGGGAGGAGTGAGTTGGGACATGACTTGCCAGCGGCAGAGTGGCTTCTTCGAGGCGGGGTGATGCTGGTGGCTTTGTGGGTCGCCACCAGCGATGACTGGTACCGGGAGGCCTGGGCTCTGACCTTGTCGACGCCGACAGAGGGGGCGGTGCTTCGATCCGGCGAGATCGTGCCTGTGTCGGTGGAAGCCGGGAAAGACGTGAATCTTCGAGGCGTCAAATACTATTGGTATCGTGCCGATGAGGAGCCCCTGGCCTCGCACCAGGCGGAGCCGGCTCCGTTCAGTCCGGTCGGGGCCGAGTCCCCGTTTTCCGGCACGGTTCGTATTCCAGCCGACGCCTTGGGAACGATGCGTCTCCTTGCCGTGGGAGAAGTAACGCGGGGACGGTTAGCCGGGTATGAGGACTTTGACGAAGTGCTTGTCACAGTGGAGCCTGCGGCCACGCTCACAAGTATCGAGTTCGCGGTGGAGAAGCCCTGGCGATTGGACACGATCGGACAACGGGTGGTGGTGCCGGCTGTCGGGCAATTTGCCGATGGCATAGTCCGTCCACTCACGTCGCCTAAGGCCGGGAGTACCTATCGGTCATCGGATGTGTCGGTCGTGCAGGTCGATGCCGCAGGGATCGTACATGTTATGGGGAATGGAAAGGCGCACATCACCGTCGAGCACCGCGGGAAGTCAGGAGTCGTGGAAGTGTTCGTGGATGCCGATGCCGCGGAGAACCGTGCGCCAATCGCGCGAGTTGCTGCGGAGTTGCAGGTCAAAACCGGTAGCCTGGTAGTGCTCGACGGCCTCCGGAGCAGTGACCCGGATGGCGATTCCTTGCGTTACTCATGGAGGCAGATTCGCGGTCATCGGGTGCCCCTGAGCAACGTCAATGAAGCCAAAGCCACGTTTGTGGCTCCTCCGGTGTCTGAGGCGAAGTCGTTCCAATTTACGCTCACGGTGATGGACATGGCGGGGCCGGATAGGGTGAAGGGGGCGGAAAGTCTGCCGGCGGTCATCACCGTGCTAGTGAGTCCGTGAGGATTGCCCTCTAGCAGGATGCTGAAAAAGTCCGCCAGCTTCGTTCTCGCATCGTTCAGACCCTCAACGTACCGCAAGAGGGTACGCCTCGGCCCTTCACTCGCTGCGGCCTTGCTGGACGGCCATTTTGAGCATCCTGGGGGAGTATTCTTCTAGTGACGGGGTTGAATGGTGCGAGAACTCCCCCTTCTATGAAAGAGGCTCGTCCCTGGGCGAAGAGGCTGTCTTGGCGGACTCAGGGTGGGCAGGTGAGGTAGCCTTGGGGGCTGGGCGAGTGGGAAGCGACATTTTTCAGCATCCAGTTAGAGGGTGTAGATGTGTGAGTTGCAAGACCCCATAAGTTCATGCTAGATGGAGGCCGCGTCAGACATCCAATGGATGAGAGAGGAGAAATTCGATGGCGAAGAACAAGAAGCAGCCGGCGAAGAAGAAACCTGCAAAAGCGAAGGCTAAAGCCAGAGCCAAAGCAAAGCCCGCAGTGAAGAAGGCAGCCAAGAAACCTGCAGCAAGGAAAGCTGCGAAGAAGACTGCGAAGAGGACTGCCAAGAAGACCGCGAAGAAGACTGCGAAGAAGACTGCGAAGAAGACTGCGAAGAAAACCGCCAAGAAAATCGCGAAGAAAACAGCCAAGAAGCGCTCTGCGGCGGCACCCAAGCCAGCCCAGAAAAAACCGGTGGTGAAGGCGATTTCATCCGTTTCGTCCAAACCAGCGGCCCCAGCCCCTGTCATGAAACCTGTGAAGCCGTTCGTGGATGAGGAGCCTCAGAAGCCCGTGTTATCGCGGCCGATAGGATCGCCGATACCGAAAGATCCCGATCTCGACGATGAGCTGGCCGAGGATGTGGATTTGGCTGGTGAGGCTGATGAAGTCGAGGAAGACGTGGAAGAAGAGCTCACGCTGGACGGGGAAGATGAAGACGCCGATTTTCTCGAAAAACCAGAAAGCCTGTTAGACGACGCAGACGATTACCACACGCACTGACACCCGCATGGAATGCCTATTCTGGACGACTCGGCCGAGATGTCCCGCTAGATGAGGTTGGGAGTCTGTCCCGGTATCATGGCGTCCGTCCTGCCTGTGTATCATCTTCCTGCTGAATGCCCTGCGATGAACTGCCTATGAGTCATTTTCTGTTCGTGGCCGGGGCCTTGCGAGAACGCACCTCGGAGGAAAGTGCCGAGCTGCAACTCGGGCACAGCCTCTGGGGACTCTGCACCGGGCTGATCCGGACGAATCTACAGACCTATCTCGACAAACAGTCCCGTGGGCTTGTGTATGTGCTGAAGGTCGGACTCTGTGCCGAGTTTCAGATTCTGTCGCCTGTGTTGGACTTTTCCGCGTTGGACGCGTTCCTCAGTGATGAGCTGAGGACCGAGGCCAGATTTGGTTTTGTGCGAATCGACGGGGTGCGCCGGTTAGCCTGCTCATCCGCTGCGAGTCAGGCGTTGTTGCTCAACGTGTTGCAGATTGCCGATCAGGCCGAACTGACTCGACGATTGGCGTTGGGCATGCATCGCTTGACGCAAGCGGAATATGACGCGATCATGTGGGGCGCTACGGGATTGGCGGATGCTCAAAAAGCGTCCTCTTCAGTCCGTCGTTCGTCTCTCGCAGCGGACTGAGGTCATCTGAGGCGTATCCGTAGGGTCTGTCTGGTTGGTCTCATTCAACGCAAGACAAAGCCAGCAGACTTACCAGCATCCTGTCTAGATTCGTTGGCCTGTCATCAGCTGATACGCCTCATCGATCGTCTCGACTTCTTTCACCGTCACATTGAGCTGAAATCCCAATTCGTTCAGGTTCCATCGCGCGTCATAAATCTGTCCGCGTGGAACCAACACGGTGCGATACCCTTCTCGTGCAGCGGCTCGAATCTTATCCGGGATGCTGCCCACCGGGCCGATCTGTCCTCCTGGTTCAATGGTTCCAGTCAGGGCAATGCCTCGCTGAATGTGCTCTCCCTTGAACATGGCGATAAATCCCACGGCCATAGCCGCGCCGGCGCTTGGCCCGTCACTGCCCGTGGGTTGATAGGCCACCCCTCGCACAGAGACGGTCCCGCTATGCTGGACAGAGGGCGTGCGTTCGAGGGCATAGGCAAAGGCCTGAGCCATGGCGCCTAAATGAGCGTTTCCCAGCCGCACGCCGGCAAGGAGCCATTGTAGTTGAACGGGATTCGGTTCCGGTTTCTTGTCCCACCACATCATCAGGATTTCAAACACGCCAAGATTATTCTGGCCAATAGCCGCCAGGACCGGGAGTTCGATGACCGTGTCCGCCGAGACTGAGACCGGGATTCCGCAAAGGAGTGTGATGACCAATGTGCAGGTGGGGGCAAGATGGCGTGGCATCGTGAGGCTCCCAAGCAGGATGCTGAAAAAGTCCGCCAGCGGCGTTCTCGCTTTGCTCAGAGGCTCAACGTACGGGACGGAGTATGCCTCGCCTCTTCGCGTGCTGCGGCCTTGCTGGACGAACTTTTTGAGCATCCTGATGAAGATGGTGTCGGTCGGTGATACGTCCTCTCGCGAAAGTGTAGCAAATCCGGCCGGGCAGTACAGCTGAGTTCGGCAGTTCTTGCCTTGCGTTGGGCCATGGCATTCCGTATAAGGGCCTGCATGATGAATCGGATCACTATAGGAATGTTGATGGGCGGGCTGGCTATTCTCTGGCTGCCGCTCGATGCATCTGCCTCGAACTGTCAGGTGGAGACGCCTGCGTCAGGGCCTGGAGTGGCGTTGACGCTTCATCTGGGCGCCGATTGCACGGAGCAAGAGCGAGAGACGCGAGCGGTGGATGCGACGCAGCTGCTGCAGGCGTTCAGGGAAGGGAAGGGGATCGATCTTTCAGGGGTGGTCATTCGCGGCGATCTGTCTCTGGATAGGTTGCCCGTGGGGCCGTTGCCGCCTGAGCTTGAGGGGATGAAGGAGCTGCAGGGACGCGAGGTACGCGTGATTCCAGGCTCCATGACGATCGTCAATTCGGTGGTGCGTGGAACGATCAGACACCAATCGGCGCAAGGACTGCTGGTGGTGAAGGGGCCTGTGACGTTCAGCGGTACCAGGTTTGAACAACTGGTGGATCTCTCACAGACCCTGTTCATTCAGCCGGTGACGTTGTCAGGGGCGGTATTCCTGCGGGAGAGCTATTTTGTGAAGGGGCGATTTCTGCGTGAGGTGTTTGCTGAGAAAACGGCGTTTGGCCCGCATACGAGATTCCACCGGTCTGTCTTTCAGGGGCCGGTCACATTCCAGCAGTCAGGGTTCAACGGGCTGGCGGAGTTTTTGGAGGTGGTCTTCGAGAAGGATGTCAATCTGTCGCGCACCTATTTCAAGTTGGGCACCGGTTTTTCCGGGAGCCGTTTTCAAGGCCTGGCGGATTTCTCTGAAGCCTCGTTTGACCGTGAGGCGTTTTTCACCTTTACCCTGTTCGAGGGGGACGCGTATTTTCGCCGGGCCACGTTCCGATCGACGGCAGATTTTTCCGATGCCAGGTTCAAGGGGCGAGAGGACTTTTCCAAAGTCTTTTTCGAAAAAGGTCCGGAGTTTACCAGAGCGACCAGATCGGCGACCGGAAAGGCACCCCTGGGGATCGAAAATCAGACGACCCAGTATGCGATCATTCTCTCCCTTCTGGTGTTCAGCGCCCTGCTGATCGCCTATCTGATTCGGTCACGGTGACGGGGAGGCCTTCCCCCGGGTTACCACTACTAATAGATGGAGGCTTGCTCCGCTTCCCCCAAAGCTGGTATAAGTCCCCTTGTGGATAACCACCTCGACGGCATCGAACAAACCGAATTACCCTATCAGGTTCGCATCGAGAACTTTGAAGGGCCCCTCGATCTCTTGCTCCATCTCATTAAGAAGAGCGAGATCAATATCTACGACATTCCCATCAACCTGATTGCTCAGCAATACCTCACCTATATTGAGGCGATGGAAGACCTGAATCTGACTGTCGCGGGGGAATTTCTCGTCATGGCGGCGACCTTGCTCCAGATCAAATCCAAGATGCTGCTTCCCGCCGATGAGACGACCGATGATGAGGAAGACGGGCCCGATCCCCGCGAGGAGTTAGTGCGGCGACTGCTCGAGTACAAGCAGTTCAAAGAGGCCGCCCGTCAGTTGGACGAACACGAGCGGTTGTGGCGGGAGATTTACAGTCGTGAACAGAGCCCGACGGTTGAATTGGAGTCGGATGAGACCTTACTGGCCAATGTCAGTCTGTTCGATCTCGTGGATGCGTTGCAGGGGATTCTGAATCGCAATCCCGGCAAGACGCTCATGGAGATCCTGCCCGATAACTTGACGGTTCGGGAGCGGATGAACGCGATTTTGGAAATGTTGGAAGGGCAGGAGTCGGTGAGTTTTGTCGAGCTCTTCGAGTCGTCCTGCCATCGCCTCGTGATTATCGTCACGTTCTTGGCGTTACTGGAACTGATGCGCCTTCGAACGGCCCGGGTATTCCAAGCGGAACACTTTGGGCCGATTCTCGTGTCGCGCGCATTTTCGCTCGTACCAGACCCGGCTGAATTGGATGATGCTGAATGGAGGGGAGCATGAGCTCAACCGTTGAACAAGAAACAGATGACATGACTCTGACAGAGGCCGCGCCGGTTATTGAGGGTTGCGGGCTGCCGGACGATAGCGGCGAAGGAAGCCGGAGTCGAGGCGATGAACAGCCAAGCGCAAGCCATTGATGCGCGGGAACTCAAAGCCATTCTTGAAGCTATCTTGTTCGTGTCGCCCGAACCGGTGCCGGTCGCTCGGCTCATGTCTATCTTGGGGACGGTCTCAAGAGCCGAAGTGGTTCAGGCGTTGGAAATTCTCACGCACGATTTAGATCAGGACGGGCGAGGTATTCAGCTTGTGCAGGTCGCAGGCGGGTATCGGCTGGTGACGAAGCAGGAGTATGGCCCCTGGCTGAAACGGATGGATAAAGCCAAGGCGGCACAAAAGCTCTCGCGCTCCGCGCTCGAATCCCTCGCCATTATTGCCTACAAGCAGCCGCTCGTGCGATCTGAAATCGAAGAGATTCGTGGCGTAGAAACGTCCGGTGTTCTGCGTACGTTGTGCGAGCGTAAGCTGGTGCGGATCGTCGGGCGGAAAGACGTGCCTGGTCGGCCGATCATGTATGGGACGACGAAGTTCTTCCTCGAGCATTTCGGTTTACAAGATCTGACCCAGCTCCCGCCGTTGCGTGAATTCAAAGAACTCGGTGAGTCTGAGCAGGCTCTCCTGCCGATCGAAGAGGAGTCCCTGGTGGCGGTCGAGACCTCCGGGCCGTCCTACTCCGAGGCACTCACCGTCACGAGTGATCTTGAAGAAGGTGAGGCTCTGCTGGCCTTCGAGGCAGAGCCCAACGAGGCGCTGCTAGAAGAACCGGTCGAACAGGCCTAAGCAGGATGTTGAAAAAGTTCGCCAGCGCCACAGACCGTAGTGCGTGAAGCGCGAGACATGCGAGAAAGGTGTGATGTGGACAGATTGGATTATCACCTCGTCTCGCTCGTCCCGCCAGTCTTGCTCGGCTAGCCTGCGCCGAGGTGTTTGCCCCTTCTGTTCCCCACATCCTTCCCGAAACGGGGCCTGAGTCACTCCTTGAATTGCGCGCGTTCGACGAGGGCCTCTCTTATTGGCATGGGGCGGTTTGGGGATTCCCACTGCGCCCGTCGAGCGAGCACATTCTGATCGTGCGCGCTCCGGGAGCAAGGGAATTTCCAAACTGCCCCGTGCATTTCTTGAGGCCGCGCGTTGCGCGAGCACCAAGGGGGCTCAGGGCCCCGTTGACTCCCCTCAAGCCGCTTTGTTAGACTTCCCGTTCTCAATCTAAGTTGTTGAAAGAGGCGAAGTTCTTCGGTTTCACCCGTTCTGTCACACGAGGCACCACCAAATGATCAAAGCATGGCTGCTCGACGAGATGTTTCGGTTTGATCGAACGCATCTGACCATCGAAGGTACCCAGGGAGAATGGGGTGCCGGCGATTCGATTGCCGAGGAAGAAGAGCTTCCGCCGCCACCGGCGAACGTGGTCGCGAAATCGGGAAATGGTCGGGTCACCCTTACCTGGGATCCCGTTCCCGATGCCATGTACTACAATCTCTATTTCCAGACCACCAAGGGCGTGATGATCAAATTCTCCGATCTCACGCGTCCGATTGCCGGCGACGACGACTTCAAAGCCGTCATCGGGGTAAAAAAAGACAAGGGCACCTGTCTAGAGGGCATCCAGAGTCCGTTTGTCCATGACGACCTGGCCAACGGGACTTGCTACCACTATGTCGTCACCGTGGTGACGCAGAAGGGAGAGAGCCTCGAGTCTCAAGAGGTCATGGCGATTCCCTCGCCCTATCTGTTGGCCATGAGCATCGGCCGGGAAGGTGTGGACGACGGGGAGTTCAGCTCGCCCACGGGGATCACGCTCGACAAGGATGGCAATATCTACGTTGCCGATACCGATAACCATTCGATTCAGAAGCTCGACAAGTCCGGGAAGTTTCTCGCACGATGGGGCGGCGATCCCTCTTCGCAGGAAGGGAGCTTCTACTATCCGCGTGGATTGGCGGTCGGGCCGAACGACGTGCTCTATATTGCAGACAGCGGTAATAACCGCGTGCAGAAGTTCGATCTCGACGGCAATGTGATGCAGGCCTGGGGCAAGTTCGGGTTTGCGTGGCGCGGGGCCGATCTGGGCCGGTTCGATGTGCCCTGGGGGCTTGCGACGGACGCAGAAGGGAATCTCTACGTTTCCGACACGAGTAACGCACGCATTCAGAAGTTCACCTCGGACGGGACGGCGTTACTCAAGTGGGGTCGTGACGGGAGCTTCGACGGTGCGTTCTTTTTCCCCCGCGGCGTGGCGGTCGACTTTGTCGGCAATATCTTCGTGGCTGATGAAAGTAATAATCGCATCCAGAAGTTCGATGCCCGTGGGAGCTTCCTTGCCAAGTGGGGTCGCGAAGGTGCAGGCCCCGGGCAATTCAAGTCCCCCTGGGGTATTGCCTGCGATGCGCTCGGCAACGTCTATGTGGTCGATACCGGAAACCACCGCATTCAAAAATTTGACGGCAACGGGACGTTCCTCTGTGCCTGGGGAAACCGCGGACGAACAGAAGGGCAGTTGAATTATCCTTATGGGATCGCGGTTGACAAAGAAGGTGCGGTGTATGTGGTCGACAGCGGCAATGGCCGCGTTCTCAAGTATGTGCCGACGGATGAAGAACTCAATCGCGGGAAGGATGAGATGTCAACCAGTCAGGTGCCGAGTGAGACTCCGCCGCCCCGCAGCGTGGCGGTTAAGGCCGGCGATACGGAAGCCTTCCTCAGTTGGATGGAGGTCCCTGGCGCGCAGTCCTACAACATCTATTTCAACACGACCCCCAACCTCACGGTCCAGACGGCGACGAAAATTGAAGGTGTGACGAATCCCTACGCCCACACCGGTCTTTCAAACGATACCCCCTACCACTATGCCGTGACCGCGGTGTTCGAGAATGGTGCCGAAAGCGAATTGTCGAGTGAAGTGACGGCCACGCCGGTGCTCATCGATATCACGGCGCCGCAAAATCCTTATGCCGTGATCAATCATGGCGCCTTCATGACGAATACGCCGGAAGTCATCGTCACGATTTCAGCGAACGATGTCGATACCGGAGTGGCTGCCTACTTTATCTCCGAGGCGCCCATGACCCCCATGGCGGGGACGCCGGGATGGGTTGATGTGACGCCGGCCACCAAGTTCGGTGCGACGATTCCGTTTATCTTGTCGCCGGCAGACGGGCAGAAGTCGATCTACGTCTGGTTTAAGGACGTGGGTGGGAACGTCTCCACTCCTGCGAGCACCACGATCTTGGTCAACACGTCGGGGTATCTGTGCGTGTCCGAATGGGGCCGTACCGGCCGTGGCGCGTCATTGCTGCATGGCGGCGAGTTCATGGCCCCGGTGTACGGTCTTTGCGTCGATCAGCAAGGATCGCTGTTCGTGGTCGACAACGGCAATAACCGGATTCAGAAGTTCGACAATGCCGGGAACTTCATCATTCTCTGGGGCAACTTCGGTTCGGCCAATTCGAACTTTCATAACCCCACCGGGATTGCGTGCGATGGCAAGGGTGACGTCTGGGTCGTCGATACGAACAATCACCGCGTCCAGAAATTCGACGGGAAACTCGGCGGCTATCTCATGAAGTTCGGATCGCGCGGTAACGGCGAAGGGCAGTTCAACTCACCCTGGGGGATCGCGGTCGATCGGGTGCGCGGGTATGTCTATGTGGTCGACAGCGCCAACTTCCGCGTGCAGAAATTCGACATGAACGGGGAGTTCATCATGTCCTGGGGCAGCTTCGGGAACGGAGACGGCCAGTTCTATTTCCCGCGGGGCGTGGCGGTGGACCAGACGGACGGGTTTGTGTATGTCGTCGACATGGGTAATCACCGGATTCAGAAGTTCGACACCAGCACCAACGTGCTTCCACAGTTGCTGACCAAGTGGGGCGGCAGTTCCGAACCGGGCCACGCCAGCAGCCCGCTCGCACAGGAGGCGGGTCAGTTGCGCTCCCCCTGGGGCATTACGGTTGATGGAGCCGGCGATGTCTACGTCACGGACACCGGCAATCACCGCATCGAGAAGTTCGATAAAGAAGGTAATTTCATCACCCAGTGGGGTGGGTTCGGGAACGGAAAAGGGCAATTCAACTTCCCCTACGGCATCGCGGTCGATGTCAGAGGAAGCGTATTTGTCGTCGATAGCGGAAACACCAGGGTCGAACAGTTCATGCCGGCCGACGAGGGGAGCGAACGGCTCCAGGAAGACGCCGAGACCGTAGCTGAAATCGAGAACGCGCAAGTGACAGGCACACCGTCGAAAAAGGCATAAGAGCGGCCACAAGGATCTGAGGATCTGGTGAAGGGAAGATATGCTCGATAAGGAACCACGCTTGGGACTGACCTACGATGACGTTGTGTTGGTTCCGGCCAAGTCTCAGGTTTTGCCGAGTGAAGTCGACATGCGCACGATGCTCACTCGCCACCTCAAGATCAACATTCCCATTATCAGCTCGGCCATGGATACCGTCACCGAGTCCCGTTTGGCCATCGCCATAGCCCGCGAAGGCGGCCTCGGGATTATTCATCGAGTGTTGTCGCCAGTGGATCAAGCGACTGAAGTGGACCGGGTAAAGAAATCCGAGAGCGGAATGATTCTCGACCCGATCACGATCTCGCCCGATCAAACAATTCGCGATGCCCATGCGTTGATGGCGAAATACCGGATCTCCGGCATTCCCGTCACGAAAGAAAAGAAATTGGTCGGCATTCTCACGAATCGCGATCTACGGTTCGAAACCCGGATGGATTTGAAGGTCTCGCAAGTCATGAAGCGAGACAAGCTGATCACGGCGCCAGAAGGGACGAGCTTGGAAAAGGCTCGCGAAGTGTTGCACGAGCATCGGATCGAGAAGCTTCCGGTCGTCAACAAGCATTTCGAGCTCAAGGGGCTCATTACCATCAAGGACATCGAAAAACGCATCATGTATCCCAACGCCTGCAAGGACGGACATGGCCGACTCTGCGTTGGTGCGGCTGTCGGTGTGGGGCCGGAGACGGAAGATCGCGTGGCGCGGCTCAAGAAGGTCGGGGTGGACCTTATCGTGGTCGATACCGCCCACGGGCATTCTCAAGCGGTGCTGGATACGGTCAAGATGATCAAGAGACGTTATCCGGAGCTTGAACTGATAGCCGGGAATATTGCCACAGCCGAGGCGGCGAAGGACCTCCTGCGGGCCGGCGTCGATGCCGTGAAGGTGGGTGTGGGGCCTGGTTCAATTTGCACGACCCGTATCGTGTCCGGCGCCGGGATGCCGCAGCTGACGGCGATTGCCGATTGCGCAAAAGTCCTCGCGGGCAACGGGGTCCCGATCATTGCAGACGGCGGGATCAAGTTCTCAGGCGATATCACGAAGGCCTTGGCAGCAGGTGCCTCTTCGGTCATGCTCGGCGGACTCCTGGCAGGCACGGACGAGTCGCCGGGGGAAACCGAACTGTACCAAGCCGGGACATATAAGGTGTACCGCGGCATGGGCTCGATCGGCGCGATGGAGCGCGGCGGCGGAGATCGGTACGGGCAAGGGGGGCGTCCGGTGCAGAAGCTGGTCCCGGAGGGCATTGAAGGGCGCGTGCCCTATAAGGGGAAGCTCTCGTCCGTCATCTACCAATTGATCGGCGGGGTGAAGTCCGGCATGGGCTATTGCGGGTGCAAGACGATCTCGGACTTACAGCAGAAGGCCACGTTTATCCGGCAGACGGTCGCAGGTCTCCGCGAAAGTCACGTGCACGATGTGATTATCACAAAGGAAGCGCCGAATTATCGGATGGATTGGGAGTAACGGCAGCCATCAGCTTTCAGCCGTCAGCTTTCAACAAGACACGAATCATCCCCACCTCGGTTCAGATCTTGTCACAAGCATGTGTGCGGTTATCCTATCTGATCGGTTGCTGATGGCTGAATGCTGACCGCTGAAAGCTAACTCCATGGAACTCTGGCACAATAGAATTCTGGTCCTTGACTTCGGGTCGCAATACACTCAATTGATTGCGCGCCGCATTCGCGAAGCCCAAGTCTACTCGCAAATTCTTCCCTGCACCGTTCCTTTGGCGACCATTCTCGCCTATCGCCCGCAAGGCATTGTGCTGTCTGGTGGTCCGTCTAGCGTCTATGAGAAGAAGTCGCCGTCCGTTCCCAAAGAACTCTTCGACCTAGGGATCCCCATTCTTGGTATTTGTTACGGGATGCAACTCGTGACGCATTTGTCCGGCGGGGAGGTGGCCAAGTCCAAGCACCGGGAGTATGGCCGGGCCGACCTGACCATCGACGACCAGCAGTAATCTCTTCAAGGGCATCGGCGAAGGCGGATCGACGGTCGTCTGGATGTCGCACGGGGACCGTATCGAACGGATGCCGCCTGGCTTCCGGTCGATCGCGCATACGGCCAATTCGCCGATCGCGGCCATGAAGCGAGACGACCACAAGCGCCGGATCTATTGCCTCCAGTTTCATCCGGAAGTGGTCCATACGCCGGAAGGGACGCAGATTCTTCGGAACTTCGTCTACGACATTTGTGGTTGTAAACCGACCTGGACGATGCAGTCTTATGTGGAGACGGCGGTGAAGCAGATTCGGGAGCAGGTGGGCAAGGAGCGCGTGATCTGTGCCCTGAGCGGGGGGGTCGATTCTTCTGTGGCGGCCGCGTTGACCCATCGGGCGATCGGGGATCAACTCACCTGTATCTTCGTCGACAACGGATTGCTTCGCAGCGGAGAGAAGGAACAGGTCAAACAGACGTTTGCCCAACAGCTTCATCTCAACTTGCGGATTCTCGATGCGTCCGATTTGTTTCTTGCCAAGCTCAAAGGGGTGATCGATCCGGAGCGTAAAAGAAGAATTATCGGGAAGCAGTTCATCGAACAATTCGAGGCTGAAGCCAAAAAGAAATCGGGCGGCGTGAAATTTCTGGTTCAGGGCACGCTCTACCCGGACGTAATTGAAAGTGTGAGCTTCAAGGGGCCGTCGGCCACGATCAAGACCCATCACAATGTGGGCGGTTTGCCGGCTCGCATGAAGCTCAAGTTGATCGAACCCTTGCGGGAATTGTTCAAAGACGAAGTGCGGGTGCTGGGTAAAGAATTAGGCCTGCCGGATGAGATTGTCTGGCGGCAGCCCTTTCCCGGGCCTGGCCTTGCCATCCGGGTGCTGGGAGCGGTCACCAAGGAGCGACTGGCCATCCTGCGAGCGGCCGAGTCCATTCTCGATCAGGAGATTCGTACCGCCGGTTTGTATCGAGAAATTTGGCAATCGCTTGCCGTGCTGTTGCCGATCAGGACCGTGGGCGTTATGGGCGATCAACGGACCTATGAGCATGTGATTGCGCTTCGTGCGGTCACGAGCTTGGATGGCATGACGGCCGATTGGGCCAAGATTCCGAATGACGTGCTGGGCAAAATGTCGAACCGGATCATCAATGAAGTGAAAGGCGTGAACCGGGTGGTGTACGACATCAGCTCGAAGCCGCCGGCCACGATTGAATGGGAGTAGAGGGGAGTGGCTCGGCTGGCTCCCGTGCTCGCAGAACGCGCACGATGAAAAGGAGGGGAAGGACACCCATGTGGTCCTGTGCTCCCGGAACGCGCGCCCTGAGAAGGGCCTCGTTCGACGGCCGCACGTAGACCAACATGGGTGTCCTTCCAAGAGAGGGGAAGCAAGCGGGCTTGGATGGATCATATAGATGGATGACGGTCGTTCGATGCGCGCAATAGGACCCAGCCAAGCCACTCCCTGAGGAAAGGTGTAACGGAGAAGCATGGACGTTAGATTGCAAAAAGTCATTGCCGGGACCGGATTGGCTTCGCGGCGAAAAGCCGAGGAGCTGATTGCCTCCGGGCGCGTGACCGTCAACGGCAAAGTCGTGACGGAACTCGGCACCAAGGTTGATCCGAATCGCGTCCACATCAAGGTGGATGGCAAACACCTGAGTTCCGCCCAGCCGTACGTCTATCTGCTGCTGAATAAGCCGAAGAACGTGATGTCGACGTTGAATGATCCGGGAGGCAGGCCGACGGTGAAGGACTATCTCCGCGGGATAACGGTGCGGGTGTTTCCCGTCGGTCGATTGGACTTCGACAGCGAAGGGCTGATGCTTCTGACCAATCACGGCGACTTGGCCCAGACGTTGCTCCATCCCCGCTACCATGTGCCGAAGACCTATCTCATCAAGGTCAAGCAGGTGGTGACGGATGAACATATCCGGCAGTTAGAACAGGGTGTGCAGCTGGAAGACGGCATGACCAGTCCGGCTGTCGTCAAAAAGGTTAAAAAGGCCAAGCAAAACTCCTGGCTGGAGATTACGATCCGCGAAGGGCGTCAGCATCAAGTGAAACGGATGTTGGAGGCGGTCGGGCATCCGGTCTTGAAGTTGACGCGGATCAAGATGGGGCCGCTGTCCTTGGGTGATCTGGCGTCCGGCGAGTTCCGGTACCTGACCGACCGTGAAGCGAACGCGTTGCGCGAGCTTGCGGAACAGAAGCTGGCCTCAGCAGAGGACACAGAGAAGCAGGTCCCACGGCCGAAGAGGCAGGTCAGTCGGGCCGGATGGGCCCGTTCCAAGAAAGCGAAGGTGGTATGAAGGTCAGAACTCATCGCTGCGGGGAGCTCACGAAAGCCGCTGTCGGGCAGACCGTCGTTTTGAACGGGTGGGTCCAGCGGCGGCGCGACCACGGCACGGTCATGTTCATCGATCTGCGGGATCGAACCGGGCTGACGCAGGTGGTATTTAACGCCGAGCGGAATGCGGCGGTGCACCAAGCCTCCCACGCCTTGCGGAGCGAGTGTGTCGTGTCGGTGACCGGCCAGGTGATGGCCCGTCCTGAAGAGTCTAAGAATCCCAACCTGCCCACTGGTGAGATCGAAGTCTTCGTGGACGCCGTCGAGATTCTGAACGAGTCGAAGACGCCGCCGTTCGTGATTGAAGACGATGCCGAAGTGACGGAGTCGATCCGGCTGAAGTACCGCTATCTGGATCTTCGGCGCCCGAAGATGCAACGGCTCTTGAGCCTCCGGCATAACGTCATGCAGGCTGTCCGTGGATTTCTGAATGCGGAACGCTTCCTCGAAGTGGAAACGCCGATTTTGACCAAGAGCACGCCGGAAGGCGCGCGTGACTATCTGGTGCCGAGCCGGGTGAACCCCGGTCAATTCTATGCGCTTCCGCAGTCGCCTCAGTTATTCAAACAGGTGCTCATGGTGAGCGGAGTCGATCGCTACTATCAGATCGCGCGCTGCTTCCGCGACGAGGATCTGCGCAACGACCGGCAGCCGGAATTTACGCAGATCGATCTCGAGATGTCCTTCGTCGATCGGATGGATGTCATGAGCTTGATGGAGCAGATGATCGTCACGGTGTTCCGTGACGCGGGCGGCGTCCAATTGCCGACTCCGTTTCCGCGCATGACCTACGCCGAGGCGGTGGGCCGCTATGGCTCGGACAAGCCGGACCTGCGTTTCGACATGCAACTGCATGACGTCACTGCCTTTGCGGCGGCCAGCGAGTTCAAGGTGTTCAAGGAGGCTGCGACCAAGGGCGGGATCGTGAAGGCGTTGATCGTAAGAGGCGGAGCGGCCACGCCGCGAAGCAGGATCGACGCGCTCGGTGAAACGGCCAAGAGTTTTGGCGCGAAGGGGCTCGCCTGGTTGAAGATCACCCCAGAGGGGCAGCTTGAGTCCGTGATCGCCAAGTTCCTGGATGCCAAGGCTTTCGCAGCGGCCCTTCCAGACGCCAAGCCTGGCGATTTAGTCCTCTTCGGTGCCGACAAGGCCGCGGTGGTTCACGATGTGCTGGGCCGCATCAGGCTGTTGCTGGGTGAAGAGCTGAAGCTGATCGATACCGCCGCCTGGAAGCCGCTGTGGGTCGTCGAGTTTCCCTTGCTGGACTATTCGCCGGAAGAGAAACGGTACATCTTCATGCACAATCCCTTCGCCGCGCCGATGGATGAGGATGTAGCGTTACTGGATTCGGAGCCGCTCAAAGTGCGGGCGAAGGCCTATGACATGGTGCTCAACGGAAGTGAAATCGGCGGCGGGAGTATCCGGAACCATCGGAGCGATATCCAGTTGCGCATTCTCGACCTGCTCGGCATCAACAAGGATCAAGCGCAGGCGAAATTCGGTTTCTTGCTCGATGCACTCGACTATGGGGCGCCCCCGCACGGCGGGATTGCCTTCGGGCTCGATCGGCTCATCATGTTATTGGGGGAAGCTGACTCGATCCGCGACGTGATCGCGTTCCCCAAAACGCAACGGGCACAATGTCCGCTGACCGATGCGCCGTCTGTCGTCAGTGCCGATCAGTTAAAGGAATTGCGCATCAAGCTCGATCTCGTCGAGTAGGGAGGAGTCATCCGTCCCATGGCAGGCAATTCGTTTGGTCGAGTCTTCACCGTCACGTCATTCGGCGAGAGCCACGGGCCTGCTATCGGCTGTGTCGTGGATGGCTGTCCGCCAGGCATGGCCCTCTCTGTCGATGACATCCAACGAGATCTCGATCGGCGCAAGCCCGGCACCTCCCGCCACGTCACGCAACGTCAAGAATCCGATACAGTCGAAATCCTCTCCGGCGTCTTTGAAGGCAAGACCACCGGCACCCCTATTGCGCTCCTCATCAGGAACGAAGACGCCCGCAGCAAAGACTACGGCAATCTGATCGACACCTTTCGTCCCGGTCACGCGGACTATACCTACTGGCAGAAGTATGGAATTCGCGACCATCGTGGCGGGGGTCGAGCCTCTGCCCGTGAAACGGCGGTGCGAGTGGCGGCTGCGGCGATCGCAAAGAAATGGCTCCATGAGAAGTACGGTGTCGTGATTCATGGCTACCTGAGTCAGCTGGGCCCTCTTGAAGCGCCATTTAAGAGTTGGGGTGAGGTCAGCAAGAATCCCTTCTTCTCCGCAAGCTCCGAGGTCGTGCCGAAGCTCGAATCGTTCATGGATGAACTGCGGAAAGCAGGCGATTCGGTCGGGGCGAAGATCACCACGGTCGCCGAGTCTGTGCCGGTGGGATGGGGTGGGCCGGTCTATGCCAAACTCGATGCCGATTTAGCCGGGGCCATGATGAGCATCAATGCGGTGAAGGCCGTCGAGATCGGATCAGGTTTCAGTTCTGTGACACAACGGGGGTCGGAGCATGGGGACGAGCTGACCCCGGATGGTTTTGTGACCAATCATGCCGGCGGAATTCTTGGCGGTATTTCAACCGGGCAGGATATCGTCGTCACGATCGGGATTAAGCCGACTTCGAGTATTCGTGTGGCCCGCCGGTCCATCGATAAGCAAGGCAAGCCGGTTACCGTCGAGACGAATGGTCGCCACGATCCCTGCGTGGGCATCAGAGCGACACCGATCGCTGAAGCCATGATGGCGCTGGTGCTCATGGACCATGCCTTGCTCCACCGCGCACAGAACGCCGATGTGAAAACACCCACGCCGAAGATTGCTGCCTCAACCAAGAAACGCTCTAGTGATTCCAAGTCTTACGGCCCCGCCAAGATCAATCCCGATCCGGATGAAGCCTAGCCCTTTTATCGAGATCGAACGAGCGACGGTCTATCGAGGCGACACCTGCGTCTTTCACGATCTGTCGCTCGCCATTGACGAAGGGACGCATGCAGCGATCTTAGGGCCGAACGGCGCAGGGAAGTCGACGTTCCTCAAGCTCCTCGCCGGCGAGGTCCATCCGGTCCCGCATGATGAGACCCATATCCGGCTCTTCGGCGAAGAGCAGTGGAACGTGTGGGATGTGCGCAAACGTCTCGGGCTGGTCTCGCACGATCTGCAGCATCAGTATATGGAGCAAGTGACGGGGTTAAAAGTCGTGCTCTCAGGGTACTATGCCAGCATCGGCATCTACGGCCACCAAGATTTCAGGTACGCGCAGATCTCGCGGGCCCATACGGTGATGGAGGAACTCGGTATCGGATTTCTGATCGACAGGAGGTTTGCCGATATGTCGACCGGCGAACAGCGGCGTTGTCTGTTAGGACGCGCGTTGGTCCATGAGCCGACCGCGCTCGTGCTCGATGAGCCAACGAGTGGGTTGGATCTCACCGCGACCTTTCATTACCTTGATCTCGTGCGTGGATTTATGAAGAAGGGGAAGACGGTGCTACTAGTGACCCACCACATCCATGAGATCCCACCTGAAGTCGAGCGGGTGCTGTTGCTGAAGGAAGGACGGGTGCTTCAGGATGGAGACAAGGCGTGCGTGTTGACGGAGGCCAATCTCAGCCTGTTGTTCGGCTGCCCTGTTGCACTGGCCCAGGCGAATGGGTGGTATCAAGCTCTTCCTGGTCACTCCGCGTAGTAGCCTATCCCCCTCCCAGCGTCACCGTAAACGTGAGATCTGCATCCACTCGGCGGACTTTGACGGCGACTCTCTGGCCCGGAGTGGTTCGCTCGATCAGATAGTTCTTCAACTGGGCTGCATCGAGAATCTCCGTGTCCTCGATCACCAGCAAGATGTCGTGCTTTTGAATGCCGGCTTCTTTCGCCGGGTCTACCACATCCTTCACGGCCATGCGCCACTTGGTCCCGTCTTTCACCGAGGTCATGTGAATCCCCAGTTTGGAGAACATGAGCGGCTTGCCCGCGATAGCCGCATTCACAATCCGTTCGGCGAGAATCCCGGGAATGGCGAAGGTCATGCGGCTGCAATGGGCCTGCGTCTCGTCTTTTTCTGTTTGGATAATGGCGTGCATGATCCCGACGATTTCCCCTTGGGCATTGAACAATCCGCCTCCTGAGTTGCCGTTGCAGGCCGAGAGGTCGGCCTGGATGAGGCGCGTATCGACGGTCTGGAGGAAGGTGTTCGTATTTCCGAGCCGGCCGAAGGCCATGGTGGGACCCCAGCCGAGCGGATAGCCAACGGTGAAGACCTCCGTCCCGGGGGCGACATCTCCGGTGGCGAACGATGTCCCTGCCTGCAGTTTTGATCGATGCTGTTCGGCGACGCGGTAGATCACGACATCCATGAATGCGCTGTCACCGACGAGGTCGGCAGGGAGTTCGTTGAGATCAGAGGTGAGAATGTGGACGTGCTTCTGGATGATGGTGCCCGTCGAGGGGGTGTGTTTCTCCGCGGCGTGTCTCGCGGTGATCACATAGCCGTCTCGCAGATGAAACCCGGTTCCCCGGACGACGATTTTCCCGGGTTTCTCCGGCGTGCGCTGATCTTGGGTGTCCTCCAGAATGCCAACCGTGGCTTGTTTGGCGCGCAGAAACGTGTCCTGGCTGGGTGGCGTGGGTTCTGCGTTGAGTGGAGCAGCAAGCATCGTCACGCCGGCCCACGCCGTGAGCATGAATAGTCGTGAGAAATGTGAAGAGAAGAGACGACGGATACGCATGGATGATCCTTTCGAGAGAAGCCCAGTGTCAGCACAGTATAATCAGACGGAGGTTGTTTCCGAAAGGGTGGCGGGTAAGACATTTTTTTCCGGAAGATGGTACGCTGATGGATAAGGAGAGGGAGTATCGAATGGTCTCTTCGTGGAGGAATGGCCAGATGGGTATCGCAGAAGTCTTATTTGTTATTGTGTGCACCCTGGGAGCGGCAGACGGTGTTTTGGCAGGGGATGACAAGACCAAGGAGCCAGCCGGGGTTGTTGATCAAGTCGACACAGCGTTGAAAAATATGGCGACGAAAATTGAGCAAGAAATGTCCGGCGTGGTGAAGAAGTTCGAAGAGAGTGAGACGCCCAAGAAGGTCGGCAATGAATTGAAACGATCGGCCGAGTCTTTAGGTCAAAAAGTCGAAGAGGCGGGGAAAAAGCTGAAAGAGTCTTTCAAGTCTGAGTAACTGGCACGTCGTCACGACAGTCTAAAATTACCGCTACACTTCAATGAAGCGGCTCACATCATCTCCTGCCTGACCGGTTTCTCGGATAGGAATCGAACTCCATCATACGAAATCATGGCGGAATCCCTTGCTTATGTCCAAGGAGATCGGAGGGTTGTGTTTCGACCTTCCGAGTGGACTGGTCTGATTGCTCTGTTCAATGGTCAAGGCTGGCGGGTGGTTCTTTCTGGTCAGCAGTCCCTGTGTCCGACTGTGCCTCGCTACTTTTTCCGAAATCCGAAGAACACTCCAGCCGCTGCCGCCCCTGTTGACGGGAGATACCCAGCGAGGATGTGTTTGAGTCCTTCAGCCCCCCGGTGTGCCGCCGCGATGCTATGGCTGATCTGCGATTCCACTGCCGGCCAATCTAGATCGATCCAGCCGGTATTTTCCAATACGGCGATACCGGCCAGCAACCCGCCGGCGATCAGCGCGGCCATTCTCAGAAATCGCCGGAAGGCCCAGCCAATGAAGAACCCTCCCAGATAACTCCCCCCTAAGCGGGCCACATCTGGCGACGAGAAATCAGCAACCCATGAGGCGAGGCCTCCGGCAGTCGCTACCGCAACGGCGATGAAAGACTTTGCATTCCAGGGCGCATCGGCCAGAAGGGCCGCACAAAAACCTTGGGAGGATGATGCTTGTGGTTGTTCCTGAGCCTCTTCCATGTTAGGAGCTATAACTGCGTGCGGCAGGAGTTGGGATTGCCGGTCTCAGGCCATCTTCGGAGCGAGTGTCATGTGTTGGGGCTGGTCGTTACCGATGTCTGAAACGGCATGCAGCACTTCTCCAACATCTCCTGGCTCAATCATGTTGCGCTCGCAGGTCTCGCGTTCACGTAGTCTTTCCCCACGCATACCCACGCCGTTGCCTCCAGTAAAGAAACCGAATAGATGGAACCACATCCTCCGGCGCAGTGCAAGCCGTAGAGGGGTTGGTTCTTGGTGGGGGGCCTTCAAGGAGGAGAGCAGACTGGTTGTCTGACGAATGTATGGCAACGGAGCAGGTGGGGCGCAGCAGTAGCTCCGCCCCACCTGTAAGAGTTACTTTCCTCCCATGTCCTTCTTCTCGTCTTTCTTCTTGTCCTCGTCCGCCTTGCCGCTGGTCGTATCCTTCTTCTCCTTCTGCTCGGCAGGGGTTGGTTCACTGGCGAATGTCATGGGAACAGTGAATCCGACGGTCAGAAACGCAGCTAAGACTAGCATGTGTGCAAAACGAGTCATGATGAGACCTCCTTGGTTGGTATATAAAAAACGAGTCAGCCATAGAGGGAATAGAGCAAGTGTGGTGCCGTTGTGATCAACTGCGTGAGATGCCCTTTGCCGGGATATAGCGTGGAGGGAAATCCTGACTTTCTCGCGGTATAGCCAGCCTACAGGATGAAACTAGGCGATCTGGGTAGGCGACGTACTGTGGAAATACGACTCAGCCCTGTAGGGTATTGAATATACTTATACACTACACTCGCCACGATCGAGCGTGGGGGAAGGTATAGCCACGACATAGAGTCGCTGTTGCGTTGTACTGCCGAGGAGGGTTGGATATAGTAGCCGCATGGTGTCTCGATCGTTGCCCTCCTGTTGTTCCTCCTCAACTGTTCGTCTTCAGGAGTCGGAATTTCCGACGCGCTCGTCTCGCTTGGGGACTGCGCGATTTCGCTACAAACGGTCCTGAATCATAGGGGCTGGCTTGAGCCTGCTCTGAACGAGTTGAACCGCACAACTTCATGGTGACGCCTCTACTTCGCACGATCGCTTTCAACAAACCCTACGGGGTTCTGCCCTGCTTTACGGACCAGGAGGGACGGCCGACATTGGCCGATCACGTGGCGATTCCTGGAGTCTATGCGGCCGGGCGGCTCGATCTGGATAGTGAGGGGCTCCTGCTTCTGACGTCGGACGGTACGCTGGCACATCACATCACGGACCCGCAGCATAAGTTGCCGAAAGTGTATCTCGCGCAGGTCGAACGGATCCCGAACGAGGAGGCCTTAGAGCAGTTGCGAAAGGGAGTGGTCCTGAACGGCAAGAAGACCAGGCCAGCTGAAGTACGTCTGTTGCCGGACGATCCACAGTTGCCTGATCGCTCCGTGCCCATCCGCTTCCGCAAGAACGTGCCGACTGCCTGGCTGGAGATCACGCTCCGTGAAGGGCTGAACCGACAGGTCCGGCGCATGACGGCCGCAGTGGGGCACCCGACGTTGCGGCTTATTCGGGTTGCGATCGGGCCGATTGTGCTCGCAGACCTCCAGCCCGGCCAATGGCGGGATTTGACGAGTAGTGAGATTAAACAGATTTATTCTGTTGCCTCTCGCCGATAAATCCGGAGGCATCCCCGAGACTGGTTCCGGACTCTGTTGAGCGAGTTGACTCGACTGCTGCACAGATAGGTTGCCGTTCATTGATGCGTCGGAGATTTGAGGTCTGATGATCCGAAACGATTCTCGCTGTGTGATCGCCTTAGTCATGGGCCTGTTGATTGGTCTTGTCGGCTGTCAGGCGAGAGGCGGGAAGACCATGCAACGGCCGTCCTGTTCGGAGATCGAACAGCAGTTCAATCTTTCAGACAGGATCGATACCCTCAACCGACTGGCCGATGCCTTTGCGGCGCAGTGCTATGACACTGTGATCGTGTATGGCGAGAAGGCTCGGTCGGAATTCCGGCACAAGACCTATTCCCTCCTGAAGGAGACCACCAACGTCTTCATTCCGGAGGGCTCCTTCATCGATTACGTATTGGAAAGTTATGAGCGCGGTTATCTCAGTCTCTTACTCGCGGCGAGCTATGCGAACGCGCAGAAACCGGAGGAGGCGAAGGTCGAACTCAGGCAACTGGATCATGAGCTGTTTACGCCGCTCTACAATTACGGCGAAGACCCGGTCAATCTTTTGTTATCAGCTGTGTTATGGGAGCGAGTGGGGAAGGTGAATGAGGCGCGCGTTGATTGGCTCCGGCTGAGAGATCTGGGCATGATGTGGAAAGGCCAGCAGGACGCGGTCCGGGTTTTTGCAGCGCGGGAGGTGGCTCGGATTGATGAAGGACCAGGTTTCAGCGAGCAGTGGCGGGTCTATGGCATCGGTCGATTTCCTGAGGTCACGTGGGACTTGCGATTCTTTGGGTCCACGGACGGATATTTTTCCGTGAAGGCGAACAGGGAATTTCTTCCCGCTTGCCAGTCAGACACCGGCGTGCGGCTGTCCACTCAAAGTTGGTTCGACAAGGTGGCAATGCGCCATAGCCACGGGTACCACCCGCTCCTGAACGTGCAATCATGGATCCGATTGCCGTTCGGGCTGACCTACAGCCTGATTCCGTTGGCAGCAGGGGCCAGCGTCCTGGTCGGAGGCTGTATGCTGGATGCGGCAGGCAAAGGCAACGGGGCGCTCTGTCAGCTCTCGGTGATCGGGGGAATCGCATTGATGCGCACCGCGCCGGCGGTGCTCGAAGGGCGCACTACGACCGGACCTGCGGCACTGGGAGCATGTGCCGGCAGCATTCGTGGTGACGAGAGTCTCTGAACCGAACCTGGAGCCGTGTTTAGCGAAGCAGGGAGCTGATGTTCAGCGACTTCTGTAGGAGTGATCAGCCAGCGCGCGCTTGAGAAGGTGTTCAGTGATTTTTCCAGTCAGCACATCGCGCCAGCATAGAACGTTCTGACATAGTTCCGCTCTCCGCATCCCTCC
>CAVSCZ010000023.1:0-70866 GCA_963726635.1 uncultured Nitrospiraceae bacterium
TCTGTCAGAAACCACCCATCCCCTTGTTTCCTGAAACGCAACAGGAAAGTATGAGGGATTCTGGGTCCGGCATGACTATTGACCTATTGGAGCCGGTCGCATCGCTCGAAGAGATTGAAGGCTCGGCAGTCTTTCCTCCAAACTAGCCATCCTCCCGCGCCTTCCGTCACGAACAGATGGAGATAGCTGACGGGCGCTCCCGTGCTCCTAGCTACGGTGCTGCTCTCCTGCGACCCCTGATCCTCTCGCCCGGCGCGGTGTTGCTTGCTCGGCTGATTCCCCATCTTCCCAGCAACCGGCTTGACTGTGAAGCGTGCTGGTCCAACTTCTTTCCAGGCACAGGTGGGCCCGAACATGTCCCGATACGAGGGCTCCTTCTTTAGGGAGCCGTTGCTCTTTGATGCTCAGCTGAGCTCACCGCGAGATCGGAATCCAGCCACCTCTGTTCGCATTTACGGCAGCTTCTGTGATACCTAGGAGCAGGAGCCCCCACGGAACAGACAGGCGACCAGTCTTTTGACCAGAGTGACAAACATGCAGGGCATGATCCGCTGTTGGGCCATGGTGTTGGTGACCTGGATGTGGGCAGTGTCCGTGCCGCTTTTCGCCCACGCCTCAGTCACCTTCTATGTCTCGCCGACCGGCGACGACGGGAATTCAGGAACCGAAGCCGCTCCGTTTCAATCCATCGAGCGGGCGCAAGCCGCAGTACGTCCCCTCACCGACAACATGACGAGTGATATCATTGTCGTCCTGAGGGGCGGCAGATATCAGCTGGCCGATACCGTGAGGTTCGATCATCACGACTCCGGAATGAACGGTTTTCAGGTTATCTATCGATCTTTTTCTGGAGAGCATGCGGCGCTCAGTGGCGGACGCCTAATCACGGGCTGGGCCAAGGCGCAGGAGGGGTTGTTTCGCGCCAACGTCGGTGCGAATCGGTTTCGGCAGCTCTATGTGAACGGCGCGCGCGCCACGAGGGCCCGTACGCCGAATGCGCCGGAGTTTTCCCGGTTGCTTCGGTGGGACGAAACGGCGCGCCACATTGTGGTGCCCCCAAGTCCTGTCGCTTCCTGGTCCAACCTGTCGGCGGTTGAGATGGTGGTCATGAAGCAGTGGACGCAGAATAATCTTCGTGTGGAATCGGTCACGGAACGGGAGGAGGAGCTCTTCATCCTGCCGCGCGAACCTGACCGGACGAAGGCCTTTCTGGGGCACCTCTACCTCCGCCTCGATGCACAAAGTTTTTTCTTCGAGAACGCCCTCGAACTGCTCGACGCCCCCGGCGAATGGTATTTGCAAGTCCCCACAGAAGAGGTCTTCTACCGGCCACGCGGGGCGGAGGATCTGTCCCAAGCAACGGTCATCGCCCCACATCTCGAACAGCTCCTAGAGGTCCGCGGGACGGCGGGGAAGCCAGTCCATCACCTGACCTTCATGGGACTGACGTTTGAATATGCAGGATGGATGCAACCGAGCGACGAAGGCTTTGTCGTGAGCCAGGCCGATGCGATTTATCTTGGCACAACTCCCTCGTCCGGGCGGGTCGTGGCGGCGGTCAATGTCGCGCATGCGCATCATGTCCGGCTTGAACGAAACACGTTTCAGCACCTCGGGGGTACGGGGCTAGTTCTTCATACCGGCGTGACCGAAGTTGAAGTGGTTGGCAATCGCTTGCGGGATGTGTCGGCAAGCGGCATCGTGGTGGATAGCCTCCTCGAGACGCGGCCCCTTGATCCGCGACTCATTTGCCGGGACATTGTCATCGCCAATAACCTCATTGCAGACATCGGATTGGACTACCGCTCCAGCGTCGGAATCTTTGCGGGCTTCGTCTCCCATACCAGCATCGAACACAACGAGATTCATGATGTTCCGTATACGGGAATCAGCGTCGGGTGGGGTTGGACGGATGCACAGACGTTGCTCGGACCGAACCGCATTGTCAGAAATTGGATCTCCCGCGTCATGACGGTCATGGCCGACGGCGGCGGCATTTACACCTTGTCAAAGCAATTCGGGACGATCATCCAAGAGAATTATGTGCACGATATCCTGCGTTCGCCCTGGGCTGGACATTCACCAATTGCCGGGATCTACCTGGATGAGGGGAGTAATGGGATCACAGTCTCAGACAATGTCCTCGAACGAGTGCCACTGGGCATCTTTTTCCATCGCGCCTCTCAGAACCTGGTCGTGAATACGGAGGGCACCTACGAAGAGCGGAATGGATCCAGAGAGAATGACTTTCGCCAGACGCCAGGGTTTTCCCCCGAAGCTGTAACATCGCGAGCTGGGCTTCAGCCCGCCTATACGGATATTCGTTCCTTTGAGTGAATACGATTCGGTACGTCTCCGTTCAGAACCTCTGCCTGGGCAGGCGCTTCAGGAACATCCTGACTTGCCCGCCTTCAGGAGATGGTGCTAGGGGCCAGCTCCTGTTGCAAGGCCGCACATGGCTCCTCAGGTCTCCGATCCTCAACAAGAACCCCTCAAGTCCGCGCTGGAATCCCCCGAAAGAGCGAAGAGTTTAAGACCCGTTTCATCCAGAGCGACCTCGACTACAGCAGTACGGAAGATCTCGCGCGGCTATCCTGCAGGAGTGTTCTCCTGTTGCGCTACAGGTGGGCCCATCGAAGTTCTCGCGTGCCAACATAGTTTTTCCGCAGGCGTGCCAGGCTCACCGGCACGGGTTGGTCACAGTCGGAGCGCCTTCCTCACGTCCTCGATCGGGATCTCGCGCCATGCACCGGATGGAAGATCTTCAAGTTTAAAGGGACCGTATTGAATGCGCCTGAGCCTGGTCACTTCATGTCCCAGCGTCTTGAACAGTCTTCTGATTTCACGGTTTTTCCCCTGGACCAGCACCACTTCCAGATGTGATTCACGTCCGGAACTCTTTTGAATCTTCACACTGTGGCACTGGAGGCGCTCACCACCCTCGACCACTCCGACTGTGGCCTCTTTGGCTTGTGCCTCAGTGAATTCTCCTCGCACGGAAACCAGGTAAGTCCTCATCACTTTATGGGCCGGATCGGTGAGATAGCTCGACAGTGCCGAATCGTTGGTGAGCAGGAGGAGACCGCTGGTCGCCTGATCGAGTCTCCCGACTGCATGCATGTATCCCAGGTCCGCCGGCAACAGATCGAAGATCGTCTTACGGTCTTTTTCATCGCTGTGCGTCGTGATGATCCCTTTGGGTTTATGAAAGAGGAAAAATCGTTTGACCGAGTCTTGAATCGGTTGGTCGTCGATCGAGAGAGAATCTTTCGGCCACAAGACCCAGGTGGCAGGATCTCGTATGACTCGACCGTTGACGCGGACTCGTCCTGCACGGACCCATTCCTGGCTCGTGCCACGGGAGGCAACTCCAAGCTTCGAGAGCAATCGATCCACAGTTAGACGTTTAGACGATATCGCGGTCTTCTGTGCCATCCTGAATCATTTCCTACCATCGAGCCTGAACGTTGAAGAAGGAGGCTCTCCTAAGCTTGCTCATATACGTTGTCTTATTTTGGTGGCCCGGATGAGTCCCCCACTGCGCGCGTCCAACGAGGGTCTTCTGAGACCGCGCGTTGCGCGAGCACAGGGGACTCACCGGGTCATCCCACCCCCTGCTGGCGGACTTTTTCAGCATTATGTTAGAGGAGTCCGCGCTTCTGGAGAAAGTCTTTGTCAATGACGGGAGTGGGTTTGGCAGGAAGCTGTCCCCGTTCCTGCAGCAATCGTTCGACGTATTTCCCGATCAGGTCTGATTCGAGATTGACCTGATCGCCGACTTGCTTGAGGCCCAGGGTAGTGACCTTCGCAGTGTGGGGAATAATCGAGACGGAGAAGCCACGATCTGTCACCTGGTTGATCGTCAGGCTGATGCCGTCAACCGTGACGGACCCTTTCACGATGCAATGGCGCAGAATCTCCGGCGGGGCTTCGATCGTGAACAGGATGGAATTCCCATCCTGTTGGCGGCTGCGGACCGTGCCGATGCCGTCTACATGACCAGCCACGAGGTGCCCGCCGAGCCGTTCGTTGAGCTTCATCGCCCGTTCCAGATTCAGCGGCGCGCCGGCAGTGAGCTGCCCGAGGGTGGTCACGGAGAGTGTTTCGGGAGAGACCTCCACGGAGAAATTGTGCTCGCTCTTATTCACCACGGTCAGACAGGTGCCGTTCACGCTGATGCTGTCCCCGATTTTGAGGTCGCCCATCACGGCAGAGGCCAGAATCGTCATCCTCGTTCCAACGAGGGTCTTGTCGATCGAGATGATGGCGCCTAGTTCTTCGACGATGCCTGTGAACATTACTCTTCCCTCATGATCCGTTTCACCACATAGACAAACAACACGATCAGCACAACCAAGCCGATGCCGGCCAGCGTGCCAATGACGATATTCTCTGTCGCAATGGCTTTCATCACCGTCCCATTATATAGGAGCAAGGCTACGTCCGTCTCATCGTCACCCAGAACACAGCCGCCGCGACCAGTTGCAGACCTGCGATGATGGCAAACGCGTTAGCATAGTTCAGGTGCGCGATCAGGATCCCCGCCAGGAGCGGCCCGCTGGCATGGCCGATGTCTCCGATCGTCCCTTGCATGCCCATCCCAGCCCCGAGCGTCTTGAACTCGGAACTATCCGCGACCAGCGCGGACGACGAGGAGGAGACGACGGCTTCGCCAAATCCGAAACCAGACGAGAGCAGCAATAACAGCCAGAACATCGACACCTGAGGGATACAGACGAAGGTCGCGGCGCAGATCACGAGGCCGATGACGATGAGCGGCTGACGCCCGACGCTATCTGACACCCGGCCCATAATCGGCTTGGAGACGAGCGATGTGAGGGCCTGGACCGTAAACAGCAGCCCGACTTCTCCAGGATTCAATCCCGCGGAGACACCATAGAGCGGGAGGAAGGCCATCAAAGCCCCGTTCGCAATCATCTTGGCTGCGTCGGTCGAGCTGGTAATGAGGACCTTGCGATTCTTGGCTACCACCCTGAAGCCCTTCCACATCTCCGCCAGCAGCGGGGCCATCCCCTTCTCCTGAATACGCGGGGGAGGCGGCGTGAGGTGCAGGCTATAGAAGATGGCAATGGCGATGCAGCCGAATATGCCGGCCGTCACGAAGGCAGCGGGGAATCCTGACACGTAGATCAGATAGCCGCCGATGAACGGGCCGAGCAACGCACCGGATTGCGTCGAGGCAGTGTAGGTACCGAGCGCGGCGCCTCGCCGTTGTCGATAGAGATCGGCCACGGTCGCCAGCGCACTCGGCGCGAAAATGGCGGTGGCCAGTCCATGGAAGAAACGTAAGGCGGTCAGTGTATCGAGGTCTGTCACCCAGGGGTACAGAAACGGCGGGAGCCCGAAAGCCACCACGCCGATCCGCAGCAGGAACCGCCGACCGTAGATGTCGGACAGTGCGCCGGACGGCAGCTTGAGGAACACCCCGGTGAGCGTGGAGACCGACACGATGAGCCCGATCCGTTCAGGACTGGCCCCGAGTGATTCTGCGAACAGCGCCAACACCGGCATCCGGACCATGTTGTAGCTGATAAAGCAGAACACGCCGACGGTGCAGAGCAACGTGAAGCTACGTGACGTCGTCATGGTGAAGTCGTCCTGGATGGGGTCACGCTGCTGGGATGCGACAGATTCACCAGCGCTTGTTTCAAGAAGGCCACCTCGTCAGAGGACAACGCCGGGAGACTTCGTAGCCTCGGACAACACTCGATCAGGCTCTTGCCGCATCATCTGACTCAAGCGGTTGACGCTATCGACACCCTTCGCCAGCTTCCGCGTCACGGCGCTTCCAGCGAGCGGGCGAAGAAGCGAGACGACTCCCGCCAACAGGCGATTGTCCAGTCTGGTGTAGGAGACCAACGTGCTGTCCATTGCCTCAGTTCCCTTCGAGTCTGTGACCTGATTCATCCTGAGCAGCACCACGGCCTTCCCGGTGATGCGAGGGAGGAACCGGCTGTCGTGAGACCCTTCCAGATAATAGACCCGGCTGGTGCGATCCTGATAGATGAGCTCGACGATCCCCCCTGTCCCTTCGCCATCGCTCCCCCAATAGCGACCAGGGCCTCGCCTCTCTGATTGATAGGGCGCGATGCCGAGGCGATTGACCAAGACGGCAGCCATGGGCGGACGGTCCAAGAGATAGAGATAGACCGCCTCAGGCAATGGCGTTCGCAGCGGCCCGAGTTTGTTCGCCGTTGTGTAGTGACTGATGATCGGTTGCAGCCGGCAGGCCCAGTTTGCCTCAATCTGTTCAACTGGAAAGGTCACCCCTGCATGCTGAGAGGACAAGGAGCAAGTCTCCGCTTGAGCCAGACTGGAATAGATGGTCGTACTCAGCCCGATCACGACGATCAAAGACAGCGAGCCGGCCCTCCGCGAACACAACCACCCGGGAACCATCACGGCTGCTTTCGAACCTGGATGGCGAGATGGATCGGAAAGAGTTGCCGGGAATCTTGTCGCAGGCGCGCCTGGCGCAGCAAGGTCTCAAGCGACGGCGTCACAGGTCCTTCGAAGGACACCTGCCCATTGGTGAGCACGACGAGCGGTTTGGAAGAATCGATGAGCTGTTCGTTCAGGAAGAGGCTGTAGCGTTGGACTCGGTCAGCCTGGACTTCAATGCGATTCGGCGCCACGATGGAGGCGTCCAGTCTCGCATATTCCCGGCGCCTGATCCGGTCGTCTCGCTTGCTGACCAGATCTTCGGAGAACGAGGCAATGGGATCGGTCGCGTCGATGCGCACCCATCCAAACGGTTGAAAGTGACTCGCGTCACGCACCACCGTCACGGTGGTCGGCAAGGGATTGCGCCGTTGAGCGTTGAACCAGGTCACCAGCTCAGGCAATTCCTCCCTGGGGAAGTAGTGCCCGCCCGCCACGGGATGCTCGCGATCATGTTCCCGATAGACAAAGGGATAGCCCAGCCTGGTCAACTCTTTCGTAATCGTGCGGCTGAGTTCCACCGGCATCACCTGATCCTTGGCACCGTGAATGATATAGATCGGCGTGGAGCGCAGGTTGGCCAGGAACGGCATCAGCACATCGTCGAGGCCACTGGCCATGGGCGCAATGCCGGCGAACAGGGGCGCATCGTGCATACCGATCACCCAGGCGCCAATCCCGCCGTTGGACATGCCGGTGAGAAAGATCCGGTCAGGATCGATGTGGTAGCGCCGTTGCACGGAACGAATCGTCGCCAGCACCAGCTCCTCCGCGCCTCTCGTAAACCAGGCGCCCATCGGAACAGTCGGACAGGCCAAGACATAGTCCTCCCCCAATCGCGCCTGCCAACGCTCCAGGTAGGCCTCACCGGTAAATCCCGCGCCATGCAGGCAGACGACCAGTCCATAGCCCTTCGCCGGCTGATAGGTCAGAGGAACGGAGAGCGCCAGGTGGTAGGCACGTCCCTGCACATCGACTCGCTCGTCGGGAATGGTCCCGATCGGCTGCGGGGCATAGTCCCGCTCGGTTTGGATGATCCGTATGACCTGGTCAATCGTGGCGTTCTGATCGGACAGCATTTCCTGAAGGGTACGAGCCGCCTCGTCCGTATCCCTGCTGTCCAGGTAGCGGAAGACCTGCGTCTTGAGATCAACAGAGAGGGGTGCAGCCGCCGCATCCGTTTCATGACCGACGAGCGCCGCAAGGATTACGACAAGAACAGCAGAGAGGAGCCTGCGCTTCACAGATCTCCTTCCACGACCAAATCTTCCCCGATGCGGCGAACCGTGACATGGCGTAATGGCAGGGCCTGGGCCAGGCGCTTCGGGCTGCGGTCGCCGATCACAGCCTTGGCATCCTGCCCTCCCAGCAAGGTGGGAGCCAGATAGAGCACGATGTGATTGACGAGTTTCTCGCGTAACGCTGCGGCATTAACGGTGCTGCCTCCCTCGATGAGCACGGAAGTAATCCCCCGCTTGCCCAGCATCGTCATGAGTGCCGGGAGCGAGACACGCTTGTTCTTCGTCGAGAGGGAGACAACTTCCACCCCTGCCAGTTCAAGTGGACGTCGGCGTGACCGGGAGGCACGACTCGTGGTTACGATCAACGTCTTCGCTTGGTCCTGCCTGGCACAGACCGTCGCCCTCGGTGGCGTCCTGAGTATGCTATCAAGCACGACTCGCAATGGTTGCCGCGGCGCCAGCTTGAGTGGGCGATCGGAGAGTCGAGCCGTCAGCGTGGGATTGTCCTTGAGCACGGTGCCGACCCCGACGACCACTGCATCCACCTGACTCCGCAGCCGGTGCGCGTCTCGTCGGGCGCGCGGACCAGTAATCCATCGAGACTCGCCCTTCGCCGTGGCCACCTTTCCATCCAATGTCATACCCGGCTTTCAGGATCACGTAGGGACGGCCGGTCCTCACCCAGTGGAGGTACGCGCGATTCAACTGCGCCGCTTCCTCTTGTGCGACCGCCGTCGTCACCGTGATCCCGGCCCGGCGCAAGGCGGCAATGCCTCGTCCTTTGACCGAGGGATTGGGGTCAGCCATCGCCACCACCACCTGCTCGCACGCCGGATTGAACAACTGCAGGCACGCAAGGTGGGGTTCGTTTGAGGAGGTGGCAACAGGGTTCGAGCGTGACGTAGAGAATCGCTCCGTTGGCGCGTGGTCCCGCTTGCTTGAGTGCAAGAATTTCTGCGTGGGGTTGCCCTGGACCGTGGTGATACCCGCGGCCGACGATGCGGCCGTTCTTGACCACGAGGGCGCCGACCATGGGATTCGGGCTGGTCTTACCCCGGCCCTTCGCCGCGAGACGAAGCGCCAGGGTCATGAAGTGGAGATGCGGTGTGGTAGCGGTCACCGTTTCTTGCGCGTGACGCGCGATCGGCTGCGAGGTCGCTGAGCCGACTTCGTCTTCGTGGTCTTCGTCGTCGCCTTCTTCGCCTTCGCACGCGACCCTGAAACCTTGCGCTTGGGGAGGGAACTGCCCGATCCGGCTTCTGCCAACGCCGCATGGGCTGCCGCAAGCCGCGCAATGGCGACGCGATAGGGAGAGCAGCTCACATAGTCCAATCCGAGTTCATGGCAGAACTCAACGGAACTGGGATCGCCGCCGTGCTCACCGCAGATGCCGAGCTTAATCCCGGGACGGGTCTTCCGACCGCCGACGATGGCCTGCTTCATCAAAGCCCCCACCCCTTCCCGATCGAGCACCGCGAAGGGATCCGCTTCCATAATGTTGGCGGTTCGATAAAAATCGATGAACTTCGCCGCATCGTCGCGGGAGAAACCGAACGTGGTTTGGGTGAGGTCGTTCGTCCCGAATGAAAAGAACTCCGCCTCTGTCGCAATGCGATCAGCCGTCACGGCGGCACGCGGGAGCTCGATCATGGTGCCCACGAGATAAGAGAGCTTGACGTTGTACCGCTTCATCGTCTCCTGCGCCACTTCGCGGACCAAATCTTTCTGCGATTTCATTTCCGAAACCATCCCCACCAGCGGGATCATGATCTCCGGGACGATCTTCTTCCCTTCCTTGGCCAGCTCGCACGCGGCCTCCATGATGGCCCGCGCCTGCATGCGGGTAATCTCCGGCATCGTAATCCCGAGTCGGCAGCCGCGTAACCCGAGCATGGGATTGAACTCGTGGAGTTCCTCGACGCGGGCCAGCAAGCGACGCTTCTCTTCGAGCCTGGCTCCATCACGCCCGGTCAGTTCCAGCTGCGCAATCTCCACCATCAAGTCTTCACGCTTCGGCAAAAATTCGTGCAACGGCGGATCGAGCAGACGAATGGTGACCGGATAGCCCGCCATCTCGCGATAGAGCCCGATGAAATCCTGTTTTTGCAGCGGCAGCAGCTGATCGAGAAACTTTTCCCGCTCCTCCTTGCTCCGCGCCAAGATCATCTTCTGCATAATCGTGATGCGATCCTCGGCGAAGAACATATGCTCCGTCCGACAGAGTCCAATCCCTTCCGCACCGAAGCCACGCGCGATTTTCGCCTGATCCGGCACATCCGCATTGGCACGGACGTGAAGCTTCCGCACGCTGTCGGCCCATGAGAGAATCAACGCGAACCGCTGGTACTTGTCCGACTTCTTCGCATCTAACTTACCCTGGATGACTTGAATGATTTCAGATTCGACGACGGGCAGGTCCCCCTCATACACATTGCCGGTCGAACCGTTGATCGAAAGATAGTCCCCCTCGCGGAATACTTTGGCCCCGATACGAACGGACTGGCTGTCCAATACTTCCACCGCGTCACAGCCGGCCACGCAGACCTTGCCCATTTGCCGGGCGACCACTGCCGCATGGGATGTCATCCCGCCCCGGGCCGTCAAGAATCCTGCCGCGGCATTCATCCCATGAATATCGTCCGGGCTCGTTTCCTGTCTGACCAACACCACACGGGTACCAGCCTCTTTCATCGTCACGGCCCGATCGGGAGTGAGGGCGATCTTCCCGGCTGCCGCGCCAGGACCGGCCGGGAGCCCTTTCCCCAGCGGATTGGATTTCGACTCTTCTTTCGTATCGAAAATCGGATAGAGATATTGCGCTAACTGTTCCGGCCCGATCCGCTGCACCGCCTCCTGTTTCGAAATGAGGCCTTCTCTGACCATATCGACGGCAATCTTCACGGCGGAGATGCCGGTCCGTTTGCCGACCCTGGTTTGCAGCATGTAGAGCTTGCCCTCTTGGATCGTAAATTCCAAATCGAGCATGTCCCGGTAATGTTTTTCGAGCTTCTTGTAGGTGTGCTCCAGTTCCTTGTAGGCCTCCGGGACATTCTTCGCGAGCGCATTCACCGGAAGCGGAGTCCTGATGCCAGCCACGACATCCTCGCCTTGGGCATTCATCAAGCACTCACCGAAAAAGTTCTTATCGCCGGATGCCGGATCGCGCGTGAACGCCACACCGGTGCCGCTCGTTTCCCCCATGTTGCCGAACACCATTGCCACCACATTGATGGCCGTGCCCCACGAGTCGGGAATCCCATAGAGACGCCGATAGGTGACGGCCCGCGCGCCGAACCAGGACGAGAAGACGGCGTTGACGGCCAAACGAAGCTGCTCAAGCGGCTCGTCGGGGAACTCTTTCTTCGTCTCTTCCTTGATAAGCGCCTTAAAACTGGCGACCAATTCCCGAAGATGCCGCGCATCGAGATGGGTCTCGTGTGCCACGCCCACTTCGGCCTTCTTCTGCTTGAGGATCGCTTCGAAATGTTCGCGCGGCACGCCCATGACGATGCTGCCGTACATGGACACAAAGCGCCGATAGCTGTCCTGGGCGAAACGATCGTTGCGTGTTTTTGCCGCCAGCCCCTCGACCGTCTTGGTCGTCAGACCGACATTCAGCACTGTGTCCATCATGCCCGGCATCGAGGCCCTGGCGCCGGACCGGACCGAGACCAGCAACGGCCGCTCGGGATCGCCGAACCCCATGCCCATCGACCGCTCGACCCGCTTGAGCGATTTCAGCGCGGCGTCCCACATGCCGGGAGGATAATGTTTCCCGTTCTTGTAATATTCGACGCAGGCCTCGGTAGAAATCGTGAAGCCGGGCGGAACAGAGATGCCGAGATTCGTCATTTCGGCAAGCCCGGCGCCCTTCCCGCCGAGGAGCTCTTTCATGTTGGAGGTCCCTTCGGCTTTGCCGTCACCAAAGTAGTACACGTATTTCTTTGCCACGCTGCCCTCTCCTTCGCGTTGAGCTCAGTTCAATGGACGAGTGATGCCCCATGGCCGGCGGCGGATTCGAGACGCAGCCGATACCGGCTGACCAGATACCATTTCACCGCCAGCCCGAACGCAATGACTACCACGACAAACAGCACCAATATGAGCAACCGATAGTCGGCGTGAATCCCATGATCCACATAATACTGCCCGTCCGGCCCTTGTCGAAGCTTTATCTCCCGCTGAATCTGATGAGTCTTGCCCGATGGATCGGATAGATTGATCCACTCCGAGCAGAGACGCAACGGTTCCGCCGCTCCCGTGACGGATTGCCAGCCGAGCCGCAGACAAATATCCTGTTTGGAGTTGAATACATCGGGGGTCGTTGCCAGCTCATCAAGGTTAATCCCACTGGCCCATAACCCGACCAGAACGATCGCGTTGCAAAGAATCATCATGGCAAATGACACCACCCCGGCGAATCGTCGAACCAGCGCCTTGCGTGACTCAGCATCACCAGTCACTGTGGTCTCGACATCCATGGAGGGATGTTGTGCCATGGTTACATATCCTGCCTAACTCCCTTGTACCACAATCTGCGAAAAGTCCGCGAATGAGTTGAAGATGTCATCCACTTCCTGGAGCAGTGACAACCGGTTACTCCGGACGGCCGGATCCTCCGCATTCACCATGACCGCTGCGAAGAACGCATCGATGGCAGGCTTCAGACGCACCAGCGCATCCAGGGCCTGGCCATAGTCCCCACGGTTCATCGCAGACATCATCTTCTCCCGCTCTTCCGCCGTGGCCTGGTAGAGCGCCGACTCCGTGGGATCCTCGAACCGCGCCTTGTCGATCGGCTTGCGATCCCACTGCTCTTTCTCAACGAGCCGGTGCGCACGCTTAAAGCCGACGATCAGCGGATCGAATTCCGGCTTCGTCGTCACAGACTCAAGCGCCTTCATTCTCTGAACAAGATCGACAAGATCCAGCGCTTTGTTGTGAGCCTGCTTTAAGACTGCTTCGATGACATCATCTCGTAAGGCATGGACGACCCTGCCATAGTGTCGAACCCGCTCAAAAATGAATTCCGTCATCCGGCGCCGTCCCTCCTGCCCGGAATCCGGAACCCCCTTGAAGCCATCGTCGATGACCAGATCTCTCGCTGCATCAACATAGCTTCCCACGTCGATGCGCAGGTTTCCCTCAAGAATAATCCGGACAATGGCCGTGACATTCCTGCGCAGAGCAAAGGGGTCTTCCGATCCGGTTGGTACCAGACCCACATAGAAGAAGGCAGCCACCGAATCCAGCCGGTCGGCCAACGACAGCACCTGACCGGCAATGGTTCGGGGCAATTCACCTTCGATCGATCGCGGCAGATACTGCTCCCTGATGGCCTGACTCACCGCCGCAGATTCACCGTCATGTTTCGCGTACTCGCCACCCATGATGCCCTGCAGTTCAGGAAACTCACCGACGACACCAGTGAGAAGGTCAGCTTTGCAAAGATCCGCTGCCCTCTCGCAGGCCTGTTTCAGTTCGTCGTCCTGGGGTCGCAAACTTGAGGCGATGAAGCCTGCCAGCTTCCTGACCCGTTCCTGTTTTTTCTCCATGGTGCCGAGCTTCTGGTGGAACGTGATGCCGGCAAGTTTCGTCACACGTTCCTCTAGCTTAACCTTCCGGTCCTCATCAAAAAAGAACTTCGCATCAGCCAGACGCGCAGCCAGGACCCGCTCGTTGCCTTCGCGAATCAATCCCATATCTTTGGCTCGATTGTTCGTCACCGCAATGAAATGGGGGACGAGCTTCTCGGTCTCTTTGTGCATCAAGGAGAAGAACCCCTGATGTTCTTTCATGGAGGTGATCAAAATCTCTTGCGGCACCTCCAGATAGGCCGGCTTGAAGGAGCCGATAATGGCATTGGGGCATTCGGTCGTATAGACCGCCTGATCCAACAAGTCTTCGTCCACATTCAACGTGAAACCGGTTTCCTTGCACAATGTCGCGATCTGTTCTTCGATCATGTGGCGGCGGCGCTGCGGATCAGCAGTCACCCCCTGACGTTCAAGTCCCTTCAGATAGGACTCGGAGTCTCGAACCACAAGCCCCTTCGCACTCCCTAACACGCGATGGCCTTCTGTCCGATTACCGGCGGTAATCCCCGCGGCTTCGATCGGAAGCGTGGCCCCTCCGTACAGTGCCACCAGCCACCGCACCGGTCGAGCGAACCGAACGCCGGTGTTATTCCACTTCATCGCTCTCGGAAAAGAGAGTTTCGCGATCAACTGAGGAAGGAGTTCTGCCAGGACCATCTTGGTGGGCCGCCCATCTTCCTGCTTCACGGCAAAGAGATATTCCCCCTTCGGAGTCTGGCGAATCTGTAGCTCTTGGACGGAGATTCCTTGCCCTGCGGCAAATCCCGTCGCCGCTCTGGTCGGCTGGCCGGCCTGATCGAACGCCACCGCTTTGGAAGGCCCCATCGCTTCCTTGACCATAGAGGTTTGCTGGGTCGCGAGGCCCTCAACCACCAGGGTCAATCGTCGTGGAGTTCCCAGCGTGCGGGCTGGATTGAAATGCGAGGCGTTGGTCTTTCAATAGCTGCTCAGCCGAATCTTTGAGGGTAGCCAGGGCGGGAGCGATGAACTGGTAGGGAAGTTCTTCGACGCCGATCTCGAGCAACAACTCGGCAGCGGTCGCCGGGGAAGAGCGACTCCCCTTCTTCGCAGGAGGAGCGGGACGACGAGGTTTCTGAGTCTGTGTCATGAATCTTTCTGCAGTTCTTATGAGCGGCGGGCCACAGCTTTGAAACGAGGACCTGATATCTTCGCTCCATCATGCCCCGTCCCCGCGATTGAGCAGCGGATGGCCCATCGCCGCCCGCTCTTCGATGTAGCGTTCGGCACATTGACGCGCAAGAGCACGAACCCTGGCGATATAGCCAGTGCGCTCCGCCACGCTGATCGCTCCGCGGGCATCGAGCAGATTAAAGAGGTGCGACGACTTAATACAGAACTCGTAGGCCGGGAGCGTCAACCGCTTGTCGCGATTCGCCAGCAGCCGCTTGCATTCTCCCTCGAACGATTGAAACGTGGCCTTGAGCATCGCCACATCGCCTTCTTCGAAATTATAGGTCGAGAATTGGATTTCGGTTTCGTGATGGATATCTCCATAGGTGACTGAATCGTTCCAGGCGAGGTCGAAGACGTTATTCACCTGTTGCAGATACATCGCGATACGTTCAGTCCCGTATGTGATTTCGACGGTAATGGGATTCAGCTCGATGCCGCCGATTTCCTGGAAGTAGGTGAACTGGGTGATCTCCATCCCGTCGAGACGCACCTCCCAGCCCAGCCCCCAGGCGCCCAGAGTGGGGGACTCCCAATCGTCTTGAATGAACCGGATGTCGTGCTGCTTCGGGTCAATCCCCAATTGGGCCAGACTCTCCAGATACAACGATTGAATGTTGTCCGGCGCCGGCTTCAGCACGACCTGATACTGATAGTAGTGCTGCATGCGATTCGGATTCTCGCCGTATCGTCCATCCGTGGGACGCCGGCATGGTTGGGGATAGGCCGCCCGCCAGGGCTCCGGGCCAAGGGACCTGAGGAACGTAGCTGGATGAAAGGTGCCTGCCCCCATCTCAAGATCATAGGGTTGTTGAATGATGCAGCCTTGCTCGGCCCAGTAGTGATGTAACGTGAGGATGAGATCCTGGAAGTTCACAATCAGCCCTGCGAAGTGGTGAAATCGCTGAATTCACGCCCTGGAGCGAGGGCTAGAAGCTAACAGGAACGCGAGGAAGCTGTCAAGCAACAATCCCTCTATGATCAAGGGGTTGCATCAAAATTCCCTTCTGAGTTTGTCGCTCGAGCGAGATAGGTAATTGGGGGGCCCACCCGTTGTCCTCTGCCCACCCACTCTTGACGTGGTCTCAGCAGTGCTCTATTGTCCAAGTACTTGATTAACTCACTCGGCATTGAGCGACATTTCAAATGAAGCTCTCGAAAAAAAGCGAGTACGGACTTCGTGCGCTGCTCGAACTCGCGCTCTTCTATGGCAAGGAAACGCTGCAGCGCCACCAGATCGCAACGCGCCAACATATCCCCCTGGAGTTCCTGGAGCAGATTCTTCTCGCGCTGAAGCGCGCAGGACTGCTCGCGAGCCGTCGTGGAATGAAGGGCGGTTATACGCTGATCAAGTCGCCCGACGAGATCACCTTGGGCCAAGTGATCCGCATCCTGGATGGGCCGCTCGCCCCTATTTCCTGCGTGAGCAAAACCGCCTATCAAAAGTGCAGCGACTGTCCCTACGCGACGAAGCCCTACTGTCCGTTGCAAGATGCGATGGGTGAGGTTCGAAATGCCATCGCCGATATTTTGGACCATTACACGCTGAGCCAGTTTGCCATGGCAAGGCCAGCGAAGCGTGCGAGTTGACCCGGCTGTCATCGTCCGATCGGAGGAGCGTCATCATGTTTGCCTCATGCCTGTTTCCTGTGCTGCTGGCCTGGGTGGCGTTCTCCGGTTCCGTCATGGCCGGAGAGACCAAGGAATTGACGCTGGCTGCCTACAGTGTGCCGAAGGAAGCCTACGAACGGACGATCATCCCTGCATTCCAGCGGTACTGGAAACAACGGACGGGTCAAGAGGTTCGTATCCGGAGTTCGTACGGAGCGTCCGGCGCCCAGGCCAGGGCGATCATCGGAGGATTCGACGCCGACGTGGCCGTGCTCTCGCTGGAGGGTGACCTCGATCAAATCGCTAAGGCGGGATTGATTTCCCATGATTGGCGCACGGGGCCGCACAAAGGGATGGTCTCCGCCTCGGTCGTAGCACTCGGAGTGCGGAAGGGAAACCCGAAGGGGATCAAGGACTGGGAAGATCTCGCCAGACCCGGCGTGGAGGTGCTCTACCCAAATCCCAAGACGTCGGGCGGAGCAATGTGGGATGTGATCGCGATCTATGGAGCCGGGCTGAAACTTGCCGAGCAGCAGGCAGGAGCCGGAAAGAAACCCAGTCCCGAATCGGCAGAAGCCGTTGCCGCCGGATTGTTGAAGCGCATCCAGAAGAACGTGAAGGTGATGGACAAGAGCGGGCGCGAATCGGTCACGACCTTCGAGCGCGGGGTGGGAGATGTGATCGTCACATACGAAAACGAGTTACTCCCGCGGATCAAGAGCCACCGCCCCTACGAAATCATCGTCCCCAATGAAACCGTGTGGATCGAGAACCCTGCCGCCATCATCGACCGACATGTGGACCGGCATCATGTGCGCGATGTGGCCGAGGCATTTGTCTCCTTCCTCCACAGCGAAGAGGCTCAGGCCGCCTTTACTGAACTGGGATTCCGACCGATCGTTCAGGCCGCTTCACAGGCATCGGCTGGCACGTCGCTTCCCCTCCCAAGCCAGCTCTTTACCATTGCAGACCTGGGCGGATGGGACACGATCAGTGCCAAGCTGTTTGGCCCTCGCGGAGCCTGGACGACGATCGTCGAAGATCTGGCGCGCGGAAAATAGACGGCGGACAGACTATGACCACCCACACGTTGCTTCAACTCGCTCTCCGGTCCGCTGCTGTCGGGTACGTCGCCCTGCTCATCCTGTTCCCACTCGCTGCGATCGCCCATCAGTCGTTTGTCGGGGGCATCGACCACTTCATTCAAGACATCAGCACCCCCCAAGCGTCCTCCGCCCTGGTCTTGACGCTTGAAGCAGCCTTCATCACGACAGTCATCAACGCCCTCTTCGGAACGCTCTCCGCGATTGTGCTGGTGCGCTACGAGTTCCCGGGCAGATGGTTTCTCAATGCCCTGGTCGATCTGCCATTCGCGATTCCCACGCTGGTGACTGGATTGATGATCGCAGCCATTTATGGGCCGACCAGTATCCTCGGAATGTGGCTGCAACAGGGTGGCGTCGCCGTGTTGTACAACAAGCCGGGCATCGTCCTGGCGATGCTGTTTGTGACCATGCCCTTCACCATCCGTTCATTGCAGCCGGTGCTGATGGAACTGGAGCGCGAGCAGGAGGAAGCGGCCTTCACCTTGGGAGCCAATCCTTGGACGACGTTTTGGAAGGTTACGGTGCCGTCCGTGCTGCCGGGGCTCTTGACCGGTGTGTTTCTGACCTTTGTCCGGGCGCTGGGCGAGTTCGGGTCCATCGTCATTGTCGCCGGCAATATCCCGATGAAGACCCAGGTGGCGTCGGTGTATGTCTATGGAGAAATCGAAAGTTACAACCCTCAGGGCGCCACGTCAGTCTCTGTCTTCATCCTGTTGATTTCATTTCTGGTGCTGGTCTTGTTGGAGCGCCTGACCAGGCCGCCCGGCGAACGGATGCCGCGGTGGTTCCGATGGTCGAAACGGCCTCTCTCCATGATTCGTCCAGCGGAGATCGGATAACCAGCCATGATGCGTCGCCTGTTCATCGGTTCGGTATGGCTCTATTTCGCACTGCTCCTGATCGGTCCGATTCTGTATCTCGCAGTGCAGAGTTTCGACGAGGGGATCTCGGCCTTCTGGCGTGAGGTGACGAAGCCGGAAGCGCTGCACGGGTTCACGCTCACACTCGAGATTACGGCGATCGTGCTGGTCGTGAATCTGGTCTTCGGCACGATCACCGCCCTGGTTCTTGTGCGTCAGCACTTTGCCGGGCGAACGATTCTGAGCGGGTTGATCGACTTGCCGTTCTCGGTCTCTCCGGTCATCGCAGGGTTCATGCTGATTCTGTTGTTTGGTCCCGAAACCATTCTGGGCACCTTCTTCGGCACCTTGGGAGTCAAAGTGTTGTTTGCCATGCCCGCCATGGTGCTGGCGACGCTGTTCGCAACGTTTCCGTTCGTCGTCCGCGAGCTGACTCCCCTGTTGCAGACGATCGGAACGGATGCCGAGGAAGCGGCGAGAACGTTGGGGGCCAACGAGTGGCAAGTGTTTCTCAAGGTGACGCTCCCCATGCTCCGATGGGGATTTGTGTATGGTGCGACCTTGACGGTGGCCAGGGCCATTGGTGAATTCGGTGCGGTCCTCGTCGTGTCCGGGAATATCCTGCTTTTGACGCAGACCGCCACCCTGCACATCTATCAGAGCTATGTGGACTTCAATTATGTGGGCGCCAATGCCGTCGCACTGACGCTGTTGGCCGTCTCCTTTGCGATTCTGACCCTGCTTGAACTCGCGAAAGCCAAAGCTGCGGCAACTGTGGCGTAAGCCAGCCAGAAAGGTACTTGCGTGAAGATCGAGGTGCGAGGACTCACGAAGCAATTTGGTTCAGTCCAGGCTGTGGCAGGCGTTTCCTTCCAAGTCAAGGAAGGGGAACTTCTCGGCCTCCTCGGACCGAGCGGCAGCGGAAAAACGACAGTACTGCGTTTGATCGCGGGGCTGGAAACGCCTTCCGGAGGAGACATCTATATCGACGGGAAACGGGTCAACGATCTCTCCGTTCAGGATCGGAACATCGGGTTCGTCTTTCAGCACTATGCACTGTTCAAGCATCTGACCGTGTTCGAGAACATCGCGTTCGGTCTCAAAATCAAGAAATGGAAACCGGCGGAGATCGAGCAGCGCGTGGCTGAATTGCTCCGGTTGATGAGCCTGGATGCACTGGACCATCGATATCCCCATCAGCTTTCCGGAGGGCAGCGCCAGCGGGTCGCGATTGCCCGGTCCTTGGCTCCCCGGCCGAGTGTGCTGCTCCTCGATGAGCCGTTCGGCGCCGTGGATGCGAAGGTGCGACAGGAACTGCGTGAGTGGTTGATCCGGCTTCACGATCGCCTCAACGTCACCAGTCTCTTCGTGACGCACGACCAGGAGGAGGCGATGGAAGTCTCCGGACGGATCATTGTCTTCTCAAAAGGCAAGCTTGAACAGATCGGATCTCCCGCCGAGGTATATGAGGAGCCTGCAACGGAATTTGTGGCGCGGTTTATCGGAGCCATGAATATTCTCGAGGGCCAGGTCCTGAATGGAGTGGTGAAGATTGGATCGCTTGAGTTTCCCGCCCCTCATATCTCAGACCATGTCCAGGTACAAGTGGGATTTCGTCCGTACTATGTGAAGGTGTCTGAAGATTCCAAGCGGTATCGTCAGCCGGCCACGCTACGGCACATTTACTTTCTCGGCGTGGCCTATCGGCTCGAGATCGAGACGGAGGAAGGGCTGATTCTCCGATCCCGCATGAACAAAGAAGAGTTCCGCCAATACCGGTTCGAAGTGGGCCAGCCTGTATCTTTCGCGGTGACGCATTTTCGCTTCCTTCCGCAAGAAGGCATGGCTTTCCCCTCCTCAGCACCTCCCCATCGGCTCGACGCCGGTCCTCTCACCCCATAACCTGCGACCGGACATCGGTTGCGCACATGGCACAAAACCCCAACACCACCCCACTCAATTAGCCGCACCTTCATCGATCTATCCCTCCTTACCGGCAAGATATAACTGCATGGTCACGCCGAACCTCTCGGTCTGACCATCAAGTCCATTCTCAAGCCAGTAGGTTAGTCAAGTCCCTACCGCCTAATCTCGTCACTCTGCGGGCTCCGCACGCCCACTTCCGGTGACTCAACCCTGCCCCTTCCATGTTCTGCAGTCTGAACCCTAGGCGTTCACGACAGATCCACGATCTGATTCTCATGCTCACTATGAAGCACTCACAGCTGGATGAGCAGGGCGCGGGATAGGGCGACGTTCTTCGAGCGGGACAGGACCTGTATGGCTCTCTCATTCAGATTCTACGAATCACATATATTCAAGCAACCACGCCATCATATACTTTTATAAATAAATCAATTAGTTGCGAGCTAAACACGTTGGCACGTGCTTTGCTCATACGCCAATCGTGTTCTTCTTCTTGCCCAGCATCACGCACGAAGTAGATCGAACCTAAATCAACTCAACCTTACCCGCGTCTATGGAGTAGCACATGACCGCTTTGACCAAGAAGCAATTCTTCCCGCGAACCAGAGTCACAGAGACCGCTTGCATACCGCTACGCCTGACTACAATCGTTAGCGGGACTTCTTCTTACGATGATGCCCATTCTGACCGGATGCGGAGACGCGCCCAGCGACCCCGCAGGCGCAGCATCTGCGGCTCCGGTAGGAGCCACCACGTCTCTCGCATGGAATCCGGTTCATCCAGATCCCTCAGTCTATGGCTATTTCGTCCATTACGGCCGGCAATCACCAGGTCAACCGGGTAGCTGCGCATACGAAAGTTCCATATACGTTGACTCCCCGTCAGCCACGGTCTCAGGCCTTGATTTTAATACCCGCTACTACTTTACGGTCAGTGCCTATAACGGTCTAGAAAGCCCCTGCTCAGGTGAAGTATCGACCGTCACTGCTTCCGCCTAGACCACTAAGCCACTCCCATGCCCCCGCAATGCTAAAAACTACTCACGTCATCGGACGCGCCTGGATAGCGCCTCCGGTGATGTGACCGGACAGTGTGACGATCGCCCTCTGCACGGATCCTTTGATTGACTCCCCCGTTTCATTTTTGTTAGCCTCAAACCCCGCCACGTTGCTGGCGATCTTTCATCTTGGTAGAAGAGTCTGTCAGCATCCTTGGCACTACATCCCGCTTCTGTGGAGCAGCACATGAAGCGCTTTGACCAAGAAACAATTCTTCCCGTCTTCGCGCAGACCAGAGTCACAGAGACCGGTTGCATACCGCTGCGCCTGACCGCACTCATTGCAGGCCTTCTTCTTACGACGATGCTCCTTCCGACCGCATGCGGCAGAGACAGTGGCGGCGGCGAGGGTCAGTCATCGACGCCAGCAGATACAGGAATCACCGCGTCTCTCGCATGGAATCCGGCTCGAGACCCCTCAGTCTTTGGATATTTCGTCCATTACGGCCGGCAATCACCAGGTCAGCCTGGTAGCTGCGCATACGAAAGTTCCATGTACATTGCCTCCCCGCCAGCCAAGGTTACAAACCTTGATCCCAATACCCGCTACTACTTTGCGGTCAGTGCTTACAACGGTGTAGAAAGCGCTTGCTCAAGGGAAGTATCGACCGTCACGCCTCCTCCTTCCGTCTAGACCGATCGATTAAGCCCCTCTCGGTCCCCCCAATGCTGAACACTACCCGTGCGTCATCGGACGCGCCTGGATAGGCGCCTCCGATGACGTAACCGGACAGTGTTACGATCGATCCATCTGCACAGATCCTTTGATTGACTCCCCCGTTTCATTTTTGTTAGCCTCACACCCCCGCCACGTTGCTGGCGATCTTTCACCTTGGTAGAAGAGTCTGTCAGCATCCTTGGCACTACATCCCGAAAGGAGTTTCGATGGCCAGTTCAACGGCTTCGCCGGAATTACTCGCTGAATTACACAACAAGGCCACGCAGCTCCGGATCGAGAGTGTGCGGGCGACCACCGAAGCAGGAAGCGGCCACCCCTCCAGTTGCTGCTCGGCCGCCGATATTGTCGCAGCGCTCTTTTTCTCGGTGATGCGCTATGACCCGAAGAACCCCAAAGCGCCCAACAGCGATCGCTTCGTCCTCTCAAAAGGCCACGCGGCACCACTCCTCTACGCCGCCTGGGCCGAGGCAGGACTGTTCCCTAAGAGCGACTTACTCAAGTTACGAACCTTGACCTCTGATTTAGAGGGGCATCCGACTCCCCGTCTGCCTTTTGTCGACATGGCCACCGGCTCGCTTGGGCAGGGTCTCCCCGTGGGTGTCGGCCTCGCGCTGAATGCGAAATCCGTCGACAAGACAAGCTACAGAACATACGTCCTGATGGGGGATGGAGAATCCGTCGAAGGATCGGTGTGGGAAGCAGCCGACGTGGCACGCCATCATCGTCTCGACAACCTCTGTGCCATTGTCGATGTCAACCGGCTCGGCCAAAGCGACCCCACGATGTTGCAACACGATATGGAGAGTTATCGCTCGCGGTGGGCCGGCTTTGGCTGGCACGCCATCGTCGTGGACGGACACAATCTCTCCGCCCTACTCACCGCCTTCGATGAGGCATCACGGACCACGGGGAAACCGACCGTGTTGCTAGCCAAGACCTTCAAGGGCCGGGGCATTACCGTTATGGAAAACCACCCGGAGTGGCACGGCAAACCCTTGAAGAAGGGTGAAGAAACGCAAAAGGCGATCGACGAACTGACGGCCCAACTCAAGCCGGGCCAGATGCAGATTCAGATTCCGAAACCATCCGCCTCTCCGTCCGCACAAGCGTCGATCGGGTCCTTGCCGACCCCCCCCTACAAGCTCGGTGATTCGGTCGCGACGCGCGAAGCCTTCGGTGCCGCGCTGGCCTCACTGGGTGACGTCCACCCGCTTGTCGTAGCACTCGATGCCGACGTCAAGAATTCCACCTACACGGACAAATTCGGCAAGAAGTTCCCTGACCGATTTTTCGAGAATTTCATCGCCGAGCAAAATATGCTCGGTGCCGCGGCAGGCTTGGCGGCCTGTGGCAAAATTCCGTTTGTCGCCACATTTGCCGCATTCTTTACCCGAGCCTACGACTTCATCCGCATGGCGGCCATCAGCCAATCGAACATCAAGCTGGTAGGCACTCACGTCGGCGTCAGTATTGGAGAAGACGGTCCATCTCAAATGGGACTTGAAGATATCGCCATGATGGCCGCACAACCAGGCGTCGTCGTGCTCTATCCTTCCGATGCCACTTGTACTTATCGACTGGTCGAAGCCGCTGCCTCTCATAAGGGGATGGTATACCTGCGCGCCGGGCGGCCTAAATCACCGGTCATCTACGGACCAGAGGAACGCTTTGAAATTGGCGGCTCCAAAGTCCTGCGCCAGAGCGCCTCAGACGTTCTCACGATCGTGGCAGCGGGCGTGACACTCTTCGAAGCACTCAAGGCCTACGATCAGCTCAAGACGGCGGGAATTTCCGTACGGGTGATCGATCTATACAGCATCGCGCCAATCGACCGCACGACCTTGCTCGACAGTGCCCGAGCCACTCAGGGTCGCCTCCTCACCGTGGAGGACCACTACGCCCACGGAGGGCTGGGCGACGCAGTCCTCAGTGCGGTCGGAACGGAAGGCATGAAGGTCCACAAACTTGCGGTTCGGACTATTCCGCACAGCGGGAAGCCGGACGAACTCGTGGACCACTTTGGCATCGGAGCACGATCGATTGTCGAAGCGGCCAAGCAAATCACCAAGTAAGCCGTCCAGCTCCGTCCTTCCTCAGGGGCTGGACCGCATTCCCCTCCTGAACATTCTGTCTGCGTCGGATCGCCAACGCATGCTTCAGGAATTGACCGAAACCCATTACGGCAAGAACGACTACATCTTCCGCGAAGGCGATCCCACCGAATATTTCCATATCGTCAAGGAAGGGACCGTGAAGTGCGTGAAGTCCACGCCGGAGGGGAAGGAATGCACGCTGAAGATGCTGATGCCGGGGGATCTCTTCTGTTGCGACGCCGCGGCGTTCGATGGAACCGCTCATCCCGGCTCGGCTCAGCCCATGGGAGACGTCAGCATCCTCCGGATGAGCAAGAAAGCCTACTTCGAGATGCTGCGACGGAGTCCGGACGCGGCGATCGAGGTGATCAAATACCTGGGCAACCGTTTGAATGAAGCCCAGGAGAAAACCAAGGACCTGGCGCTCGACCGTGCCGATCAACGGCTCGCATCACTGCTCGTCGACCTCGCAACCCGCAACGGGATCAAAGATCCGAACGGAATTCGTCTGACGGTTCGGATGACCAGACAAGACATGGCCAACATGGTCGGGATCACAACGGAGACGGCCATTCGGATCATGAGCCGATTCAAGCGTGACCGATTGGTCTCAGGCACCGCCAACCGCCTCCTGATTCGCAATCTTCCCGGACTGAAAGCCCTTGCCTCCGCTTCATGACCTCTGCTCTGTGCCGCCGTTACCAGGAAACCTCACAAACATGACATAGGTCATGTTTCATACAGTCGATCTGGCGTATGCTGCTACGACTTCGCAGCCCTGATCTCATTAGACCTGGGGGTTCGAGCGCTAGTTGAACCATCCATTTATAACAAGAGGAGAAGAAAAACCATGCCTGCATCAGAGAGAATATTCGGCCTATTTGCCGTCCTCACGGGCTTGCTCGCGGGAAGCCTTGTGCTATCGGCCCCGACCTGGGCCAAGACTCATGACGTGGCCATGACAGCAGTCGAGACAGATGTCGTGATTGAGGGGAATGGGGAGAAGTACGCTGCCTGGACCTTCAACGGCACAATCCCCGGACCGGTCGTGCGAGTGACGGAAGGCGACACGATCAATTTCACCTTAACCAATCCCGCTACGAATAAGAATCCTCATGCGATGGATTTCCATGCGGCAGAAATCGACTTCCTGAAAAACTATCGGGCCATCAATGCAGGCGAAACCATCAGCTTCAAGTTTGTGGCCAAGAAGCCCGGTATTTTCTTCTATCATTGCGGTGCGCCTCCGATGATCCAACATGTCGCCCGAGGCATGTTCGGCGCAATTATCGTCGATCCCAAAAATGCCAAGGCCTGGGCAAAAGCCGATCGCGAATATGTCCTCGTGCAGTCCGAGTTCTTCAAGAATCCTGACGATGTGCAAGCAATGTTCGATCGCAAGTATGACAATGTCCTCTTCAACGGCGGGATCTTCAAGTACCACCCGTTCGTCACGGGTGGCGGAAAGCTAGATGCGAAACCGGGCGAGCGTGTCAGGATTTATTTTGTGAACGCCGGGCCGAATGAGTTTTCCTCGTTCCATCCCATTGGAGAAATCTGGGACAACGTCTATGAGAGCGGCAATCCTACCAATAAGCTCAATGGCGTCCAGACCTATGTCGTTGGGCCAGGCAGCGCGGCAACGTTCGACGTCGTCGTTGAATCGGCCGGAGCGTACCCGCTTGTCACGCACTCGCTCACCGGTGCGCTTCGCGGCGCGATTGCGGTCTTGCTGGTAGGCCCCGATGCCAAACCAGCGCCACTCATGCCAATGGTACCCTGGGTACTGCCGGCGAAGTAAGGACCAGGAGAAGGGAGCGATCCACCGATGGGCGGGTCGCTCTCTTCATTCAATTGCAAGTGCGATGAGCCTATCGCTCGCGAGTACAGAATCATGTTGAAAGTCGTATCCGTTTTCGCGCTTCTCACGGCCCTCTTCACGGCCACCCTCCTCTTCCACTCCCCTGCTTGGGCCGGCCCACCAAAAGGACGCATCGCCCTCATGCTGACGGGGCACGGCTGTCGTGAAGCCCAACAGACTCTCGAAACCGCTTTGCGGCAAACCGAATGGGTCTTCGCCGTGGATGGCAATAGCGTCCAGGGACATCTCCTCATTGATGTCGAGGAAGGGAAGACCTCCGCGCAGGACATCCTCACGGTCGTCCAGGCGACGATCGGTGCTGCCCTTCCCTGCCAGGTCGAAGTTATGCAATCATGCATCACAGCCCCCAGGCTCACCAGGACAGACGTACCAGTCAGGTAGGAACCGGCCTCGTATAGCCCACGCAAAACAACATGCAACAGAGGCGGCCACGTGCCCAACCATGTCGTCCCCATCGGCTTCCGCGCTATCTCGCCGGCATGAGCCTCTGCCTGATGGCCTGCATGGTCGCCTCACCGGTCACCGCTCAGGACGCGCTCCTCGAATGGCTCCCCATCCGGCCCTTCAACTTCGACGTGGCATTCAGCCAGCGGACGTTCGCTCCTGACAATCGAGTGATTGGGATCCAAGGCGGAATTACGGCACTCCGCTATGCCGACCTAGAGGTCCGATTGATATACCAGTACTACAGCAACCATACGCAGACCTTTCAGACCGATCAAAACTCACTGTATCTGAATCCTCGCTGGAACAACTTTATTGATATCCTGGACTTTCCAAAGGGGAAGCCGATCAATCGCGTGATCCGGCATGTACTCTTCGGACCCCTCGAAGACCGGGCAGTTCCCTATGTCGGCCTGCTCGGCGGCGCGACGCTTCCAGGCCCTGGCAATACCTGGCCGGGGCATCTTATCGGAGGTCAGGTCGGTGTTCGGTTTCCGGTTGCGCGGGGCTTCTCAGTCGACACATCCGTTCAATACAGCCAATTCGGGATTGATTTTCAGGGTAACGCTGGGCAGACGCAACAATGGTTGATTACGACAGGAATTCGGTTCTGAACATGCCACACACGCAGGATGAAGCCTTGACGGCTCGACCTCATGAGACCGGGACAACCGCGTCGCTCACCCGGCTCTTGGGCCAGTGGGCGTCACTGTTGCTCATCGCGTTGATGGTACAAGGGTGCGGGCTGGTGGTGGATGCGGTCCAGTTGGTGTGGCCCATCGCAACCAATGAACTTGATGCGATCTGCGCACGAGGTCAAGTCCGCGTAGGCATGGCAGTTGAGCCGTTCCAGCCGTTCGTGTTCCCAGCCATCTATACTGACGAAGGGCTTCGGGTGACGGGCCTCGATGTTGAGCTCGTGAAAGAAATCAGCTCTGCTCTTTCGCAGCGCTGCGGTGGTACAAAGCCGATTGTTCCGACACTACACCTGATTCGTTTTCGGAACCTCTTTCTCGAACTGACTGAGGGTAATCTCGACTTGTTTGTATCGTCAATCAGTGCCAATGTGCCGGCGCCAGGACGGATTGGCCTCGCCTACTCGAACCCGTACTTTGATGAGGGGGGGATCGGCGGCATCACAACGCGACCGGAAGTGGCCGAGCGGATCGGCGAATACATCCGTCGATCATCGGGAAAAGCGGCCGATGGGAACATCATGACCAGCGCATTCTCCGGCTTGACCGTAGCCGTTCAAGAAGGAACCAGCGCGCAATTCTATGCGGAGTCCAATCTGACAGGCATCAGGCTGGTGCTCTGCGATTCACTCCCGGCGGCCTTCGAATCCCAGAACCCGCCCATAGACCTCATCCTTGGAAAACAGCCGGTCCTCGACTATACGGTACGGCGCGTCCATAAGGACTGGCACCTCCTCAGGTTGGACAGCGGCAAGCCGCTGGTCCTGACCCACGAACAATACGCGATCGTGACCGACGAGGAGAACTACCGGTTGCGCCGGTTCCTCAATGATCTCCTGTTCCGGCTTGATGAGTCTGGCCGGCTCGCTGATATGCGGCAGCGCTGGCTGGAAGAAAATTATGCCTATCCTCGCCGGGCCGCCACGGAAGGTCTTCCGTTTGCCGCAGAGAAAATGCCCCAGCATTACGATCAAGGCCGGTGTCGAATGGCTGACAACCGGTCACGATGAAAAAGAGGAGGCCTCTATGAAACGAGTATGGTTTACCGCAATGACGGGAATCCTCGCGACCCTAGCCATCGGAGTATTGGCCCCGAGCACAGGCTGGGCTGTAGATCGTGCAGAGGCGGAGGAGACAGCTCGGCTATTGGCCAAGTTGCTCAAAGCCGGCCGATTGGTTGTTGAGCAGAATCAACAGTTGATTGACGATCAACATAAGGGAGACAAGGGATTTACGCCCGAGGTATTTGAGCAACAACTCGTTCAGGAGTTTCGCCAACAGACCGGCATTGATCTCTCGAAGCTCCAAAGCACGCCTGCGTCTATCGCGGTGCCACCCTTGGCCAAGGAATTGTTGCCGGCCTTCGTGCTCGCCAGCAAGGAAGTGGTCCGTGATGCCCAGATCGTGATCAATCAACGGGGGATCGGATACAAGAACTTTATCCCGGCCACCTATGGCAGCCAGGCCGCCGCACGCTTTTCCAAACAATCCCATGTCAGACTGAAGCAAACGACGCTGGGGCCTCGCAATCCGAAGAACGAGCCGGATGACTATGAAGCGTCGGTCCTGAAATGGCTCTCAGGACGCCCGCGAGCCGAAGCCTATGTCAGCGAACTTACCGATCACGGCCAGACGCTGCGTGTCGTCATGCCGATCTATTACGTCCCCGCCTGTCTGACTTGCCACGGTGAACCCAAAGGCGACCTGGATATCTCAGGCTATCCTAAGGAAGGAGCTCGCGAGGGAGACCTGGCCGGAGCCATCACGGTTACCGCCCCCTTGAGCCTCCGCTGAGCGAGGAGCGCTCCAGCTCTTGCGCAGTCGTCACGACCGTCCGGCTCGATTGTGTTGTCCCATAGGAAGAAGAGAGCGGATCGTCGCTTGGATATACGCTGCGCAATAGTCTGTCTGCAGACAGATCAATCGCATCGCACACCTCTGCTACGCACTAACCTCATGAGAAGCGGTCCGTATACAAATCTTCGCCATCGCCTGGCGGACCAAGGTGATCAGTTGGGTCCGTTCGCAGGGCTTTTTTGCCCAGGCGTGGGCGCCCCCACGAAGTGCGAGCTCCGTCCAGTCTGAGTCCTCGCCCGACACAATGACCACCGCGGTCTCTGGCCAGAGGAGCCGGCAAATGGCGAGCAATTGCATTCCGTCAAACCGGGGCATGCGGTAGTCGGAGATCACCAGGTCAAAGTGCCGCTTCTTTAGCTCATGAACCGCCTCAAGCCCGTCACCGGCTTCAAACACGTTGTACCCTTCATACGTGAGTAGTACCGACAACAGCGACCGGATACTTGCATCGTCGTCGACAACCAGTACTCGCTGTCCATAGCCCTCTGGATACATGACGCCCTCCTTTACAGCATGGCGCTTGCTTCTGTCTGTCCTTTGCGACGGGAACCCCATGCTGGAAAATGCGCACCTGGTCACATCTCTTGTCAGGATTCTCGCGAGGCCTCCCATGCGGAATCGACCCAGCGATCGACGGAACAACTGGCGACGGGGGGTCGTGGCACCCTTGACGGCAGACGGTGCACATGGTGATTCCGATTGGCCTCGATCATGGCATCCTCGATATTGCCGCAGTTCAGACAACGCACGGCTTCGAACCGTTCGGTCGTGCCATGGGGATCTGAGATCTGCTCCGGCACCACACAGCCGTTACATCGTGCACAGTTCATAGCAGCCTCTCCGTCAGGCGGTGATGCACTTCTCGTCTATAAGACTCTCTGCTCCGACGAGCTGAGGGGTCGTACTCCACCAGTGGAATCAGAGCGCACCAGCTGTTCGTTCACGTGACCCTCCCGTCGGCTCGCGCGATTTCTTTCCGTACCCGGATCTCGTAATCCCACCGAAGAGGAGCCAGGACCACGAGGTCCTTCTCCTGCAAATAATGGAGCACTTGGAACAGCTTCTGCCATGTGAGCTGAGGGAATGCGTGCGAAAGCACGGTGAAGGTCACCAGGCGGCGTTGCGACACGAGGCGATGAACGGCAGACTCGATGTCTTGCGGCATAACGGGAGTCATGTGACCGGCCATCCTCGTTCCCTTTCTTGAAAGGTGCGCACAGCAGGAACTCCCCTCTACATTTCTATTCTGCAAAACTTAGTCCGCTTGATACGAGTCCTGTGCAGCGCGCTGCGCCAGGCGTAACCACGCGACGACAGTAGTCAACTAGGAGCAGTCCGCAGCGCATCTATGCGCCACGCATCCATATAGTTCCCGATCTCCTGCACCTTCGCACAGTGCGGTCTGTGCGGATTCGCGCGATTCCCACCTCAATCCTTCACCGGACAAGTGATTCTGCTCTCTCAGCCGACATTCTCTGGTGGCATTGTCCTTGCTGGAAGTCTGTTCGGTAACTTGAACAACAGGTCAAATCGGGCGGGGCCAAGTGGTGCACCGAGTCTTGAGAGTGGCGATGAAGAGGAGGCGATGATCTTGGAACGACCCATGACTATGAACAGCCGAATGGCCCATCGATGGCTGCTGTTCGTGGCAATATGTATCGCGCTACTCTTAGCTCCCCACACAAAGGTGCATGCCGACGAATTGGAGGATCTCCTCTTAGAGAAAGGGACGATCACGAAGGAAGAATGGCTGAAACTCAAAGCGGATAAAGAAATGAAGGAATCGTTGGTCCAACAGGGCCTCATTCCGACGACCGGAGAACTGATTACGGGTACAGGCTACGAACGGTTCCGGTTCAAGGATATCTATTTCTCGCCTGGCGGGTTTATCGAGGCCGCGGCCGTCTTTCGGTCCGCTAATCAGAACGCAGATATGCTCAGTACTTTGGGAAACACACCGTTGGAGGGAAGCGCGAATTCCCATTTGACCGAGTTTCATGGTAGCGCGCGTCAAACACGCCTGTCCTTACTCGCGGAGAGCGAAACTCATGGCGCAAAGGGCTCGGTCTATGTGGAAGGCGACTTCCTCGCCGCTGCCCCAACCTCCAACGGCGTCGAGGTCAGCGGGTGGGTCCCGCGGCTTCGGCAGGCCTGGGCCAATGTGGAGCTTTCGAACGGATGGTCGTTCTTGGGCGGGCAAGCATGGTCGCTGATTACCACGCATCGGAGGGGTTTATCGCCGCGCCGGGAATTTCTGCCGTTGACGATCGATGCACAAATGAATGCGGGGTTTAACTGGACGCGGCAGTGGCAATTGCGCGCAACCAAAAACTTCGCGAATGGCCTATGGGCCGCCGTGTCGATTGAAAATCCGGAAACAACCATTGGAGGAAACGTCCTGCCAGCCAATGTACAGGGCTTTAATACAAGCCAAAATGCACAGGCACCCAGCTCATCCACCTATACATTGAGCAACTCGCCGGGCGCCTATGGCGTTTCCACACCTCTGGCGCCAGACTTGATCGCCAAACTCGCGTGGGAGCCTGGCTGGGGGCATTATGAGATAAAAGGGTTGGGCAGGTTTTTTCGCGATCAACTCAACGGCGGAAACCATTTTACTTTCGGTGGCGGAGTTGGCGCAGCAGCTCTGTTGCCCATCGCCTCCACTCTAGATTTCATCGCCGAGGGCTTGGTGGGGTCGGGAATCGGACGATATGCCTCCGGCGTGGGGACAGACATCGCGGTCCGACCCGATGGCTCCATAGTGACGATCCCAGGTTTTCAGTTTATGACGGGGCTGGAATGGCACCCGACACAAAAGTGGGACACCTATCTGTACTATGGCATTGAGTACTATGAGCGGACGGCCTTAGGTGGAGGGGCCACTGCCATTGGTTACGGCTCGCCTCTCGCCGACCTATCCGGCTGCGCGTCGGAAATCACAGGCACGTGCCAAGCAGCCAACAAGACAATTTCCGAAATCCAACCTGGCTTTTGGTATCGTATTCTGCAAAGCCAAATGGGAATTGCAGCCGTTGGCGCCTCCTACGCGTACCTCAAGCGCGATGTCTGGTCAGGGCTTAATGGGGTCCAGCCAAAGGGCGAAAATAATATGGTCATGGTCTCATTTCGTTATTATTTTCCGTAGGACGGCGTACCGGCAAATGACCGGCCGACTAGGTCAGTAGATCATGGGGGGGCCTCTGTATGACAAGGAGCGTCAACCATACTGGTTCGACCTTGGTCCCGTTAATCTGCACGTCGCACGCCATGGTGACCAGGGTCCGTCGAAGTTAAGGAGCTTCATCCACGCGGTTGATCGCTACATAATAATAGAGACAGCGAGGGAAATATGACACACCAGATTTCACAATGGAGAGCAGCCTTGCGGATCACGTTGCTGGCACTGTTCGCGGCGATGGTGGGAACGCCGTCCTTCGCTGCCGAGGAGGCTATCGAGTTGGACTCGCATCTCGCTTCGTACGTGAAGAACCACGGTCCATTGGCTGGGACTCTCAAGGCGCTGGGATCAGAATCCTTCAATCATCTGATGACGCTCTGGGCGGAGGCGTTCCGGAGGCGCCACGCGGAAACCTGGGTCCGGATGGATCCTCGTGGATCGGAGAAGGCGCCGCAAGCCTTGATCGACGGTACCACCCAGATCGGAGTCATGTCCCACTCGATGAAAGCCCCTGACATGAGGGCGTTCGAACGTCGACACGGACACGCGCCGATCGACTTTACCGTGGCCATTGGAGCCCTCGCTATTTACGTCAATAAGGACAACCCTGCTCCCGGCCTCACCCTCCCGCAATTGGATGCCATGTTTTCAACGACTCGCCGCGTCGGCCATCCACAGAATATTGAGCGTTGGGCGCAGGTGGGGGTGAACGGATCCGTCGGACCTCAGCCCATTGCGCTCTATGGCCGTGATGAGGCGTGCGGTTTGACTGAGCTGTTCCGAGACGATGTCTTGCAGGAGGGCGCCTTCAAGAAGGAGATGCATGTGGAGGCGGGAGCCGCCTCAGTCGTCCAGGCGGTGACGGAAGACTTGTGGGGGATCGGCTATAGCACCATTGGCTATGTGACGAACAATGTTCGGATCGTCCCAATCGCCGTGCAGGAGGGGCTCCCGTTCCTCACCCCGAATCAGCAGAATACCATGGATGGGTCGTACCCTCTGTACAACCAGCTGCATCTGTACGTGAATCGCGCGCCGAACGAGCCATGGGATCCCCTCCTGGCAGAATTTCTCAGATTTGTTTTAAGCCGAGAGGGCCAGCGGCTAGTCATAAAAGCCGGCTTCTACCCCATTACAGGAGCGATGGCTGAGGCCGAACTAAAGAAACTGCAATAGCTACCGCTCAGGCACTATGCCAGAACCGCTGGCGCGGGATGTGTCGCTTAACAGTTAACTGTGCGTGATGACCTTTCAATTGTCATTTGTACGAAATGGAAGCCCGAAAAACATCCCGTGAACATCACAACGTATCTATATCATCTGTGTGTTCCACGACTGTACCCAGAAACTTCGAGCGGCGCTGGAGACGAACTGGGTTTGCACTACCTATGCGGATGGGGCTAATGCAGAGAACCGCCGAATACAACTGTCCTTCTTCTGGCGATTCTAAACCATCGAGACAATGCCAATTAGAAGCGCAGCCTGTCCGGCACTTGAATTCCGAACCCTCCATTCCCGCAATTCAGACAGGAATTCGCCGATTGTCCGGTCTATCAGCAATAGGCCATTTGATTGGCGTCGCGGTCTCGTGTGATGAAAAATACGCGTATTCGCCATTCATCCGACTGCAGCATACCCCTTTGCCACAACATTGCCGTGCTCTTCTGTTTCCCAGATCTTCATGATTCGCACGAGCGGACCGAGCGAATCTGCTCAGCTTCCAAGCCTGACTCAGGGTAGAACCCACGTTCGTCTGTGACGCTCTCATGTGAGACGCAGCCACTGGCAATGATTTCAGCGCGACATGGGCCATCGCATGCTGACGGAACAGAACTTGCGATCTCTCATTGACGTTTAGATCAACTGACATCGGAGGAAAGAGTGAATGGTAGACCACACGTTACTCGACGCCATCGGCCATAACCTGACTGCTCCGATGCCGCTCTTTTTTGCCTTGGGCATCCTCGCGACCTTGCTCCGGTCGGAGCTCAAAGTACCAGACGCCCTCTATATCGGGCTGACGCTCTATCTGCTGGGAGCCATTGGTTTGCATGGAGGGGCTGAAATCCGTGAAGTGGGAATCCTCGCGATCTGGATGCCTATCGTCGCCTGTTTTCTGCTGGGGTCTCTGATTCCCATCGCAGGCTATTTTATCCTTCGTTATATGGGCAAGTTCACCATCCATGACGCGGCAGCGATCGCGGGGCACTATGGGTCGGTCAGTGCTGTCACCTTCGCCGTGGCCACGCAGTTCTTATCCAGCCTCCAAGTTAAGCCGGAAGGATATCTGTCTGCCTTTCTGGCAATCCTTGAACCAACTGGCGTCGTCGTCGGAATTTTGTTGGCACGGGTTGCGCTGCAAGTGGAGATGCGGCGAAACAGTGAATCAGATGAGCCAACGAAGACACGCGCTGGATGGCTCCGGCCCGTTCTGCACGAAGCGCTGACTGGCACAGGGTCCATAATCCTGTTGGGCGCGCTCGTTATTGGCTACATCTCCGGACCGGACGGAATTGCGGTAACAAAACCCTTCTTTGGAGACCTCTTCAAGGGCGTCCTCTGTCTGTTCATGTTGGAAATGGGCCTGGTGGCCGGTCGGCGACTGGCCGAGGTACGAGCAGTCGGTGTGTTCCTGATCGCATTTGCGATCTGTATGCCGATTATTGACGGAACGATCGGGGTGCTCCTGGGTGGTTTCGTCGGGCTAAGCGTCGGCGGCGCCACGATGTTGGGCGTCATGGCTGCGAGCGCATCCTATATTGCCGCACCAGCCGCCATGCGCATCTCACTCCCGGAAGCCAACCCTTCGTTCTATCTCACGGCATCGCTGGGGATTACGTTCCCATTTAATATTGCGATGGGGATCCCTCTGTATTTTTGGCTCGCGAAACTGGTATTCGGATCATGACCGACGGAGTACGGACGAGAGGAAACATTCACATGCACATGGAAAAAGCGATGCTGCTGACCATCATTACCGAACGTGTCATGGAACCGACGCTGAAAGAATTGGTCGAACGCGCGGGAGCTCAGGGCTATACTATTGAAGATGTCGCTTCAGGCTGGGGCAAACATGGCAACCGCACCGGTCAACTCGAGAGCGACCAGTCCTTCAAAATGCTCCTGATCGTGCCCAAGTCCGTGGCACAGCTCATTCTCCAAGAGGTCGAGCGGACCCTTCAACCGGATTATGCAATCACGGCCTTTCAGCATGAGGTTGAGGTGATGAGTCGCGCTCCTGCTTCGTCGGGGTCATGAACCTTCTAAGCAGCCCTCGGCTTGGCCGCGCGCCCAGGGAACTCACTGTCGTATGCGGAATCTGAACAATTTCTGAGGCGCGTTGCACAGCAGCGCGTCGGCTTAGACGAGAAGGTGGAGGAGGCGAGTATGAAGTGCGTTGCACGGAAAATCCTGATGATCACCATTGCCGGTGTCATGAGCATCATGGGGTCTTATGCGGAGGCAGAGATCACACCCTATCAAGCGGAAGAAACGGCGCGCCTGATCGCCATGCTACTGAGTACCGGACGAGTGGTCATCGATCGCAATCAATCCTTGATTGACAATCCGAATAAGGGCGACAAGGGATTTACGCCGGAGGTATTCGAGCGCCAAGTCATCAACGAATTTCGAACCCGCACCGGTGTGGATCTGACAAAGCCGACGTCGGCTCACTTGCCTGAGGGTATGACGAACCTCTTACACGCGCTCTTAGAGGCGAGCAAGGAAGTCGTCGCAGAAGCGCAGCCGGTGATTAACCAGCAGGGAGTCGGGTATAAGAACTTTATCCCGGCCACCTTCGGCAGCCGGGTGGCTGGTCGGTTTTCAGCCCATTCGGGGATCCACCTGAAGCAGACGACGCTCCAGCCCCGCAACCCCAAGAATGCGCCTGATCCGTATGAGGAGGCCGTGCTTCGGCGTTTACTGACCCAGCCGAGTCAATCCGTCACGATTAGTGACATGGAGACCGGAAACAAGACACTGCGAGTACTGACCCCCATCTATTACACAAGAGACTGTTTGACCTGTCATGGTGGACCGGCTGGGGAGTTGGACATTTCCGGGTATCGCAAAGAAGGAGCCGAGGAGGGCGATCTGGCCGGTGCAATTAGTGTGTCGATTCCTCTCGACGTCGTGAAATGAGAGAGTGGAGGAGGTCAATCTGATGAAAGAGTTGCGCATGCGTTGGTCCATCGGCCTCTGTACATTGGTTGCATGGTTGACCGTCACTGCTCTGGCGACGGCAGCGGATAAATATACCATCAAGGATATTGGAGCGATTGCAGCTGGCGGCACGGTCGAAAGCCTGAACAACAACGGTCAATTGGCCGGAGCCATCCCGGTCAGTTCGACCAGAAACACGGGATGGTGGTTTGACGGAAAAAAATTCATCGATCTCGGCAATTGCGGTGGAGTCGGCTGTCGAGCCATGGACATCAATGCCAAAGGCCAGATCGTAGGGAACATTGGCCGCGACGCCTTTATCTATATCGACGGCAAGTTCGTGGATCTCGCCGCGTTTGTGAGACCGCCGGGGATTGCGTTGTCGGTGAACGATTCGGCTGAGGCGGTGGGATGGTACACCCTCATTCCAGTGCCCGGCTCCGATTTCCCTTCTGAGCGACACGCATATATGTATCGAGGCCGTACACTCACGGATTTAGGCACCCTGGGGGGCAAAGAAAGTGCGGCAACTGATATCAACAACATCGGTCAGATTGTCGGCTATGCCAGCACCTACAGTGACGAGACTCATGCCTTCTTGTACCAGCAAGGCAGGATGACGGACCTGGGGACGCTGGGCGGGACTGATAGTCGCGCGAACGGCATCAATGACCGTGGCCACGTCGTAGGGAGTGCAAACGTGGCAGGCTCCAACAAGTCGCATGCATTTCTCTATGCGGAGGGAAAGATGACAGACCTGGGAACGTTAGAGGGCCAAGAGAGCACGGCTCTTGCCATCAACGGGGCTGGGCAAATCATCGGGACTAGTGGCTCGCGCGGGTTTCTCTATAGCCAGGGGAAAATGATCGATCTCAACACGCTCCTTCCGCAGGGATCCGGGTGGAAGGCCCTGACTCCCCGCTGCATTAATGATCGCAGCCAAATCGCCGGAATTGGAATCGCCAGTGACGGAAAGCCGCACATTTTTCTGATGACACCAACCCCCTAGCGTAGTGGATCATATATACCATGACGGGGTTCAGGCTATCGTGGTGCCCCCATGTGGAAAACCGCTCAGCGTTGCCTCTCAGTCAGCACAACCGGGACCTGCTCAACGCCCTGGCCCGTAACTGATCCGATGACCTGCACCCGACTTCATGAAGCTGTGCGATAACTGCCAATCTCAACCGACAAGCGAGAAGTATCGGAACGCTAGGCGTGATAGTAGGTCTGATGGCGGGTTATAACTTGCATGCTATGCCTCTAAAGGGAGGGAGGGAGGCTGGTCAAAATTGCTCAGTGGTAGAGGATTGAAATGGTCGCGCAGCCGGACGCTGTCTGGCTTGGCCCCACTGAACCTCTGCAGTGGAAACGGATGGGGGAGCTTCGTCGTGGAGGACGATATTGAGGAGGGAACTGTGCACGTGCAACCCGTCGTCATAGTGTATGAAGCCCATCTTGCGGAACCTATTCATGAAGAAACTGACGCGGGAGCGCGTGGTGCCGATCATCTCGGCGAGCGTTTCCTGAGTGATCTTCGGAATGACCGTCTCCGGCTTGCCCTCTTTCCCGAAGTGGGCCATCAATAGCAGTATCCGCGCCAGCCGCTTCTCACTGGAATTGAAGAGTTGATCCACCAAATCCGCTTGGATGCGAATGGTGCGAGCCAGGAGATACGTGAGGAACAGCGCGGAAAAAGTGGGGTCCTCTTGGAGCGCACGGATCATCGCCTGTTTTTCAATGCGGACGAGAGTGGAGTCTTCCATGGCGGTCGCCGTGGTCATACACACCAGCTGCGAAGCGAGACACCCTTCCCCGAAAAAGGCGCCCGGCTCCAGCATCGCGACGACGGCTTCTTTGCCCTGCTGCGAGACCACGGTCAGCTTGACCTTGCCCAGCTGGATATAGAACACGGCCTCCGCCGCATCCCCTTGCGAAAAGAGAATCTGCTTGTTATGGGCCGTCAGACTCGTTTTACCGTTGCCGCCTTTGGTGAGGAACGTCTGGGGATTGAACGGCATTTTTCTGGTACTTGCCATAATATGGAATTCCTCTACTACAACGCGTCGGTCAGGGCGGGGGAAGCGGAGTCGATCCTTACTAAGCCGGCGAGCGAGGTCATGCCGCCGTTCCGATCTCCCGGAAATACTGCTTCACTGTTTCCTGGGCCTTCGTGAAACATTTCAGACAGTAGGTGTGCGTGAGAGGGCAATCGGCCGGGTTCACGCCATGCCTCTGTCGATAGGTCCGCGGGGTCACCCAGCGCTCGTGACTAGGACGAAATCCCGTCTCGTCTCGAATGAGTCCGCAGACACAACAGACGGGGAGCAGTGTCGGGGCGATGCCCGCCTCTCTTATCGGAGCGGGAGGCGCCTGATGAATGGTCTCAACGAACACTTTGTCAAGAAACATACGCCACCTCTATCATTTTTCATTGACCGGGCAGCCAGGTCCTTCCGGAGGATCGAGCAGGTACTCATGGACCACAAGTCCGTCACGGCGCGGGCAGGTCATCGTCGAGACTCCACTTGCGATGGCCGAGAGGCTTGTGAGGAGCGGCTGTTCACCCGGGCCTGGCTCATGAGCGGGGCCGGACTCCACCCCTCCATACCCGTCATGCCATAGGGAGTTGACGTACTGAGGCGGAGGAGGGCTTGCCCGTCCTCAAGACCGCATTGATAGCGCGTAAACTGAGACCGGTGTTCCCCTTGCATGAAAGCGATCCGATCTCTGCAGCCCAAGGCATCCACGAGGCCTGCTTCCTCTGCCCGCCAGCCTGCGCGTTCATCCCGCGTAACCGAGTGGAGTTGCTGCTGGAGCCGGCACCATTCGATGCGTGAAATGATCTGGGTGGATTCGTACTTCATGGTTCCCTCCTGTGCAAGGTGTGGCGTGGAGCGCCTGAATCATCCGTGCCTTAGTTATACTGTCCTACGCGGAGGGGCACCATCGGTGGCAGTTCGATAATTTTGTCGTGGTTTGAACGACAGCACAATAGATATAGGATCGGCGGAGCCTGCGGGGACGAGAGAGGAACCGGCTGGTCAGCTGACAAGTCCGCGTTGAAGGGCGTAGCGGGTGAGTTCGGCGTTGTTCTTGAGATTCATCTTCTCAAGGATGCGCGCACGATAGGTGCTGATGGTCGTCACACCGAGATGCAAGGTCTCTGCGATCTCAGATACCGCTTTCCCCGACGCGATGAGACACATGACCTCATATTCACGGTCCGACAGCTGCTCATGAGGGTTGTCGCCGGTGCTGACCTTGAGCGTCAACGCCAACGTTTCTGCCAGCGCGGGGCTGACATACTGCCCTCCTCCGAGTACCTTTTTGATGGCCTTTACGAGTTCCTCTGGCGCGCTGGCCTTTGCCAGATACCCGTCTGCACCAGCCTTGAACATGCGAACGGCGTACTGATCCTCCGGATGCATGCTGAGCACGATGACCGGCAGCTTCGGGTATCTGGTCTTCAGCTGCGTGAGCGCCTCCGTCCCGGTGGTTCCAGGCATGGTGATATCCAGGATCACCACATCCCATTTCTTAAGCCGGACCAGCTCCAGCAGATCATAGGCGTTGCCACATTCGCCAACGGTGACCTCCCCGAGGCCGTCGACCAGCAACTCTTTCACCCCCCGCCGAAACAGCGGAAAGTCGTCGGCGATCAAAATTTTCAGCACCTGCTCCCCCCTCCCTGTATCCTCGACTTACCCGCAGGGTATTCGCAACGTCACGGTCGTCCCCTGCCCCGGCAGGCCGACAATCGTGAGAGCACCTCCGACAGTCTCTGCCCGCTCGCGCATCCCTAACAGACCCAACGATCTGGCATCCGTCTTTTGCTCCGGCAGGATCCCCCGACCGTCATCGTGAATCTCCAACAGTAGTACTCCATCGAGCTTATCCAGCTGCACGCGGATCCCCTTCGCCCCGGCATGCCGCATGATGTTTGTGAGCGTCTCTTGACAGATGCGAAAGGCTGCCGTTGCTTTGGCAGAATCGAGCAGGATGCCCTCTTTCTTCGCGTCAAAGATACATCGAATTCCACTCCGCCGTTCAAAATCCTGGCACTGCCATTCGATGGCCGCCACCAGTCCGAGATCATCCAGCACCCCGGGCCTCAGTTCTGCGACCAACCCCTGCACGGCCGTGATGGTGGTATCCACTAGCCCGATCATCGACCGAAACTTCTCCTCCACTTCGGAACGAGACCCGCTGTTCATGAGGGTTTGCAGCCGCGCGAGGTCCATTTTCACGCACGTCATTCGCATCCCCAATTCATCGTGCAACTCCCGAGCGATCCTGGTCCGTTCATCCTCCCGCACGGCTTCCAGCCGCCGCGTGAGGGCACGCAGTTCGCCCAACGCGCGTTGCAGTTCTTCCTCTGCCCGCTTGCGTTCAGCGGCGTGGCGGATGGAACGTATTAGCAGATGGCCGGTCACCTGTCCCTTCACCAGATAGTCTTGAGCACCGGCCTGGATTAACTGTACCCCCAGCACGTCATCCTCGGTGCCAGTCAGGACGACGATTGGCACGCCCTTCGCGACCTCATGCAATCGGACCAGTGTGTCTATCCCTTGACTGTCAGGGAGCGAGAGATCCAGCAGCACCGCGTCAAAATGTGCTTCAGCCAGGCGCTCAAGCCCTATCGAAAGCCGGTCCGCCGGCGTGATCTGAAACTGGCAGGTACTGCCCTCTTTCAGATATTCCTGCAGCAGCCGGATATCGCCAGGGTTGTCTTCAATAAGGAGGATTTGCATGCGTATGACTCACTCGCCCTTGCTCTTTTCGCCCTTCGGCAGCACCACGATCCCGAGCCAGAAGTCTTCGATCGATTTCACCACCCTGATGAACTGATCCAACTCCACCGGCTTGCTAATGTAGCAATTGGCGTGGAGGTTGTAGCTCTTCAATACGTCTTGTTCGTCCCGAGAGGTCGTGAGGATAACCACGGGAATGTGTTTGAGCTTGTCGTCGCTCTTGATCTCAGCCAGCACCTCTCGACCATCTTTCTTGGGAAGGTTGAGGTCGAGCAGGATGAGATCCGGGGCGTAACCTGTGCGTACTGCCCTTCCTGACGCAGCAACGACAAGGCTTCGACGCCGTCCTTGACGACCATGAGCTTGTTAAGGACCTTGGCCTCTTTGAGAGCCTCAATCGTCAGACGGACATCACCGGAATTGTCTTCCACTAAAAGAATCTGCACGGGCCTGACATTCGTATATGTGTCCATGCGGTCGTGTCTCCTTACGTGAAGGTCAAACGTGAGATAGGAGCCTTCCGGATCGTTTCAAGCATCACGAGTCCTGTCGGCTCTGGCCGATTATCGGCAGTGTAAACTGAAAGGTCGCCCCCTGCCCTGACTGTGATACCACCCAGATTTGTCCGCCATGGCGTTCCACAATCTTTTTGCATATGGCCAGGCCGATGCCGGTGCCGGGATATTCTTCTCTGTCGTGCAGGCGCTGAAAAATGACAAAGATACGCTCGGCATACTGGGGGTCCATCCCAATGCCATTGTCGCGAACCGAGAATAGCCAATCGCCTGGCCGCCGCTCAGCCGACACATGGACCCGGGGGGACACCTCGCCATGGAACTTGATAGCATTGGCGATCAGGTTCTGAAAGAGCTGCCCCAGTTGTCTCTCGTCGGCCATCACTGTAGGGAGAGGATCATGGGTCACGACCGCCCGGCTCTCCTTGACCGCGACCCCTAAATTTTTCAGCACCTCATCGAGAACCCCGTTGCAGTCCACCGGTTCAAAGGCCTGGCCCTGCGAGGTTACACGTGAGTACACCAAGAGGTCATTGATCAGATTTTGCATGCGTTTCGCCCCGTCCACAGCATAGTCAATGAACTCGTCGGCATTGGAATCCAACTTGCCCCTGTAGCGCCGCGCCAAGAGCTGCACGTAACTGGCGACCATCCGCAGCGGTTCCTGCAAGTCGTGCGAGGCAACATAGGCAAACTGTTGCAGATCGGAGTTGGAGCGGCTGAGTTCGGCGATGCTTTCCTTCAGAGCCTGCTGCGACTCAACAAGAATGTGCTGCTCGCGAACCAGCTTCCACGACGCCCACACGCAGAACCCAGCCAGCGGCATGACAAGCAGGAGCCCAACCGAGACGATGGCCCAGACACGACGGTTGATCGGAGCATAGGCACGGTCGCGGTCCAACCGAACCAACACGGTCCAGTCGAATCCTGGAAATTTACTGTAGCCTCCTGCGGTTGCGTAGCCGGTCACCACGGGGGTCTGCCGGCGCTGGTGCAGTTCTTCTACAAAGCCGGACTTGTCACGCTCCTCGGCTGCTCGCCTTACGGAAGACAGATCCATCATCGGCAGGTCACTGTCCAAACCCGTCGGTAGGCCCTTCTCCATGATGATCGCTCCTTGACGGTCCAGCACCAACCAGTCTTGGGCTTCTTCTCCATGTTGAAGCTTCGCTTCCTGCTCAAGAATGGTCCGTAGACTCTCCAGCGGGACCTGGCTCGTCACCACTCCTCTAAACTCTCCCTGTGGCCCGGAGATCGGAGCCGAGAAGCCCACCACCAGCATCCCCGCTGACTCTGGGGAAATCTGCGCCCCGTCCAGGTGTACCTTCCCAGTCTGTTTCACTCTCTTAAACCAGTCTGGCTGAGTGAAACCCGGGCCACCATTTGCCGAACCCTTTGTCGTCCCACCTGTATCCGGCCTGGTCAACAAGTCGGTCGCCGCGACGACTCGACCGGTCTCATCGGTTACCCCTATCCAGGAGTACTGCCAGTACATTTTCTTGTATTGCAGTAACCTCTTTCTCTTCGCATCCGGTTTGCTTTCTAAGAGCACTCTGTCATTCGCAAACACCTGGATATCACCGAACCGCTCAAACAAGACACGATCGAGCCGGTCCGCGACCCTGGCAGCCGTTCTGGCGAGATCTGCTCCCCTCTCCTCGACCAGCACGGCTCTCAAAGAAGCCGTCGTATAAAACACCACTCCGACTGCGACCGCAAAAGACAGGAGTAACGCCAGGGGAAGTAAGATTCCCGACCACCAGGGTTTGTCGAGGTCCAATCGTGCCTGAAGAGTCAAATTCTCTGCTTCCTCTGTCTCTAAAAATGTGACCCTGCTCCCTAAGATCGTCGTAATGAGACCCTTACAGGGAGCTGTGAGGAATTTTTCTCGGCAAGCACCTGGCAGAGACGAGGATAGGTGCCACGGTCGAAACGTGTTTCGAGGAAGAGCGGATCAACTCGAATGCGGGCGACATCCAAAATAAGACGTGCTGATAGGTGACGCGAAAGATCTGCCTGCCAGTTCTCCCCTAAGCGAATGGTGGTATCCCAGAATGCGACGAACCAATGCGAGGATAGCAGGCTTCATGATTCGAGACAATAGACGTCGTCTCGGTTGTATGGGGCAGCAACACCCCGAAGGAGAGGCCAGGATGAGAAGGATACATCACAGCGTGCGTGATGCTCCCGAACTGCATTCTACGCTCGGCTCAACAATGACGTCCGTCTTGATCGAGGGGAAATCACGCAGTGGCGTTGGCTATCCCGATCGAACCCCGGGCCTCCCGCGTGATCTTCGGTCTAAGCAATGTACGTGAGCTGAAGCGCGCCATCGATCCTATTCAACCACTCTTCACTCACCTTGAAAGGCGATGAACGTCAATCCTATCTTTCATTAAGCGCGACTCCGCACTGTGCGCGCTGTGCGAAACCGCTCATCCAAAGCCGCAACCTTGACAGTAGCCCCTCTCGCAGCTCATCAGTTTTCTTTACCGCCAATATTATTTGGCAATATTCGTAATCGCCCCCTGTGCGCGCGCCTAGGACGAGTTGCCTCCCATGGCATCCGTTGTGCACAGACCTATCAGGCAACGTGGCTCATTTTAGCGAGATGAGCGAACAACCCCGGAGCAACAAATAAGGGAAATGACTATACCACCGTCATTGCGGACAGTCCGGACAGAGGGTGCCGATCTGCTTGTCAGGACGCTCAAGGTGACGATCATGTTGGCCATGCTCACGCTCGCGATCATACTCGTCGGATGGTTATTCTCATCCCCTCTTCCTCATCAGGCATTAATGATGATCAACGGCAGAAATTGATTCGCCGGTAGTCGAGCAGGTTTGGTGCACTGGCCGAAGGTTTCAACCACAAAGAACAGCGAACCAACCTCTACATCGAAAAAATCGTGACGCGTATGTACTTCCAAATAAAAGCGGAGAAACCGGATGTCCAGGAGGAATGCCATGTCGTCTCATGATGCGGTAGCCCCGGCCATGGAAAAACCCATGAACGGGGTGCGCGGGCTGAAGTATTGGCGTTACGACCTGCTAGCCGGGTTGCAGGTTGCACTCATTGGACTTCCCCTCTCTCTGGGTATCGCGGTGGCGTCCGGCGCGCCGCCCATCACCGGTGTGATCTCGGCTATCATCGCCGGGCTCGTCTTCCCCTTCCTCGGTGGAGCCTATGTGACGATCAGCGGGCCGGCTGCCGGTCTCGCGCCGGCTCTGTTGGCCGGCATGATCGCTCTTGGTCACGGTGATTTGGCGGTAGGCTATCCGCTGGTGCTGGTGGCGATTTGTCTGACCGGGGTAGTCCAGGTGCTGTTGAGTCTCTTGCGCGCTGGGAGCTTTGCCCTGTATTTTCCCATCTCGGTGGTCGAAGGCATGTTGAGCGCGATCGGCATGCTGATCATCGTCAAACAAATCCCGCAACTCCTGGGGGACCAGTTGCCGCCCGTCAAATCTATTCCAGCGGCCATCATGGCGATTCCTCAAGATATATATGAGATGAATCCTGAGACCTTCCTCGTCGGAGGTCTTTCCTTGGTCCTCCTCTTTCTACTTTCCGGCAGAAAAGAACGGTGGGCGACGCTCATCCCTCCGCCCCTTCTGGTCGTCTCATTGGGCGGCGTGGCCGGTTGGCTGCTGCAGCTCCCGCAGGTATACCTGGTCCAGGTACCCCTCGATATTTTCCAACATGGCATTCACTTTCCTCACTTTTCCGAAGCATGGCAGAGTCAGGACTTGTGGATGGCTCTCTTGGCCACGATCATCACGCTCACCCTCATCGATGGCACCGAGTCCCTGGCTACGATCGCCGCGGTCGATAAGATCGACCCGTTTCATAGAAAATCGGACCCCAACGTGACCTTGCGGGCTATGGGTATCTCCAACATCCTCTCCAGCCTGGCCGGCGGCTTGACGATCATCCCCGGCGGAGTGAAAAGCACGACCAACATTCTGGCCGGGGGGCGAACTCTCTGGGCCAACTTTTACTATGCCTGTTGTCTCGGTCTCATCTTGTGGTTCGGGACAGGACTCATCAATCTGATTCCACTCTCGGTCCTGGCGGCTTTGCTCATCTGGATCGGATGGCAGCTATGCGCCCCCAGGGTCTTCTGGAAGATTCTCGCGGTCGGCAAGGAACAGCTGTTGATCGCGGTGGTCACCGTCGTGGTCACACTGTATACGTCGGACCTGTTGGAAGGAGTGGCACTTGGCACGCTGACGAAGATCGTCGTGCTCTGTTTTGACCTGGTACGGACTTCAGCCCAGGAGGCCCCGGCTTGCGAATCTTTCCTCAAACGGTCCGTCAGGCGACTCTGGGCTGCGCTCGTAGAATTGTTCAGCAATCCGGTCATCCGAATCGGAGACGGCCGCGGCTCTCGTGAGCGGTACAGTGTGATGACCGTTGCGACAAGCGCGATACGGGGTACGGTCGGAGAGATGAAGAATCCCTACAAAATCTACCTGTCTTCGGTCACCTGCATGAATCTGATGAAGCTCGATAAGGTGCTCAACGAAACGCTCGTCGTTCCCTCGAAGCCCAGGGCCAACTTCTTGATCATCTTGGCAGGACAGATTATCGACCATACCTCGATGGAGTATTTGCATCATTTTCAGGATCAATGCATCGAAGCCGGCCATACCTGCGCCATCGTCGGGATGGACCATTTTCGCTCGTTTTCGGACCATGTGCAGGCCTACCGCGTGAATCCTCCGCGCAGCCTCATGGCGTTCGCATGAAGCCACGATGCTTGTGCGCAGGTGTAAGGCTGAAGACGCTGGTATCATTGAGGGCGACGACTCCGAGATTGTTGCAGGCTGATTCGCACCGATCCATCGACAGGAGAAGATGATGCCTATCCTCTCTACTCCTCATGTTGTCGCGGTGCTTCGCCAAGCGATGACCCTATTGGCTGAACCAGGAATCGTGAACTCCGAACGATGAGGACCATGCAACAATGACGAATTCGACTCTGCCACACGCGAGCAAAGATGACTTAATCATTCATGGCATGCCCATCCAAGCACGGATCGACTGGCTGATTCATCATGCTGAACGTCACTCCCAGGAGTTCAAGAGTCCCGAGTCGTGGCTGGCGCGCAGCCGCTATCTTGCGGAACATCCCACCGACATCGTGGCGTTCAAATGCATGGACGGACGCATCAATATCCCGGTGGCCACCAACACGCCGTATGGCATCATGCTGCCATTCCGCAATCTCGGCGGTCGCTTCCACCTGGGCTGGCCGCACCTTGGAGAAGTATTATCAGAGCATGTGCAGAGCGTGGCGGGACAGGGACGACGCACCCTGGCGCTGGTTACCTACCATTACTCCAAGGGCGACCTCCGTCGCGGTTGTGCAGGTTTTAACTACGACACCAAAGCCGCCCGCAGCCACACGTTCGAGATCCAACGACAGGTGGAAGCCGTTTTCGGCACCGGTCACGGCACGGTGTATCCACTGGTGTGCGGCTTCGAAACCGATGAAGACGCCCTTGTGCTTCACGGTAGTGACGGCGAGGTCCTGGACCTCTCCACCGTCCCCCCCGAAAATCATGACACTCTGCCAGCACAGCTGGCACGGCTTTATCCGGACATGCCAGACCAGATGTGCCAGGATCTCTTGCCGCTGGTGCGGGGCAACATTGCTCACATCGCCGAAATCAAGCAAGCCAACCGCGAACTCAACATCGAGCATCGCGAATGGATGATTTGCATCGGACGCGGGTTCGACTGGCTGCACATGCCCAACCTGGCGCTCATCATCGGTCCCTACAGTCCCGACCTGGCTGACCCCATCCGCAAGGCCGCCAGCCTCATCGAAGCCAATATGCGAGCCGGTCGTATCCCTGATGACGGTTTTCTGCTGCTCGCCGAGACGCCCTACCGCGAAATCGGCGTCGACCATGCCCGCACCGAACTCAAGAGCCGCTTCCTGTCCGGGTTCGCTGCCGACGTCATCCGTACTGAATTCCCGAAACTGGCGGAAAAGATGTATGTGCTCACCGCTGTGCTCGCCTGGCAGTCACGGGCGATGGAGATAATTGATGGTCGAGCAGCCTGAGAACACCAGTTCAATAGATCCAAGTCATTAAAGGAGTATCGCCTATGCAAGCCAGCATCTTCGTCACAGATGATGAGCCAGCGCTTCGCAACGCGATTGTGAAGCGACTGTCCCGGCGCCAGCATCGAGTCAGGGCTTTCCAGTCCGGAGATGAGCTGCTGGCCGCGGTAGAGCAAGACCTTCCCGATTTGATTCTCCTCGACCTCAAGATGCCCGGGATGACGGGGATCGAGGTCCTGGAGGCACTTCGCACGAAAGCGCGAGATACGCTGGTGATCATCCTGACTGCATATGGAACAGTCGAGGATGCGGTCGAGGCCATGAAGCTCGGGGCCTATGATTTCCTCATCAAGACCGTGGACCTTGAGGGTGTGGAACCGGTCGTTGACCGGGCGTTAGAGTATCTCTTGCTGCGCCGCCGGGTGGCGTATGCAGCCGAACATGACGCCAATCAATATGCATTGGCCGGACTCGTCGCAAGCAGCGCGTCGATGAAGAATCTCCTCGCGCAGCTGCGCGACGCGGCACAGAATCCGAAGACGATCGCCCTCCTGACGGGAGAAACCGGGGCGGGCAAAGAATTTCTGGCGCGGGTGATTCACCATAACAGCCCCCGCGCAAAGGGTCCGTTTGTGAAGATCAATTGCACGGCCATTTCGCCAGACCTGTTCGAGCGTGATCTTTTCGGGTACGAACGTGGGGCCTTCGCTGGCGCGGAGCGGCGGAAACTCGGCCTGCTGGAGCAGGCAGAAACCGGTACGTTGCTTCTGGACGAGGTCGGCGATCTCAATTTGACAATGCAGGCAAAGCTGTTGGGGGTTCTGCAGGATCGATCGTTCCGTCGTGTAGGAGGCACCGAAGACATCACGGGGGATTTCCGTGTGATTGCGGCTTCGAGCCGAGACCTGAAGCAGGAAGTGGCTGCAGGACGGTTCCGAGAGGATCTCTTCTATCGTCTCAATGTCTTTGCATTTCGAGTGCCCCCGCTCCGCAACGGTGTTGAGGACATTGTGCCACTCAGCAAACGGTTCATGGTGAAATACGGTATGGAGCTCGGCAAGGAAGTGGTAGAGATTGATCCCGCAGCGATCGCCGTTCTAGAGCGGCATCCCTTTCCTGGCAATGTGCGCGAACTTCAGAACGTCATCGAGCGGGCGATGATTTTGTGCAAGGGGAAAATCTTGACCGCCGGCGACCTTCCTTGGGAATTGCGAGAAGGTACTGCGCCGGTGACGGTCATATAGGACAGCGAGTCCTCGTTACGTTTCGACAGGAAGCACTGTGCTCATCAATCGTTCCAGGTCCTATCGAGTAACGGGATGAAACGTGCGCTACGGCGCGGTGAGATGCTACTTCGAATCCCCTTCCTTGAAACGATCGGAGGCTCGCTTTATTGCTTCATCTCCGCTTTGACGACCTTGTGAACGAGCCAATGACCGTCGAGGAGTCGAATACAGTGAGACAGGGGTTCCTCTTTTTGACAATCAAACGTCTCGACCTTAGGATACTCTGACCACCCTGGAGAGCCTATGCGGGAGTATCTGACTCGCCTGTTCAACGATCTTCCGATTGGAAGGAAGCTGCTGCTGGTTTCCTTCATTCCGCTGACTGCTCTTATCCTACTCAGCATCGTGACGTTTGAAAGCGTACAAACAGTCGAGCGGGATGAAGAGCAGCTCAACCGTTTATACCTCGCGCAGAAATCGGCCGCCCAGTACATGCGGCTGATCGTCGATCTCGAAACGAGTTTTCGCGGATATGTGTTGACGCTCCAGAGCCCCTATCTTCGCCCTTTTCGTACGGCGCAAGAAGGCATTTTTTCCGTCGGAGAGGAACTTACCAGGATGGTCTCTGATGAAGTCCCCCACCGCTCGCATTTCCTGGAAGTTCAGGCGCTGGTGAAGCAACTCATCATCGAGAAAGTGGAACTTATCGAAGACACAAAGAAAGGGCATCGTGATAGGGCACTCCAGTATATCGAAGAAGGACGCGGCCGGACGATCATGGTCAGGATTCGAGAGTTGATGGTGACATTTGACCAACTCGAGCAGCAGCGAGTAGTGACGAGGCTTGGCCAACTGAGTCAAGACCGGACCGCCACTCTCATGGTGATATTAGTCGGAGGGATTCTTACACTGGGGCTCGTGGCCTCCACGTTATATCTGATCGCCCGCTCGATCGCCGGCCCACTTGTCAGCTTGGCCAAAGCAGTCGGATCCTCGCCTACGGGGTCTCTCTCAGGCATCCCGGTTCTTGAGCGAAGGGATGAGATTGGGTATCTGACCAGGGTCATGCACCAGATGGGCGCTCAGATTCAGAGTCACCTCGATCAGGTCGAACATTCGGAAGCGGCCCTCCGTGTGCTCAATGACAATCTATCCGCGTCGGAATCCAAGTATCGTGGGCTGGTGGACAACGCCCCCTTCGGCATTTTTACGACTAAGGGGACAGAGATTACGTTCAGCAACCGCTATAACCAAGTCCTCGCCGGTCTTGATCCGGATCACCTCACCGATCCGTCTGCGTTTCGCCAGTGGATTCATCCAGAGGATCGAGAACGTGTGATGTCTGAGTTTGCTCAGGCGGTCGCGGAAACACAACCGTACGAGACGGTCTTTCGCTTTCTTCATGCGAATGGGACCCTGCGGAAGGTATTGAGCCGACGGATTCCCCTCGAGTATGGGACAACCCAAGCGGCGATCTATATCGGATTCAATATCGACATCACAGCTCTGGATCAGATGCAGACCCGCCTCAGTCGATCCGAGCGGCTGGCGACGCTGGGCCAGGTGGCGGCAGGGATTGCCCATGAAATCAGGAATCCACTGGTGGGGATCGGTTCCAACGCGTTTCTCTTACTGGACGAATTTGACGCGTCGGACCCGCGGCACGCCGATTTGGAAATGATTTTAAAAGAGACCAAACGACTGGATCGCATTGTCAATCAGATCATCGATTATGCTCGTCCACGGGAACTCGCTCCGGTGCTGTACCCTCTGAGCGATCTTGTGGACGAGGTTGTGAAGTTGCTCGATACATCGCTGGCGGCCAAACATCTTCGGGTGGACAAGTTTCTCTCGCCTGCCCTGGCTCCACTCCATGCGGATCATGACCAACTCAAGCAAGTCTTCTTGAACATCTTTCACAACGCGATTGACGCCTCCCATGATGGAACAGCCATCGATGTGACCGCCTTTGAACTCCCCCGCGGCCAGAATGCAGGCATCGTGATCAAGATAACGGATCACGGAATCGGGATTCCCGATAAAGCGTTAGCGCATGTGTTCGAACCATTTTTTACGAGCGGGAAGCGGCATGGAACGGGGTTGGGGCTGGCTATTTGCCGTAACATCATCGAGAGTCATGGGGGCGAGATCCAGATCACCAGCGAAGTCGGGAAAGGGACGAGCGTCAGAATCTGGCTTCCGCTCCGCCAGGAATTCCAATTCTTCAAGAGCTAACGCATGCAACTGACCATCTTCGTGACCGATGATGAACCGGCAATTCGCAACGCGATCGTCAAGCGGCTGACTCGAAAACAACATCGGGCTGTTGGATTTGAGTCGGGCGACGCTCTGCTGGCTGCGCTGCGTCAAGAGATTCCTGATCTGATCCTTCTCGACCTCAAGATGCCAGGTCTCAGCGGACTGGATACTCTCAGAAAGCTTCGTCCGTTGGCCCTCCACACCCTGATCATCTTGCTGACGGCCTATGGCACCGTTCAGGACGCGGTCGATGCCATGAAGCTCGGAGCCTATGATTTCCTCATCAAAACCGTCGAGCTGGATGCGATGGAGCCGGTGCTCGATCGTGCCATCGATCTCTTGAGCCTACGCCGGCGTCTCGCAGTGGAGACCGAGCATCATGACAGCGAATATGCGCTATCCAGTTTGGAAGCACGCAGTCCAGCCATGCAACAGGTGCTATCCCAAGTCCGGGATGTGGCCTCGAATCCGAAGTCTTCGGTGCTGCTCCTGGGCGAGACAGGAACGGGAAAAGAGTATCTTGCGCGTGTCCTGCATCACAATGGGGCGCGTGCCTCGGGACCCTTTATCGGCGTGAACTGTACCGCCCTCCCACGAGAGCTGTTTGAGAGCGAATTGTTTGGTTTTGAACGAGGGGCCTTTACCGGGGCAGTCCAGCGAAAGATCGGGCTGCTCGAAAAGGCGGAGGGCGGGAGCTTGTTCCTCGACGAGATCGGTGACTTGGATCTGACCATGCAGGCCAAGCTGCTGCGGGTGATTCAAGAACGCACCATTCGACGTCTTGGGGGAACAGATGATATCGGGGTGGACTTTCGGCTCATCGCCGCGACCAATTGCAACCTCAAGAAAGCGGTGGCCGAAGGACGCTTTCGAGAAGATCTCTATTTCCGCTTAAATGTGGTCTCCTTCGAGCTGCCTCCGTTGCGGAAACGAGTAGAGGATATTGCGCCCTTATGCCGAAGGGCGGTCATCCGATACGGCAAGGAGTTCGGGAAAGACGTCGTCGATATCGAACCGGATGCCATGACGCTGTTGCGGGAGTATGCGTATCCAGGGAACATTCGTGAGCTGCACAATATCATCGAACGGGCCATGATCTTCTGCCATGGCAAGATGCTGACAGTGGACAACCTTCCTGCAGAACTGCGACAGAGACCGGAATCAGTGGCGGTAACCATCGTGGAGGGAGAAGAACGCATGCTCAGGCTCGAATCGAAATTAGGGAAACAATCCCTGGCCGATATCGAGCATGCGATCATTCAGGAAGTGCTTCGGTTGTCGGATTACAATAAAACGACTGCCGCCAGGTATCTCGGCCTCACTAGATTCGCGCTGGATCGGCGCCTCAAAAAAGGCATAGAAGAGTAACGGGCGCTCACGAAGGATTCGGCGACACGAACACTAATACTTTGAGACGCTGGCCCGTGTGATTCTTCACGCCATGCTCCTCCCCGGCCGGCGCCATGGTCCCCTGCCCTGGACCCAGCACCTGTTTCTCTGACCCGACCTGAAACGTACCCTGTCCTTCAAGCACAAGATAGACTTTATCCTGCTCGCCGTGGATATGCCCCTTCTGTTCCTGCCCTGGCTCGAAGCAGTAGATGTCACAGAAGAATCGTGGCGTCTGAAACATATTGTTCTTCTTCATCTTCTCACTGGCTAAACTGCTGATAGTCAGAAAGATTTACCACGTTCATGCGCCAACTCCTCCAGGAAGGTTACGGATGCGTTCGACGACGCTCAAGCGTCGCCAGAATGGAATCGACCGAGATCAAATGATGCGAGAGCCCCAAGTCCTTGGGCGGAAGCCCCATCGCCAGACCAAGCAACTGCGGCACATGCAAGATCGGCAAATGGAGTTCGGTGTTCACCGCACGACCAGCCCGATCCTGATAAATATCCAGACTCATGTGACAGAGAGGACAGGGCGTCACCATAAAGTCAGCCCCCTGCTCCTTGGCTTCTTTCATGTGTGTCCCTGCCATGGCCACGGCAATGGCTTCCTTTTCGAGGATGATGGGAAACCCACAACATTTGGTTCTCCCGGCATAGGCCACCGGTTCGCCACCAACGGCCTTGATGACGCGCTCGAGGGATTGTGGATTCTCAGGATCGTCAAACCCCAGATCCCACGATGGACGCAGGATGTAGCAGCCGTAAAACGGGGCGATGCGGAAGTCTCGCATCGGCACGGAGACCAGGGCACCCAGGCGGGCCAGCCCGATGTCTCGCACCACAATCCACAAAAGATGTTTGACTTGGACATGACCTTGGTAGGCCAGGCCTTCTGGTGCCAGGAGGGCGTTGATGCGGTCCAGGGTCCCCGGCTCGGTCTTCAATCGTCGATTGGCTGCGCTCATCACCCCTTGGCAGGTGCCGCAAATCGTCATGACGTCCAGACCAAGCGCCTCCGCTTGCGCAAACGTCCTGGCGTTGAGCGCCAGCGCCATATCCGGATGCGCTTCCGTCACGACCCCGGCGCCGCAACAGGCAGCGGCAGCAAGTTCGATGACTTCGATCCCCAAACGGCCGATGATCGCCCTCGTCGATTGATAGAGTTCAGGCGTCGCACCTTGTGCCGCACAACCAGGATACAGCGCGTACTTCATACGGGGACCCTCTCCATGTGATTCGCGACGCGAGTATATGCCAGACGCCCAGCAAAAATCAGGTGTGGTTTCCCCCGCCACCCTTTGACCCTACACATCACTTTCAGATAGGCTGAAAGCTCGTTTCATCACCAGTCACCCATCAGACAGAGACCGGGCAGCCCATGGGCCACGCCAAGCCAGAAGCACAGACAGGCCGGAGCCCTGATGCATCCGCCATCCGCGTCTTACTGAATGAAGGCACCGCACATCTGCAAAGCGGGCGGCTTCAGCAGGCAGAAGGGGCCTATCGGCGGGCCCTCGACATGGCGCCGAACCATCCCGAAGCGTTGCACCATCTCGGCCTATTGCTTTATCGACTCAACCGATTCGACGACGCCGTGACCACGATCACCCGCGCCATCGAACAAGCACCAGCTTCACCACTCTATTGGTTCAACCTCGGCGTCGTGACCCAGAAAGCGGCTCGCCCGGATGAGGCCATCCGCGCCTATCGACAGGCTGTCACGTTGAATCCACGACACCTCGAAGCCTGGATCAACCTGGGCAATGTGCTCAAAGACCGCGGTGGTCTCCCTGAATCGATTGAGGCGTATCAAAAGGCCCTCGCACTCAATCCGTCGCATGCCGACACACATAACAACCTCGGCGTCGCCTTGAAGGAAGAGGGTTCGCTGGAGCGCGCGCTTGCCTACTATCGTCAGGCCATTCGGTTGAAACCGACACATGTCGAAGCGCTTAACAATCTGGGCCTGGCCTTGATGGAAACTGGATCGCTGGACGAGGCCATTGCTTCATTTACGCAGGCGCTCAGGATCATGCCGGGCTATTTGAAAGCCCTCTATAATCTCGGCATTGCCTGGTCGTGGAAAGGAGAGGACGAGAAGGCGGTTGACTGTCTCCAACGCGCAGCCACGGCCAAGCATGACCATGCCAGGCCTGTGACCGACCCCTTCGTCTATCGCTCACGCATCAAACATGATCTCGAACAGATTCGGTATCTGTTCGATCGACAACTCCTGAACGACGAGTATCGCCCCTACCTCCAGGCGCTCCAACGACTCCGCGACGAATTGGACCGCCTCCCCAATCCAGGCAATCGGGTTCCCATTGCCCCCCATGATCTCGCGCCGGTCGCCGCCTCATTCAATCGGCTCCTCTATCGAGCCCCGAGCCCACATCTCCCGGATGGCACGCTCCATCCTGCCTTGGATGTCGAGGCAGTGGAATCCCGCTATCTGGCCACGCAACCGGAGGTGACCTTTATCGACGGGCTTCTGACTCAGGAGGCGCTGGAGGCGCTGCGCCGATTCTGTTGGGAATCCACGATGTGGAAGAAGGATTACGAGAATGGATATATCGGGGCCTTTCTGGGGGACGGATTCGCCTCGCCCCTGCTCCTCCAAATCGCCGAGGAGTTACGGGTGAAATTCCCCCGCATCTTCAAGCAGCACCGACTCACCCAAGCCTGGGCCTTCAAGCACGACAGTGCGCGTCGCGGCCTCAACATCCATGCCGACGCCGCGGCGGTCAACGTGAATTTCTGGATTACGCCGGATGAGGCCAACCTCAATCAGGAGACCGGCGGGCCTGGTCGTCTACGACAAGGAAGCGCCACGGGACTGGAATTTTCAGGAATACAACAGCGACAAGAACAAGCCGAAGATTCTCGCCTGGCTCAAGCAGGTGGGCGCGCAGACGGTGAAGATTCCCTATCGAACCAATCGAGCGATCGTATTCAACTCCGATCTCTTCCACGAAACCGACGAGATTGCCTTCAAGGACGACTATCTCAGCCGACGGATCAACATCACATTACTCTATGGCTATCGCCTTCGGGCATAGATACCGAACATCCCTTTCTATCGTCGTGGACAGGGTGTGAATCAACCGGCTTTGCGCAGATGGACTGGCGGAAGCAACGAGGCAAACTCCTCCGCCGGCATCGGCCGACCGAAGAGATAGCCTTGAGCCTGATCGCAGCCCTGCTCAAGCAAGAGCCTCCGCTGAGCCTCCTGCGCGACCCCTTCAGCCAGCACAAACAGCTTGAGGCTGTGAGCCATCGCAATGATCGCACGAACAATGGGAAGCGGACAGGCCTGCGTCAGGATTCCTCTGATGAAGGATTGATCGATCTTCACCATGTTGATCGGAAGACGTTGCAGATAGCTGAGCGACGAATAGCCGGTTCCAAAGTCGTCGATGGAGAGTTGCACCCCCATCGCCTTCAATGTGGTCAGCATGGCGATCGACGCGTCCACGTTGCGCATCGCAATGGATTCCGTCAATTCCAGCTCCAGGCAGGCCGGCGTCAATCCGGTCTGGCGGAGGGCCTCTTCCACCACGGACAGCAAGGAGTTGCCGTGGAACAGTGAGTGGGAGACATTGATGGCAATGCGCACCGGCAACAAGCCGACGCTGCTGCCAATCCTGATTCTGACGACAGGCCGTTCGCAGTACCCACTCATCGATCGCTCTGATCAGACCCGTATCCACGGCAGCCGGAAGAAATTCCGCGGGAGGCAAGAGCCCTCGCTGGGGATGCTGCCACCGCACCAGCGCCTCCGCACCGATAATCCCGCTCGTCCGCAAGATCGACCTGCGGCTGGTAATACACCACAAACTCCTCCCGCTCTATGGCATGGCGGAGCTCTCCTTCCAGGATCAAGCGTTCATTGGCGGCGGCATTGAGGCTGTTGGAATAGAACTGAAAGTTATTCCGGCCCTTCTTCCTTGGCGTGATACATCGCGCTGTCGGCATTCTTCAGCAAGACATCGACCGAATCTCCATCAACTGGAAAGATCGCGATCCCTACACTGACCGTGACGAAGATTTCCCGCCCTTCGATAGAGAATGATTGCGCCAGCGACTCCACAATGCGGCGTGCGACTGTTCCGGCATCCTGCACATCGCGCAGATTCGTGAGAAGCACGGTAAACTCATCGCCTCCCAAGCGCGCGACTGAATGATTCTCCTCCTTGCCCGCAGGCCGGCCGACGGAATCACTGTGCCGCACGGATTCGGCTAGACGGTCGGCCACGCTCTTCAGCAGCAAGTCACCGATATTGTGACCCAAGGTATCGTTAATGACCTTAAAGCGATCCAAGTCCAGAAAGAGCGTCGCCAACGTGGTACCGTAGCGGCGGGCATGCAGAGAGGGCCTGCACGACACGATCTTTAAACAAGACACGGTTCGGCAGTCCCGTCAGGCTGTCAAAATAGGCCAGGCGATGAATCTCTCGCTCAGACTGTTTCCGATCGGTGATGTCTTGCGCCGTGCCGACGATTGAAAGCGCCTTCATTTGGTCATCGAACACCGCCTCTGCCTGGAGATGGACCGTAAAATCCACTCCGTTCGGCAGGATAAGACGATGGTCGATATCGCACGGGACTCGCTTGCTCAGGATGCGCCTCAGAGCCTCATCGACACGCTTGCGGTCTTCTGCATGCACGAGCTGGATAAATGCGTCGAAGGTTCCGCAAAGTCCTGCGATCGAATGCCCATCAGACGACAGAGCTCAGCTGACGCGGTAAACTGATTCGTGTCCGGACGCCATTCCCAGTTGCCGATCTTCGCAATCCGCTGTGCCAATCCAAGCCGAGCTTCACTTTTGATCAGGGCATCCAAGGTGTGGCTGCCGCGCAACATATACCGCACACGATGACCTCAAGATCACGGCATTGAGCGGTTTCGTGATGAAATCCGTCGCGCCCTGTTCGTAGGCATGGGCGATCGACTCCGCATCGTCGAGCCCCGTCATGATCAGAATGGGCACACGACTGCCTCCGACAGACCCGCGTATCTTCGCGCAGGTGGCAAACCCGTCGAGACCGGGCATCCTGACATCCAGGACCACGATGTCCGGACGAGAGGCCGCAAAGAGCTCCAATGCCTGTTCCCCGCTCTTCCCCTCGCAGACCTCAAGCCCGGACTGTTCCAGCGTTTCGCGCACGACCATCCTGACAAGCCCGTCGTCATCGACGACAAGAGCCACCGGCGCCGCTCGTTCTCCTTGCAGTTCCATAGCAGTGTTCTTTGCCCGCTTCTGCTTCGAGAGCCGCGCACACACCCGGATAGGTCGCTTCCAGCTTGCTCAGCACCTCAGGGACCCGATCGAGTGTCGCAGCCCGTCCTAACGCCTCAAGCTCCCGACACAACTCCGCAAACATGGATGCGCCCATCATGCCGCTGCTCGACCTCAACGCATGGGCCGCCTGCCAGAGCGCCGAGGCGTCTCCGGATGCCACCGCACGTCGCATCGTCGCGACATGCTCCTTTGACGACGCGACATACTTCTCAATCAATCGAGCGAGAAAATCCGGCCGGCCGTTGCGTTGGAGCGACCGAATGGCGTCGAGAGCTTGACGCTCCAAGATTGCCGACCGTACGAAGTGAGGAGGGGCAGACGGAGCAGAAGTCCCTTGCCGAAGCCCCCCGGACGAAGAAGGGGCAGTGGAGAAAGAAGCCGGCAGCCATCGCTGGATCACCGCCTCGAGTTGCTGCAGCGTAAACGGCTTGCTCAGATAGTCGTCCATGCCGACCGCGAGACACCGATCACGGTCTCCGACCATGGCATTGGCAGTCAGTGCGACGATCGGAACGCGCAGAGGAGGGGCCAGAGCCTCCTGGTACCGGCGAATCGCCTGGGTCGCGGCAAATCCGTCCATCTCGGGCATGTGACAATCCATGAAAATCAGGTCGTACGTTCTGGTCTTGACCGCCTCTGCTGCTTCGCGGCCATTATCTGCGACTTCCACGCGGTGACCGAGCTCTTCCAACATTCCGACTGCCACTTCCCGATTGATGGGGTTATCCTCGGCGAGCAGGAAGTAGCCTCGACCTGTCTCTGGCGAATGTGACGGTGAGCCCGCGCGATCATGTGCGAGCACCGGATCCTTCCCTTGAGCCCCTCGCCCTCTTTGATCACCCTCGATATGAGATTTCAAAGGACCGGTGGCACCAGATACCAGACCAGACTGCGACCCACCGTCACTTTGTAGAGGGATCGTCAGCCAGAAAGTGGACCCTTCACCGAGACGGCTCTCGACCCCCACCTCACCCTGCATGAGCAGGACCAGTTGCTTTACAATGGCCAAGCCGAGTCCCGTTCCTCCGAACTTCCGTGTGGTCGAGCCATCGGCCTGCGAGAAATGGTCGAAGATGGTGGACTGAACGGAGGAGTCAATCCCAATCCCAGTATCTGCCACCTTGAACGTCAACATGCCCTGCGCTTCCTGTCCGGCACAGCATTCTACCGCCACCTGGATTTGCCCCCGGTGGGTAAACTTCACGGCATTCCCGATCAAGTTCAGGAGAATCTGACGAAGACGGAAAGGATCTCCGACCACTCGGTCCGGACAGCCGTTTCCAAAACAGCATGACAGTTCCAAAGCCTTTGCTCTGGCCGGTTCAGAGAACAAGACCACTGCCTCCTCAACTAATTCTCGCAAGTCAAATGCAATGGCTTCCAAACCCATCTTGCCCGCTTCAATCTTGGAAAAGTCGAGGATGTCATTGATAATCGCCAGCAATGCGACTCCGGAACGATGGATCGTCTGTGCCAGCTGTAACTGCCGATCGTTCAATGCCGTCCGAAGCAGTAATTCTGACATCCCAAGAATGCCGTTCATCGGGGTGCGGATTTCATGACTTATATTGGCCAAAAACATCGTCTTCGCCACACTTGCCGCTTCCGCCGCCGCCGTGGCCTTCCGCAACTCGATCTCCGCTTGTTTTTGCTCGGTGATGTCCTCTGAAATCCCCAAGATGAATTGCGGGATCCCCTCCTCGTCGACAAGAGGCATTTTCTTGGTGTGAAGAATCCGGACTCCATGGACCTTCGTGTGAATCGGCTCTTCGGCGATATCCAGCAATTGCCTGCTTGCCAGCACCTCACGATCTCGCGCCACAAAGAAGTCGGCTTGCTCTTGAGGGAAAAAGTCATAATCCGACTTGCCCAGCAAGTCTTCTCTGGAATATCCCGTCAACTCTTCACCGGCCTTATTGAAGCGCACGAATCGCAGATCCGCAGCGTCCTTCACAAATACCATACTGGGAAGGTTCTCGATCACCGAGTCGAGGAAATTCTTTGTCTCTGTAAGCGTATGCTTGGACTGTCTCAACGCGTAATCCGCCCTGGCCCGCTCAATGACACGCCCCAGCTGAGTCCCGATCACCTGCATAATATCCAACAGGCGCGGGTTGGGCGCAGCATTCTGCTCCGAGAAGAATTCCATGACCGCAGCCACGCCGCCGCCAACCACGATGGGGAAGGCAAATCCTCCCTTGACGCCGATATCCTTTGCCAGCTGAGCCCGAGGAAAATCGGCGTCCTTCGTTACGTCAAGGATCCAGGCGGCAGAGGCAGAGGCAAGAACTCGACCGGGAAGTCCTCGTCCAATATCGAAATCCGTCTTTTCTGTAATGGCACGAAAGGTCTCGAAGCGCTCGGCCTGTCAAGGTGCCAGAGGGTCGTGGGGCAAAGAACATCGCGCCCATCCTCATGACGAACATAGACATGTCCCACCGGCCAACCGGTATACTCACAGATATGATCCAGCGCGATTTGAAGCGCTTCATCCACTGAACTCGCCTCATTCGCGGCAATCGCGACGCGTTGCAGGACCTGCACAAGACCGGTTTCTTGCTGCAATTCCGCTTCTACTTGTTTGCGTTCCCATTGCTCATACGCCAAGGCAATGAGGTTCGCGATCGCCGTCACGAACAGCTGCTCATCGTGCATCCATTGGCGTTGGGGTCCCACATGTTCGTGACAGAGCACCCCTTCTATGTTGCCGAACAGACGGATCGGGACGTCCAGCATCGAAGTGATCCCCAGCGGCAGCAAATAACTCTCGGAGAACTCACTCGTCCGCTGGTCATGGTGGGCATCATCCGCTGCAATCGTCGATTCCTGGGACAGTGATTGAAAGTACCGAGGGTAGTGCTCCGCTCGGAGTTCGACGCCCGCTGAATGACGATCCGCGGTTAACTCATACAGGTTCAGGCAGCGAATGGCGGTTCGGTCCTGGGTAAAACGCCAGATACTGATCCGTTCAACCTCGAGTGTCCTGGCCGTCACTTCAAGTAGATGCTGCAGCGGCGACAGCAGATCCGGGATCTGGAAGATTTCGCTCCGCGTCAGTCCGGCGAGCGCCGCCTGTTGCTTCAGCAGTCTCGTCGCTTGTTGAGCCCGCTCGTGATCGGCTCGCTTCCGCTCCGAGATATCACGAATGAAGAGACTCAACGAATAGGTCTCTCCACGAAAGAGCGGGACGACCGTGAGCTCAACGGGAAACTCATGCCCCTCACGATGCAGGGCGGTAGTCTCCACACGTTGATTCTTGAGGGGCCAGTGCCCCATGGAGTTCAATTGCCTCAATCCCTCTTGGTACTCACCACGATATGCGGGAGGAATAATCGTTTCCGTCATCGGCCGGCCCAGCACCTCACACTTCGACCATCCGAACGTTCGATGCGCGTGGGGGTTCCAATCAGTGATCAGGCCCTGAGCGTCCACGATAACGATAGCGTCCGACGCATAATCAATGATCATGCGCGTGTTCTCTCTGTTTGCACAAAGCGCCACGATCGCATCTTCTCGCAGTCTGCGACTCGGTATTGACGGTATCGAGCACTCGGTTGTATTCGACGGCGATTTGACCGACCTCGGTGTGGGGTTCGACCGTCACATAACGAGAAAAGTCGCCTCGGTTGCGCTGGGCTTCCATCTCACCCACGAGATCAAGCAACGCGGTGCTTACGCCGTGCTCGGTCATGTTGAGTCCGATTCGCTCGTCTTCTGCGCTGACTCGGAGCGGATACACCTTGTTCAACAGGGAAAACAGCACGTACGCCACGCCGAACGCATAGAGGAAACAGATCGCGGCTCCGGCAACCTGAATCTGGAGCTGCCCCCAGCGGTCCAGGCCTGTGGCCCATCCTTGCGAATTGCCGAACAGGGCCACCGCAATGGTCCCCCAGGCTCCGCAGAATGCATGCACCGGGACCGCGCCGACGACGTCGTCAATTTCCCATCGTTCCAACCACTGAGTCGCCTTCGTACAGAGGATGCCGGCCAGAAGGGCGATCAGGATTGAACGGCCAGGGGTCATGATGTTGGCGGACGCAGTGATCGCGACGAGTCCGGCCAAGACGCCGTTCATCAGTGCGGGGACGTCGGCCCGATGCAGGAGCCACCAACTGGCTCCCAATGCTCCGAGCCCGCCGGCCGCTCCGGCCAGCGCCGTATTTACAAAAATGACCGACACCTGTCGGTTCACCTCATACGTACTTCCGCCGTTGAATCCGAACCACCCGAACCACATCAGAAACATCCCTAATGCCGCCATGGGCAGATTATGCCCATGGATCGGAATGCGGTTCGCCGGATTGAACCGACCCAGGCGAGGGCCTACGACGAGGATCGCCGCCAAGGAGACCCATCCCCCCATGGAATGCACGACGGTCGAACCCGCAAAGTCGAGGAACCCATGGCTTTTCAGAAATCCAGCCGGCGAGCCAGCTCCGCCGGCTGCCCACACCCAATGGCCGATGACGGGATAGATAACCGAGGAGATCAGCACAGAGACCAACAGATAGGCATGGAAACGCATGCGCTCAGCTACGCCACCGGAAATGATGGTCGTGGCGGTCGCGCAAAACAGGAGCTGAAACAAGAAAAACGCAAGATCCTGAGGGGATGCCGACTCTCCGAATAAGAAGTGGTCGGTTCCCAACAGCCCCCAGGCGCTGGTGCCAAACATGAGGGCATAGCCGAACAGCCAGAAGATGATCGAGGCAATGCAGAAATCGACGACGCGCTTGATCGCGACGTTAATACTGTTCTTCGCCCTCGCCAAACCGGTCTCAAGGCAGATGAATCCTGCCTGCATCATCAGGACGAGCCCGGCGCAGAGCAGGACCCACGAGAGATTCAAGAGACTCTGGACGTCACTCATGAGAGGTCATGCGTGTGGGGGTCTTAAGACGGGGACTGTCCTGAAGCGATTTCAAGAAACCAGCCCCTCGCTGATACACGATGCGCGATTCTAACACTAGCTCCTGGCGATCACTGTCACCGTACTGCAGACTGGCACGTCCCCTGCTGCCTTCTATTAGATGCTCATGCCAGCGCCTGTCCGGGTGGATTCCGAAGGGTAAGCCAATGATCCGCAACGATTCCTCCACGTGAGTCTGGTCGCAATCTGGATCATCGAAGATAACCCTCTTTGTAAACCAAGCCATGCCACCCCCCGATGAGGCATAGGCGTATGCGCCTAAGACCTACTTGCGCAGCTCTACGTACGATGCACTCTAGCAGGCACTGAACGGAAGGCAAGAAAACGCGCACATCGAACGAGGAGTGATCGGCCCAATCTACTGAGGTACCCGATGGAGGTGGATCTGGGTCAAGAGCGGGACGAGAGCGGACAGGAGTGCCATCCGGCATAGGAAACACAAGCATCGAGAAGGGTTACGCCACTTCGGACGTATCGTCAGTCGGCTTCTCCTGGTAGGGGTGGAGTTCTAACTGCGTCACGGTGTGTTGCAACCGAGCCCATTCTTCAGGAACCAAAGAGATGAATTCGATACCGAAGCGGCCCTCGCGCGTCCACCTCACGACGGCTTCGCCGATGGTGATCGGGGGTTCGTCCGACAGCATATGCACGCGTATCGTGAGCGTGCTTCCAGGGTGCACGGACGTCTTGGATTCCACGCAGCAGCCGCGCAGCGACAGATCGACCACATTACCCTCCCCACTGACCACAGTGACGGAGGTAAAGGAACTGTGGAACCTGGCGGGAAACCGGGGATGCTGCCGTTTATCCATGCGACACTCCTTCTGCGATTACCCCTTTATATTCCCGATCGGACGCAATTCCGCCACCTTTTTTGTAATTCCAGCACGATCGACCGACTCCACAACCTCAGATATATTTTTGTAGGCCAGGCCGGCTTCCTCCGCGAGGCCCGACATCGATACGGCCTTGACCAGAATACCGCGCTTTTTCATCTGCTGCTGCAGCTGCTCGCCGCGAACCGTTCTCTTCGCTTGCGCGCGGGACATGGTTCTCCCGGACCCGTGCATCGTCGACCCGAACGTGTCGCGCACCGCTTGATCTGTCCCCACCAACAGATATGAGCCGGTCTCCATCGAGCCGCCACAGATGACCGGCTGGCCGGTCTGTCGAAACGTTTCTGGTAGCTCCGGACTCCCCGGCCCAAACGCCCTGGTCGCTCCTTTGCGATGCACCACCAACTCCCCTTCTGCATACCGTTCGACTTTGGCGATGTTATGCGCCACGTCATACACCAACTCCATCCCCAGTGCCTCGGCGGACCGACCGAAGACCGTCGCGAAGGCCTCGCGAATCTGATGCGTAATGACTTGGCGATTGGCAAAGGCCGTGTTCGCGGCACAGTTCATGGCGGAAAAATACTCCTGCCCCTCGGGAGATCGAAACGGCGCACAAGCCAACTGCTGATCCTTCACGCTGATGCCGTAGCGGCGCATGCTCTTTTCAAACACCTTGAGATAGTCGCTCGCCACCTGATGGCCGAACCCGCGCGAGCCACAATGCACCATCACAACGATCTGCTCGTGGCCGGTGATGCCAAGCGCCGCCGCCACGACCGGATCGAATATCCGCTCGTTCGAGACCACCTGGACTTCGAGGTAGTGATTGCCCGATCCCAAGGTCCCCAGCTGGTTGATGCCTCGTTGTATCGCGTGATCGGTCACGATCGACGGATCGGCTCCCTCGATGCAGCCGCCTTCTTCCATGCGGACGAGATCCCGATGCCACCCGTATCCCCGCTCCACACACCACTTGGCCCCATGGGTCATCACGCGACGAAATTCGTCCCCCGAGAGTCGAACGAATCCGCTTGCCCCGACGCCGGCCGGCACTTTCCGGAAGAGTTCGGTCATGAGCTGTCTCTAGGTGATGGCTGCACGTCCGTCAGCGTCAAATCTGTTCGAATCAGCCGCATGCCGCAGTTGATGTCGTAGCCCACACCGCCGGGAGAAATGATTCCGTCCTGCACGTCGAACGCCGCAACACCCCCGATCGGAAATCCATAGCCCCAATGCCCATCCGGCATACAGAGCGCATACCGGCGAATGCCTGGCAGGCAGGCGACATTGGTCACCTGATCGAAGACCCCGGAATCCATGGCCTGAAGAATCCCCCTGGTTGCATAAATCCTGGCCGGCACCAGCATGCCTGGTTTTTCAGACATGGGGATTTCCCAAATCTCGTCCGTAATCCGATTGACCGTCATGTCTGTGTTCAACTTCATATGTCCAACACCACCAGGGCCTTCCAGCGCCCAGCCTCTTGGCTCACGCGGTAGAGATGTTTCGTGACCCCTTTCACATCGGCGTGGAGTTCTTGTGTCTGCTGATCCACCGGCGCGCCGATCAGCCGTGCTCGCAACAGCCAGACGTCCCCCTCCCGCGTCAGGGTGAGCGGCGCCTCTCGGAAGACCACCCCTGCGGCGTCCTTCCAGTAGACCACCTCCGACAACCAATCGAACAACAGCGCCGACGGGTCCACGTCGGTCCGTTCAATCGCGCGCTCCCATCCTCCCGACACCGTGGCAGGGTTCGCCATACTCTCAAGGAGAGCCTGCGTCGCGCCGCGAAAAACCTCCTCGACCGACTCCCCCTCGGCTTCGAATCCGATATCGGCCAGGGCAATATTTTCAAGAAATCGAAAGGTCCAGGCCATGGACGTCAGGCTGGAGGCGTGGCACGTTTCGCTCTTCGTATGAGGGCCTGAAGGTGGCTGAACCCGGGGAGCGCATGTCCGAAGGGATTGGGGATTTTCCCTTTGAGTAACATCTTGATGCCCAGAGGCAGGATGCGCAGCAAGTCACGCGATACGAACCCGATCACTTTCAGAGGCATGATCGCTTCGTTCAAACGCCCTTGCTGTTCGACCAGATCGGTAAAGCCAAGGATGTGACGCGCGCCGCCGGTCTTCGTCAACCCGCTGTTCGAGCGAGGCCCGCCGCAACCGGACGATCGCCTCCATCGGTTTGACATCTTTGGGACAGACCTCCACACAGAAGTTGCAGCGCGTGCAGTCCCAGATCCCATTCTCGTCTTGGAGAGCCGAAAGCCTGGCGCGTATCGCCGAAGAGGACTCGCGCGGGTCGGAGAGGAAGCGATCGGCCTTCGCCAAGGCTGCAGGGCCGGCAAACCCCTTCGAGACTTCATGCACGGTACAAGCCGCAACGCAGGCGCCGCACATGATGCAGGCATCCACATTGTGAAACTGCGAATCCTCCGGAAGGATCGTCAGCTGCGCCGTCGGGCCATAGCGTTTCTGCGGCTCGCGCGACGCGGTAAGCCATGGATGCACATCCCGAACCTTATTCCAGAACGACGCCATATCCACGACCAGGTCCTTGATCACCGGCAGGTTGCGGAGCGGTGCGACCGTGATGTGCCCATGTCGCTCAAGTTCTTTGCGAAGGGAGGTGCGGCAGGCCAGTTTCTCGCCGCCGTTGATCGTCATCGCACAGGATCCGCAGATGGCGGAGCGGCAGGAGTAGCGGAGCGCCAGGCTCGCGTCGCACTCCTGCTTGATACGAATGAGCGCATCGAGGACAGTAATCCCGCGCCCGACGTCGAGCCGGAACTCTTGAGGATGGGATGTGGAATCGACTTCGGGATTGAATCGTTGAATCGTGAAGGTAAGGCGCATGGACGGCGTTCAACCCTCAGCAGTCAGCCATCAGCGAGCCGAAAGCTGATCGCTGAGAGCTGATAGCTCATGTTAATCCAGCTCGAAGATCTTCGGAGAGTTTGTCAGATTGCGACACCCGTCTTTCGTGACGAGCACCATGTCCTCGATGCGGACGGCCCCCAGGCCAGGATAGTACAGACCGGGCTCGACGGTGACGACGTGGCCTTCTTGAAGCAGTGACCCGGTGCGGCTGATGCGCGGCATTTCATGAATGTCGAGTCCGACCCCGTGGCCGGTGCCGTGAAAGTAGCCCTGCATGCGCCCGTTCACCAGGCCTGTCTTGTACCCGGCTTTTTCAAACCGAGCGCAGATACCTTGATGAATCCGCTTCCCGTCCGCCCCGTCTTTGACTTTCGTGATGGCCTCTTCCTGCGCATCCAAGACCGTCTTATAGAGCCGCTTCAGCTCGGGGCTCGGGGTCCCTCGTACCACGGTTCTGGACATGTCGGCAAAATACCGGTTGGAGGCCGAACGGGGAAACACGTCGAAGATAATGCTCCGGTGAGCCGGCAACGGCCCGCTGCCTTCGTTGTGCGGATCGCAGGCCTGCTCTCCCCCGGCGACGATGGTATGCTGGGCAACACAATCGCACTCCATCAATGTCACATTGATCAGCTTCTTCACCCGCTCCGACGTCAGCGGCATCCCATCGAACCACAGTTGATCCTCGTTGATCGATGCCTGACGCAGCATGTCGTGGGCGGCCGTGACCGCTTGTTCGGTCGCGCGCTGGGCTGCTTCGATATAGCGGACTTCTTCCGCGGTTTTCACCACACGCTGTTCGTAGAACGGGTCCCGCTTCGGATGGAGCTGATACCCCAAGGACTGGAACTTGACGGCATGGCCGAAGGGAAAATTCGCCGGGACCAGGATTTGCGTGATGCCGGCTTCTCGCAGGAGGATATGGACGACCTCGACCGTGCCTGGCTCAGCGATGCCTTGCGTCTTTGCTCGTCCTTCGACCTCCGAGTACGAGAGCACCCGATCGACGGACGATTGGCTCTTCGCCCGATCCATTTCGAGATCGCTCATCACCAGAATCCGCTCCCCTTTAATTTCCAAATAGATAAAGGGGTCCGGCGCAATAAACTTCGTGGCGTAATACAGATTGGCGTCGGTCTCGCTGGCAGCGATGAAGACCGTGGCACGTTGAGATTTTTGAGTGGATGACGCCATAGTGAATACGGATCGGAATCTAGCACGGGGGGGGAGGTCGGTCAAGGCGCGGATGGAACTGATTCAGGCGCGGACATTGTGTCCTTGCCGGTACCTTTATCCTCATCAGGCGTCATCAAATCGATCGGCAACATCACGGTGTTCTTCAACATGTCAAACGCAAGTTGCGCCAGGCCCGTCACGCCTGTGGCGAACGACTTCATCGGCAGGTACGTCACCTCCGGATCCTCGATTGACCCTTTGACGGAGAACAGCGCCGTGGCAACTCCTTTGCGATCACCGGCAAAGAGCCGCCCGAAGAGTGGAATCGTTTTCAGGAATTGCGAGTACGATCCGAACGGACTGACGGCCCAGACCATGTCCATTTGATCCGTCGGTAAATCATAATTGCCGGCTGCGGTAATCTTGAGGATCGGACTATCAATGATCAGGTTCTCAGTCTCAAACAGCCCGTTCCGCGCGAGTATCGTCGCCGTGATCTTGTTGTAGGGCAGTCCCTCTTTCTCCAGATCCACCTTCCCCTGCAGCACCGCCGGCAGATTCAGAATGCTGATGATTTTCCAGATCGCCCGTTCCTGTGATTTAAGAATGTGACCGTTGTTGAGCAGAATATCCACCTTGCCGTTCAGCGTGGGAGCGAGCCCGTGCGGATTTCTCCCATGCCCGCGGATCGTCCCCGTCAGCCGAGCTTCCCCCGTGGCCACTCCCCCTTTCGAGCCCAATAATTTCAGCACATCTTCCACCAGCAAACCCGTCGCCCGAACCGAGATCTCGGCGTCCGCCGGCTCGTGACGAGGCAGTTGCACCACAATACGTCCGGCCATTTCCCCACTGGTCGATTGGCCGGACAAACGATCCACATCGAGTACGCCGTCTTGAATCATGATCCGGGCGGAAAGGCTCCCGAATTTGAGATGTTTGTAATGGCCGCGCGCCATTGACGCGGTTGCAGAGACCTTGCTGGTGGCTGCAAGAGTTTCCAGAAATTCTCGGATCGGCGACCGTTCGCCTTTCGGAATGAGGAGGTCGAGATCCATCTGATTGGATTCGATCTTAGCGGTAATCGTGGGTTTCGCCGTCCAGTTGCGGATCGTCCCTTCCAGCGCGACGTCGCTGTCAAGCAGGCGAAATGACAATCGCTTGATCTCCGCGCCGTTCCGCACAAGTTGAACCCGCAGATACAAATCCTGGATGGGTCCCTCGGCGTCCTTGGCGTTCAGCAGACCGTTGGTCAACGCGAGCCACCCGGTGGTTCTCCAGGCTTTCCAATCGAGATCCTTCCCCTTCATATCGAGCGACAATTCGATATTCCCCGCCTCAAACCCTCCCTTCGCAATCCATTCCGGCACGCGGGACAATGACAGCGTGCCGGTCGAAAGCGCCGCGTCGATGGAGAATCGTTCACCCAGTTGAATCTTGCCTTTGACCGGCAGTCGGATCGGCGGCACGATCAGCTCGAGCCGATCGAGCAAGACGCCGGAGGCCCGTGGAATCATGCCCTCGAATTCCACCGTTGCCTGGGCACCGATCGGCTTTTCGACTAGACCGGGAAGCGTCACTTTCGATTCGGTCAGGACAAGCTCACCCCGTATGTGCGGCGACAGGGTCGGCCCGGTCAGCACCACGGCGCCGTTGGCCAAACCATCGATCATCCCGGCTGGAATGGCTTTCGAGGGCAGCAACTTGACCATATGGCCCGCATCGCCATTGACCCGAATCAGGAAATCCTGAAAGGTGCTGCCACTGCCCCCCGTGATGCCCCCGCTGATCTGCACAGCCAGATCACCCATATGTCCCGTCACCTGATCGAACATGGTCCCGCCATCCGACAGCACGAACCGGCCCTGCAGGGCCGTCAGCCGCTCGGGCAACAACGGATGTGTCAGACTGACACGCTGAACGGTAATCTCTCCCCCGGCAAAGGTGACACCGCCAGGCCTGATTGAGCGGGCCGACCAAACGAAACGTGGGACTGGCCATCCCTTCGACATCACGCGAGGTGGCCAACGCACGCGACAGCTGTTCCGAGGTGACAGTCTTCGCAAGATACTGCAACAGATCTCGCAGCGGACATCGTCCCGATAATGTCCATTTCAAGCCAAGGCCCCGCCTCCAAAAAGGAGACCAGCGCCTTACTCTCATTCATATGAATCGTGCCATAGAGTCCGCTCAGATTCGACACCCTGAGGCGACCGGCTTCGACCGACACGGCCGCCGCCAAATCCTTGGCAGGAACACGACTCTCTCCGATCAGGGCTTGCCCCTGTTTCACGCGAAATTCCCCTGTCAAAGACAGCTGCGGCCCCGCCACCGATGATCCCGTGACGGTGGCCGAAACAATCTCCACCGTCCCGTCGATCTGCCGGTCCTGGATCACTGCCGGCAGCTGCGGATGCACCCACTCGGCCGGCACGGTCGTGAGCAACTGGCTTAATTGGATCGGGGATGCCGCAAAATTCAACGCAAACGTGGGCTGAGGCGTCAGAAGACCGGAAAGGCTGGCTTGACCTGCGAGCCTCAACTGTTCGAGATTCGCGGACAGATTGGACAACACCACATCATAGCCCGCAACGCCGGGCACAGCCCGAACGAGACTGTGAACATTCACGGAACCCTGCAACTGCTCAGGAAGAGGGCGCGGCCCGAAGAAATCCGCCAGCTCCCGAAGACTTAAATTGGCCGCTTCAAGTGTGCCATCGAATTGGAGCATGACCTGCGAAGCAGGGGAGTTTTCGATCACCAACGTCTGCGCGCTGGGCGGTGCTGATCATCCCGGCTAGGGAGATGGCAGAGAGGCCTTTGCCGCCTGCATGACCGGCAGAGATATGCAGATCCGCCTGCCCCCGCTCCGCTCTGATGACCAGCGCCGCCTCCACCGACTCGAATGCGATCGATCGAGCCCCGTCGGGGCGTGCGTCGTCGATGATGACCAGCTTCCCGTTCACCAGCGTCGCTTCACGGATGCGGAAAATCCGGCTGATCGTCTGCACGGCATCGCGATCGGCTGCGCCCCCCTGGACGACCTGATCGAGGAGATTCCAGTGCCCGCCGCGATCGCGCCGAAGCGTCACGGTCGGTTCTTCGATGAGCAACCGCTTCCCCACCACCTGTTTGCGCAGCAGAGGGAGAAGCCGCAAGACCAAATCCAGCTTCTTGGCCGAGAACAAGATGTCGTCGGAATTCCGATCGTGAATCGCGACCTGCGTCAGTTCCAATCGGATACGGGGGAAAAGGACCAGCTTGATACGATGGACGTCTATCTTGCGTCCGATACTATGCTCCAGCTGCTGGAGGAAAAAATCTTTGAGATATTCGTCGCCGGTCAGGTAGGGCGAGAACATGAGAAACGCGCCGCCGCCGATCAGCACAAGGACAATCAGGGCGACTACAACGCGAGTTCGGACCACTCCTGCTCCCTGGATCGATCAAATCCGGTGGGTAAACCGC
>CAVSCZ010000024.1:0-251169 GCA_963726635.1 uncultured Nitrospiraceae bacterium
TCCAGCCGAGGTAGTTGTTCGTCCATCCTTCTGGAATGATACGGATTCGTCCGTCTTCGACGGCCTGGATCGCAGGCTCGGCCAGGGGCTTGATCTTCACGAACCATTGAGGAGACAGATAGGGCTCGACCACCGTCTTGCAGCGGTAACACTTCCCGATGGCCATTTTGTGGTCGTCGACTTTCGTAAGTAGCTCACGATCTTTCAGGAGCTGCTCGATCTTGGGCCTTGCCTTGTTGGCGGGAAGGGCTGCGACCGCGTCGATGACGGCTTGTTCGACACCGGCGGTTTTGAGCCCCTGTGGATCGAGCAAGGCCTGATGGTCGAAGATGGGAAGTCGCGGCAATCCATGCCGTTCGCCAGCCTCAAAGTCGTTGAAGTCGTGCGCCGGCGTGATCTTCACGGCACCGGTGCCGAACTCGCGGTCGACGAGGATGGCATCGCCGACGATCGGAATAGTGCGATTCGTGAGGGGGAGATGGACTCGTTGGCCGATCAGTCGATTGTACCGGGGAATCTTCCGGATGCACCGCCACCGCTGTGTCGCCGAACATGGTTTCCGGTCTGGTCGTCGCGACGGTGAGACGAATCGTCGGATCCTGTGCAAGCGGGTATTCAATCGAGTACAGTTTCCCTTTGATATCTTCGTGCTCGACTTCGATGTCGGAGAGGGCGGTGAGGCAGCGCGGACACCAGTTGATCAGCCGCTCTCCTCGATAGATCAGTCCTTCCTCATGCAATCGGACGAAGACTTCCAGGACGGCTTTTGACAGCCCTTCGTCCATCGTGAAGCGAAGACGCTCCCAGTCGCAGGACTCACCCAGCCGTTTTTGTTGACGGATGATGGTATCCCCGGAGGTGGCTTTCCATTGCCAGACGCGTTCGATGAAGCGCTCGCGTCCCAGGGACTCGCGGGAAGCGCCTTCGGTCACGAGTTGTTTTTCCACGACGTTTTGTGTGGCAATGCCAGCATGATCGGTGCCGGGCAACCAGAGCACATTGCGGCCCTGCATACGTCGCCAGCGTACCAAGATGTCTTGTATGGAATGATTCAGGGCGTGGCCGACGTGGAGTGAGCCTGTGACATTGGGTGGCGGAATCACGATGCAGTAAGGTTGGCCGGGATGGGTCGTCGAGGCGTGGAAATAGCCTCGCTGGTTCCAGACTTGATACCAACGTCCTTCGACCGACTTGGGATCGTAGGTTTTGTCGAGTTGGGGTGTGCTCATTCAGTAATGGTGTCCTAGCAGGCTGCGAGAAAACTGTATTGGCACCGAGAACTTCGACGGTCCGCACGTGTGGCACAACGGGTAAAGTACTACCACAGGATGCTCAAAAAGGCCGTTCAGCAAGGCCGCAGCGAGTGAAGGGCCGAGGCGTACCCTCTGGGGTACGTGGATGGTCTGAACGATGCGAGAACGCCGCTGGCGGACTTTTTCAGCATCCTGCTGAAACGCGGCGCATCTTAGCATGCGGGTGCTGGCCTCTCAAGGAAAGATGGAGGACATAGATAGCTTGAGGGGTGTAGAGCCTTGTGTTATACAGACTCGCACAAGGCGAGGGCGAGGGGTTCGTTCCGCTTCCACTTTTTACGATTTGGAGAGACTATGGCCACAGGCCGTGAAAAAGACCGCAAGACAAAAAAGAAGCATCGGAAGAATGTCGCGCGGGTGAAGGCACTGGCGACAGCCAGACGGGGTAAGAAGAGCAAGAAGGGCTAAGTCGGAGCGGGGGCGAGAGTCCTAGGCAGCTTGTGTGAGCCGTGCAATCTCTGCTTTGATCTGCTCTTCGGCCAGATCGGGAACGAGACGTTGAACAGCCTGTTCGACTTGCTCTCGAGCCGTCGCCCGGACGAGGGCTTCAACTATTCCAGAGGTCTGTTTAGCGGCAGCCCGTTGGATCTCTTCCTTGATGAGTTCCTCGATCGATCCGTAGTTGTTCCCGAACCATCTCGGGCATTGTGGTGCGAATGGCATCGGATTGTTCGCGGACGAAATGATCGATGCTTTCTTTGATCAGGGGGCTGGCGATTTCGGAAATGCTGTGCCGAATGATGGGTTCGAGAAGGGACATTTCCCGCTGAGGACTTTCGGGAGGGCCGTGGCGAGCAATGGTTCCAGCACCTGTGTCAGCCGCTCCTCCGAGAGGGAGGCACCCATCTGCGTACATACCGCTGTTTCCACGGCTTTGGCCACGATGGCGGCCAGGTCTTTCCCCACCATCTGGGGGAGCAGGTCGGCAATCTTCTTTTCCGTCCGTTCTGACATGGACTGAAGGAGTTGACCGAAGAGGCCTTTCATTGCCTCTTCCGGCCCGGTTGTCGAGGCCTGCGCTGCTGTGGTGGTGGTCACAAGGGGGTCTTTCGGTTGGAGTTGGGGTGCGATTGCCTGTTCCTCTTCTTCCTCGGACAGGCTGTCATCGTTGAAGGCGTCATCATCGGAGTCCGTCGCGCTTGAGACCGGAGGCCAGGAACGAGATTTTTTCTTTGTTCCGTTTGTTCTGGATGCCTGCTGTGTTTCCAAATCCTTGATCACATCGATGAGGTTTTCGGACTGAAATGGTTTGTTGAGAAAGGCCTTCACCCCCAGCGAACGCAAGTGGCTTTCATCCACGCGGTCTGAAGGGCTGATCAGGGAGACAATATAGGTTTCTGCAAGGTTATCCAGCTTGTGGACTTCTTTGCAGAACCCCGAGAAGGTCATGTTCTCCAAATGATAGTCTGCGATGATGAGATTCGGGCTCATACGGCGTGCCGCTTCCAAGGCTGCGGGGCCATCCTGGAATCCCACGACATCGCACCCTTCCGGTGCCGAGATCTGCTCGACCAGCCGGCGAACGGCGGGACTGCTATCGACGACAAAGATGGTTGAAGGCACCTAACCCTCCAATGTTATTGAACTATGTCGAAGCTAGCAGTGAGGGTATTCTTTGTCAAGAAATCGCACGATAGGTGCTGGTTTTGACTTCGGATTTTTGAACTGACTACAATTCGAGACCAGCAGGACTCGTACGACTGATGAAAGCCCCAATCCAGGTCATCTTTTTTGATGCAGCCGAGACGTTATTTCATATTAACGGTTCGGTGGCGGACATCTACCTCACGCATGCGGTTCAGTACGGGTTTCGACAGACTCCCGATTCGCAGGCTTCGATAGCGCAAGCCTTTCAGCGTGCCTTCCGTGATGCTTCGCCGCCGGTCTTTGCCGTAACGGATCCTAAAGCGTTGAAGCAATGTGAGCGGCTCTGGTGGTTCGACATCGTACACAATGTGTTTTATCGCGTCGGGATGTTCGAACGGTTTGATGAATTCTTCGAGCACGTCTTTCAGGTGTTTGAAGATCCTCGCTCCTGGGCATTGTTTCCTGAAACCCATGCCGTGCTGACAAGACTGCGTGAAGAGGGGTTTGAGCTCGGGATCGTGTCCAACTTCGACTCCCGGCTCTTTCCTGTGCTTCGGGGACTCGGCATCGAGCGGCTCTTCGATACCGTGACGATTGCGAGCCTCGCCAGGGCTGCCAAGCCGGCGCCCAAAATATTCGAGATTGCACTTGAAAAACATGCGGTCGATCCCGATGAAGCGATGCATGTGGGGGACAGTGTCAGGGACGATGTGGAGGGTGCCACGAAGGCCGGGATGACGGGTGTATTGCTTGATCGAACCGGACGCTCTCAGGCGTCGGGCGGACATGTAATTCGGACATTGGAGGAGCTCCTTCCGCTGGTGATGGCCTCAAAGGAGTAGCGGGACCAGATCTTTTGCTCGACCCTGTAGCGAAAGGTCAACAAGGTCCGACTGCGGGGTGCTCTCGAGATTGATCTCGATGACCAGCGCGCCGACTTCCTTAGCGACCGACGCAAAGCCTGCTGCTGGATAGACGACTCCCGATGTGCCGATCACCAGCAAGAGGTCGCAGGCCCGCAGGGCCTCATCACAGCGGCGCAGGTCTTCCTCCCGGAGCGATTCTCCAAACCAGACGATATGAGGCCGGAGCAGGGCATGGCATCGCTGGCACGTCGGCAGGATGGGGAGAGGGATTTCCCGGTTTTCCGAGATGACGCCGCAACCGGTACATCGAACCTTCCAGATGTTGCCGTGAATTTCGGAGAGGCGTTGTGATCCGGCGGTACGGTGTAAGCCGTCCACGTTTTGGGTGATGAGCCAGAACTTATCGGATAGGCGACGTTCAAGTTCTGCGAGGGCAATGTGAGCAGGATTTGGCGATTTCGTGGCAATCAATTCACGTCGCCAGTTGTACCATTCCCAGACTAATTGTGGGTCACGCGCAAAAGCCTCCGGGGTCGCTAGATCTTCTGCGCGGTAGGTGTGCCACAAGCCGTCCGCCCCGCGAAAGGTCGGCACGCCACTATCGGCAGAAATCCCGGCTCCCGTGAGGATGGTCACATTCCTGGCGGACGCGAGGTGTGTGCGGGCGAGGAGGATCTGGTCGTCGGTGGCCATGGTGGAATGTGCGAATTGTACTGCATTTCGAGCCAACGAATCTGCGTGGTATAGTTCTCGTCCGTTATTCTTATGAGGGGCATGATGAAACAGATTCTCATGGTGGGGGCTGGATCAGTCGGTGGGTTCTTCGGCGCACATTTAGCGAAAGCAAATCCCTCTGTGTCTTTCCTGCTGCGGCCCAAGACGCTCGCAGCCGTGAAGCAGAATGGCCTCACGATCCGCAGTGCCAAGGGCTCCTTCACCGTGCATCCACCAGCCGCTTCCGATCCGAGAGATCTCCCGAAGCCGGATCTGATCATCCTCTCAGTCAAAGCCTACGATCTGGATGAGGTGCTGACCCAAATCGAGCCGGTCCTAAACGATCAGACCGTCATCTTGACCTTACAGAACGGGGTCGATACGGAAGATCGTATCCTGGCCCGCTTTCAACGGGATTGCGTCGTGGGCGGCGTGGCCTTCATCTATTCCAAGATCGCGGCGCCCGGGATCATCGACCATTATAAGAAGGGGGCTGTGGCGATCGGCGAGATGATGGGGCATCAGAGTCCTCGTCTGCTGGCCATCGCGGATCTGTTCAAGCAGGCGGGGATCCCTTGTCAGTTGACCGATGATGTCCGGCGCAGTAAGTGGGAGAAGATGTGTTGGAATTGCGTCTTCAATCCCTTAACCGTGATGATCGACGATAAAGTGGCCAAGGCGCTCGATCATCCCGAGATGCTCCGAGTGATTCAGCAGATCGTGGGAGAAGTCATGGCAGTGGCGGCCGCCGTAAAGGTGCCGTTAGCCGCTGATATGCCGGAGAAGGTGGTCCGCTGGACGCAGCGAGATTCGGGATATCCATACCTCGATGTATGACGATTGGAAGGCCGGTCGGCCAACCGAGATTGACTTTCTGAACGGGTATGTCGTCGAAGGTCGGGCGGGAATTCGGGATTCCGACGCCGTTGAACGACCTGCTGACGGCGGTGATCAAGACCATTACTGAGCGGGATCGAACCGGATCCCGGCATCGTGCGGATCGACGGAGCGGTGGTCCAGCCTGTCTCGTTCGATCGTGCCGCGCTCGCGGCCTTGCCGGCAGAACATCAGCTCGATATTTCGACGGTGCTGCCCAGCATGAAGGGTAAAGGGATTCGCATGAAAGGCCTTGCTGGATGTGCCGGCTTTGGCGATCAAGGCTGATCACGTGACGGTGCATTCGGGAGACGGAAAGTATTCAGCTTGTCTCACGCTCGCGCAAGCCTTGGAGTGGGGGATTCTGGTGTATGAAGTGGATGGAGAACCGTTGCCGGAATCGAAAGGGGGGCCGTTTCGATTGGTCACCCCAGGGCTGGGAGATTTGTGCGCCAATGTGAAGGGGGTTGCGAGGATCGAGGTGACCATCGGAACCGGAACAGACACGCGGCCCTCGGTGAGGATGAATTGCTGAGAGCGATCTCTTACCGGAAGACCTGAATCGCTTTCCACCGTTCCGATCGGTAGCGCAACAATAGCAAGACCATTCGGACCGTCCAATCTGCAATCATTGCGCTCCAAACGTAGAGAACATCGAGTGCGAGCCAGGGACCTGCGATGACCGCGAGGGGCACGCGGACTCCCCACATGCCGATCGTCGTCGCCCACATGATGAATCTGGTGTCGCCGGCTCCACGTAATGATCCGGCCAGGACCATGGTGAGGGCGAGCGGTACTTGGAGGATGGCGACGATGCGCAGGAACACTGTCCCGAGTTCGACAACCGCCTCGTCATTGGTAAAGGTGCGGAGTAGCACATAGGGAAAGAAGAAAAACAACACGCCCATCGAGGCCATCGCGATGGTGGCCAACCGGTTCGCCTCCCAGTTTTCCAGTTTCGGCCCGCACATATTTCCCCGCGCCGATACTCTGCCCGACCATCGTGGCTGCCGCGATCGCGAAGCCATGTCCAGGCAGGAACGACAGGGATTCGATCGACAAGCCGACTTGATGGGCGGCGTAGGTCACGGTTCCGTACAGCAGGACGATCTTGGTGTAGAGGATAATCCCTGCCTGTTGAAACATCCGTTCGCCGGAGACCGGCGCTCCGATCTGCCAGGTGGAGCGCAAGAGATCACGTCGTGCATTGAGTGATTTCCTGAAGAGCTTTCGATTGGCCCAGAGGAGATAGGCCATTCCTGTTCCTTCAGCGAGACCGGTGGCAACAGCTGCTCCGGTGAGACCCCAGGCAGGGAAGCCCCAGCGTCCGTAGATCAGCGGGTAGGCGATCGTCAGGTACAGGAGATTCACTGCGATCAAGGCATACATCGGAGTTTTGGTGTCCCCGGTGCCTTGCATAATCGATGAGAGGACCTGTAGGAAGATTGTGCAGGGAATGACCAGGAAGATGAGGTTCGAGTAGGGAAGGGCCAGTGTGATGACGTCGTGCTCTGCGCCCAACAGCTCCATGGTGATACGATTCAGAGACAATCCGAGTGCCACGAGCGCGCAGGAGACGATGGCAGCCAATCCGAGGAGATGGGTGGCTGCTTCCCCGACGTCTTTGGTGCGGCGAGCGCCCCACAGTTGGGCGATGAGGACGTTCGCACCTACCGATAATCCGGAGACGAGCGTGGTGGCCATGAAGGCCAGCAACTGGCCAAGTCCGACTGCTGCAATGGATGTGGCGCCGAGACCGCCGACAAGGAAGACGGCGGCAATGCCCTCGGTGCGTTGGAGCAGGCTGCTGACGGTGACTGGTAAGGCAAGGGTCAGGACGGACGTTCTGATCTGTGCAATGCGGGACGCCATGGCGGGCCATCCTAACAGGATGGTGGACAAATATGTGCCTGTCCGATTAGGGTCATCTCACCATGACTGAACTCAACGATCTCTCACCAGTTCCTCTTACGAAGGCCCCGCGCCTGTCAAAATCAAAATTCCTGTCCGGTCTTCAATGTCACAAGCGCCTGTATCTCGAAGTCCATCATCCCTCCCTCGCGACCAAGCCGGATGCGGGGACTCAGGCGATGTTTGATATGGGAACAGAAGTCGGGGAGCTGGCCCGGAGTCGCTTTTCCGGTGGTGCATTGGTGACAGCGGGTTATCGCCAGACCGAGGCCGCTCTTGCGCAGACGGCCGCCCTGATCCAGGACCTTACCGTGCCGGCCATCTTCGAAGCGGCGTTCTTGCACGGTGGGGTGCTGGTGCGCGCGGATATTCTGGAGCGTGTTCCGGCCGCGGAGGGACAGCCCTCTGGCTGGCGCCTGATCGAGGTCAAGTCTTCAACCAAGGTCAAAGACGTGCATCTCGAAGATCTCGCCGTTCAAAGCGAGGTGATACTGGGAGCAGGGCTGACGCTCGTCTCCGTCTGTCTCATGCATATCAATACCGGCTATCTGTATCGAGCTGGGGCTGTCGACCTGACAGAGTTATTTGCGATTCAGGATTTATCCGAGGCTGTGGCTCAACGACGGGCTGCGGTGCCAGAGCGGTTGGCCGAGATGAATCGCGTTTTGCTGCAGACGCAACCCCCTGCCATTGAGCCAGACCAGCATTGTCATACGCCCTACGATTGCCCATTCTGGGAACATTGCACCAAAGACAAGCCGGGGCGGTGGATTCATTATTTGCCGGGATCGAAGCAGGTGGTCGATCAGTTGACGCAACAGGGGGTGACGACGATCGACGAGATTCCAGCCGGTACGAAGCTGTCGCTGGTTCAGCGTCGAGTGAAGGAAAATGTCGAGTGGATGTCCGCAAAACTCGGCCCTGTGTTGAAGGCCGTGCAGTATCCGGTGCATCACCTAGATTTCGAGACGGTCATGTTGGCGGTGCCTCGATTCTCGGAGACGAGACCCTATCAAGCCCTCCCGGTTCAGTGGTCGAATCATATCGAGCAGGCAAGCGGTGAACTGCGACACGAGGAGTTTCTGCACAAGGACGAGAGCGATCCCAGGAAGGTTCTTGCCGAATCCTTGCTGGAATCTCTGGGGGAGCGGGGGAGTATCTGTGTCTACTCGCCGTACGAACGGTCTGTCTTGGAGCAGCTGGCCGCCGCACTTCCGTCACTCAAGGGGGCGCTCTCGCGCGTCGTTGACCGGCTCTGGGACCTCCTTCCGATCATACGAGACCATTACTACCATCCTGCGTTCGGCGGGTCCTATTCCATCAAGTCGGTGCTGCCGGCCATGGTCCCCTCACTTGCCTATGATGATTTGGCGATCAAGGAGGGAGGCCACGCTGCCAGTCAGTACTACCGCATGGTCTTCATCGAAACTGATTGGGTTGAGCGGGCGATGATTGAGGAGGCCCTGCTGCGATACTGTGCGCGAGATACCTTGGCGATGGTCGAGCTCAGGCGAGCGTTGCAGGAAAAGGCGCAGACGAAAAGCGAATGAGGTACTGTTCCGGTGGCCTTATGTAAGGGCTTTATCCGCCGGCCTTCTATGCAAGGCCGGCGGCGTGAAGGAACCTGGTTTGGCGGAGAGGGTGGGGATCGAACCCACGGTCCCGTTGCCAGGACAGCAGTTTTCGAGACTGCCCGATTCGGCCACTCTCGCACCTCTCCGCTTGGTAGAACTCGCCTAACGTCATGGTAGGGTTGGGGTGAATGTATCGTCATTACACTTGGCTGTGGTGAGAGCTTAGCCTGCAGAGTGAGATTTTTCAATTGGTTTTCCATCCTAGTCTCTTATCTTTCTGATTCTCTCCCGTCCCGCTCTTTCGAGGCACAGAGGTTCTGAATCTGCGCCCAGCTGAGAAATTTGCTTTGTAGAGACCACTGTTTATTCTGTTGCATGCTATTTTCCATGTGGACTTCTTACGGGCAATAACTGATTAATACTTTGTGTTGGATGCGACCTATATTACTCTTGCTCAGTATCTGAATCCTTTGATCTTTTGAGGTAATTCTCCTGTGCAGTGGGTCGGCCTTTAAGGTAATGCAAGAACTCGCTGGTATGCTTGGTTCGAAATCCCAGGAACAGCGGGGCTGTGTTAACAGCTTATAGTTCTTATGTTCATCATTGGCTTATGATTTCATGACACAACCTCTGTCTCTCCCTGTCGGCACATTAGCTGACTTGTTTGCCTACCACTGCGGCCAGAGGCCGAGTCAACTGGCCTACGCTTCTATTCGCGACACCCTCGAACTTGAGAGTCAGCTGACCTATGGCGAGCTGGGACACACGGTGCGCTCACTTGCCGGCCATCTAGCACGCAGGGCTCGACCTGGAACGAGAGCCCTTCTCCTCTACCCACCGGGGCTCGACGTCGTTTCCGCGTTCTGGGCCTGTATGTGTGCCGGGCTGGTGCCGGTTCCTGCTCCCGCTCCGGATCCCGTCAGGCGGAAGCACAGTCTGCCAAGGCTCCGCGCCATCATCGAGGATGCTCAGGTGTCGCTGGTGCTCACGACCTCTGGGATCGAGACCGTTTCTTCTGAAATTTCGATCGCCAAGGATGGGAGCCAGATCGAATGGATGGCCACCGATCAACCCTACGATCAAGCCGATGCGGTCGAGTTGCCACGTCTCAAGGAAACGGCCCTGGCCTATCTGCAATATACCTCGGGGTCGACGGCCACTCCTCGTGGCGTCATGGTCAGCCATGGAAATGTGCTGTCCCATTGCAAGGCCATGAGTCTGGCCGGAGGAGTGTCGGACCGTAGCCGGTCGCTCTGTTGGCTGCCGTATTTCCATGACTATGGATTGCTGCATGGAATCATCGCCCCGTTCTATGCTGGTATCCCCGCCTACCTGATGTCACCCGTCACGTTTCTCAGGCGACCGCTGCGTTGGCTTGAAGCGGTCTCTCGATTTTCCATCACGCACAGCGGTGGACCAAATTTTTCCTACGAATCTTGTCTCCGGGCCGTCCGGCAACAGCGTGACTGGCAGGCTGATTTGAGTACGTGGACGGTCGCAAGTTGCGGCGCGGAACCAATTCATGCGGCTACGGTTGAGCAGTTTATCGAAACCTTTGGGCCACAGGGTTTCCGGCGAACGGCGTTTGCGCCGGCGTATGGACTCGCCGAAGCCACGTTGTTGGTGACGATGAAACAGGCTGGGGCTGAGCCGACGTTCTTGAAGGTAGAGGCAGAGGCGTTGGCTGACTCGATTGTCAAAGAGTCTTCCGCGTCAGAAAAAGGGACTCGGACATTGGTCGGATGCGGGGAGCCCCTCGAAGAGACTCGTGTACTGATTGTGAATCCTACGACCAAGAGCTCATGCCAGGCCGGTGAAGTGGGAGAGGTGTGGCTGGCGGGGGCTGGGATCGCCACAGGATATTGGGGGAGACCGGAGGAAAGTGACGCTACTTTTAAGGCCACCCTCGCTGGGTCAGGAGAGGGCCCCTATTTGCGGACTGGAGACCTCGGATTCATTCACCGGGGGAGAGCTGTTTCTGACCGGCCGGCTCAAGGATCTCATCATTGTGCGGGGGCGGAACTACTATCCCCATGATTTGGAGTGGACGGCTGAGCAAGCGCACCAGGGATTGCGGCGAGGATGTGGAGCGGCTTTCTCGATTGAGAGCGAGACCGGAGAGCGCGTGGTGCTGGTCTATGAGATAGAGAAGAAGCTGCCTGAGTCAGACATGTCGGAGGTGATGAGCTGTATCCGTCGCGCGATTGCTGACGAGTATGAACTGGAAGTCCATAATGTGGTGTTGGTCAAGTCAGGAACGATTTCAAGAACCTCCAGCGGGAAAATTCAGCGGCATGCCTGTAGGGCAGACTTTGAGTCCGGACAGCTCGCCGTGGTCGGGACGAGTACGCTGGGGACGACCGAGGAAGAGGAGAACGTTGAGCCTCTGAGCGAGGTTCCACTAACTCTGGTCGAAAAAAGGCTGGCTGATATCTGGCAGGAGGTGCTGGGAGGACCTGAGCCACGACGCAATGCAAACTTCTTCGCGCTCGGGGGCAATTCTCTGCTTGCTGCACAGGTTGTGGCACGAATACTCGATGTGTTCCACGTCGAACTCCCTCTCAGTGTCATCTTTGAATGTCCGATATTTTCTGCGCTGGCCAGTCGAGTCAGTGAACTCAGCACCGGTAAGAATACGACGGAGACCGCCGTAGAGGGGCTTGGATCCTCAGGCGGCGGAGGGCTACAGACTGCTCTCGTACCGCTTTCCCCTGAATCACGACAAGGCAGGATGCCTCTCAGTTTCGCGCAGCAGCGACTCTGGTTCTTGGAGCAGGTTCATCCAGGCAGCTCGATTAATCATATCTCTATGGGTGTGCGTATACAGGGTCATCTCAACCCCGAGGTGTTGGAGCGGTCGGTACAGGAAATCATCCGTCGCCACGAGATTCTTCGAACCAGGTTCGGCTCGGAGAGGGGCGAGGGATTCGCGGAAGTAGCCGGTGAGTCGATCTTCACGATGAGACAGCATGATCTCCATGCCCTGAACCAGGCAGAGCAAGAAGTAGAGGTTCGGCAGTTCCTGCGAACGGAGGCAGACCAACCGTTTGATTTTGGACGAGGGCCGTTGTTCAGGGTCGCGTTGGTGGCACTCGACGAGGATCAGCATGTTCTCGTGCTGACATTCCATCGTCTCATAGCCGATGGTTGGTCTCTTCGTGTCTTCTGCAAGGAATTGGCTCTTCTCTACGAAGCCGGAGGTGAGGTTCGAGGAGCTCGACTATCGAAGCTAGGTTTCCAGTATGCGGACTATGCGAATTGGCAACGAACCAGGCTCAAACAAGGCCTTCGTGAGGTACATCGAGAATACTGGATCGGACAGTTGAGCGGTGCACGCCAGCCCGTCGAGCTACCGGCCGACCGTCCGCGGCCGCGCTCGCGGACGTTTGAGGGAGGCGTGCGGTCACGGTCTCTCTCTCCGGAACTTGCGGCTGCCTTGGATAGGTTCTGCCAACAGCAGGGTGTGACCACGTTCATGGTGCTGTATGCGGTCTTTGTGACATGGCTGCATCGCTACACACAAGAGTCTGATGTCGTGGTCGGATCGGTGGTGGCCGGCAGGCGTCGTGTGGAGCTCGAGGATGTGATCGGGTACTTTGTGAATACGGTGGCGTTGCGGTCTGAATTCTCGGACGGACTCACCGGACAAGACTTGTTGAAACAGGTACGCCGTGTGGTGACAGATGCCTATGACCATCAAGAACTGCCGTTTGAAGAGGTGATCGAGGCGCTGTCATTACGACGTGAGGGGACGCTTTCCCCGCTCTTCAACGTGATGATTGTGCGTGAAGACGACCCCTTGTCCGCGTTCAAAATCAGAGACCTTGAGGCCACCCATCTTCCCTGGGAGCCGACCGCGTCGGAGTTCGACTTGGTCTTGATGGTCGTGAACAAGGTTCAGGGCTTGGAACTGGCGTTGCTCTACAATGCCACGATTTTTGATGACTCGACCGTCAGTCGCATGTTGGGACAGATCGAGACGCTCCTTGGGGAATTCATCAAGAAACCTGAGGCCCGTCTTAGCGAGCTCTCGTTACTCACGTCGGAGGAGCGTCGGCACATTCTCCTGGAATGGAACCGAACAAAAGTTCCGGTTCCGCATTCTGCCGGTATCCATACTCTCATCGAGGCACAGGTTGAGCGGACTCCCGACGCAATCGCCGTCATCTGTGGGGACAAGTCCCTCAGCTACCAGGAGTTGAACCGACGAGCGAACCGAGTCGCCCGTGCCTTGCAGAAGTTAGGGGTGTGCGCCGATCTGCCGGTGGGTCTCTGCGTCGAGCGCTCGGTGGACGGCATTGTGGGTCTCCTGGGTATTCTCAAGGCGGGGGGGGGCTATGTTCCCTTGGATCCGTCTTTCCCCGATCACCGCCTCCTGCTCATGCTGGATGATGCGAAGGTTTCTATCGTGGTGACGCAGGGGCACCTCCGCAGCCATTTGCACAGCTATGGCGGCCAGGTATGTGATGTGGAGACACTCTGTGACCCCACTGTAAGCGGAGGGGCTGAGAATCTTGCGACCCCCGTTCTCCCTGATCAGCTTGCCTATATCATGTACACCTCGGGGTCGACCGGGAGGCCCAAAGGTGTGGCAGTGACACACCGAAATCTGGTCATCTCTCTTAGTGCCAGACTTCACTATTACCCGGAACAGGTGTCCCGGTTCTTGCTGACCTTCTCTCTGGCTTTTGATGGATCCGTGACTGGTATCTTCTGGACGTTGTTGCAAGGGGGGCAATTGGTCATTCCCTCTGAGGCCGCCCATCGCGATCCCACAGAGCTTGCTGCGCTCGTCGAATATCACCGCATCTCCCATGTTGTGTGGGTGCCCTCTTTATACAATGCCGTGCTCGGTGAGGCGTTGAATGGCACAGTTGGAATCACTTCGCATCGTCATTACCGCCGGGGAGAGCCTTCCCCTTGAACTCGTCCGATCACACTACCAGCTACTGCCTCATGCCACGCTATACAACGAATATGGGCCGACTGAAGCCACAGTCTGGTGTAGCGTGTATCAAACGACACGCGAGGAAGCAGGGGCCCGAGTGCCGATCGGAAAACCGATCAACAATATGCAGCTCTATGTGCTGGATGCGCACCTGGAGCCGGTTCCCGTTGGCGTACCGGGGGAGCTGTATGTGGCGGGGGATTGTCTGGCTCGTGGGTATATGAACCAGCCGCAGCTGACCCGAGAGCGGTTTCTCGCGCACCCCCACGTGGCTGATGCCAGGTTGTATCGGACCGGAGACCGGGCTCGGTACCGCGAGGACGGCAATGTGGAATTTCTTGGGCGGGTGGATCAGCAGGTCAAGCTGCGTGGGTATCGGATCGAATTGGGTGAAGTCGAATATGTGTTGAGTAACGCTCCGGGCGTATATCAGGCTGCGGTTCTGCTTCGACAGGATAAGCCGGAGCAGCAACGGTTGGTGGGCTATGTGACCGGCCAGCCAGAACTCAAAGCGATGCTCGATCAGATTCGGAGTTATGTCGTCGGCCCGATTGCCCCAATATATGGTGCCGTCCGTCATCCTGTGGTTGGAAGTGATGCCACTCACTGCGACAGGAAAAATCAATCGAAGTGCCCTTCCTGTGCCGGAAGAGATAGCAGGCCAGGCGGCAGCCAGGATTGCTCCGAGGAATCAGGTAGAAGAGGCGTTGGCCGAGCTGTGGAAGTCTGTTCTTGGTGTACCAGATGCTGGCATCCATGACAATTTCTTTGAGCGAGGAGGCCATTCTCTTTTGGCCACACAGCTTGTCTCCCGGATGCGTGAGGTCTTTGATGTTGAAGTTCCGCTAGGGGTGCTGTTTGAGCGACCGACTATCGTGGGTTTGGCCGAAGAAGTGGCGCGTTTGCGCCGTGGGGAGCGGAAGGCTTCAGCGATTCCACCGATCGTTCGGGTGCCCCGAGATCAGCCCCTGCCCCTTTCCTATTCTCAGCAACGCATGTGGCTCATGTATCGGCTGGCTCCTGAAGGCACAGCGTATAACATGCCGTTTGCCTCGCGACAGATGGGACCACTGAACAAATCGGCCCTTCGGTCTACGATAGACGCCATCTGTAGCCGTCATGAGGCGTTCAGGACGACCTTCGCGATGACGGGTGAGGGACCGGTCCAAATTGTCAGTCCCTTCCGGCCTCCTCATTGGATTGAAGTTGATCTCTCCCGGCTGCCGGGAGAACAGCGACGCAGGGAGGCGGCCAGGCTTGTGGAGCAGGAAGCGAACCAGCCGTTTGATCTTGAGAAGGGACCCTTGGCAAGGTTCTTATTGATTGAGATCGAGCCCGAGGATCATGTGCTGGTGCTCACGATGCACCATATCGTCGGAGACCAGTGGTCGTTCGGGGTGATCGGGAGTGAGTTTGCATTCTTCTACAACGCGTTCTGCCAAGGGGAGACTCCTTCTGCCAAGCCGGTGCCCCTTCAGTATGCCGACTATGCGGTTTGGGAACGGCGCTGTCTCACCGACGATTGGCTCAGCACACAGTCGGATTATTGGGAGAAGAGGCTGGCAGGACTTTCCAGGCTCTCGTTGCCGATTGATTATCCCCGGCCTGCGATGCAAACGTTTAATGGTTCGCATTGTATGCTGGAATTTCCGGCCTCGTTGATCGAACGACTGAAGCAGTTCAGCGCGGAGCGAAACGCGACGGTGTTCATGACCCTGTTGGCCTGTTTCCAGATCCTCTTGAGTCGATATTCAGGCCAAAGCGACGTCGCCGTGGGCTCTCCTATTGCGAACCGGACTCAATCCGCGGTCGAATCGATCATTGGTTCGTTTGTCAATACGTTGGTGCTACGGACTGATCTCTCCGGCAATCCGACGTTCGAAGAGTTGCTTCAGCGGGTCCGCGAAACGGCGTTAGGAGCCTATGCAAATCAGGATTTCCCGTTCGATAAGCTGGTGGAAACCATGGGCTCAAATCGCGACCATAGCTCTGCCCCGCTAGTGCAAGTGCTCTTCAATTTGGCGAATGCTCCCATCGGGGAGATCAACGTCCACGGTTTGAGTTGGGTGCCATTTGAGGTGGATACGGGAGCCGCGCAGTTTGACTTAAGCCTGACGATTGAAACAGAGATTGCCCGTAAAGCCTACTTGACGTTCAACACCGACCTCTTTGCGCGTCAGACAGTCGAACGGATGTTGGGACAGTACAAAGTCCTGCTCCATAGTGCATTGGCAAATCCCACAGCCAGGCTTTCTGAGCTCTCAATGCTCACGGTACCGGAGCGCACCCAGCTGTTGCAGGGCTGGAATCGAACGCAAGAAGCCTATCCGCAGTTCGAATGTTTTCCTCAGTTGTTTGAAGGACAAGTCGAAAGGACGCCTGATGCCGTCGCCTTGTCGATGGGGCGGGAGGCGTTACGCTACGGAGATCTCAATGCCAGGGCCAATCAGCTGGCACGCTATCTCCGAACCCTTGATGTCCGGCCTGGCGTGGTGGTGGGCATTTGTCTCGAACGGTCATTGGAGATGGTCATTGCTCTGATGGCCGTGTTCAAAGCCGGCGGGGCCTATGTCCCCCTCGACCCTGAATATCCCCGCGACCGGCTTCGGTTTATGGTTGAGGATGCAGACGTCGCGATCGTGCTCACGTCCGAAGGTTTTTCCGATCGGTTTGATTCTCAAGCCTGCCGAATACTGTGTCTTGATCGGGAGCAGAAGAGGATTACACAGGAAGTCGACCATAATCTTCCGCCGACCGCGACATCTCAAGACTTGGCGTACATCCTCTACACCTCGGGATCGACCGGACAGCCCAAGGGGGTAGAAATTCCTCACCGGGCGCTTGTGAACTTCTTGTGTTCGATGCGGCAGGAGCCGGGATGTTCTGCTCAGGATGTGATGATATCCGTGACGACGCTGTCCTTCGATATCGCCGGGTTGGAGTTGTATGTGCCGTTGCTGGTGGGGGCCCGTGTAGAGATCGTCAGTCGAGCCGTTGCGATGGATGGATGGAAATTACGGACACTTTGTGAGGCAGTGCGGCCGACAATCATGCAAGCGACCCCTGCGACATGGCGACTGTTAATTGAGGCGGGATGGTTGGGCAGCGATAAACTGACGGTGCTCTGCGGAGGGGAGGCCCTTCCGCCGGACCTTGCGGCAGCACTGCTGGATCGTAGCGGCGCCTTGTGGAATATGTATGGTCCGACTGAAACTACGATTTGGTCCGCGATCGAGAGAATCGAACGGGCGGATCAGGAGATTACCATTGGGCGTCCAATTGCCAATACGGAAATGTATATCCTGGATCAGTTCCTGCAGCCGGTACCCGTTGGAGTCTCCGGGGAACTCTATATTGGGGGCCATGGTTTAGCCCGAGGGTATTGTAGGCGCCCTGAGTTAACGAAGGAACGGTTCGTTCCCCATCCATTCTCGACAGAGCCTCACGCGAGACTGTATCGAACGGGAGATCTGGTTCGCTATCGCCCAGATGGACACATCGTGCATCTCGGTCGGTTGGATCATCAGGTCAAGATCAGAGGGTTCAGAATCGAATTGGGTGAGATCGAGGCGGTGCTGAGCCGCCATCCCGCCGTCCGTCAGGCGGTGGTGACAGCACGGGAGGATCAGCAAGGTCTCAAACAGCTGGCGGCCTATTTGGTGTGTCAGGAGGGGCAAGCACCAAGCCTGACAGAACTTCGCTCATTTGTGCGGACGGCGCTTCCCGATTATATGACGCCTTCCTTCTTTGTGTTTCTGGAGGCGATGCCCTTGACGGCCAATAACAAGGTCGACATGCTGGCATTACCTGCTCCGGCCCCCTCTCTCTCAGACGGTGCTGGTTCACGTTGGGCCGCGCGATCGGGCGGAAGTCCAACTGACGGCCTTGTGGCAGCAGGTGCTGGAAGTCCCAAAGATCGGGATCCATGACAACTTCTTCGATCTCGGTGGCCATTCCCTCAAGGCGGCCCAACTCTTTTTTCTTCTCGAACAGGTGTATGGAAGGCACCTTCCGCTCGCCACGTTGTTTCAAGCGCCGACCATTGCAGAGTTAGCATCGGTCCTGTCACGCGAACAGTGGGTGCCGCCATGGCAATCGCTGGTGGCGATTCAGCCGAGCGGGGCAGCAATCCCTATTTTCATGGTGCCGGGAGTGGGAGGCAATGTCTTGGTCTTTGCCCAGTTGGCGAGGCTGTTGGGCCCGGATCAGCCGTTCTATGGATTACAGGCGCGAGGATTGGATGGGAAAGAGACGCCGTTTATTTCGGTGCCGGAGATGGCGCGGCATTACATCGTTGAGATCCGCACACTTCGCCCGCAAGGGCCGTACGTACTCCTTGGCATTTGTACTGGGGGGCTGATTGCCTATGAGATGGCTCAGCAATTACTTGCGCAGGGGGAAGCCGTCACCTTGGTCGTGATGGATACCTGGCATCCGATTTCGTATCGCCCTCATCGTCATAAGTGGCCGATGAAACTTTGGTTGCCGCTATTTATTGCGTGGAAGACAATGGGAAATATTCATACGCTCCTCCACATGCCTATGAAAGACTGGAGGCCTTTCATCCAACGCAAAAGCGAGAGTCTCTTGTCCTTTTTGCGAAGACAAACCACGGAGGATGAACTCTTTGTTGAGTTTCAGGTCGAACGAGTGATGCAATCGACGCGCAAAGCGGTGGCCCGCTATACAGTGCGCAAATATCCCGGACGTATTCTCAATATCATTGCTTCGAAACGGAACGTGGCTAAGACGGTGATAGATACCAGATATGTCTGGGCAGAGCTTGGTGGCGGAGGGACTCAGACTGTGCAAATAGCTGCCGCTGATTCAGGGCTTCTCCTTACCTCACCACATGTCGAAGAAGTGTCCGGGCGTCTCCAGGACTTCCTTGCCGTTGATGCTCAAGACGAGACAGCCCGCGACCGCCGCACTCGCGATATGAGTGTGTAATTCCCGTCTCCTTCCTTTGTGAACGTGAGGGCGGTCGGCGATGCCATTCAGACGATTTCTTCGCTTCGTTGTGCAGCGTTCGAGAACCATGGCCTGGCTCATGGTCTCTGCCGGTGTTATGTCCGGGCTCTTGAGCGCCGGGGTTTTGGCTCTCGTCAATCATGTGCTTCATCATCCCTCCGACCATTCCTCCCTCGTGATACTAGGGTTTGTCGTCCTCGTTGCCGGGAAGCTTCTGTCAAACCTATGGTCCCAGCTCATGCTCGTCCGATTCTCACAAGACACGATTTTGGACCTCTCCTTGTCGCTCTGTGCGAAGATCGTGCGGGCTCCGCTGCGTCGTTCCGAGCAGCGAGGGGCCGCCAATATTCTTGTCACTCTGACGGATGACGTCAGTTGGGTTACCTGGGCAATCCAATGTTTCCCTCAGTTGATCATGAATGTGGCAGTGGTGCTGGGTTGCGGGTTCTACCTTGCCTGGCTGTCGTGGGGCACGTTTCTGGGAGTGGTTGGAGTCACCGTACTTGGTGCCCTGGGGTATCAGTGGCTGCACCGCAGCGCGTTCAGCGTCATCTATGCAGCCCGCGAGGCCAGGGCCGAGCTGTTTCGACACTTTCGCTCCCTCACGGATGGGCTGAAAGAATTGTTGATGCATCAGGCGCGTCGGCAGGAATTTGTGAATCAGGAAGTGCGAAGGGCGGCGGAATCGTATCGGCAAACGAATTTGGAAGCGACGCGGAGGCAGGCGCTGGCGGAAGCCTGGACTCAGGTCTCGTTTTATGCCCTCATTGGTTTCATAGTCTTTCTGTTTCCATCTGTGATGACGGTATCCCCCGAGGCCCTGACTGGGTATGTAGTGGCCGTCCTCTATATGATGGGTCCTATATGGGGCATTATCGGTGCACTACCAACTATTGAACGAGGTCAAGTGGCATTGGAGAATATTGAACGATTGGGTGTGTCTCTGGACATCGGCCACGAGGACGCCCAGCCGTTAGAATTGGCAGGCCTTGAGGCTGGGACCTCCCCTATTGTGCAGTGGAACGAAGTCGTATTTTCGTACGGCGAGGAGAAAGGAGTCGAAGCGCCCTTCGCGCTTGGTCCAATCAGTCTAGAGCTGCATCCTGGCGAACTGGTGTTTGTCATCGGAGGGAATGGGAGTGGCAAGTCTACCTTCGTGAAAGTCCTCACGGGGCTGTATCAGCCCCTTCAGGGGAACGTGACGCTGGCTGGCACGTTGATCACCGATGCAAATCGTGAGTGGTACCGTGAACATTTCTCGGTCGTATTTTCAGACTTTCACGTCTTCAATAAACTCCTGGGCCAGTCGGATTCTCAGGCTGACAGGCTTGCGTCACAGTACTTACGGTTGCTGCACATCGATCAGAAGGTCACGGTGCAGGAACGCACGTTCTCGACCCTCGACCTCTCGCAGGGGCAGCGAAAGCGGTTGGCGCTTGTCACGGCCTACTTGGAGGATCGCCCTATCTATGTGTTCGATGAATGGGCGGCGGATCAAGATCCGCAGTACAAGGAAATCTTTTACAAGACGTTGCTTCCGGACCTACGTGAGCGGGGGAAATTAGTGGTCGTCATCACTCACGACGACCGGTATTTTCATCTCGGCAATCAGGTTATTAAATTGGAGGACGGCAAGGTTGTGGAATATTTGAAGACCGGGGTAGGCGGTCGTCGACCGTAAGTATGGCCCCATGATGTCGAATGCCTCTATCCAGGATGGCAATGTGTTGATTTCATTCCAGTCGATTGAACGTCTCACGGGTGTTGAGTGGCAGGGCCCCAGCAGCCTTGAGCTGAATGTGGTTCACCTCTGGGGGATTGAGCTCGACGGGTCGCCACGCTGTCTGGAGCGATGCGCGCAGTGGTTAGACGAAGAGGAACAGCACAGGGCGGCGCGCCTGGTTCGAGAGGAGGACCGGCAGCGCTATGTGTTTGCGCACGGGGGTCTCAGAGCGGTGCTCAGCCGGTATCTTGGGACCAGCCCTGATGTATTAAAGATGAATCGTAGCAAGGCAGGCAAGCCCTCTTTGACGAGGGAGTTACGAGGTCAGCCGACGGTTACGTTCAATATGTCCCATGCCCATGGCCGTGCGCTCATAGCGGTCTCAAAGGGGCAAGAGGTCGGAGTTGATCTCGAACGAATTCGTCCGGACGTAGAGGTTGCGAAACTTTCCGAGCGTTACTTCGCTCCCTCTGAACACGCCACGATCATGCAGTCGACTCAGGAGCAGCGTGCAGCGAGGTTCTTCCGCTACTGGGTCGCGAAAGAAGCGGTGCTCAAGGCGCAAGGTATCGGACTCCAGGCGTTGAGCCAGTGCGAGATCCTCTTGGGGGCGGACGGAGTCGGCGCAGAGATTCTGGTTCCGGTGGGTTCTCCGCTCCAAGACAATTGGAAAATTCGTCTTTCTCAATTGTGGCGAGGGATGGGAAGCAGCGGTGGCCGCTCAGGGGATGGACTGGGTCGCGCAATGCGGCCTCGTGCGGTAAAGACTCTCGCGCCTCCTATTGAGTTGAAAGCGGTTTTGTCACTGGTGATGCCTCGCGGAGCTGCTTGAAAAACTTCTGAATGAGTGCCTGACTCTCCTGCTCCAGGACCCCGCCGATCACGGCAACCCGGTGGTTCAGCTTCTTCTCTGACGGCAGATCGAGCACCGATCCGCAGGCGCCGGCTTTCGGATCCCATGCCCCAAAGACGACTCGGGGAATCCTCGCTAGGATAATCGCACCGATACACATCGCGCAGGGCTCGACGGTTACGTAGAGCGTCGTCTCGGTCAAGCGCCACGTGCCCAAGGCGGTCGCTGCGGCGCGGATTGCAATGACCTCCGCATGGGCCGTGGGGTCTTGCCAGAGCTCGCGATAGTTGTGTGCCTGGGCAAGAATCTGGCCCCCTCGCACCACCACCGCCGCAATCGGCACCTCACCGACCGCTGGTGCCCGCGCGGCTTCCTCCAGCGCGACTCGCATGAAGGCCAGATCCTGATTGTGTTCGTCTGTCGGCACGATGACCATCCTCTGGGGCGTCTGTAACAGGGTAGCGCTCGCCCAAGCCGACATCCTAGCATGGCCGATGAAACGGGAGAAGGGGCGGTTACCGATGGAGTGAGAGCTGTTTGCCTGCAAGACTTGCCGGTTTCGTCCACTCGAATTCGTAACGCAATTGCAAGGCAACGTACCGTTGAACCAAACCGCCTTGATCCAACGGCATGTCCCGTTCATGGATCAGTGCGAGCTCGATATCCTGATAGCGGACAGCGAGTCCCATGACCAAGTCGAATTCACTGGGCCGGAGGACATTGGCCGCGTTCCGGTCCGTAAAGAAATTGCCGTCAACGAATAGGACCACACGATTGCGGTAGAGGTCGAGATCGGCATGTGCCACATATCGGAACAGCGCGCGACCGGTGTTGTCCGGACGAGCAAAGTAGGTCTCGTTATAAAAGAGCCACCCGCCGCCGGCGTAGACTGTGAGGTTCTGATCGGGGAATGCCGACCGCCACCAGCTGAGGCTGCGGGCATCCGCCGGCCGGTAGGTGACGAGCGCATCGGCATAGGCTTGTATCAGGCCGCTTCGATCCAAGGGGGCGTCTCGTTCATATTGCAGCCGCCATCCCCAGTTGTGGATGTTGCCGGTGAAGGCAAAGACGGAATCCCATTCCGAGAGAACGATCCAGCTCTTCTGTCGGTCAGAGAAGAAGTTCTGATCGGTATAAAATTGTAGATATTCCTTATAGAGATCCGTTTCAAGATGGATCATCTGACGGAGACCGACCAAACCGGTGTTGTCCGGTCTCGCCGCAAAACTGGGGTTGATCATGAAGACACCGGAGAGGAGATAGCCCTGGATCCAGTGCTCTTCACTGTGGTCTTGGGCCCCTTCCATCTCGGGCAGTGGACGTCCATATTTCTCAAGCGCCCAGAGTTCTGATGCGCTGCTCAGACAGAATCCACACAGCAGGGTTCCCACCGTCAGCTGGTGCAGGGTCCGTGACATCGGTGAACATAAGGCTTATCCAGGGGGCTCTAGGAGTCCGAGCCCATTAATACGTACACGCGAGTGAATGTCAGGTGGTTGTAACGGGCCAGCGTGGAGAGGTCAAGCGTTGGGTACTGTTCGCGCTATGAGCGACTCAGGAGATACATGGGGCCGGTTGGTTGCGGGCGGCCGCCTGAAGGCTCAAGGCTGACGGCAAAGGTCTTCGCATCTGTGAAGCTCGGCACCTTCTTGACAAGTAGGTGAGCGGTTTCTCCTGTATCCATGTGAAAGGTCCCGATGCTCATGGGTTTGTCATGAATGGCCCACAGTTGATAGGTCGTGCCAGTGGGACATTCCGGCAGGTTCACGGCGTAGAGCCAGACTTTTTCGGTTCGCGAATCATAGAGCAGGAATCCCACGGCCCGTTTTGCCATGTCAGATCCGGTGAGGGACACGGCCTTGACGTTGGGAATTCGAAGGAGTGTGACCAATTCGTCTTGCGGAGTCCTGAGGGTGCGAGCGCTCCCTCGCTGGCTTAATTGAACACGGATCTCTTCCAGCTCAGCGTCGCGCTGGGCCAGCTGTTCCTTGGCTTCCGCAGCTTCGTTCACTCGTTGCTGCATCTCGTTGCGCAATTCGGCGAGGGCTTTGGCTTGGTCGCCGACCTCGCGATGCATACTGGCAAGCTTCGTCGACTTTTCCTGAAGCGATGCTTCGAGCTCCTGAATTTTCGATGTGTCGACTGAACGTTCTGCCGCAACGTTCCACGCGAGATATCCGCCGGCACCCAGGATCAGAAGCGTGGCCAATCCAATAGCCCAGGGTAGTGAAAACGATCGGGCAGGGGCGACAGGAGGAAAGAGGTGGTTCATCCATTCGCCCGGTTCCAAGCTCGGTCGGGCCGGTTCTTTCTGTGCCGCTTCAGCTGGAATCGGTGCGGGGTTTCGTTCTGCCATGATCGTGGCTTTGAGGGAGCGTGGAGGCCTGGTCGGACTGAGACCGAGCGGGAGGAGAGCTGCGACGGATTGATAGTCCTTCAATGCACTGTGACAGGAGGCGCAGCCGGAGAGTAAGTGGGCTTCCAGCGCCTGTCGCTCGGTCCGGTCCAGCGCGCCTGCGGCATACAAGGGAACAGAAACTTCGAGTTCTTCATGCGTCATTGGAGCTCACCATGATTCCACCACTGTTGGAGTCCATCCCGGAGTTTGGACATTCCCAGCTTGATCCGTGTCTTGACGGTTCCGAGAGGCTGGTTCAGCCGCGCGGCGATCTCAGCATGGGAGAGTCCTTCGTAGTAGGCGAGTTCAATCGCCTGTTGTTGCGCCTGGGGCAAACCAGCCACCGCTGCCCCTACCGCAATACGCAGTTCCTGATCGGCCTGAGTCTCATACGGGCTCGGGCCCAGGTCGGCCACCTGCGCAACGGTTCCGGCCTCCAGCGAGTTGGTCGCCCGATAACCTCGTGCGGCCCTGGCCCGGAGCCGATCGATGGCTCGACTTCTGGTGAGGGTGACCAGCCATGCGACCGGAGTTCCACGCCCGACATCATAGCGGGAGACCTTCCGCCAGACTTCCAAATAGACATCCTGCAAGAGCTCCGCTGCTTCTTCGTGATTCCCCAAGATCCTGACTGCCAACGTGAACAAGAGCGCGCTCGAATGGTCATAGAGCTGGCTGAACGCCTGCTGATCGCCTTTGACCACGCGGGCCAACAAGGCTGGATCGATTGTCGAGGTAGCGTGTCGTGAGGGTTTATCCATAAAGCGAGCGAGTTGCGAAGGAAAGTCGGGATCACTTCATGTCCGCCACGACTATAGCATCCTACGGAGGGAACGGGCAAAAGGATGCGTGTTTCAGGTCATGGACGCAGGCAGAGATATCAGTCGCGTCTAATTGGCGGGGGATGGCGGAGTTCGGAAGGTAGCTGGAACGATTCAGGGCCTCATTCCGTAGTTGATTCACGCTCAGTACAGCATTGCCGAATCAACGACTCCAGACCGGCGTCTTGGAGAGATTGGCGGAGCAAAAGCGATTCTGTAGTGGGGTCGTATTGCGCCAATTGCCACGGTCCCAGCCGGACTACGTAACACGTCGGTTTCTGTCCGTTGGAAGCAGAGAGGAATCCAGCAATGTGTGGAAACATTCGGAGTGTGAACGAGGCGACCTTGGAGTGGGAGGGGAGAGATCGGAGTGGTGCAGGTGTGAGGACATCGACTGTGGCTGTCCACCGGAGCAGGATAGCCAGCATTTGCTGGAAGTGTGACAGTCTCGCAAGGACTCGGATGCTCCGGGTGACCGACCTTACGACGACAGTCCGAACGCGACTCTTGAGGCTGGTCGGTTGTGCCGCGGCAGATGACATGTGTGGGCGTTGGCCGAGAGACAGGAGAGTTCCCCCGCGTAGGACTCCTGTGACCACTCCGATCACAGAGCCTGGCTGAACGATTTCGCAGGCGCCATGCGTCGCGTCGCCTCTCGTCGAAAGAATGCCTTGTTCATTAATGGCGGTAACGCGGTGGCAGATAAGCATGGTGTCGTTCCTGAAAACCACGATCGCGCCTAGGGTGAGGGAGGTTGGTGGACTGAGTTCGAGCCTGTCTCCTGCTTGGATCGTCGGCGTCATGCTCGATGACACGATACGAGGCACGACAATGCTGTTCAGGAGAGGCAGATGAAGTTCGTCCGGTAAATCCTGCGCAGAAAAACGACCATCCAAAGTGAGGGAAGGTAGGAGGCGAATCACGAGGTCGTCCTTGCTGTTCGTTCAATGACGAGGCGGATCAGCATGCGGGTGATCAAGAGGCTTCCTGCCTTGGCCAGTTGGCACCATCTGGTGATTCTGGTGTGCCAAGGTCGCTTCACACTCTCATTCCCATAGCGATAGGTGAGGAAGATCGAGGATGGGAAGAGAGTGCGACGGAGCCAGGCAAGCCTGCGCCCCGATGGTTGCGTGATCCACAATAAAAAGTGCCCGAGTTCGGGGAGGGGCTGGGTCGTCACTAATCGTCGAAAAAGAAACTCCAGTGCCCGTTCGGGTAGGGTCGATGGCGCGAGTTGTTGGATCACGGCAGCAGGAATTCTTGTTGTTAGGTTCGACAAGGCCAGTTGGCGCAGGCCGTGGTAGAGAGGAATCTTGAGGTGACGTCGACTGGCCTCCTCGATGAGAGTGGGCCAGTGGAGCGGTTCTTTCTCGATCAGCAACCGGAGATCGGTGAAAAAGGAAGGGGAGAGGTATCCCCGGTGGACGACAGAATAGGCGGTCAGATAGAGAAGCAGGTCGTCGGAGGCCAGTTGCTTGACCGTCACCTGACCGAGCGGTCGAGTTCGAGCCCGTGCCCACAGCGCTGCGAGTCCCTCTTCGTCGAGATACCAGAGCTCCGAGACCAGGTCCAGAGAGAGGGTGGATTGGGATGAATAGTAGGCCGGGTTGCCGTCGATCTGTTGCGCAAATCCGCTCTCAGTCAGCAGTCGATGAATGGCTGGAAGGTCTTGTTGATGGACCAACAGATCCACATCTGAGAGGGGCCTCGTCCCGCGCATTCCGTAGAGGCGTGAGAGCAGATCAGCCCCTTTCAGGACGATAAACTCAATGCCCTGCCGGTGGAATGCCTGGCCGACGATCTCACACTCATCGAGCAAACGTTTGTTGATCAGGCTGACGTTAGTATAGGCGTCAGCGAGGTCGCCGAGGGTCGAGGAGGGCATGGGTACGATACTCCAATTGCGCCCACTCCTTATAGTGCGGGAGGCACGAACTCATGTCCCCGGTTTCGAGCCAGGCGTCGCTTCGGCCCAGGCGGCAGTGGGGCCGCACCTCACAGGTCGGGCACTCGTATCGGTGGCTCGGGTGCGCCTGATCGACGGTGCGCTTAAGCATGTCCCAGCCTTCTTTCACCGTGCCGGTGCGGAGATCATAGCGAGGGATAGGGAAGGCGGTGCAGAGGTTCATCTCGCCATAGGGAGTAATCGCAAATCGACTCTGGCCGCAGGCGCATTCGAGAAATGGACTGGTTGCCTGAACAGGATTCCCCGGGCGCGGGCGTCCACCGGTGAGGGAGCATCTCCTGATCGATCCGGAGTTTCTCCTCAGGGGCGAGGCGATATTGCAACGGTGTCCGATCGCCGGTGATGGTGGTCATGATCTCCAAACAATATTGGAACTTCATATGCAGGGATTCCACCAGCTGCCGACAGGCCTGGATCTCATCGCAATTGACGGTCGTCACCGGCATCCGGACGACGACGGGCAGCGCGGCAGCGGCAAGATGGAGCATGCCCTGTCGAAACTGCCGATAGGATCCTGGGACCGCAGTCATCCGCTCATAGACCGCCTCTGTCGCGCCATAGATCGAGACGTTGATTTGACTGATACCGACCTCATGGAGGAGGTCAGTGAATGAGGGTGTGATACGGGTGGCGTTGGTCATCAACTGAATCAGTAATCCTTGTCGGCGCGCATGTCGCAGGATGTCGCCGATGTCGGGGCGCACGCTTGGTTCGCCTCCTGTAAAGGTCACGGTGAGCACTCCAAGATCGGCGATCTGATTCAAGAGCGAGAAAATCTCGGAGGTCGTGAGTTCGTGAGGCAGAGCGCGATGGGTGGGATTGTAGCAATGGACACATTTGAGATTGCAGCCGTAGGTCAGTTCAAAGGTCACACCTTCAGGCCGGCGAGAGGCAGCCGCTTTGTTCAAGAGCGATCCTAGAAACGTGTCGACGTCCAGCTTCTTCATGAAGCCACCAGTGCTGTTCTGGTCAGCTGGTTCTGATGTAATCGACGACGCCAGGGTGTTTTGTAAATGCGAGTCCCTGGCAGGGAATATGAGCGATCAGGTCGCTCAAGAATGCCAACGTGGATTCCATGGCGGTGCGATCCCAATGTGGAAGGAAACATTGGGGGAGGATACGCGCCAGCACTGCACCGGGGGACAGACTTTCAATCTGGTGCTGTGGTCCGTGACTGATGCAATACAGTTCTGTCAGGAGCCCCGACTCGTTCTTGGCATAGGCACCGCTGCCAACCCATGGCGTTCCGTGTATGACAAAGGCATCTCCGCTCTTGCGGATGATCATGCGCTCATCGCTCAGAACAGATGCGCCATGGGTATCGAAGTATCCCGACAGGGTGGACTTGCCGGCGCCTGAAGCCCCTGTGAAGATGTATCCCCCTGTGAGTGATAGGATTCCTGCTGAGTGAAGCAGGAGTCCTCCCTCTCTTGCGAGTCTGGTCAGCAGGCAGACTTCGACAATAGGATTGAGGATCTTCATCGGGACCCAGCCCAGCTCCGACGCGGCCTCTTCCCCGAGTGTCCACACATCCACATGGGAAAAGTCCTTGGTGATGAGCGCGCGAGCACATGGTTGATGGGTTGCTGTATCTAGAGACTCCAAAAGCAATCCTGCGTCAGTCTCATAGAGACGCCAGAGTCCTTGGCAGGCATCGAAGTGCAGTGGTCCATGCGAGAGGTTCGGGAGCTCCTCAACAACGGTGATGGCGAGATCAATGTCCGAGTGGTGGTCGGAACCGTCGAGGAAGAAACCAAACGGATGCAGTGGCCAGCTGATGCTGGATAGTCCCGGGCTTCCGTCAGCCTGATTCTATAACCGGCAATGTGAAGATCAATTCTCATTGTCTGCTGTTTTTTCAGGAAGCTCGTGGCCCGCTGTTTCCGATGTTGAAGGATATACTCTTGCAGGGAATGATCGTCGTATTGCAACGGACGTTTCCACCGTTGAAAGCGGCAGTGGTTGCTAGGCTGCAGGCTGAAAGAATGGCCTGTTCCTGGTTCAGCTCGATGCGGAAGAGCTGTGGGGGGGTGTATGGTTTTTTGCTATTCACTGGAAAGTCTCCTTTTAGGAGGGCCGCATGCCGCTGTCGCCTACACCGGCTGCTTTCTTACACGCTCCTGCCCTGCAGAGAATATCTCCACCGCCCGCCATGGGATTCGAGGCGGTTAAACTGCAAGCGCTTAGGATGGCCTGCTCCTGGCTCAGCTCGACGCGGAAGAGCTGCGGCTGGCTGTAGGGTTTTTTCTCAGTCATGGCGTGTCCCTACCTCCTTGTCAGACCTACGCAAGGGATGAATCAGCGTCTGGTGCAGCGCCGATTGCGCCTGCGCAAGGGCGACGTCGCAATCATAAGGGATTGGAGCTTCGGCTGTGCCACATTCCCAGCGCGCATCGGAGGGTTTCTTGTCGCAAAATGTATGGACCTCGCAGGTGCGGCAGGGTGATTCCCCCTGGTACCGCAAACCTCGGATCTCCCGGAACAACATCTCGATGGCGTCAGCAAGTGGGTGCGCGCGAAGAGACACCCGCCGTTCGTACTGCAGCGTACAAGTACCGAGTTCGCCCCAGGCATTGATGTGGATCGTGTTGGTTCCACAACCGCAGCGATAAAGCCGGTCTGTGCCGGGAGCGAGCAGGTCGGTGGCTGTGCCGCAGCGTTCATCGTCGCCAACGGCTGTCGGTTGATTTCCCTGCAGCGCGACTACATCGTCCGGAGCTACCCGATACATGAGTGACGACAGATCGCCGTTGAGACGGGGCGAGAGCGAGGTGGTGAAGCCGAACTCCTGTCCGAACGATTCCACGAAATGCCTGATGGCCGGCATCTCGTCTCTATTCCAGTTCATGGCTTTCGTCTTCAGCGTGAACGGCAGGCCGCTGTCTCTCAACAGCTCAAGCCCCCGAACGAAGGCGCGGAACGATCCTGGGACCTGTGTGAACCAGTCGAACGGTTCTTCCGTCACGGAGTGGCAGGAGATATCGATGGTGAACGGTGGCATCTGCCGCAGCCGTTCAATCGTGGCTTTCGTGAAGAGTGTGCCGTTGCTGTAGAGCTGGAGCAGGAAGCCTTTGCGGACAGAGGCCTCGTAGATCTCAAAGAAATGGGGATGCATGAAAATATCGCCACCAGTCAGATTGAGCCACACAATGCCGATCTGTTGCATCTCATCGAGCAGGCGATGGATTTCGTCGAGTGTCAGTTCGCGGGGGAAGAATTCCTTGCTGTTGTAGGGGTCGGTGTAGCAATGGCGGCAATGGAGGTTGCAGCGATAGGTCAGTTCGAGTTGTGCCTTGATCACGCGCTGGTTGGCAGCAGCCTGTTCGTGGACTTGCCGGCTAAAGGCGCCATACTGGACGGTAGGAATGGTTCTCTCGTTAGGCATGGTGCATTACGGGTTGGATAAGAGCCGGTTCATGGGGAATTTTCCAGTCGCAGGCGAATGTCGGAAGCCCATCATAGAAGCCTGTTCGAAACGAGCCTTTCCGCAAATCATAACTCTCCCGGCGATTACCGGAGCATAGTTGCAACTGCCCATAGGCATCGATGTGGAACCTCTGCATGCCGCTTCGGCAGGGGGGCGGTTCGACTGAATCACGTCGGTAGGCGTCTCTCTGCAGATCTGAATCCTGTTGATTCAGCTCGGCTAGGTCCAGCTCTGACAGGGCGTACTGGAACGGGCCTGCGCCTCCGTCGAGCTCCGGACGCATTTCTTCGCCGAGCTTGTATCGGACCGTACCCAGGGATTCGACATATCGTTTGACGTCGAGAATTTCACGTCGGTTCAGCGTCATCGCCGTGCTCTTGAGCACCAGAGGGATCTGTCGATCGAGGAGGAGCTTGATGGCCTGAAGGCAGCGGTCGTAGGAGCCCTGTCCGAGGGTAATCCGTTCGAAGATCTCACGGGTCATGCCGTGCAGGCTGATTTCGATGCGATGGGGCCGCAGCGCGGCAAAGCGATCGGCATGGGCTTCCGTGATCAGGGTCCCGTTCGAAAAGACCGTGACCAGGAATCCACATCCAATGGCATGCTCATAGAGTTGGAAAAAGTCTGGGCGGGCGAGTGGTTCGCCTCCGGTGAGGCAGAGTTCCAAGGTCCCGGCCTCGGCCAGCTCATCCATGATGCGAAGGATCTCAGCAGTGGCGAGTTCCTGACGGATCGCGTCGGGACGATTGAAGCAATCCGTGTAGCACATCACACAGTGCAGGTTGCAACGGCAGGTAATCTCCCATTGGCAGGAGAAGGGGAAGCGATCGGGAAGGTGAGAGAGTTTATCCTGTCCAATCATCGGTCATCGGGCAATCTCCTCGACCGCCTGGATGGAGAGGAGATCGTCAAGTAACAACGTGAAGTCCTTCGCCACCTGGTCTGCCGCAACCTCATACTCGTTGCAGAAGTCGGTCACGATGTCCTGCGCCGTCCGTTGGCCGTCGATTCGGTTCCAGAGCGCGGCGCCGGTGTCGTTCAAGACATAGATGCTATTGGCTTCGGTTAACGTCCGTCGGATAGGGACCAGAATACATTCCCCTGCGACGTCACGCTGCACGTAGTCGGGGTGCTTGGTATAGATCGCAGTGAGCGTCATTGGTGGCGGCAGGATAGCAAATCCCTGAGAGCCCTTCTAGTCCTATTTGGGGCTCTCTGTCGACGGAGCTGCGACGACCAGGTACTGCCCCTGCCAGTTCAGTTCTTGCAGCACGACGCCGCTCCCGGACAGTTCCTGCCGCAGTTCCTGTTCGCTTTGAAAGGCATGGAGAAAATGGCCTTGAGGGCAGGTGTCGCCTGGCTGGTAGAGGTGGTTGGCTCCGGGAAGCCTCGTGAGCCACTGGTTGATGGCTTCGCTGACCCTTTTCCTTCTGGTCGAGGGGGCGGAATCAACGAGGAATTGTAGGGCGGCCAGCCCCTTGGGAGAGAGGATGCTGGTTAACTGCCGGAGCCAGGTCTGTCTCCAACTCTGGCTGGGGATGGAACTGTACATGATGCTCGGCAGCAGGATGTAATCGAAGTGGGCCGGATGAGTGGGAAGGACCAGAAAGTCTGCTTGGACAAACGTGACCGGCACTCCGGAAGTTCGTGCGCTTTGCGCGGCCATGCGCAAAGCCGATTGGCTGATGTCCAGGCCCATGACATGTAGACCCCGTTTGGCGAGTGCGATCGATTCACGGCCGATTCCCGTGCCGAGTACCAGGATTTTCCCCGACACGATGTGATGGCGGGCGAGCACCTCCTCCTCCCATTGTTCGAGGGGCCATTCCTGTGCTGTGCTGGGGAAGCGGGTGTAGCTGTCGTCGTAGCTGCGATCGTAATGGGTGCGAACGAGCTTCGTGAGTGCTTCCGGAGGCAGGAGTGCGGGGAGCATACCAGTGAGGAGCAGGCTGGCTCCCTCAAAGATCCTCCCGATCCAGTGCGCGACATTCGCGAGGCGCGTCACACAGAGACCGAGGAAGGACATCTTGGACTCCTTAGGTCTGAAAGTAGTGAGCGATCACTTCGGCTGCCTCTGCTGCGCCGGTCGGGGGTGGTGGTGGCAACGAAGGCACCTGTGAGGCCAAGGCTCGCTGCAAGGCCGGCTCCCACCGGCCTTGCGTGAAATCGTCGATCGACAATTCGACGCCACGTCCGTAGCGATGCAGATAATCAACCAGTGGAGGTTCATCGGCAAAATTGTATCGGCGGACGTATACGACCGGCTGTTGAAGTGTGACAGCCTCAACGATGGTGCCGTAACCAGGTTTGGTCATGATGACGTCCACAGAGGCAAGTAGTGTCTTAAAGGAGAAAGGAAGCGTCTTGGTGGAATGAATTCGGGAATATCCCGGTGGGATTGGACCATCGAAGAGGAAGCGATAGTGGCGCAGCTGTTCCATCTCTTCAAGCGGGAGGGATGTCAGAGGAACACCGCCGAATCCCACCAAGACGGTATGTTCGTTGGGCGCCAGGGCGAGGGCTGAGGCAAGTCGGTCTCGTTCCGGGGAGGCTGGACCGGCTATCGGGCCAATATCGATGATCTTGGAGAAGGCATCGATTTTTGGAGAAGGGGTGATGCGAAGGGCAATGTGGGCTTTCGCATAGGTTTCACGGATGCACTGAATCAACTGCTGCTGTGAACGGTCCGATGCGTGGCAGTACTCCTTGAGCACGAGGTCCCAGGTAAAGCTTGCCAAGGCAATGGTCGGTATCAGTGCGCGGGAACCGGCCTCGATGGCGAGGTAGGGTGTGTCGGCCATGACCAGTACTGGTGATGCCGCCTGCATGGCGGCGACTTCCTGGGACAGGCGGTCTTCCCAGGTTTCGTGAAAACGGTGATGAGAAGCCCAGGTCTCGTCGATGTCGATCTTAAGAGGGCCGACTTGGATACAGCCGACATCTTGCTGCACTGATTGAAGGACCCAGGGAATAGTCAGGCGGTCGCGGAAAAAGGAGGCCGGGACCATGGTGCGGAGGATGGCCGTCACTCCTGGCACGAGAGAGCCCAGTGCGTTAAGCACGGGCAGGACTTGCGCTGCGTGACCGTACCCATGTCCGGAGATCGCACACCAAATTAGCGGCATAGTAGTAGGGTGCTGAAAAAGCTCTTCAACGTCGTTCTCGGCTCATCGAAATCCTCAACGTACCCCAGAGGGTACGCCTCCGGTTTCGTCTCGCCTGCGGCCTTGTTGAAGAAGCTTTTTGAGGACCCTGAATGAGATGCGTTATGCCGTATGCCCCTGGCTTAGCTATTGGAGTAGTCCGACTCGATCGGTGCGATGTTGTATTGCAGCTCGAGGTCGAATTCGTCGATCAATTCATTGGCCGTGGCAGCGCCGAGATCAGAGCGCACCTCGTTGATCACAAGATCGATCGCCATCCCGGCCTGTGCCCCGTACTGCGTCATCGCCGACTCGATTCGCTGTCTGGCTTCTTCAATCTTCATGGGGTACTCCTCGTTCCATTACAATCCGATTCGTTATCCCAATGTTCGTAGCAACGCTTGCATCTCAGGGACTAAGTCCACGCCTCCGTTGGATCGACCGGAGCGTGCAGCGTCGATGCCGGCTTGCAGGATGGGCTTCGCTTCGTCCTTTCGTCCCAAAGAGACTAAGGCGCGCCCGAGGCCCAGGTGCGTGGCGACGTGGGTCGGATCCAGCTGCGCGGCGACAGTCAGGTGCTCGACCGCTTCTTCGAGATTGCCGCCTTCCTGAATGAGTTTATTCCCGAGCCCGTAACGGCCGAGAAAGCCTTTGGGATTCTTGGCGACCATTTGCCGAAATGCCTCAATGTCCATAGTGCAACGCTCCCTCGTAGTGGAGCCACTATAGCATTGAGGGAGCCGGGTCGGCCAGAGCGCAGTTGAGGCAGGGGGGATCCTGTTTATGGTGCCGGCGCGGTCGAGATGGGGACAACGGAAGGAGAAGCAGGGGAACGTAGGGGTTTCCGTGCTTTTACGGTCACCATGAGAATGGGTGAGTCCGGCAGAGGTGTGCTGCTTGCCACATAGAAGTCGGTGTCCCGAACGAGTTGATCCATGAGCTCCGTCAGACAGGCTTCCGCGACCTGTCCCTTGAGCTCGTCGATCATAATCGGCGTGGCGGCGAACAAATTATAATGCGCGGTGCCGGCAGAACGTGCCTCATACCGTTTCACCTGTCCGTCCCACCGTTCGAGCTCTAAGGTGGCCTTCGCGGCATAGTCATAGTCCAGTTCGATTGCCGGCGACAGCAGAAACATGGAGGCTCCGATGACGAACCCTTTCCACGCGGCCGCTCCAGCGTGAGGGTCGATCGTTTCATCAAAGGTGATCCGGGCGGTCACCACTTTATCGCCGAGCGAAGCAACATTCCCTCCAAGCGGGACGAGTGTCGAAAAAAGGCGGGTCTCCTGTACGGTGTTCAAAATGCGGCGTTCGACCTCAGTCGAAGGATTCTGGGGGGCACCGTTCTGCATCATGCGGAACCCATCCATCAGGAGCGGAACCCGTTCATCGTTGGGGATCGAACGGGTGACGGACTCCTGCTGAACCGTCGAGGAGGGCATCACGTCGATCCATCGAGTACAACCCGGCGTTGTGGTGGCTAATCCAACAAGCCCCAGAAGCGTCCAGCGGAAAAGATGGTGCGTCATGGTGACCCTCTCCTTAAAAATAGAATGAAAACCCGCCGAACGGCAGGCTTGCATTCAGCCCCAAATTCGGAAATTGGATGCCGGCGTTGGAGATGTGCTGAAAACGGTAGCCGACGTTGAACGACGTCTGTGACGTAATGAACCACGACAGGCCGAATCCCGCCGAGAGAATGAAGTTAAATTCCACTGACTCCTCGGGGACCTCTCCTGCCAGGTCAGTCCAGAAGGGACCTCCCGCAAACTCGACATACGGACGAATCTTGTCGAGTGCGACAAAGGTGTATTTGATTTTTGGGGTAAAGCCGATGCCATGTGTCAGGACCGGTTCACGGAACTGGATGTAGACGACTTCTGCGCCAATCGAGACCTGCCCCCGATACCATCCATTGCCCACCGGATCAGTGATGGTCATCATCCAGGAGGGCATGAAGACCGGGCCCTGTTGGTTCGTTTTGTGCTCTTCTGTGAGTCGATGGGGGATCATATAGCCGACAGTGAGTCCGACTTCTTGAGTGCCGACAGTGATCTTGGGTGATACATCCGCGGCCTGTGTGACGGCTGTTGGTCATGAGCGACCCGAGAGCGAATGCTATGAGGATCCGAGTCAGGAATGGCATGCGACATCCACGTCAATATCCTGTCGGCTCATTTCATGGTGAGACTTGAAGCAACAGGAGTGACTGTCTCAAGGTATCAGAGAATTAGACTCTGTCCAGAAATTCACAGAGTTCGGCCTGTTGGAAAAGGAAAGAATGCTGGACAGGGGATGGAATCTGGCCGGAGAGAAAAGGAGATCAGCGAGAGGCGCGGTTAATTGGGATGGTTCAGCTTAGCGAGATGGGCCGAGTCGGTTTGGAGTTCAGGTAGTTTGTATCGCAGGTCGAGAGAGACTGCTCGTTCAAGACACCGTCGTGCTGAAATAAGATCCTGACGGGTGTTATACACCGTGGCAAGGAGTCGGAGCACCGCGGCTTCGGCCGGTTCATTGCCGAGCTTGATGTAATGCTCCGAGGCGTTGTTCAGGCAGCGCTCGGCTTGGGTGAGGTCGCCCTGGTCGAGAAAGCACTTGCCCAGCTGGCTATAGGTGACAGCCAGCCCTTCTTCGTTACCGACAATCCGATGGTAGTCGAGGGCCTGTTTGAACGACGTGACGGCCTGTTCCCACTGCCCTTTGCGAGACTCTTCGAGCGCAAGGTTGTTGTAGAGAATGCCGAGCGCACGATCGTCTTGTAGGTCGCGCAGAAGATCTAACGCTTCGAGATAGTAGGGGCGAGCCTTTTCCGGTGTGCCGGCTCCGACGTACAGGTTGCCGAGGTTCACGAGGGTATGGGCGATGGCGTGCTGATTCCGCTCCGTGCGTTGGATCGTGAGTACTTCCCTGTAGCAGGCTTCTGCGTGATCCAGGGCGCCCGATAGGGCGCAGACGTTGCCAAGATTCCCGAGTGAATCGGAGAGGGCGCGGTGGTCATTGGCCAGGCGATCATCAGCGACGGCTTGTTCGTAGGCGGCTTTGGCCTGCTCGAGTTGGCCGCGGTGGAGAAAAATGCGCGCGCGATGTTTGTGGTCGTCCGACATGGCTGGCGCGTGGTTCGTAGCTCCTCGTTCGTATCTCGTAGGGCTCGGGCGTCCGGCGCTTCACGAACAACGCTTCACGAGATACGAGTTCGGTCAGTCTCCTCCCTTAGGCGTGTCGCGTCGAAACTCGACTTGAATCTCATCCTCTTCATCGAGCCCCAATCCATCACGAAATGAACCATAGAGTTCCGTGATCTGCTCGACGTCTGCTCGATGCTTCCCATCAGGAGAAGCCAGAAATGTTTCGCAGAGCCGGAGGCCTGTCTGAAAATGCTGCGCAATGGTCTCTTCCGTCACCTGCTGCCAGGTGATGAAGATACAGAAGGCCTGAAAGGAGTGGGCCTTCGGATAGCGAGCGGCGAGCGCAAGGAGCTGTTCGTAGGCTGCTCGGGCTGTGGCACCGGCACTGGATGAAAAGGTGACTTCAGCCTCGGCTGCGTCGTCCCAGTCAGACCCGAGTTCATTATTGGTTTCTGCTCGGCTGAATGCCTGCTGGGCGGCAAGAGCTGGATCGAATTGCATGGGTCCCTCTTATGGCTATGCTGACTGCAGCATACGCGCCGGGAGAAATGGAGGTCAATGCATGCGTTTACTTTGCTTCCTGCGGCTCTGTAGACTGTGATTGGTTATTACGATGGCCACAGAAATCCCCCTGTATCGCGAACCAGTCGAGACTTTGCCGACCGATCCCATCGATCGCGTGATCCGCTATCACATCCAGACCAAGCATCATTTCAACCGCTATGCCCGCTCGCTCGGGTATTTGGATTGGGCGAACCAGCCTGATCCCTTTCGTCGGTTCGAAGGGGCGCCTCTGATCCCGTTACCACTATTAAAGTCTGGTGATGAGCCCGCCTCTCCGTCTTATGACGCGATCTATGAACGGGGAGCAGTGTCTGCCAAACCGGTCACGTTGGCTTCGCTCTCACGGTTTTTCGAGCTTGCCCTCGCCTTGTCGGCGTGGAAACGGGGAGGGGACATGCAGTGGGCTTTGCGCAGCAATCCCTCCTCCGGCAATCTCCATCCCACGGAAGGCTATCTCGTGTTGCCGCAGACACATGGGCTGGATCTGAAAGCGGGCCTCTATCACTATGCGCCGAAGGAGCATGGGCTGGAGCTGCGAGCTGAGTTTTCCGCTGAGCAAGTCGCTCGTTTGCTGGCTCCGTTTCCACCAGACTCATTTGTCTTTGGTCTGACTTCCGTTCATTGGCGGGAAGCCTGGAAGTATGGGGAGCGGGCGTTCCGTTACTGCAACCATGACGTTGGCCATGCGATCGGGACGGCGCGGATTGCCGCTGCGACGCTCGGCTGGAATATGGCGCTCCTAGATGGCACGTCACAAGAGACTGTCGCGATGCTGTTGGGGACCGATCGCACCGATGACTTTGCTGATGCTGAGCTGGAACATCCGGATTGTTTGGCAGTGGTCTGGCCATCGGGGGACGTGAAACGTGAAGCGTTAGATGTGGAATGCGATACGGAGCCGGCCATCCCATTATTTCTAGATTTGGAGATAGTCCAAGAGCTCGCGGCTGCAATATGGCACGGGAAAGCCAATCGTTTGAGCCGGGATAATCCGGTGCCATGGGAGATTATTGATGATGTAGCGGCGGCGAGCTGGAAGCTTTCGGATGAGCGTCTTTCAGCCGCCGGTTCGAGAGCGCATGCGAACGACGCTTCACGAGAGACGCACGACGCTGGCCCATCCGCTGGCCAGATCATTCGGCAACGCCGGAGCGCCGTCTCCTTTGACGGCAAGACGTCGATCACGTCCGCCACGTTTTTTCAGATGTTGGGTCGTGTCATGCCTGCGGTGGAGTTGCCCCAACTAGATCGGCCGATGCCCTGGGATGTCTTGCCGTGGAAGCCTGCCATTCATCTCCTGCTGTTCGTGCATCGCGTGGATGGATTGACCCCGGGGCTCTATGTTCTAGTCCGCGATCGAGAGAAGTTGCCGTTGCTTCAGCAGTCGATGAACGAGGAGTTGGTCTGGACTGCTGTGCCGGGCTGTCCGGAAACCTTGCCCTTCTATTGGTTGCTGGAGGGCGATGCGAAGAAGGCCGCGGCACAGGTGAGTTGCCATCAAGATATTGCAGGAGACAGTGCCTTCTCGCTGGGGATGATTGCTGAGTTCGAAGGGCGCTTGCGGGAGGGAGGGGCTTGGTGGTATCCCCGCCTATTCTGGGAGGCGGGTCTCCTGGGGCAAGTGCTGTATCTTGAGGCGGAGGCGGCAGGGGTGCGGGGTACTGGGATCGGCTGTTTCTTTGACGATCCGGTCCATGAGATCGTGGGAATCAAGGGACGTTCGTTCCAGTCCCTCTATCATTTTACGATAGGCGGACCTGTTGAGGATGGAAGATTGATGACGCTGTCGGCCTATCATCATCTGAATCGATGACATCGCGTAATATAAAATATATCAGCAACTTGGAGTGCTATGTCTCATGTTTAAAATAAAGAAAAAATCTGACAAGCCTAAGCCTACGATCCTCTATAACGTCATTGAGGACTACTCCGAGTTCGACGCACCAGGGAACGTGACGGCTTGTGCCATGACACACCAGGAGGATCTTCCTGCACATGCGAAGGTCTTGTCGGAAAGCTATGAAGTGCCGCTGGAGACGATGACCACTCTCCTGACTGAGGGTGGGGTCTATGTCTACCCGCAGATCGGGGGGTTGCTCACGCGAGGGTTGTTTGCCTGCGTTATCGATCCGACCGGTGGCGCGCCCAAGCAGACCTTCGTCCTGGATCTTATGCAGTTTGCCGAGGCGGAGCAACTGGCTCGCGCGCGATCACAGGCTCTTCCCGACGCCGCGTTTCACGTGTTCACCCGCACGTTGCCGGATGAGTTAAAGACGAAGCTCCAGCAGAAGAATCTTGGACTCGACTACCGGACATTGGATCGTGCGGTCGCGAAGGGCGGCGACATAAAGTACATCGACTTCCGCAAGGACTGGTCCCCGCATTTCAAGCGACTCTGCATCATGCCGGATGGGCGATTGGTTGAGACGGGAGGACTGGAGGAGTTCGCGCAGCTCCATGGCATTACGTCGGCGCAGGCCAAGACGCTGGTCGAGCAGGGGGGCACACTGGAAGTGAACGGCGAGATCCTCGCTTGCCAAATTGTGAATGGTCAGCCGGCAGTGGCGCGATTTACTGCGAAGAACTATGCGAAGGCCAAGGAGTTGGTCGCGACGAAAGGGCTCCATATCACTGGATGCCCTGAGTGAGGTGGCGTACAACGATCCGGTGATGATGCGTTCGTTGGCCAGGAAAGAACTCAGTGGAGGCCGATGAGGCAACGAAATCCGTCCAGTCGCGTTGATAGTGGTAGGCGAAGGCCGTGATGGTTCGATCGTCTGGTCTTCTTATCATCACGCTTCTCGTCATGGGTTGTGCGGCACCCAAACCGATTCTCTATCCCAATGCCCATTTACAGGAGGTCGGTGAGGAGGTGGCGGATCGGGATATCGACGAGTGTCGCGAGATGGCCAAGGATGCCGGCGCGACTGCGAGTCAAGGCAAGAGCGGGCAGGTTGCCGGCAGTACCGCCGCGGGCGGAGCCATTGGATCAGCCAGTGGAGCGGTCGGCGGAGCCGTGGTTGGCCATCCAGGCCGTGGCGCGATGGTCGGGGCTGCGGGTGGAGCGACGGCAGGATTCCTGCGAGGGCTCTTTCGTCGCTCGCCTCCGAGCAATGCCTATAAGCAGTTTGTGCAGCGTTGTCTTAAGGAACGGGGGTACGATCCGGTGGGATGGGAGTGAGAGTCGGATTCTGCGGGGCTGGCAAGGCGTTCTTCCTGGAGAGGGAAAAGCGAACCCCGATGACCGTTCCAGTCACATTAGTGATGACGTCAAAGACTGAGGGAAAACGGTAGTGGCAATAGACTTGATAGAATTCGATGCCGAGCGAAAGCGTGCCACCGATCCCTGCAGCGACGAGCAATTGCCGTGAAGGGCTGGAAGAGGTGAGCAGCCTGCTCAGAAAATAGCCAAGAGGAAAAAAGAGCGCGGTATTCCCGACAATGTCGGAGAAGATGTCGATAAGGTATTTTGGTGAACGGAGATCTTCAACGGTCGGAACCCACTTGATGTATTCCCAGTGCGAGTGACCCACAAAGTTGCGCAGGGGCAATACCCCCACCATAACAATAAGCACGATCCAGAGGATGAGGCAGCTCAGTTCCAGCCTTCTTGTGCGAGCACTCATTTCGAACATCGCGTTTTTCTTCCTGTCAGAATCATGACGAAACGATGGTCCTGTTGTCAGGTATTTGCATCTTCTGACGGCAAGACTGAGGGAAGCGACTGTAAGCTGACAATGATGATGAGGCCGAAGAAATTCGGTTGGATCGTTATCGCTAGCGGGCGAGTTCTTCCTTCACCGCATCGATTAGCTTGTCCAAGTCGAAGGGCTTTTCGAAGACGCGACGGGCTCCAAAGAGTTTCGCGACATCGAGGAAATTGCGGTCGCCTTGGGCACCGGTCATGGCGATCACCTTCGCGTCGAGATATTCCCGCGTCAGTTGTAAGGTGGCTTCGAGGCCGTCGGTTCCTGGCATCAGAATATCCATGAGGACCAGGTCCACTTTGTTCTGCTGGTAGAGGGCCAAGCCCTCCCGTCCATCGCGGGCTTCGAGCACACGATAGTTAGCCCTCTCAAGGACCTCCTTCAGGAGGCTCCGGATCGATTGTTCGTCGTCGATAACAAGGATTGTAGCCATAGTGTGAGATACACCTATTAATGTTTTCGATCTTACCTATGTTGGGTTCCTCTGTCTAGGAGAAATGGATAGGGAGCGATCGTGATCAGGATGACGGTGAGGATGGATCAAGCCGCTGGACGTTCGAAGGAGTGGTCGCAGGGACCGACGGCTCGACTGGGACGAACATGGTGCGGAGCAACTGCTGCCCGTCAACCGAGCGGACGAAGGAGAGAAACGATTCGGTGAGCGGATCCGGTTGTGTTGCGGTGAGCATGAGAACCGGTCGACGCAGACGGTACCGCCCATTTTTCACGGTGGCTTCTCCTGGCTCGACCTGATCGACCGTCAAGATGTGAATGGAAATGCCGTCCTCTTGCGCTTTCAGCGCCGCTGCCAATGAAATGTAGCTGACCGTGGCATCACGCCCGGACACCAGACTCAATACTTTTTGATCAGAGCGAACAGGTGCCGCGGATGCCGCCATCCGCTCCGTGAGACCCAGGGAATTCTGGAACCCGGACGTGAGATTGTTCGCTGACGTGCGAGGAATCACTTCCACTCTGGTCGTGGCCCCATCCAGTTCGGACCAGTTAGTGATCTGTGCGGAAAATAACCCTCTGACCTGGGCGCTGGACACTTCGTCTGACGGGGTTCGCGAAATTGACAATGACCGCGATGCCATCCCACGCGATTTGCGTGGCCCTGAGAGCAGGATCTGGTTGATCGGTCACTGCGATCTGAGCTTCCCCAGTTTTCACCAGATGAACGGCCCGCACAGTGCTGTCCCATTCAAGGTCGATCGCCGTACCGGGATGCAGCCGCTCATACGCCTTCGCCAGATCTTGGACGACAGGCATTTCGGGGCCATAGCCTGCGATGAGGATGCGGCCGGTGAGGGCAGCTTCTGCATCACAGAAGAGCAAGAGCCCACAGCCGAGCAGTAACGCTCCCACAGCAAGGAGGCAACCACGAAACGAAACATTGAATATTCTGAATATTCTCTGTGCCACGATTAATGCTCCTCCTCATGTTCAGCATACCAGAGACCGACCACCGGAAGCTCTGGGGGGCCTTCACGACTTGCATCACGCTTAAAAAGGAACTCCTGAATCTAATTCTCCAGTAGTAGTTTAGAGAGGGTCGATATAGGTCGAGTCAGTGGGATGGTGGGGCTCGATGAATCGCACTCCCCGAACAGCTGCAGGAAAGAGTTGACTGACCCTGGCGCTTTTGATACAAGCGAAACAGTTGTCTTGTCAAACTGCCGTGCACTTTCTCCCGGAGCCGTACTTTGCAACATCCAGATTCCTGGTCTTGGACTCGTCGTTCGCTCTTGAAAACGTCTGTGGTCGGGCTGCTGTTGCTCGGTGGCAGGCTGCTGCGTCCATCGGTCGCGCGTGCGAACGAACTTCCTGACGGCGAACTCAACTTCTTCAACGTCCATACGAACGAACGACTGCGAGTTCGATATCGTGATGACGCAGGGAACTATGACATGACTGCGCTGGATGAGGTGAATCATATCCTGCGTTGCCATCACACAGGAGAAGTTGCCGCCATCGATGTGCGAGTGCTGGAGCATGTGAATCTCGTGCAGAAAGCGGTCTATGGCGCCGGCGAGATTCACGTAATTTCGGGTTATCGGTCGCCAGCGTATAATGCGCAGCTCGTGAAACGGAGCCGGCGAGTTGCGCGGCACAGCCTACATATCGAAGGGCAGGCGCTCGACTTCTATATTCCCGGTGTCCAGCCTCGCGAGCTTCGTCACGCTGCGTTGAAGCTGCAGTACGGTGGGGTGGGGTACTATCCTCGCAAGCATTTTATCCATCTCGATTGCGGTCCCTTCCGGACCTGGTAGTCCCTTCCTAGCGGGATGCTCAAAAAGGCCGTTCAGCAAGACCGCAGCGAGTGAAGGGCCGAGGCGTACCCTCTGGGGTACGTTGAGGGTCTGAACGATGCGAGAACGCTGCTGGCGGACTTTTTCAGCATCTTGTTAAATCAGATCCGCTTGAGGAACAACACCGACAGTGGTGGGAGTGTGACTGCGAGCGAATGGGGCATGCCGTGGGAGGGGACGGCGTTCGTTTGGAGCCCTCCCGCATTTCCCAGGTTGCTCCCTCCATAGGCCGAGGCATCACTGTTCAACAGTTCACGATAGAAGCCTTCACAGGGCACGCCGACTCGATAGTCGTAGCGGGGAACAGGGGTGAAATTGCACAAGCACAATATTTGATTATCCTGGTCCTTCGCCTTTCGCAGGAAGGCGATTACGGAATGGGCCGCATCGCGAAAGTCGATCCACTGGAAACCGGTCCAGTCGTGATCCAGTTCGTGCAGTGCCGGCTCCTTACGGTAGAGCCAGTTGAGGTCTCGTACGAACCGCTGGAGCCCCACGTGTGGCTCGAAATCGCAGAGATGCCATTCCAGGCTGGTGTCATGGTTCCACTCACACCACTGCCCGAACTCTCCGCCCATGAACAGCATTTTCTTGCCGGGATGCCCGTACATCAAGCCATAGAGGGCGCGTAGGTTGGCAAAGCGCTGCCACTCGTCGCCGGGCATTTTGTCGAGCAGTGCCCGCTTTCCGTGCACCACTTCATCGTGCGAAAGCACCAGGACGAAGTTTTCATTGAAGGCATAGAGGAGCCCAAACGTAACCTGATTCTGGTGAAAGGGGCGGTGGACGGGATCGTGGCCGAAGTAATCCAGCATGTCGTGCATCCAGCCCATGTTCCACTTAAACGTAAAGCCCAGTCCACCGGCATAGGTGGGGCGTGAGACTCCCGGCCAGGACGTGGATTCCTCGGCGATGGTCATGGCGCCAGGGAAGTCGCGGTGGACCAAGACATTCAAGTCTTTCAGCAGCGTGACGGCTCCGATGTTTTCACGCCCGCCGAACTGATTGGGAATCCACTCTCCCTCCTTCCGGCCGTAATCGAGATAGAGCATCGAAGCGACGGCATCCACGCGCAAGCCGTCGATATGGTATCGATCCAGCCAGAAGAGCCCGCTGTTCAGAAGGAAGTTCCGGACCTCGAGGCGATCGTAATTGAAGATGCGGCTGTGCCAGTCAGGATGGTAGCCGAGCCTCGGGTCGGCATGGTCGTAGAGATGCGTGCCGTCAAACTGGGCGAGCCCATGTGAATCGTCCGGAAAGTGCGCGGGGGTCCAGTCCATGAGTACGCCGATTCCGGCCTGATGTGCCGTATCGACGAAGGCCATGAAGTCTTCGGGGGATCCGTGCCGGCGGGTGACGGCGAAGTAGCCGGTGGTCTGATAGCCCCAGGAGCCGTCGAACGGGTGCTCGGTAACCGGCATCAGTTCGACATGGGTATAGCCCATATTCTTCACGTAGGGAATGAGCTTTGTGGCCAGCTCTGAGTAGGTCAGCCAGCGATTCCCTTCCTCAACGATACGCATCCAGGAGCCGAGATGGACCTCGTAAATTGAGAGGGGCGTGGCGAGCGGGTCCTGCTTTCCCCGCGCCGTCATCCAAGACTGGTCCTTCCAGCGGTAGGGGGAAAGTGCGTGGACGATCGAGGCGGTCTTGGGGCGCAGCTCCGATGCGAACGCATAGGGATCGGCTTTCAGGAGCGGTGCCTCATGATGGCGCGACCGAATCTCATATTTGTAGAGCGTGCCATCTGTGAGTCCGGGAATGAAGAGTTCCCAGAGGCCGGTTGCTCCGCGGTTGGTCATGGGATGGCGGCGGCCATCCCATTGGTTGAAGTCGCCCACGACACTCACTCTCGCGGCATTCGGCGCCCAGACGACAAAATGGACTCCGGCGATACCCTGCACCGTCCGGAGGTGGGAGCCCATCGTCTCATAGGCTTTAAAGAAGGTTCCTTCGGCGAAGAGGTGCAGCTCAAAGTCGGTGAGGAGGGGCGGAAATGCATAGGGATCATGCCGCTCCGAGATCTGGCCTGCATAGTCGGTGACGCGGAGACGGTAGGGGACAGTTCCGAGTGGCCCCGGGACGATGGCTTCGAACAGGCCGGCCTCATGGAGGCGCGTCATGGGCACGGGTTGCCGACCTCGTTCACCGAGGAGCAGGGCAACGTTGTTGGCCTCCGGCAGGAAGCACCGAATTGCAACGGTGGAGGAACCGGCCTGGGCCATTGGATGGGCGCCAAGAATCGCGAGGGGATCCCAGTGGTGACCCTGAACGAGTTGTTCGAGTTGATCGAGCGGCAAGTCTGACATGTGAGGAGACTCCTTGGTGCGTAGGCCGTATCGTAAGAGGGGCGAGCCAGAAATGGAAGAGGAAAAAGCATTGAGATTTCAGCACTCAGAACTCAGTGTCTCGTGCCTGACAGCGTTGGGCGCCTCGCCATATCTTGAGGTGTTGCCGGAGCAATTTCAATAAGGGTCAGGGATCGGATGCGACTGGGTAGGTAAGCCAGTTGATTGACAAGGAATGGGCTCGCTTCTACACTTCCGCGCAGGTCGGTTGAACCTCCCACGCCGGCAGCGCGACTCACCGGCAAGAAACATGAGCCGCGAGGGTGCGATGGCCCTGGGACTCAGCGCAACGCGTTTCCTCCACCTCTCTCAAGGAGTCACGCAATGAACGACGACCCGAATGACGGTAAGACAGGATCCGGATTCCATCCATCTCGGCGAGATTTTCTAACCCGGGCAGGATTGCTGGTTGGCGGGATGACGCTTATGGGTGTGCCAGGACTCAGGCCACAGCTCGCTGCCGCGGCTGATTCGCGGGCCTATGTGGCAGGTACGTCCGCTCTTGAGCTGGATGGCCAATTCATTGACTTCCTCAAGTCGGCGGAGGGCGGATTCCCGAAGGCCGAGGTGACTCTCGAGCCGACAGGCCCCAATCAGTTCGTCAAAAAGCATATCGGGCAGCCGAAGTATCAAGACATCGCCATCCAATGCGATCCGGCGATGCCGAAACCGCTCTTCGACTGGATCGCCGCGACGCTCGCCATGAACTACGTCAGGAAAAACGGCGCCATCATCACAGCCGATTACAACCGTGTGGAACAGAGCCGACTTCAATTCAACAATGCCTTGATCACGGAATTCGGCATCCCGACCTGTGACGCAGCTTCCAAAGAAATTGCTTACCTCACTGTGAAATTTGCCCCGGAATTCACGACCCCCCAGGCAGGCAAAGGAGGGATCGTAGCGGGGTCTATCACAAAGTCTAGAGGCTGGTCCCCATCATATTTTCGACTCACAATCCCGGGCTTGGACTGTAGCAAGGTCAGCAAGATCGAAGCACTGACGATCAAACAAACGACCATGCAAAACGCTGTCGGTCAGATGCGGGACTACCAAAAGGAGCCGGGCAAGCTGGAGTTTCCGAACCTCGTCATCAGTCTGGCCGAAGCCTCGGCCGGAACGTTTTATGCCTGGTTCCAGGACATGGTAATCAAGGGGAATGCCGGTGATAACAATGAGAAAGCCGGTACGCTCGAGTTTCTCGACCCGACCATGAAGGGCTCGTTGTTGACGGTCTATTTCAATCACCTCGGTATTTTCGGGTTTACGCCGGAGCCGGCCAATGCCGACACCATCAAACGGGTGAAGGTCGAAATGTATTGTGAGCAGATCACGCTCACGCCGGTGAAAATATAAGGAAGGAATCGGCGCGGTAGTAATGAGATAGGTGGTTCAAGAAACCATCTAAGCACAGACAATTTAGTCGGTGACGAGCGAACTCACAGAACCGAGGAGAGAGCCGAGGAGGTTGCTGGTGTATCCCAACCTAGTACCATACCTCGCGGTCGGAGCAAGCTTGATCGGAGCTTTTGCCGTAACTGTTGCATGGGGACAGTCTGAACGCGACGTACAGTCCCGTGGCTTGAATCTCCCCACGGTTTCAGTTCCAGCACCACCACCCGTATTTCACCTGGCGATGCCTGGGCTCACCGTTCGCGCCGCGGGAGACGGCAGCGGCAAGGTGCCTTTGCCTCCTGCGGCCGCCTATCCCCCGACCTGCTCTGTCCGAGATCCGCAGGGCACTCCCATCCTGCTTGCACCAGTTCCTGCCCCAGACTCCACGTTCGCCGGCTGGGGCGGCGATTGCCGTGGCACCGGCCCATGCGCATTGAAAATGGATCGCCCCCACATCGTCGAAACCAGATTTACGAAGCTTCAGCCACTTCTACTGGGCACCCAGCAGCTGGTCGGAAAGGTTCCGAGCCCTGGGAATGCTGGTGCTTCCAATGCATGTTTGACGGAGACACTCAGACGGGTTCAGGCCGAGATTGATCAGCTCAATAACAAGGAGGAGCTATAGTCATGGTCGGAACAATTCGCTTCACAATCTTCCTCATGCTGTTCGTTGTGGAGCAGGGAAGCTGGGGAGCAGCTCAGGACGCCACGCCGGTCAACCCACCACTCACGTCAGAATCCGTTCAAGTACTAAACGAAGAGGTCCTCGATGAAATCTCACTGAACCGGACGATCTTCTTCACAACGCCCGAAGGCACCGACGCGATCGCTCCAGCGGGCTTCTACCGAGTGGTGGGTGTTGACCCGGCGCGGCTTCGGTTAATTCCCGCCAACGGCGGCGATGCTCTGCTCATCCAAGCACTCGTGATGCACCATCAGGAGAAGTTTGTCGAGTCAGTCGCGCTGTCCATTCCCGCCGAGGAGGATACGCACCATGTAGTACTCCTCCTTCCCAACGGGCAAGGACTGGACGCCGTGGGTTCGTACAGCGCGGTTCGGCCACGCGGGTGGAACCCGACACCCGTGTTGCTCGAGTGGATTGAGAAGGCGCTCACGCAAAAAGAGAAGCCTATCCGAAAGGATGAGAAGAAAGGAGGACACTAGCGAGTTGAATCTGAACCGCACTCGATTTCGTGACCACGATCGTCATGAGGGCGAGATAAATGTTCCAGGAACCAAATTATTGCCCGGCCAAGCTGGAGTTTTCGAACCGCGTCATCAGCCTAGGCTGAAGCTTCTGTCGGGACGTTTTACGCCTGGTTCCAGGACATGATGGTCAAGGGGAATACCGTGGAGAACAATGAGAAAGACGACACGCTGGAGTTTCTCGACCCGACCATGAAGGGCTCGGTGTTGACGGTCTATTTCAATCACCTCGGCATTTTCGGATTTACGCCGGAGCCGACCAATGCCGACACCATCAAGAAGGTAAAGGTCGAAATGTATTGTGAGCAGATCACGCTCACGCCGGTGAAAATATGAAGGAAGGAATCGTTGCGGTGGGTACAGCTTGCAGGAAGTGGGAAACCCGTCAGTGCCGCGCACGCATGATCGAGAACGTAGAGGGAGAAGGGAGACGACTATGAGCCATGCCTTTGGCATTGTGTTGTTCCTCAGCGTCGCCGGAAGTGGTGCCTGGGCTGCAGACGAGATCACTGAGCGTGCGGTGCCGATGCTTCCCCAGATGCAACCGGCTCCTCCTCTCCCTGGCGCTGCCAGGGGCGGGGGCACTGCGGTCGGTGGAGCGGCGGCAGCTGGTGGCGGGAGTGGGGCGGCGGGGGGAGCGGCTCAGGGGGCAGCCGGGACAGCTGGAGGAGCAGCACAGGGATCGGCCGGGGGAGCGGCCGGAGCAGCCGGTGCCGGTGGAGGGGCTGCCGCTGGTGGAGCCGCAGGTGCTGCAGGTGCACAAGGATCCATCGAGCAACGAGTGGGGTTTCTCCAACAGCAGGTCAGCACGCTTCAGGCGCAGCTGGCTGCTCTGCAGGCTGCCGTGCAGGTGACGCCCGCTGGGGTGACCGTGCAAGGCCCCACGGTCACCATCGTTGGAGGAATGGTGAACATTCAGGCCCAAAGTAATGTGGCCGTGCGGGCTGGTGCTGATCTGTCGGCCACGGTCGGTCGGAATACTTCGGTCCAAACAGGGGCGAATCTCTCACTCCGAAGCGGGGCAGGAACTGCGTTGCAGGCGTCGGGCCCTCTCGATCTGAAAGGCTCGACGATTCTGTTGAACGGAGGAACGAAGCCACTTGCGACCGTGGGTAGCCAGGTGCAAATGCCCGGGCAGCCAATCGGGCAAGTCATCACCGGCAGCCCGACGGTCTTGGGGAACTGAGCGGTTTTCCCTCGGCACTTCCAAAAGAACGCGCAGAACAGTTGAGCCGTGTGGCCAGGATCGATGAGGAACCGATTCCAGGATGAGCTGGGGCCACCCCCGCTCCAGGAAAGCACGGGGGTGGGGGATTGGACGGTTATCCAGGACTCGTTACCAATTGGACATTATCGCGTAGGCATCTGCCGTGATGGATCGACCGGCTTCATGCCGGGCCTGATCGGCTGTTTATCCTGCACCGCATCGAGTTTCTGCGGGGCGACAACCCCCTTATCTTGAACGGCCGGTACCTTACTCGGCATCGCCCTGTCCTTCTCTTGAATACCGCCGAACTTCGACTGGTCAGACAGCGGCATCTGACCGGGAGGAGAAGATGCCAACAGCTCCTGGACGTTGACGCCAACGGACACTCCCAGCATGGCCACTGCCGCGGCCAATGTCAGTGTCTGTCGCATCATCGATTCTTTTGACTTCTCGCCATCTGTTCCGTCTGCGTGCATCGATTCTTTCATGGCACCCTCCTTGTTGGTTATCCCTCGTGGGTGTGCAGCCACTCGTCCAGCGCCTGAATATGCAGTTCCATGCGTGTGACAGGATCGTCCGGCACAGCGAGCCCCTTGGCATGACAGTACTCCCGTACCACGTGGTCCATGTCAAGCCAGGCAGGAACGTCTGGATCGACTCCGGTCACGAGACCGTCAACGGTTCGGTATGCTTCGCTGCAGGTCTCTTCCCCTGTGTCAATGAACCTTCGTAAGACAGTTGCCATTCGACCTAAGACATCCAGGTACCGATCGACAGCCTGAATATAGGGCTCAGCTCCCTGTGTTCTCAGATACTGCTCCACCGTTCCCGCTGTTCCATAGGCGCCTTCTGTTTGCGGGTGTGGCGCCAATTCCGAGAACCATTCCTCGCCCTGAGCTGTGACATGTCGGCCCAAAGGATAGATTCGACAGACCAACGGGCGATCCGCATGCACCCCGCATCCGTTCTCCGTCAGGAACACGCAGGCGCCGGCTTCAACCCGTTTCAAGGCAGTGCCGGCGGCGTCCGTGTATTGCGCGAGAAACTCCGTGGTTCCAATGCCTCGATGCTGGGCCAACCGCGCCACCTCGTAGGGATTCAGATGGATGATTTTGTCATAGCAGCAGCGGTTGCAGGCGTGACAGGTGTAGGAGAACGCGCTGTCGCGTGTATAGCGCGTCTCCTGTGATCGGACTATCGGAAGAATTCGCATCGCCTCCTCGCTCTCAGCATCGATCCACATGGAGCGGCTATGACCTGTCGCTCATCAGCTCTGTCGGCAATGGTTCAATCGCTACGGTGCCGACGAGTTATCCATCGCAGCGGTTTTAGATCTGTGATTGATGAGTTCAATTTGCTGAAAGACGAACTCTATCGTCTCCGTCGGGGGAACGGTAGCGAGCGCTCCTAGCGTTTCGGAATTGTGCGCAATGGATGCCACGAAAGCGTTCGTCAGCTTGATCGTATGGTCAAGCACCATCACGCCGCTTGGGTCGGTCGAAAAGAAATCGATCACCACCGCCGTCAACGCCTCATTCTTCGTTAAGGCGTTGAACAGTTGGGTCGAGGCGGCACCCCACTCCTTCTTGATCCTGATCGGTTTGTGGGAACGCTTGCCCATTGCCTGACCGCTCGCAGGATCGCGGGGACTCACCACGGCATAGTCGAAGCTGAGTCCGGCGAACTTGCCATCGAATCCCTTTCTAATGACCTCACCATTGAACGGGCCTTGTATGGCCCCGGTGATAGAAACATAGAATTCTGACGCGGCCTGTGCATACGGCTCGCACTGGACAGCACGAGCATGAATGCTCCGCAAATGCCAACCCTATGACTTTCATACTGCATCATTTAACCTCCTTGTTTGATACTTCCGGAAATCTTCGCCGAATGAATGTTCTTTCCGTCGTCGACTCCTGCTACCGAATCGGGATCGGTCCCGGCCCACCACCAAGCGGGACCACAGGTATCGGCCCCTTGGGGGCGTCCCGCATACACTGGCGTGGCTCCGCTGCCGGTCTTTGGGCCAGTGAATGCCGCCTGAATTCACAGGCGCCGGCGCGCAGGGGTCCATCGACACATTCAGGCCCGGCCTTCACCTGCGGCTTGATCTCCATGGCTTGACCACCGCCGATGCCGCCGGTGCAGTGGCGCTGGCCGTTACGGGCAGGGCACAGGATTGGTGGCACGCACACCCGGCAAGGTGCGGGGCATGGTCTGCTTACAGCCGGCGACCGCAGTGAATATGTTGGTCGCCAGGAAGTCCGTCAGCAGGTTGTCGCGCCAACCGCGATCGATGCCGTCTGTGCGCTGGACGAGATCTCCGAGTTGGTGATGAATTGGCGCTGCGGCGAACCTACGATTCGGATTGCTGCGTCGTTTTGGACGGGGAAGCCGAGGTACGGACACGAATTGCTGCCTCCCGTGCTCGGGCCGCCGGCGAACTCGACCCGCACGTACTGTATCACGTTCTGGGGGGCAAGCTGGCCGTCAAAATCGATGCCGAACCAGTCGCCCGCTGTGGAAGCGCGGCCCTTATCGGAGGTGAACACGATGGGCCGCGTGGGCGTGCCGACCGCGATGAGCGCGCCACCGTAGCCGCTTGCGTTGATGTTCAGCGATCCCCCGGGCGGGAATAGCATCGTCACGCCTGGCAGGATCGTCAGCACCGCCGCCGGTCCGTTGTGCTGGGTGCTGACATCCATTCGTCCGCCGTCCATCCCGCTGCCGACGTGATACGGCACGCCGCGATCGTGCATCGTCTGGGCGTTGAGTACCGGGCCGCCGCTTCCAGCGATGGCGATCGCGGCGCGGCCGTTGTCGGCATAGGCGCCGTTCGGAATGGTGCCGATGACGCGAGCAAACACATGGATCGGATAGCCCGTCGAACCATGGATGTAGAGGTTCTGCGACGTCGGATCAAAGCCGCCTTCGCCATTGCCCCTGATGTAGACGCCTTGACTCAGGGAGCCGGCGATCTCGACATCATCGACGTGCAGCGTTCCGACTGGGCCGGGGCTTTCCATGCGCAACGTTCCCGCATACGCCGGGTTGATGCCGAGCGGAGCGCCGCCGCCGCGCACGACCGTGTGGGTCAACGACAGCGTACCGCCCATGTTGCGGATCGACGACCACGCCATGCTGGCGACCAGTGGCTCGATGGTGACCGCCAACCCGGGCATACCCGCTGCGATCAATGCGCCATTAGGGGGAGATCGTGATCGTTTTGCCTGACGGCAATCCGCACGACAGCGCAGGGCTCGATCTTGACCAGTGCGGAGATGGTGATATCGATCGGCAGGACGTGCGGACTGGCTGCCGCCGTCCACGTCTCCGCCTGTCGGGGATGCTGCCGTGAGTCGTGCCAGGGCCGGTCGGCGCCACGCAGTTAAATACCGGGTTGTCGCGCCGCGGCATTATGGCTCGCGGCGGTAGCATCGATCTCGGCGCTCTCGTGCTCACCCCGCTGAACGTGCCGACGGCATTCAAGGTCTTTCCGCCCGGCATCAGTAACACGACGTGAAGCAGGTCTTCCTCTGGCGTAGAGTCAAAGCCTTCGGCGTCGAGAGCTGCTGCTCATGCGTGCCGGCTTCGGCCTGGATGGTGATGGTTGCTCCACCGTCGATCGCGGTGACGTTGATGACCTTCTCATCCTTGGCCTCAACCCCGTAGATTCCCGGGGCGAGGACGGTATCGGCCCCGTCCGGAGAGAGGAAATGGACGGCGCGCTCCAGTTTGATCGTCGATCCTGCAGGAACCGCGTCACTGAAACTAAGTGCACTCCCCAAGAGGCCAATGGACAGGAGTCCCAGTCCCATGGCCAAGTGAATTCTCATGCGTATCTCCTTATAGGTGCGCCACACATGGCACTCATGCCGTTTATCAGCTATTGCTACGTGTTCTCGTCTTCCAGTCCCTGATTGTAGAGGCGCTGGATCTCGCCCTCGATCATGCCCGGGCCTATCGCCGGCAGCCGGTTGAAATTGCCGATGTTGTCGATCTCGACACCCAACACGATCGCGACCTTGTTCTGCTGCACGATTCGGTAGACGTCCGCGGCGCCGAGCGCCACCTCCATGAAATCGGAGTGACGAAGGACGAATGCCTTAATCTCGGCGATCTGCAAGTCCGACGATCGCACGTCGTCGGTGAAGCCGCTGATTGGCCCACCCGGTCCGATGACGTCGGCGATCGTTCTGTTATTGTGTGAGAGCGCGACCATCACGCGCAGGCGCCCGCCATCTCTTGCCCGCTTGATCCACTCCCACCACATTTTTTGGTGCGTGATGTCGTTCCATCTAGGCCAGTTGACAAAGGTGGGGGCGCCGACTCCATGGGCAGGCTGCTTAAACCCAGCCCCTTCCTCGGCCTGCGTGACCACTAGGTTACGGAAGGTGTTCCCGCACTTGGACTGAAAAGGATCGCCATGCGTCGGCGCATCGTCGCTCAGCGCTTCCTCCATGTTCTTCGCGCGCACGTCGAATCGACACTGCGGGTCGTATGGCATCTGGACAGCGGGCAGAAGCGAGCCGCCGTTTGGACCGCCGTCCGGGCCGCCATGGAACAAATACCCTCTTCCCCCTGAAACTCGCCATCGAGCAGTTCGGGATGGTAGTGGCACAGTGATGATCACGTCATTATAACTTCGTTCGAGATCCGCATTCATCAGGGCCCTCATAGTCTGCCTGGCCCATCAATCATCCTTGACTACAAGCGGCCACCGTGTAGCACAAGAACCCGTCCGGGACGTTTTCAGGCCCGGTGATGACAAAGACGTATGTGTAGCTCATCACGAGTACAAACGCATCGTACCACCACCTGACGTCGAGGTTCATAGGCCCGGCATTCACGTTGACGCTGTTAATATAGGCCCCAGAGCTAGGAGGGATACCGTAGACGGTATTGCTGGGATTGCAATTATGTAAATCAAATGGAACGATCTCGACGCATTTGATTCTCCAACCGTTGTGTAGCGCCGTATTCTCAAAAAACTTGTCATTCCCAGTGTGTCCAAAGAAAATATCGCCCGCAGTAAACAAGTTGAGTGCGACCCTGTTATGAAAAATCTCTTGGCCTGCCACACCCGTCTCACTCATCGCTCCGCCTAACTCGGGAGAACCAGTTATGCTTGCAAGACGGCGATCTTGCGTGACCATCGAGAACACTCTGGTCTGTTGCCGAGGAACAAAAAGGAATGACACGGCATTGCTGATTTGTGGCCCAGTGCTTGGATCCCCCGGGACAACGACGAAAAAGCTTGAGTTGAACACGGTGACGCCAGTGAGCTCGGGCACAGTGACCTGGATGAGCGTGTCGGTCCAAATGGGTCCTGAAGGGCCTGCAACCACCTTCGCCTCAGGCTGTACCGCCGCGTTCGTCGTCGTCATGAGGACATTTCCGACACTATTGGTGAAACCGCTGCCTTGGATCACAACGGTCGCACCTGGGGAGGCATACGTCACATTCAAGCTGTCGACATGAGGAGGAGGTGGTGGTGGTGGCAAAGTCAGCGGGATTGAAGTCGCTCGGACGGCTGTTGCTGGAACGAGCTGACGCCAGCTGGAGGCTTAAGCGCTCTGCTTTGAATTTGTCCTTGAACGCCCTTCTGTTTCAGCAACGCGTCCGCTTGGAGTGCCGTCCCTTTGATGTACTCCTGGTACTGCCGTGCGTCTTCATTCTTATGGGCCAGGAAGATTGCCTGGCTGTGAGCCTGAATTTGGGCTGCGGTTAGCTTGGTCTGTTGCTGCGCTTGTCCAACCCGCGCACGCACTGCCGTTTCTGCCTGCGCCTCGTTCACAGGTGGATGTTGCACCGTCACCTGACCTGTGGCTTGCCCTTTGGTATTGGGAAGAAGTGCCAGATTCACCGCCCACAGGATCCCTTTCTGTACATCCTGAGGTGTGACCTGATAGGTGAGCCGTACCTGTCCCTGTCCACGTTGCACAATCGGTTGCGCGCTCGGCCCACGCAGCGTAGCCTCCAACCGCGGGCCCTGCCATTGCACATCGACGACGAGTGACCCGGGCTGCGTGACTGCGAACCCCGAACGACGCAGGTTTGCGATCCTCGACAGCGAACTTCTGCGGCCAGGTCGGCAATTGGAACTTCTGCTGTGCCGGCGCGCCGGGCTGTACCGTCATCCCTGGCTGCATCGGCCTTGGATCTGTGGCATTCCGCGGCTCTCGACCTCGCCTGACTTTTCTTCATCGGCGAACGCCGAAGTGCCGGCGAAGATCATTGATGCCGTGAACATACATCCCAGGGCAACAACCCAGAACCGAGGCATGTAGCAAGCCCGCTGTGTTCGATCTCCCATGGTCGCCTCCTTTCACCAAATCGCGAATCTAGTTACCGCATTTATGGATTGAGCTGGAAACTCCAGGTGCAGTCTATGGTTCCCTTTGGCCAACCCGGTTTGTTGTTCGGAACATTGGTGTTTTGAACCGCATCCACCGGGAATATCTTCGACTCTTTGATCGTCAGCGTCCCAATGCTAGGGAACCAGACTCAAGTTCCAGACACATTGGGCTCCACCTGTAAGGCTTCCTTTTCCCGGAGGAGGCGCAATCTGAGCATAGCCGTGCGCGACTCCCACGGGGAACGACTGCATCTTGTTCGCCACCTGCGTGAGGCTTCCGCTTTCCGTCCAGTTCACGAAACTGGCAGGAAACTCCGGCCATTGTCCTGTTAGTGACCTGATGTTCGGATCAATCACGCCGTCGCTCGTATGTTGTTGGCTATCCGTGATCGATGCAATCAAGGGGACATTCGGTAGATTGGCGTGATTGATCACCCACCGATTGTCGGAAGGCCGTAGCCACACCGTCAGCCGAGTCGGCAGAGGCCCAGCGGCGTTTTTGATATCCCATACGGTGAGATTCCGTTCGCTACGCGACTGGCCGTTTGAAGCCGTTGAGCTGTTTCTCTGATCCTTGCTGCCGTTTCCTGTTGTCGACCAGGTCATCGCATACACTTTTCCCACGATCCCCGGCTCTTGCATGGGAGGACCCGACACTTCCCATCGCTGAATTTCCGTGTGGCGATAGACAATGCTCGTCACTGTGGTCGTCCCCTGGTTCGTGACACGTATCGTTCATTTGGCCGGTGATATCGATGACACATTGCCCGCCGTTGCTTGGCGGCGGTGGTACCTGGGGTGGTGCCGGCACCATAAGACCCGTCGGCTGGTTCGTAAGTTGGTTCTTTAAATCTCTCAATTGATTGAGCCGATTACGGCAGTTCATGTCTCGACTATGCAAACATGGATCACCAGGCACAACGCGGCGACTTGTGACATCGCCCTCTTCCGTCGTGGATGGTGAGCCATCACCTGGCGAGGCAGCTTCAGCGATTTGAGCAGGCGGATTCGTCCCGGCATCACGTTTTTCCACCCCGTCAGTCGCTGTACAGGCAGCGAGCAAACATCCCAGCAGAGCAGCACTCATTATCGTTCGTATTGATCGCATGGCACCTCCTCCTCAAGTGTTTACGGCTCAATCGGTACGTCGCGTTCCATCGACATCTAACGGCCCATCACTCTGCTGATGAGTCGAATGCATCGGGCTAAAGGTTCAAGCCTTCTCTTCTCGATCAATACACCGCAAAGTCGTACTCGAGGTTTTCCCTCCGCACGGTCGGATTATTGCCTCTATGGCCCCACGGGCAGATTCCATTGGCAAGTTACGGTCTCTGCCGCTGATGTTGGTTGCATGAACCCTGGCGTCTGGATTGCTTTTCCCAGCCCCACGGTGACCTGCACTGCATGTGTAATCTTCGTGAGGATCCCCGGCCCGGATATGCCGGACCAAGGAAACTCAACAGCATCCGCTCGTACCGGCGAGAATGCTTGGGCGATACCCTGAATCGTCGTTTGAAGCACACCGAATATTCCATTGGGAGTACGCATGTAGGGATCATTCGTCACGTGCCATGTGCCATTGAGAATTTGAACCCGATACTGAGTGAGAGCCGTCTCCAAAATCTTCCAGTTCACGTCACGCTTCTGGCTTACTGTAATATTGTCCTGCAACCGTCCAGAACCGCCAGTCGTCCACTACATCGGGTAGAGTTTTCCTGGTGAGCTTTGAACGGGAGATCCCGTTACTTCCCATCGGTGAACCTGAAACCGACGATAACCCGGACCACTGATATCAATCGTGCATACTCCACCGTTGCTCGGAGGAGGACAACTCGGGATGCTCGGCCCTCCTCCTGCAACAGAGACGCTGTTTGCCCACACGCTGCCACACTATCTCACCGGGATTACCGCTACATTTCGTCGTACAGTTTGTGGCCGATCCGCTCTGGCCGTAGCTGTCTCCGCAGAAGCAATAGTCTCCGACCTGGGTACCGGCAAACAAGAATCCCTTTCCGGCACACTGAGCTCTGCAGTTCGCATTCGTCATTGCCGCATCAGTCCACATGAACCCGGAAAGATCTCTCCGGGTAGTGCCTTGAGGATCGCCTTGGTCCTTTGTACAAGCAATGGTACCGTTCGGGACGGTAGGTGGAATAACATGTGAGAAGTCGGAGGGGAGGTTTGAGCAGGCCGCCGCCGCGACTTCTTACGTCCTCGCCGTCTTTCTCTTCCGCTGGGGCCTGATCCGGTGGCGTCACGATTTGCGTCATGCGTTCTCCCGCCGCGGTGGGCTACTCACCGGCGAACGATCGATCAGCCAGGCACCAGACTGCGAGGCTGGCGAGGACCAGCACTTCGATACCTCTCCACCTGACTGTTTCATTTCGATCACGCTGGACACTCATAGACGCCCTCCATTTTGTAAGGATGGCCCAACAATGAGTCTGTCGGAGTTCCAGGTTGAAAGGTTCATCATCGAGTTCGGATTCAGTCGACTACCAAATCGTATTCCAGGTTCTCCCGCCGCACGACGGGATTCTGGCCCGTGGCCACATGGTGATAGCCGATTCTCAGCATCCCTCCAGGGCTCTCAACTCTTCCAATCAAACACGCTGAGTACATTGGAGAAGTCATCAGTCCAGACGCCCAATGCGGAGCTCTTCGTGATCGGCTCCCACCGCTTGTCCTGCGCGAGTCCCCCCAGGGCCTCTCGCTGCTTCGCCACGACGACCCAATGTGATGCATACTTCCCTACGATGTCCTCATCTTCATGGTCATGCCTATGCAGGCCGACCAGATGCAGTTCCTCCGCCAAATTTCCCAACACCGGCGCGATATCGAGATAACGATTCGAAATGTTGACCGCGATCACACCGTTGCTCGTCATTTTGCGCAGGTAGAGTTCGAACGCCTCTCGAGTGACGAGATGGACCGGCAGTGAATCGGAGCTGAAGGCATCCAGAATGACAAGGTCGTAAAGGCCGTCTGCTGCACGGGCCATATTCAATCGGCCATCTCCTACCACCATCTGCAAATCGACACCGCGCCGTTTGGCGTCCTCACAGTAGGTAAAATAGTCCGGATCGAGCGCGATCGTCACGACGGCTGGATCGATTTCATAATAGGTCAATGACTGCCCGGCTTGGGCATAGGCGGCCAGGGTGCCGGCACCCAAGCCGGTCACCGCGATATGCGTGCGGCTGTTCGGGCCTTGGAGCGCGTTGAATAAATCTCCGATCGGCCCCTTCCGATGAAAGTAGGTCATCGGTTCGCTGCGCTTATCGGGATTCCACCACTGAGCCCCATGGGTCGTATTGCCGTGAATCAATCGATGTGTATCAAGTTCTCGGTCGAATTTGACCTTGAGGACGCCGAAAAATGTCCGTTCCTGATGCAACAGGACGGTGCGGCTTGATGCGTCGGGCATATCCGCGATCACCAGAAGCACTCCCAGACCGAGCCCAAACACCAGAGGGCGTAATCGCAGCAGATAGCAAAGAACCAGGGGACCGCCGTAGATCAGGAGATCGAGCCACTCAGCCCGACTGAGTCCGGTCAAAGGCGCGAGCGTTGCCAAGAATCCGTGCTGAGCCGTCTGCCCCTCCGCCGCGCGCTCCGTTCCTTGCGTCAACCAGATCAATCCTCCGGTCCATGCAGCGATCCCCAATATCCAGGCTGCGTCGCGTACGAAGCCCGCTGCGCCGGCTCCAGCAGCCGCGGCTGATTCCACCGTTGCTGTCTGAGTCGCTTGCCGAATTCCCTTCGGCAAGAGAAGGCCGGCAACGACAAGAACAATCGCATACTCAGCAGTACTCGTGAACACCACCGGCGCAATCAACGCGTTAAAAATGCCTCCCAACACGCCGCCAACTGACATGGCGAGATAAAACGCCGTCAAATGCCCGGTCGATGGGCGCTGGCGGGCCAATGATCCGTGACAAACCATGGCGACGACGAACAGTGTGGATGAGATGCAACAGAATCCGGCCGCCGAAGGGAATCGAGAAACCGTCTGCTACCATCGTGAATACGAGCAGGATCAATAGAACGGGCATGGCTTGAATCATCGCCCCATGAAACTGAGACGGCCATTTCGCAAAAACGAGGATAAAACTCAGCAGATACAGCACCAGCGGAATGATCCAGAGGAGCGGGATCGCGGCGATGTTCAATGTGACATGCGACGTCACGCCCAGCATGAGACTCGAGGGCACGAACGCCCACAACACCCAACGAACCAGTGTGCGAAGTTCTGGCAGAGACGAAACGGCCGATGTCGTTGCTGCACGATGTGCGTCCGGCTCATGAGTACGGCTGCCGGCGCGCCATGTCCACCCATCCTGCCGCGCCGATCAACACAATCAACAGGCCATAACTCATGCTCCACAGTTGACTTTGCGACAACCCTTCCCCTGTATGCAGCGACAAATTAGGCTCGATGATCGCAGGGTACCCGAGCAATGCGACCATGCTGCCAAAATTGCTCGCGGCATAGAGGACGTAAGGATCTTTCGCCAGCACATGCGGCATGTAGCTGAACCACTTCTGCAGCAGCGGCGCCGTCGTCGATAACACGAAAAACGGAAGCCCGATCGACAGCGTTAACAGCCAGAGAAGCCATACGATCGGGGAGTCCGATTGACTAGGTGTCCACTCAAAGGCGAGAGCAACCGGCAGGACGGCCAACGGCAGCAGCAAAACGAGCAGATGCACAATGACCTGACGACGGATCTGGAACCGCCCGGTGAGCACGTGCGCATAGCTGTAGCCAGCCAGCAACATCGCTTGGAAGAACACCATGCAGGTGTTCCATACCGCCGGTGTCCCACCGAGTTGCGGAAGAATCATCTTCGCAATCATGGGCTGCACGAGAAACAACAGAAAGGCGCTGACACAAATCGCCGCTGCAAACAGGATGAGCATCTCGAACCCCTCGCTCGCAAAACACGCCCATCGAGAATCCTGCTAATACTAATTACTAGTACACAGCAAAATCGTATTCCAGGTTCTCCCGGCGTACGGTCGGGTTCTGGCCGCCTTCGGTCAGTTTGCGGACCTGGTCGATGACATAGCTCTGGAGTTCGCTGACGGTGATGGTCTGGTCCTTGTTCGCATCTGCCCCGCGGTTCTTCAGACCGTTCAGCAACGCATAGGTGAACACGCCGTTCTTCCATTGTTCGCCTTCGAGACTGTACTCATTGCCGCTGGAGCTGGAGATGACGGCGGCGCCGGTCCCGCGTCGGAGGTCGGCAAACCAGTCCTGCTGGAATTTCACCATTTCATTGGAAAGACGCGGGGCGTTCGTCGTGTCTGAATTTGTCTCACTCGCATCAGCTACGACGGTGACGCCGCGTGCGGCTTTGAAGGAACGCATCTTCACGGTACCGGAGCCGCCGGTCTCCGCTTGGGCCACGACGACCGTCTGGTCTTTCTCGATTTCTCCGGAGAAGCAGGTATCCAACAGCAAGACTTTCTGCATGGCCGGAATGCCATCGAGGAGATTTTCAAACTCTTCATAGGGCAGGCCGTTGGTGGCCGGATGCTTCGGATCGATGTCGTGCGTTCCGAAGTAATAATTCGATTGCTCGTCGGTCATCCCATGCCCGGCGGCAAAGACGACAACGAGATCGTTGATCTTGGATTGTTTCAGCCAGTCTTTTGCCTTGAGAATCTCCGGCCTGGTCGCCTTTTGATTCGTCAGGTCCAACACATGGACTTTGCTCTTGGAGCCTGGGCGTTGTTCGATCGCCTGGTAGGCATTGAGCAGATCCGTCGCGTCTTTTGCGGCATAGCGAAGATTGTAGGCCTTGTCTTTGTAGTCGCTGACTCCGATGGCCACGACATAGACATCGGGCGACACCGCCTGCGCGGTCGATGTCGTGTACACCGTCTGCTTCAACGACTCGACGCCTTGCTGATTGAGCACGGAGACCTGAATCTTGTTACGCCCTGGCACCAGCGGGACCTGAATGTCTTGCTCATGGGCCTGCGCGCGTCTATTCGGCAGCGGTACCCCGGCGGCTTCCATAGATGGGAATGTCGTTCACGAAGACGTTGAACCGATCTAGCGGGTACTTGCTGTCTGTCGCCTTCACGCGCAGGGTGAGTGCGGTCGTGCTGAGCGACACCGGCACGTCGGTGGTCAGCATCTCGACGGTCGGCAAGTGAAAGTCGCTGCCGAGCATCTGCTCGGTCAGTCCCATTTTTTTCATCCGCCGTTCGTAGGCGAACCGGTAGCTCTGTACCAGATCCGCCGGAGCCATACCGAGACGGGCTAATACGACGTCCGGCCGGTTGAACCGCAAGTCAAACTGCTCGAAGGGATACAGCTGGTCTTTCACGCGGAACGCCACGCCTTTGATCCTGGTCTTGGAGGCCCGGTAAAACTGATCAGGCGTCACCGCCACAAAATCTTCTCGCCCCAGCGCGATGAGCGAAGCCAGTTCCTTCCCGGCCTGAAGATTCCAGATACGCACGGCCCCGTCGCTCCCGCCGCTAAGGAGAAGACGCCCATTCGGGCTGAACACCATGGACGTCACCGCTGCCGTGTGCCCGATGAGCTGAAGAACATCCTGGCCGGTCGCGACCTCCCAGATTTTGATTATCTGGCCATGCCCCCGTGCCGCGAACCGGCCGTCGGGACTGAAGGCCACACCCATACCTCCCATGTTGAATTCCATGTCTCCCATCATGGCCATGGGATCGAATCCTGCTTGCCTCGGTGCTTTCGATGGTCTGATCTTTTGACCGGTCGCGACGTCCCACACATCTTTCCCCTGCGCCCCATCGCCCAGGAGCAACCGGCCGTCAGAACTGAAGGCCAGACTCTTCGCTCCCCCTCCCATCTCCTCCATGGCCATATCGAGGAATTCTGAGGGATCCTGCATCGTCATGACGGGGGGGGCGCTCGGCGCATCGCCAAAGCCGAACAGCGAACCGAGTCCACCGCCACGACTCGGCATACCAGGAACCCCTCTCTGCGACAGCAAGGACTCTAGACTGCCTCCTTGCGGCATCCCGCCGAATTTTTGAGCGGGCGGTTTGCTCGCCGCACCGCCGATCATCCGGACCAGCTGGCCGGTCTTCAGATCCCACAGGCTCACTTCGTGGGATTTTCCCACCGCGACCAGGTTTCCATTCGGGTGGAGCGCAATCGTATGGACCCAGTGCGACATCTCTTCCATCTTTTCAAGAGACTTGGGGTCCATCTTCGGTTGCTCCGCCGCGCGTTCCTCCATCATGGCTTTAATCTGGGGATCCATCCCTTCATAGGCGGCACCAGGTTTTCTCATCAGGTCAAATGCTTTGGGGAGTGGACCATGCGGCAGCGCGATCCGCCGCAGCTCTTTACCGGTTGTTACATCCCAGAGCGTGAGTTGATCGCGTACAGCCACAAGCACTCTCCTGCCGTCGCGCGTAAACCGGACGATCGTCTCGGCAAATTCCCCGGCCGATAACGGCGGCATCAGATTCCGCAGCTGCCGACCGGCCTTCACGTCCCACAACCAGGCCGACCCGTCCATGCAGCCGGTTGCAAGGACCGCAGCGGTGTCGTTCACTGCGACCGATCGCACACCCGTTCCTCCAGGACATTCGAAGGTCCGTACCAGTTGACCGGTGACCAGATCCCACAACTTGGCGCTACCGCCTTCCATGGCGGCCACGAGTCCACGGCCATCGGGCACCACGGCCAGGTCGGTGATTCCGCTGCCTCCACCGGCAAGACGGGTTTCTTTCCCGTCGGCCAATTCGCGTAGGAAGGGAGCGCCTCCTCCCTCCGGTGCTAAGACAAGCGAGCGTCCGTCCTGGCTGAAATTTATGGCCCCGGCTTTCATCGTCGTCAGGACCCGTCCGCTTGGAATCTCAATGAGCTTCGCCGTTCCATCGCTTGTGGCAAAGGCCAGCACCTTCCCATCCGGACTGAAATTCATCGAATTCATCATGCCGCTCATGGAAGAAAGGCCCGTCACAAAGGTCTGTTCAGACTTTCCTGTGTCGATGTCTGAGAGGATGAGGTTCCGTGTCGTCACGTCTTCCCGCAAAAGCCAACGACCGTCCGGGCTGATTTGTGCCCCTGCTCCCTCTGCCATTTTGATCGGCCTGGTGCGGCGTAGTTTCTTGGCCGGCAGATCCCATATCAGTAGCTCTTGCTTGAGCGTCGGTAACGATGGCGTTCCGAACCCGAAGAGGGAACCGATCGACATAGACGTGCTCGTATCGGTCTTCGTCGTCAGTAGAATTTTTCCGTCGGGACTGAGAGCTACTGGATTCTGGGCCTCTGAATCTGGAAGCGTCCAGAGACTGCCCCCAGTCGTAAGGTCAATAACAGCCAGCGACGTTTTTCCCCTCGACTCACGAGCCACTGTGACTCGGCCATCGGCACTGACCGTCGCGCCGCCGGGTGAGAGAGCGAGCGATCCCACGCTGCGCACTTCGCGGCCGGAAGCCACCTCGAATACTTTCACGCCATCCGACATATCCTTGGTCGTCACCCATGCACCATCCTGACTGAAGGCGAGCAGATCGGCGCCTAGCATATCGAAGCCGGTCAAGGTCCGTATTTCTTGACCGCTGGCCACATCCCAAATCTTGACGGTAGTGTCTCGTCCGGAAGAGGCGATGTAACGCCCGTTCGGACTGAGGGCCACGGTGCGAATGCCGCCGGCATGGCCAGTTTGAAAGACTACCTGCACTCCGTCGGTCGTGACCGGCACGTCGCGCTTGGGCGCTTTGCCCATCATCTGCTGGGTCATTTGTTGAATCTCGGCGTCGGTAGGCGGCTTGTACTCCCGGCTCGGCGGTCCCATGAGACTGGAAATCGAGCACCCGTTGGGGATGATTGCGAGGAGTACCAGTAGGATCGCCTGACGATGTCGTAATCGAGTCATGTCAGCGGTCTCCTTCGGTCATCAACGGAGTCCAGCGTCTGGCGGGGAACGCAGTATAGCACGGGGCCTTCCGGGTAGACAGGTGCGCGAACGTGAGTCGTGGGAGGGACGGGGAAGGTTCAGAGGCCTCATTCCCACTGCATTGACAGGCTCTGGAGGGTGACGACGCTCGTACGGTTTTGATCTATTGAAGCGGTCAAGGCGACAGACCGGATGAGGCGGCCGGTATGGCCGCGAGCTACTAGGTATCTTTAACGATTGAGGCGGCGGTTATGGGAAGAGTGGGGAGGGGATTCGGTCTCGTCGTTGGGGTACAGGCGAGGCGATGGCTGAAATGAGCGTGAGTGATGTGCGCGCTCGGAACTAGAAACAGAAGCTGCCACACCACACCAGCTACGGCCTCGGCAGGTACGTTACCATATAGTCGGTTTTCTGGAACTCGGAGTGCACAATCTCGACCCGGGCCGGGCCCATGGGGTTGATGCCGGCCTTGGCCAACAGATCGGCGCGCACGAGCTGAAAGACCTGTTGCTCAAACTGCATTCTGGTTTGGGGCTGGAGCAGTAATTCCCGCATGCCGTTCTCTAGCGCGGGCTGAATCTGTTTAAAGTACTCAGCAGCGGCTTTGCAAATATTCACCGGAAAAATGATGTCGAAGAAGTGCGTGCACTTCTCCGCTTCTTTCACGGCCCCCGTCACGGCAATGCGAAGGGAGTGATAGGTCGGCAATCCCCGCTGATCGATGGTCGGCGTCAGGAAGACATCGACGAGTACCTTTTCCGCCACCAGATCGCTGAGCGCACTGTCCCCCTCGCCTGTATAGTCCTTATAGTAGGTTTTAAACTGGATGACCGGAATGATGAACTGGAGTCGGAGCTCAACGCCTTCCGTCGTCACAATGGGAGGATTGGATGCCCCGCTCACATGGATGAATGACTTCTGCCCGTTCCCGGATTCGTGCGTATACTTTTCCAATGCAATGCGCCCCGCGAGGCCACGTCCCAAGGAAAAATTCGTGTCGAACGGGCTCCGCATATTACTCAGTTGGATAAAGGATTTTGTCGGGTCTCCAAGAATCACCGAAAAAGGAATGGTCTTCGTCATGGCTCCCGGCGGTCCGCCGGGTTGCTGTGGCATGGCCGGCTGTCCAGGCATCTGAGCTGGTTGAGTAGGCACAGGAACCGGGGCTGGAGTTGGCTGCGGCTGGCGAGGTGGGAATACTTGGGCCATCGCGAGCGAGTTGGAGAAGATCAGTCCAGCCGTGATCCCTATCAAGCTACGGAAGACGCGCATGTCCCTATGCCTCTCTCACTTATTCGTGTTTGAACCAGCGGGTCACTGTCACATCTTGTCCGGTCTGACTTGCCACATACGATAACGGTGTCACTTGTGTGGCGCTGCCGGCTTCGTCTTTGACCGTGATGATGCCGCGAGTTTTCGTCGAGCCCACGCCTCCGGGAATGACAGGCGCTTCTTCGACTTTCGCCACGATGCTGCCAACCGGACGCGTTTCAGCCGCCATCTTGGCCATGCTCTCTTCCAGGTCCGTTCGGCGATTCGTCGAGGCGACCACATAAAATGTTTCAATCCCCTTTACCTGATCGAGGCTGAACCAGTAGGGCCCTTCTGGAAACGCCATTTCCTGATCTTTCTTCACGGGGGTTGGCGTCGTGCCAGCTTTGGCGGGGAAGACTGGTTCCGCCCAGGCTGATCCATCGATCGAGACGATGTAGACATAACAGTCGCAGTTTGTGCGCACCACCAGCTTGAATTTGTCCCCGGCGTCTTTTTTCCCGCCCCCGTCATGGAGGACTTCGCCGTCATTCATCAAGACCACTTCTTTGCCCTTGGCTGTCTGCTTCTGGCGAACCAGCGCCACATCTACTGCCACCGGCTCCGGCTCCACCGAGCGTGGGTAAATCCCGGCCCCTCCGTAGGGCTGTCCACCGTATGGCTGAGGTTGACCAGCTGTCCCATAGCCGCCATATGCCTGCTGCTGTTGCTGCTGCGGAGTCCCGTACGGCGATGGGGTTCCATATCCTGGTTGTGCTTGCCCATACCCTGGCTGCGCTTGGCCATACCCTGGCTGCGCTTGGCCATAGCCGGGCTGTGGTTGACCGTAGCCAGGTGCCGCTGCGCCGGCCCCATAGGGATTGTTCGGATCGTAGCCTGGCTGCGGCAGAGATGACGGCACCCCTCCATACGGATTGGTGGTCCCATAGGGATTCGCCTGACCTGGCTGAGCAGGATAGCCGGGGCTCCCATACGGATTTTGCGTTCCATAGGGATTCTGCGTTCCATACTGCTGATTGGTTGAGCCATACGGATTTTGTTGGCCAGGCTGAGTCTGATACCCGCTGTTGCCATAGGGATTTTGTGACCCGTATGGATTCTGGGCGCCAGAGGGATTCGTCGGTTGCCCGTAGGGCGAGGGAGTTCCATAGGGAGAGGCGGACCTGCCCGTATGGATTCTGGGCTCCGGCTCCATAAGGATTATTTGGATCATAGGCGCCGGCTTGCCCTGGATAGGCCTGCTGCCCGGGATATTGCTGTTGCGGCATACCCGGTTGCCCCGCATAGCCGGGGGTCGTTCCATAGGGAGAGGCGGGCTGCCCGTACGGATTCTGGGTTCCGGCTGTGCCGTAGGGATTATTGGGGTCGTAGGCGCCGGCTTGTCCTGGATAGGTCTGTTGCCCGGGATATTGTTGTTGCGGCATGCCCGGCTGCCCGGCATAGCCGGGGGTCGTTCCATAGGGAGAGGCGGGTGCTCCGCCTGGATAGGCCATGGCGCCAGGGTTCTGGGCTCCGGCTGTACCGTAGGGATTATTCGGATCGTAGGCGCCGGCTTGCCCAGGGGAGATCTGTTGCCCGGGATATTGTTGTTGCGGCATACCTGGCTGTCCTTGAACCCCCGGTTGCCCTGGGAAACCAGGCTGGCCTTGAAATCCCGGTTGACCCGGCATGCCAGGCCCACCCCCCGCCATCGGAGGGAGATTTTGCATGTAGGGGCTGGCCATGCGATTCACGAGGTTGCTGAGGTTGTCGCGATGTTTCGAGCCGTAATTCTGGAGTCCGGTCTGGATGAGATTCCTTGCAAACTCAAAGGCAATTGGAATGAGGAACGGCGCGGCTGCGCAGGAGCTGAGGAGCAGGGTGCCCACCAAGGCCATGGTAGTTCCCTGTTGGTATATCCTGTGCTGCCTCTTCCATCTGTATCGGATCATCATTGATCTCCGTGCACTTGTCCCGTAGGTCGAGGCGAGTCGGCGAAAGGTTCATGTGCATTGTAAGCTGGCCTGGAAGAAGGGTCAATCAAACCCTGTCCTATTGAGGGGCTGAGACAAATGTGTTAGAGCAAGGGCGCAATTCGGTCCTGCAGCCTGTCTCCGCATTGAACGAACGGCGCCATGGACGCGACTCACTGGCAAGATGTCTCAGATCTCTGACCTTCTGGCGGCTGTGGCCGGCAGTGACGCCTCGGCGTTCGAACGCCTCTATCAGCTCTACGAGAAACGCGTCTATCAGTATGTGTGCACGTTGATCAATGACCCCACACTGGCGGAAGAAGTGGTGGTGGATACCATGATGGCTGTGTGGCGAGGCGCCGGAGGTTTTTCCCGCTCCTCGCGTGTGTCGACGTGGATCTTCGGGATTGCGCGGCACAAGGCGTTGGACGCGCTCCGACGAGCCGGGCGCCATCACCATGATGTGGCATTGGATGAGGCGCTCGAGTTGCCCAATGCACAAGAAAGCCCCGCGGAGTCGGTCAATCGGAAGCAAGTGACATCCTTGACTCAACAGGCGTTGAGGACACTCTCGCGTGAGCATCAAGAGGTCCTTCGTCTCGTGTTTTATGAAGAACTGCCGTATGAAGAGATTGCGGTGCTGCTGTCGATCCCGACCAATACGGTGAAAACCCGTGTGTACTATGCCAAGCAACGTCTCAAGCATCAACTCAAGCAATTTGGCCAGGCTGAGCGAGTCTAAATGGTAGAACCAGATACGCTTGATCAGCCTATTCATCCTGAGGGAGCTCTGCTCCCGTGGTATCTGAACGGCACCTTGGGCGAGGACGAACGCCGTCAGGTTGACCAGCATCTCTCTACCTGTGCGGCCTGCCGAGCTGAACTGGATGAATTGGCGCAGCTGAACGTGGAGTTGCGCAAGGTGTATGCGGCGCAGTCCGCGCCGTCGACCCGGATTCAACGGGCCGTCCGTCGCACAGGTCCAACTGGAGGCTTCCGCGAAGCGGGCGAAGTCTGTCACAGGTCCCGCAGTGGCTGAATGGACTGGACGATTGGTTTCGCTCCCTGTTTGTTCCCCGGTGGGCGCCCGCACTTGCTGTGATGTTGCTCGTGGCTCAACTTGGATTGCTCCTGTGGAGTATGGCCCGGCCGACTCTCCCCGATCAGGTGACGACCAGGGGGCTTGGTTCTCCAACGGTCCGGCTGCGAGTGGTGTTCCAGGAGACGGCGTCTGAGCGACAGATTCGTTCTCTCGTTCAAGGGCTGCGTGGCAGAATCGTTGATGGGCCGACTCCGGATGGCGCCTATATAATGGAGCTTCCGGCGGGGGACCAGGCAGCCGCACAGAAGAAAGTCGACGCCCTGCGCAGCCAGACGGAGAGTGTCCGCACGGTCGAGCCTGTGATACCGTGAACCTAAGGAACCAGGTTCGCGACCTACAGATACATGAGGAGCGATGGGCACGCAGCGTTTCCCGCGACCCCGTAGACGAAAGGTGATGCCGATGAGACTGTCGATCTGGCCGCAACTTGGTGCAGGCGTACTGTTCGTGATCCTGGGTGCAATCGGGGACAGCCGGGTCTCGGCGCAATCCGCTGCCACGGACAGTGGTCCCGGCGTCAAACGCGCCCTCCTGATCGGGATCAATAAATATCAAGCCGTGCCGAAGCTGCAGGGGTCGATCAACGACATTGATACGATGCGGCAGATTCTGCTGACTCGTTGGGGATTTCAAGAGAGATATATATCCGTCCTGAAGGATGAAGCCGCGACTCGTGCCGGTATCCTGGCCGCATTGGAACAGTTAGTGAAGGAGACGGGGCCACAGGATACCGTGTACTTCCATTATTCGGGCCATGGGTCGCAGGTGGAGGATTTGAATGGCGATGAAAAAGACGACGGCCTCGACGAGACCCTCGTCCCGCAAGATGGGCGTACGGGAGACGTGCGGGATATCACGGATGATGAGTTGGATGCCGTGTTTGCCAGGTTGCGTGCAAAGAACGCCTTCATCGTCTTGGACTCGTGCCACTCCGGTACGGCCACCCGTTCGCTCGATATCCGCACACGATCAATCCCTCAAGACAACCGGGTGGACATCTATCGGAAGGCCGAACAGGCATCAGTCAAAACACGAGCGGTGGTTCCCGTCGTCACGTCCCGTTATGTGGTCATGACCGGCGCCGCGTCTCATCAGGAAGCACTGGATGGGCCAGTCGATGGACGCTACCACGGCTTCTTCACGTTTGCCTTGGCGCGGAGCCTGAGTACGTCGGGTGCAGGGGCGACGCCACGTGAAATTTTTGGCGGAGTCGAACGAGAGCTGAAACGCATTCAGACACATTTTGGCCGCTCCTCTATGCCGGAACCACAATTGGAAGCGCCACCGGATTTGCTGGAGAAAACCCTGTTCGGCAGCACGAGCGGGGGGACGGGTGTCGCTTCGACGAGCCAGAATGCCCGACTTCCCTGGTTGGAGGTGCAGCCCGGCGTCGGCGGGCTGGTGACACTCGTCAGCGGGGTGTTGTTAGGAGCCGGGCCCGGATCGATGTGGGCGCTGTACCCGCCAGGAGAGGTCAATTTTCAACCGGGGAGAGCGCTTGCTGTGGCGACTGTGACACAGACCTCCGGGAAGGATTCACTCGCCAAGTTGCAGAAAGCTGAGAGCACGATTCCGAAGGGTGCCCGAGCCGTGGCGCTGCTGCCTGCCGCGAGCGGGGAAAAAATTCCTATCCGTATCCTCGACGTGCCCCAAGAACGTCGCAAGCATATCGAGGAGGTCCTGAGGAGGAACATCACGGAGGTTGAGCTGGTGGGGCAGGATAAGACTGCCCGGTTCCTGGTCGATGTCCAGGGAACCGAGCTGCGCCTCCTCGCGGCGGATGGCCTGGAGGTGGTGGCCTCGTTTTCGACTGACGACGATCAATGGGGAGCCGGTCTGGCCCTTGTGGTCTCTCGTTCAGCCAATGCATCGGAATTACTGACGCTGGATAATCCCTCATCTCAATTGAAAGTAAACGTCAAAGTCGCGAACGCCGCGGTCCAAAAGGCATCCGTCGGAACACGTGGAATTGCCGTCGTCGCAGGCAATACGAAGGCGGCCCAGTATCGCATTCGACGGCCGAAGGAGGCGCGGTCAGAGAAGAACAGCCTGCAATTGGAAGTCAGTGTGAGTGCCGACTCGTATCTGACGATTGTGGATGTCGACTCAGAGGGCGGCGTCAATCTGTTGTTCCCCAATAATTATCAAGAGCGCAGTTTTGTGGCGGACGGCTTTGTCCGTGCCGTTGAGACCGTCCTGATTCCTGACTCGCTGAAGCCCGGTAATCGTGCAGGCTTCTACTGGGACTACAGCCCCCCTAAGGGCACTGATACCATTCGCGTTTTCACCAGTACAGATATCCAAACCGCTCAGATGCTCCGTCAGCGAGTGCAGACGCTTCAGACCAGCGCGAGTCACACAAGCGGAGCGGTGAAGACACGTGGGGTGGCTACCGGCATCGGCACCATCCGTCAGGATTTGGCCAAGATCGCCACGAGGGGTATTGTGACCGTGTACGATCCGACCTCACATGTGCCCGGCGCTCTCATCGCCGATCAGCCTGAACCGTCCTCAACTGCGATGCCGGCGCCGGCAGATCCTGTTGCGCTGACGCCTACAAGCGAGACGGCCGTGCCGACCGCGCCACCGGCTGATTGGGCCGCGACGTCGGTGACGATTCTCGTGGAAGGGTAATGATTGGATAGACGTTCGTCCGACTGCTGACGCCCAATGGAAATCGCGAGAGTCGACCAAGCCACTTGGCTGATTTTTCCTCCTTTCTGCAATCCTCCGACAGAAGACTCAGTCCGTTCACGTCTGTGATCAGCGGCGTCTCCACTGACAATCGACCGCCTGCAACCTCGATCAAGATGCTCAGAGCGTGCCTGGTACTATGGGAGCCCCCAGTCACGCGAATGGCGACGCGCTTCATGCAGGGTATGGTTCTGTTCTTACTCCAGTGGGAAGAAACGTCACTGAGAAGGAGGAAAGTGGTGCGCTCGACAGGACTGAATTGGATAGGCCCAGATCCATCGTATGGGTAGCGAGCTCAGTCGTAAAGGGGATGGTGCACCCGATAGGACTGAATTGGGTAGGCCCAGATCCGTAATTCGGATGGCGAGCGTAGTTACGATGGGGTGGTGCGCCCGACAGGACTTGAACCTGTAACCCCCAGATCCGTAGTCTGGTGCTCTATCCATTGAGCTACGGGCGCGTTAAGGTGGAGGCCGTCTCACCGTGCCCCACACTTGGTGTTCTGTGGAGAAAATTCGAGCGGGAGGTGATCTGGTCACTGTGCTCGCCAGCATTTATACAGGGGGGCAGCACGACGGGTCAAGTGTCGAAACTCGACTTCGTCGATGAGCTGGCGTCTATCGTTTTGAGCATTCGGCAAGGCGTAATGGTAAGTGGGATTGAGAGACGGCGCTCGTATAGATGTCTTGCCCGCCTCGTGGGAATCCAAGCTCCCAGACTCGAAACACATCCGATGATTCATCCTCTATAAGATCCGGCGGAAAGACAAAAACGGTGTGCAGAATTTCGGCGCTCCGGTAGGATGGCATCATGGCATGCGATCACATTTCTGCACGGAATAGGTGACACACTATGCAGGCTCTACAGAAGATTGTTCAAGACGAGAGTCGAGAGAGAGAGGTGCCGAGAGGCCTCTCAGGTTGGGTTTTGCTCGCCCTGCAATGGACGGTCGGCACGATTCTCGCCTTACTCATCGGGTCGTGGTTGGTGTGGTGGGGGATGCATCTTCAGCGACAATTCGCGGAAGACGAGATCCGGGCCGCCTGTCAGCGGCTCATGCCTGATACGGTGCAACGATGTGTGGATACGGTGGTGATTCAACGAGGGGGCGCGAGGCGATGAATTCGAGGATTTCTTCGCTCACGATAGTGAATTGGCTTGTTGTAGCTGCGTTGATGGTGGCCGTACAGGGGGTCTCTGCCCAGGAGCCAGGCGAGCAATCCCGACCGAAGTTTGATCTTGCGATAGGGGCCTGGATCAGCACTGGCAATACGCAGTGGGCGCACAATGCGTCGTCCGCATCGCCCCTGCTGGGCAATCCCACGTCGAAACTCACTTATAAAGATGTTGGCACGAACGTGATTGAACTCACAGGAACGGTTTGGGTTACACCAAAGGTGGTTTGGCCGACTCAACGTGGGCGTCGCCAGTATCGGAGGCGGTCGTCTGACCGATGACGACTATTTGGCTGCCGATGGCGGGAATCCTTCCTCGGAGACTTTCAGCGATTTGAAGGGCGACGGCATGTGGTATCTGAATGCGGATTTCGGGAAACGGATAGTCGAATTTCCCCATTCGCGAGGATGGCTCGATCTCTTTGTAGGATATCAGTATTATTACCAGCGGTTTACTGCGAACGGGCTTGGACAGACTACTTGTTCGAATGCAGGGCAAACCGTAGATCTCGATCCAGGCACGCCGGGAACCCAGCCGCTTTGCAGCCCGAATCAATCTGTGAGCAGCGCGATTCCCGTAATAACGAATACGGCTAACTGGAACTCGTTACGTATGGGCGGTTCTGTTGAGTACCGACTAACAAGGCGATTTAGTGTGCTGGGAACGGTGGCATTGATCCCTCTGAGCATCATCAGCAACAATGATGTCCATCATCTACGCAATGATTTGCAGCAGAATCCGAGTATCTCGATGATGGGATAGGGGATTGGGGCTGATGCAGATGTCGGGGCGAGACTGATGCTCATCAAGAATATGTTTCTGAATGTCGGCTACCGCGTCTGGTGGAATCATGCGATTGATGGGACTGTGACTTTACACCCTGTCGGTGCGCCATCCGATTCTTTCCCCCTCACGCAGTTTCAATCCCTCCGCCAGGGCTGGACGTTTGGTCTGAACTACACCTTCTAAGTGAACGACGGTCGGGATTTTCTAACGCCGTGAACGTGACGGCAGAGTCTCGTCTTCGTATTGAGCAAAGAGCCGTTTGGCTTCTGGATGGAGATGGCCTGGATGGCCGTGGGGAATGCCGATGGTGCGGAAGAGCGGTGTGAGCTTGCCATTCGGATGTAAGTAGCCGGCGCGAAGCGGCACGGTGCGCGTGCTGTGGCGGATCAGGTGGCAGGGTACTGGTCTGATCGAGGTGAGCCACTCGGCAATATCGTGCGGGTTGCCGATCGAGGCCGAGAGCAAGAGCATTCGTGCTTGGCTCGGGCAGAAGATGATCGTTTCTTCCCAGACAACACCCCGCTCAGGATCCGCGATATATTGCGACTCATCCAAAATCACCAGGCCTAACGTATCCAGGCGTACGTCGATCTCACCGCCTCCTGCGTCGTAGAGCAGATTCCTCAAGATTTCCGTCGTCATAATCAGGAGGGGCGCCTGTCCGTTGTCGCGCCGATCACCGGTCAGAATGCCGACCTGGTCGGCACCGAAGATTTTTGAAAACTCCGTGTACTTGGTATTCGAGAGGGCCTTGAGGGGCGACGTGTAGATGACGGTTCGATTCTCTGCGATGGCACGACGGGCCGCTTCGACCGCGACATAGGTCTTTCCGCTTCCCGTCGGGACGCTCACGACCACGTCACCCTCTCTCAATTTGGCGATGGCGTCTTCTTGCCAGGCATCCGGGACAAAGGTCTGCGACGGCGGTACCCCCAGTCCCTCCAACCAGCTGGAGAGGGTGACGCCCGGCTCATGGGATTCCGGCTCAACCGGCCTGTGCGTGGTGCGACGCTGCGGTGCCGAGGGCTTCGGTTTCCTGGCGGCGGGGGCCTGAGGAGGGGGTGGAACGGGGCGAGCCGGTTGCTCACCGATCAAGGTCAGGAGGTCGGACTCAAAACCTGGGCGATTTTCGGCGGAGTGGCGCAGCAGGACCTCAATCAGTCGGCGTTTGCCTGCGCGGAAATGTCGCTGAACACGCCCGCGCGCGAGACGGTGCAGGAGCGCGATCGGTTGTTGAACCAGGAGTTGTTCGAGTTCTTCGGTGGTCATCTTTGCCTTGTTGAGCGTGAAGCGTGAAGCGTGACTTCGTCGGAATCCGTGGACGAGATTGACGCTTCACGAGTGACGATCGATGCCGTCATGGCAATTCTTCCAGCACGCCCCGCCGTAGGGCGGCGATGGCCCGTGAGGCGGTGTCTGCCAATCCTGGGTGTGTGCCCTTGAGTGTGTGCAGTTGCGATAGGAATTCCAAGGTTCGTGCTAAGAGGCGATAGATATCTCCTTCAGCCATCGTGGTGCTCTTGCAGAGACCGATCCAGGTAAGCGAGGGATCGCCGATCCACCGTTCCGTCACCGCGGCGATGTCGGCTCGCAAGAGCGGGGGATCTTCATGCGGCGAAAGCGACACAGCAAGCTTACGAACCTGTCCGAGCAATGACCCCAACCCGGAACTGACGCGGGGGAAGGCGCCGGGGCGATCGTCGTCATGCGCGATGCTCGACATGACGGCGGATAGCATGGCGGGATCGGCTCCATTGAAGGCATCGGCCCGGAGCAATTCGGTGATGAGCAGCGAATGGTCGATGCGGATGAGCCTGGCCCATTCGCCGTCTTCGGTGAGATGGGCCGACGGCGTGAGATACCCGAACTGTTGCAAAACGTCGATCTTCTCTTGAAAACGGTGCCAGAGACTCGTCTTCAGAGCCTGGATCGATTTGACGTGCCGCTGTTGTTCCTGCCGAAGTTTGGAGGCGAGGGGATAGTCCCTCTGACAGGCGGAACGCGAAGGACAGGTCGGACAGGCGAAGTCGCCCAGGGTTTGCACGATGGCGTCCGGAATCGGTTCATTGTCCTTCGGAATCAGGATGGGAAGCTCCGGCAGCCTGGCCGGCAACTCTTCCAAATGATGGAGTAACTCTTCCACGCTCTCCGGCGTGCACCAGGGATAAACCGGCGCGTCCACGCAGTCGAGGACACGGTCGGACACTTCGGTCACCGTGGAGGCAGGAGATTCCGTAATGCCTCCGCCCAGACGCAGTGCCGTGATCATCGGGCTCTTCTGTCCCTTGCTGCGATATTGTCGCAGGACCACGCCTCGGCCACGGCCGAAGCCCACCACGCGACCGGGGGTGAGAAAGTGAAAACGCGCCGCGACTTCTGGTGGCTCGTGCCTCCTGACGGGGGCACGGTGCGATTTCTGCCGGCGGACCTGGTCGAAGGTCTGCCATTCCGTGATCCAGTCGGTGCAGACGCGCGGCCCGAACGGTTCCATCTGATCGCGCAGATCGTCCAGCTTGCGTTCCAGGACTTCCGCGCGCTGGTTGAGCTGAAACTGTGCAAAGCTTTTGGCGAGAATCGGTTGGATTTGGTCCAGGGGATGCGCTTTCAAGAGGTTCAGGACCATCGGATAGCTGATGAGGAATTGGCTGTTGATCGCTTCCGGATGGCCGGTGAAGCCTTTAGTCAGGACGTTCAGATCGATGTAGGGGGAGGGGGTGACGATGGCAAAGCCTACGAGATCTTTTCCGCGGCGTCCCGCGCGGCCGGCGATCTGCTGCACCTCGCCGATCGTCAAGTCCATGAAGTCGCGTGACTTGCGAATGCTGGACTGCGTGATGATGACGGTTCGCGCAGGGAAATCGACCCCCGCGGCCAGTGTGGTCGTGGCGAAGACGGCGTCGAGGCAACCATGACGCATCAGTTCCTCAACCGCGATTTTCCACGAGGGCAGATGGCCTGCATGATGCGCGGCCACGCCGATGCGCTGGACGGTCGGAATGAGCGGGTGTTCGGCGATGCTGGGATATTGGGCGATCACCTTTTCCAGCACGGTGGCGATCGCCTGCTGACGAGGCGGCGGGAGGAGGATGTGGCTGTGGTCGAAGGCCTGCATCGCTTCATCGCACGCACGGCGGGACGTAAGGAATACGATGGCAGGGGTCAAGTGCTTCTCGCGAAGGGCAATGATCAGATCAACTGGATGAATCGAGGGAGGCATGCAGTTTCATTCCCTTTGAAATCACGACCAAGCCGGATTCGGTAACAGTAAATCGCTGGGCGTCGGCCTGTCGGTCGTACCCGATTTCCGACTTGGGCGGGATGATGACATCCTTGTCGATAATGGCCCGTCTGATCCGACTCTGTTCGCCGATGACGACGTTTTCCATGACGATCGATTCACGCACGTCTGCATGGTCCTGCACACGGACGTTCGGTGAGAGCACTGAGTTTTGCACCCGGCCACCGGAGACGATGCAGCCGCCGCAGACGATGGAATCCAGGGCCACGCCCATCCTGCCGCCCTGATAGTCTTGCGCGAAGACGAATTTGGCCGGTGGAAATTGCCCTTGATAGGTTCGAATCGGCCAGTGCTGGTCGTAGAGATTGAAGAGGGGATCCACCGCGACAAGGTCCAGGTTCGCTTCCCAGTACGCGTCCAAGGTGCCGATGTCCCGCCAATACTTCACGTCTTTATTATTCGCGTCGATAAATTTGTAGGCATAGACACGTCGATCGCGAATCATTCGGGGAATGATGTTTTTCCCGAAGTCATGACTGCCGCCCTCCTGGGCGTCGGCAATCAAGTGCTCGCGGAGGACTTTGGTGCGAAACAGGTAGATGCCCATCGAGGCAAAGGCATGGGTCGGATCGTTGGGGATCGACGGCGGGTGAGCCGGCTTCTCTTCAAAGTTCGTAATCCGGAAGTCCTCATCCACGCTCATCACGCCGAATCGATGGGCCTCTTCGATCGGAATATCGATCGCGCCGACCACGGCATCGGCGCCTTTGGCGATCAGCCAATGGAACATCTCCATATAGTTCATCTTGTAGATATGGTCGCCGGCGAGGATCAGCACATAGTCCGGCTGTTCGTTGTCGAGCAGGAAAAGGTTTTGATAGACCGCATCGGCGGTGCCTTGGTACCATTCTTCGCTGATCCGCTGCTGGGGTGGAATCGAGGCGATGTATTCGCCGAGTTCGGCATTGAGGATGTTCCAGCCCATGCGGATGTGACGGTCGAGCGAGTGCGACTTGTACTGGATGAGGACTGCGACTTTGCGAAGCCCGGAGTTGAGGCAATTGCTGAGGGTAAAATCGATAATGCGATATTTCCCACCAAAGGGAACGGCCGGCTTGGCCCGATGTTCGGTGAGGGGCTGGAGACGTTCGCCCTTCCCGCCCGCCAGCACCATGGTGAAAATGTTCTGCATTGTGGAGAATTGTAGCAGGACGCTGAGGAAATAGAAAGAAAGCAGACTCGTTGACATCGCGAGAATGTGAGATGATACTAGGAGAGACAGCATGGGAATATCCGTGAGTATTCAAGCAAAGGAGTGAGCATGAAGCGGGATGTACTGGTTACGTCGCTCGTAAAACAGAAGCAGGTCCAGAAGCCGGCGGTGGACCGCAGTAAGGATGCGCTCTGGCGGTTAGAACATCTTGAAAGCCAAATGGCAAAGTTGTCCGAGTTGGTCCGCGAGCATGCGGAGGATGTCGATCGCTTGGTGCGTATCGTTGCCGAGGATCGGGACGTCATTCGGCGACAGTTGTTGCTCAAGCACCACGAACAAGTCCGGGTCCGCAAGCATCTCCGTGACTCCAATTCCAAGGTCGGACTCGACTTCTGAGCCTGTGCCTGGTGATCTCGTGCCGTCGATCCCTACCCGCGAGCCCACCCTCGCAGGATCGTGAACAAGCCCGCCCGCATTATTCTTGCCGCATAGCTCTCGTAACGATTCCGTGGTCTAGCAGGATGCTGAAAATGTCCGCCAGCTTCGTTCTCGCATCGTTCACACCCTCCGCGTACCAAAGGAGGTTCTCGGAGGTCGGAAGCGCTGCAGGGGCTTTTCTGTTCTCCAAGACCCATGGCAAGGGCGAACGGCCGACAGGAAGTGCGGTCTGTACCCCCTCGCCCCTTCACTCACTGGGGCCTTGCTGGGAGAAGATTTTGAGTATCCTGCGCAGTCGTGTCCTCTTGTCCCAGACGAGCGGACCATTGAATGTTTGGCAGGCAGGCATCATGTTCCCACAACCTGCAGTACTCTCGGCGCCCGAGCCGTTCGGTCTGGCGATAGTCAAATGGATCGAGATGGTTGAACAACCAGCTAGCATCGACATCACGTCTTTGGTAAAGCGGCATGGTGCGACGTTGGCCGTCGACCATGTGTCGTTGACCGTGCGGCGTGGGGAATTCTTTTCGCTCCTCGGTCCCAGCGGGGCAGGGAAGACGTCCGTCTTGCGGATGATCGCAGGATTCGAAACGCCGGATGAGGGGACCATTCGAATCGATGGCCGCTCGATGGAGGCGGTTCCGCCGAATCGTCGCCCCGTGAACCTCGTATTTCAATCCTATGCCCTCTTTCCCCATTTAACGGTCGCGGAGAACGTCGCATTCGGTCCCCGGATGCAGGGAGCTCCGCGCGGCGAGATCACGTCCCGTGTCCGTGTTGCATTGGACATGGTGAAGCTCTCGTCGAAAGAGGAACGTTTGCCGGGTCAGCTGTCCGGCGGGGAACAACAGCGCGTGGCGTTGGCTCGTGCGTTGGTGAATCGGCCGGCTGTTCTCTTGCTGGACGAACCGCTCTCGGCGCTGGATCAACAACTCCGGCAGGAGATGCAGGTTGAGCTGAAATCCATTCAGGAACGAGCTGCCTGTACGTTCGTGTGCGTCACCCACCATCAAGAAGAAGCCCTGACCATGTCGGACCGTGTGGCGGTCATGCATCAGGGGCGTGTGTTGCAGATCGGAAGACCAGAGGATTTGTATGAGGCGCCGACCTCGGCGTTTGTGGGCCGGTTTATCGGGGTCTCGAACGAGTTGCGCGGCATCGTTCGACGTATCGACGGAGGCCGAGCGGTGATGCAGTCTCCCGATCTCACCGGAGATCTCCAGATTGTTCTGCCGATTCATACCCCAGTGCGGGAGGGAAGTGCGGTGACGGTTTTGCTGAGACCGGAACGGCTTCGGCTCTCGACAGTGGCACAGGGTCTGAGCGGCGAACAGAGCCTGCCCGCTTCAGTCGACAAGGTGCTCTATAGCGGAAGCGATCGACGGTATCTGGTGCGGCTCGGCGAGCGCCTGGTCTGGAACGTGCGCGTTCCGAACGACGAGTCCGGTCGAAACGGACTCGTGTGCGGCGATGCCGTCTACGTGCGCTGGCAGATCTCCGATGCCGTGGTGTTGGCCGAATGAAGATCTCTTCTCCTGCTGGATGGGCGTTGTCCTCGGGGCGAGTGGTGTCTTGGTGGCTCCTCGGACCAGGCCTGCTCTGGATGGGGCTCTTGTTTTTTGTGCCTCTGTGCCTCGTCGTCGTGATCAGCTTCGCCGGCCGTGGAACCTATGGCGGGATCGTCTGGGCATTCAGCCTGACAAACTATCTCGATCTTCTCCACCCCCTCTATGCCCGTATCCTAGGCCAATCAATCCTCCTGGCGGCTGGGACGACTCTGCTCTGCCTGATCATGGGGTTCCCCTTGGCCTACTACATCGCTCGGGCGGCACCAAGGCGACAAGGGTTTTGGTTGCTGTTGGTGATGATTCCGTTCTGGACCAACTTCCTCGTTCGTACCTACGCCTGGATGTTTATCCTGCGCACTGAAGGCCTGCTTAATACCCTATTGCTGAAGCTGGGATTGATTGCCACTCCGATCGAGTTGCTCTGACTCCAACAGCGCCGTCGTGATCGGATTGGTCTACGGCTATCTGCCCTTCATGGTCTTGCCACTTTACGTGGCGCTTGAGCGGGTGGATCGCACGTTAGTCGAGGCGGCCTGGGATCTCTACGCGACGCGATGGGCAGTGTTTTGGCGGGTCATTCTGCCACTCGCCAGGCCGGGAGTCCTGGCCGGTTGTCTCCTCGTATTTATTCCTTCGCTGGGGGCGTTTCTGACGCCGGATCTTCTCGGGGGTGCTCGAAGCATGATGATCGGGAATCTCATTCAGCATGAATTTCTGGTGGCGCGCGATTGGCCCCTGGGCGCCGCTATCTCCTGTGTGTTGATGCTGTTCGTGGTGGGCATGATGGGCTGGTTGCTTCGCGCATCGACACCACTCTCCCAGCGGGAGCATGAATCATGAAACAGACTGGCGGTTGGTTGTGGCGCCTCAGCCTGGTGAATCTGCTGTTCCTCTATGGACCGATTGCGGTGCTGATCCTCTTTTCGTTCAATGCGTCGCGTCTTTCTGCAACCTGGCAAGGGTGGTCGTTGCAATGGTATCGCGCATTGTGGGCGAACCAGGCGCTGCTCGATGCCGCGGCAAACAGCCTGTGGGTGGCGACGGTCTCGACGCTGCTCGCGCTGCTGCTTGGTGTCGGCCTCGCTGTGGGGCTGGAAGGTCTGCCAGGGCGACGGCAGCGCCAGATCGAACAGGCACTGTTGATGCCGCTGGTGATTCCCGAAGTCATGATGGGGGTCTCGCTGTTGTTGTTCTTCGTGCTACTTCAAATACCGCTCAGCCTCATGACGGTGATTCTCGGTCATGCGTTATTTAATTTGCCCGTCGTGATGATCATCGTGCGGGCGCGCCTCAGGAAGTTGGATCCACGGCTGTTGGAGGTTGCGGCGGATCTTGGGGCCTCCTACTGGGACGCCTTGCGTCATGTGACGATCCCGTTACTCAGACCGGCCATTCTCGGGGCAGGGCTCATGGCGTTTACCATCTCGCTCGACGATTTCATCGTCACCTTCTTTACCGCCGGTCCCGGGGCGACGACCTTACCGCTGAAAGTCTATTCGATGATCAAATCCGGCATGTCTCCCGAGATCAACGCCCTGTCGGCGCTGTTCGTGATGTTGTCCATGAATTTGATCGGGCTCTCTCTCCTGTTCCAACGACGATAGGACGGTCATGCATACAAGAGGGATGCGGCTCTCACTGTGCCTGGTTGTGCTTCTGCTCTGCGGGAACATGGCCTGCCAACGGACCTCCGGGGATGCGGGACAGAAAACGCTCCATTATTTCACCTGGTCCGATTATGTCGGTCCCGAACTGCTGGGTTGAGTTCGAACGACGCCATGGGGTGCGGGTCGTCGTGGACACGTTCAGTAGCAACGAAGAGTTGTTGGCAAAGCTCCAGGGCGGGGCCACAGGCTACGATGTCACTGTGCCGTCGGACTTCATGGCGGCGATCATGATTCAGCAGGGACTGGTTGCCGAACTCGATCCCACGATGCTGCCCAACGCAGCCACGTTGGAAGACCATCTCCAACACCTTGAGTTTGATCCGACGCATCGTTACGCGATTCCCTATCTCTGGGGCACGGTCGGGATTGGGTATGACTCAGCCATCGTTTCAACGCAACCGGACAGTTGGGCCATCCTGTGGGATTCCCGCTACAGAGGGAAGATCAGTATGCTGAACGATCAACGAGAAGTGTTCGGGGCGGTTCTCCGGTGGATGGGGGCCTCCATGAATACGAAGGATCCGGCGCTGATTGAGGCGGCAAAAGCTCGATTGCTGGTGCAGAAACCGTTGGTGAAGGCCTATGCCAGCGAGCACTACGACCAGCTTCTCGCGTCAGGCGATGTGGTGTTGGCGCATGGGTGGGGAGGGCCGGTTGCGCGGGCGATGATGGAGCGGCCGTCGATCCGCTATGTGGTGCCGAAAGAAGGCGGCACCCTGTGGGCGGATTGTCTGGTCGTGCTCAAGTCATCTCCCAGGAAAGAGCTGGCGACCAAGTTCATCAATTACCTGTTGGAACCACATGTGGCGGCGCGCACAGCAGAACGGCTGCTCTTTGCCTCGGCTAACAAAGCGGCCAGGGCCTTTGTGCCCAAGCGTATTTTGGATAATCCGGCTATCTATCCGCCAATCGACCTGCTTCCTCGACTGGAATGGATGAGCGACGTGGGTGAGGCGCTGCGGATTTATGACCGCGCTTGGACGGAGCTGAAGATGCACTAGGTGGATGGTGAGAAGGCCGCTATTCCCCCGCCCGACCAAGGCCCATCAAGACAAGTCTCTCTCTGGAAGGCATACCTTCTTTACTCGGATCGTCCAGAGTCCGAGGCCTGCTAAGTGCTTATTTCTCAAGAGGTTCTTTGCTTCGCCTCGCATACGCTGTATAATCCAAAATTGGTTGAGAGGATGGTGTGGTGATCTGTACTCACCCCCTCACCCATGCAGTGGTTTGTACGGGGGATTGTCTGTGTTTGTGGATCGACGATTGCGTCCCATCTGCTACATCATGGTTCTCAGCGTTCTGAGCTTTTCCTCATATCCCTCCAGTGCTGCCTCGCCAGCTCCGGTTCCTGAACAGGCCATTGTGGCAGCGAAGGCTCTTCGTCTCAGCCTGAATGACGCGCTGGGACTGTTCATCAGTCAAAACCTTGATGTGCTCATTGCCAAGTACGGGATTGAGTACAGTAAAGGACAGCAAATTACCGCGGCGCTCTTTCCCAATCCCGTCGCTACGATCGGCATCGGTCGCCTCGTTTACACAAGGCCGTACACTCGCGAAGATCGGACAGCTGTTCGGTCAAATCCAGCAGTTATTCGAATTGGCAGGAAAACGCGGTTACCGGATCGAAAGCGCGGGCTATGGCAGCCAGTCGACGGAAGCGGCGTTTGAAGATGCCGTGCGCCAATTGGGTTTCACTGTCAAGGACACGTATTACCGTACCCAGTTGGCTCAGCGGCGCCTGACCTTGGCTGAAGAGAATCGAGACCGTTTCGCTCGTATCCTTGATATCAATACGATTCGGTTTAAGAAGGGGTACATTGCGGAGGTCGACCTCATTCGCATCAGATTGCAGATGGTCGATTTTCAATCACAGGTGATTCAATCGTTGCAGGAAGGGGAAACGGCTCGCGGAGATCTTCGGCAGCTCTTGCGGCTTTCGCCGAAAACGGCGCTGGAACTGACGACGGACTTGGATTTTCGACGCATCGATCCAGACATCAACAAGCTACGTGCGGTCGCGCTCGATCTTCGCCCCGATATAAAGGCAAGGCGGTTTACCTATTCACAACGGGAGTCCGACCTCAAGCTCGCGAAGGCCTACCGCATCCCGGACGTGACGATCGGGGCCGGGTATGCCATTCAGGGACCGCAGGGGCCGGACAATCCCCAGCAGTGGGCTCTCAATCTGGGGGTGCCGTTGCCATTGTTCAACCGGAATCAGGGTGGGATTCGCCAGGCTGAGGTCTCCCTCCAGACGGCGGAGGCCGACTTGAATAAGACCGTCAATCTAGTTGAAAATGAAGTGGAAGTCGCCTATCGCAACCTGCTACAGAGCCGGCGATTGGTCGAAGCCTATGTGGGTGGCGTGCTGGAAGATGCCCGCTCGACATTTACGATTGTGGAACGGGCCTATGAACGGGGCGGCGCGACGATTCTCGATTTGCTCGATGCCGCGCGCACCTCGCGGATGATTCAGCAAAACTATATCGAAGCTCTGTTTAACTATCAGCATCAGCTTTTTCAGTTAGAAAGCGCCGTGGGGCAGGAGATCTCCTCATGAAGGTTGCGGTTCAGGCTCAGACATATGTTATGGACATTCTCTTATTGTCCGTAACCTCGACTGTAGCCGTACTCCTCCTGTCTTCTTGCGGGCGAGGAGAGCAACCCACGGTTTCCAATGCAGCCATGCCTTCACTTCAGGCGGCCGGATCGGCTGCGGAATCGCATCCACGGGTAGAAACGGCTCTCGTCGAAGTTGGGTCAGGAGCCCATGACCTGACGTTGTCCGGGAAGGTCGCCTACGGGGAAGATCGCTATTCCAGAATTTCCTCTCCACTCCAAGGGCGGGTCCTCGAGGTGCGGGCGCATTTGGGCGAGCGTGTGCAGGCAGGTAGTGTCCTGTTGGTGTTGGACAGCCAGGAAATTGCCCAAGCCTATTCGGAATACGTCAAAGAAGACTCTGATCTTCAATACGCGACCCGCGCCCGCGATTTGGCCAAGGACTTGTATGAGAATAAAGCGCTGCCGTTGAAGGACCTCAAGCAAGCGGAGAACGAATTGACCAAGGCGCGCGCGGAATTCCGCCGCGCGAAAGAACGGTTGTTGTCGTTGCGGGTTCCTGCCCAGGAATTGGAGAAACCGCTTGAACGACAAAAAATCACATCGCGATTCGAAATGAAGAGTCCCTTGACCGGGATTGTCGTGGAACGGAACGTGACGCCCGGACAGTCGATCGGGGGAGATTCCGGCCAGGTATTGTTCACGGTGGCCGACCTCGATATGCTGCAGGTCGTGGCGGATGTGTATGAACGGGATCTCGCCTTGGTGAAAGAGGGGCAGTTTGCGAAGGTCAGCGTGGAAGCCTACCCTGACGTGAGTTTTCCCGCGACCGTTGGCACCATCGGCGACGTGGTAGACCCGACGTCGAGAACTATCAAGCTGCGTGCCTGGGTCAACAATAAGGATCATCGACTGAAGCCGGAAATGTTCGCGCGCCTCCATATCCAGGTCGGAGAGTCCACGCCGCTGCTGATGATTCCTCGCGAAGCCGTGTTGGAAGTGGATGGGAAGCAGTTTGTGTACGTTGTTGAAGGTGCAGACCAGTATGTCAAACGGGAAGTCAGAGTGAGCACGATTTCACCGGATCAGGTGCGCGTCTTGGAAGGCCTGACGTCGGGACAACGCATCGTGACGAAAGGTGCGGTCTTGATCAAAGGACAGGAAGTCAAGGGATAGCGCCCCACGTGATGGTTCTCCTCCTTCGAATTGGAATCTAATCGCACCCCATGATAGCCAGAATTGTTGAACTCTCTCTGGTCCAGCGGGTCATGGTCTGTGTCCTGGGTTTTCTTCTCCTGTTCGGCGGGCTCTACGCCTTTCATCTTCTCGATATCGTCGCCTATCCCGATCCCTCGCCGCCGATGGTCGAACTGATCACCCAGCAACCCGGGTGGTCGGCCGAAGAGGTCGAGCGCCAAATCACGATTCCCATTGAAGTCGCCCTCAACGGCATGCCGGGCCTCACGGACATTCGCTCGCTCTCGATCTTCGGGTTGAGCGACATCAAGATCTATTTTGACTTTGACACGGAAATCTTTCGCGACCGTCAGGAAGTTCTGAATCGGCTGAACTCGGTGCAGTTGCCTCCCGGGGCAGCGCCGTCACTGTCTCCCTGGTGGGCGATTGCCGAAATTTATCGGTATGAACTCACGGGGGCCGGCGAGACCACGCTCACGGAGCTGAAAACGATTCAGGATTGGCAGGTCCGTCGAGAGTTCCGGCGCATTCCCGGTGTCATCGACGTCACCGCGTTCGGGGGCACGACCAAGGAGTATCACGTCGATATCGATCCGGGACGGTTGATCAGCTACGGCGTCAATCTGTCGCAGGTCATGTCCGCCTTGACCAATAGTAATGCCAATGTCGGAGGCAACTATCTGACCATCGGCGCGCAGAACTACAACATTCGTGGACTCGGCCTCATCAACGGGATCGCGGATATCGAAAATGTCATGGTGGCCGAAAAAGGCGGGACACCGATTTTCGTCAAGACTCTGGGAAAGGTCGCGGTGGGACCTCGGGTTCGATTGGGCAAGGTCGGCATCGATGATCGCGACGACGTCGTCGAAGGCGTCGTTCTGCTCCAGCGCGGCTACAAGGCGCTCAGTGTCCTTGAGAAGGTTCGAGGAAAGGTTGAGGACCTCAATACCTGGAAGTTGCCGGCCGGGGTAAAGGTCAAAACGTTCTACGATCGCACGGCCTTGATTCATACGACGGTGGAGACGGTCACGGACATTCTCATCAGTGGCATGGTCTTGGTCTTTATCATCTTGTTCGTGTTCCTGGGGCATCTGCGCGCGGCCTTGATTGTGGCCTTGACCATCCCGCTCTCGTTGCTCTTTACCTTTACGATGATGGTCCTGATTGGACAGTCGGCGAATTTGATCTCGCTCGGGTCCATCGATTTCGGCATTATCGTGGATGCCACGTTGATCATGGTGGAAAGCATCTTTTTCCATCTGGCGCATGGGAAGACCCATGGCTTGACGGTCCACCAGCAAATCGTGCGGGCCGCCCGCCAGGTGGGACAGCCCATCTTCTACTCCACGGCGATTATCGTGGTGGCGTTCATTCCGCTCTTTACGATGACGGGTGTGCCGGGGAAGATCTTCGCCCCCATGTCCATCACCTACGGGTTTGCCTTGGTGGGTGCGCTCTTGATGGCCTTTACGTTGGCTCCCGTATTGTGTTCGTTCTTGCTCAAAGGCACGATCAGTGAGGACGATACCACGATCGTGCGGGGAGTCCGTCGTTTCTACAACGGCATCTTGGAGTGGGCGTTGGATCATCGGGCGGTTGTCGTCGGCGCCTGCGCGGGGCTGCTGGCGCTCACCTTTGTGGCGTTGCAGTCGATAGGAGGGGAGTTCATGCCGGCGCTGGAAGAGGGGAATCTCTGGGTTCGTGCCACGATGCCCGTGGACATTTCCTTCGATCAGGCAGCGAAGTTGACGAGCGAGATTCGCCGGTTGTTCCGCGAATCGCCGGAAGTCACGACTATTGTGTCACAGCTGGGCCGTCCGGACGACGGTACCGACCCGACGAGCTTTTTCAATGCCGAGTTCCTGGCCAATCTCAAGCCGGAAAAGGAATGGCGTCCCGGGTTGAGTAAAGATGCGCTGATCGAAGAGATCGAGGGGCGGCTGAAAGAGATTCCCGGAATCATCTTCAATTTTTCGCAGGTGATTCAGGACAATGTGGAAGAAGCCATGTCGGGGGTGAAGGGAGAGAACTCCATCAAACTGTTCGGGGCCGATCTGAAGACCATGGAGGCGAAGGCCATCGATATCGAGCATGTCATGCGGAAGATCCATGGCGTCAAAGATCTGGGGATCTTCCGCCTCGTGGGGCAGCCGAATCTGTTGATCCAGGTTGATCGCGAGGCGAGCGCACGCTATGGGCTGCAAGTGGCGGATGTGAATGCCGTGGTGCAGGCAGCAGTCGGCGGTCAGGCCGTGACTCAGGTGTATGAAGGAGAACGGTTGTTCGATCTCGTCGTCCGGTTTCTCCCGGAGTTTCGACAGGATGTCGACGCGATCGGTAATATCTTGGTTAGTACGCCGGATGGGGCACGCATTCCATTAAAGCAGGTGGCTTCGATCACGACGCAGACCGGTGCCTTCATTATCTATCGCGAGAACAACCAACGTTATATTCCGATCAAGTTCAGTGTGCGGGATCGCGACCTCCAAAGTACCGTAGAAGAGGCCCAGGCTCTCCTGGCCAAGGAGGTGAGTCTTCCCGAGCGGTATCGCATGGAATGGGCCGGTCAGTACGATCAGCTCAAGGAAGAGCAAAAACGATTGGCGATGGTGGTGCCGATCAGTCTGGTGATCATTTTGTTTCTCTTGTACACCACTTTCGATTCGATCAAGAACGCCCTCCTGGTCTTGAGCGCGGTCCCCTTTGCATTGGTAGGAGGGGTGCTCTCCCTTGTGGCGACTCACACGAACTTCAGTATCTCAGCCGCGGTCGGCGTCATTTCGACGCTTGGGGTGGCGATCCTGGGAGGGGTGTTGTTGATCTCCCGGATAGAAGATTTCCGGCGCACGGGGTTGACCCTTCGGGAAGCTGTTCGGAAGGGGGCCGATGTGCAGATGCGTCCGATTCTCATGGCGACGTTGGGTGCTGCCATCGGCTTATTGCCGGCCGCACTCGCGACAGGCATTGGGTCGCAAGCGCAGAAACCGCTCGCACGAGTCGTAGTGGGAGGAATGCTGACGGCAGCAGTGTTGATTCTGGTTGTCTTGCCGGTGTTGTACGAAATCGTCCATCGGCGCGATGCGAGTAATAGCGAAGAGGAAGAAAGGGGATGACCGTGCAGCAACGATGTTCATGTTCCTGGGGAATCGTCTTGTTGGTTGTGCTTTTGGGAATGGCTCAGACCCTCGTGGGCTGAGCCCATAGGGAAGGGATGGGTTATCCCGGTTCAGGTACCCTACGAGGCGCCTCCGAAGGGACAGGATCTGCCGGCTGAATCTGTCCCGCAGAATACGAAACCGTTGACGGCCGAAGAGGTTCAGCGGGCGGAAGCCCTCCTGCCATTGCTGGAAGGTAAACAAGAGTTCTGGGCGATGGGGGAATTCGTGCATCTCGGAGAGCCAGCCGTGCCGGTGTTGGTCAAAGGCCTGACCATGCCGAGCCCCCGGATTCGCTACAATGTCATTGAAACGATTTCGATGTTGAATGCGGCCTCGGCTGTTCCGGCTCTTGTCACAGCAGCCAAGGAACCGAACGAAATCCCGCGGGTGCGCGAACATGCATTGCGGGTGGCCGTTCGATTGGATGCGGCCAAAGCCGTGGGCGCGATCGAGGTGATGGCCAAAGATCAGAATTCGTCCATTCGGAAGGCCGCCGCGTTCGAAGCTCGGTATGTCAGAGAGAAGACGGTGGTGCCGGTTCTAATAGGTATGATTGCCGATGAAGAACGTTTTGTCGCACTCTCAGCAGTGCAGTCGCTCTGGATTCTGACCCGACATGAAACGGAGTTCCACGATTGGGAGACGTCGACCAAACAAGACCGTCAAGAATGGACGACCGAGTGGTTGGAATGGTGGAACGGCCAGAAGGACAGTTTCGAAATGCCAGGCCCGAAGCGTCCCGCGCGTGCTCGCTAGAGGCTATGACGCGCGAAGCACGCGGCATGCGAGAAACGCGCGACGTGGACAAATTGGATTCCTTCTCTCACTTCGCCCGTCTTGCTCGTTCCGCATATCTCGCCTTTTCCGCAAGCCTTGTATATCTCGCGCGAGAGCCCGGTGCCTTGCAGGGGCGAAAAACCCTGTGTTATATTTTTAGAACCCGCCCTCTCCTCTCATTGTGTGATAGAAGGATGATAGGTACGTTCCATGGCGATTCTGCCGATTGCGAAGCTCGGTAACCCAATCCTCCGCCAGATGGCTGCCAAGGTGGACCCTCGCGACATTCGCACGAAAGAACTGCAGCGATTCATCGACGATCTATTTGAGACGATGCTGGATGAACCGGGGATTGGATTGGCGTCGCCCCAGGTGTCGCGCTCGATTCAACTGGTCGTGATGGGCTGTGAAGGGGACGACGGATTTCCCCAAACCGTCCTGATCAATCCCAAGATCGTCTTCTATGGTCCTCAGCAGGTTGAAAATTGGGAAGGCTGTTTAAGCGTCGATGGGTTACGGGGCAAAGTCACGAGGCCCTCAGTCGTGAGAGTTCAGGCGCTGGATCGTGACGGCAAATCGATGGATTTCGAAGCGACCGGTCTCTACGCGGTCTGTATTCAACACGAGATGGATCACCTGATCGGCAAACTGTTCTTGGATCGAATGGCCGATATGTCGACGCTCACGCAACTCACCGAATTTGATCAGTATTGGCGTCACGATCCCGCCCCCGCCATTTAACTTGCCGTGAAGATTCTGCGCCTGTGAAAACCCTGCTGCGAGTGCTCCAGTATCTCAGCCCGCACCGGTCCATGGTGGTCGGCACCTTTCTGTTTGCCGGGTTGGCGACCGCGTTCGAATTGATTCCTCCGTGGCTGATCAAAGTCATCATCGATGACGTGATCCAGGCTGGTCAGACTCAGCTCCTATCGTGGGTATTTCTAGGACTCTGTGCAGCCTATGTGCTCCGAAACCTGTGCGGATCGATGCGGATCAGGCTGAATAATAGTCTGGAGCAGCAAGTCGTCCATGACCTACATGTCCAGGTGTTTTCTGCGCTCCAGCGATTATCGATCAGTTTCTATGAGAATCGTCCGACGGGCGAGATCATGTCACGGGTGCTGAACGATACCGAACACATGCAGCGCATCTTCGTCGACGGGCTCGAAGAGATCATTACGGCCGGGCTCACGCTGATCGGGATCATGATCGTGCTGTTCATGCTCAATTGGAAACTGGCTCTGTTGGCACTCGTGCCGATTCCTCTCTTGGTGGTGGGAGCGGCGCTCTTCACCAAACGCATCCATGGACACTATCGTGCGATTCGAAAGGGGTCGGCCGAACTGAATGCCCTCCTGCAAGATGTGCTGGCAGGCATCAGGGAGACGATGGGTTTCAATCGTCAGCCCTACGAGCAGGAGCGATTTGGCTGGAAGAGCGATCGTTGTCGGCAAGATACCTTGAAGGCCATGTACCTCTGGTCCTACTACTCCCCGGGAATGATGCTGATCGGGAGTCTTGGCGGTGCCATGGTGCTCTGGTTCGGCACAGCCGAGGTCTTGCAGCACCAACTTTCCGTGGGCGAGCTCGTGATGTTCATCTCGTATCTTGCGTTATTCTATGTGCCGATTAATCAGATTCACTCGGTCAATCACATGCTGCAGCATGCCTTGGCCGCAAGCGAACGGGTGTTCGAAGTGCTCGATCTCGTTCCGGAGGTCAGGGACCGCCCTGACGCTCACGTACCAGTCACTCGATTACGAGGAGAGGTCGACTTTCATCGCGTCGGCTTTCATTATCGAGCGGATGCGCCGATCTTAAACGACGTCTCGATATCGGTCCGCGCGGGGGAACGAGTCGCGCTTGTCGGCCCGAGCGGGGCAGGAAAGAGCACCACGCTTAAATTATTGATGCGGTTTTACGATGTGACGGAGGGAGTCATTACCATTGATGGGTACGATATCCGCGATCTGCCCTTGGCCTTTCTTCGCAGCCAAATCGGGCTGGTCCAGCAAGAGCCATTTTTGTTCAATGGCACGGTGAGAGAGAATATTCTGTACGGTGACCTCTTGGCCGGACAGGACGAGGTTGAGGCGGCGGCGAAGGTGGCCCGTGCGCATGACTTCATCATGGCCCTTCCTGAAGGGTACGATACCTGGATCGGGGAGCGAGGTGTCAAGCTTTCCGTCGGGCAGCGGCAGCGTGTGTCGATCGCCCGTGTGATCCTGAAGGACCCTCCGATCGTCATGTTCGATGAAGCCACGTCCAATATCGACACGGAGACAGAGGTCAAGATTCGGGAGGCGCTGGACGATCTCACGAAGGGGCGGACGACGATCATCATTGCTCATCGCCTCTCCACCATCCATGGCGTCGATCGAATCATTGTCGTGGACCACGGCCGTGTCGTCGAAGACGGGACGCACGAGACGCTGATCGGGCGGGGCGGGGTTTATGCTCGACTGTATGATGCCCAGTTCCAGGTGTAGCAGGATGCTGAAAAAGCCCGCCAGTTTTCTGGAAGGTTAAGGCTTAGGTCAAGGCTGAGAAAAAGAGTCTCATCTTCGCTCAGTCTTAGCCTCGACCTTAGCCTGTTGCGCTAGGCCTGGCCGTTGCGGATAGATCTCGTCCACCAGTATACTAAGTTTTATTTGAGGGGAGAGCAGGCCGATGGTACTGATTTACGAAAGCGATCCGCTGGATAATGACGACGCGCGCGGGCGCTTTTATCATGTCTGCCGCGGGAGAATCGATCGGACGGAAATACAGCTTCCGGCCGATGAAAAGGTCTATGAATGTGCCGTTTGCGGAATCGATCTCGAAGCCGAAGACTTTTGGCTGGCGAGGCAGAAAGGGTCGGTGTAGGACATCATGGCTGGGAGCGCAGGACGAAAAACTGTATCCGTGTCTCGCGGGCTGATGATGCTCTGCGATACCTGCTATGACCAGGTCATGGAAGAAAAATTAACTGACGCCAGGAATTTTGTGGCAAATCACGAATCGCTTTTCGATACCATCTGTCTTGGCTGCACGGACATCAACCGGCCGCTCATCGACGACATGCTCGGCAGTTCCGAGTAACGACGCTACCAGTTTGGCCTGCCTCCGTCTACTTGCACGTGCTGCCATCGAAGTATATGCAGCTGGTCTCCCCCGATTTCACTTTCCAGGTCTTCAGCAGGGGCGCCTGCCCACTCTGTCTCATCTCGACGACAAAATCCGCGAGACCTGAGATCGGCAGTTTCTCGAGGTGCGGCTTGGCCGCATCGGGCACGTCGATCCAGAACACCGACCCGAGGGTCGAAATCAAAATGCGATGTTTTTCCCCATCGACACTAATGATGGGGCTGTAAAAGCTCTTCTCCTCGGCGAAGCTGGGGTGAGTCATCAAGCTGAGGAGGAAGAAGCTGAAGCCGGCGGCGAGAAGGGTCGTACGCATATATGGCATGCCGAGCACTCCTTCTGTGAAATCACCAGGGGGGCATTATCGCATTCAGGCTGCGGGGAAACAAATTGGAAATTGACGTGGGGATGGCATCCTGAATGTCGCTAGGATGTGGTGACGATCTGCGCAGGCGTGACTCTCCCACCCTTGATCCAGTAACAACGAATATCCGGTTTCGACTTATCCATGAGAGAAATGAGTAGATAGGCAGGGATGGGCAGGTTGATCTTGGGCCAGATCTCTTCGTAGTCGGTGGCAATCTTGATGTCGGTGATGGAGGGACGAGCCGGGTCGTGAGGGTGGGAGTGGTAGACCACTTGCAGGTCGAGCCCCTTGTTTCGAATATCCTTCTTCGCAGCAGAGAAGTCCTGCATATCCATCACGAAGGCGATCTCGGCGCGTTCGGACGGTGAGAGCCGTTCCAGGTGCGCAGCCTTTGCCGGGTCAAAGGAAGACAATTTCTCGGCTCCCTCCAGTGCCACGATATTCTTGATCCGATAGATAGAGGTGACGGCTCCGTTGCTCCCGGCCAGAAGTCCGCAACACTCGTAGGGGTCGAGTTCCCTCGCGTGGGCCACCATGTCGTCGAGGATCGCTTGAGGGATGATGAGATCCGACACGGTTAGTGGGCTGGTGAAAAAATATTGTGGCACGCCGCAGTTTCACTGGTCCGCATATCTGTGGCAACAGGAGCGGACCACACAGGATGCTCAAAAAGTCCGTTCAGCAAGGCCGCTGCGAGCGAAGAGGCGAAGCGTACGCTTCGGTACGTTGAGCCTCGGAGCGAAGCGAGAACGAAGCTGGCGGACTTTTTCAGCATCTTGTTAGATGGTGCAGGTGACGGTGTAATCACTATTCAAATCAGTGATCGTCGGCGTCGGCCCGCAGAGGCGGCAAGCCGGGTCTGTGGGACGGCGGACTTTTCTGAATTTCATCTCTAGGGCGTCGTAGATCAGCAGGCGATCGGCCATGGTTTCGCCGATCCCAAGAATTTCTTTGATCGCTTCCGACGCTTGAAGAATGCCCATGGTCCCTGCGAGGACTCCCAAAACGCCGGCCTCTTGACAATTCGGGACCAATCCAGCCGGGGGAGGATCCGGGTAGAGGCAGCGGTAGCACGGATAGCCGGCATGGGGCTTGATGGTTGTCAGCTGACCTTCAAAGCGGAACATGCTGGCGGAGATGAGCGTCTTCTTCGCGAAGAAGCAGGCGTCGTTCACGAGAAAGCGCGTCGCAAAGTTGTCAGATCCGTCCAGCACGATGTCGAACTGGGAGACCAGCGGAAGAATATTGTCGCTGTCGACGTTCTGGTGGTACGTCTTGATCGTGATCTCCGGGTTGATCGCCGACAGGGTCTTTCGCCCAGACTCCACTTTCGGCAAGCCGACCGTGGCAGTGGAGTGCAGGATTTGCCGCTGCAAGTTCGAAAGATCGACCACATCGCCATCGACCAGACCGATGGTGCCGACACCGGCGGCAGCGAGATAGAGTCCGGCAGGTGAGCCGAGTCCACCGGCGCCGATGAGCAAGACCTTCGCCTTGCTCAGCTTCATCTGACCCTTGCCACCCACGTCGCTGAGAATAATCTGACGGCTGTATCGTTGGATCTGTTGTTCCGTGAGTTCCATAGTCGGATCCTGTTCTCAGCCGTTATCTATCAGCTTCGAATCATAAGAATTTCTCAGAGCCGATGGCAGAATGGCACTCATATTATTCCACCACATCCAATTCGATCGGGTCGACAATGATGCCCTTCTTGCGAAGGCCTACGATGGCCCGTTCGATTTCCGCGCTTTCCCCTGTCAGTTCGAGATCCATCCAGCCCGTGGTTTCCCGGACGTCCGCTCGCCTGACGTTCGTGACAACCTTGAATTCGTGCCCGATCTGATAGATGACCGGCTCTTTAATTTTGTCTTCTGGAAATCGAATGTGAACTTTCATGTTCGCCATGGCTAACCTCCCGCAATGGCGGGCACGATCGAGACTTCGTCGCCATCGTTGAGCGAGGTCTCCTTGCCCTTGAGGAATCGAATGTCTTCCTCGTTGACATAAATATTCACGAAACGGCGTAGCTCCCCTGTGTCGTCGCACAGGCGATCCTTGATCCCGGGATGGGCGGTGTCCAAGGTGTCGATCATCTCAGCGATACTCTTGGCCTGTGCGTTGACCTCTCCCTGTCCCTTCGTAAGGGGACGGAGCGGGGTTGGAATGCGAACCTTAATCATGCGTCACCACCACCGTGTTTCCCCATTTTAAAGGTTTTTTCAAAACTCGCGAGACTTGGCTGAATGCGGTGAGGCTTGCCGACCGCATCGATCACCGCCTCCTGCGTCTTCAACCCGTTGCCGGTGATATAGGCGACCGTCACGTCGCCTTTCTTGATCGTGCCTTGTTTCACCAGCTTCTGAAGCACGCCGATCGTCACGCCGCCGGCCGTCTCTGCGAAGATCCCTTCCGTTTGCGCCAGCAGTTTGATCCCTTCCACCACTTCGTCGTCCGACACCATATCCATGGCGCCCTTGCTCTCGGCCGTCGCTTTGAGGGCGTAGTACCCGTCGGCGGGGTTGCCGATGGCCAGCGACTTGGCGATGGTCTTCGGTTTCACCGGCTTGAAGAAATCCCGTCCTGACTTGAAGGCCGTAGAAATGGGCGAACAGCCTTCGGCTTGCGCGCCGTTGATTTTGGTGCGCACGTCATCGACGAGACCCAAGGTTTTCATTTCATGGAGACCCTTCCAGATCTTGGTCAGGAGCGAGCCGGACGCCATCGGGATGACCACTTGGTCCGGCGTGCGCCAGCCGAGTTGCTCCACGGTTTCGTATGCGAGCGTCTTCGAGCCTTCCGCATAGTAGGGGCGAACGTTGATATTCACAAACGCCCAGGCATATTCGCCGGCAATCTCGCTGCAGAGGCGATTGACGTCGTCGTAATTGCCTTCGACCTCGACCACGTTCGGCTTATAGATCAGGTTTCCGAGGACTTTGGCTGCTTCCAAATCGCCAGGTATGAACACATAGGCGCGCATTCCCGCCGCGGCCGCATGGGCGGCGACGGAATTGGCCAGATTCCCGGTTGAGGCACAGGCGATGGTTTCAAATCCCAATTCGCGAGCCCTGGTGATGGCGACGGCGACCACGCGATCCTTGAACGACAGCGTGGGATGATTCACCGTATCGTTCTTGATGTACAGCTCGTCCAGTCCGAGGTAGGCGCCGAGATTTTTGGCGCGCACCAGCGGGGTCATCCCGGCATGCGGGCCGAGAAAGGTCGGTCCTTCTACCGGCAGGAGATCGGCATAGCGCCAGATGCTATCTGGCCCGTCCTGGATCTTCTTGCGGGAAATGTTCTTCTTGATCTCCTCGTAGTTGTATTTCACCTCGAGGGGGCCGAAGCACATCTCGCAGACATGGATCGCCTTCGTCGGGTATTCTTTTCCGCACTCGCGACAGACTAGCGCTTTCATCTTGGCCATGGTGACTCCACCTCGCTACGTCAATGGTTACGGCCGGACGGCACAGCCGGCAAAAGGATCGCCGTCATCGAACAGTTCGGTAATCGTCGGGTGCGCTCCGCAGAGTGAGCAGTCGGGATTGCGTTTTACTTTGATTTCTCTGAAGTGCGTCTTGCGTGCATCGAAATCCAGGAGCCGATTCGTAAGAGGATGACCGATACCCAGAATGAGCTTCAAGGCCTCAGTCGCTTGGATTGTTCCAATGATGCCGGCTAGCACGCCGATCACGCCCGCTTCCTGGCAGGAGGCAACCAGCCCGGCGGGCGGCGGAGTCTTGAAGACGCAACGATAACAGGCGGACTGCTTCGGTACAATGGTCGTCACGCGTCCATCGAAGCGAAGAATGCCGCCGTGGACCAGCGGTTTTTCGGCAAAGAAACAGGCGTCGTTGATCAAGAACTTGGCCGTAAAGTTGTCGACCCCGTCGATGATGACATCGTAGTCGCTGATGATCTTCAGTGCATTGCCCGCCGTGAGTCGCTCTTCGTACATCGAGACCTGGACGTCGGGGTTCAAGGCCTGAATCTTCTCTTTACCCGAGACGACTTTAGGCCGGCCTACGTCCGACGTATGGTGAAGAATTTGCCGTTGAAGATTGGTCAGGTCCACCACATCGCTATCGATGAGGCCGATCGTGCCCACTCCGGCTGCGGCCAAATAGAGTGCTGCCGGCGACCCAAGGCCTCCCGCGCCGACCAGGAGAATCTTGGCCTTGGCGATCTTCTTTTGCCCCTTGCCACCTACCTCCGGCAGGAGAATGTGGCGGCTGTAGCGGCTAATTTGGTCTTCAGTGAATTCCATGGAATAGTTGATCCCGGGATGCTGAAAACGGCCTCCAACTACGTTCTCGGTTCGAAGAAATCCTCAACGTACCCCAGAGGGTACGCTTCCGGTTTCTTCTCGCCTGCGGCCATGTTGGGCGACCATTTTGAGCATCCGACCTCGCTCAATTCATGAAAGAGATCTCAAATATTAAAATACTTTTCGATGCTGATGTACCGCTCGCCGGTGTCGCACAGGATTGTCACCACGTTTTTGCCAGGCCCAAGTTCTTGGGCCACTTTCTGCGAGGCAAACACATTGGCTCCAGCGGAGATTCCCACCAAGAGACCTTCCTTTTTCGAGAGCTGCTTGGCTGTTTGATAGGCCTCGTCGTCGGTCACGGTCATTACACGATCGAGAATGGCCCGGTTCAACACTTTCGGGACAAACCCCGCGCCGATCCCCTGAATCTTATGGGGTCCTGGCTCTCCGCCCGACAAGACCGGCGACCCAGCCGGTTCAACCGCAATCACTTTCACGGCGGGATTGCGTTCTTTGAATAGTTCCCCGCATCCGGTAATGGTGCCGCCCGTGCCCACTGCCGCCACAAACGCATCGATCTTTCCGTCGAGCGACTTCGAGAATCTCGATCGCCGTGGTCTTTTTGTGCATGGCCGGATTGGCCGGATTTGAAAACTGATCCGGCATAAAGTAGGACGGATTCTGCGCGATGATGCTTTCCGCCTCGCGGATCGAGCCCTTCATCCCTTCCCAGGCAGGCGTCAGGACGAGCTGCGCGCCATAGGACGACAAGAGACTCGCCCGTTCCATGCTCATGCTTTCCGGCATCACGAGAATCAGCTTATAGCCACGGACCGCGGCGACCAACGCGAGTCCGATCCCGGTGTTTCCGCTGGTCGGTTCGACGATCGTGCCGCCTGGCTTTAATGCGCCCAGTCGTTCCGCCTCGTTGATCATATTGAGGCAGATCCGATCTTTAACGCTTCCACCGGGGTTAAAGAACTCGACTTTTCCATAGATCGTCGCCCCGCCTATAGGGGATAGCCGGTTCAGACGGACGAGGGGAGTCCGTCCGATCAGTTCGGTAATGTCTTTGTGCATCGGCATTGTCACCGGCCACCTCCCATATAAAACAAGAACTCGACCCGGTCGCCGTCGTTCAGGCTGGTGGTGGCGAGGTGGTTTCGGTCCAGCATGGTGTCGTTCACTTCAACCGCAACCATTTGCGGTTCGATCTTTTTTGCCTGAAGGAGGTCGAGGACCGTTCCTCCAGAAATCTCTTCTGGCTTGCCATTGATTTTGACCTGCATGAAGACTCCTAAGATGGCCCAGAGATTAAACAATTTCAACACGTTATCAAACGGACTTTGGCATTGTCAAGGTAACGGAAACGGCTAGCTCGTGGCTTGACATTGTCCGCGATCCGCCGCCACTATGCCATCTTTTGGAGGAGCGATTGCATGTGGAAACGCAACTTCATGTTCAGGTCCGCTGAAGCCATTCCGCTCAAAGAATCGGAAAACGAGCTGTTTCACGATACCGATCCCGCCATGGATAGCGCCGGACTTCACTTAGAGAAGTTTTTATCGGTTTGGATTCAAGGCGATGGAGAGGACGAAAAACCCACAGCCTTCACGAACATGTATGTTCGCACGGCGACATTGGATTTTCAGAAGCGGGTCGGGTTTCTGCAACCCCTCCAAGGCCGCTCACACCAGATTAAACAGTTGCTTACGCCGGCCCAAAAGCAGTTTCTACAGCAGTGGCTCGCCACCTCGGCGCCCCAGGCCTGGGAGTCCACGGACGATCATTTCAAGATGTTGTTTGAACTCGAATGACTCCAGCCTGCCATCCACCATCGATGAGAGCAGTCCTATCCCACTCCATCGTGCGATCTCTCGGTCTCGTCGTGCTGATGCTCGCGGTTCCGGTTGGAGTTGGCTGGAGCGCGACGGTTGAAGTCTACTATTCGCCGGACGATGCGCCACTCGATCGCCTGGCGACGCTCTATGGCCATGCAAAACGCTACCTCTATGTGGCGGTCTATGGGCTGACCTCTCCCCGTGCCGTGGAGGCGATGGTCGCGGCGAAGAAGCGGGGAGTCGATGTGCGATTGATCACCGATCGGCAGCGTACCGAGGACGTCAAACAGCGCACGGCGCTCCATACGCTGCATTTGGCCGGCATTCCCATTCTGGTAAACGAGCACGACGGGCTGATGCATCTGAAGCAGGTCGTGATCGACGATGAGGTGAACACCTCCGGCTCGATGAACCATACGACGAGCGGCAACCGTTACAACGATGAGCGGCTCGACGTCATGACCGATCACGCGATCACCGTCAAGGCACGGGAGAAATTCCTTGCGATGTGGAACGATCACACGAGGTATCGGGCGTGGGACGAGCACTGATCGGCATGGCAGATTCGATCGAACAGACCGACGTGGCGGTGGTGGGGGCAGGGGGTGGTGGAGCCGTCTTAGCCCTGGCACTGGCCAAGCAGGGCATCAGCACCGTCGTGTTGGATCAGGCAGCAGGTCCGCCCCAGGGCTTGCGGGGAGAAATTCTCCAACCGAATGGACAGCAAGTTCTCGATCGCCTGGGCGTGTTGCAATCGTTGCCGGCCGATGCCACGAGATCCGTGCGGCACTTTCATTTTTGCCGGGCCGGAGGGACGCGTCTCTGTAGCATCGACTATGGCGATCTGCCGGCCCCCTACAATCGCGCCATCGTGACCTTGCCGAACGTGGCCCACCACGCCATTGTCGCGGCGGTGCAGCAGCAGAAGAGCGTGACGCTCCGCTATGGGACCTCCTTCACAGGACTGTTGCGCGAGGGAAACCGGGTGGTGGGATTGTCCGCGCAAGGGCCGGAAGGCACGAAAACGATCCACGCCAAGATTGTCGTCGGTGCCGATGGCGCCTTTTCGAAAGTGCGTGAGGCCCTGAAGATTCCCGCCGACGTGCATCTCTATCCTGACGGGTATCTGATTGCGATTCTCGAATCGGAAGAGCCGGTATCGGAATCGTTCTACTACGTCGGACACAGGACTATTTTGGGTGTGTTTCCTGCGACGGGGAACAAGGTTTATCTTTTCTATATGATCCCCAGCGGCTCGATGGAGGCTGTGAAGCAGCGGGGTATCCCTGCGTTGCAGCAGACCTGGGGCCAGATCGCGCCGCAGTTTGCCGGGCTGTTTCGGCGTCTGCGCGATTGGAGTCAGACGGCCTATATGCCGACCGGGCGGGTGCGAACGCCGACATGGGTGGCGGATGGTGCAGTCCTGATCGGCGATGCCGCCCATGCAATGAATCCCCATGCATCGCAGGGGCGCATGCAGGCGATGGTCGATGCCATGGCGCTGTCCGATCTGTTGCCGGGCTGTCTTGCCGATAAGGACTATTCAGCCGCCAGACTGAAAGAGTTTGAACGAATCAGGCGGCCGCAAGTCACCATGTTGCAGCGATTGGCCGATCAGCAAGTGTTCTATTGGAATACGGGGAATCCGGTGGTGGCCTTCCTGCGAGATCGCGTGTTTCAGACGCTGGATCGGAACGCACGGCTTCGCTATCAGGTCCTGTCGACCACGGCGGGGTTGCGGACGACGGCGCCATTCAATCTGATCGATCGCGTGATTGCAGCCGGATTTCTGCCAGATTCACGCGCGAACGAGAGATCTCCACATCCGATGTCTTCGTGAGGAATATGGGCATGACTGAACGTGTGATCGAGGGATTGTCGGACGAAACACAAAAGCTGCTGCAGACCTACGTGAAGGAGGTCAAAGGCGTGTTCGGGGAGCAGCTGGAAGGCCTGCTGCTCTACGGCAGTGCCGCCAGGGGGGAATTTCTTCCGGGGCGCTCCAATCTGAATATCCTCCTCCTGGTGTCGTCGTACGACAGCGCCGTCCTCAAACAGTACAGTGCCTTGCACCGTCAATGGAGCAAGGAACAGATCGTGGTCCCTCTCTTTCTGACGGAAGAGGAACTGCGCATGTCGGCAGCGGTATTTCCGCTCGAGTTTCTGGAAATCCAGGAACACCATCGCGTCCTGGGCGGGCGCGATCCCTTTATCGGCTTTCACGTGAAGTCCGATCGGCTGAGAGAGGCCGTCGTCCAGGGCCTCACGAGCAATCTGTTACGGCTGCGCCAACGTTATGTCGAAGGGGGCGGGACCGACGACGCCACCACGATTTTGCTGCCGCTCTCGATCACCTCGACTCTTCCGCTCCTGCGCGGGGTGCAGCGTCTCCTCGGGCGGCCGGTCCTCTCTCAGTCCGACGCCGTGATCAAAGACGTCGCCGAGCAGTTGAATGTCGATCTGCATGGTTTGCTGGACGCCTTGTTGCTCAAGCGCGGACAGATTTCTCCCGGCCCTCACGAAGTGCCTCGTCTCTTTGACCGGTATCTGCAAGCAGCGACGGTGCTCACTCGCGCAGTCGAGCAACTGTCGCAGTCGGGGCAGCGATGACGAAGATCGTCAGCATGGCGATGGCCTTCTGCCTCGTCCTCTTTGAGGGGATCGCCCAGGCGGTTCCCTACGATCGGCCCAAGAATCCAGTTGCCGGAGCCGCGAGGTTATGTGAGCGACCATGCTCAGGCGATCGATGGGGATTGGAAAGAGCGCATCCGGTCTGTCTGCCAGGACCTTGAACGGAAGACCGGCGTGGAAATGGTCGTGGTGACCGTCTCGACAATCAAGCCGTTCGGGTCGGTCAACGAGTATGCGACGGCGCTCTATGAAAAGTGGGGCATCGGATCTACGCAACAAGAGCATGGCGTGCTGGTGCTGGTCGCGGTGCAGGAACGGCAAGCCGCGATCACGCTTGGCCGTCAGATGTTGCCGGTGATTACTCCCACGGTGATGAATCAAGTCGGGCACGAGTATCTGCAGCCTTCGATTGAGTTGGGCCATTTCGGCGAGGGCCTCTATCGCACCGTGGTCGCGTTAGCCTCTCCCGCGCAAGACGTGCGGGTCGGTACTCTCTCGAAGACACATTTCAAAGGCGTGGGCTTCTGGATTACCCTCTTTACCAGCATCGGGGCCATCTCCTTCTTCTGGTGGATCAGCCGCCCGGATCTTCGGCATCCCTACAGACGGATTCAAAGAGGGGACTATTGGGGAACCGGCCAGGGGGGCTTCGGTGGTAACTTCGGAGGGTTCGGCGGCGGCACAAACGGAGAAGGGTGGAGATAGGGGATGGCGAGGCAGCTGGTGTGGTCTCTGTCCTCGCAGAGCCCCCTCGATGAAGCAGTGGTTGCTCGATGCGCGCAGCAGAAGGCAGCCTCGGCCACTCCTCTAGAGCGAGGTATAGAGAATTGGACGACCCTTGCTGGACACGCGCATTCGAGGATAGCCCAGGTGCCCTTTGAAGAAGGGAGCGAGCAAGCTTGGAAGGAGTATTGATAGACGTGCTCCCTCCACTGTGCACATCGACCAGGGCTCCCTCTCTGCCAAGGGGGAGCGATGATGGAAACCTTCATCAATGCCTCAGTGGATTGGCGCAATCGATTTTTTGTTTCTGAGTACGGGGCAAAGGCCTGCCCGCACTCTTGTACCTACTTGAACGGGCTTCCTGCTTTTCCCACATTCTGATCAGGTGTTGTGATCATCAAACGGAGGATTGCATGGCGGTAGTGTGGTCGGTGACGGTCTTTCTGAGCGCCTTCTTGTTGTTCTTAGTGCAGCCCATGATGGCGAAGATGATCCTTCCGATGTTGGGAGGAACTCCGGCGGTGTGGAATACCTGCATGTTGTTCTATCAGGCGACGTTATTGGCAGGGTATGGATACGTCCATCTCCTCAATTCGCGCGTGGCTCCTCGCCGCCAGCTCCTCGTTCATCTTGTCTTGCTGGCCGCGCCGTTGCTCCTGTTGCCGATCGGCCTGCCGACCGGCTGGACTCCTCCCGATGAGACGAATCCTGTGTTATGGGTTCTCCTTCTCTTGACGGTCGCCATCGGTCTGCCGTTTTTCGTGCTTTCCACCACAGCTCCCCTGTTGCAGAAATGGTTTTCCTGGACGGATCATCGGTCAGCGACCGACCCGTACTTTCTGTATGCTGCGAGTAATGCCGGCAGCATGCTGGGACTGCTCGGCTATCCACTCTTGATCGAGCCGTGGCTTCCACTGAGAGGCACGCAACGACTGACGCAGACGCTGCTCTGGAGCTTCGGATACGGAGTGCTTGTCGTGCTCATCGGCGCCTGCGCGTGGTTCGTGAGGCACGCGCAAAAGAGCCGGGGAACGAAGGCGGCGCTCGGCCTGGACCAGCCGGCTGTGTCTCCTTTATCGCCCCTCCCGACGAGCACGCTCGTGCGATGGGTCGTGCTGGCCTTTATCCCTTCCAGCCTGCTCCTCGGAGCGACGACCCATGTCACGCTCAACGTGGCGGCGATTCCTTTGCTGTGGGTCGTCCCGTTAGCGCTGTATCTGCTGAGTTTCATCATTGTGTTTGCGAAATGGCCGGCTGCCAACCACCGGGCCATGGTTATTGCCCTCCCGTTGATACTGTTACTGATGGCCTTTGACGTGATGCCCGCGGCGCCATCGTTGCCCTATTGGATGGAACTGTTCCTTCCTCTCGTGGGATTGGGTGTGGTGGCCATGGTGTGTCATGGCGAACTGGCGAGAACCAGGCCACCAACTGACCGACTCACGATGTTTTATCTACTCATGTCCGTCGGGGGAGCCCTCGGCGGCGTCTTCAATGCGCTGATCGCCCCGGTGGTCTTCACGGACATATATGAGTACGAGATCGTCATGGTGCTCGCCTGCTTTATCTTGCCGCCCCTGGAGGACAGGGATTCGCTCTGGACTGCGCGATGGTCCCCTTATCGTTGGTCTGTAGGAAAGGGGCAGACACGAGATTGGGCCTGGGTGCTTGGTGTGGCGATCGTGACCGGTTTCTCCATCTGGTTTATTCGCCCGCTGGAGGACCCGGCATTTCTATTGGCGATGATCTGTACAGGCGTGCCGCTGTTCCTGTGCTATGCCAGTGTGGGACGACCATTCCGCCTGGGACTGAGTCTCGGTGTCGTCCTGGTGATGGCAAACTCTGTCAGCGCCTGGTTTGGGGATCCGGTGTTGTATCAAACCCGCACGTTCTTTGGTGTGTTGAAAGTGAAATATTCGAAGGAGAACAACACGCGCAAGTTATTGCACGGCACCACCAATCATGGAATCCAACGTATAGAGCCGGAGGCCCGGCGTGAATCAGTGAGCTATTTTCATCCGACCGGTCCTTACGGACAGGTGTTTGCTGCATTCAGCGGACCGAATGCAAAGAAAAGGATCGCGGTGACCGGGTTGGGCATCGCTGCGTTGGCGAATTACTGCGAGCAGGGGCAATCCCTGACGTATTACGAGATCGATCCCGCAGTTGTGACGATCGCACAGGACCCCAAGCTCTTTACGTACTACAACGATACGAAGGCTCGAGGGGTTGATCTGCAAGTTGTGGTCGGTGATGCACGACTGAAAATGGAGGAAGCGCCGGATGGTGGTTATGACATGATCATCCTGGACGCATTTACTTCCGATGCGATCCCTGTTCATCTCCTCACCCGCGAAGCCATGGAGATGTATCTGCGGAAGCTGGCTCCTGATGGGCTGTTGGTCATTCACATCTCGAACCGGTACCTGACGCTTGAACCGGTGTTGGGCAATCTTGAGCAAGCGCTTGGACTTGTGGCGCTCAAGCAATTCGATTTTGCGAACGGGGTGCCCTTTAAGTCCGGAGCTGATCTGGTTGTGATGGCGAGACACCGTGAGGCGCTAGGGCCCCTCGCAACGGACCCCCGGTGGACACCCGTGAACAAGGTAGCGGCCGTCGGGACCTGGTCAGACGATTTCTCAAATGTGGTGAGCATCATCAGGTGGGGCAGCTAAGTCCCTTGGAGCAGCCCAATGTGGCAGGGTCGGATCGGGTCGAGTCTGGGTCGGGTCGGGTCGGAGCTGAAGCGGGCTACTCCTCTGATACTGACGAAGTTATGGAGGCCCGGGTCGGAACGAATCGCCCTGCTTCGAGGTCCTGCAAGTCTGACCAGGCGGTTGCGGTTCGCGAGGGATCGATTGCATCCCGGAGCCCAGTGAAATATTCCCGCTTCTCCGACGTGCTTGGCCCGCGATTCATCAACTGGTTCCATGCTTCCAATTTGGCCACCCCGCGCGGGGCGTCAAAAATGCCGGCATTTCGCCAGCTCCTGCCGGCATTCTCCCTCCCAACAACTAGTCTTCGTAGTGCTTCGAATGCTGGAATGCTCTTTCCTGATGATCTTTAAGTAGGCTCGCTCAGGGGGTTTCTGGGCGAAGCGAGCGACTTTGGAGAGGGCCGCGACGCGGTTGTCTCGACCGAGTTTCTGCAGGAGTATCTGCCGGGCAAAATGGGAACGGCTTTGTCATGCTGACGGGAAGCGGAACGTCTCCAGCCAGCGAAAGGCACAGAGGTGCTCGCCACGAGCTAGGGCGTTGCAGAGAAGGGGAAGCATATTGAATAGAATGGGGTAGCTGCCCTCAAGGAGACAGCCTACGGTTTCGCCTGGGTCAGCGGTGCGGGGCCCGATTCCTTCCTGCCCCAATTCGTCGCCGTGACGCAGAGTCCCAGTTCTTGAGCGGGAACGGGAATGTCTCGGATGGTGACAAGCGCACCGCCATGTGCATCGTTGGTCCACATGCGGATAGCTTTGGTCTGGGCTTTCGGCCAACTCAAGTATAGTGTTGTGTAGGCGAGTTCGGTGAGTGGGGCCCCGTTCTGACTGGTTGTCGGCTCTTGGTAGGACACTGTGACGGTAGTTTTTTCTGGCGGAAGAGAAGTGGTGAGCGTCGGGCAACCAGTGGGAAGCGGCACGCCGACCGTCGTTTCGTTTCGTAGTTCGCTGCTCAGGGCATTTTTCTCAAGCACGTTTGGCGATACAGTTTCGCAGGCGGTGAGAGCCATTCCTGCCGCGAGAAGTAGGCACGTCGCGAAATGCCGGTTCATATCGATTGCTCCCAATGCCACAGAAATCATTCGGCTAGGATGCTGGTTTCTGCCGTGGAACGTGGCGCCCTTCTTCCAGGTCTTGTAGGTCAGCCCAGGCGGTGAGGTCGGTGCGGGAGGGATCAACGGCGTCTCTGAGCTTGTTGAAGTATTCCTGCTTCTCGGGTGTGCTCGGTCCGCGCTTCAGCATCATTTCGTTCCACTCGTCCAACTCAGCCGGCTGATGACGCTTCGCTTTCTTCCTGAACCATTGCGCAACGCCGTCATCGGTTGGATTGGCCTTGACGGTTGCGGTGAACTGATCGGCCGTGATGCCTGCGAACTCCATGAGCCGGTCATCCATGGGACAGGGGTAGATGTATTCGCCCTCGGTGCCGGCTAGCACGGCCCGGCATTTATCGATCATGCGCGCTAGATGCACGTAGCCTTCTAGCTTGAATCGCATACTGTGCGGGAATGAAGTTCGCAAGTCCACCGGACTCCCGATTGAGATCTCCCTCACCGTCGCCTCTCCCCGTAGTGGGGAGAGGGTGGAGAGAGGAGGGTCTTAGATCAGTTTGTGATTCGTGAATGTCAGGTTCTTTACGACGACTTCGCCGTTTTCGTAGGAAATGATGCGGCGGGTGGCCGGTAAATCCGATGATCCGACGCGCACGTGGGTGTCGGTGAAGCTTTCCACGTTGTTCAGCTTCCCGTCGGTGGGTGAATAGTAGTACACGCTGTATTTCGTCGTCAGATTCTTCTGGTCCTGGGTGACGGTGCTTTCTTCGACATTGATCGTAAAGGCAAAGGGCGTCATGCCCGGGTGCGCCATCTTGCGATTGATCTGGGTGATGCGATTGTTTTTGAGGCGATAAAACGAGTTCGATCCATGGATGATAAGTTTCGTGCCGAACGGATGGCCGTCTTCTTCCATGGTCAAGGAGTACTTGCCGTCTGATTCCTCGAAGCTTCTCGGGCCGCGGTGCACCGCGATCATACCGAGCTGTTCCTGCGCCCACTTCTGCACGTCGGCATCTCCCAGTTGGACAGAGACTTCACGAGGGCCTTTCACCATGACGGGTCCGCTGATTTCCTTCCCGTTCACATTCACTGTCAGGTCAGCAGTGAATCCCTTAAAGTCTTTCTGCCACCGCGCGGTCTTCTCGAAGGCTTGGCGAAGCATTTCGCGGGCCTTCGGATCGTCGGCGACCGTGGTTTCTTCCTGTTTCCGTTGATGCTGCTCCATCGGGTAGTCTCCTTCGTGAATCGAATTGGCAGGACGCTGAAAAAGGCCGCCAGCGCCACAGACCGTAGCGCGTGAAGCGCGAGTCATGCGAGACGTGGAACAGATTGGGTTGCCACCTTGTTTGGCCCGTCTCGCTCGTCCCGCCTCTCTCGTGCGACTGTCCTGCTGGGTGTTCGATGCGTATTATACGCATGGGGTGAAACGTGCCACAAGCGCTCATAGGCGCGCGACGGACAGGCCTAGCGCGAAAGGCGCCACGTGCAAGCCCTGATTCCGTCTGTCTCGCTCATCCCGCCCAACCAGCCAGTCTCGCGCAGCTGTCCTGCCAACGCGCTAGAAGAAATTGAACATTTCGGGTATACTGCGCGGCGCGGGGGCTTTATGCCCACGCAGAACGAAAGGACAGACATGGAACGACGGGCTGCCTCCCATACTGAAGAAGAAGAGATGAACCATCGCCGCCGGTTGCTGAATGCCGCGAAGAAAGGCGATCAAAAGGCCATTGGCAAGCTCTTAGAGCTCTATCAAGTGCGGATCCATAGTGGCGATATGGTTATGAAACTGAATAAGACCTCCGCGACGCACAAACTACAGGCCCAGCTTGCTGAAGGAAAGCCTGTGAAGGGGGGATCGGGGAGCCACGGCAAGAAGACTGCGCCTGCGAAGCCCGCTCCAGCGAAACTCACGCATGCGAAGTCGGCTCCAGCGAAACGTGCACCTACGAAAGCCGCAGCGCGGCCAGCCATCTCGAAGGCAAAGCCAAAATCTCAGCCAAAAGCTCGGCCTGCCAAAGCAGCGGCAAAGAAGCACAAGAAGTAACGAAACTGCGATTATTGCACGGCCACTCGTAGTCCCCCGCCCGCGAGCTTTGCAGCGATCTCTTCCGCTTGTTCCAGCGTACCAGCAAACACGATGGCCTCACCATCATGATCTATCTTCCATGCCAGCTCGAAGGCTTTCGAGCTGGTCATGCCCGGAATGTATTGGCAGAAGAGCGCAATAACTTGTTGGTAAGTATGGCACTCACAGTTGAACACGATCACACGCGCGTCGAGTCCGATCTCTGTGCCGGTGCTGGTAGTCTCCGTCGGGAGGGGAGGGGCGAAGGGGGTGTTCGTGCCTGCCATGGGGTCGAATTCTAGCAGACTTGGGTGCAACTATTAATAGCCCGCCCGGATGAGCAGGTGGTTGGTTCTCAGCCAATTCTCTCGAAGGCAGGATTGCGCATAGAGTGCGAAATGAGCGGGGGAGTCAGTCACCGGTTGAAGCTGATGTGCCAGCGCCAGGGTCTGCGTATAGGCGAGCGAGGCGGATGTTTTGACGAGGGCGAGCCCATATTCAAAGAGATACCCTTCTTCAAGGGTGACATTGCTCCTGGATAATGCTCTGACCCGGGCGAGATCATAGTCCTGCTCTCTGAACGAGTCGTCCATGAGGCGCAGGAGTACTGCGGGGCCCGGCACGAGACTATCGCCGATCCGAAGACTATGGGACGGTTCGAATAGTCCACGTTGGAGACGACGGTCCCGGCAAAAGGCAGCGTGAAATTGTGCGCGCCAGAGGGGGTCGTGAAGGTCGCGATCGACGGCTTCTGCCACAATGGGTGACAGAGGTCCACTCACTTCATACCCCTGCACGAGGCGTCCCGACTCGACGAGATCCGGGAAGCTCATGCCCATCCGGTCTTGAAACGCCGTCACTCCGGACATAGGGGTCAATTGCAGCGCCATGAAGTCGCGAAAATGGACGGTGGCAAAGCGAGTCAGAAGCCGCGTCAAGGTCTCCTGGTGGCACAGATGAAAGGGGTAGAAGAGCGCGTGGGGTGGTTGGCGTCGATTCATCGACAAAGTCTCACAGTCATGCTAGGTTTTGCGCGTGCGATATCTCTTCACGTCGTGGCTTGATTTCCTGCTCATCTTTGTCCCGGTGACGATCGGACTCGAGGTCCTTCGAGCCGATCCACTGCTGGTCTTTGTCTCGGCGGGACTCGCCATTATTCCGCTGGCGGGTCTGCTGGGGCGAGCCACCGAGCATTTGACAACCCATGTCGGTGCCGGCATTGGCGCGCTGCTCAATGCTTCGCTTGGCAATGCCGCGGAATTGATTATCGCCCTTGTGGCTCTGCGCGAGGGCCTTCACGATGTCGTCAAAGCCTCTCTGACCGGCTCAATCCTGGGCAACATCTTACTCGTCCTCGGGGTCGCCATGTTTGCCGGCGGGATGAAGTACGAGCGGCAGAAGTTCAATCAGACCGCTGCCGGAATGGGCGCCAGTCTCCTGCTCCTGGCCGCCGTGGGCCTCATCATTCCCGCTCTCTTCCATTTCACCGCTGCCGATCGGGGTGTGGCCATTGAACGGGAGTTGAGCCTTACCATCGCGATTGTCTTATTCGCGATTTATATCGCCAGCCTGCTGTTCTCCTTGAAGACCCATCGCCATCTGTTTGCCGGAGAAGCGCATGATGCCTCGGACTTTGGAGAACAACCCTGGACCAGACGCGCTTCGATTACAGTGCTCACCGTGGTGACCTGTCTCGTGGCCCTGATGAGCGAGATGCTGGTGGGGGCGCTAGAGCCTGCTGCGCACCAACTTGGACTGACGCAAGTTTTTGTCGGCGTCATTCTTGTCGCCTTGGTGGGTAACGCGGCTGAGCATTCCACAGCGGTGATGGTGGCGCTGAAAAATAAGATGGATCTGGCCTATGGGATTTCCGTTGGGTCCAGCCTGCAGATTGCTTTGCTCGTTGCGCCACTGCTCGTGTTTGCCAGTTATCTCTTCGGGACGCCGTTGGACCTGATCTTCACACCGTTCGAGGTGGCTGCGGTGACGATCTCGGTCCTGATTGTGGGATTCGTGGCGATGGACGGAGAGTCGCACTGGATGGAAGGCGTGATGTTGGTCGGGGTCTACTTGATGCTGGCGATCGCCTTTTTCTTTCTGCCCGCCTAGGAGCCTGTCCTCCAGCGGCCATGCGGCGTGACGCGCGAGATATGCGAGAAAGGCGCGACGTCCAAGCCCTGATTCTGAGTGTCTCGCTTTTGCCGCCAGTCTCTCCTGTCTCGTGCGCTATCCGCGTCAAACTTTATCCATGTCGATGACTTCCGTGGCTTCCCACAGATTCTTTAATTCGGCATCTGCCAGATCCTTCACCCGATCCTCTTCCGTCTCTTCGCCAAACTGAACCGCTTTTGTTGGCACAGTCTTGTCCTTCTCTGATGGAGACGAATCTGTCTCTGGCGCGGACGGCTGTCTTCTTCGCTTCTTGGCAGGATCCATATTGACGGGCATGGCACCTCCGACATGGTCTGCGTTCAGTTTCCACCCCACCCAAGGAAAAAGTCAATGGAGCAGGCAGGATGCTGCAAAAGTCCGCCAGCATCGTTCTCGCTTCGCTCAGAGGCTCGACGTACAGAAGAAAGGCTCTCGGATGTCGGAATCACTGGAGGGGCTTTTCCGTTCGCCAAGAGCCCATTCTAGGGGCGAACGGCACACACGAAGTGAGGTAGTACGCCTCGCCTCTTCGGTCACTGCGGCCTTGCTGGACGGCCTTTTTGAGGATCTTGCGAGAAAGTCAGACTCAGGACTTTTTCAACAGCCTGTTAGTACAGCTGTCCGGCGATGGTATCGGCCTGGAGGCGGCCTCGTGCCGTTAGTCTGCTGCGCTCACCGTCTTCCTCGATCAACTGTTGCGCGAGTAACTGTGCGGTGACTGCCGCATGCCCATAGTTTGCGGCATGCTGATGAAGATACTGTGAGGGGATTCCTCGAATCAGGCGTAATCCGAAAATCACAGCGTCGCGGAGTTGCTCCTCCTCCGAGAGCCTGGTGCGATCTTCGATGGGAAGGCGGCTCGCCGCGAGCGATGCGTCGTAAGCCGCGAGGTCGGCGACGTTACCAAACCTGGTCCCGTCCAGATAGGACTGTGCGCTTGGCCCCAATCCGAGGTACTCGCCATTGGTCCAATACAGCAGATTGTGTCGGCAGGCATATCCTTGTTTAGCATAGTTTGACACTTCATACCGCTCATAGCCGGCGTCGACGAGCATCCCTTGCGCTGCCTCGTCCATTTCAATTTGAAGACCTTCATCCGGTGCCGGACTCCGTTGGTGCTGGATGTTGGACGCGAGCTTTGTCTCCTGTTCGACTGTGAGGGAATAACAAGAAAGGTGCGTGGGCGCCAGCGCGAGACAGTGGGCCAGCGTCCGTTGCCAGCTCTCCAGGCTTTGGCCAGGGAGCCCGTACATCAAATCAAGGTTGATGTTTGTGAATCCGGCGGCTCTGGCCTGAGTAACCGCGATGACGGTCTCATGGACGGCACCGGGCCGTCCGATCCTGGCTAGGTCGCCATCCTCCATCGATTCTGCGCCGAGACTCAGGCGAGTGACGCCGGCTTGACGCAGTTGCACGAGATCCTGTTCGGAGATCGTGGAGGGATGCGCTTCAACGGTGATTTCACAGTCGGAGGCGAGGGTGAGATGCCTGCGAATCTCAGACAGGATCGCGACAAGCTGAGCCGCGGCGAGTACCGTCGGTGTGCCACCCCCAATATAGACGGACTGGATGGGGTGGCCTGCTGCCACGTGTTGCTGCGCCGACAGTCCGATCTCATGAAGGAGGGATCGGACAAAGGTCTCTGCGCGGCCTTCGCGATGGATTTCAAGATAGAAGGCGCAGAAGTCACATCGCTGCCGACAGAAGGGGATGTGGAGGTACAAACCGAGGGGAGGGGGCGTCATGATGACAGGCTGAATCCTTGAGGTTTGGAAAAGTCCCGCGCGAGGACGATTTCAATTTCATCGGCAGGAGATTTCCCGCGATTGCGCACGTGCGTCTGCCAGGACCGGTGCTGACGCAACGATTCGAAGAGCACCTTAAGCAGGTCCGGTTTGATTCGCGCTTCCCACTCTCGCACCCAGGCCTGGTGCTCCTCATCGCCCTCATAGTCGTCGGGAAACGAGGCTTCCAGGCTGAATCGAAGGGTAAAGGTTTTTTCTTCTTGGTACATACAGCTCCTGGCAGATTGCGAACTGGCTGGCCGGATCTTATAATACCCCTCAGAATAAGGAGTACCATCCATGCCTATCTTCGAATATGTCTGCGGGGAATGCAATCATCGATTCGAGTTGTTGGTGTATGGGTCAACGCAAGCCACCTGTCCAAAATGCCAAGCCACAAAGGTAGAGAAACAAATCTCTGCGTTCGGGGTTGGCGGCACGGATGGCTGGGTGCTGCCAGGTAACGGGGGAGGTTCCTGCGGGAGTTGCGGTGACCCGCGCGGGCCCGGTTCCTGTTCCACAAATTGATTATGGACTCAGGGGATCAGATCCTGCAGCATGCGATTGCCACCATCTCTCAGTCCGACCCGCTCACCAAATTGATTGAACAGGTGAAGCTCGGCCGGATGAAACCCACTGATGCCGGGCTGCGTGCGGTGATCGACTCATGGTTAGGTATCTATCAAAAAGTTATCGAGTCGGGTGGACTCAGTAGCCAGGCTTTGCGCCGCATCGATCCACATCCTCGTGTGGCACTCTTGATCGAATGTGGAGTGTTGACGGGTGAGCAGCAGGCGGTCACTGCCCTCCGCACGAGTTTTGAGCGAGCCGTCGCCGCTGCAACGGAGTGATCTCATCCCATGTGGGCTCTCTGGGTCATCGCCGTTCTGTCCCTGACCGTAGGATCGGTCGGGGAGGGTTGGGGCGAAGACACCATCGGTTCGAGACCTCTCCTGACGATCAGGCGCAGCGAACTTTCAACCATCCTGCCGCCGGATTACCGGATCCTGATCGATCCCTATTCGATTGAACAGTTTCTTGACGCACTGGATGGGACCCCGCCTGACTGGGGCCTGGTCTACGGCCATGGCCATCATGATCCTGGCCATGATGAGCGGCTGTTCACGCTGAACCGGGAGCGCGACTCGAAGCGCGAAGGGACGGAGGCGCTGCAGTGGACGGTGGTCTTTCTCTGGTCAGGAGAAATTTCCCGCTATGAGCCAACGGTAGGCGGGTTCAGCATCGCCATCGGGCCGATCTTCACGCCAACCAGATGGGGTGTTGTCCGATTCAAAGCCGAAGATCTTCCGAGCAATCTATTCGTAATTCCCGATTCCAGCCAACGTGACCTCCTGCGCCGACAAGTAGAGATTGGTCAGAAAGTCGAGATTGAGATCGCCATGATGGGGCGGCTCATTCCCGATGAGTCTCTTGTCTATGACTTCTCCCATGATGAAGAAGGTCTGGGGCTCATTATGCCGGTGGTGAGGATCGAGAGAGTTGAGTTTCTGTTGGTCCGATGAGGTCTCGCAGGATAGCCGAGCGAGACAGGCGGGACGGGCGAGGGTCGAGCTCCGAAGATTGAAGTTCCCGGAACTTCAATCCTCGAACTTCGGATCGCGCTTTTCTCGCATGTCTCGCGCTTCACGCGCTACGACCTGGGCGTTGGCGGACTTTTTCAGCAACCTCTTAGAACGCGTCCTTTGCGCAGCGAAAACCTGTGCCACTGGGGCGGCTGTCCATGGTGCCCCAGTCGCGGTCGCTTGTGCGAAGACTGATAGCCGGCTTGAGCCAGGATCCGCCGCGCATCGCTTTGATCGCTCCGCGAGGAGGCCCCTGAGGGTCTGAGAGAGGAGCGTCTTTGTAGTAGTTCGGGTTATACCAATCCTGCACCCATTCAGCGGCGTTGCCTGCCATGTCATGCAGTCCGTAAGGGCTGACGCTCTCGGGAAAGCTGCCGACCGGCATCGTGAGCACTTCGCCTTTGATGCCCTTCTCTTTTGAAATCTGTGCTCCCTCGCCCTTGATCCAGAAGGCATCCCAGTCCGCTCCGCTCTGAAAGTCGATGGTTCGCCCAGCCCAATAGCTGGCGCTGTTGGCTTTCTTGATGTCCCACTCGTTTCCCCAGGGATAGCGACGGCCATCGGTGCCGCGCGCGGCCTTTTCCCATTCCGCCTCGGTCGGCAAACGCTTGCCCATCCAGGTGCAGTAGGCAACTGCATCCTCCCAACTGACATTCACCACGGGATGGTTGCCGATGCCGGAGATCGGTGCATTGTTCTCCCACAATGTGGAAGCAGGGCTGGAGTTCGCCGGTGCGCGATGCCCGGTGGCCTGGACAAATCGTGTATAGGTATCGTTCGTGACTTCGTATCGGTCGATCCAGAATGTTGCGGTGTAGACGAGGCGTTGCGGCTGTTCGTCGGGAAGACCATCGCTGCCTGCCGGATTCCCCATCAGGAATTCTCCGGCAGGAACGAGCACCATGTCGTCCGGCAGAGGTGCACTGATCGCTGATGGCTGATCACTGACAGCCGGAACGAGGGAAAGGGAGAGGAAGAGCAGCACAGCAATACACCGCTGACTCACCGCGAGATTTTTTCCAATCTACAAGCTTTGGCGACCGCATCGCGATAGGCCTGCCAGAGCGTCAGGCATTTCTTGAGGCAGCTCAGTACAGCCTGTTGTTGGGTGCGTGTCGTGGCGTAATTCACCACCATGGCATAGGCATCATGTCGGTGGCCGGATTCGACCAGTTGGTGTGCGCGAATCAGATCCATGGAATCGGGGGACATGCCGTGGTATTTCACCAGTGGGTGGCGTTGGACGATCGATTCGATTTCTTCAGCGGTCTTGGGCTTGGAGGGGTCGGCGATTTCGGCGCGATCTTTCACGCTGCCTTCTACGAAGACAGTCAGGGCCGCTGCTCCGATGACCCAGTCTCGGCTATTCGAGACACGGTCCAGCCAGGCGCGGTAGCGCCGACTGGCCGGTAAGAGGCGCACGCTGTCAAAGTCACGTGCCGGCAATCCAAGGCCTGCCATCATGGTCAGGAACAATTCCGGGTGCGACTTTCCCAGCGAGAGCCCGCCTGTGTCTTCTTCGTAAATATTATCGGCGAGCATCCGGCGGACCGGGGCCGGGGGATTCTGTCCGTGAATGCGTGCCAGGAACACAGGAAAGTCACGCACGTACACGCCGTATTCTTGTTGAAAGTGGCGTTTGAGTTGATCGATGGTGACCGTTCCGTTGGCGAATGCCGGCCAGGCCCAATGATGCTTGCGGTCCATCATACGCAAGAGTTCTTCTCGGAATCGGCTTTTCGTCATGGGACGTGTCATGTCTGTTGCCTTCCTGATGAGCAGGCTCGTTACAATTCGATGGCGCGGAGGTGCTTCAATGCAGCCTGTGACGATTCAAAATCCAGAAGACATTCTGTCGATGCTGGCCGAGGTGTCCCTGCAAGGGGCCGGCTTCGTGACCGACTGCCTCCTCGACTATGTGTTGGAAGAAGGCTTCACTGAGCCAATCTTTCTCAATGCCAGCGGGGAAGACCCTGATGCCTATTTCAAGGGCCAATCTCCTGCCTGGGCGGTGTATCAGATCCGAGAATGGAAACGGGTGTTGACCATTTCGGGCGGGCCAGGAAAACTGCGCCGCGTGCAAATTACGGAAACCCCGTAGCCAGATGATCAGTGTAAGAGGGGCGCGGAAAAAAAGCAACGAAACGAGGCGGATTGAATTGCCCGTGACCTATTAGAGCGTGGAGTGCGTTGCATGCCGATGATCCGTCTCACAGAGCCGCAGAGTATGGGCGAGCTGGCGATGATCACGAGTCTGCTGGAGGGCAGTGGTATCGCCTACATGGTTCAGAACGAACATGTGAGTAGCTTGTACCCCGGACTCCCCATTCTCAACTCGCGAGTTCTAGTTGAGGAGTGCGATCAGGTCCATGCGGAAGTGCTGCTGAGCCGGCTGCGGTTGGCCGTGCGGGATGTCTCGTCGCAGCCGTAAGTAAAGACTAACAGGCTGCAGAGAAACTATTTGGGCACATCAGAACTTTGATGGTCCGCACGTGTGGCACAACAGGACAACACTCTCGCAGGATGCTCAAAAAGGCCGTCCAGCAAGGCCGCAGCGAGTGAAGGGCCGAGGCGTACCCTCCGGGTACGTTGAGGGTCTGAACGATGCGAGAACGCCGCTGGCGGAATTTTTCAGCATCCTGCTACGTTCGCGGTTTTGGGCTGTGCGGATTGGACGGGGACTGAGTGGGGAGCCGTTCGCCTGAGCCTTGGAACCATCCGCCGATGAGGGTGCCTTCTTCAAAGTACAGATAGCGGTGTTTCACCACCGCGGCGCTTTCCCAATCTTCAAAAATCCATTCCTCGCGGCGCAGGCCTTCTTTGGTGAATGTCGTGTTGATCGTTTGTGGGCCTCCCCACGCCAGTAACACCTGTTCTTTCGACATGCCGACCATGACGCGATGCTCTGCGATATGTTTTTGAAAATCCGGGTCTTTGAGCTGTGCAATGAGCGGCCAGATTACCATGAGGAGGAGAAATAGCCCCAGCCCGGCGTAGATGATGAGTCGAACCGGGCGGCGGCGGATGAAGGGGGTCGGTTCTTCGAGATCAGCTGGAGAGGCGTTCATCGGTTCTTGGGTAGCCGCGGTGGTTTGATGCATGACGGTTGCATCGTAGCAATGTGAATCTGAGAGAGTCAAGGAAACGGGGCTGTTTGCCCCAATCTAATCAATAAGATGTGAGTATTCGGTATGGTCGGTATACTTGTACTGATGTGCGTATTCAGAAATGACATGATTCCCGGAAATCAACGAAGTTATTTCCTGCTCAATGGCAGAGCGGCTGTCATTGTTGGAATCCTGTTCTTCTGGATCAGTAGCCTCCTGTTGCCGGCGATCGCTTCTGCCACGACCATCTATTCCTATATTGATGAGCAAGGCACTCCGGTCTTGACCGACAACTACGAGAGTATCCCCGAACGGTATCGTGCGAAGGTCCAGGTGACGGAGCAGGCTCCCAAGGGGCCATCCGAGCATTCTGCCGTCATAAGACTACAGCAGAAGGTTGTTGGTTGGGCAAATAACACCGGCACTGGACTCGGTAAATTCACTCCGAATATTTCCGGGTTGACTCACTATCAGTCTCAAGTTCTCAGCTTCGGCGGCATTGCCGCGGTGATCTGCCTGCTGGCCAGGTTTTTGGGGCGGAGCCAAGTCGTCCGTTTCCTGACTCTCTGGTGCTTGATCATGTTGGGTTTGACCATTCCTGCCTTGCTCTTTACCTCGCAGGATGCTCCGCTGGATGTCTTCCGTGATCAGGCCGGGAAGATTCAAGAGAAACAGCAGGAGCATCTCCAGCGCGCTCCCTAGTTTCTACTTTTCCTGATCATCGCTGCGTCATGAAACCCCAAGCGTGGCTAGTCCGCGTACTTGGGGACGGGAATCTTTTTGGCTGTGGGCAATTGAGGAGTAGGTGTGTGCTGAGAAAATTCTCGTGAATAGGGATTGAGGATGGGGTCATGGGTGTGTCGCTGGCGTTGTTTCACAAGGTCGACACTTTGGGTGCTGATTTCCATTCGATCGACGAGAGACTTGGTCGTGAGTGGGTCCGGCAGGCCTTGTAAAGAGAATAGCTGGTAGGCCAGAGTCCACTCCAGCTTATCCCTGGTTGCCTCTTTCACGATAAAACGAGCCTGTGGTGACGCGGCGCCCTTAAACAGCAACACCCAGATATTTGATCGGAATGATGGAGACGCGGGATCCTCTGAAGGGTGAAATTCGGGAACGAGCGAGGGAATCTGGGCAAGGGGGACGGCGGGGGAGAATTCGATATCGACGAGCCGAACGAATAACGTTCGATTCTCGCTTTCATCTTTGGGATCGACGGTGTAACTGAACGAGTATCGGACCTCAGTGCCATCACGTTTGAAGGTATAGACATCCTCGCCATTTTCCGGTGAGACGAGCTTCCGAAAATACTTGTCCCAATCGGTGATGGCGTAGTAGGTAAAGACGCGCAGAGCGGACTTCCGGTCACGCACCGCCTGCGGCATCCCGAGCTTTTGATGTAATTCCGTTTGTGTAAGCCCGAGATACCCATCCTCAAAATAGGGTGCAGCGAGGACTGCGGAAGGCTGGAGCCAGATACCGGTGGTCGATAAGAGAAGCAGCAGAAGCGAGAAGATGGTACGGATGGAAAGACGCAGGAGCACGGTTTCTCTCCAACTGGTACCGGCATCGTATCGGCGGCTTCCCTTCCTGTCAAGGCGCGACGATCGGGTTTGCTTGCTGGCGTAAGAACCTGTCAGTTATGATGGCCCAACTTCCTTCACCATCGCAGCGGATTCGATCGGGGAGACAGGTCTTATGAGTGGATCATTAGAAGCCTTATTGCAACAACGCATTCTCGTCCTCGACGGGGCCATGGGAACCATGATCCAGCAGCGGAAGCTGGACGAGGCCGCATTTCGGGGCGAGCGGTTCAAAGATTGGAAGAAAGATCAGAAAGGGCACAACGATCTGTTGAACCTCACGCAGCCCGCCATCATCGAGGAGATCCATCGCCAGTACTTCGAGGCCGGCGCTGATATCGTCGAGACGAATACGTTCAACGCTCAAGCCATTTCCCTGGCCGACTACGGCATGGAGTCCCTTGCTTACGAGATCGCGAGAGCCGGAGGGGAATGTGCCAGGCGTGCTGCGGAGCAGGTCAAGATTGCAGCGCCTGGCCGGTCGTGCTTTGTGGCCGGGGCGATTGGGCCCACGACGAAGACGTCGTCTATTTCAACTGATGTCAACAATTCTGCGGCGCGCGGCACCACCTATGACGAGCTGGTGACGGTCTACTACGAGCAGGTTCGTGGCTTGGTCGACGGCGGAGTCGATCTCTTGTTGGTCGAGACCATCTTCGATACGCTCAATGCGAAAGCGGCGTTCTTTGCCATTGATAAGTTTTTTGAGGATCGCCACCTCAGGCTTCCCCTCATGGCCTCGGTGACGTTTATTCAAGCAGGCAGCAATCGCGGGGTCACGGGCCAAACGATCGAAGCCTTCTGGAACTCCATTTCCCATGTGCCCTTGCTCAGCGTCGGCATCAACTGCGCGTTAGGTCCCAAAGAAATGCGCCCGTTGATCGAAGAGCTCTCGCGCCTGGCCCCGATCTATGTGAGCTGCCATCCGAATGCCGGACTGCCTAATCCGTTGCTGCCGACGGGATTCCCGGAGACACCGGATAGCCTGGCACCCCAATTGAAAGAATGGGCGCAGAATGGCTGGCTGAACATCGTCGGTGGCTGTTGCGGGACGACACCGGAACACATCAAGCTGATTGCCGAGGCCGTGCGAGGTCTGTCTCCGCGCGTCCCGCCGTCCGTCGAGCCGTACACCAGGTTAAGCGGGCTGGAGGCGGTCACGATCCGGCCGGAATCGAACTTTGTGAATATCGGTGAACGGACCAACGTCACGGGCTCACCGGCCTTCGCCAAACTGATTCTGGGAGGCGATTATGAAACCGCGCTCTCGGTCGCGCGACAGCAGGTCGAGGGGGGCGCCCAGATCATCGACATCAATATGGACGAAGGTATGCTCGACTCCCAGGCTGCCATGCAGAAGTTCCTACGATTGGTGGCGTCGGAACCGGATATCTGTCGCGTACCCATCATGGTGGATAGTTCGAAGTGGGACATCCTGGAGACTGGTCTGAAGGAAATCCAGGGGAAGCCAATCGTCAATAGCATCAGTCTCAAAGAAGGCGAGGCCAAGTTTCTCCAGCAGGCCAAACTGGTTCATCGATACGGGGCCGCCGTGGTGGTGATGGCCTTCGACGAGCGCGGCCAGGCCGATACGTATGAACGCAAGATCGAGGTCTGTGAGAGGGCCTATCGTCTCCTTACGGAACGCATCGGCTTTCCAGGCCAGGACATCATCTTCGATCCGAACATCCTCACGGTGGCGACCGGCATCGAGGAACATAATAACTACGCCGTGAACTTTCTCGAAGCCACGCGCTGGATCAAGCAGCATCTTCCGCTGGCGAAAGTCAGCGGCGGCATCAGTAACATTTCCTTCTCGTTTCGCGGCAACAACCGCGTGCGAGAGGCGATGCATGCGGCCTTCCTCTACCACGCGATCAAGGCCGGTCTGGACATGGGAATTGTGAACGCCGGACAGTTGGCGGTGTACGAGGAGATTCCCAAGGATCTCCTGGAGCTGGTCGAAGATGTGCTACTGAACCGCCGGCCGGATGCGACAGAACGATTGGTCACCTTTGCCGACACCGTCAAGCAACAGGGCAAAGTGGCGGTGAAAGACGATGAGTGGCGTTCCGGCACGGTCGAGGAACGGCTTTCTCATGCATTGGTGAAAGGGGTGACCGACTACATCGAGCAGGATATCGAGGAAGCTCGACTGAAGTATGACAAGCCGCTGCATGTGATCGAGGGGCCGCTGATGGCCGGGATGAACATCGTGGGGGACCTGTTCGGGTCGGGCAAGATGTTTTTGCCTCAAGTGGTCAAGAGCGCCAGGGTCATGAAGAAAGGCGTGGCGTATCTCATGCCGTTCATGGAGGCTGAAAAGCTCAAGTCAGGTGCGTCGAGCTCGAATGGTAAGGTTCTTCTCGCCACGGTCAAGGGCGATGTGCATGACATCGGAAAGAACATCGTCGGGGTTGTCCTGGGTTGTAATAACTACGAGGTGATCGATCTTGGGGTGATGGTGCCCTGTGAACAGATCTTGGCGGCTGCACGCCTACACCAGGTAAAGATCATCGGGTTGAGTGGACTCATCACTCCGTCGCTAGATGAAATGGTACACGTCGCGCGCGAGCTGACGCGCGAGGGCCTTGATCTGCCGTTACTGATCGGTGGTGCCACCACAAGCAAAGCCCATACGGCCGTTAAAATTGCCCCGTCCTACAACCATTCCGTGGTGCATGTGCTGGACGCCTCCAGGGCGGTGGGCGTTGTCGGCAGTCTGGTGAATGACGATTTACGGGCTGATTTTTCCAAGAAGGTTCGTGCCGATTATGATCAGATACGCCAGACCCATCAGGACCGGGGATCCAAACCTCTCTGGACATTAGTGCGGGCGCGAGCCAATCGATTCCAATCCAATTGGGCTGAGGTTGACATACCCATACCGACCTTCACGGGGGTGAAGGTGTTGCCGAAGCAGTCATTGGATCAGCTGATTCCCTATATCGATTGGTCACCGTTTTTTCACACATGGGAATTGCGCGGACGCTACCCGACCATTTTCGAAGATCCTGTCGTAGGCTCGAAGGCCAAGGAGTTGCACGACGATGCGTTGACCTTGCTGCGCAAGATTGTGGATCAACGATTATTCACCGCGAATGGCGTGTATGGGGTTTTTCCTGCCAACAGCCTGGGCGACGATATTGAGATCTACACCGATGAGAGTCGCAAGACGGTTTTGACGACGTTCCACACCTTGCGCCAGCAATCGGAGAAGCCTCAAGGGCAGTTCAGTTACGCGCTGGCGGACTTTATCGCGCCGAAAGAGTCCGGTCGCGCGGATTATATCGGAGCCTTTGCCGTGACGACGGGAGTCGGGGTGGATCTCTTGTGTCGAGAGTTCGAGCGCGACCATGACGACTACAATTCTATTATGGCCAAAGCCTTGGCCGACCGTTTGGCCGAAGCCTTTGCCGAATGGCTCCATGCACGTGCGCGGCAGGAATGGGGGTACGGCAAGGAGGAGGGTCTCACGACGGAGGACCTGATTCGCGAACGCTATCGTGGGATTCGTCCCGCGCCAGGCTACCCGGCCTGTCCCGACCATACAGAAAAACGGATGCTCTTCGATCTGTTATCCGTTGAACAGAACACAGGAATCACTCTGACTGAAAGCTTCGCGATGTGGCCAGCGGCCTCGGTTAGCGGGCTATATTTCGCCCATCCGGACGCCAAATACTTTGCGGTGGGAAAAATTGGGAAGGACCAGGTTCTCGACTATCAGGAACGAAAAGGGATGCCCCTTTCAGCGCTTGAGAGATGGTTGGGGCCGAACCTGAACTATGAACCTACTGGAGGATAAGAGCCGAACGCACAGGATGAGCGAGTGTCTCGACAGCGAGGCTAGCTAGGAAATTTCTGCAAGGACCTTCGCGAGAGCCGGCTTGCCGATCGCCGCCGTCAGCGCCGACTTCACCCGCCGATACCGTTCTTCTGCCCAGCGATTCACGTCCTCTGAGTCAGTAAAGACCAGCTCCCAGGCTTTTGCCGCGTCCAGCATCAGCAACTGGTGCGGAAGAGTATTGCCAGGCATGTAGACGATCAGGACGGCAGATTTACCGGTGAGGCTGATATCCGTAAACACGTGCAGCATGGCGCCATCCGGCAAGGTGATGTCGCGAGACGCGGCCTCAATGAGGGGATGGTAAAGCCGCTGAAGAAATTGGGACGTCACTTCGTAGGCGTTTGTCGTACTTAAGAGGCGGGGATTTGGTTTTTCTCCAAACAGGTTCTCGGTCAGATAGGTTGCCGCCTCCCAGGTCGGCATGACTCCGGACGTGACCAAGGATTCGCAGAGATAGGCGATCCAATTGCGTGTCGCCCCCCGCTTGCGGGCCGCAGTTGTCTTCTTTGCCATGACCGGCAATCCTTTCGCCAACGTGAGATCGTGTGGGTACAGGGCCTGAGAGTCTGGGCGTGGGGCTGTACCTGACGAGATGATGAAAGTATATCGGCGGGTGGAAAACCGGTCAACGAAATGACGAAAAGGATGCTATGACTCGCCAATCATTCCGCGCGACGATTGGTCGCCATACTGGTCATAGATGCGCTTGATGTCGCTCATCGAGGCAAAGAAGACATCGAGGAGCTCGGGGTCGAAGTGTTCGCCCCGATGTTTGCTCATGAGCTCGACGGCGTGATCGAGGGTGAAGGCCGGCTTGTAGACCCGTTGTGTGGTGAGGGCATCGAAGGCATCGGCGATCGCGGCGATCCGTCCTTCCACGGGAATCGCTTCGCCTTTTAGCTTGCGGGGATATCCGCTGCCATCCCAACGCTCATGGTGGGTCCAGGCGATCGATGCCGCCACTTTGAGAATTTCCGCATCCGATCCGCCGAGGATGCGATAGCCGATCTCCGCATGTTGAGAGATGACGTTGAATTCTTCCGGTGTGAACTTGCCGGGCTTGAGGAGGACATGATCCGGCGTCCCGATTTTTCCGATGTCGTGCATCGGACTGGCAGTGCGGATGAGATCACACCGTTCGGAGGATAGCCCGTACTTCCTCGCGAGCAATTCACAGTAGTGACTCATGCGCTGAATATGTTGTGCCGTGGCACTGTCCCGGTATTCGGCCGCAATGGCGAGTCGTTGAATCGTTTCCTCCCGTGAGAGACGCAGTTCCTTTTCACTTCGCTCGAGCCACTCGAGCGCTTGCTGGAGAGCCATCGTCCTGGTTCTGACGATATCTTCGAGGTTTTCCCGGTGCAGGCGATTATCCAATTCAAGCCGGCGTCGGCGGAGCGCATTGGCTACATCGATCAAGACTTCATTGGACTCGAACGGCTTGATGATGTACCCGAAGGCGCCCATGTCCAATGCAGCATTCGCCAGCACGGAGCTGTCGAGACCGGTCACCATGATGACGGCGGTATGGGGATGCTGGCTCAGGATATTGCGGACCAGATCCATGCCTGACTCGCCGGGCATATTCACATCACACAAAATCAAGGCAAAGGATTGTTCGTCTAACCGTGTCCGTGCCTCACGGGCATCGGACGCGAGGACTGTCTCATACCCATGGGTCTGAAGCATGTATCCTAGCAGGCGACGAATCGGCTCTTCGTCGTCGATGATTAGAATGCGCTTGAGTTCAAGGAGCGCTTGCTGGCTAGATCGATCAAGAAGCAAGGTCATGGTTGGTAAGGTTCGCTTATCTAATATATGAAGAGGGGAACTGTCTAGCTGGGTGGATGCTCGTTTGTGTCACGATATTCATGTGTCTCAAGAACTGTAAGGCCATGTGCACCTTTTATGCCAATAGATTTTGAAAAACCAGCACGTTGTGAGCCTCTTACCAGAGGATGTCTACTTACCCGAGAAGCAGTCTGAAGCCGCGCTGTGACAGTATTTTAAGGGGGGCTCACATTATTACCCAATGCCCTGATGGGCCATTGGTCAGGAGAGAGCAAACACTCTGTACAGATTTAGCCGTTCGCACCGTGTACTTTTGTACAAGTGGATCGGCAGGAATGATCAAAGGCCTGCACCATTTTCTGCAGGCTCCAGCGGCGGATTGGTCCTCCACCCCAGTTTCATTGCGCTTTCGAAGGGCCTTCACTATAATGCGCGGCATCATGAACAGGAGTTATCAATGAGTGGTGCAGCGGGACTATTGCGTGTCGATGGGCGACGAAAAGATCAGCTTCGTCCGGTGAAGGTGACGCGGAACTTCATCAAGCATGCCGAAGGGTCTGTTTTGATTGAAATGGGCGACACCAAAGTGATTTGTACCGCCTCGATTGAGGAGAAGGTGCCTCCCTTTCTGAAGGGGAAAGGGCAAGGATGGGTGACGGCAGAGTATTCGATGCTCCCTCGTTCGACCCATGACCGATCCCCGCGTGAAGCGGTCAAAGGGAAGCAGAGTGGTAGGACGTTGGAAATTCAACGTCTTGTAGGGCGAGCCCTCCGTGCAGTGACAGATATGGGCCAGATGGGAGAGCGGTCGATCTGGCTCGACTGCGACGTCATCCAGGCCGACGGAGGGACCAGAACGGCTTCCATTACTGGAGCGTTCATTGCGTTGGCGGATGCATTTTCCTCGCTCAAGAAGCGAGGGATCATCAAGAAACGTCCATTGACGGACTACCTTGCTGCCATTAGTGTAGGAAAAGTGGGTGGGGAAATCCTCGTTGACCTGGCCTATACAGAAGACTCAATGGCCGATGTCGACATGAATGTGGTCATGACCGGACAAGGGTGCTATGTCGAAGTCCAGGGCACAGCGGAACGGACCCCCTTTGCCAAGCAGGAAATGGATGAGTTCATGGCGATGGGATGGAGTGGGATTCAAACCCTGACCGCGCTGCAGAAGGATCTAATCGGGGAATTGGAGTAGGGAAAGCGACAATGATTCGTGAATTGGTGCTCGCCACGCGCAATCGCAATAAAGTAATAGAACTCGCTGCGCTCTTAGCCGATCTGGGTATCACGATTCGTACACTCGATGAATTCCCGGATGCCCCGGATGTGGTCGAAGACGGAGACAGCTGCGAGGCCAACGCAGTAAAGAAAGCACGTGCCATTGCCGAGTTCACAGGCTTGCCGGCTGTCGCCGACGATACGGGGTTGGAAGTGGATGCGCTTGATGGGCGGCCCGGTGTCCATGCGGCCCGTTATGCCGGCGAAGACGCGACCTATGAAGACAACTGCCGGAAGTTGCTGCGGGAGATGTCGGGCGTGCCTCGTCAACGAAGAACTGCTCGCTTTCTGACAGTCGCAGCGATCGCGCTTCCTTCAGACGGAATACGAGTGGCACAAGGAACGTTGGATGGAATGATTGCGGAAGAGGCGAGCGGGACGTTAGGATTCGGGTATGATCCTGTGTTCCTTATTCCAGAATTGGGGATGACCTTGGCTCAGCTGTCTGCGGATCAAAAAAACAAGATCAGTCACCGAGCCAAAGCGTTCACTCAGGCTAAAGACCTGTTACGAGAGATGGAATTCGAAATGCTCGAGTCGGGGCGTAGCGCAGCCCGGTAGCGCGCCTGCTTTGGGATCACCGCAGGGGGGATTGCTCAAGTCGTTGATGGCATGGGCAATCCCCTTTGTTTATGCGGTGTTCAGACTCTTGTCTCTTTGTTTCTCTTTGTTGCTCTCTGCCTCCATTCAACCAGATTTGTGCACTCCGCTAACACTGTATTAACACCTGCATAAATACGGCACCCGCTTGTTTCCAGCTCAAAAAGTTCACATCATTTATTCTCAGCTTCGTTGATGGGGAGGCACAAGTCAGTCGGAGGGGGCGAGATTTGAAAACCCTGATGCCCCCGAGACGTTAGGTCGTGATGTAGTCCAATTGTTCCCATCTCAATCACTTAGAGAAGAGTTAGAGGAAGGGGATGAACCCGTCGAAACAGATGGGACACGATAGTTCTGTCACAGTTCAGCCACAGCCGCATGGGGTGAACCCCTCGGTTGAGACAGTTTGGAATTAGCAGGCTCGATCCCCGCAGTGGACGATCTTCGCAACTAGTGCCTGGAATTCTTATTGGCAAGAAGGGGCAATCGTCTTATACTTTCTTCCCATTTATTTTCTTCCTTGGATTCATTCTCGTCCATGTGCGTTGGTAGTTCCGCCATCAACACTAGGAGGTTCTATGAACCGAAGAGGAGTCCTTGCTGCAGTTTCGGTCCTGATTGCCCTCATCGCGCCAGTCTTAACCTTTGCCGGAGACGATGCAGTTGAAACAGGTCGTCTCCTGGCTATCCTGCTTGACGCCGGGCGCGGCGCCATCGCGGCCAACCAGCCCTTGATCAATGATGCGAGTAAAGGGGACAAGGGGTTCACGCCAGACGTCTTCGCCCAACAACTCGCGGAGAAATTCAAGGGGCGAACCGGCGTGGATTTGGGTAATCTGAAAGGGAACGGCGTTCCCGAGTTGGCAAAAAAGCTGCTACCGGAACTCGTAGCAGCCGCAAAACAGACGGTCGCCAACAACCAGGCGACAATCAACAAGCCCGGTGTCGCATACAAGGGGTTTACGCCGGCGCACTTCGGGACGCAGACCGCTGCCGGGTTCAGTGCCAAGACTGGCGTCTACATGAAGCAGACGACGATGGATGGGTTGCTCCGAAACCCGAAGAATAAGGCAGATGACTTTGAAGCCGGGATGATGAAAAAACTCGGCGCTCCCGGCTATCCCCGCCAGGGGGACAAGATCATGAGCGAGACCGTCGGTGGAGCCGTGCGTGTGATGCTGCCCTTGTTCTATGGCAAAGGCTGCTTGGGCTGCCACGGTGAGCCGAAGGGCGAAATGGATGTCTCCGGCTATAAAAAAGAAGGCGCCAAGGAAGGCGACCTTGGCGGCGCCGTCAGCGTCAAGCTTTCCGCCAAATAGGCATTATCTTTTCAGCGTATCGTGAAAGTCTTGGGCGGCAGCTTGTTTACGGTATCGTGTGGGCTTCTGGAAGCCCAAGTGCTTCTGGAAGTCCGAGCGATGGTGCACAATTAAGTTCAGCAGTATTGATCTTCACCGATAGGCACGCCATTAAATTGTGAACCGATCCGCAGCCCTTGCCGCCGTGGGAGTGGAGGAAGGCACGGCGCGGACAGGATTTCGACTCGTCAGACATGTGCTGCGGGAGAGCGAAACGAAGAGGAGCAGACGCTGCTTGCGGAGGCCACGACAACACATGTGTGGAGTGAGCGCTGCTGGGTGATCGCTGGCCGTGCGTGGTTACAGGAAAGGCGTTATAGCTTCGTCTGCATCACGAGGGCGCGGAGCCGCTCCCGCTGCGCGGAGCGAATACTGGTAAATTCCAGCCCGAATTGCTGACCGTTGATCCATCGCACAATGGCCTCATCCACTCGTAAGGGCCATTTGTGGTCGGGAAGAAACACCGAAAGCTTCAGCAGCCCTCCCATTGGTAAGGCAACGGATGATGAGGCTCTACACCCGCTGGTCGAAATGTCCAGTACCGTGCCTTCCCCCTCAAAGTCATCCTGCCCGAAGAAGAATAGACGGCAGGACACTTTCAACCGGCGTCCCCGTCGGTCCTTCTCCATCCTGTCGCCTCGTCCGTCGGTGATACTCACGCTTGTCTCCTTGACCGCCAGCTTCATCTCCGGGTCCTAGAAAAAGGATAACAGCCCGAGTCCGTCCCCACATTCCCTGTTAGGGGCACATCGAAAGAGGCAGGCCCACGGATCGAACGGTGCCCATTCGGTTATGAGTCGGACGAGTGGGAAGACAACTTGAGGAGAATTACTAAGGGTGATCAGATGTTGCCACACACGCCACACGCATCCCCCCTTCGGAGGTACTGCCTTTTGGTTGCCCCTTTCCCGAGGCGTCCGCTATGCTTCTCTCTAGAGGAACCGTCCACCGAACCACGCAGCCATGGATGGGCGGTCAAGGAGAGCCTCCCATGGCCACCATACTCGTCATTGATGATCAGGAACCGATACGCGCGCTCCTCTGTGTCGCTCTGGAAGGCGCGGGCCACGAAGTCCTCGAAGCGTCGAATGGCCGTCTTGGACTGACTCTGTATCGAGAGAAATCAGCAGACTTAATCATCACTGATATTGTCATGCCGGAGATGGACGGCCTCGAACTGCTGTTAGAGCTGACCAGGGGCTTTCTCAACGTCAAAGTCATCGCCATATCCGGCGGCCTCGAGAGCGAGGGGACGCTACACGTGGCCAAACTGTTGGGGGCTCGTCAGACGTTTCACAAGCCGTTAGATATGGACAAATTACTCAGTGCCGTTCGCTACGAATTGGCACATTAGCTGGCAAGATAGTTCAGACCCCGGTAATGCTAGCCTGCTTTACAATTGATCGATGAGAGTCTGGACGGTGATCGGCGCATCCCCTTCGTTACGATTGTTCACCAGGATATCGGTGCGCGGAGTTGCGGCTGATCCCTCGTGGGGGTAGAGTAGCCCTCCTGCTTCACCGGGAGCTGCCATTTGTAGCAACGGGAGGAGGAAGCATAATGAAAACTCTCCGTGTAACGGTGCTCATTGGAATGTTGTCGGGATGTGCGACGGTTCCTTCGGGGCATTGGGAGCAGGATGGACGAACTGAGTTGGAAACCCAGGACGATTTTGCCCATTGCGAGCAAGTGGCCTATTTGGACTCTCAACGCAACAAAAGTGACGAGCCCTTCAAAGGACCTCAGATCGAAAAGAATTGCATGGAACGTATGGGCTACACGTACATCAAGAATCCGCAGTAACTCCGGTTTTTGAGCCAGCGGTGGGATAGGGAAGATCAGATCTTTTTTGCCAACTTCGAAAGACGGTGGCTCCCCAGCCAAGACTCGAACCTTTGACCAGCGTAAGGTTAGGTCCCCACTAGGAACTGCTCAAGGCTGACTGTTCAAAAACCTCTCTCCGCATCTTTGGTCCGCCAATTGATTTTTCGAGTACTTTGGAGGAGGCATTGGCCGGGTCCATAAAGAACTGTTTTTGAATCAACCCGCTATTCCTGCCTCCTCAATTCACTTTTTCCTGAGGTAACTTGATCTTTGGCGGGCAAATACCCAGCCTGACCTGCCCCCTGTAGTTGTACCAGCCGCAATGTGAGTCAGGCGTATTGCGGCGCGATGGTTTCCGGTGCGGGAGGGCCGATAGCCGGGATGGTTTCTATCGCTTCAAGGTGCTGTATGAGACCTCCAGGAAATCTCCCGACAGAAACGCGAGAATGATTTGGGAGGTTTTGAGAAGTTCTTACTTCAAAACAACCATCTCCTGAATGATCGCTTTCATTACTTCCTCCTTCTGACCTTCAGGAATGTCTACGTGAATCTTTACCGTGACCTCGACCCGGTCACCGTCATGAGGGAGGTTCATGGCTACCTCGAAACAACTCCCGAGACTTTCCACATCCAAAGAGCCGGTATCATCGACTAGGACAAACTTCGCTCTGCCGTAGAGTTTGCGGCAGCGCCCTAGCGATTCCATCACGGGCTCGAATGCTTGCATCTTTTGCACCTTCCCCACTAGTGTCACCGAGTGCATGTCATAAGATTTATGATACTTCTGGAGTTGCGCAATCGTCAGACGTTCAGCCGCCACTGAACTGCCCGTCCAGGCCAATACCAAGGCCAACCCCAAGGAGAGTACGATCTGCCATGCGAACCGCTTCATGACATGACCGTACCTCCAGAACCTGAGAACGTCAAGGAAGCGGGTAGAAAGATGAATCAGGGCTACTCACCTCACGGCGGGTATCCCTACGGCTTGGCAGGCCAGCGTGCTGGATCGTTCAAAGCGTCTTCCGGGCATAGCAGTTTTCCTTGTGATTCTGTGAACGAGACTTCTGCTCGGAGCGGCCCATCCATTAAACACCGGCGGTAATTTCTTTTGCGCAGAAAAAACTATTGAAGGCTGTGGTGAGCCGGCTGGGACTCGAACCCAGGGCCCTCGCCTTAAAAGGTCAAGGTCTACGCCGTCGGCTCAAAAACATTTGTTTTTGGAACCGGGGAAAGGGTACGCCCAAAGCACTTGAAAATCGAGCGGACACGTCCGCGCTCGCTAAATAGGATTTTGGAATGGAAAGGATGGGGGGCTATTGGCTATACGGAACGGTCACTTTGTCTCTCAACCATCTGATCTGTATACGCACAACCACTAGATTTCTGGGCGTAAAGATTTCTGAATTACCTTACGATAATCCTCGTCGCGGGCTCGAATTGATCGACTGAGACGAACAGTTGGAATCTTCCGTTGATTGATCCACTTATATACCAGGTGCCCTTCTGAATACTTGAATCAGCAGCCAGTTCAGTGAGCGACCAGAAACTCCGTGCGCTTTCGCTGGGGCTCGCGATGCCTGCGAGACTAGCGATGGCTCCTTGGGCCTGGCCCTGTTTGGAAGTGCTCACTCGGCGAGTCGTCACTGTCTGTTATTGATTCCCCGCGCTTCTCTCCTCTAACATCACCTTCGGGAAGACCGCCCGTCGGGAAAGGAGGAGGACGATGGGCGTATATCGACGACATGATTCAAGCACGTATTGGATGTCACTCGTGATCAATGGGAAGCGGGAGCGGCAGGATACGGGGGTGCAGGATCGCACGCGTGGCGGGAGACATCTTCGCCGCCTGGCAAGTGCAGGTGGCCCGAGCGAAGTGGCTGGGCCTCCCCGCCCCCACCCCGCAGCATACGGTTCAGGACCTCTTGAGGGAGTATGCGGCCAAGGTCACGCCGCGGAAATCGCCCGCCTCGCAACGGCGGGATCACGTGGTGCTTGGAGCAATTCGGGAAGCGCTGGGGCACCTTAGCCTTAGACCAACTGCGCACCAAAACGCTCGAGGATTACCTCACGGAGCGGTTGCGAGGACGTGACGTTGGCGACGGTGAGCAAGGAGCTCGGGATCCTGAAATCGGCCTATGGGCGCGCGCTACGGTGGGACTGGGTGACCACCACCCCGTTTCGCGGGATTACGCTCAATCAAGAGGGCGAGGAACGGGTGCGCTGGCTCACCGATGCGAAGAAGGGCGATTGGTGGCCGCCGCCGCGCCCTGGCTGCGCGATCTCATTCTGGTGGGACTCGACACGGGACTCCGCCGGAGCAATCTGGTGGGGCTGCAATGGTCCTGGCTGCACGAGCAGGGCACGGTGCTGGTCGTGCCGCGTCAGCTCGTGAAAGCGAAGAAGGCCACGGTGATGATTCCGCTCACGACACGGGCCGCCAGGATCATTGCGCGGCAAGTGCGCCATGGAGACGCGCCTTGCGTGTTTACGCACACCGAGGGACACGCGTATTCCGTGGAACAAGTGAGTATGGCCGTCATGCGGGCCGCGAAACAGGCGCAGCTCTCGGGCGTGAGCCTGCATACGCTCCGGCATACGTTCATCAGCCGGCTGGTGCAGGCGGGACGACCGCTGCCCGAAGTGGCGGCCTTAGCGGGGCATCGCGCTATCACGATGACGATGCGCTACGCGCATCTGGCGCCGAGTCATTTGCGCGCCGGGATCCAGGCCTTGGAGCAGCGGAATACCGGTCAGCAGACGGGACGCGCGTTATCCACAGAGTCACGCTGGAGTCACGTGATTTTCCGGGAAACGCGTAAGTGCTGGTGTCCCCAACGGGATTTGAACCCGTGTTACTGCCTTGAAAGGGCAATGTCCTAGGCCAGGCTAGACGATGGGGACGAAACAGGGCCAGCAAAAATGAGCTGGATTCTTACCATACTTCAGACTCATGTGTCACTAGAGGACGCAGGAGCTTCACGACGCCTGGTCGCGTTTCCTCTCCGAATTCGGTAGGATAAAAATCATTGAGAGCGTTGGAGCCTCACCTGGTACGGACCCAAGGAGCACGACTCCATGACAAGACCCCGATTCGCATCGTACAGATCAATGGCTGCTCGTTGCCTGCTGCCTGATACTGAGCCGGTTGTGCCCACGATACCTACCAAGAGCGGGCGAACGTGATTAAGAATCATGCCGACGCATTCTATGACAACTCTGAAAGCCAACCGAGTGGAATCCGCTATCCGGGAAAATGAGCAGATTGAAGCGATGGCGAGCCAGATGGGAGACACCGTCAGGAAACGGGCCGGCCAACAAGGCACCACGCAAGTCGAGCGCGAATTCGCCTTGATGAACACCGCCAACGAAGCCGCGGCCACAAACTGGCTCGCGCTGGGCCAATACTTCACCATCAAGCGTCAGTACCCACAAGCCCGCGCCACCTATCGACGCGTGATCGACACCTACACGAATCCCACAGACCGACCGTACCGCGAACAGGCCCTGCGCGCCTTGAAGGATTTGGACATGCTCAATCCACCCACCGCGACAACGACGAATCCCGTGAACGGCGACCGCCTCCTGCGCCAATCCTCTCGAATACTTCTCAGCGGGCTCCTGTTGTTCAGCTGGGGTTGTGTCCACCGGATTCACGTCACCCCTGCGCCTCCAGCCGTTTCGCCTGCTACTATCGCTCAATCAGTGCAGGTGATCGTCCCATTTCTCGCACTGGAAGGAGCCGATCACATGCCGGGCATCACCTTGCTTGAGTGGCCGGCACAGGATCTTCGCATCGCCGCGATCGACTACATCCAATCACGTCAGAGCTTTGCCTCGATAGGCGACAAACCGGCCGATCTCACCCTGACCGTCAAAGCCTGGCTGACGATGCGATCCCGCGGGAACTACCGATATAGTCTGCGCCTGGAATCAGATCTTGGCCCGTCGGAAAAGACGCCGATCAAGTCCTATATGGTGGAAAAAGTAACGGTCGGGTCGCGCGTTCGGTGGATCACGGCTTCGGATCAGACCCCCATTGCAGAGGCTGTCCAAGCTGCGCTCGACGATCTACTCTCGCAGATCGAAGCTGATCACCTCTTGTATCAAAAAGGACCGCGCTGAAGACGACAGGTACTAAGAGGTTCGAGACCGTCGGTCGAGGAAGCGCATAGCAAGACATCCGGCTGCCACGCCCGCCGCAAACATCACACCGATTACCCAGCCGGAAGAAAAGCCCGTTCGCCTCGGTTCACGACGTCGGAGTTCCCGACTCAGATTTGGCATATGGGATTCAGGCCCGAGCCATTCATCCTCTGATGAGCCGGTCGAGCCTTTCTTGAAGAGAATGGCTGTCCTTCCTTTACTCATGATTCCCCTGCTCTCCTACAAACCACACCACACACCAATCCCACCTAAGTAGCTGGAGCAATGGACCTTAGGCTGTGCGAGGACGAGTAAAGTTTGCCCAGGCCTCATTGACCTGTGCGGTCGAAGCCGGTTCATACTCGTGACAATCAAGACGTAGCGAACGATCACCGAACGGAGCGTTCACATAGTCACAGTGATGCGGCCGGTCGGCATTGTCGTGCTGATTGGGGCGAAAATATTGGCAGGACACGCACATCCTCGCGACAGAAATCTCACCCTGTTCTTGGAGACTGCGAATGACCTTCACGAGGGACGTGAGGAGGACGACTTGCTCCGGCGCCGAGAGTGCCTCCGTCGCGAGTCGCCAACCGATCGGGCATTCGGGAAGAGGGCCCACAGGACCGATTCCCTTTGGCCGTCAAATGCGCCATCACGATCCGTCCATCGCTCATGTCTCGACGCCGTCGAACCAACTGCTTCCGTTCGAGCGTGGCGATGACTTCCGACGCAGTCGGAAGCCTGACTGCCAACTCATTCGCCACAGTGGAGACTTGCGCGCGTTGCCCTGGCTTGGACCGAAGAAGCGTGAGGACCTGCCGCTGTAACGGGCCAAGACCTGCTCGACCTTCTCGTCGCCACGTCCGGCTTTTCATCGCAAGCCCAATCTTTTCCAGGCCGGCCACCAACTGAGTGGTCAACGCAGCCGCATCCTGCGAAGCAGATGACTTCTTCCCGCTATTGATCACACGCAGTTCAGCCATAGGAGCCCCTCCTTAAATACCAGTATTTGTTGAGTCTAGTGTGCCCCCGTCCCCACGTCAAGGTTCCGGAAGGCAAATTGAGCGGCACCCCCACAATGAGTGGGCAGAGAGGAGAGCGATCGGAGTGATGCCGACTGGCCCGCGAGACGGGACCAGGGTTTGAACGACACCACCTGTATGCCAGATGTGCCCGTAGTCACCTCAGTAACGATTCTCAACCAACAGCATCCGACAGGAGGACAGGCACCCCTGCCGAGCCAACATTCGCTGCCAAAGTCCACGTGCGAATCACATCGAGGTGTCGGCTTTGTGAAGGGAGGGCCTCAGCGACAGATCGTGAGGCATGCCCTCTACGAGTCACGACAGCCACAGCCATGAAATTTTAGCGGATTATATGTGGTGAGCCGGCTGGGCCTCGAACCCAGGACCCTCGCCTTAAAAGCTCGAAAAGACCAAAATATCAATGGCTTGATTATGCGAAGGTTTCCCCGATTTTTCTTAGCTAACAAGGACTTGAGATGATTCTAATCATGGATTCCATTGATTCTGGTGAATTCGATCTGTTGTGTAGATTTCTAGCACAAGCTTTACTGGTGCTTCCCGTCCTGTCCGGTCCCCCAGACCGACAAATCTGACCATCGGAGATAGACAATTCATGTTCAATAGAAGGGAGCTGATGCTGCGGAACTCCCGCATGTCCTTCGGATACTCCGGTCAGCCCAGGTCTGCATAGTCGCAACAAGGCCACCCGTAGAAGGATTCAAGGCCATCTAGGGTGACTGCGCTGTCAGCCAGGCCTATGTTTGCTGTCACACCGCACACCCAGGAGCCCCAAGAAGAACTTTAGGATGAAGGACGTGATGGGCGGACTGGTTATCGAGATTCTATCGAGGTTATAGTGTCGGAATCATCCGCGAATGGTGAGATGCAGCCTTCTTGTATACGGGAGGATGGTTTGCTAGGGTGACCGCCCCAGTTCCGAGGACCTTACGATGAAATTCTCACAGTATGACCCGGGAGAGTTCTACGACGAGCTGTATGAGGGGCCCGGTCAGCCACGGCCCGGCAGCGCCCTCTTGCTGAGAAAGTTTGCCTCACTGCCGGAAGGGGAGCTCAAGAAGCGCCAGCAGGCAGCGGAGCGTGTGATTCTCAATATGGGGATGACATTCGGCGTCTATGGCAGCGGCGAGGGGCATGAGCAGATTTTTCCCTTCGACATCGTACCTCGGATTGTCGAACCATCGGATTGGGAACATATCGAATCTGGCCTTCGCCAGCGCCTCCGGGCCTTGAATCTGTTTATCGACGATGTGTACCACGAGCAAAAGATCCTCAAGGATGGAATAGTTCCCAGCGAACTCATTTATTCCAGCAAAGGGTTTCTGAAGGCCTGCTGGGGCCTTAGTCCTCCGCGTGGCATCTGGTGCCACATCGCCGGAATCGATCTAGTTCGCATCGGCGACGGCCAGTTTTATGTCCTTGAAGACAACATGCGATGCCCGTCCGGCGTCGCCTATGTGCTAGAAGCCCGGCAGGTCATGAAGCGGACTTTTCCGGAGCTCTTCGACGCGTATCGCGTGCGGCCGGTCGATGGCTATCCGAGCCAGCTCTTGGAAACTCTCCGATACCTCTCGGATCTTCCCGATCCAACCGTCGTGATTCTCACACCGGGTATCTTCAATTCTGCCTATTACGAACACTCCCTACTCGCGCAAAAAATGGGAGTGGAACTGGTAGAAGCCAACGATCTGGTCGTCGTCGATGGATTTGTCCACATGCGAACCACCAAGGGATTGCAGCGCGTGGACGTCATCTATCGGCGGATCAACGACGACTACTTGGACCCGCTGGCCTTTCGTCGCGATTCTGTGCTTGGAGTCCCCGGTCTCATGGAATCCTATAAAAAAGGCAGGGTAGCCCTTGCCAACGCGCCCGGCACGGGCGTGTCGGACGATAAAGCCATCTATGCCTACGTCCCTAAGATCATCAAATACTACTTGGCCGAGGAACCCATCATACAAAACGTACCCACTTATGTCTGTTCTGAAGAACGGGACCGGACGTATGTATTGGAACACTTGGACCAACTGGTCGTGAAGGCAACCAACGAAGCTGGCGGGTATGGGATGATGATCGGCCCCCACGCGTCGAGGCAAGAGCGAGAAGACTGCGCACGGCGCATCGTAGCCGACCCACGCAACTATATCGCTCAACCCACACTTGCGCTCTCTCGAGTGCCCACTCTCGTGGAAGATCATTTGGAAGGTCGTCACGTCGACCTGCGCCCCTACGTGCTGTACGGTCGCGATATCTATGTCTTACCGGGAGGCATGACACGGGTGGCGTTGAGGAAAGGGTCCCTGGTGGTGAATTCGTCCCAAGGCGGGGGAAACAAAGATACGTGGGTCCTCTCATGAACGCCGCTTCCACCGCAGAGTTTCGTGCGGGCACCGAACTCAGGATGGCTGAGCGAGCAAGGTCTGATCACCAATGCTGAGCCGCGTGGCGAGTTCCATCTATTGGTTGAACCGCTATATCGAACGAGCAGAGAACTATGCCCGGTTCATCGAGGTCAATCTGAACCTCACACTCGATCTGCCCAGAGGAACAACAGAGCAATGGGAACCATTGGTGGCGACTACGGGTGATCATGAGAATTTCACCGCCCGATATGGAAAGGCGACCAAGGGGGCCGTGATCCAATTCCTTTCCTCTGACGCCGCGAATCCCAATTCGATTCTGTCCTGCCTCGTGGCCGCGCGGGAGAACGCGCGATCGGTCCGGGAAATCATTTCTACCGACATGTGGGAACAGGTCAACCGTTTCCATTTGATGGTCAGAGAAGCCGTGTCTCGCGGGCTGGCCAGCCAAAATCTCCACACGTTTCTGACAGACGTCAAAGCCGCCAGCCATCTCTTCCTGGGAATTACCGATGCCACCATGTCGCACGGAGAAGGCTGGCATTTTGCTCGACTCGGCCGCCTCCTGGAACGAGCGGACAAGACGTCCCGCATCCTCGACGTGAAATATTTCATGCTGCTCCCGACCGTGGCCGAAGTCGGCACGCCGTTCGATATCATCCAGTGGTCCGCGCTGTTGAAGTCCGCCAGCGCCCTGGAGATGTATTGCAAACAGCACGGCCGTATCGCACCCAACCCTGTGGCCGAATTTCTGATTCTCAATCCGAACTTTCCGCGAGCCATCCGCTATTGCCTCATCAAGGCTGAGGACTCGCTCCATGCGATTGCCGGATCGGAAAGCGACCGGCATAACAATCTCGCAGAAAAGCGGTTGGGACGGTTACGGTCGGAAATGGACTACATCGATATGGCGGAGATCTTGTCGGGCGGGTTGCATGAGTTTTTCGATGGCTTTCAATTCAAGCTCAATCGGACCGACGACGCCATTTACGAAACGTTCTTTGCCTTGCGCCCAGTCGAAGGGGTAATGGCGAAGGAGGGATCCCAGTGAGGCGTCGACTCTGCGCGAACGTCTAGGTTGATGCGGGCTTGCGCCGCAGGTCGAGGGTAAAGGGGAAATACCGATTCCGCCCTTCACGATCGGACCGTCATGGGTCCCGGCGTATGACCGTGATCCCAGAAACGCGCCATGCGACGAGCTTCGGCTGCGTTCGCGTTGACCGGAAACGAGGGAGAGCTCCGTCCTCCCGGATGCACCACGTGATACGTGCACCCGCCAATTGCGCGGCCGGTCCAGGTATCGACGAGATCAAACACCAGCGGGGACTGCACCGGGATGGTCGGATGCAACCCCGAAGGTGGTTGCCAGGCCTGGTAGCGGACTCCTGCCACGAACTCGCCGCACGTTCCGGTCGGATGGAGCGGGACGGGACGACCATTGCATGTCACGACGTGGCGTAGATCGGTCATACCGTTGACTTTGACCTGCACCCGTTCCACCGAAGAATCCACGTAGCGCGCGGTGGCGCCCGCGACCGGTTCCTCCCCTAACACGTGCCACGGTTCAATAGCCTGACGCAGCTCGAGCTCAATGCCTTGATAAGCCACGCTGCCGTACCGGGGAAAGCGAAACTCAAGAAACGGCGCAAACCATTCACCACGAAACGGATATCCGCCGGTCTGTAAGTCCCACATCACGTCCTTCATATCTTGCGCGACGAAATGGGGCAGCATGAACCGGTCATGCAATTCAGTTCCCCAACGCACCACCTGAGCTTGATAGGGCTGGCTCCAGAACTTCGCGACGAGGGCGCGCAGCAACAACATCTGCGACAGACTCATCTGGGGATGAGGCGGCATTTCGAAGGCCCTGAATTCCACCAGGCCCAGGCGTCCCATCACAGAATCCGGCGAATAGAGCTTGTCGATGGAGAATTCCGCACGGTGCGTATTCCCGGTCAGATCCACGAACAAATGCCGCAGCAAGCGATCCACCAACCACGGCGTCACCGTTTCTTGCCCTGCCGTCTGCTTGGCCGCCATCTGCTGAAACGCGATCTCAAGCTCATACAAGTGATCATGGCGCGCCTCATCTACTCGAGGTGCCTGACTGGTCGGCCCCACAAACATGCCGGAGAACAGGTAGGACAACCCCGGATGATTCAGCCAATAGGTGGTGAGGCTCCTGAGCAGATCCGGACGGCGCAACATCGGACTGTCTGCCGGCGTGAGGCCGCCTAAGGTGACATGGTTCCCGCCACCCGTGCCGGTATGACGCCCATCGAGCATGAACTTTTCCGTACCCAACCGGGATTGGTGCGCCTCCTCATAAAGGATGTGCGTATTGCTGACCAGTTCGTCCCAGGTCTTGGCCGGGTGAATGTTGATTTCGATCACGCCTGGATCGGGAGTCACTTTGAACGATTGCAACCGGGGATCATAGGCAGGTGGATAGCCCTCTACCCACAGAGGACTGTGCAGCTCAGCCGCAGTCTGCTCAACCGCGCTGACCAGATCGAGGTAGTCTTCCAGATAGGACTGTGGCGGTATGAAGACGTGCAGCCGTCCCTGCCGGACTTCCACGCATAATGCTGTCCGAACCACATCGCGAGCCGATTCACCGACCGCCCATGCTGTGGTAATCGAGAGTTGCCGTTGATCGGGTGTGCCTGACTTGCTCGTTCGAGACCTGGCCGGCCCTAAGGAAGACTTGCGCCCTTCCAGAGGGTCTCGTTCCAGTTCGATCTCTACATCTTCCGGAGCCGCCCAAGGAAGCGAGGTCAAGGGCAGCCGATAGCCCATCGGTGAATCTCCTGGTAACAGATATAGCCGTCCTCGCTTCAGCGGCCAGGGACCGGAGATCCATTGGGCTTTGTACGGCGATGAGCGGCGGAGCGCCGGCGACGTCACTGCTCTCAGAGGCAATACATAGCCGGCCACTTCCCCCAACCCACGATCCAGCAATCGAGCCAAGGTATGACGCTGCTCCGGATCCTTGAGGTCCTTTTGGAGCGGGTCCACATTGACCGGCAGCTTCTGTTCCTCCATTAGATAATGCCAGGCATCCTCGTAGGCAGGGATGGCAAAGGTGGGATTCAGATTGAGTCGTTCGGCCAACCTGGTCGCAAACTTCTGCGCGTGCTCGGCCGAATAGCCATAGGAGACTGATTCATCGGCAACCAATGCCGGATCAAGCCAAACCGGTTCACCATCGAGTCGCCAATAGCACCCCAGTGCCCAACGGGGTAAGGGTTCTCCTGGATACCATTTGCCCTGGCCATAGTGCAGCAGCCCGCCCGGCGCAAAGCGATTCTTGAGGCGCTTGAGGACATCACCGGCGAACCTGCGCTTGGTGGGGCCAAGCGCATCGGTATTCCACTCGGCACCCTCCATATCGTCAATCGAGACAAACGTCGGTTCGCCTCCCATCGTGAGGCGCACATCGCCGGCTTGCAAATCGGCATCGACCTGTCGGCCCAACGTCTCGATAGCCCGCCATTGTTCGTCGGTATAGGGCTTGGTGACACGCGGATCTTCGTGAATCCGCGTGACCGACATGCTGAAGTCCAGCTCGGATTCGCACACATCGGTACAGCCGATCACCGGCGCGGCACTGGACGGAGAGGCCGTACAGGCCAAAGGGATGTGTCCTTCTCCTGCGAGTAAGCCTGATGTCGGGTCGAGTCCGATCCACCCGGCACCCGGAATATAGACTTCCGCCCAGGCATGGAGATCGGTGAAATCCTGCTTGGGTCCAGCCGGTCCTTCGAGCGGCTTCACGTCGGCAACCAACTGAATCAGGTAACCAGACGCAAAACGCGCAGCGAGGCCGAAGTGCCGAAGGATTTGCACCAGCAACCAACCACTGTCACGACACGAGCCACGCCGCGATTGCAGCGTCTGCTCACAGGTTTGAACGCCCGGTTCTAGCCGGACGATGTAGTCGATATCCCGCTGGAGTCGTTGATTGAGGCGAACCAGAAAATCGTTAATGAAGTTTGACTCTCCGCGGTCGGCATTCTTAAACCGTTCCAGCCAGGCTCCAAGCAACGGCCCGCAGGGTTCGACTTCGAGGAACGGCACCAACTCCTTCGTCAACTGCGGGGCATAGGTAAACGGAAATCGCTCGGCGGACGGCTCGACGAAGAAATCGAACGGGTTGATCACCGTCATATCGGCGACCAGGTCCACCACCACCTCGAGTTCGGTGGCCGGCTCAGGAAAGACGAGGCGTGCCACGTAATTGCCATAGGGGTCCTGCTGCCAGTTGATGAAATGATTCGTTGGACGAACCCTCAGTGAATAGCTTTGAATGCGAGTCCTGCAATGAGGGGCGGGGCGCAGCCGGACTTCATGGGGGGAGAGGCTCACCCGCCGATCAAAACGATAATGGGTCTTGTGGCTCAGTGCGACATGGATACTCATACGATCAATCGTCCCAATGTGGGTCAGGCAGGTCGGTGAACAGCTGCTTCAACCCCGCCCCCCACCGCCGACGCACATCTTGAAAATAAGAATCTTGTTCTCCCAGGCGCCGTTGGAGTCCGACTTTCAGGCTGTCCCGCTCGTAACACAACAAGTCAATCGGTGGACCGACGGAAATATTGCTGCGCATGGTCGAATCGAACGAGATCAGGACGCATTTCGCCGCCTCCATCAGACCGGTGGAGTAGTTGATCACTCGGTCGATGATGGGCTTCCCGTACTTGATTTCTCCGTTCTGGCAGTAGGGCGTGTCCGGGGTCGCTTCGATGAAATTGCCTTCCGTGTAAATATTAAAGAGCCGGTGCCGTTCACCATGGATCTGTCCGCCCACGATGAAGGCCGCGCTGGCGTCAATATTGTGTTGCGAGAGATAGTGCCCGTCCCGTTTCTGCACTTCACGCAAAGTCTCCCCAACGAGGCAGGCGATATCATACATGGACGTGCTGTTCCAGATGTTCTCCTGATGCATCTGCGCACGCTGTTCCAGCAGGGCCACCACGCCCTGGGTCACGGCAAGGTTGCCGGAACTGAGCATCACGATCACCCGATCACCGGGACGCTCGAACACCGTCATTTTGCGAAAGTTGCCGACCTGATCCACCCCCGCATTGGTTCGTGAATCCGACGCGAGGACCATGCCGGAATCCATGATCACGCCGATACAATAGGTCATCAATTATCCCCACGAAGTTAGGCTGTGGCCCATGCTGCGCTCGGCCGTCTCCCGCAAGCTTGGGAAGAACCGACTCTTAAAGAATTAGGTGTAGACTACGCCCTCACAGGGCGTCAAGACAACTCGGTATTTCAAGTGTACTGCCCCATTTAATTTGTGGACAGCTTGTTTTGCCTTGTTGACCATCCATTCTGCAAAAAATTAAGGCATCTTCGAGGATTCGTGCGCAAGGGGAAAGTCTGGGCACCACCAGCCTGAGCCTTTCTTCGGGGATCCCTACTGTCTCCCATCACGATCGTTTCGACCAGATTTCGCTGAGTTTAGCGCAATCCGATGGCGTATTCTGTATCTCCACATTTTAAGCGCGGCACAACACGCCCCCCTTAAACCAGTCTACCTTGTATGTTAGAGCCAGTGGAAAATGTGGATGCGCATCATTCGCCGGAGAGTCTGGAGACGGTGCGAACGTCTTGGATGAGCTTCAACCGGCAGCGATTTAGTACAAATTTAGCATAAGGGACGATTTTGAGCGGTGTTGCGAGATCAAGGAACTCTCGCAAGTTGTTGATTGTATATGGTGAGCCGGCTCGGCCTCGAACCGAGGACCCTCGCCTTAAAAGGGCGATGCTCTACCAACTGAGCTACCGGCTCACCGAATGGAAGGTGCGAATTCTACCACTGACGATCGGCCTGTGCCTAGAGAGAAAATTAATCGCTTACCGCGCGCGTGGGCGGGTCTTGAGTGGGTTGCGAAGAATAATGGTTTCGCTACGCTTCGAGCCGGTCGAGATCATATCGATGGGACATTCGGAGATGTCCTCAAGATACTGGAGATAGCGCTTGGCTTCCACGGGAAGCTGTTTATATGTGGTCGCGCCGGTGGTTGCACCGGACCATCCCTTGAACGTCTTATACACCGGCTCGCAATCGGTCAGCGCTTGGAGATCGGACGGCATGTCTCGATAGAGCTTCCCTTGATAGCGATAACCGGTACAGACTTTGAGCTCCTTGCAGCCGTCGAGCACATCCAGCTTCGTGACGGCCAGTGACGTGAGTCCGTTCACTTTGGTAGCGTAGCGCATGACGACGCCGTCGAACCAGCCGCAGCGGCGCGCGCGTCCCGTGGTCGATCCGAATTCTTTCCCTCGTGCTTGGAGCCCCTCTCCTACCGCATCGGTCAATTCCGTGGGGAACGGCCCGCTGCCGACACGCGTGGTATAGGCTTTGGCGATCCCGAGCACCGCGTCGATCTTCGTCGGTCCCACGCCGGTTCCCGTTGAGGCGCCGCCGGCCGTTGAACTGGAGGAGGTGACGAAGGGGTAGGTGCCAAAGTCCACATCCAAGTGTGTCCCTTGGGCCCCTTCGAACAACACGGTCTTCCGTCCCTCGATCATTTTATTAACGAGCATGACGGTGTCGACGATATGGCTCTGGAGTCGATCGGCATAGCCCATATACTGCTGGAACACTTTTTCGACCTCGAACCGTTCCATATTGTAAAGCTTTTCGACAAACCAATTGACCTCGACCAGGTTCTCTTCGAGTTTGGTTCGAAAGGCCTTCGGATTAAGCAGATCCCCCATTCGGATGCCGATCCGCGCCATCTTATCGGCATAGGACGGCCCAATCCCTCGCCCCGTCGTTCCAATCCGGCGAGAGCCCTTAGACTGTTCAGACGCTTTGTCGATGGCCTTGTGATAAGGCAGGATTAAATGGGCGCGCTGACTCACAACAAAATTCTTTCCGATCTTCACCCCTTGAGTCTGGAGATGATCCATCTCTTCGATCAATGAGGCCGGGTCTACGACGACCCCGTTCCCGATCACACAGAGCGTTCCGCGATAGAGGATGCCCGAGGGGATGAGATGAAACACGAAGGTGCCCCGTTCATTGATCACGGTGTGCCCCGCGTTGGACCCTCCCTGATACCGAACCACCGCATCGACGTCGCGGGCCAAGATATCCACGATCTTGCCCTTGCCTTCGTCGCCCCACTGCGCCCCGATCACAACGAGATTTCCCATCACTTCAAATGCTCCCAAAAAAAGAGCCCTGGCAAGACCGAAAGCCAGAGCCGAGGGACCCATGGTAGGGGTGGCTCTCTAGTTTGTCAAGCGTATGACTCTCGTTCTTTAGGCAGTCCGCGCTCTGCCTCATGGAGCACATTCCCCATGAAAATCAGCGCGCAGCTACGACGAACAAGGAGAACGCCAAGATCAATCACTCCCGCTTTCTTGACTGTCGCCGGAAAGCCGTGTTAGCATGACCGCGGTTTCACAAGGATTTTCGCTTATTTCCAAGTCAACCGACGTGGGGCTGTAGCGCAGTTGGGAGCGCGCGTGAATGGCATTCACGAGGTCGCCGGTTCAATCCCGGCCAGCTCCACCAAAATAGTCACGTAGGTTCGACAAACCTCGACACCCATATCTAATAATCACCGAATGACCATCGGCTCCTTCCGCTAAGAACGATCCGCCTGGTTCACGAAACCTCACATGCTCCAAATCGAGTCAGTCAGTAAACAATATTCCACGAGGATTCTGCTTGAGAATGCGACGGCGCATCTCCGCCCCGGTTCGCGGGTCGGCCTGGTGGGACCCAACGGCGCCGGCAAGACCACCCTCTTCCGGATGATCCTCGGGGAGGAATCGCCGGATAAGGGGACCATCCGCAAGCGTCCTCGTCTCCGCATCGGCTACCTCCCGCAGGAGCTCGAAACCATCACGGGCAAGACCGTGCTGGACGCCACCCATCGCGATCTGTATCCCGAACACGAAGCCGAACGCATTCTCATGGGGTTGGGATTTTCGGAGATCGACTTCGGTCGTCTGGTCGAAAAGCTGTCCGGTGGCTATCGGATGCGCGTCGCCTTGGCGCATCTGCTGCTGACCAACCCTGATGTGCTGATGCTCGACGAGCCGACCAATCACTTGGACAAACCGACGCAGCGCTGGTTCGAGCAATTCCTCCTGGATTCGGAGATGACGCTCTTGATCATCAGCCACGACACGGCGTTTCTCGATCGTGTCGTGACCCACATCTGGGATCTCCGGCACCATAAGATCGAAGAATATCGGGGCAACTATACCTCGTTCCAAAAGATCCGCGCAGAACGGGATGCTCAGCGTGAGGCCGCCGCGGGGCGCCAGGCGAAAGAGGTCGCGCGGGTCCAAACCTTCGTAGATCGTTTCCGCTACCAGGCGAACAAAGCCAGCCAGGTCCAATCGCGCATCAAGCAGCTTGAGAAGGTCAAGATGATTGAGATTAAGCGCGATCCCAAGCGGGTGAAGTTCAAATTTCCCCTCCCGGCAGCGAGCGGCCGGCAGGTCCTGGAACTCCAGGGCGCGGCAAAACGCTATGGGGAAAAAGTGGTGTATGAGCGAGTCGATTGTTCGATCGAACGGGGCCAGCGGGTGGCGCTGGTGGGAGAAAACGGTGCCGGGAAAAGCACGCTGCTCAAGATGCTGGCCGGAGCGCTAGAGCCGGACAAAGGCACCAGAACCGTCGGCCATGGTGTCACCCTGCACTACTTCGCCCAACACCAGGCAGAGACCCTGAACCCCGAGCATACGATCCTCGACTCCCTCTCCGAGGTCTCCAGCCAAGCGGAAACGAACTTCCTCCGCGGAATTGCCGGCGCCTTCCTGTTCACCGGCGACGATCAAAAGAAACCGATCAAGGCGCTGAGCGGAGGGGAACGCAATCGCGTCGCGCTCGCACGGATGCTGGTCGAACCGGCCAACACCTTGCTGCTCGACGAACCGACCAACCATCTCGACCCGGCTTCGGTCGACATGCTCACCGACGCGCTATCAGACTTCCCCGGCACGATCGTCTTTATTTCCCACGACCCCACGTTTCTGACCAGAGTCTGCACGCGCGTCATTGAAATCGAAGAGGGTAAGGCGCGCAGCTTCTCCGGCGACTATGAGTACTACCTGTGGAAGAAAGCGCAGGAAGTCGAGTCCATCAAGGAATCGAGTGCCGACCTGAAGGGAGCGGATCGTGAACAGACCGTCGGGCCGACCAGGGCTATGGCCTCGCAAGCCCCGACCAAATCCTCAGCCGGAGATCGCCGCGATTTGAACAAGACCCAGGCCCGTCTGGAGAAGCAGGTCGCACGGGCCGAAGCAGAGATCGCCGATTGTGAGACCAAGATCAAAGCGCGGGATCTCGAACTGGCCAACCCCGCACTCTATAAAGATGAGTCCACCAAGTGGAGCGCTCTGCAGATAGAGTATGACGGGTGGAAGAAGGATCTGGTGCGTCTCACCGCCCGGTGGGAAACACTCTCGGCTGAACTGGAAGGCGTCAAGCAAAAGCTTACGGCATTCGCCTAGCAAGCTACTGAAAGAAACTACTTCGATCTGCAAGAGTTCGATGGCCCGCACCTCTTGGATAAGCAGAGCCTCCTCCTAGACGGAGGACTTGACCGTTTCTTCGAGGTAGTAATACAGCCAGCGGTTCTTCTCTTTCGTGACCAGCTCGTCCCAGACCACGCCGATGAGAAACCCCTTCTCCCACGGCTTCACCCAGGCGACTTTCCCGTCGAGTTTTTCCATCTGTTCCGCGTGATCCGAATCGAGAAACGCCAACGACACGGTCACCGGCTGGGCCATCGCCAACTTCTCTTTCGTGTGCAATCCTGCGCCGACTCTATTGACGTTATCCAACACGGCCGTAATTGCCTTAGCTCCGCTCTTCGGTGAAATCAGCGCAGAACCCACCAGCGTCGCCCGAACAAACTTGCGCCTTTCGTTTGTGGCGGCTATCGATGAAGCTGACTTCTGGCTCTGCCGTTTCATGAGCCTAAGTATAACCGATTAGAAATCTTTGTCCACCACTCTTCTATCGGACCCTTGCTTAGGTGTCCTTAGGCCGATAGTAGCGGCGCCCCTTGAGCGATTCAGGGAGGTGTTCCTGCTGCGCTTTGGCCTGGGGATCGTCGTGGACATAGCGATACCCTTTCCCATACCCTAACCCCTTCATCATCGAGGTGACGGCATTTCGCAAATGGAGCGGAACCCCTAGATTTCCCTGAGCTTTTGCATCTTCCATTGCCTCAAGAAGTCCGACATAAGAGGCATTATCTTTGCGCCTGGTGGCGAGATACGTCGTCCCCTGGGCCAAATTGATCTGCGCCTCGGGAAGCCCCACAAACTGCACGGCCTGAGCGACCGCGGTCGCCACCACCAGCCCCATCGGATCGGCATTCCCTACGTCTTCAGAGGCAAAAATAACGAGGCGCCGGGCGATAAATTTCGGGTCCTCCCCCCCTTCTAACATGCGGGCGAGCCAGTAGAGGGCACCGTCCGGATCGGAATCCCGGAGACTCTTAATGTAGGCAGAGATAACGTTGTAGTGTTCTTCGCCGGATTTGTCGTACCGGAGTGATTTCTTCATCAACGCGGCTTCCAGCGCCGCTCCATCGATCAGACGAGTCCCGTCAGGCCCGGCCGGTTGCTGTTTCACCACAAAATCAAGCGCCGTCAGAAGTGCCCTTGCATCCCCGTTCCCATAGGCAATGAGTCGCTGCCTGGCATCGGATGACAATCGGGCATGCCACTTCCCCAACCCGATTGCAGGATCCGTGAGTGCCCGATCCAGAATATGCCCCAGTGCCTCATCCGAAAGGGGCTTGAGCACAATGACCAAGGACCGAGACAGGAGCGGCGAGATTACTTCGAAGGACGGATTCTCCGTCGTCGCGCCGACCAGGATGACCGTACCCCGCTCGACATGGGGCAGAAAGGCATCCTGCTGCGCCTTGTTGAACCGATGGATCTCGTCGACGAAGAGGATGGTCCGTTGGCCGTTGATCGCCTGACGTTGCTCTGCTGTCTTGATGATGGCCCGCAGCTCGGGAACACCCCCTGTGACCGCCGAGAAGGGCACAAACTGCGCTTTGGTGTGGCGCGCCACGAGATGTGCCAGCGTCGTTTTGCCCGAGCCTGGCGGCCCCCAGAAGATGACGGAGGAGAGTTGATCCGCTTCGATCGCCCGCCGCAACGGCCGATCCGGCGCAGTAATCTCCTCTTGCCCGACAAAGTCCGCAAACTCTCGTGGCCGCAGACGCTCGGCCAACGGAGCCTCAACGGATTTCTCTCCCTCGGAGGTACCAAACAAATCGGAAGTCTGATCGCGTGAAGTCGTCATGCAGGTCCTCGGCAATTGCGGGAATTCTATACGCCTCTTCTCATCAGAGCAAACAGGCACAGACCAGCTCTTGACGCTGCCGACAGCCGATGCTACGAAGGGCGCGCACAATGGAGAAAATATGAAGGCTCAGGTCAACGGCATCACCATCTCCTACAGCGCCCAGGGAACCGGCTTCCCCATCGTCTTTCTCCATGCCTTTCCCCTGAACCGAACCATGTGGGCGACGCAAGAGAAGACGCTCTCCCCAAAGTTCCGAACTATCACGATTGACCTGCGAGGGCATGGCGAATCCGACGCGCCACTGTGGCGCTATACGCTCGACCAATCAGCCGACGATGTGAACGATCTGCTGGACCTGCTCGCAATCCGGCAGGCCCTGTTCGTGGGGCTCTCGATGGGCGGCTACCTCCTCTTTGCGTTCTATCGAAAGTATGCAGCCCGCGTGAAGGGATTGATCCTGGCCGACACGAGAGCCCAGGCAGACACAGCAGAAGGGAAAGAGGGGCGATTCCAAATGGCCCAGACAGCCTACAAGAAGGGACCAGGTGCCATCGCAGACCTCATGATCCCAAAACTCCTCAGCCCCGCGACCATCCAGACGAAACCGGATCTCGTCCTGCAAGTGAGAGCCATGATCGAGGGGAATCAGATCAGCGGTATCGCGGGAGATCTAATGGCGATGGCAGAACGGCCAGATTCAGTTCCCCTCTTACGTCAGATCACCTGCCCCACCCAGATCATCGTCGGCGAACTGGACCAAGCAACCCCACCCTCCGATGCCAAGCTCATGGCAGAACAGATCCCCAACGCCCGCTTGGCCGTCATTCCACACGCCGCACACCTGGCCAACCTCGAACAGCCAGACACATTCAATCAAATCGTCGCTGCCTTTGCCTCAGAACTCGGCAAGTAAGCAAGATACTGACTACCTGTAGTGTGGTCAGATTGGCGAAAATCTCGTCCGCGAGGCCGCAGCAGCGAATGCCTGAGGCGCGTTTTGGGGAAACCGAGGCAGGAATAGCTGGATCGAAACGGGAGAGACCCCGCAAGACGTTCAAAAAGCCGACTTCTCACCCGCCCAACCCTGGCGGTTATTTCACCCTCCCGCCCCGAGTCTGCCAAGCCAGACTCTTCGCCCTGGGACGCGCCTTCTCCCAAGCAAGGCCGCAGCGAGTGAAGGTCCGAGGCAGATTTTCCTGGAACTGAAGACCAGAATGGGTGGGATGCTGAAGTACCGGCAGGATCTTCAAAACGGCTGTCCAGCGCGGCCGCAGTGAGCGCAGAGGCGACGCGTACGTTGTTCACTACGTGGAGCCTCTAAGCGACGCGAGAACAAAGCTGGAAGCGGTTTTCAGCACCCTGCCTAGTCAGAGTCGCCGACGCTGCCTCGGCGGATGAGCTTGAGGAACTCCAGCCTGGTTTGGGGCTGACTGCGGAAGGCACCTAGCATGGAGCTGGTGACCGCGATGGTGTTCTGCTTCTCGACGCCCCGCATCATCATGCAGAGGTGTCGCGCTTCGACGACCACGCCTACACCGTGCGCGTTGAGCTTGGACTTTAGGGTTTCAGCGATCTGCACGGTGAGCCGTTCTTGAACCTGCAGACCTTCTCGCAAACGTGTCCACGATGCGCGGAATCTTGCTGAGCCCCACCACCTTCTTATTGGGCAAATAGCCCACATGGACTTTGCCGTAGAAGGGCAGGAGGTGATGTTCGCACATGCTGAAAAAGTCGATGTCTTTCACAATCACCATCTCGTCATACTCGATCGGAAAGAGCGCGCCGTTTAAGAGATGGTCGATATTCCGCTGGTACCCCTGAGTCATGAAGACGAGGGCCTTGGCCACTCGCTCGGGAGTCTTAAGGAGCCCGTTCCGGCCTGGCTTTTCGCCGAGGGAGAGCAACATCTCTGTGACCAGGGATTGCAGCACATCCAGATCTACCGGTCTGCCCCTCCCCTCGACGTCTTCAATTTTCCGTTGGCCCCGCCGCTTGACTCCCTGCTTAGCCATGCCGCCCCTCTCTGAGCACTGGGGTCTGACTCGCCGACCCCGCATACTCGAAGTAATTGTCGCGCGTTTCGATCAACCCGACCTTTTCCAGTTGCCCGGTTGGAAAGTGCTTCACTAAGAGGTCCCAGATCAGCAACACCAGGTTTTCCCCCGTCGTGGTGAGATCGGCAAATTCAGGATCTTGATTGAGATCGTGATGGTCGAATCGCGCGACCACCTGGTCGGCGACAATCCGATCCAGCCGATCGAGGTCCACGCCGCCACCGGTCGCTGCCGGGACCGAACTCTTCACGGTCACCAGCACGACATAGTTATGGCCGTGTCCATTGGGATTATTGCACTTCCCAAACGCAGCCCAGTTTTCTTCGGGAGATAAATGATCCGTGTGCAGCCGGTGGGCCGCGCAGAACCGATATCGCCTCGTGACGCTCGCCTGTGCCATCGCGGACTCAGCTCACATCCAGCTCAAAAATGGAAAAGCCAGGTCTGCCCGCATTCCCGGACAATCCTGGCTTCCCCTATCGTTCAACGGACCAACTCACGCCAATCCAGCGCACATTCCTTAGGCACTGAAGGAGCTGCCGCAGCCACAGGTCGTCTTCGCTTGGGGGTTCTTGATCGCGAACCCGGAGCCCTGCAGGCTATCGACGTAATCGACCTCAGCACCTTGCAAGAGCGGGGCGCTCTGAGAATCCATGATGACCTTGACAACACCCTTTTCAATCACGGTGTCGTCATCGCCCATCTTCGACTCAAAGGCCATCCCATATTGATAGCCATGGCACCCGCCGCCCTTGACGTAGACCCGCAGGCCGATGATATCTTTCTCTTCCACCATCAATTCTTTGATCTTTTGTTCTGCAACTGCCGTAATCGTCAACATCAGAATCCTCCTCTTGTGACCAGGCCGTCATTCGAAAACCTGCCTGGGATGACTTAGTGTAACACCTCTTTACCCGATTTCAATACCCTGCGACTCAGACTGCGTCGTCGTGGGTGCAACCCACTTGCCCTCTGGGACCAAAACAACTACGTCACCGAGCACCTTGGCCTGGCACCCGAGGCGGTGCCACGGCTCACTGAGGGCTTCCCGATCGAGGAGATCTTGCTCATCAAAGTCGATCTCCGACAGGTTCTCGGCACCGATCTGCACTTCAACCCGACAGGTGGTACAGGAGGCGTTCCCACCACAATCGTTATTCAACACAAACCCGAGAACCTTCGACGCCTCCAACAACGACGTATTGACCTCGACCTCTCCGCTCTTGCCCTGAGGATGGAGAAACGTCACGCGCGGCATCACGAATCCCCCTCAATGCGCCGTTGCACCGGCCGCCACCGGCTGATAGGGGCAGCGCTGCAATCGGATATGTTCCTCGAACTCGTGGCGGAACAATTTAATGCTGCTCTGAACCAACACTGCGGCCCCGGTCACCAGCGTGCAATAGCCCGTTCCCTTCACAAATCCACAGACCTGGAGGAGACTCTCCATATCTTTCTCCGTCCCCTCTCCCTGCTCAATCTTGGTCATGAGCGCCGCGAGATTGATCGTCCCCATTCGACAGGGTGGGCACTGGCCGCAACTTTCGCCCTTGAAGAAATTGGAGAACTTGAGCGTCTGCGCCACCATGCACGTGGCATCATCGACCACGATCATGCCGGCTGATCCGAGTCCGGTGCCCGCTTTCTTCAACGAATCGAAATCCATCGTCAGGTCGAGCTGATCGGCTGTGACCATCGAAAACGCCGGTCCACCGGGAAACACCGCCTTGATCTTGCGCCCGCCCGGCACTCCCCCACCGCACGTCTCAATGAGTTCCCGGATCGTGATCCCCATCGGCCTCTCGTACACACCTGGCCGATTCACGGCACCGCTGAGCGAGAACATCATCGTGCCTGGGCACTTTTCTGTGCCGACCTGCGTAAACCAGGCCGCGCCTTTCTGGATGATCCGCGGAATGTTGCACAAGGTTTCGACATTGTTGACCAAGGTCGGCTTCCCGTAGAGGCCGAAGTCCGTTGGGTAAAACGGCGGCTTTTGTCTCGGCATCGCCGGCCGCCCTTGCATCGATTCGAGCATCGCCGTCTCTTCACCGGCCACGTAACTCCCGTGGCCTTCGAAGACTTGTAGGTCGAGATCCATACCACTGCCCAGGGCATTCTGGCCCAGGAGACCTCGTTCCTTCGCCTGCGCCAACGCTTTTTTCAGATTCTCCCGCTCTTCGTGGTACTCGTGATTCACATAGATAAACGCCGCCTTGGCTTGCACCGTGTAGGCCGCAATGAGGCAACCTTCGATAAGCTGGTGTGGCGCCTGCTTAAGCAAATGACGGTCTTTAAACGTGCCTGGCTCGTGTTCGCCCGCGTTACAAACGAAGTAATGCTCTTTCACCCGGTGATTGAGGACCTTTTCCCACTTGATGCCGGTGGGAAAGCCCGCGCCCCCTCGCCCACGGAGCCCGGCTTTCTTCAGTTCGTTAACGATGTCGTTTGCGCTCAGCTCTTTGACGCACTTCTTCCAGGCCTCGTAGCCCCCGATCTTCAGGTAGGCCTCGATATTCCAGGGAGCGCCATCAAGCGGTTGAAGAACTCGTGGTCCAGTCGCAGTCGTCATGCGCCCTTCCTCACCCGTTCGGCTCAAAGTATGGAGCGATACTATAAGGTGCCTGGATGGTATTCGTCAAGGCAATGTCCTGATAATAGGCCTGAATCTCAATGACTTAGGGCCACTGCCCTATAGAGAACTGGGCATATGGGCTATCTGGGCTGGTCGAAGGAACGCTGGAGGTCGGAAGCAGGGCAGGTGAACGGACTTGCCGGCGGGTTTCCCGCCGGCAAGTCGTAAAGCCTCTTACTTGAGGTGGCTTCCGGCTCCCATGAATAACAGCATGGGAATCGACAACATAAAGTTGACCCGCGACGCGAGGAGCGCGGTGCGACCCCACTGGGCCATTTCCGCCGGCGCCGGAGTTCCCTGGGCTGCGGCAGTTACCGCCGCAATGATCTTCTTTTGGTTCGGCCAAATGATCGCGTGGACGTTGGCCATCATGATGATGCCCAATAGCCCGCCGATTCCCAGCGCGATCGCGCCGGTTCCACCTTTGGCATACATGTAAAAGTACAACGCAATCCCGGCAAGCACCGTGACCGTCGCGCCGTGACGGAACCAGTTCAGCGCGGCAGGCATCAACTTGGGAATCACGATATTCTTGGTCGGACCATCCAGGCTCTTCAGGAACGCCGCATTGATCAGGTTGAAGAAATACAACAACCCGATCCAGGTGATTCCGGCCAAGAAGTGGACCCAGCGCAACAACAGACCAGCCCAGTCGGCATCACCGGCCCCAATACCAGCCATACCGAGATACGCCACAATTAATACCGCAGCGAGCGCAAATCCTGCGCCCATCGTTTGCATCGGATTCTCAAGAAATTTCATAGTATCTCCTCGTTCAGTGTATTGCTAAGTCGCTGTCTGTACTGTAGGCCCGCTTCTCTTGTCAAGCGGGCCTCGGACCATGATCGCGTTACGCCATCAATCGATCGACTGTTGCGCAGAGTTCGCGCACCGCGCTAGCAGAAGTCACCAATGCCGCTCGCTCTTCTGCCGTCAGCTCATATTCGACCACCTGTTCTGCCCCGCCTCGACCCAGTTTGACGGGAACCCCAACTACGACATCCTTTAATCCGTACTCACCTTCGCAGAGCACCGCACAGGGCAACACCCGCTTCTGGTCCTTCATGATCGCCTCAACCATATCGACCACCGAGGCCGACGGGGCATAGAACGCGCTGCCAGTCTTCAACAGACCCACGATTTCTGCGCCCCCCTCGCGTGTCCGCTTCACAATCGCCTCCAACCGGTCCTTTGACATCAGCTCCGAGACCGGTTTCCCCTTCACCGTCGTGTACCGCGACAGCGGCACCATCGTGTCTCCATGCCCCCCTAGCACCATCGCAGCCACGTCGGGCCCCGACACACTCAATTCGGCGGCGATGAAGGAACGCATGCGGGCGGAATCGAGCACCCCCGCCATACCCAAGACCCGCGACTTCGGCAGTCCGCTGACCAGACGCGCCACATGGACCATGGCATCCAACGGGTTGGTGACGAGAATCAGGATGACGTTCGGCGACCGGGACACTAGCTCCGAGACGACCGATTTCACGATCTTTGCGTTCGTGGTCAACAACTCGTCACGGCTCATCCCCGGCTTGCGAGGAATTCCGGACGTGATCACCGCCACCGACGAGCCGGCCGTTTCATCATAGCCGTTGGTGCCCACCACACGGGTGCTATAGCCGCAGACCGGCCCGGCCTGTGTGATATCGAGGGCCTTGCCCTGCGGAACGCCCTCGACAATATCGACGAGCACCACCTCGTACTCGTTCTTCTCCGCCAGCCGCTGCGCCGTCGTGCCTCCGACGTTCCCCGCGCCCACCACCGTAATCTTGGGTCTCCCCATTTCAACTACTCCTCGTCAGACGTGAAACGTAAAACGTGAAACGTAAGATTCCCTTACGTCTCACCTTTCACCTCTCACATGTGTTCATGTTCCGTCCAGCCCGCGACTTTAAAATTGATCGTGCAGACGAAATTGTCCCCGTCATAGAAATTTACTTTGATCTTCTTCTTGCCATAGGTCTTTGCCAGAAAGGCGTCCGGGTCATCGACCAGTTCCTGATACCCTCCCGCCGGATATTCGCCGAGGTCGTGGAATACCACGATCATCCCCACTTTGACTTCTTGAAGAATCTTGGCCCAACAGCGGGGATAGACCTCCCAAAACTTGGCTTCGATCATCTCCTTCGTCGGCTCCGGACGATCCTCCCCCGGCTTGATGGGCTGTGCAAACTTCGCCAACCGACGGACATAGGGATACTGATTCCCCGTAAACAGCTTGTGTAACCAGGGCGGCACGGTCGGTCTTTCAGTTTCGTTGGCCATGTATCGTCTGCACCCCCTTAATCCGCTAGGTCGTCAGCCGTTGATAGATCCGCGGCAGTCGCTTCGGCAAGGCTTCGAGATGATCAATGACCGCGAACTGCACGTCCCCGTACATTCTCCGGACATAGCCATCGGCCTCCCGATCGATCGTAATACAAAACGGATGTACCCCCCGCTGACGCGCCTCTCGTAACGCAGCCTTGGTGTCTTCCAGCGAATACTCGTCTTTATAGCCGTCATCGAGCGGACGCCCATCGCTGATGAGGACGAGCAGTCGCGTCCGCGCCTCTCGCGCCAGCAATTTGGCGGTGGCATGGCGAATGGCCGCCCCATCACGGTTTTGCTGCATGGGAGCCAGTCCGCCCAAACGCTGCGCCGCCTTCCCGCCCAACTGATCGTCAAAATCCTTGATCACAAGAAAGTCCACTTGCCCGCGGCCTTGGCCCGAATAGCCGTAGAGCGCATATTGGTCTCCGACCGCTTCAAGCGCTTCGCACAAGAGCACCAGCCCCTCTTTCTCCAGATCGATCACGCGACGGCCGCTGTCCAACTGGCGACTGGTTGACCCACTCACGTCGACCAGAAACGCGGCCGCGACATCCCGTTCTTTTCTCTCCCGCCTGACGTAGATCCGGTCCGACAGGTCTGCCCCCGCCGCCCGCTCCGCGCACATACGCACCGCCGCATCCACATCGAGCTCGTCGCCGTCGGCTTGGCCCGGCACGCGCCGTAACCCCGGCGGCCGCAGACTTTCGAAGAATCGCCGAAGGGCCGAGACCTCAGTCCCGTGCGCGCTCAACGTGGCACCCACGATATCCCCGCTCCCCTCCTCCGCGGCACGCTCGACGACGCGACACCAGTTGAGGCGATAGTCATCGATCTCCTCGATCCCATTCCGGATAGCGCACCGCACGATCACCCGACCCGGCATGATCGAGCAGCGCCGGCTGCTCGACCTTCAAGGCCAGGAGTTCTTCCACATGGGAAGGCAACTGCCGCCCTCCGGCAAGCCTGTCACTCTCGGTCGCCGTGCGCGTTCCCTCTCGATTCCGTTGACCCTGCGCTGACGACTCCTGTGCCCCGCCGGCGGCGCTCGCCATTCGTTCGATGTCCTCTGATTGTTTCTGATCGTCCGATGCACGTTCATCCTGGTCCTGCTGACGAATGAACTCAGGATTCATCGCCCCACGATATACCCAGTTGGTGACGGGGCGATAGTCCTCACCCGTCTGTTCGGACGCGGATGGACCCACACCCAGATCCTCTGACACGTCATCGGCCTGATCGGCCCGGATCATCGCCCCCTTCGGCGCCAACAGCTCTTCGAGCCGCACGTAGAGCGCATGGGCTAGGCGCACGGCCTCTTCCGCCGTCGCCGTTGGAGCCAGAATCGCCTGGCACATCGGCCAGAGTATGGCGATCTCGTCCTTGATGGCTTCGTGAATTGCGACAGGCTGCGACGCAGCGGTCGACAGCTGGAGCAGTTGATCGACGACGAGTTCTTTGACGGTCAGCCCATGCGTCAGCGACCGCGTCGTGACTGCCTCCCGCGCGAATTCTTGTAGATCACGCTGGAGCCCGGGATACTCCCGCTGAAGCAGAAACTCCACCCGCGCATCCTCCACGAGCATCCACAAGTCCTGGATCAGTCCCGGATGAGGATACAGACGAAACAGCGCCGCCAAGGTGTCCGGCGCAGCCTGTTTCACCAGGCCATACTTCTGCCGCACGGACATGACCAAGTCCGCGAGCGGCTCAAGGGTCAGCCGGTACGTCCCAAACTCAACGTGCCCCGCTTCATGAGCCGCCATCACCAGATACAAACGCGTATTCTCCTCGGCAGTGGGATAGCGACGGAGGAGCGCCGGCAGCGAGATGATGCGCCCGTCCTGGCTCACCGTGGCCCGCGCAGACGTCTCCTGGCTCAGCGAATCGGGAAGCGCCTGAATCGTCAGATCCGTTCCACAGAGCCCTTGCACGAAGAGCTTCACGGTACGGGCCACTTGCCGAAGCGGCACACCGCTTAAGGCCGCTTCCACCGACGTCAGCGCCTTCTGCGACTCCAGGGCAAAATAGGCTCTGGCTCCTTCGACACTGTACGCCAGGACTTCCATGCCAGCTGTGAACCAGGCCTCGAAGCGAGCCGTGGCCTCGGCAGACTCGCCGATCACGCTCACCAGTTCCGGCGCGCGCCGCAAATAGGCCAGCGCCGTTTCCGCGTCACGCTCTGCCACCAAGGCCCCGTATTGCAATATTTTAAGTCGCCATCCCTCATTCGGCACGGCACGCAACAGACGTGGCGATTCCGATAACCAGGCAATGCCCGACCCAGGATCACGTTCAGCCAGCAACGACCCGACCGTGACGACCTTGGCCCTCACCGACGGGTCTTCGAGATCGCCGAGGATGAGCGGACTGGTGCGGAGGAATTCGATGGTCCCGAAATAGTCCGTCTTGCCGAAACTATTCTGGGAAATGAGTTTCAGTCCGAACGTCGCCCAGGCTCTGGCGTCCTGGATCGGCAACACGCGGGCGACCGCGGGAATTTGGCGGATGTACTCCAGCGCGACGACAAAATCGACCTGCGTCAGTTCGAACCCGATCTCTAACCAGGCCCCCAGCTGATCCGGCGAGATGACCGTCACCACTTCCGGTGACACGCGGAGAAATTCCAGCGCGACATTCGCATCCTGCTCGGCCAGTTCCAGGGCGGTTTTCAGCACCAACGACCGAACCGATGGTTGCTCGATCAGACCCAGAACCAGCGGGCTCTCCTTGAAAAACTTCAGCCCGATCGCACCGGACGATTCGGCTAACGCAATCCCCAGATCCAGCCAGGCCACCGCATCGCTGAGCCGACCCCGCTGTTGCAAATCAGGGAACGATTCGATTGCGGCACGAGCGACCTTCGGCGATACCTCATGCAACTCGTCGAGCAACAGCAAGACGCCTTCCGCCTGATTCGGTTTCGCGGTGGCCTCGACGAGGCGAGAAACCAGATGCTGGGCCGTGGCCGGCCCCAGCTCTTCCGCCAGTTTGGCAATCAATTGCTTATGGGTATCCGACATCTCCATCCTCGATCCAATCCTACGAAATTTACAGGAAGTGCTGGATTGTAAAGGACGCCCTAGCGCTTGTAAACTACGCCCCTGCGGTGCGGGTCTTGCGGGCGACTCTAGCCCCTGGCCCAGCGCCTTTTGCCAAAGGATTTCGGAATGGCTGAGCCCAAGCAAGAGAGTCTCGACAAAATGTGGAAGTATGTGAAGGGATTCGCGGAGAAGAGCGGGACCACCATGCATCCCACTCCCGCAGTCACCGAAGCCGTGGTCAAAGGCCTCGCGATGCACGTGGACGAGCTGGGCAAACCCCTCTGCCCCTGCAACTTCTACAAGGATAAACAGGCAGAAGCCAAACTCCGCCGCTGGATGTGCGCCTGCGACGAAATGCAGATCTACAAATACTGCCACTGCCTGTTATTTGTGCGGGAAGACGGCATGCCGATCACGGAATATCTCCCGGAAGGCCACGAAGGACGGGAGGTCTATGGCGTCGTCACAGACCCGACTCCCGACAAAGGCCGGGCACTCAAACACAAGGCCGCTGCCGCACCGACACCCTTGGGCGACACACCGGCATCGTCTTCACCCACTTCGTAACGACCATGCCACTGCGCGGCCGACTCCTGTGCGGGACAGTCATCGCACTCCTACTTGGAAGCCTGTGGTTCAGCCAGGCACGGGCCACCGAGCCCGGCAACGCGTCTCCTGCCACGGCACCACAGCCTCCGGGTCTGAACGAAAAAGACTTCTTCCCCTACAAGCAGAAGGGGCGAGGCACTCTGGCTGGACAGGCGTTTCTTGGTTCGCCATCAGGGAAAGCCATCACGCAAGCCGGCGCGCTGGTCCATCTCATCCCCGTCACCCCCTACACACGCCATTGGTTTGACCACAGCGTCAGAACCACATCCTGTTCAGCGACAGGAAACCCGGCCTCGGCTGAAAGCAGCCGCAGCGCCACGCTCTCTGACTGACTGCGCGCACGAGGCGCTGACTCGACTCCAGACGGAAAAGCGATTGGTTCCCTATCTCCGGACGACCAGAACCAACCCCACCGGACATTTCTGGTTCACCAAGATTCCCGCCGGCCGCTACTACATCGTCAGCCTGATCGAAGGGGGATCGGGAGCGCACCAAGACGAACGGCTAGCGGGGACGGCCTGGCTGGTCCTCGATCTAGAGGCGGGTGAGAAAGTTGCAAATCTCGTGGTGACCGACTGCAAAGCCAGCCTCTGCTGAGCCTCTTCGATCAGCGAACACTCATTTCACCTGCGCGCAGCAATCGAACACGATCTGGAACTACATCGCTCCTCAGTTTTTTCTCTCCCTCAGGTCTCACAGCCAGGGCAATCCCGACTGCGGCCGTCGAACGAGCACCGTTTCATCGTGCGCGTTCCGGGAGCAAAGGGATGCCCTGGCTGCGAGACTGTCCTCTCACTGCCAGCCCGACACGTCATACCCCTTCTCAATCAAGCACCGCACCACCGCATCGGCGTACGGAGGGTCCGGCTCAAGCGGCTTGTATGTTCCACCGACTGAGCCGATGATGAGTCCGAGCCCTGCACCCACCGCGGACCCAATCGCCACGCCAGGGAGACCGCCGATGATCCCGCTTGACGCGCCGACCGCAGCACCGCCGACGAAGCCGATCATGGCGCCAGCCCTCACATTGCTGCCGCGATCGGTGCCCGGCTTCAACCCGGCCGCCTCAGCCTTCTTCTCACAAACGGCAACATCAAGCTTCGCCGCCTCCCGCCCCTGCAGTTGGAACTTTGCATTCGCCTTCAACATGGGCTCCGGCCCGGCACAGGCCACGAGACATAGAATTACGCCAGAAGCGAAGATGCCCTGAAACTTCCTCAATCCCTCGCCTTTCTCAATTTTCACCGGCATGGTACTCGCTTCAATGCGAGATGGTGGGGTCGGACTCCACTGCGCGCGTCCAACGAGGGCCTTCTGAGGCCGCGCGTTGCGCGAGCACAGAGACCGACCCCACCGTCTCGCAATTCCCTTCTTATTGCCATCCGGTCACCTCATATCCCTTCTCTTGCAGGCATCGATTCACGAAGTTCGTGTAGGCCTGATTCGGCTCCGTCGGCCCGACGGTTACATAGAACAGGCTGATCAGTAATCCCCACACCGCTCCGCTCGCTGCCCCGATCATGGAACCGCTGCCTGCTGCGCCTGAGATGGCTCCGCCGACCGCGCCGCTCGCCGCGCCGACTCCGGCTCCCACTGCGGTGCCGGTCGCCACACGACCGGCCTTCCCACTGCCTTCCTCAGCCCCTGCCGTTTCCGCTAATTGCCGACAGGCCTCAATATCCTGTTCCGCAATCTCTTTCCCCACAGACTGCAACTGCGAATTGGGATATAGAACGGGATGCGCAGTCGAACAGGCGGTGAGCAACAGCGATCCCCCGATGATGAACAGAACTCTGTCCATCATGGCTTCGCCGGTCCCTTCCGATGTCCAAGGTTCAAGCGAGCCAGCACCAGCTGGGCGGTGGCCCCTTTGACAAGGACACGTTTGTGCCGCCCACCCGCACCGGACTGGATCCGCACCGAGGTTGCAGGAATCGATAATTGGCGGGCTAAGAACCGGATCAGTTCGTCGTTGGCTGCGCCATCGACCGGAGGAGCGGCCACTCTGATTTTGATTGCGTCGCCGTGAATGCCCACACACTCTGTAGTGGAGGCTTTGGGCTGGATATGAACGGAGAGGACCGCTCCGGCTTTGGTGTCCTGCACAATCAGCGCATTCATCCGCGACGGGGGACCCCCAGCCATGGGATCAGAAAATGGCCTTCACCAATTCCAAAATACTGCGCTGCATATCAGGATCGTCGGTGATCGGGCGGGCAATTGCCACATCGCAGGCTCGATCGGTCGCCACGCCTTGGCGAATGAGTGTCCCGGCATAGATCAGCAGTCTGGTGCTGACCCCTTCTTCCAAGCCATGATTCTTGAGGTTCCGCACCTTTCCACCGAGCTTCACCAAACTGGCCGCGAGGTCACGGCTGACCCCCGCTTCCCGCTCGACCACGGTGGTTTCGATGTCAGGCGCCGGATAGTCGAACTCAATCGCCATAAAGCGCTGCTTCGTGCTTTGCTTCAAATCCTTGAGCACGCTCTGGTAACCGGGGTTATAGGAAATCACCAGGAGGAAGTCGTCAGCCGCTTCGAGAATCTGGCCTTTCTTTTCGATCGGCAGGAGACGGCGATCGTCGCTCAGGGGATGGATGATGACCGTCGTGTCCTTCCGCGCCTCAACGATTTCGTCCAAATAGACGATCGCGCCGTGCTTGACGCCGAGCGTCAGCGGCCCGTCGACCCAGACCGTCTCTTGGCCCTTGAGCAGATACCGCCCTACTAAATCGGAGGCGGTGAGATCTTCGTGACAGGCTACCGTGATCAAGGGACGACCAAGCCGGTAGGCCATATGCTGGACGAATCGGGTCTTCCCGCAGCCGGTTGGCCCCTTGAGCATGACCGGCATCTTGCTGTTCGCCGCGATCGTGAACAAACCGATCTCGCCACGGACCTCCGCGTAGAAGGGCTCTCGCTCGATCCGATACTGTCCGACGTCGACTTCGCGTCCTTGCTGACTCATAGCTCCTGTCCTTCTGGCAGGATGCTGAAAAATTCGTCTACCCGCCCAGCGCTTTCAGCAGCGTTCTCGCATCGTTCAGATCCTCAACATACATAAAGAGAGCCTTTCAGAAGTCGGAATCACATAGGGGCTCATCCGTTCGCCAAGATCCATTGCAAGGGCGAACGGTCCACACAAAGTGCGGCCTGTACCTCCTCGGCCCTTCCCTCGCTGCGGTCCTGCCCGTGGAACGGCGCGTCTTGGCGCGCCGGGGTTGGACGGGTGAGAAGTCTGGCCTTTTTGAGCATCCTGCGGGAGTGTGCTCCTGTTGTGCCACATATGCAGGGCATCGAAGCTCTCGCCTGCAACACATTTTTCCCGCAAGCTGCCCGGGTCACACGCTCTCGCCCTGTGGTAGGGCACGATAAACGGAACCGAGGCTGAAGATCAAGCGATTCGGGCTAGGCAGCTTTCGCCCCGTCCAGAATTTCGCGCACTTTTTGCGCCAGCACGTGGGGCGAGAAGGGCTTCGGCAGGAATCCGGTCTCGCGGCTCACGCCGCCTTGGTCAAACACCGGATGATCCGGATACCCCGACATGTAGAGCACTTTGATCCCTGGTCGAACGGTCAGAAGCTTCTCCGCGACTTCGGGCCCGCTCATCTGTGGCATGACGACATCCGTCAACAACAGATGGATGGGCCCCACGTATTTTGTGCTGGTGAGGAGGGCTTCGATGCCATGGCGCGCCTCCAGCACCGTATAGCCATGAAGCCGTAACGTTTCGTGCACGAGACCCCGGACACTCGGTTCGTCTTCGACTAAGAGGATCGTTTCGCGGCCACGTGCCGGATCGATCGCTTCGACACCTCCCGTTGTCCCCGGTACCTCTTTTTCGACCCGCGGGAAGTAGATCCGGAAGGTCGTGCCCCGACCAGGAGCAGCTCTCCACGGTGATGCTTCCCCCGCTCTGTTTGACGATGCCATAGACGGTCGAAAGTCCCAATCCCGTCCCTTTCCCTTTTTCCTTCGTCGTGAAGAACGGCTCGAACAGATGCGACCGTGTCTCAGCATCCATCCCATGGCCGTTATCACGAACCGTCAGCAACACATAGGATCCCGGCTGCCACCCCCACGGCATCCAGGCGCGCTCCTTTCCCAATCGTCACATTCTTGGTTTCGATCGTCAGACGCCCGCCCTTGGGCATCGCATCACGCGCATTGACCACCAGGTTCATGATGACCTGCTCGACCTGTCCCGGATCAGCCTTGATGGCGCCGGCCGAAGAATCAAGTTCGGCACAGAGTTCGACGATATCTTCACCGATGAGACGCCGCAACATGCCGTCCATATTGGCAACGAGTGCATTGAGATCGACGACTTTCGCCGCGATGAATTGACGACGACTGAACGCCAGCAATTGACGGGTCAGCCCGGAGGCCCGGTCCGCCGCTTTCTTGATCTCTTCCATATCTTTCCGCATGGCGTCGGTGGGCCCCAGACGACCAAGGAGCAACTCGCTGTACCCTCGAATCACCGTGAGGAGATTATTGAAATCGTGCGCCACGCCGCCGGCCAATCGCCCCACCGCCTCCATCTTCTGCGCCTGTCGCAATTGCGCCTCGGTTTCCCGTAATACCCCTTCCGTTCTAGCCCGCTCGCCAAATTGGCCGATCTTGAGACCGATGTCTTCCACCATCCGCAACAACTCGTCATCGGGCTGCCGCACCTGGCGACTGAAGAATTCGATGACGCCCTCGATCTCACTCCCTACAAGAATAGGAAATCCAAAGGCCCCGTGGAAGCCAACCTGTCGAGCCTGCGCTCCACGAGGGAAATTGACATCCAGCGCGACGTCCGTCACCCAGACCGACTTGCCACTGGCCCAAATACGCCCCGGCAAGCCTTCTTCTCGGTTAAACACATGCTGCCAGGTTTCCATGGAAAACGGATCGGCCTGCAGGGACGGCGCCTTCCACTGATCAAGACAGCGCAGCACCCCAGTCGCCTTATCCACCCGCCAGAACACGCCCAGATCCCATTCCAGGCTCTCCCCGATTGCTTGGATGATTTTCGGAACAGCCTCTTCCAGGGTCGTCGACTCGGAGAGGACTCGGGTCACCGCATACTGAGATGCGAGACGCCGTTCGGCCCGGCGACGGTCGGTGATGTCCCGGATAAAGGCGCTGAAGATGTACGCATCCCCAATTTTTGCCGGTGACACCGCAAGCTCAACGGGAAGTTCCCACCCGTCCCTGTGTTGGGCGACAATTTCAATCCGGCGGTTCAAGATCGCCCCGGCCCCTGTCCGGAGAAATTCACGGATGCCATGTTCATGCGCCTGACGATCCCGCTCAGGAATGATGGTCGCGGCAAGGGCCCGTCCCAGCGCTTCCTCGCGGGACCATCCGAAAATCGCCGTGGCCTGCGCATTCCAGTCGGTCACAATCCCGGTCGAATCGATGGTGATCACCCCGTCAAGTGCGGTATCGACGATGGCCCGATTTCGTTCCTGACTCTGGAGCAACGCTGCTTCAGCGGCTTTCGCCCAGGCACTTTCTTGTCGCGCCTGTCGATGTTCCGCGCGCAATCGTGCCGTGGCCCAGAGCAACAACCCCAGCATGGGAATCCAGACCACCGCTCCTGCGATCCCGACTCTCCACAAGAAAGCGTGAATAGGCGCCAAAATGTCCTGCCGCTCCATTCGCACCAGGACCGACCAGCCCAGCCCAACAAATTCTCCAAAACCTTTGGTCTGCGCATAGCCAGTCACCACCTGGACGTGCCGGCGCAGATGCTCTTCCTCGATAAACCCCGGTACACCGGTCTCGCTCAGCAGCACCGAAGGGAGTCCGAGTTCTTTGAGATTGATGGTCCCCTCATGTGGCAGATTCGAGTCGACAAACACCCTGCCCTGCCGCGTCAACATTTGGTACTCGACTCGCCCGCTCCCTCCTTGCCGAGCTTCAAGTGAGCGAATGGTTCTGGTTGTAACCTCCTCCAAAAATGGGACTCCCACCCGCGAAGTCACGACGCCCAGGAACGTGCCTCGTGAGTCGAGAATCGGGGCCGTAAACGCGATCGTGTCGACGCCACTCTCCACTTCCTGCACCGCGACGTCAGCAACGTCGAGTCGTCGCGTCGCACGCGCAGCGGTAAACGATGCCGCACGGCTATAGTCACGTCCTACCAGCGAAGGCTCCGTCGCCGCCACGACCGTACCCTGACTATCCGAGACCGCTAACGACAGATAGACAGGGGAATACTCCTTTTTCATCCACTGCAGATACTCGGAGAGATAGCTCGGATCGGAGGCTCGCAACGAAAAGGCTCGTGCCATCATGAGGACGTCGCCTTGGCGTTCGAACATACATCCGGTCGAGTTTCTCGGCAACTTCCGCCGCGGCCAGCGTGAGTTCTCCTCCCGTCGCCTCCACGAGGCGATATTCGACGAACCGAATCAGGATGATACCGGCTAGGACCGCGAACAGGGTCATAGCGATTAGGAGATAAGGCAACCACCGATAGCGGCGAAGATCGAGGAATGATAAGGCCATTGAGGTCTTCATGATTCACGCGCCGGGGAGGCAATGAAGTTGGGAATCAGCATGGCGGGATGATAGGCCTGTTTCGATGCGCGCAATCCGGGAAGACCTGCATCATCCATCGCATTAATGTATTCGGCCCCTTCAGCCACGGCCGTCCGACAGGTCTCCCGAAACAGATACTGCGCCAGACCTGGAAGGGTCCGATCCGTCACCTCTAGGAGGACACAGAATGTCGCACTCGTCAACCAATAGCCGAAGGTGTACGCGCACAGCCGACCGTGAGTCCTGACGACCCTCCCCGTGACTCGAAGGGCCGACGCCTGCGACCAGATGACTTCGTGAGCCGGCACTGCATCAGCCAACAGCATCACACCGAATGCCTCGAGCCCTTCCGCTTGCTTCTGCTGTGCCCAACCCTCTAGGAGAGCACGACAGTCCTGACGGTCGCCAACCTGATAAGAATCCACCTCAAAAGACTGCTCTCGTTCGAATCGATTGCACAGTGCGCGTTGAGATTTATACCGGTCGCCCGCCAAGGCCGCGAGGTCCGTCGCGTGATAGAGATAGTCCGGTTCCTTGGGCGTCAGACGATATCCCAGCCGCTCCAACTCTGGCACCAGCTGGGCCGGCACGTTCTCAACTCGGCTGGCCGGCGAGTCACCGTTCCAGCGCCGTAGCAGCCCGATCGCATCAGCCAGGGGCGCGTCGATCGAGCCGGCCCCGATCGGAGGCAGGGGCATGAACCAGCCATCCGGCGATTGCGCGAACAGGCAAAAGGTCCCCTGAAGCTCCATCCACCAATAGGCCAGTAACCCATTCCACATATAATGATAGACGGGCGAATAGGCCGCGAGCGACTGAGCGCGGCACCACCCTGACCGATCCAACGCCGTCGTCATGCGCGGAAGATCGTCCAGCGTGAGTCGATGCAGCGGCACAGGCCCCCACTGACCAGCCACGGCATCGGTGAGGCCCGGAAGACGGGCGAGCACGACCACGTCCTCTTGAAACCGCCCGATGAGGCGAGGATGCGTGACGAGCTGGTCACGAATGTCTGGTTGATCGAGTAAGGCCATCACCCGGTCAGCATGACACTGGATCTCCCCCGGAATCGCCTCTCGCATGAACGGGCATTTCGTATCCCACCCTAACAATATCTGGTCGTGCGCCTCATCCCACATCAGGGCCAGTGGATAGAGCTGACAATCGAGCGGACGCTGCTCGTAGATGCGGCAGGTTGAGGTCGCTGGGTCGAATGCCGGGCAGAGATACCCCTCTCCATGGGGGTCGGGTACGAGGATTACCTGTGACCCTTGCCGATTGGGAAAGGACGTTCCCTCAACGCCCCGAGCCAGGGCCCGGGTGATTTCGTTCTCGGTAAAGTACGGACGGAGGGCGCTATCGGGGTCCGGGAACCGACAACAGACATCGCACTGGAGACAGGTGCGGCTCGGCACGAGTTGTGGCAGCGCGATCGGTGGAGTCACAAAAGGGCCCACCCGCTCATCGGTATATGCGGACATGGAAGGATTCCAATCGATCTGCGGCTCATATTAACACTATTCTGCAGGAGTGCCTAAGGGGATGTCACCTTTTTTACCGGTTCCCCTCTCAGCAGACGCCACAATATTTCCCATCCATGCGGAGGTCTAGGTCGCAAAGTGGGCGAAGAAAAACTGCGCACGCATGGCGATCCCTGCCGCCCCGTTCTTACCGCTCCCCTTGCCCCTTGTACGATCCTAAAGCCCCGTGTTACAGTTCATTGGCCTCGCATGAGAGGCTCTCATTGACACGGATACTGCCTCTGTCTGACTTGGCTACCTCCGACCTCCTTCACCGCTGCGCAATCATCCGTGACCAGCTGAGCCAAGCTGGGCTCTTTCCATCTCTGCCCGGGCAGGCTTCGGTTCCTGGAGTGGTCACCGCCACGACTACCTGGCGAATTGCCACCACACCGCTCCTTCTCACGAAAGACCAGTTAGATTTTTTTCACCGGCTCGGGCCGCAGCTCTTATCCTTTTATCGTGCGCTGAACCGCCTCTATGTCGACAGTGTACGCGGCCTCCAACCAGCCTGGGTCGCGGGATACCTCGATCAAGGAAAACCGGAAGGTCTGCTCACGTACAGCAGAATGAAGCGGTTTCGCGATCAGCTTCCCGCGGTCATCCGACCGGACATCATCCCCACCCAGGACGGCATGGTCATCACTGAGCTCGACTCAGTCCCCGGAGGAATCGGTATGACTGCATGCCTGTCGGGGCTCTATGCCGATAGGGAGGCTGGTGGTCCCTCACTCGTGGGAGGCTCCGAGGGGATGGTTCGGGGATTTGCGGCCATGTTGAGAGCCCAGCTCGCCCAGCATACCGGATGCGTCGCGATTCTGATGTCAGAGGAAGCCAAAGACTATCGGCCGGAAATGACGTGGCTCGCGGCCCGGCTTCGAGCAATCGGTCTCGACGCCCACTGCGTGGAACCTCGTCACATTCGATTCACTGAAGAAGGCCTTTGGCTCACCAGCGAGGGAATGGATCAGCCGATCGCCTTGATTTACCGTTTCTATGAGTTATTCGATCTCCTCAACATTCCCAAATCAGAACTGGTCCAATATGCGATCAAGAAGGACCGGGTCGCCGTCACGCCTCCGTACAAGCCGGCGCTGGAAGAAAAGCTCGCCTTTGCCCTCCTCCATCACCCAGCCTTGCGACCGTTCTGGGAGCAGGCATTGGGCCGGGAGGTCTTCCTGCACCTGACCACCATCATGCCGCGCACCTGGATTCTCGATCCTGCGCCGATCCCTCCCTCCGCCACGATTCCGGGTTTGGCGATGGGCGGACGGGCCGTGATGAACTGGCGCGATCTGGCCACGGCAACCCAGAAAGAACGACACTTCGTGATCAAGCCATCAGGATTCTCCGAACTCGCCTGGGGCAGCCGAGGCGTATCGGTTGGACACGATATGCCGCAGAGCGAATGGGCTGGTGCCATCGAGAAAGCCCTGACCGCTTTTCCCCGAACGCCTTATATCCTGCAGGAGTTTCACAAGGGCCGACTGTATGAACTCGACTACTTCGATCCGGTGACAGGTGAGATGAACCGGATGTCCGGTCGCGCCAGGCTCTCGCCCTATTATTTCGTGAGTGGCGAAAAGACCGAACTGGCTGGTATCCTGGCTACCGTCTGCCCGGCGGATAAGAAAGTGATCCACGGGATGAAAGACGCAGTCATGGTGCCGTGTGCTATTGCAGGGAGCGCGAGTGCTGAGGGTTGAGTGCTAAGCTTTGATTCTCAGACTCGGAAGGCTTAATTCAGAATTCAACACTCAGGACTCAGCATTCAGAACTATGTCGTTAACCCTCTATCACGTTGCCTGGTGTCCCGACTGCGAGGTCGTGCGCCAGAAACTGGCGGACCTCGACATCGAATACGAGCACGTCGTCGTGCCCGACATTCGCCCGATGCGCAAAGTGGTCCACGAAGTCTCAGGCCAGTACTATGTTCCCGTCCTCAAGGATGGGGACATGGTGATGACGGAAACCGACGACATCCTCAATTATCTGGACAAGACGTACGGTCGGGAACGGATCGCCGGCAGCTAATCGCGCCAGCAAGCCTGCCGATCCACTCGACAGCAAAGGAGACTGCATGGAAGCATGGAGACGCATACTCGCCGACAGCATCGTGAAACCAAAAGACTTGGCGGACCGGCTCGGTGTCGATGCGAAAGAAATCGAAGCTATCGTGGGCGACTATCCGATGCGCATTACCCCCACGGTGATGGCGACGATTAAAGAAAAGGGCGACGCCATCTGGAAACAGGTGGTCCCGGACATCGCCGAAATGGACGACTTCGAAGCGGAAGACGATCCGCTCGAGGAAGACCTCATGAGTCCGGTCCCGCATCTTGTCCATCGCTATCCGGATCGCGTCCTGCTCATGGTGACGAACCAGTGCCCGATTTATTGCCGGTTCTGCACGAGAAAACGGCTGGTCGGGAAACCGGGATTCCTCAAGAAAGGCGAACTCGACCAGGCTATCGCCTATTTGCGCGAACATACCGAAGTCCGGGACGTCATTCTCTCCGGCGGTGACCCCCTGCTCCTGCCGGATCATTTACTGGAGCGGATCCTCAAAGCCCTGCGCACGATCCCGCACCTGGAACTGATTCGTCTCGGCTCCCGGGTGCCCGGGACGTTGCCGGAACGGATCACCCCGGAACTCTGCGCGATCGTGAAAAAGTACCACCCTATTTACATGAATCTGCACTTCAATCATCCGGACGAACTGACCCCAGAAGTCAAAGCAGCCTGCGGAATGTTAGCCGATGCCGGAGTCCCGCTCGGCGCGCAAACCGTGCTACTCAAAGGCGTCAACGACGATCCGGACATCATGAAACGATTGATGCATCAGCTACTGCTCGCTCGCATCAAGCCCTACTATCTCTACCAAGCGGACCTGACCAAGGGCACGAATCACTTCCGCACCACGGTCGAAACGGGGCTCAATATCATTAAGTCACTGCAGGGCCACACAAGCGGGATGGCGGTCCCGCACTTCGTGATCGATGCGCCAGGCGGCGGCGGAAAAATCCCGTTGCTTCCCGGCGACTACATGGTGCACATGGATGCCGAGGGGGTCCTCTTGAAGAACTATGAGAACAAGGCGTTTCACTATCCTCAACCGAAACAGGGCTCCGCGCGCGAACTGCCGATGGTCAGCGCAGGGCCTTCACTGGGATCTTGCAGTAATGGAGAGCACGACGACCTGTGAGCAACCGAACCACACAGGGCATTTTGCCCTACCAACAGATTAAGCAGCTGATCGCGAGCGGTGCCATCCACGCCGACGTGCCGATCGAAGACCGGCAGATCCAACCGGCCAGCCTCGATCTGCGTCTCGGGCGCAAGGCCTATCGGTTGATCAGCAGCTTCCTGCCGGAGTTGTCCGAGATCACGAGCCGACTCAACGTCCTGGACTTCTACCAGTCCGACCTCGTGATGTACGAGATGGACCTGACCGAGGGGGCCATTCTCGAAAAAGGCCATGTCTATTTGGTGCCGCTACTGGAACGTGTGGCGTTACCCAAGACCCTCCGGGCGCGGACCAATCCCAAGAGTACGACCGGACGGCTGGACGTCTTCACCCGCGTCGTGACGGATCTCAATACCGGATTCGATGAAATCCGAGCCGGCTATTCCGGGCCCCTCTATCTGGAGATCGTCCCCCGCTCGTTCGCAATCAAGGTGAAGACCGGGTACTCCCTCAATCAAATTCGCTTCGTGCGCGGCGACGCCACCGTGTCAGACCGGTCGCTTCAGACGCTCCACAGGCGAGAGCCCCTGCTCTACCACAATCTCCCCACGAAGCACGCGCTGAGCACCCGTGATTTCCGCACAGATCGTGGCCTGTTTCTCCGTATCGACCTGAAGGGAGATGACCGAAGTGGCCCGCCGATTATCGGCTATCGGGCGAAGAAGAACAGTCACGTCATCGATCTGTCAAAGGTCGGCCACTATGCGGCGCTAGATTTCTGGGAACCCCTATACCGCCACCGCCAGGACAGCCTCCTCTTGGAACCGGAGGAATTTTACATCCTTGCGTCGAAAGAACGGATTCGCGTACCCGCCGGCTACGCGGCCGAGATGGTCGCCTTCGAAGCAGCCTGTGGCGAGTTGCGGACCCACTATGCCGGATTTTTCGATCCGGGATTCGGGTACGGCCGCGGCGAATTGCACGGCACCCAAGTGGTCCTGGAGGTCCGCCCCCACGACGTGCCCTTCCTGATCCATGATGGACAAACCTTCTTCAAGGTTGTATACGACAGGATGCTCGCACGCCCCAGTCAGCTCTATGGCACGGCACTCGGGTCCTCGTATCAGCGCCAGGGTCTTACCCTGAGCAAACATTTTAAGGTCTAGCAGGATGATGAAACAGACGCGCTTCTCACCCTCCCGACTCCGGCGGTTATGTCACCCGCCCGCCCTGAGTCTGCCAAGACAGACTCTTCGCCCTGGGACGCGCCATTGCCTATGCAGCATGCTCAATATCCGTGAAGCCTATCTCGTGAAGCGTCCCTTGCTCACGATTCGAACGTTTCGCGAACAGCTAGGAACCAGATGACCATGCTGCCAGAACCGACACACGAGCCGGTGCGCCGCGAGCCAGATGACGATTCAGGGAGCGACAAGCAGATGCGTGTCGCAGGGATGATCGTAGGCACCGCCCTCATTTTCATCGGATTCCTCGACGTGTTTCTCTCGATCAGCGGGGGATTCGAGATCGACGTCATTCCCCTCTTGATTTATTTCGGTGGAGTCGCGGTGTGGGCGAATGCGGTCGTCGAAAACTTGACCCTCCGCTACAGTCTCATCGGCGCCTCCCTCCTGCTCGCAGCTGTCTTTTTCCACTATGGAGAAGTCCTCTTCTGGCACAAGCAAGTGGTGTTTTGGTCTACTGTGGTTGTCGTCATGTATTTCATGTTCAACGAACCGAAGAAACCCGCCTAGCGTGCCATGGCGATGACGATTTCCGTCATCATCCCCACCCTGAACGAAGAACGGACGATCATGGCCACACTAGCGCACACAGCCGCGCTCGGCTTCGATGAACTCATCGTGGTGGATGGAGGGAGCCTCGATCAGACCCCTGCGCTTGTCGAATCATACAGGCGGAGGACTCAGTCCCCGGCACAGAGCCCCGTACGACTGGTGACCGCTCCCTCCGGACGCGCCAGCCAGATGAACGAAGGCGCAAAAGCCAGTGGCAGTGAGACCCTCCTCTTTCTCCATGCCGACACGCAGCTTCCAGACGATGCCAAAACGATGATCGAGACGACGCTGGCCAATCAAGGGATGGTGGGCGGACGGTTCGATGTCCGATTCGATCACCCCTCGAGGTGGGGCACCATCATCAGCAAAATGATGAACTGGCGCTCGAGACTGAGCGGCATCGCCACCGGCGACCAAGCCCTGTTCGTGCGTCGACACATCTTCGAACAGCTCGGAGGCTTCGCTGACATGCCGTTGATGGAGGATATCGATTTCTCACGCAGGCTCAAACGAAAGGGAGCGACCGCGGCCCTGACCGCAACCGTGACCACCTCCTTCCGTCGCTGGGAGCAGCAGGGACCGTTGCGGACAATCCTCTTGATGTGGGCACTGCGATTTCTGTACTGGATCGGCGTACCCTCTCACAGGCTAGGTCGATGGTATTGATTGGTAAGATGAATCATGAAACAGCCTTCCTCTCAGTCGCCTGACACGCTCCCGCCTCTCGCCTCACACGGCGTTGGTAATCTTCGCCAAGGCTCCGATCCCTGGCGAGGTGAAGACACGGCTCTGTCCGCCGCTGACGCCTGACGAGGCGGCCACTCTGCACGGCAGCTTCGTCCTCGACATGCTGGAACGGACCAAACTTGCTGTCGCAACACTTCAGCTCCCGTTCCATCGATACCTGGCCTGTGCTCCTTCCTCTGAGCTTGTGTTCTTCAAAATTATGGAAGAACGGCAGGGCGTCCGCCTCTTGGATCAAGTAGGAGAGGATCTGGGCCAACGGATGCACCGCACCTTTGTCGACTTATTCGCCAAAGGCTACAAACAGGTGCTCATCGTGGGGACCGATGTCCCGACCTTGCCACTCTCGGTGTATCAAGAGGCGTTCGCAATGCTGGGCCGCTCGGACGTGGTCTTGGGACCAGCCCTGGATGGAGGGTACTACCTCATCGGCCTCACACGGCCTACTGAAGAACTCTTTATCGAGGTACCTTGGTCCACCGATCACGTCCTCGCCGTCACACAACAAAAATCCGAGGCACTAGGTTTGTCTGTCGGACTTACCACCGCCTGGCGCGATGTGGATACGATCGCGGATTTGCAATCGCTCATCACAGAATGCCAAGAGGATAATAAGAAACCCAAACAGGACCGGACCTTCTCCATGCGAACAGCCGGCACATTGCAGCTGCTCGCGACCAGACTCAAGACTCGATCAGCTCAACGATCGGCAACACCGAGCACGTAAGGAATCACCGATGGCAGAGCGAGTGGCACTCATCACAGGCGGGGCCAAAGGCATCGGACGGGGGATCGCGCTCCACCTGGCGGCACGGCAGTGGTCGGTCGCCATCTGCTACCGCACGAGCGAAGCAGAGGCAACCGCCACAGCCGACGCCATCACCAGTCGTGGAGGCCGTGCGCTCTCGATTCGCTGCGACGTGTCAGACCCCCAGGCGGCCAAAGGTCTCGTGGCCCAAGTGGAACAGCAGTGGGGACGGATCGATGCACTGATCAACGGCGCAGGACCGTACCATCGCGTGAACCTGTTCGACGAAACGGCGGCAGGCTGGAATGAAATGTTCGACGGCAACCTCCATCCCATCTTCTATCTGGCGCAAGCCGTCGCACCGGGCATGAAGGCCCGCAAATCAGGACACATCATCAATTTCAGTATGGCCAACGCCGATCAGATGATTTCTCAGCCGGACGTCACGGCCCATTACATCGCCAAGGCCGGCGTCTTGATTCTCACTCGCACGCTGGCCAAACTACTGGCGCCCCACGGCATTACTGTCAATGCAATTTCGCCCGGCTTCATTGATTCAGGCAGTGCGCCGCCGGAAGAACTCGCCGGCATGACAAAACGCATCCCCGCTGGATACATCGGAACCATCGATGATACGGTCGCGGCAGTCCGCTATCTCCTCAGCGACGAGGCCCGCTACGTTAACGGCGCGAACATTCAGATTAGCGGGGCCTGGGGGGTGTAACGGGTAGCCTGAGTGCCCCTCTTGCTCGCAGAGGGGTGGAATGACACCCGTGCTAATCTCTTGCTCCCGGAGCGCGCACGATCAGAATGTGCTCGCTCGACGGCCGCAGTGGGACCGACACGGGTACCATTCCTTGGAAAGTGAAACGAGCAAGCTTGGAAGGATATATGGAAGGAGTAAGGAGGAATGAGGAAACTATGAAAACAGAGCTAGAACGCGAGACTCACCATCGATTCATCCAGGCCCTGCAACACGAACACCTGACCTGTGCCAAGCCCGGCTGCGGCGGAGCGATGGACGTCACCGATCTCACTCCCCATCTCGCCCGTATCAAGACCTACGAAGCCGAATGCGAGCGTTGCCACACAAAAGAGCAGATCACGGGTAAGGAACAGACCCAGCCTCCGTGGGATGATGGTTCGATCACGATGATGGCTGAGGTACATCTGCTCCATGATCAACCCAGCTGCCCCTTCGACGACACCCCCATCACCTTTACGTCACTGCCGAATCCTCGCCGTAAAGCCCGCTACCGCCTCTCCTGCTTCTACTGCGGCAGACACACAGAGATGAACTGGCCGCCGCCGGAAGCAAAGAGATGAGGGGGAGCGGGATAAGGATGCCGACCTCAATTGCTCGCGCAACGCGCGGCCTCAGAAGGATGGGGGAGAGAGCGGCCAAGTGCCCTTCTTGCTCGCAGAACGCGCACGGTGAAACTGTGCTCGTTCGATGCGCGCAGTAAAAGGGCAGCTTGGGCCACTCACTTGAGTAGATGGTTAGAGCGAGAAGGGATTCGGTTCAACGGCCTCTGTAAAATCTACCATGGGTGTCGTTCCGAGGGGGAGAAACAAGCGAGCATGGAAGAAGCATTCTCCCCCTACTCTCTCTTCCCACACCCGCTGCCTGAACCTAAATAGGAAGGGCGGCTGTTATGCTCTCGCTGCGCGCATGCACCGATCACCTTCTGAGGTGAGGAGTGTGCGAGCACAAGAGCATGACAGCCGCCCTTCCCGATTTTCTTTTCGACTATCTTACTTTCCGAACGCTTTTTTCAGCAGCGGCTCTATCTCACCCTTGGCCGCCATCGGATCGAGGATGTCGGTGTCGCCGTAAAACTGCCCGTCGATGAACACCTTGGGGAGGGTCGGCCAGTTGGTCATTTTTGCGAGCGCCTCTCGCTTGGTCGGTTGAGACAGGACGTCGATGAGTTCATACGGATACCCGTACTTGTCGAAGAACTGCATCGTCTCTCTGGTAAACCCGCACATCGGCATTTGTTTGGTGCCCTTGCCGTAGATCAGAATCTTGTGCGTTGCGACTTCCTTGTTAATTTCTTCTTGAATGGGATCTGCCATGGGTCGGCCTCCTAGCGAGTTGAGGGAAAACTATGTTGGCACGCGAGCACTTCGATAACCTGCACATGTGGCACACCGGGAGAACGCCACACAGGATGCTCAAAAAGGCCGTCCAGCAAGGCCACAGGCAAGTCGAAACCTGAGGCGTACCCCTCCGGGGTACGTTGAGGATTTCGATGAGCCGAGAACGAAGCTGGCGGACTTTTTCAGCATCCTGCTAGGCTTCATCTGTTGTTTTAGCTGTGAGTTCGAGAGCATGAATCCGCCCATCTTTCAATGGGCCATCTAACGCCTGATAGATCAGACGATGCCGATCCAGCAGATTCTTCCCTGCGAAGGCTGCTGAGATCACCACCACTTTGAGATGATCCATCGTGCCCGTCCGGTCTGAGACCGTTACCGCAGCGTCCGGCATCGTCCGGCGCAGATACTCCGTGAGAACGTCCGGCGTAATCATACCCTCTCCAATCTTGTGGTTTTAAGAATACCTCAGCACCAGGCTGAAAGGCAATTCGAGGAGGTAGAACGAGAAGCGATACCCAAATCGCTCCCAGGGCAGGATATACAACGTAGAGCAGAGGCGCCCATCGGTCTTATGAATCCCTTTTCATCCGGAGCGTATCGAATGTGATTCTCTCGCTCGCCTAATCGCGGGCGATCATCTCCTTATCGATTGCATGAACCATCGGAAACATTGAAGAGATCGCTGGCACATCATCTGAGAAGCGCGGGGTACGACACTTGCGGATGGGTTTTACTCACATGAAGGCCAGTCCGCTACGATTAGGGGCGCAACATGTATATTCTCATGATCAGCACAGCCACCATTCTCGTACTCGCCACGATCGTCTTACTTCGCCGCCTGTGGTGACCATCAGAAAGTGTGCCTCTCAGTCACGTCCAATTCGAATCTCGCTGGTGGTTGATTTCAGCACATGCTGGTGGAAAACAACCAAGCCCCATCGCGTCACTTTATTACAAGACTCTACTTTGCTGGGAAATCTAAGCCATTTTCACAAGGACGTCCTGGCACGCGCATTGCGCTACACGTGGGACAAGAGCAAATGAGCAAACCATGATGCAAACACATCTACCTATCAACCAAGGAGGGCGCCATGAGTGACGAGAATGACAAGAGTGGCAAGAGTAAGTCTGGATTCTTCATTGGGGGGGAGGCCTGCGAGGGACGGGTGCTCGTGGTGGACGACGAGCCGGATATTCGCAAAGTCGTGAAGATGACTCTGCAGAAAGCGGGCTATGACGTGCTTGAGGCCGAGAACGGTGAGAAGGCGATCGAAGCCATCAACAGCGGCGAGAACCGGCTCATGCTGGACGTGATGATCTGCGATATCCGGATGCCGAAAGTCAACGGGATCGAAGCCATTGCCTACTTCCGGAGCAACTACCCTCGGGTTCCGCTCATCGTGCTTACCGGCTTCCCTGATACCGACATGGCGACATCCTTTCTCCGGCAAGGCGTGGTAGATTATCTCGTCAAGCCGGTCGAAGGAGAGAAACTGAGATCAGCCGTCGCCCGGGCCATGGAGCAGCGGGAACTTGCACGGCTGTGAGGATGAGCCTCCATCCCCTCTCTGCCGAGGAGAGACATCCCCCTCCTTGCTCTCTCCTCGGCAGTAAGGGTACAACCCTGCCACAGGGAGACCGCCTGAATGGAAAGATCCGACCATACCAAGGTCGCCATTCTGGGAGCGGGTCACGGCGGCCGCGCGCTGCTAGATCTGCTGCACCAAATCCCGTCCATTGAGATCGTCGGTATGGCAGACCGTGATCCTGCTGCACCAGGACTGCAGCGCGCGCGTGAGCTTCAGGTTCCCGTGACCACCAATGTGCCGGACCTGATCAGCAACCATGGCGTGAGCCTGATCATGGATGTCACGGGCGATCCGGAGATGGAGACGTATCTGCATGCCCACAAACCTCCTACCGCAGACATCCTCAGTGGGTCGGCCTCCCGGCTGCTGTGGAATCTGATTCAGCATGAGTCAAAGCTCGAAGCAGAGCTGCTCCAGGCAGAAAAGCTCGCAGGAATCGGCTCATTTGCTGCGGGAATCGCTCATGATATCAACAACCCCCTGCAACTCATTATGGGCCTGGCGGAAAACCTCGCAGAGGAACGCGACCTGGCCGCCGTCCACGAACAAGCCCGGGACATTATTGAAGCCGTCAGACGAACGAGTGCCATCTGTCGGGACCTCACCCGCTACTCACGGCGCGCATCCCCTCACGAGGATATTCTCGTCTCTGTAAACGGAAAGCTGGACGAGGCGCTGAAAATCGCACGCTACGCGTCGAGTTTTCACGATATCGAGATGATCAAACTGTACCAGCCAGGCGTCGTCGTAAAAGGCAATCCGGATGAGATGCTGCACGTATTTGTCAACCTGATCACGAATGCAGTCCATTCCATGGAGCAGGTTGGCGGCACACTGACGCTTGAGACCCATGTCCTTGACGGGCAGGTCGACGTCCGAATCTCCGATACGGGATGCGGCATCGCCCCGGACAAAATCCCCGAGATTTTCGAGCCATTTTTCACGACGAAGGCCCCGGGCAAAGGCACGGGGCTGGGGCTCTATAACGTCAAAACCATCATCACTAAAATGCACGGCACGATTGCTGTTGACAGTCAGGTCGATAAGGGAACCACCTTTACCTTGACCTTCCCCAACGCCGGGCCGGCCGGACAAGGATGTCTGTCATGAATCCCCCACGTCCCCCGCCCGGTTCTGAAACGAGGTGGGGGCTCCAACTCAAACTGATTCTGTCCATGCTGCTCGTGGGGGTGGTTCCCCTCATGGTGGGTCTCGGTCTCGCCTTTTGGCAAGGCTCTCGCGAAATCCAGGTCGTCAACGGTGAAAGCTTCAAGGCCCTTGCCGAGGAGACGGCCCGAAAAGTCGATCTCTTGATGTCTGATGAAGTCGGCCGGACATCACGGATTGCGGCAGACCCTTCGATTGTCTTTGAGCTTGAGCAACGGCGCGATGCTCTCCTGGACATGACGGAAGACGAACGCCGCCGCTCGGTGGACGGGCTCAAGGCAGGCTGGGAGGCCAAAGATCCCGCGGCAGTCCAGGCCATCACGAAAAGCAAAATGGCCGGCCTCATTCAGGAATATTTCACGGGAGCCAAGAGCGAAGGCGATCAGCTGATACCGCAAGTGGTCCGGTCTGCCACCAAGATGCTGTACATCACCGACATTGAGGGCAACCTGGTTGCCGCGTTGACCCCGACTGCCTCCCTTTGCCAATAAAGAGACGGCCTGGTGGCAAGGCGCTTTCCATCGCGGGGTCGGCCAGCTCTTCATCGAAGATGTGCACTTCGACGAACGTGCTCAAACCTATGTCATCAGCATCTCGCTTCCCATTATGGATCGCATCCGCTATGGACCGGTCGGCGTGATCCATCGCGTGATCGACGCCAAAGAGTTGATCTCGCCTTCGATCGCTCCCATTCGCTTCGGCAAGACCGGACATGTGATGCTGATCGACCATCGCGGCATCGTCATGAGCTGCCCCATTCTGCCGACAGGCGTACGGATCTCCGACGCGAAGCTCATTCCTCTCGTCACGCCTTTTTATCCCGGCTGGGTCAGTGCGCCGAGCGATGGCCACGGCGGACAATCGACCTCGATTATCGGATTCGCTCCGGTGCCGGAAACCAGCCGTGCCACCAATGGTGCTCTAGACAAAGGCAGCTGGAACACCTTCGTATGGCAAGCCTCTGACGAACTCTTCGCCCCGATTCGTCACTTCCTCACCTGGATGGCTGTCTTCAGTCTCGTCGCCGTCGGATTGATGACGTCTCTCGGCTACCTGGCGGCCAGTCGAATCGTCAGGCCGGTGCGCCGATTACAGGCAGCGGCACAATTGATCGGGCGCGGTGAACTTCGGCAGCCCATCGACATTCAGACCGGCGACGAGCTTCAGGATCTGGCAGACGAATTCAATCGAATGAATCGCCAATTGGAAGCCGCCTTTGCAGGCCTGACCGATCAAGTGGCCATCAAAACGCAACAAGTGGAATCCCTGCTTCACACGACGGACCAGATCCTGGATGCAGTCCCGACCCCGATCATCATGGTCAATCAAGACGAACAGGTGCAATACATCAACCAGGTCGGACGCGACTGCTTTCAGGCCATACTTGATTCGACCAAATCAATTCCGTTGTTCGATGTACTCCCCGTCGATGCCGCGATGCGAGAGCACCTGCGAAAAGATTTCAGACGTGTCCGGAGCGGAGAAAATGTCGCGATCGCCCCCGGGGCAGAGGATGCCGCTGTCGTCACCACCGCCCGTGACCCGTTGGCCCCAGCGATGGGCGTGGCGGAACCAAACAGCCGACAGGAGATTCAAATTGGTCCCCGGCGATATCACTATCAGTGGTTCCACATGGCGGGGGGAAACCAGGGAGAGGATCGGATCGGCCTTGTCTTCAGGGACACGACTGACGACAGCCGCCTCCAAGACCAGCTCATCCAGGCCGAGAAATCAGGCAGTCTCGGGACCCTCACCGCCGGAATCGGGCATGAATTGAACAATCCGCTCTTCGGAATTCTCGGACTGGGAGAAGCCATCGGAGAAGAAGCCAACCTCGAGCGCGTCAGATCCTATGCCCGCGATATCGTCCAGCATGGTCGTCGAATGGCCGCTATTATTCGAGACTTCACCGGCGTCACGACCCGCGAGACATCGGACCAACGGCAACCGGTTCACCTCGAACGGGAACTCGATCAGGCCATCGCAACACTCACCGGCAGCATGGACGCCTCAGGACTCGCGATCGAGAGGATCTACGCAGGAGATACCTGTGTGCTGGCCCTCCCCGACCAACTCAGACAGGCGTTCACGAACTTGTTGATGAATGCCATTCAGGCGATGAAGGGCCGGGGCACCTTGCGTCTCTCAACAGCCCTCGCCGATACATCCGTCGTGACCACGATCGCGGATTCAGGCCCCGGCATTCCGAAACAGCATCTGTCAAAACTTTTCGATCCGTTCTTTACCACCAAGGGACAAGGCGAGGGATCCGGGCTCGGCCTGACCGTCGCGCGCCGTATTATCAAGAAATTTGGAGGGGACATCAGAATTGAGAGCCAGGAGGGGACCGGCACCTCGTGCATCGTGACCCTCCCGGTGATCCCTCTTCCGCCATCCCCACAGGAGGCTTCATGCACCGAGTCAACGTCTCGCTCTACGCCGCAGCCCTCACCTTCCTAATCTCCGGGCTCTGGTGGGGGCCCTATGCCCTGGCCGCGAAGGAGGACCGCCCTGGATCGTCTGGCATCCCGCCGGAGAAAGTGGCGGCCTATGTCTATGCCGTCGTCAAGGCCGATCGCACGGTCTACACGAAAGAAATCGTCAATCGACTCCAGGAGAAAGGTGTCACCACGGCGTCTGAACATTGGGAGCAGGAGGACGCCCTCATGTTGCCGGCCCAGTTCCTCCAGCACTCGGGCAAGCTGGCAGCCGAGGGCGGAAGCGGGATCCGGTATCGACTGATCAGTCTCTGGCCTATTTACCGCCGCAATGCGCCGGCGAGCGACCTGGAGCGTAGCGCGCTGGAGACTCTCAGGAAGAATCCCGACCAGCCGGTCATGGGAATCGTGACCAGTGGGCGCAAACAATTTTTTCAGGCTATCTATCCCGACTTGGCCATCTCACCGGCTTGCATCAACTGTCACAACGGTCATCGACTCAGCCCGAGACGGGACTTTAAGCTCAACGATGTGATGGGTGGGATCGCCATCACCATTCCGCTGGAATAATAGGGATGGCGAGAGAACAAGGCGGTTGGACCATGGGCAGGCTACAGAAAAATTATGTGGGCAAGCGAGAACTTCGGCGGGCGGTCAATCGCACGAGAGGCTGATAGATCATGTGCGCAAGGATCACAGAACACAGCACGGGGAAGTAAAAGGCCGGAAACATCGAAGGGATCTGCTACAGGAGCAATAGAAAGAGAGAAAAGAACAAGGAGGGAAGAGCTGAGGACCTGGTCACGGAGTGGATTCAAACAGGAAAAAAGCAGCGGACCTGTGACTGCGCTTAGCCGCGAGACTCTTTCTCGACCGCCACGATCTGCTTGGCCCGGCGTGCGGAGAGATCACGAACGCCGCCTGGCAACTTCGGAAGCTCGTCGGGCCAGGCGGTTACCCCCATATCCGTCACACCTTGGATCCTGGCACCTTCTTCCATGATGAGCACCGGCGTATGGACTTCTCCGATGAGCGTCGCCGTCTTCAGCAACTGGACTCGCTCAATCGCCGTCACCTTCGCCTTGATGCGACCGCTGCTGATCACCGTGCCGGCCGTAATTGTTCCCTGCACCAGTCCATCCTCGCCGATGATGACCTGTCCCTTGGTCTGAATCTCGCCGTCGAGACGGCCATCGATCCGCACCGTCCCTTCAACACGGATCTCGCCTGTCAACAACACCCCTTTGGCCAAGAGGGTAATGTTGTCATCTCCAGCAAAGCCATTATTCTTCATGCGTCCTTCCCCCTTCACACCCGATCGTTGGAGCCAGCTTACACTATTCCACTCAGCGAGGCCTAGGAGAATCCAAAAGTATGCCGAAGCCGTTCCCAGATTCCCCCTCCATGCACCTCACAATAGACGCTGGGCTCCGTGCCCTCGATGAACACCTCCGACACCTGCTCGGGACACTGAAACGTCGCCAACTGCCCGGTCTTCGGATCGATGTTGCGGGTGACCACACCGGATGGCATCACGAATGCGGGGACATTGGGCGGGATCACCCGGCGCGCGAGATCCATCCAAATCGGCAAGGCCGCCTGTGCTCCTGTGAGACGCAGAGGTCGTTCGTCGTCGAATCCCACCCAGACCCCAATCACCATGTCGGACGTGTAGCCCACGAACCAGGCGTCGCGATAGCCGTCGGTGGTGCCGGTCTTTCCGGCCACCGCACCATGGAATCCCATTACTTTGGCTTTACTCGCAGTGCCCCGCTGGATGACGCCTTCGAGGAGAGACGTCAACACATAGGCCCCTTGGGGCGAAGTCGCCTGCAGTCGATCCGGTGCGCCATTCCAAACAACGTCTCCCTGTCGATCCCAGGTGGATCGCACCGCAGTCGGCTTGACGGCGATCCCTCCGTTGGCGACCGCTCCATAGGCCGCCGCAATCTCCATCAGCGACACCGACGAACTGCCCAAGGCCACAGACGAAAGATCATCCCCTATGGCACTATTCACGCCAAGACGATGCAACAACTGCACGACCGGCTTAGTCCCCACGGCCTTGGCCACCCGCACTGCCGGCACATTGAGCGACTGTTCCAACGCGCTCCGCAAAGTGACATGCCCGTGAAATTGTTTGTCGTAGTTCTGAGGAGACCAGGGGCCGCTCTCCGATTCAAAGGTCACGGGCTCATCCGCCAACAAGCTCGCCGCGGTCAAGCTGCCGGCTTGACCCTCACGAGCCGCTTCCAGCGCCGCAAGATAGACGAAGGGTTTGAAGAGAGAGCCCGGTTGCCGCCGTGCCTGAACAGCGCGATTGAATTGACTCCGCCGGTAGTCCCGCCCTCCCACCAACGCCAGCACAGACCCGGTCTTGGGATCGAGCACCACTACCGCCCCCTGCACCGATTCCAGCGAATTGTTGAGCTGGGGATGCGTAGCCTCTAACTTGGCCAGTCCCTTCTCCAGCGATTCAGTAGCCGCCTGCTGGATCATCGGATCGAGGGTGCTATCAATCCGCAAGCCCTCCGGCAAGGGGACCACGCCGGCCTCTTCCACCTGCCGAAGCACCGCATCGACAAAGTAGGGCGCATCGGTCAGGACGTCCTCTGACGGAGTCACGCGTACCGGTTCATTGACGGCAAACTTCCAGGCCTCTTCTGTCAGGAGGCCTGTCTCCCGCAGCCGCCGCAACACGACATCACGTCGCTGCTTCGCCAGCTCAGGATGTTTCGTCGGCGCATAGCTATTGGGCCCCTTGATCAGGCCTGCGATCATCGCGACCTCTTCAACCGTCAATTCCTGAAGGGTCTTGCCGAAATAACGATGGGCTGCCTCGCGTACCCCATAGATCGAGACGAATCCAGCCTGTCCAAGGTAGATTTCATTCAGATAACTTTCGAGGATGTCCTGTTTCGTATACTTCACTTCCAGTACCAGCGCTGCCAGGGCCTCCTTAAATTTTCGTCCCATCGTCCGTTGCGGCGAATAAAATAGATTCTTCGCCAGCTGCTGCGTGATGGTGCTGCCGCCCTGCACCACACCGCCCTTCGTGAAATTGGTCCAGAGCGCCCGTCCTACGGCAACCGGATCGATGCCGAGATGGGAAAAGAACCGGCGATCTTCGATGGTCAGGACCGTCTCAATGATTCCTGGAGGAATCTGCCCCAACGGAATCCATTCGCGCATTTGGCGTGACGCACCACGCAGACCACTCAGGAGTTCCGGTTCCAGAAAGATCGGAAAGAGTGGTGTGCCATCAAGCGGAGAGAGCACATCCGTCACTCGCCCCTGATCCAACGTCAATGTCACCATCGTGGCGTTGACATGGCCCTCCGGCTGCGCGTGGAGATAGATCGTCAATGCCTCATCGGTCAGCTGATAGTCGCCAGGGGACTGCACCGGCACTGTCACTCGTCGATAGTCCAACCGTTGCAGCCGCTCAACGAGGCGGCTGTGCACAAGCGAGAGATCAGGTTTCAGCAGGAAGGGTCCACTGTACAGACGCAGGGGGGGATGATCATCGCTCTTAGGCAGTTCAAGAAAGGTGGCGAGGTAGGCTCCATAGACACAGGTCACCGCGACCACGAGCGCGCCGCAGGCGACCGCAAGGCAGACAACACGTTTCAACCATTGAAGAGGAATCGTCACACCCATGAGACTGAGGACAGCATACCCGACAGCCCGCGTGAAAGCGATGCGCTGAGTTCAAGACTTGAAGGTAGGATGCCTACTGAAGCCGCATCGATCCGAACACGCTCCGAGGCAGACCTCTTGTACCATCAGGGACAACGTGTTAATGAATATCCGTGTTTTCCCCGTCCGTGCTTTTCTGCATCCGTGCGACCAAGAGCCTGAAGAGGCTCCTGACCTTCATCCATATCCTGAGCAACGGAGACAGCCATGGAAACGAATTTGTCGCAGGTCAATACGTTCCTCGTGACGCACGTGATCCCGTTCTGCTGGACCCTGCTCGGGACCGTAACGATCTGGGTCATCGGAACGTGGGTCATCAGACTCTTCCGCGCCGCCGCCTCTCGTGCGATGGCCATCCGCGGCATGGACCCTACGCTGGCCAGGTACTTGGATACAACGATCGGCGTCGCGTTGAAGATTCTATTGCTTGTGGCAGTCCTCGGCACGTTAGGTGTCGCCACCACCTCCTTTGCCGCGATCATCGCCGCCGCCGGTGTGGCGATCGGAATGGCCTGGTCCGGGCTCCTCTCCAACTTCGCAGCCGGAGTCTTCCTGATCGTATTGCGGCCGTTCAAGGTCGGCGACATGATCGCCGCCGGAGGGATGACAGGAGAGGTCAAGGAAATCGGCATCTTTGCCACCACGATTCACACCGGAGATAACCTCAAGGTCGTGATCGGCAATAATAAGATCTTCTCGGACAATATCGTCAATTATTCGAGTAACGACTTCCGCGGAGTCGATTTACGGGCCCAACTGGCCCATGGGGTCGACTCGCAGGACGCCATTGCCCGTCTGAAAACGAAGGTCGGACGGATTGCAAACCTTGCCAAGGATCCGGCTCCGCTGGTCGAGATTTTGGAGTTCAACGCCTATGGAACGCTGCTGGTCGTCCGACCCTTCTGTCACAACAATCACTATTGGCAAGTGTACTTCGACACGAACCTGGCAATTCAGGAGGTCTGCAAAGAAGCAGGGTACCCGACTCCCGAACAGCGCCAGGCGGTCCGGGCAGTCTAATCCGACGGGTCCGCATCCTCAATGTGGCGCGGGCCCATCCGTCCATGTTCTCCGCACCACTTCGGCTGCTCTATCCACTGGGGCAAGCATGATCCCGCGACCATCGCACCAGCCGCCACAAACAACCCCAGGAGCTGCGGAGGCCAGATGGAATCCGCCGAACTGAAAATTTCACAGCCCATCCATGTCACCAGCCCCCCGACCACGGCACAAATCGCGCCTTGGGTTGTGGCCTTCGACCAGTAGAGACCCGATACGAGCGGCACAAAGGCTGCCACCAGCGTCACCTTGTAGGTGTTCACCACAAGCATGTAGATGCTGGAGCTGGAGCTGAGCGCGATGGTCAGGACCAGGGCGGCAAAGACCACGACAACCAGCCGCATGAGCCGAAGAAGCTCCCAGTCGCTGAGATGAGGCAGCGCCCCTTTGATCACGTTCTCGCTCAGCATCACCGACGGCGCCAACAACGTCGCGCTCGCACAGCTCATCACCGCCGAGAGGACGGCCCCGAAAAACACGATCTGCGCGAAGACCGGTGTGTGGCGCAGGATCAGGGTCGGCAGCACGAGCTGAGAATCCTGTTCGAGGAGCGCGGTGAACGTCGTCGGATCGACCAGCGTTGCCGCATAGGCCAGAAACATCGGCACGAAGCAGAAACAGAAGTAGAGCACCCCGCCCAGGATCGATCCACGCACTGCGGTTCGCTCATCCTTCGCTGAGGTGATGCGTTGAAACACGTCTTGCTGGGGAATCGATCCGAGCATCATGGTAATCCCGGCGCCAATAAAAGGAATCCAGGCTGCAAGGGTAGCAGACGGGAAGAATTCCAGCTTGCCGGCCTGGGCTGCATGGTTGATCACAACCTCCACACCCCCGACTAATCCGCTAATGACGGAAGCGATATAGAGCAGGCCCCCCATGATTACGGAGATTTGGACAAAGTCCAGAATGGCGACGGAAAACATGCCGCCGAAGGTCGTATAGGTCAGGACGATTACCGCGCCGATCACCATCCCGACCGACTGACTCACTACGCCGTCCGTGACCACGTTCAGGACCAATCCCAAGACTTTGAACTGCGCAGCCACCCATCCGAGATAGGAGGCCACGATGCACAAAGCACAGAGGACCTCGACGGTGCGGTTGTACCGCAGACGATAGAAATCGCCGACGGTCAGGAGATTCAGCCGATAGAAGCGGGGGGCAAAGAATAACCCGGCCAGGATCAAGCAGAGGCTCGACCCGAAGGGATCAGCAACCACGCCGCGCAACCCTTCCTTCACAAACGTGGCCGAAATTCCGAGCACGGCCTCTGCGCCGAACCAGGTCGCAAAGACCGTGGCCATCACAATCGGCAGCGGCAAGCTCCGACCGGCGACTGCGAAATCCTTCGTGTTGTGGACCCGCCTGGCGGCTGCCAGCCCGATCCCCACCGACAGGAGTAAATAGAGAATGACGAATCCGAGAATCATGGAGGGGGCTCAGACATACGTGTGGGCGGATTCTAGCGAGGGTTCGGCAAGGGCGCAACGGCCGAGAGGATGAGACGCAGCAAAGCGGAGGCACAGGAGGCCGACTTCGATGCCGGCCTCCTGTGAATCACTGATCGACCCTGGTCGACTTCTGTTGGTCGGTGGTCATGACACTCACGCCCCTGGTGGTTATGGCTTGCCAGCTTCCTTCGCCGCCTTCTTCTCCGCTTTCCGCTTTTCCTTCTCCGCCTTCTTCTCCGCCTTCCGGCGTTTCTTTTCCGCCTTCCGGTCGGCCTTGCCCTGATGCTTCTCGCCTTCTCCCTTCATCTCACCTTCAGTTGAGGGAGATGCTGATGGAGCCGGTGCTGAGGGGGCCGAAGACATTGGTGCGGCTGGCGGTGCCGAGGGAGCCGGTTCTTGCGCAAAGGTCACCATGCCAAATGCCAAGGCGACAACGATCGTTGAAAGCTGAATAATCGCACGTTGCATATAAGAAACCTCCTCTAGTTAGGTGAATGGGGTAACGGCTGCGTAATGCCGGACATATCCTCGTTAATCTTCACAACAGAAGCAAGGGTCTTCTCAATGTGAGCCAGCAAGCTCCCTATCCTCGGTCGGGGTGTTTTCAGCCCTGGCAACTCCCATCGTAACCGAAGACCATGGCGTCAGGCCTACCCATTCCGCCCACGTCTTTCGCTACCCGCCTCTCTTGCATCCCCCCTATTCCCTTGAGCAATTGCATGGTAGGCTTATCAATATAATAGTTGCTACCAAGAGGAAGGCCTATGAACGATCACAACCTCCGGTATCTAGATTCCTCTCGGAAAGCATCAGAACTGTGGCCGCAGCTCCTCATCATCGGAGCGATCGGAGTGGGGATGGTGCTGGCCGGGCTACCGGCCCAGGCGAGCGAGTCGCAGTCACCGTGGGAATGTTCGAGTTATACGGGCGCAGCCCACACCCGTTGTCTGGAGGCGTTCGTCGAGTCGCAGCGCGACCAGATCGCGACGCTCCAAGGAAAGATGCAAGCCCAACAAGAGACCGTTAATCACTTAAAAGATCAGATCGACCGCCAGGCGTCCGCGAGTGCCGACCTGCAACGCCAAGTCGCGCAACCACCCGCCGTCGTGCAAGTGATTCCTCCCCTCTACGCCTATCCCCCTGTGGGACTCGGCCTCTACTTGGGTCGCCCCTGGATCTACGGGCCGCCATATTACTTTTACCGCCCGTACGTCTACGGCCCACGTTACTACGGACATCACCACCGGGGGCACCGTTGGTAACCAGGCTTCACTGACACCGATCCGCTTTCCTGTGTGCAGACATATTTTTCTTGAGCCCCACCGCGACATCGCTTATCCTGCACAATTCGAGGACTTGTGATAGCAAGTCCGATACAGTCACACATAAAGAAAGGACAGCTCATGCGCTTCGTTGTCTCCTGTTTGGTGACCGTGCTCTGCTTTGGGACCACTGCGGCATTCGCTGCGGCCCCAGAGCCCACGAATGATGAACAAAAAACTTTTTATGCTTTGGGATTAGCCATCAGCCAATCGCTCGGCGCCTTCAGCCTGAGCGAACCTGAACTTGATCTCGTAAAGTCCGGCATCACCGATGGGGTCTTCAAAAGGTCCCCCAAAGTGGACCTCCAGACATTCGGCCCGAAGATTCAACAACTGCAACAGGCCCGTGCCTCGGTCGTCGCAGAAGCTGAGAAGAAAGCGGGGGCAGCGTTCCTCGCGAAAGCCGCGGCAGAATCTGGTGCCAAGAAAACCGAGTCCGGCGCTATCATCACGACCATCAAGGAAGGGAAAGGCGCAACCCCGAAAGCCACGGATACGGTGAAGGTGCACTATCACGGAACCCTGACCGACGGGACTGTGTTCGATAGTTCCGTCAAGCGGGGCGAGCCGGCCACGTTCGGATTGAATCAAGTGATCAAGTGTTGGACGGAAGGGGTGCAACAGATGAAAGTCGGCAGCAAGAGCAAGTTGGTCTGCCCATCGAATCTCGCCTATGGCGACAAAGGCGCGCCCCCCAGTATCAAGCCAGGCGCGACATTAGTCTTCGAGGTCGAACTCCTCGAGATCGTGGCTGCCAAGTAGTTCCGCACTGCAGTCCTCACAAGGGCGAGCGGGACATGTCCCGCTCGCCCTTGTGGCCTTCACCGAGCGCATCCTCCCAGTCCCCTATATTCTTTCAAGGGTAGCCTGGTCGATCCTCGATTGCACGCGTCCATTCGTACTCTCTTCCCCAAGCCAAGCAAGGGCGTGAGGAGCTTTTGATTGCGGCCGTCGAGCGAGGCCCTTCTGAGGGCGCGCGCTCCGGGAGCAAAGAAAGCTCCTCACGCCCTTGCACCACACCCACTTGCAGTTCTGTCGTTTAACCCGTACACTGATATCTTCGCGATCCAGCCTGGCTTGAACAGTCCTGCCCGATCGTCCATCACTGATCAGTTAACTATTCATTCGGTCGATAGAGCTATGCCACCTACAATTCTCTTGAGCTGCGAGTCCATCAGCAAAAGCTACGGCGTGAAACCGTTGTTTACTGATTTATCGATCGCGTTAGCCGAGGGCGATCATGTCGGATTGGTCGGGCCCAATGGCTCCGGCAAATCGACCTTGCTGAAGATCATGGCAGGGCTCGAAGAACCGGATGAGGGCACCAGATCGATGCGCCGACAACTCCGCGTCGGCTATGTTCCGCAAGAACCGTCCTTTGACGGAGCGCATACGATCGAGGAAGTGCTTGCACAAGTTCTTATCGATGAAGGTCATGACCCCCACGACCATAGTGGTCGCATGTCCGCGGCGCTCAGCCTGGGGGAATTTCCCGCAACCGACCAGTCCACCGCCACGCTCTCCGGGGGATGGAAGAAACGCCTGGCCATCGTCCGGTCGCTAATGCTGGAGCCGGACGTCCTTCTGATGGACGAACCGACCAACCATTTGGATGTCGAAGGCATCCTATGGCTGGAACGGTTGTTACGAGCCGAAGCCCGCGCCTTTCTCGTCGTCAGCCATGATCGGCGTTTTCTGGAAGCGGTGACGTCGCGGATGATCGAGATTAATCGTAGTTATCCCAACGGGATGTTCGAAGCCAGAGGACACTACAGCGATTTCCTGGAACAGCGGGATGCAGCGCTGCACGCGCAAGCCAACTATGAAGCGTCATTGGCCAATCGTGTCCGCCGCGAAGTGGAGTGGCTCCGGCGCGGCCCCAAAGCCCGCACGACGAAAGCCAAATCGAGGATCGACTCAGCCGGCCGCTTGATCGAGGAATTGAGCAACGCCGACGCTCGGAAAGACCAAGGCACGGCGGGCATCAATTTCACATCGTCGGGACGCAGGTCGAAACAGTTGGTCGAGGCCACGCAACTCTGCAAATCGCTAGGCGGGCGGCCGATCGTAACAAATCTCGATCTGCTGCTCGGACCGGGACAGCGGCTTGGGTTGCTGGGTCCGAATGGAAGCGGAAAGAGTACACTTCTAAGGCTGGTGGCAGGCACCATGAAGCCGGACTCAGGCACCATCACCCGGGCAGACAAGCTGCGCGTGGTCACGTTCGAGCAGCACCGCGAATCACTGGACCAATCCTCCTCGCTCCGTCGAGCCCTCGCCCCGCACGGCGACGCGGTAGTCTATCAAGACCGCTCGGTACATCTCGTCTCCTGGGCTAAACGATTCCTCTTCCGGCCGGAGCAGCTGGATCTCCCGGTCTCCCGCCTCTCCGGAGGCGAACAAGCTCGGCTTCTCATCGCACGACTGATGCTACAACCGGCCGATCTCTTGATCCTCGACGAGCCGACGAACGACTTGGACATTCCGACGCTCGATGTGTTGGAAGACAGTCTAGTGGAGTTCCCCGGCGCGTTGATGCTGGTGACGCACGACCGATGGCTCTTAGACCGCGTCTCCACGATGCTGCTCGCGCTGGACGGCACAGGACAGACGGAATGGTTCGCCGACTACGCGCAATGGGAGTCCGCGCAAGTACGAAAGATGGAAGAACAAAATCGCGCGTCGACATCCCGACCCTCCAAGGCATCCCGCGCCGAGTCAGAATCAACTCCGAAGGCAAAACGGTCAGGCCTGTCCTACCGGGAGCAAAAGGAGTGGGCGAAAATGGAGCAGAGAATCCTCCAGGCCGAAGAAACCATCGCAACCTGTCAGGCCGCAGTTGAAGATCCCGCCATCGCCTCCAATGCGGCAGCGCTGCAAGAAAGATCCGCGGCGCTGGACGCAGCCCGGACAGCCGCCGAGCGACTCTACAACCGCTGGACCGAACTCGAGGGGAAACAGACGGAGTCAGCCGGCCAGCTCCAGTCCTAACACCACCCTCTGGCAGAATGCTCGTTCTCGCAGTATCGTCGAAAGAGACGTTTCATCCTCCACAGCGAGTGCAGACCCCGGACGTAATCTTGGCGTTGAGCTTTTCTTCCAGATAATCCTCAAGCCGTTGCCAGAGCCCGCCGGTCGTCCGGACTCGCTTACATTTGGCACAGAGGCAGAGGGTACCTCGAAGGGTTTTCAGTTCGTGCACCGTCCGACCCAATTCCTTGGTCTTGGCATCAAGCTCACGCTCGCGCTCTTCCCGGTTATCGTATTCCTCCTTCAAACTCATCGCCATCGAAACACGAGCCACAAGTTCCGCAGGAATCACCGGTTTGCGAATGTAATCCGTCGCACCGGCCGTATAGGCAGCCGTGAGATCAGAGGCGTCTGTTTTTGCCGTCACGACGATCACGGGAAGATGCTCGAGCCGCGCCTCTGACCTGATGCGACGGCAGGCCTCCAGCCCATCCATATCAGGCATCGAGAGATCCATCAGTACGACGTCAATTCGATCGGATGGACGGGAATCGGCACCGACGCCCAAACGCTTCAATGCCTCGGCGGCCGACGCCGCAAACAGCAACGATCGATATCCAGCTGTCTGCAGGGTCACGGCGAGCATTTCACGCTGCTCTTCGAAATCATCGACGATCAGGATACTCATTGTCGCGTCTCCTTGTGATCACTCATTGCGAATGGGCTGTGTGGTCACGATCTCCGGGGCGGGTCCCTTCAGCCTCCCGGAGAGCCTCGACCAACCGCTGCACTTCCACCGTCACTCTTTCGAAGTCGTGATCGAGCGCAGACTGCTCAATGGCGCTGCCGATCAATCCTATCGCCTCCAAACCATAAGAACCCGCTAGTCCTTTGATGCGATGGCCGATCGTTCGAATAAGGTCAATATTCCGTGCCAGAATGGCAGATTGCAGTATCGTCACGTCCTCCCGTCTGTTGCGGACGAACTTGGGCCGGAGTGCCTGCAAGTTCTGCTCACATTTCTCACCCTGCGAGACTGGCTGACTATCACCCCGTCCGCCCTCCGCGGGCGCAGCCATGAATCGCCGGATCACGCCCAAGACCGTCGCTTCCTTGACGGGTTTGGTCACAAAGCCGGTACAACCTGCCAGCACGCTTTTCCGTTGGACCTCGCCTTCTGCATTCGCGGTCAAGGCGATGATCGGAACCCGAGGCAGGCCCTGCACCTCCTCCCAGGCCCTAATGGCTCGTGTCGCCGCATACCCATCCATGCCGGGCATCTGGAGATCCATGAAGATGAGATCGTAGCCACCCGCCTTATATCGTTCGACGACGCTGCCGCCGCTTTCGGCACAGTCCATCGTGTGGGGAGTCCCGCGAACGTACAAGGCCATCAGCTCTTGAGATTCGACGCAATCCTCGGCGAGGAGGATCTTCAGGCCTCTCTCACACTCGGACCAGAGCGCCGGTTGTCGTGTCTTCGGCTGACGAGGCCACCCGACAGGACTCGAGGAGCTCCTGCATCTCTGCCGGCACCACCTCGAACCGAGCGGTCACGGTAAAGGTGCTGCCACAACCCGGCTTGCTCTCCACCACAATGCGTCCTCCCATCAGGCCGATGAGCTGCTGACAGATGGAGAGCCCTAAGCCCGCTCCGCCGAAGGCTCGACTTCCGCGAGAGTCGACTTGCGAAAACCGTTCAAAGATCTTGTCATACTGGTCAGGAGGGATGCCGATCCCTGTGTCCGCCACCTCAAATTGCACCGCGCCTGCGTCAGCCTCGCCCGGTAACGGCTTTACGCGAACCTCCACTCCTCCTTCTGCCGTGAATTTGACGGCATTGCCGATCAGATTGAGCAATACTTGCTGAAGACGCAGCGCATCTCCCAGAACGAGTGCGGGAAGGCCGGGGTCGATGCGAAGCAGAAAGAGACAGGCCCTTGGCCTGGGCTTTGGCGTTCAAGAGCTCCACCGTATCGGTGACCAACTCACGAAGGACGAACGGTTCACTCACCAACTCCAGCGTGCGTGAATCCAGCTTGGCCGCCTGCAAGAGATCTTCGATCATACGGAGGAGTCCGGTACCTGCCTTCTCACAGCGTTTCAGCAAATTCGCCTGATCGGGCGACAGCGGGGTGCGGAGGAGAAAATCCGTGAGGCCGATAACGGCGTTCAGCGGTGTCCGCATCTCATGACTCATGTTCGCCAGGAAATCGCTTTTGGCCTGGCTGGCTTCTTCAGCCGCCAATCGCGCCTTAATGAGCGCGTCTTCGTATGCGTTCCGCATGGTGACATCGCGGACGACACCCATGTACATACGACGCGTTCCGAGATCGACCTCGCTGACAGAACACTCCATCGGAAAGGTCGTTCCATCGGCTCGTTGTCCTGTGACCATCCAAACGGTTTCCATGGCAGCCGGCCGCCCGATCTGACCGTCTTCGGTGAGATGACCACCCGACCCCGACAACAACATCCTGACATTGCAGCCGACCACAGCAGAAGCCGGATATCCGAACATCCGTTCGGCTGCGGGATTGAACGATTCGATAAGCCCGGCCTCGTCGAGGGTCATGATTCCATCCACCGCATAATCTACGATCGCTCGCAAGCGCGATTCTTGACGCTGCACTTCTTCTCCGGCCCGATGGTGGTGGATTCCCATCGCGACAAGATCGGCCATCGAAGCCATGGCGCTCAGGGCAAAGGGGGTCAAGGGATGACGCGCAAATACGGCCATGACTCCGACCAATTGGTCATCAACAATCAACGGATAGCCGGCGAAGGCCACCATCCCTTCCCGTTTCGCCCATTCCTGATCGCTCACGCGAGCGTCGCCGACGACCTCGTTGGTCACGTGAGGCTTTCGCTCCTGCGCGATGACTCCAATCTTGTCACGGCCCATCGGGATCCGGCTATGGGCCCCGTCACGATGCGTGTATATTCCCGCGCTGGCCTGGAGCTCCAGCATCTGTTCCTTCTCATTGAGCGTCCAGATGCGGGCAAAGGCGGCATCGAGCTGATCGACCAGCGCTTGCGCGCAATCCCCGAGCTTTTCGTTGAGACTCCTATTCGTCGTGAGAGATTGGCCGACCGCAGCCCCTAACGCATCGAGCTTCCGATGCTCTTTCTGGTCTTCCTCGGCCTGTCTCAATTCGGTGATGTCCCGTGATGAACGAAGAAAACATGACCTCGCGGCCCACCTGCAGCGGGATCACCGTCAGCTCAACAGGAAATTCACGGCCATCTTTGCGGAGGGCCGTAATTTCAATGCGTCGTTTGAGGATGACTTCCTTCCCTGTCTTCAGAAATCGCTGCATTCCTGCGGCATGTGCAGCGCGATACTGTGGCGGAATAATCAGCTCCGCCAAGGTGACCCCTACTGCTTCTGCTCTCGTAAACCCGAACGTCGCTTCTGCTTGGGGGTTCCATTCGACGACCACACCGCGCCGGTCCATCGTGACCACGGCATCCAAGGCACCTTGAACGATCGCGTGAATCCTCGATTCATCTTCGAACCGGGCACGCAGTGACCGGCCCTCGAGATAAAACAGCCCCGCCATCAACCACAATGTCCCCACACCGACCGCTCGATTAAAGGTGCCCGCAACAGGGTCTCCACCCTTCGACAACAAGACCGCCCCACTCAAAACCAACACCGACCAGAGCAGCGTGGCAAGAAGCAAGGTCCTCGGCGGATACAGCCGAGACACCATGAACGCCAGGAAGAAATAGGAGAGCCAGGGAGCAAATCCAATCGGGACGTAGAGATCGATAAGAAAGGTACAGACGGTGGCCAACCAGACGAACGTAGGAACAGCGGGCTTGAGCCTGGAAACCCACGGATGAGTTATGAGTTCATGGTCAGTCATGTTCTGCTCAACCGATACGGAAAAGAACCATCTGAGGGATAGCCGGGCGATACGGGTGGAATGGGTTGATCTGGTTCATTTGATTTGTCTTGTTCATCTGGTTAGGCTAGTTCAAACAAATAAACACGAGAAACCAGCCTGGTCTCGAGCATCACGCGGCACGGTCTGTGGCAGCTGGCGGACTTTTTCAGCCTCCCCTGCTGGAGCGACAAATGATGGAGGAGCCGGACGCTATAGCCTCAGGGAAAATATAACGTTAAAGAGAGGATGAGCCTAAGCATTTTGAGAAATTCACAGACAGGATGGGGCAGCCCCGCCGTCTTGGATCAGACGGCGGGGCATCGACTGGTACATCGAAATCGCGGGAGGTGTTATCCGAGCGGAATACGGTTCTTGTTCTGAGACAGCCACTGGTCAAACGTCTGTAATGCGGGGTTCAATGAGCGTGACACGTCGAGATTGCGCGCCCCACAGAAAACCGCTTCGAAATCGCGCTTGAATTGGAACATGTTGCCCATATCCTCGGCGCCGGGAAATCCAAAACCGCGATACATCTCGGGCGTCACGGCGTTATAGCGCACCGTTTGGCCCAGCGCCTTGGTCAGCGCGGCGGCCATCTGCGTACCGGTCAGGTGCTCGCCCGCGATGCCGACGGTCTTGCCAATATACTCACGGCCCTTCTTGAAGATGCCGAGCGCACACTTGCCGATATCTTCGGCTGCGATGCCAGGGAGCTTCTTGTCATCCATCGGCAGCGTAAATGCCAGCGTCCCATCAGGTCCTTTCTTCGGGCCCATGCCGAAATGGATCAGATTGTCCCAGTAGAACGACGTGAGCAGAAAGGTCGTGGGCACTCCGAGCTTCGTGAACTCGCCGTCGGCCTCACCCTTAGCGTCGAAGTGCGGCACCTTATACTTCCCCATCAAGGTCGGCATGCGATTATCGCTGAGCGGCACCCACTTGCGCGTGTCTTCCAGGGTAGACCAGATCACATGCTGAACCCCGGCTTCCTTCGCAGCCTGCGCCTGACTTTTGGCCTGGGCAAACTCTTTCTCCGGTGAGAAGTGCTCCCAAAAGTTCGTCAGACAAAATACTCCGTATGTCCCCGCGAAGGCCTTCTTCAGACTCTCCGGGCTGTCCAAGTTTGCCGCCACGACCTCGGCTCCCAGCGCCGCCAGCCCCTTCGCCTTGTCAGACTGCACGTCTCGAGTGATCGCGCGCACGGTGAAGCCGCCATTCTTGTCGTTCAGAATGGCGCGGACTAATCCACCACCCTGCGCTCCGGTTGCCCCCACCACTGCAATGATTTTCTTCTCAGCCATGATGCTCCCCCTTTCCACAAGTGGACGATGCCAAGCGTCACAATTTAGCATATCGACGGCCGGTGAGGGCAGGAGCGCCGTGGGAAAATGATGACCGTATGCCCTTGCAGGCCACGGCAAATTCTGTACAATGCACCCATGCGCCCATCGGTTTGATCTTCTCGGTGTTGATCGGCTCCTTCGCCTTGACCACACCAGGTTGTGAGACGACCGACCGTGCCCTCACGTCGGCTGAACGCGTCCTGACGAGCCGGACCGGCAAGACCGTCATCGATCTCGCCGAGGCAAAGGATCCGGGACAGTTTGCCAAGAAGCGGTTCGACCAGTACGCGCGCGATCCCGAAGCGCTGGTCAGGGATCTCCGCGCAGCACAGAAAGACTTTGAGACGCTCCTTGCCGCCCTCGGGGTGAATGTCGGGAAAACCTGGGGAAAGGACGAAGTCAAACTGCCCGAACGCAAGAAGTATGTGAAGTACACGCAGAACTACAAGAGCCGGGCGATCGTCGACTTTGATGCGGGCGAGATCCTGGTCGAAACGCTGGACGATCAAGACCCTCAGCGCAGTCTCAAGAATGCCGTGATCACGACGATCTTGACCCCGCAGGATCCCCGGGCAGTCGATTTGTTTTCCGATAAAGAAATCGTCCTCACCGGCGACAAGGAGCCCTACCTGTTCGGCCTCGTCCTCGATCAGCAGCGTAAACCAGTGCGCACGCCGGCAGAAGCAGAGCCGTTTGCTGCCTACCTCCTTGAAAAGAAATCTGCCACGCGGGTGGTCGACCAGGACGGGACCAAGAAGACGGCCCACTACGTCACGGTCCCGATGGTGTCCAATCTCGCGGTGAAGCAGGCGGACAAATACCGGACGCTGGTTCACCAGTTTGCACAACAATATCGCATCAGCCCCAGCCTGGTCTTCGCCATCATCCGCACAGAGAGCAACTTCAACCCCTATGCCGTCAGCTCGGCCCCGGCCTATGGACTCATGCAACTGGTCCCCACCAGCGGGGGTCGCGAAGCCTACCGGAAGGCGAAAGGCCAGGACGTGGCCCCCTCACGGGATTACCTATTCGACCCCGCCAACAACGTCGAGTTGGGAACCGCCTATTTGAATGTGTTGATGTTTAATCAGCTGGAAAGCGTGGCGCACAATGTGTCGCGCGAATACTGTGTGATTGCAGCCTACAATACCGGCCCGAGCAACGTGTTCCGCACTTTTTCGCGGGACCGTACGGCTGCCGTCAACCAGATCAATGGCCTCCAACCAGCCGGCGTCTATGACCAATTGCACCAACATCTGCCCTACGAAGAGACCCGCCACTACTTGGAAAAAGTGACCGGCTACCGCAAGGCCTTCGTCAGTTCGTCGGAAGTCTCCAACCAGTAAGAAACGGACGGCTGCAGGGAGGCAGGCTGAGGCCGAGGTCAAGGTTGAGCGAAGATTCGACTTGCATCATTTCAACCTTATCCTGAGCCTTAACTTTCCGATATCGCTGGCGGAATTTTTCAGCATCCTGGTCGATCTCGGCAGGAACTGTCCTGCTGATTTCGCAAGTCGTAGTCGGCCACCCCGCGTCGCCGATCGAGCGCAATCACGCAACAGGCCTCTAGCATCTCTCGCAATTGACGCCGACCCCGCTGGACACGCGACTTCATCCCCGAGACCGACAGACCAAGCCGTGCCGCCGCCTCATGCTGAGCCAGCCCTTCTATATCAACCAGGGTGACCGCCTGCCGATAGTCCTCTGACAACCGCTCGACCATGGGACGGAGGCAGCCGGCCAACTCCCTGCGGAGTTGACCGGACCCTTCAGACGACTCCGGCGGCAGGGAGGCAGGGTGCAACGTCTCAAGATCGCTCGCGAGACCGACCGGCCACTCAGGCTGCCTGTCCCGCGCACGGTAATAATCGATGATCGCATGCCGCGCAATCTGATAGATCCACGGCAGCAGCCGACGGTGGTCCTTGAGTCCGCCAAGCCCTCGCTGCACTCGTAGGAAGACCTCCTGAGAAAGATCCTCCACTGCTGCCTCATCGGCCACACGTTTCGCAATGAAGGCTCGGAGACCGCCCTGGACCTCGTGCCAGATATTCTGACTGTCTGGCATCATGCTCATCGCACCCCGCTGTCGGTCCATACGGTAGCTCCCTTTACGACGCTGCGCAAGCAGCCGGCTGGGCCGCTCCGCTGCTCTTCGGCACACAACAGCCGGTGTTCTTGAGCGTTCCCGTAACAGCCAACTGCTCATGGACCGTAAAGACCTCCCAGGGATTGCCGTCCGGGTCGGTAAACCAGAGCTTGTCCTGCCGCGCGAAGCAACATTCTATGCCCTCCTCGACCTTTTCGAGAATGCCCCTTTCCAGAAGCTGCTGTTTCCACTTCGCGATGTCATCGGCGGATTCGACTTCGATGCCGAGATGGTTCACAGAACTGATCGTGCCGGTGGACGACACGAGCGCCAAGTTCAGCGGCGGCTCGGTCAGATCGAACTTGGCATAGTCCGCCGTCTGTTTCTGCGGCGCCACACCAAAGACCTTCCGATAGAACTCAACCGAAGCTGGCACGTTTCGCACATCGAGAGAAAGATGAGGTCTCATGGGATTCTCCTTTCGAGTGAATGGAAAGGCACCGTGCCTCCCCTCACCTTTATAGACGGAGAAATCCCGAAAAGGACGCAAACCCGCACCTGCTCGCGCAAACTCCAGCCTCACCTCGTGAAGTAGCCCGGCTCCATTTCATGTCCAGATGAGCCGGGTGAGGAACACTGCGCGGGCCGCGGGCGAGCAACCAAAGATCGGGTCTTCCAATCTTGCTCGTTTACGTTATCCTAGGAAGGCCTGCGGTGAGTCCCCGCACTGCGCGACGTCTCAACAAGGCCCGTCCGCAAGGCCGCAGGCGAGTCGAAACCGGAGGCGTACCCTCTGGGGAACGTTGACGGATTTCGATGAGCCGAGAACGAAGCTGGCGGACTTTTTCAGCATCCTGCAGGAACAGGCATGAGAGAAAAGACCTACGACGCGATTATAATCGGCGCCGGTCACAATGGACTCGTGACGGCTTGCTACCTCGCCAGGGCAGGCTGGAAAGTCCTGGTTCTGGAACGTCGCTACATCGTCGGCGGCGCCTGCGTCGACGGAAGAGACCTTCCCCGGCTTCAAAGTGTCCACGGCCGCGTATGTGAACAGCCTCTTCCGCAAGGAGATCATCCGGGATTTAGGCCTCGAGGCATACGGACTGAAGATTCTGGAGCGCAATCCCTCGTCGTTCACGCCCTTCCCCGATGGCCGGCATCTATTGCTCGGTCCCGATCCGGCGGTGAATCATCAACAGATTGCCAAGTTCAGTCTCAGGGACGCGAACGCCTATCCAGCCTACGAAGCCATGCTCGAACGGATGGCGACGGTCCTCGAACCGCTGCTGACCATCAGTCCCCCGAATCTGGCGAAGCTCGGCCTGCGAGACCTCTGGACCCTGTATCAAGCGGGGAAACCGTTCAAAGCACTGGGGCCGGCCATGAGCGAGGCCTTTGAGATCCTCACCGCCCCGGCACGCCAGATTCTCGATCGCTGGTTCGAATCAGAGGCACTCAAGGCCACGCTCGCGACCGATGCCGTGATCGGGGCGATGGCCTCTCCCTCAACGCCCGGCACCGCCTATGTCCTCTTCCACCATGTGATGGGGGAAACGAACGGGAAACGGGGCGTCTGGGGATATGTACAAGGAGGCATGGGAGGGATCACGCAATCGTTGGCGACCGCCGCTCGCGACCTCAAGGTCGAGATCCGTTGTGAGGCTGAGGTCGCGAGAATCCTCGTGAGAGACGGCACCGTCCAGGGTGCCGCCCTCGCCAACGGAGAGGAATATTACGCGCGGGTCGTTGCCAGCAATGCGGATGCGCATGTGACATTTACCCGCTTGCTGGACTCGAAGCAGCTTCCGCCGGAATTTGCCGATGCCGTCAGTCGCATCAGCTACGAAAGCGCCTCATTGAAAATCAATGTGGCGCTGGGAGAATTGCCGAACTTTCTCGCCTGCCCCGGGCTGGAGCCAGGCCCGCACCATCGCGGGACCATCCACATCAGCCCGGACCAGGATTACATTGAACGAGCGTTCGACGATGCGAAGTACGGGCAACCATCGCAACGCCCCATTCTGGAGTGCACGATTCCTTCGGTCGTCGATCCCACGGTGGCCCCACCAGGTAAACACCTCATGTCGATCTTTGTGCAGTACGCCCCCTACAAGTTGCGCGGGGCCACCTGGGACGACTTACGGGAAAGTTTTGCCGATCGTTGTTTTGCGCTCTTGAACGAGTATGCGCCGAACTTTCAGCGCTCCGTGCTCGCACGCCAAGTCCTGACGCCGCTCGATCTCGAACGGACGTTTAATCTGACAGGTGGAAATATTTTCCAAGGCGCGATGACGTTGAATCAGCTCTTTGTCTGTAGGCCGGTACCGGGATTCGCCGATTATCGCACCCCGATCAGCGGGCTCTATCTCTGCGGAGCGGCCGCCCATCCTGGCGGGGGAGTCATGGGCGCAGCCGGCGCGAATGCCGCGCGAGAAATTCTCCGAGCTGCATCGTCACGCCGGCTCTCCCCCTTCTAGCCTGCCCCGGCATGCGCCGTCTTCCTGGCAGATGTCTGCACATGCTCCGGCCGGAATCCGAGCCCGATCATACGGGCGGGAATCCGGCGTAGGATTGGAAACCGTGCGATCAGCCGGATCGCGAAGGGCGGCGAGAGCCTGTCCGATCCGCTGAGGACGCGCCTGATGACTCGATTCTGAATCGCGAGCTGCACCCGTTGCGTCATGCGGGTCGGCCACTCACGCCGCTGCTGGACCAACTGGAGGTCCCGGGCTGTCAGCCGCCCCACCACGTAGCGGCTCAGTCAGCAGATTCGCCGTCGCGACCGCATCCTGGATGGCGAGGTTGATGCCGACGCCACCGACAGGGGACATGGCATGAGCCGCGTCGCCGATGCAGAGCAGACCGTGACGACACCACTGACGCAACCGGTCTACCTGAACCGTCAGTAATTTGATCGGCTCCCAGTCGTGGAGTTCGGCGACACGGTCGGCCATGAACGGCGCGAGCTGTGCGACAGCATCACGAAATGCCGGCAGCCCTCGTCCCTGAAGTTGATCTCGCGATCCCTTCGGGATCACGAAGCCGCACTGCCAATAGTCGCCCCGGTTCAGCATGATGAATATCCGACCGGCGTCGAAACGGCCTATGGGATCTCCTGGATCGCTTGGCCCCCGGGACAGACGGAACCACAGGACATCCATGGGCGCGCCGAACTCTTCGATCGAGAGACCGGCCTTCGCACGAACGACCGAGTGTCGCCCGTCCGCTCCCACGACAAGATTCGCGCGCACCTCGAGCGGACCGTCCGGAGTGTTCGCCCGGAGTCCCACCACTGAGCCAGCCTCTTCGATAAGGCCCGTCACGTCAGCTTGCATCCGCAGTTGAAACGTCGAATAACGCGCCGCCTCTTCGGCGAGAAAGTTCAAAAAGTCCCATTGCGGCATGAAGGCGATAAACCGACAATGCGTCGAGAGAGACGAAAAGTCCGCGACCGTCAACGCCAGATCGCCGAACTGCCCGTTGATCCGCGGCACTTTCTGATGGGGCAAGGTAAGAAGGCGCTCCAAGAGGCCCAGCTCATGCATGACTTCCAACGTCGATGGATGGATGGTGTCGCCCCGGAAATCTCGGAGGAAGTCGGCATGTTTTTCCAAGACCAGTACGTCAACACCTGCACGCGCCAGGAGCAGGCCGAGCATCATGCCGGCCGGGCCTCCTCCCGCGATGCAGCAGCGCACCGATACCGTTTCCGTACCCATGGCAACCTCGACCTGGAGGAGGAAGGACGAAGCAGAAGAAGGCTACTCTTTTCTGGGAAACGCGACAAGTAGTGCTGGAGAAGACTCCCGCAGGATGCTCAAAAAGTCCGTCCAGCAAGGCCGCAGCCGATGAAAGCACCGGAGGCGTAGCATTTCTCACCCGCCCACCCCAAGCTGCCAAGACAGCTTGTTCTCCGAGTGGGCCACGTTGAGGATGCTTTCGAGGCGAGAACGATGCTGGGGGGCTTTTTCAGCATCCTGCTCAGGCGGAGCTCAGGGACCGGGTTAGACGGACAAGAGTTCGGCAACCTTCTCCGTGAGAGTGGTGGGCAGGAAAGGCTTTTGCAGGAATGCGGATTCGTCCCCGACGCCATTGACAGCAAGGGTATCATTGGCATAACCGGAGACGAACAAGACCTTGATATCGGGCAGCAACACCTGGACCGCCTCGACCAACGCAGCGCCAGTCATGCGCGGCATGATGACATCCGCGATGATCAGCTCGCACCGGCCCTTGAAAGTCTGTAAGATTTTGAGGGCCTCGACCCCGTCCGAGGCTTCAATCACGGGGTAGCCAGACTCGGTGAGGATCTTCCCGATGAGGTTCCGAATCCCCTCATCGTCTTCGACGACCAGTACGGTCCCCCGACAGACCCTCTGCGGCTCGACCGCCGGAGGCACCTCGATCTCCTCCCCCTGTTTTACAACTCGGGGAAACAGTGCGGTGAACCGAGAGCCACGGCCCGGCTGGGTGGAGACCTCCACATAGCCGCGACTCTGTTTGACGATACCGTACACCGTGGCCAACCCCAAGCCGGTTCCCTGCCCGACCTCTTTCGTACTGTAAAACGGCTCGAAGATGTGCGCGAGACTGTCGGACGAAATCCCACAGCCGGTATCTTCCACGGAAATCCTGACGTGGGGGCCAGGGGTGGAGCCGGGGTGGAGACGCACATAGTCCTCATCCAGATCGACGTTCCCTGTCTCGATCGTCAGGATCCCGCCCTCCGGCATCGCATCACGCGCATTGAGCGCCAGATTCATGACCACCTGTTCTAACTGAACGGGATCGCCCAGGACGTGGCCGACGTGCGGGTCGAGTACGACCACCGTCTGAATCTGCTCGCCGATCAGACGGCGGAGAATGTCCTCCAGATCCCGGATCAATCTGTTGGGATGAAGGTCACGCTGCTCCAACACCTGGCGACGACTAAACGTCAAGAGCTTCTTCGTCAAGGCCGCCGCGCGGGAGCCGGCTTGCGAGATCAGATCGAGGTCGTGCCGGCAGGGATGCGTGGCGAACTGTTGCGCGAGACGATGGGCATGGCCCATGATGACCATGAGCAGATTGTTGAAATCATGCGCGATGCCGCCGGCGAGCCGGCCCAGTGCCTCCATTTTCTGCGCCTGACGCAGACTGTGCTCGGTCCGTTTGTGCTCCGTAATATCCGTAATGGTTTCGATCACATGAACCCGCCCGTCTGTGGTGACCGCTTTCGACCAATGCACCAGGATGTATTGATCGTTGGGCAGTGGGACCTCGCTGGAGACGACCGTCCCGGTCTCCACCGACTCGGGCATGCGGCAGAAGTTGCAGGGTGCCGATGCAGGCGGCGATCTTCTCGTAGCAGCGCGCATTCGAGATATCGCCGAATTTCTTCAGGCCCGTTTCGTTTTGAAACTGGACGCTGTAGGTGGCGGGATCGATGACGGTGACGATCACAGGCTGGGAGTTCAAAAGCGTCTGCGGGTCGTACTGGGGGAGGCTGTTGGAACTGCCCATCGTCAACCCTTCTCGAGAACGCGACGAACATCTGCTGAAGAGGACTTCAACGCAACCTTACTGTATTGCGACGCCTTGTCAAGAAGATGGTGGATCGCTGGTTCAGCCTATCGAGGGTGCATGCTGTTGTGTTACGTTCGGGAGCGTAGCGACCGTGGTCGCTCCCCCTGACAGCCCGAACTTATGCCGACACGCACCCTCCGCATCGCGTTACTCCATCTCGCTCCTATCCCGGGAGACCTCACGTGGAACCGGCGGCTCGTCGAGACGGCAGTCACCATCGCCGCAAGACTCGGCGCGACCTGGATCGTCACGCCCGAACTCATTGTCACCGGCTATAGCTTTGCCGACCGCATCGGGACGGAGTGGATTCTGCCGCAGCCCGACTCGTGGATGACGCACATGTCCCGACTCGCCGCCCGACTGCGCGTGACCTTATTCTTGTCCTGTCCCGAACAGGACCGGAAATCCCGCAACCTCTACAACAGCTTGTTCGTGATCGCAGCGGATGGGACCATCGTCGGCACACACCGAAAAATTCACACGTTGCGAGTGGGATCGGAAGCCTGGTCGAGCCCCGGAACGCAGGCTGTCGCCATTCCAGTTCCTCCGTTCAAACGTGTCGGGATGCTGATCTGCGCGGATGCGTTTACGTCGGAGATCGCCAAAACCCTACAACGCCAAGGGGCGCAACTACTGGTCTCGTCGGCCGCATGGGCACCAGGCCATCATGGCCCGAACGGCGAATGGGAACGATGCACCGGCGACACAGGTCTTCCGCTCCTGGTGTGCAATCGGACCGGACAGGACCGGACGCTCGATTTTCGTCACGCCGAGAGTGTCGTGGTCAAGAACGGGCGGCGGCTCCTGTCTTTGTCCTCGGAGCGTTCGACGGTGTACGCAATCGAGTGGGACCTGGAAACCCAGACGTTGGCGACACAGGATTATCGGACCGTATATCTCTAGGAGGACACCGGAAGACTTTCCCAGCCTCTACCGAGGAAGGTAAGATCAGTGACTCGCACACAGGGGGGTCCCGGTCAGCTTCTCCTCACTGGTTCCGCCGCACCCGGAGGAAACAGCCGGTCGTGTGATCGTTCACCAATCCGGCTGCTTGCATGTAGGCATAGATGATCGTACTGCCGACGAAGCGAAAGCCGCGCTTCTTCAGATCCTTCGAGAGCGCATCGCTCACCACGCTCGTCGCCGGCACCTGAGCCATCTTCGCCCAACGATTCACTTTCGGTTTTCCTCCGACGAATTGCCAGACGTAGCGATCGAATGAACCGAACTCCTCCTGGACAGAGAGAAACGCCTGCGCGTTGGTCACCGCCGAGTCGATCTTGAGCCGGTTGCGAATGATCCCGGGATTCTTCAGCAGCACGGCTTTCTTCCTCGCCGTGAATCGCGCCACCTTCTTCGGATCGAACTCCGCAAACGCTCGACGATAGCCCTCCCGCCGCAGCAAGATCGTTTCCCACGTGAGACCAGCCTGCGCTCCTTCCAACAGCAGCATCTCGAAATGCTTCCGGTCATCGTGAATCGGCACCCCCCACTCACGGTCGTGATAGGTGATGAAATGCGGCTTGGCACCGACCCATCCGCAACGAGTCTTATCATCGGAAATCGGAGGGAGTTGCCTGGTCATCAGCAGAGCAATCGGCGCAAGAACGCAGCCGCCTTCTACGTCGGGCTAATAAGAATGAACCATTTCGGCTTCATGCGACCGAAGTCGGTCCGCACATGGTTGCGAAGGTCGCGCTTCGAATCGAGCACGACCGGCCCGCGAGGCCCACGCCAAAACACCACCCAATGCCAGGACGCGCGATCCCGTTCTTTGTGCCATTTGATGGCGAGCAGCGCAAGATCCGGCAGGGCCTCCCATGAGGTGAAAGGCATTTCAGTTCTTGCCGACCGAAATCCGTACTCCGTGAGCAGCCTGCGGACGTAGCCTGTCTCAGACCACAACTTCGAGTCATCGGCAAGAATGCCGATTCGATTCGCCATCCGCTTCGCCTGTGCGTAGCTCACGCCCGCCAGCGCCGCCACGCTCGCAATGCCGCAACCGGTCCGTTCGAGTTGCACCACCGGCTTCATGGCAACTCCAGCTTCAGCTTCCGTCCGCCGGAGATGCTGAACCCCTCCCGTTCATAGAAGGCGAGGGTCCTATCGAATTGAGGCAGCGGAGGCGTGGTCACTTCAAGCCTGCGCCATCCTCTCGATTGCCCGAGGCTCCGCGCCTGCTCCAGCAACGCCGCCCCCACTCCATTGGATCGATGCGCAGGCCGGACATAAAACTCTGGAATCGTGCCGTACGCACCTTCCGTATAGAGAGCAAAACTTTCATAGAGCGCCAGAAAGCCGAGCGGTTCAGGCTGTACCCCATCGCGGGCCAGCAAGACGCTGTACGTCCCTTCCGTCATCCAGGATCGGGCCCGCGCTTCCGTCTCCTCCTGGTGAAAACCAAACGCCTTGGTTCCGACCATCGCCATGATTTCGCGAAGAAGTTCGCCGACCATCTGAGCGATGATCGGCGCATCACTAGGCTGGGCGTGATCAATACGAAGGTTCATCAGTTAGCAAGCCACGGTAAATCAATGTTGCGCGCGAGGATTTCGACGGTCCGCACGTATGGCACAACAGGAGACTACTCCCGTAGGATGCTCAAAAAGTTCGTCCAGCAAGGCCGCAGGCGAGTCGAAACCGGAGGCGTACCCTCTGGGGTACGTTGAGGATTTCGATGAACCGAGAACGAAGCTGGCGGACTTTTTCAGCATCCTGCTAAGCGATGAATTGTTGAAGGAGCGCATAGCCCTCGTCCCATTCACCATGCCCGCTGTCGGCATTGATGTGCCCCGCCTGGCCGATATCGACGAAGGTGCTCCCCCAAGCAGTCGCACAATGTTTGGCATGGGCGAGCGATCCGAACGAGTCATTCGCGCTGGCGACTACGAGGCTCCGAAACGCGAACGGCACCATCGGCACCGGTACAAACCCGCGCGCCGTGGCAGGGAAGCTTGCGCTCTGCGGATCGGGCACCGCCACAAGAAACGCGCCCTTCGGAACTAGCGTGGAACGATGTGCCCAATGAGCCACCAGGAGACAGGCGAGGCTGTGAGCCACCAGTACGGGCGGAGAAGGACAAGCCTGCACGGCAACATCCAACGCACGAACCCAATCGTCACAGGCCGGACCGTCCCAATTGCCCAGATTCACGCGCTGCCAATCGGGATGGCGCAGCTCCCAGATCGTTTGCCAATGTTGCGGCCCGGAGTTGCCAAGACCGGGTAGGATAGAACCGGAGCAGTCGCATCTGCACGCCAGACTCTCCTCCGCAGGCGGATAAGAAACAATTGATGCGCTGACACGTGAGAACTTCGACGACTTCCAGGCAGGGAGAAAAGCTGTCAGTGAGGCACAGCGTCAGGAGAACAGTCCAGCAGGATGCTCAAAAAGACCGTCCAGCAAGGCCGCAGCGAGTGAAGGGCCGAGGAGGTACAGACCGCACTTCGTGTGGGCCGTTCGCCCTTCCAATGGTTCTTGGCGAACGGAAAAGCCCCGCCAGTCCTTCCGACCTCCGAGAAACTCCTCTTCTACGTTGAGGGTTTCAAGAGCGAGAACGCCGCTGGCAGACTTTTTCAGCATCCTGCTCTAGCAGGGAATATTTATGGCCGGATCGCACAGCACAGGTGGAATCACCGGGGGGCGCATGTACCGGCTTGAGGGATCCTGGGACCCCATCGGCACGTTAATCGGCGGGCCGCCAGGCATCCCTGGGAGTCCTTGTCCAACGGAACCAAACCTCTTCCCGACAGCTGAACTCATGGAGGAACCAACCCCGGAAGCCGGCACGGATGTGGGCCCGGCCTGATGGAAACCCCGGCACAGGCGGGCTGATGGCAAAGCGGCTTGTAGAGTCTGTCCGGCTTGATTCTGAACCGCCGGCGGTGCTGGTGGCGGCGCTTGCGCGCCACAAGGAAACGCCAGCACGCCAACAATAAACAGAGCGGACACCGCTCGATAGTGCATCATCTTCCCTCTTCTCCACTGACCCCAGACTTCTCGTCCACTTCCTGAACACACTACTACGAACAACAGCCGTGTTCCTACGGAGTTTGTCCAGTCGAGGACTGCTGATCACTCCTCTTGCGCAGACGTTCAAACTGTCGCTGCAAGACTTCCAACTCCTGGTCGGATAAGTCTTCTAAATCGATAAGGCTATTGCGGGCACCTCCCACTCCATGGATGAGTTCATCAAGCTTCAGGTGGACCGCCTTGGCATCACGATTTTGAGTATTCTGGATCAGAAACACCATGAGGAAGGTCACGATGGTCGTACCTGTATTGATAACCAGCTGCCACGTATCTGAATAAGCAAATTGAGGGCCTGTCGCCACCCACGTCATGACGATGACGAGAGCAAGTACAAATGCCCATGGTGATCCCACGATGGCAGCACAATGTTTGGCGAAGTTATGAAAAGCATCGGTGGGCATGGTTCGCTCCTCTGCTTGAAGTTGGGGCCTTCAATCAATGGAGGCCCGCAAAAAAGATCTAGGTCCAACTGCTAAGAGGATACGCTTGAGGCTAGCGAAAATCGAGAAGCCGCGGGCAAGTTCGAGTCGGACCAAATGTTCGCGAAAGATCAGCAAGGCAACCAGCACAGTGAAGAGGGCCTACAGACTTGTGATCAGTACCGCATGGTGAATATCATACCGTTGTTTTTGGGAGGCGCCGATGGATCTACAACTTTGTTATAACGCCAGCGAGGATACGTTTCCCCTCCCGCGACACATCAAGGAGCGCTATGGCCCGTTCGGATTTCCCGCGCCGGCCGACGCCCGTCGCCCCTATATCAGCTCAAACTTTGTGATGGGGCTCGACGGCAGGGCCTCGTTTAGAGAGTTGAAGGGTCGTGTCGATGGCAAGACAGTTTCAAGGAGCAGTGAAGATCGCTGGCTGATGGATTTTCTGCGGGCGCACCATGACGGGCAGTTGATCGGTGCGAACACGCTCCGTGACGAACCAAACCCCGAGGGGCATGGCTGGGACTACGGCATCGATGACGAGGAATTGCGGATATACCGACAGGAAACTCTCGGGCTCGGCAAGCAGAGAGTCCTGGTTCTCAGCGGTTCCGGGAACATCGATGTCACGCTTCGCCTCTTCAGTTCTCCGCGAGTTGAACCTTGGATCATCACCGCTCGGGAGGGGTACAAGAATCTCCGGTCGCAGCTCAAGAGGCTAGGCCTGGAGGGAACGATTAAAATCATCTCCGTGGGTGAAGGAACGCAGGTCGATCTTGCCACCGCCACACAACTGCTCCGGCAAGAACATGGCATCCGGACGCTGCTCTGTGAAGGCGGACCCACTCTGTATGGAGAGTTCCTCAAGAACCAGCTGATTGATGAGGACTTTCGGACGATGTCGCTTCAGGTCCTAGGTGAGTCCACCGAGCCCGGGATCGACCGACCGACGGCGTACGGTCACGTGAGCTATACGCCCGAACTCGCACCTTGGTTTAGATTGATAAGCCTTCACTATGCACTGCCTCACCACGCATTCTTCCGCCTTCGGTACGAGGGTCCAAGAAAGTTTCAGGACTGAGTAATTAAGGTAAGCACGTCGTCGAGGCGCTACTACCGGGGTGTCCGCATCGAAGTCATCGCCGCTTCTCCATCAAAGGGCCCGGACTCGTGTCGGTTATGCTGCCACGCGAAACGGTTTAAACTTGCGCTCGGCTTTGGCCGCCAAGAAAAAGTCGCTCTCAGTCAGGCCCTTAATCTTGTGCGACCAGATCTCGATCTTGCACTTCCCCCAGGCCACATACAAATCGGGATGATGGCCCTCGGCCTCGGCGACAGCCCCAACCTTGTTCGCAAACGCCAGCGCCTGCGCGAAGTCCTTGAAGGTGAAGAGCCGCACCAAATGGCCTTTACCGTTGAGTCTCCAGCCTCGGCCGAGTTGCTTCAACAACTCCCTCGCGCGGAGAGCCTTCAACCGAGGCACAGTACCTCCATCGCTACATTTCTTGTCGGCCAGTTTCATCGGAATCTCCCCGTCAATTGTTCTCGATGTCGCGTTCACTTACTGAGGAGACTTGGTTGGACCACTTGCTCCCTCAGTGGTCGTCGTAGTACTGGTGGTGGTCGAAGTTGAGCTTCTTGGACTACTGGTTTTATCACTGGCTTGGTCACTAGGTCGATCACTGGTTTGGTCACTAGGTCGATCACTGGTTTGACCACTGGTTCGGCCCCTGTTTTGCTCACTGGTTTGACCAGCGGCCTGGCCGCCCTGTCCTCCAACCTTGATTACTCCCTGAACGTTGATATCGCCAGTCGTCTTGGCTGATTCCATCCTGACGATATACCGGAAATAGCCGGGATCTCGGAAACAGACGCTGGCGGTTTCGTTCGTGGCCAGTTGGGCTGTGTCGCTCGGTGTCATCCACCCACCCACATTATTCTTGCATGACAACTGCTTGTTCAACACAGCGTCGAGAAAGATGACTCGCACAGGTTGGTTCCTTTTGTTGACCCACCGAACTTCATCGCCTGTATTGACAACTATTTCTCTTGACGACAGGTCATCCCCAATAATGATGTCTTTGACGTCCCCGGTCCTCGTCACCGTGGGCAGGCCCTGACAGCCCAAGACGAACACTAACGCAACTCCTAGATATCGGATCGGGTTCATGGAAGCACCTCCTTGTTAGAGTCTGGAATTCATCAATTGAATTTCCATCGGTTCTTTTCTGACGGTCACAACATTCACTCTATTACGTGGTAAATCGGCGAGGGCTTGATGACACGGGATGTGTGCGATGCTACGCCCATGAAGAGCTGCTAATCTGATCAATACAGCTCACTTTGAAGCAATTGATGAGGCAGGCAATGCGACGCGTCCCCTGCGCCAAACTCAGCAGGGATTAGGGAAATCCGTCGCGACGATCACGAAGGCTTGGCCTATGCGTCTGATCTGCCTCTCGAGCCCCTGGAAAATGCGCTCGCGCGAATAAGGCTTACTGCCAGGACGGTCTATTCAGCAAGCAGACCCTGCGAGCATTCAGTGCACATATCTACCGATATCGGCTGATAGTGCTCGAGTCCGGTTCAAATGAATCCTACCGCTCAGGGCACCCTGACGGAGCGATCCGTGACCAGATGGAACACCAGCAACACGATCCCGATCAAGAACAGGATCCAGGAAATCTGGACCGCCACCGCGGACACCCCGGCCAGATTCAGGGCTCCGGCAATGACTCCAACCACCAGGAACATCAGTGCGTAGTACAGCATGTCGCGCTCCTTTCAATAAGACGATTCTCGAAAATCACGGGATCGTCGATGGACCCACAGTTCACACATCTCATCGTCCGGAGCTGTTTCTCACGGACATTGTCGATGAGACCTTCCCAGCCTTCGATCACCTGGAACCCATTGCATCGTGCGCACGCCATAAGTCCTCCTGTTCCGCCCTCGTCGAGGGCCGTGAACGCTGTTCACCTGTCAGGCGACGACCGGCCGCCTCCTCAAGCCCACACAACCATGCTGGACCTTTGGATGGATGAGATCTGACCCAAATTGCTCACTTTGAAAAGATTAAAGAGGCAGGCAATATGACGCGTCCCCTGCACTAAGATCATCAGGAATAAGGGAAACTGGAGCACCGACTCTTCGACCATCCGACCGGAGCCATTGCCGTGTGCATCCCTCACGTTGGGCTTCCCTATCGAGGATGGATCGAAATAGAATGAGACATGAAGATTCGCTGGCTCATAAGATTGGTTAAGAAGACCGCCATGAAATGGTGGGACGACAATGCGTTGCGTTTGAGCGCTGCTTTGTCCTTCTACACCCTCTTCTCGCTCGCCCCACTGTTGACCATTGCCGTTGCCATTGCCAGGTTCGTGGTGGATGAGAAAATAGTGCGGGACGAAGTGCTCGGCCAGTTCCAAGGCTTGATTGGAAAATCCGGGGCTGACGCCGTTGCAAACATGCTGGAGAGCGCCAGTCAGCCAGTGCAGGGCACTATAGCCACGGTCGTCAGCCTGGTCACCCTGGTCATCGTGTCGATGGGAATGTTCAGCGAACTTCAGGATGCATTAAATCTCATTTGGGAGATCCCGTCGAAGGGGAGTGTCGCACTGTGGAGCGCTATCAAAGGTCGATTTTTATCCTTCATCCTTGTGATCGGCACTGGCTTCCTTCTTCTGGTCTCACTCCTGATAAGCGCCTCTCTGGCTGCCTTGGGCAAATTTGTTCTTCGGGCGCTGCCCGGGCCTCAGGTCATCCTGACATTCGTGGACGTGGCCGTCTCCTTGCCGGTGATCACGTTGCTCTTCGCCCTGATGTTCAAAGTACTACCGGACGGGTATATCGCCTGGCGGGATGTCTGGCTTGGTGCGCTGGCAAGCGGATCGCTCTTCATGATCGGGAAGTGGGCCATCGGCCTCTATCTCGGCTCAACTACGTTGGCCTCAATGTACGGTACGGCCTCCTCACTCATGGTCATTTTGGCTTGGGTGTACTACTCCTCCTTGATTTTCTTTTTAGGCGCCGAATTTACCTCTGTGTATGCTCATGAGTACGGCTCGCGTGCGGCTCAGCTCAGAGGCTCCTCCCCGGTCTCGCGATGAGAACGAAGGCCTGGCCTTCGCGTCTGATCTGCCGCTCGAATCCGTAGAACATACGCTCGTGCGAAAGAAGATTACCAGACGAACGAAGTTACCCGATGGTGATCGCAGGGGTACTGGTATCTGCTTGACCCCCTCTGAGTTTTTCACGAGCCGTCATGGCCAGCTTTTCATAGTGGGTGCGGAACTTCTCGATCTCTTCCAGCGACAGATCTTCCAATGTCAGCATGACATTGTGGGCGCCACTCGTGGAGCGGATCAACTCATCGAGTTTCAATTGCAGGGCTGCACGAGTGCGGCTCTGGGTGTTTTGAATCAAGAACACCATCAGAAAGGTCACAATGGAGGTCACGGCTACAAGGGTAAACTTCCAGATCTCACCAAAGTCGAAGAGCGGGCCGGTCATCGCCCAGATTGCGATGAAGCATGCGGCGGCGGCGAACGCGAAGGGATGGCCCGTGAGGTATTCAGTCTGCTTCGCCACACGATCAAAATGATCAAGGAATGTGAGTGACCTAGCGGCGGCTTGGCCATGCTGCGAAATAATCATCTTTCACTCCTTCCGACAGATTGCAAAGTGATGATCCGGGGAAACCGTGCGTTGCGAAATGTTTCCCGGCGCCATCCAGCCTAACAGAGTTCGCTACAGCCGCGCTTGAATGTGCCGACGATGCATATTCGACGCGTATGCGGAGTACCGCGTGCGATCAACCAATCTCGGAGAGAAGATCAACTTGGAGGGACTCTAACGAGGCAGGGGGCAACCTCGCAATGCCGCCCGCGCGGCCAACTCTGGAGCTGTTTTCCGGTATTCGCCAACCGGCGAGGGGCAAGGTCAGGCAACGACCCCACTGGATTTCTTTTATCTTCGAATTCCCCTCCGCTCTCCAACGCGCAGCCTTCAAAATCATCTCACCATCTTGCATCCCATGCGCATCCGGTCTATCTTCTCCCAGGCGCGCATCCTTCTGTAGCAGCGACGACCACCGGCCTCAGACGCCGGCGTATAACCTCCAACGGAACCTGGCATACGGTATGGGCTTGGCCTCGATCCTTGGCCTGATCATCATCGGGCTTCTCGTGTACCTCGGCGCGGTCCGCAAAAAGCCGGCCGGGCTCGAATTCTATTCAGGTTGCCTCTCCGCGATCCTGCTCGTTCTCCTGCTGGAGCTCACGGCAAAAGGCTTTATCGCACAAGTGCCCCCTTGGGCCCAGCCATGGCTGACCTTCATCGCCTACCTGGTGGTGTCCTTCGTCATTCTTAAAACCCTGGATCTGCTTTTCATAGAAGACTACCTCATCGAGAAGCTAGGGAAGTACATCCCCGGGATTCTCCGCCTGATCATCCTACTCGTCGGCCTCACGCTGGCCGGCCTCGTCCTTCTGCGGGCGGTGCTGAATGTCGATCCACTAACCTTGATCGCGCTTCCGACCGTCGCCACCGCCGTGGTGGGATTGGCACTCAAGGATGTCATTGCGCGCCTTGCTGCGGGCATCAACCTCGGCCGCAAGATCCACGTCGGCGACTGGGTCACCTTGATGGACCAAGAAGGAGTCGTGACCGACATCGCCTTTGATGACATCACGATCAGAACGCGCGCCCACGATTACGTCATGCTCCCCAACGACGTCATCTCCCAGTCCAAAATCATTAACCATAGCCGCCCGGAACGCCTGCACGCCTCGAAGCTTTTCGTCGAAGCGAATTATGCACATCCTCCCATGGAGGTGAAACAGATCCTCATGCAAGCCGCGTCGGCTGTTCCGGGCGTGATGGCCAATCCTGCGCCGATCAGCTACGTCCAGGAATTCAAGGAATCCGGCATCGCCTACAAGCTCAAGTTCTATCTGGAGGATTACGACAACCGCGAACGCATCGAAGGGGATGTCATGGGCTATGTCTGGTACGCCTTTCATCGGAATGGCATCGAGATCCCCTATCCCCAGCGCGTCGTCCATATGACCCAAGCGGCTGATCTCACGGCGCTGCGCACAATCGAACTGGCCGACATTGAGAAAGAGTTTCACGCCATCGACTTCTTGGCCGTGCTCGACGCTCCAGCACTCCACTTGCTGGCGGAACAGGCACAGAAACGCGTCTATCTGCCCGGCGAGCTTGTCGTGCGGGAAGGAGAACCAGGGGAGGAGTTCTTCGTCATCGTGGAGGGCGAGGCCGAGGTCGTGATCAAGACGGGTGAACTGAACACGTCCGTCGCCACGCTCAAGAAAGGCCAGTTCTTCGGCGAAATGTCCCTGCTTACCGGAGCCCCGCGCTCCGCCACGGTCCAAGCCAAATCTCAGCTCACCGTCACCGTGGTCGGCAAGGATGCCATGAGCCAGGTCATTTCCAGCAATCGCAACCTCGTGGATCAGATCGGCACGGTCCTGACTGCCCGGCAGTCGGAGTTGGCCACAACGCGTGAAACCGTCGATCGCGCCGCAAAACTCAAAACCGGCGCAGGAGATGGAACGTCGCTCACCATCAGGATCCTGAAATTCTTCCGTCTTTCCGGCAGTTGATCCGTTCACAGATCCCGCGATCAACGGGGGAGCAGTGAGATGCACGTCGCCGCGCAACAAAAGAAATTGATCTCCGGAGCCTTGGTGGGGGGGACAGTGTTTCTCCTGGCCTTGGCCCTGCACTGGTCGGGGTGGCTCACCATCGCAGAACTGAAGACATTGGACCACCGGTTCCATCGGTACGCGGACACTGCAAAAGCCGGGAATGACATCGTGTTGGTGGCCGTGGACGAGGCCAGCTTGGAAGCCTACGGACAATGGCCCTGGCCCCGCGACCGACATGGGTACGTCGTCCGTTACCTGAAACAGGCAGGCGCCAAGGCCGTGGTCTTCGATCTCTTATTTCTCGAGGAGGATAGCACGGAGGAAGAGTTTGATGAGGTGTTCGCCGAGGAAATGAGGGCGGCGGGAAACGTGTATCTGCCGTTTCTGATGCAAGGCGAGCTTGATCCTTCCCCCGACACGACCGTTCCTCCTTTCGACCTGCAGATGCCTTCTCCTGACATTCTGAAGAAAGCGACGATCGCGCTCGACAATCAGGATCCTCAGGCGACCAACAGCCTACAGGCCTATGCCGGCGCGAAATTCCCCACGCCTCTGCTCGCTCGGGCTGCTCGCGGGCTCGGCTATATCAACCTGACGCCGGACATCGACGGAACCACCCGTCGTCTGCCTCTACTGGTCCAGGCTCAGAACCAGGCGTTCCTGCACATCACCACGGCGATGGCACGCGACCTCTTCGCTGCGGATCACGCGTCGCTTCGGCAACGGGAGCTTCAACTCGGACCGGTCACCATTCCGTTGACCGCAGAACACGAAATGGTCATTGACTGGCACGGAACCTTGGAGAATCGGGTCTACCCCGCCTATCCCATCGGAGCAGTCCTCCGCTCGTATACCGACCTGCAGGCAGGCAAGACACCCCTCCTGGACCCTGCTCTGTTTCGGGACAAAATCGTGTTTGTCGCCACGACCGCCGCCGGGACCTATGATCTTCGCGTGACACCCCTTTCTCCCTTCGCGCCCGGAGTCCTCATCCACATGTCGGCGCTGGATAATATTCTGAGACACCGCCACCTCCAGCCGACATCCTGGTGGGTCTTTGCTGCGGCCACCCTCATGCTTACGCTGGCGACTGCATGGGCCTTCATGCTGATTCCATCCCAATGGGTCAAGCCGGTCGCGATAGGGGGCATGGCAATCGCCTATTACGGAATAGCCGTCCAGGCATTTACTTCGCACGGGCTGTGGCTCGATCTCGCCATTCCGGAAGGCGCGTTGGCCGTCTCGTTTGCAGCCACCGCGACCGTCGAGTACCTCACTGAAGGAAGACAGCGCCGGCAACTGCGGACGGTCTTCGACAAATACATGGCCGCTGAGGTCGTGGATGAGATCATGCGGAATCCGGAGGCGATCCGGCTCGGGGGCGAGAAGAAGGAACTCTCGGTGTTCTTTTCGGACATCGCAGGGTTTACGTCCATCTCGGAAAAATTGGACCCGGAGACTCTCGTCGAACTCCTGAACAAGTATCTCTCCGCGATGACGGATATCATCCTCCGCCACCGGGGCAACGTGAATAAGTACCTGGGGGACGGCATCATGGCGATCTTCGGGGCGCCTCGTGGAGACCCCAACCATGCCAGCCTCGCCTGCTTCGCTGCCTTGGATTCACAGGCTGAGCTCGCCAAACGGCGCGAGCAATGGAAAGCCGAGGGACAACCGGAGATCAGCGCACGCATCGGCATCAACTCCGGGTGGCTTGTCGTCGGCAATATGGGTTCGCAAGCCCGGATGGAGTACACCGTCATGGGAGATACCGTGAATCTGGCCTCTCGGCTGGAAGGCGCGAACAAGTTCTATGACACGCTGATCTTGCTAGGTCCCCGTACCTACGAGCTCGCCGCCCAGGACATTGAAGCGCGGGAAGTAGACCTCATGCGTGTCAAAGGGAAAAAGGAGCCCGTGGTGGTATTCGAACTGCTCGCCCGCAAGGGGGACCTGTCTGCTGAACAACACCGTGTCATGGAGACGTATTTGGAAGGGCTCGAGGCCTACAAGCGTCGGGATTTCAAGGCCGCGGCAGCGCAATTTGAAGCCGCCCTGACGCTCGATCCGAGGGACGGCCCGTCGCGGGTTTACTTGGAACGCGCCAAAGAGTATTTTGTGGCTCCGCCTCCCGCTAACTGGGACGGAGTCTATGAACTGAAGTCGAAGTGAGGGAAGACCAAGTGAAACACCGATGTGCCTTCCTTGCGATGATGGTCTCATTTGTGACAGCCATCACGATGACCGATGCCGCCTTCGGCGAGACCGTATATGTCGCAGCCAAGAGCGCGCAATTGCGTTCAGGGAAGACCTCGCTGGACCCCGTAGTGGCCAGCCTCAAGCTCGGAGAGACCTTGGATGTTGTGAAGCGGGACAACCGTTGGCTGCAGGTCCAGACCAGCAAGGGTGTCAAAGGATGGATCTACCACAACAATGTGTCCCCGTCGAAACCGGCGGGAGAGGACAACGAGTTAGCGTCCCTGGGACGGGGCTTCAGACAGACCGATGCCTCGGAGGTCACGGCCTCGGCAGGCGCTCGTGGACTCGATAAAGCCACGGAGGGCTATGCCAAACGGTCCGGTATCACCCAGCAGCAGCGCGATGCCGTGGATCGGATGACCGCCTACAAGATTCCAGACGAAGAAATCCAGGAGTTCCTGAAATCAGGGAGACTCGGCGAATATGCAGAATAAGACGTGCCGCGGACTCATTGTTTTCGGCCTGGTGCTTCTCTCTACCGGCGGTCTGACGGGCTGCCAGGAAATGCAACAGGTTGCCGAGAACGCCGCTCGAGGCTCCGGTAACGAACGGCTGGCGAAAACGATCCATGGCGGCGGGAATTTCATCGGTGGGCTTCTTCCTATCGGCTATGAGGAGGAACAAACCATTGGACAAGCGATTGCCTTACAGGTGGTTGCCCGCTACGGCGGGGTCTATAACCAGCCTGACCTGACGCGATACGTGAACCTGGTCGGCCGCGCGGTGGCCTTGACCTGTGATCGCGCCGGCATCGAGTATCGCTTTGCGGTCCTCAACCACGATTCGATCAACGCATTCGCCGCCCCCGCCGGCTACATCTTCGTCACACGCGGGTTGTTGAAGACCATTCGGAACGAAGCCGAGCTCGCGGCGGTGTTGGGACATGAGATCGGTCACGTCACCCAGAAGCACATCCTCGACGTCATTCAGCGGTCCAAACAGATCGCCGGCGTGGCAGAAGCCGGCCTGGCCTACGCGAACAAGAATCCGGAGGCGTTCAAAAATGTGATCGACGGAGCGGTAAAGAAACTGTTGGACGAAGGGCTCGACCAGAGCAAAGAGTTGGAGTCCGACCGCTTGGGAGTCATCTTCGCGTCGCGCGTGGGCTACGATCCGACCGCCTACGCGACTTTTCTGGACCGCCTACGGACCATCAAAGGCGACGACCAGGCCTTCTTCAAAACGCACCCGAATTTTTCCGATCGGCTCTCAGTCGTCCAATCCGCCATCCGTGAGCAGGGGCTGAAAGCCACTGGCATCCTCCTCGCCGATCGCTTCGGCCGGTCATCCAACGGAATGCTGTAGATTGCCGGCCATTTCTTACACACCGTCACCCCGACGATCGAAAGGTCGGTGGGTCGTTCTGTTTTAAGATCAACACATTTGGAAGATTCCCGAATGGAGAGGCACGGCCGGTTCCTCCATCATGCGGTCATGTCTTTCCGCTGGAGTCGGTCTCGCTCTTGGTTGCGTCCCCCCATAAATAAAGCTATGAAGGAGCCTCGCGATGCCGCCGCACGCGGACGAGGGGAGAACTGCTCTCTGAAACCGCCGAACCACGAGCTGCAAGGTCAAGCTATGCTCCCACTAGTTTCTGGGGAGATCACCCGCCATGCGCACGGTCGAATGCCGCGAAACCTGAGCTCAACCCTCTTGCTTCCTCCCGGTGCCAGCGCCTAATCTGATTAAGGTTCCACGGAGGGGATGAACGCAAAGGTTCAATTCCAGGAGAAAAATTCATGCGAGTCATTGTGGTAGGCGCAACAGGAACGATCGGTTCAGCAGTGGTCACTGCACTGTCCGCACGTCATGACGTGGTCAAAGTCGGACACAAAGGTGGAGCGTTTCGCGTGGACCTCGCGTCACCGGACTCCATCACCCAACTGTTTCGCGCAATTGGCGCCTTCGATGCCCTCGTGAGCGCAGCAGGCGTGGCGAAATTTGCGGGCTTAGACGAACTGAAGGATGAGGACTATCAAGTCGGGCTCTCCAACAAGCTCATGGGACAAGTCAATCTCGTGCGGATCGGCCGACAGTTCGTCAACGACCGCGGCTCTTTCACTCTCACCAGCGGCGTGCTCAGCCAGGAACCCATGAAGGGCAGCGCCTCAATTAGCATGGTGAATGCAGGGCTCGAAGGCTTCGTGCGCGCCGCTGCCTTGGAACTCCCGCGCGGCATTCGCGTGAATGTCGTGAGCCCGCCCTGGGTCACCGAAACCTTGATTGCGCTAAAGATGGACCCTTCGCTCGGCATGCCTGCCACCACAGTCGCACAAGCTTATCTGGCGAGCCTGGAAGGCGCTGCAACAGGACTAACCATCGACCCCCGCAAGCTCGCCGCCAAATGAGTCCGGGTTAAGACCAGCGGTCGCCCCGCGCGCGGGCGAGGCGAAGACGATTCTGCCGCCCTGTCTCATAATCGTTCCATCGCGACGAAGGTGACGATCAAAGCCAGAACAAAAACACTCCCTCCCACGACGACTGCCACGATGTTCCAGGCGGTGAAATGCTTATTCGGATCATGTCCTGGTGCCACTTGTTCATTGATCCGGTTGATGTGCTGCTGGACCGGCACAAGAAATACAACGGACAAGAACGAGATTAACCAATAAGGATCGGGAAGCATCGAAAGCACTGTTGATAGGACCCAACCACCTGCCAGAACACTTGAGGAGATGGATTGCCGTAGGTGAAGCAACTTGCCGCTGGCCTCTATTTCTCCGAAAAGCGGAAAGCAGTAAATCACGGCAAAGCAGGTTCTCCAGAACGGCAGGATGTCCAAACCTTCACGCTCCTTGATTAACCGCCAATTCTCATAGATCCAATAATATTGATACGCGCCCAATGTACAAAAATGCATCACCACAAGCTTGACCAACGAAACCGGAAAGTAGCTCACCCTTGAACCGATCGTGAGCGGGGGTGCGGGAGTGGGTTCTGCTTGAAGACCTGACCGATCCAGAGCTTTCTCATCGCTCATGTGCGTGACCTCACAGGGGCTGGATAGAGGGCAGGCTACTTCCGAGAAAGTAATGTGTCAACAGAGAAACCGGCCCGATGATCGTATTTCAAGATGCCCTGCACGGACGAGTCGATCGAACAAAGACCCGCCCCCTTTTCGCATCCCCCGCCAACCTCATCTCGATACTCGGCGCTCTCCGATCCCAAGGCGCAACGCTTCGACATCGAGTTCGTGCTCCAGGCGATGAAGCAGTTCGTCACTGATCGTTCCATCATTGCGAAGACCGATCAACGCCAGTCGCTCCGCCGATAAGGTCTCGTGCCGCAACCGCCGGAAGGTTTCGCCTGCCTCCAGAGAACAGTCCGCGTCCACGGTACCGGAACTCGCGAAACGTTGCAGTTGCCGGCCGTAATGTACACGCAGCCGATCGACGTGGTCCGCCGTCAACCACTCCTCCCCTGCCAATTCATCCAACCGTCGTACTGCAGCCGTGGCCGCATGTTCGCGCGCCTGCCTTTCTTCCTGCTCCTGACCGCGGTCCTCTTCGAGCCTTAGGATCCGAATCAACGGTGTCAGCGAGAGCCCCTGCAGCACCAGCGTAGCCAGGATCACCGAAAAGCTGATCAAGATGATTTCGGCTCGAAAGGGAAACGGCTGTCCGGAAGCGGTCGTGACCGGCAACGCCAACGCGGCCGCCAACGTGACGATCCCTCGCATTCCGGTCCAGCCGATCAGAAAGAGAGGAGGCCAGGGCGGCATGGGGTCGCGCACCCGCAACGAAGGGCTCAGCAGCCGGGGAAGGACCGCCGCCAAGGGCACCCATCCCAAACGGACGACAATGGCCGTGACGCTCACCAGCGCACCGACAATCAGCAGCATTCTGAACTGACCGGACGGCACAGCCTCGAGCAACCCACCAAGCTGCAGACCGATGAGGATGAAAATGAAGCCATTCAGCATAAAGATAAGCAGATCCCACACCGCACGAGCCTGCAGACGTGTGGTCGGTGCTACGGCCGCACTAAAATGTTGCCGCACATGCAGGCCTCCCGCGACGCAAGCGAGCACCGCGGACGCCTGCGTCAATTCGCCCAGCACCCAAGCCACATACGGCGCCAGCAAGGTGATCGCAATCTGAGTAAAACTGTCCTCCGTGGCACAAAGCGCCCAGCGTGCTACCATGCCCACTGCAAGACCAAGAGCCACGCCCACCACGGCGGCAAAGACGAACTGAAGCAGCGCCTCCCCGAGCACAAAGCTCCCGCCCACAGCCGCACCGACGGCAGCACGGTACAGCACGAGCGCCGTGGCATCGTTCACCAAACTTTCTCCTTCGAGGATCGTGACGATACGACGAGGAATCCGCAGACGTCGTCCGATGGCCGTCGCCGACACGGCATCCGGCGGAGAGACAATGGCGCCCAAGGCGATGGCTCCTGCCCATCCGATACCAGGCAGCATCGCGTGCGCAACCGCCGCGACCGCAGCAGTCGTCGCCAGCACGAGCCCTACCGCCAGCAATGAGATCGGCCTGAGATTGTCGCGAAATTCTCGCCACGACGTGAAATAGGCGGCGGACCACAGGATAGGAGGCAGGAAGACCAGGAAGACGAGATCAGGACTGAGCGTGACTGCCGGGAGCCTTGGAACCACACCCAGGACCAATCCACCGATCACAAGAAGAATGGGATAGGGAATGAAGATCTTCTGGGCGACCGTCGTCAGCGCCAACACCACTGCGAGCAGCAGGATGACGGTCTCGAGCTGATGCAGCCCCTCCATCCCTCCCCCTTCCTCACGATACACAACCGGTTGAGAGCGGAAAAATTGAGACAGGCTACGTTGGGAAGAAAACGGAGTCAACTACAGGAAGGTCGTATGAGCTAGGTACGCCACTCACCCGCCGCGTGGGTGGACGAGTTCCGCAATGTTGGATTCCTAGACCCGACCCCCTATCTGAGGAGCAGGCTAATGATCAACCCAAGAAACCACATATTCTTGGGCTCAAATTATGGGCAATGTCCCCTCCGGACAACGAAAGGTACCCACCCGAGACCGAATCTCCTCGGCCTCACTGGCCTGAGCAGCGAATGTGGCCAGCTATCTATCCCATGCCCAAGACCTTGGCTGCTCTTTTCACATCCCGCGACTTAACCCATAGAATGGCGCCGAAGCGTCCCTGGCCGGCAGTTAGGCCGGTCACCGCGGTCATGTTGATCTTGGCTGAACCAAGTTGGTCAGTCAGATCGGCCAGCGCTCCGGGGCGATCATCGCCGTCCACCAGCAAGCACATTTTCGGTCCCTGCATCTTCCACTTATGCGCCTTCGCCACGTTCTTGAGGGCGGTGGAATCTTCCGGCACCACATCCACCTGTGTGCGGCGATTCCGAGGAAAGGCGTGCAGGGCCAGCAGGTTCACTCCCGCCTCGTGCAGTGGAGCAAGCATGCCGGCTAATCCCCCTGGTTTATCCGCAATCTGGACCTTGAAATATGGGGCAGTTCGTATCAGATCGGCCATCATACCCTCCTTTACCCGCCCGAATAGCGGGTATCATCCGGCAGGAAATGCTTCGCGCGAAAAGAATATGTCGTTGGAATCATCATCACGGGGACTGACCTCCGCAGGAGTCTCGTAATGATAAGGATGGACTTAACTAGCTATAGCCTAGGCGCCAACCGGGCGGAATGCAACGGGGTTACGTCCACTTTCAGGTACAGGGTTGCGGCTTACGACGGTCTTTCTAAAAGATGTCCCCGATCCTTCAAGCCAGCTCCAACTGATCCTCTGTTCGACGAAGCTAGTGTCGCGCACGCGCGGACGAGGCGATCAGAAAAGTAGAATGTCCCCGTTTTCCGGGGCCAATAGAGATTGCGAGGGGCGAGTGAGGAAATACGTGTATCTCGGCGTCGCCAGTTACCGGGTGAGTCGACCACCAATCGACATGCTTACCTCAACAACTTGAAGGCGTGGCCCCATTCCTGACGCAGGAGGCCGGGGATGCACCAGAGCATGCACAACGGCTCGATAGCCCTGGCGGCTTCGACCTTCCCCATGTCTGCCATCTCCCATCCAAACTGGTCTAGAATGCCGCTCACGATCCTCTTCGCAGGTTCATCGTTTCCACAGATGAACATGGTGGGCTTGCCACCTTTGAACTGCGGATTGACCATGTGGGCATTGCCGACCGAATTGAACGCCTTGACGAAGCGCGCATCGGGAAACTGCCGCTGCAGCCGCTCCATCAATGACTCGTCGAGATTCGTGAAGAACTTCAACACGCCGTTGGTCGGAGGAGAGTCTGCAATTGGATTCGTCGCGTCGATGACGGGCTTCCCCGCCAGATTCGCTCCACCCGCAGCGCGTAGCGCGTCCGCCGCGACTGTTCCCTTGACCGCCAGCACGACGAGTTCGGCAAACTGTGCTGCGTCGGCGAAGCTGCCGACACGCCCCTTGGGATTCTGCCTCGCCCACTCCGTCAATTTCGCAGGCGTACGCGTGCCCATCATGACGTCATGAGCATGTTTCAGAAAACCACCCGCCAACACCTTCGCCACATCACCTGATCCAAGGACTCCGACTTTCATGTTGCTCTCCTTCCACAAAACCGTCTGGCCCAATCAACAGTCTGATCTGATCCATCAAGGATTCGAGACGCTTTTTCTTCCGACACCTCGGTCGTCCATTCCGCTGACCTTCGTCGGTGACTGGATATATGCTGGGCTTCGTCACCAAATTGCCGCCGGCTTGAGCCATACTTGGTGACAAGGACGCGACTGTCAGGCTCGTACACAGTAGTCCCTTCAGCAGCTCTTGAAGGAACCTCATTGGTCACTCCTTGCTTCCTAAAGTCTCACACCGACCTCATCCAAATGTTTCAGGAGGTCGGCCGGGTCCTGATAGACCCGATAGGCGCCGGCCCGCTCCAACTCCTCCCTACCATAGCCTCCGGAGAGCAGACCCACCGACAGGGCGAATGCCCGGCGCGCGGCCAGCAAATCCCAGACGCTGTCGCCGACGATGACGCAACGGCTCATCGGAACCTTGAGCCGCTTCCCTGCCGCAACGAATAGATCGGGATCGGGCTTTGCGAAGCGAACGTCGTCGCGCGTGATCACCGGAACCCTCTTATGAAGCGTGAGCAGTGTGAGCGCATGCCGCGCGCTGTGCATACGTCCGCTCGTCGCGATGGCATGGGGCACGCGATGGCCCGACAAGGTGTCCAACAGTTCCTGCGCCCCGGGAAGCACGCGCAAAGACGGAGCCTGCTTCGCATACACCTCCGCGTGCACCCGCTGAATGCGCTCCGCATCCTTCCGGGAGACCGGCCGTCCCGTTTCCCGCCATAAGGCGTTGAGCATGAGGCCCCCGCTCATGCCGATTTGACGGTGAATACGCCAGACCGGCAGTTCGATGCCGGCCGCTTGCGTCGCTTCGCGCCAGGCCAGCACATGCTGGTAGACGCTGTCGATCAAGGTGCCGTCGAGATCGAAGAGGAAGGCCATCGAGTTGGGGTTCCGGGTTCTGGCCATGGCCACGTTATCCTTCCAGCCTGGCTTGCATTGTGATCGTCGTGTTGAGCAGGCGCGAGATCGGGCAGCCGGCTTTGGCCGCCTGCGTCGCCTTCTCCCATGTGGCCTGATCCGCCTTGGGGACTTTGCCTTTGACGTCCAATAAGATATTCGTCACGGTCCATCCGGCTTCGAGCTTGTCGAACGTGACGGTGGCCTTCGTTTCCAGTTTCTCAGCTACCAGGCCTGCATCGCCCAATTGGGCGGACAGTGCCATCGTGAAGCAGCCGGCATGCGCGGCGGCGATTAATTCTTCCGGGTTGGTGCCCTTTCCGCTCTCGAATCTCGTGGAAAATGAGTATTGCGTCTGCGACAAGACGCCGCTGTCGGTCGAAACACTGCCTTTTCCGGTCTTCAAGTCGCCTTGCCAGATGGCCGAGCCTTTGCGTTGCATAGTTCCTCCCTGTGGTGATGGACGATGTTCAGAACGGGCACCTCTCGTGTCCGCTTGTGAGTCGGTCAATCATGGAGAATAGAGAAAAGGGATCGGGAGTCTTTGTCGATCAACTCGTCCGGACATGAGAAAAGACTCCCGGCCCCTTTCCTTCCCAATTAATGCGGGCGGCTACGGAAGGATGATGGCTTGCTCGGAGTAGCCGATCGCTTTGAGCGTCGCTTCCAGCGCGTCGGCCATCGGCGGGGGGCCGCAGAGAAAGATCACGGTGTCAGGACCGGGCGGCGGCAGTTGCCCGCGCAGAATGGCCTCGGTGATGCGGCCCGTGCCTTGCGACCAGCCTGTAGGCGGCTGCTCCAACACATGATAACAGTGGAAGTTCGCGTGTTCGCGCGCATCCTCGTCCCACTCGTCCCGGAAAATGATGTCGGCCTCGGCCTTGTTGGCAAAGACCAGAAACAACTCGACCGCGAGGCTCTTGGCGAGGATCCAGCGAATGATGGAAATCATCGGGGTGATGCCCGTGCCGCCGGCCACAAACCCCACCTTCTTCGCCATGCCGTCCACCCAATGGCCGCCAGGATTCGGCCCGCTCATTAGCACGGTGTCTCCGGGCTCCCGCTCATGGAGATATTTCGAAATCGTGCCGGTTTCGTACCGCTTGACCGTCAAGTCGAAGTACCCCGTGGTGCCGGGCATCGACGACGGCGTGTAGGGCCGTTTCACCGTTTTCCCGTCGATCGTCGCGTGGATGTAAAGATGATCGCCGGGCAGCAGGTCCAACGTGGCATCGTCAGGCAGGGCAAAGCAGAACGTCTTCGTGTCGTGGGTATCGTGATGAATAGCCGTGAGCTCGTAGGGCACAGCCGTCTTCGACTTGATGCGCGTAACAGGTGTCATATCCATGGCCCTATCATACGAGCCTGAGAGAACGCTCGCAACTGAGGAAGCAGACGCGGGCCACCGAAGAGCTTATGGCCGATGGCTTATCGCTGATAGCGCAAACAAAGAAACTCCTGAGGCGTCATACAAATCCAGGACGTCCCCGTTGTTTCATCACAGCCCCACACCTGTCGGGGTAGCTTCTCTCCGTCAAAATGCTGCAAACTGAGCTACTCATGCAACAAGATTGATTGGAATAAGACAGACAGGAACGCCATGCTACGACAAGTTATCACTTTGCTTGGAATTGCTATCGTGTTGAGTGCGAGTGGTTGTGGCGACCAGACTCCAGTGGTAACCCCGGCAAATACTGCTGAGGGGCTCTGGTTCGGGACTACCAATACCAACCGGACTCTTACGGCCGCCCTCCTTGACGACGGCACCTACTATCTTCTCTATTCCGTCGTGGCCAATCCCAATCAGATCGCCGGTGTCATACAAGGCACCGGCACCTCGAACAACGGGAGCTTCACCTCACCAAACACGAAAGACATCGGTATTGGCGTCACGGTGCTGGATGCGACCATCTCTGCCGACTATGCTGCACGCCAGTTCCTCAATGGTTCGATCGCGTACTCGGGAGCGGGCACGGTGACGTTCACCAGTTCCTACAACACCGCGTATGATACGACGCCGACCGTTGCCAGTCTTGCCGGCGTCTACAGCGGCCAAGCAGGTAGCTCCGGGGGCATGCAGACAGCGAATGTGACGGCCGCAGCTGACGGGACGTTTACGGGGACTGAGCAAAACGGGTGCACGTTTACAGGTAAAGCGACGGCAAGGTCTCGCGGAAACGTCTTCGATCAGAGCATTACATTCGGCGGGGCGCCCTGCTTTTTCGCCGGCAGTACCTTCCGGGGGATCGTGTATTTCGATATTGCAACCCGTCGACTGTATACGGTCACTCCGAACAGTCTTCGCACAGATGCGGCGATCTTTTTTGGCACGAAGATCCTTTGACGGGACGTACGTCCCTTTCAATGGCTCCTGGAATCTTTTTCAGCTCTGGGCGCCACCCGGGCGGAATGCAACCGGGTTACGTCCACTTTCACGTACAGGGTTGCGGCTTACGAGGGTCTTTCTTAAAGATGGTCCCGTGTCCTTTCAGCCAACCCCAACTGATCCTCTGTTCGATGAAGGTAGTGTCGCGCGCGCGGACGAGGCGATCAGAAAAGCAGAATGTCCCCGTTTTCTGGCTCCGAGGTGAGCATCACAATGGCTGCGCTCATGGAGTGGTAGGACCCCTAGCAGCTCGTACGATAGGGCCAGAGCTTAGAAGGCGCCGGAGCGCCCCGTCATCATCTTCATCGTAGATTTCCCCGACGACCTCCTCCAGGATGTCCTCTAGCGTGACAACGCCTAAGCGCTCCTTTGCCGAGTAGACAACCCCCATGTGCATCCGGCGTTCCTGAAGACGCCGGAGACCGGTGAGCAGCGGCGTGTCGGCTTGCAGTTCGACCACAGGTCTTGTCAGCGACCCCCAATCCTCCCGGCCGGATGCACGCAATGCGGCGAATTCTTTTGTGTTGAGTATTCCGATGACCTGGCCTTCCTTCAAGACGGGAAGACGCGTATGCCTGGAAGAGATCACCGTTGCCTCGACCTCGCTGGCGGCGCTCTCAACATCCACCGCGGTCACCTTGTCCCAAGGCAGATAGATCTCTCTGATTCGTTTCCGTTCAAGATCGACCAGATTCATGACGTATTGCCGATGCTGAGTCGAAAGTAGCCCTAGTTCCACTGTGGCATCCGCGGCCTCGTTCTCTTTCGATTCGCCGACTGGTTGTCTTGGCAGGAACCGGAGAAGCGAGAGGAATCGTTTTGTCGACCATTCCAGTACCGTCACCACAGGACTAAGAATCTTCTCAACCAGACTCAACCAGGGCGCTGTGAACAATGCGAGGCTCAACGAATGTCTGAGCGCCAGACTTTTCGGAACCAGTTCGCCGAGCACCACCGTGAAATAGGTCAAGGGCAGCACCACCAGGCCAATCGCGATCGCATCGGCCGTATTTTCACTGACGTCCAACCATCGTCTGATGACCGGGCTCAGGTCCTCTTCCGCTCCAACTCCACCAACGACGCCAGCCAGTGCCAGCGCAAGTGTGAGCCCGATCTGGATCACGGAAAGCGTCCTTTCGGGTGTCTCTCTCAATCGAAGAAGAATGCCTGCCCGGCTATGCCCCTGACGCACCAATTGGCGGAGACTCGGTTTGTTCACCAGGACAAACGCCATTTCTGTAAGAACGAGGAGAGCGTTGAAGAGCAAACACACAATAATGATGCCTGTCTCTTTCATCTTCCCTGCCCTTTCTCTGACGCCCTGTGTGTGCTACCAGCCTGTGAACGGCATAGCGTAAACCGCTACGTCTCCCTTATAAATTGACTCTGAGCACGGCCACGGCAAAACAGCCGCCGCGCACTGGCAAGTTATTCGATAAACTAGAATGTTCCCGTTTGTTCGTTCCCCGCGTCGCCGCGAAGAAAATGGGTGGCTCAGAGATTTCGTCCGTGCTTCGTTTTCCACACGCTGATGAAGGCGGCGAGTTTGTCCCCCGATGAAGCGCGCTCGTCAGCCAGCTTTTCCAGGAACTCCGACAGACGCCTTGATTTGACTACGGTGTACAAGATCAGCGCGCCCGTCGGAATCAGGAAGAGCAGGAAATAGAACAGCTTCGTCAGCATGGGGCTGTCAGCCTCAGCGATCAGGTTCATGCCAAGGAAGCCGCTCGTCGCCATGCCGATCAGCCCGAACGTCGTGACGACAGTGAGGCGCACCATCGTCTCCCCTTGCCGGCGCAGCGCGTCGCTGTCGAGATATTGACTCATGTCCTCGATGGCGTCCCTGACCGCAACATACAGTTGGGCCGTACCCAAGTGCGCGCTGGTCATGCGGAACAGCTCCTTCACTTGGACATGGTCCGATACATCGTGGAACCAGTAGCGGTGGGTGAAGCGAAGGAAAATTCCCAGCGTTTGACGAATGACGCGCCTGAATTGTCTGACCGATTCCAGGTTGGTGATATCCAGCTGGTTCATCGCATCGACGAGGCGATCTGACAGCATGAGCAGTGCCGACTTATGAAAATGTGCGATCAGGAAGAGCACGAAATACTCGTGCCGGAATTGCTCGAGGCCCGTTTTGCGGGCGGCTAAGAATCGCTCGCTGCGGTCGCACACCTCCGTGAAGATGCGTCCGTTACAGATGAAGCGCGTCCCCGGGTGCTCGTGGTCCTGCTCGTTCCAGTACCGGTCGTAGCAGTAGCGCTCTTCGAAATCGCGCAGGTGACGTTCAGAGTAGGGCAGCGACTCGGGCGGTCCCGGCGCCGCGGCCAGTCCCAGTCGCATGAACTCCCCTCGGGCCAATGCGCTGGGGTCGTCCATCGTCAGATAGGCCATCAGCGGCATCAGGTGGGATTCGATCTGCCGATAACGGATGACGCCCTTCTTCCCGGAGTGGTGGAGCACCAGCGGTTCAAGCAGAAACTCCCAATGGGAGGCGATGCAAGGGGCCCGGTACCGGCAGGCGAATGAGAGATATTTCTCCTGGTGTTCATAGTCTGAAACCGCCAGCACCTTATCGTCGGCTGACAGCCATTCCACCTGCTCGAGGCAATGGCCACCGCGCCCGCTGGGTTCCCAATAGGTGGGATACCCTCTGGCAAAACGAAACAGGGTATCCTGCGCTCGGTGGAGCGGGATGTCGTCCGCATAGATTTCCACCGTCAGGATGACCACGTCGATATCATAGAAAAAATACAGATCTGCGTGCGCCACATCAAACGTGACCGGTTCGGCACGGCGGTCGGGGTACGCCATCCGCACCTTAGCGACATCGGTGCGGCGAAACACGCGGATCGGTGATTCCTGATCGATACCAGGACCACGGCCTTTCCCCTCGCCGTAGAGGAAGCGTTGGACGTAGGGCAAAAACGTGACGAATTCGGTGTAGTGTCGTTCCTGAAACAGGCTCGGATCACCCGTGAACTCGTCCACCACCTCACGCCAGGGGTTGTCGGCATCCGGCGTCTGGAGCACCTCACAATGCTTCTGGACCTGCTCGCCTTCGCGAATCGGCATGAGCTGCAGAGGCCAGAGCAAGATCTGCCTGAAATGCCGGACGACCTGGTTGGTGTGGGAGGAGAAGGGCTCAGGCATAGGGACCAAATCCCGCGGTGTGCGTCCCTAAACTATGTCGTGACGAACTAAAAAGCAAGATAGGACACGCCCGAATACCGCCACGCCGCGCGCGGACGAGATCTTACCTTCTCTTGATCGCCGCATCTTCAGCCGACGATGCAGAGAGCGAGAAACGGCACCAGGTTGAACAGAATGATACCGATCTTGAAGACACTCATCCCGGCGTAGTGAAGCGCGTCGAACTGATCCCTCGACAGACGGAACCATCGGCCATGGATGCCTAGCATCCAATCGTGGGCAAAGACGAAGAACAGGAACCACACCGTCATAATTCCGTAATTGATGACCGTAGCCCATAGAAGAAAGTTGCGCGCGACTTCAGTGTTCATCTGATCCTCCTTTTGGCAAGTTCCGAGGGCAGGCTACGTCGGAGAAAGAAACGCATCAACAGTAGAACTGGCGAATTGATTGTATTCCAGGGCAAGTGCCGAGCGCGGACGAGGCGATCAGAAAAGCAGGATGTCTCCGCACTGTCGATCCATTCCCTACTCCTGGTACAACCAGGCTCCCGCTTCCGTGGCCGCCACAATCTCGACAAGTCCCACCAGGACCGAGATGGTAAAGAGGTGGCCGGGGAGCAGGCCGCGCGGACCCCAGTTCACCGACGGAAGAAGACTGCCGAGCACCCACACTGCGAGTCCCGCATAGAGCGCCGTCTTCGGCCCCGCGCCGAAGCGTGGACGAATCGCGGCATAGAGCCACAACGCCGTGAGCCCATAGGCAAATCCCAGCAGGACGTGCAGGGTCACGTTAGTCCCCGTTTCACGGAGCGGGTGCCCTAGTGCCTGCATCGCTTGCCGCCATTCAGGTCCCAGGATGATCCCCTCAAGAATCCCCTCAACGACGTCGATGATGATCCCGGCGACGAGACCTCCCAGAACCACTTTCCTCCAGTTGATCTTCCCCACGGTAAGCCTCCTGGTTAGGATCCGGTGCCAGAGAATGACGAAAGGCTAGGCCGGTAGCGGAAAAGTGTCAAGCAGACGGTAGAGACAACAGAAAATCGCTACTGTGGCGAAGGCTATAAAAAAAGCCCGCCGCGCGCGGACGAGGCGATCAGAAAAGGAGAATGTCGCGATTCATTGTCTCCAGTCCCCCACACACCTTTGACAAGGCGTTTCCGAATGCCTTCACCGGTGACCATGAAAGGACAGGGCTGTCTGAATCATTGAACTCAAGTGTGCAAATTCACGAGTAAAAGGACAATGGCTATCACGTCCAGCTGGCATCCCATCTGCATATCCCACCATTGGAAGTCCCTACGACCTTCCCGCGGCAAGACCGCAGAAAAGAGGCGGGTCATGGTGATTCGACAACATCCCCGATTTCCAACGACGTTTTCCGGCACCCTTATCCACCAGAATCACCTCCATCATATTAGTAAAGCGCTGGATCTCTCGCGCAAAGGATGTCGGCTCGAAAGTCCCTTTCGAGCCTCCGCGGGAATGAAGGTGGACCTTCTGCTCTACCTTCGTGAAGGATCAACTCCGATCCTGATCCAAGGCGCAGTCATACGCTGGTCCGGTGCGCACGGGATCGGCATCGAGTTTCAGTCCCTCCCTTCGCCCCATAGGGAACGGTTGGACTACATCATCCAGCAGCTCGAATCCACACCCCGTCACAGCTAACCCTCCGCCGACGAGACGGCGCAACAAGACATCCCGCGCTCGGACGAGGCGATCACACAATTAGAATGTCCCCGTTGATGTATTCCAATCCTGTGGCAGACCCCGCGACGCTTATCCCACTGCTGCTTCACAGCCGGCAATGTACCACGTGAATCTCGACCCCTGCGCGACTACAATACTCCAAGGCAAACGGGCCGGCTCAGCCTGCCGCGCTGTTCACCTCAAGCAGAAGGGAGTACTCGCATGCGCCCTTTCATCACATACATCTCGCGGAAGTCGGGTCTGGTATGCATGAGGGTCGTCGTGGCTTCCGCAGTGGGACTCTCCATGGCGTCCAGCCTCTATGCCGCGGACCTCACGGTGTCCGAAAGCTCATTCAGCTGCATTAAGGATTGGACCAAAGTCAGAAACACCTACATCAAGCACGCTGATCCCGAGAAGCTCAAGGAGGCGGTGCGGATTTTCAAGAACAGCGTGCCGGACAAGGAGTACCCGGCCGGCACGTTCCTCCAGCTCCTGCCGAACGAGGCGATGGTGAAGCACTCGCGCCAAAACTTTCCCGGGACCAACGGCTGGGAATTCTTTGATCTGGACCTCTCGGCACAGGGCACGAAGATCAAGACCCGAGGAGAGCAGACAGTGAATTTCCAGGGGGTGACGTGCTTCAGCTGTCATCAACCGGCGGCCAAGTTCGACTTTGTCTGCGAAAGGAGCCACGGCTGTGCGCCGGTGCCGCTGGACGATCAAAAGATCGCGGAACTGCAGGCGGCTGACCCGCGCTGTCCTAAGAAATAGGCATCCGCGTTCATTTCTCGGCACGGAAGGCCGTGGGAACAGCAGACCAAGGGAGAACGAGCGAGGGATACCGCAGGGCGTAGCTATGCAAGATGGATCAGCCGATCAACCGCTGCGCGCGGACGAGTTCAGCGATGTTGGATTGCAAGACCTGACCCTCTTTCTTGTGTTGGACGACTTGCCTGAGGGTTACAGGATCTTTGGAAAGAGCAGCCCGCTTCGTGTGCCGATAGGACCCGAACTCCGGATACCGAGAAAGTGACCGGTCCTTTGCCAGCATGTTTCGGACGAAGAACCCACCCACCCACGCGGCCAGAATCAGCCACGGCAGCCAATGCAGCGTCATGGCGGCGAAGGCGGAATAAATCAGAATTTCACCCAAGTAATTCGGATTGCGCGTCCGGGAAAACAGTCCCTCTGTGATGAGCCCCTCCCTCGCCTGGAGCAGGTAATACTTCTGCGCATCGCTCACGTAGTGGAGGAAGATGCCGAGAGTATAACCGGTCACCACGATGCCAAAAAGCTCCGGGGGCAACAACACATGACGGCTGATCAATAGGAAGGGCGCCACGTAGTATGCCGACAACGGAAGAAACACAAACACCAGGCCAATCCAGAACGGTTGAACCTCATCAAAGCGCCGGTCGGGGAAGAGCCGAGACTTGACCGTCCACAACACGCCGTAGGTGCCATGAAGCGCGAGATAGAGAAACGCTTCCCTGGACCAATTGCCATAGAACCACATCAGGCCCACCACGACGGGAATGACGAGCATCTTGTGGGCATTGATGAACACCGCAATCTTCATGGTCTGCCCTTCGAGATATGGGGGTCGCTGAGGACGGGAAAGATGAGCGGTAGCCTACTGTGGAAGGGCTAGGGAGTCAACGCGGGGTATCCGCCCTTCGAGTCGATGCAGAACAGCGGCGCACGCGGACGAGGCGATCAGAAAAGGGGAATCTCCCTGTTTTTCTGTCCCTTTCTTGCTTCCTCGCGGGAAGACCGATGGTCTAGGCAGGGCGGGACGTGGTAGAGTGAACCGGCGTCGCAACACACCTTCCCTTCACAGCACAGGAGGCCACCATGCGATGGTTCGTGCCTCTCCTCATCCTGACTTCAGCCGCCATCAGTGTCCCCGGTCATACACAACTGATTCCTGGCGGGCCGAGCGGTGACTTCCGCGTCAACGATCGGCCCGGCACCGCCCCCACGGTGGGACCTCCGGGAGGGCCGAGCCTGCCACCAAGCTCGATGATGTTTCAGGACACCCTCGGCTCCAAATCTCCGGACGCGATTATGAAGAGCATCGATAAGGAACTCGTCCGATCCACCTTGGAACGGTCGAGCACGAGCAGTCCGTCCTCTAATTCGGGCAAGGAGATGGGCTCTCCTTTTGACAAAGCCAAGTGAAGGCGTCGGCCAGAACGGAGAATGAACCACACACGAGGACCACTCGGAAATGATACCTGGCACCTTTTCGGCCTCCAAACGGGCCGGCTCAGCCTGCCGCGCTGTTCACCTCAAGCAGAAGGGAGTACTCGCATGCGCCCTCTCATCACATACATCTCGCGGAAGTCGGGTCTGGTATGCATGAGGGTCGTCGTGGCTTCCGCATTGGGACTCTCCATGGCGTCCAGCCTCTATGCCGCGGACCTCACGGTGTCCGAAAGCTCATTCAGCTGCATTAAGGATTGGACCAAAGTCAGAAACACCTACATCAAGCACGCTGATCCCGAGAAGCTCAAGGAGGCGGTGCGGATTTTCAAGAACAGCGTGCCGGACAAGGAGTACCCGGCCGGCACGTTCCTCCAGCTCCTGCCGAACGAGGCGATGGTGAAGCACTCGCGCCAAAACTTTCCCGGGACCAACGGCTGGGAATTCTTTGATCTGGACCTCTCGGCACAGGGTACCAAAATCAAGACCCGAGGAGAGCAGACAGTGAATTTCCAGGGCGTGAAGTGCTTCAGCTGTCATCAACCGGCGGCCAAGTTCGACTTTGTCTGCGAAAGGAGCCACGGCTGTGCGCCGGTGCCGCTGGACGATCAAAAGATCGCGGAACTGCAGGCGGCTGACCCGCGCTGCCTCAAGAAATAGGCATCCGCGTTCATTTCTCGACACGGAAGGCCGTGGGAACGGCAGACCAAGGGAGAACGAGCGAGAGATACCGCAGGGCGTAGCTATGCAAGATTAATCAGCCGATCACCGCCGCGCGCGGACGAGGCGTCGAGAACGGTAGCATCTCCCGGTTCGTGTTTGGTGCTGGAACTGAAGATCGGAGGACACCATGGCTCGACATACTGTCGTATCGCGAAAAGATTGGATCACGGCTCGAAAAGCGTTGCTGGTGAAAGAAAAGAAGTTCACCCGATTGCGCGATCAGTTGAGTCAAGAACGGCGGCAGCTTCCTTGGGTGAAGGTGGACAAAGACTATGTCTTTGACGGGCCGAACGGCACAGAGACCTTATCGGACCTGTTCGACGGCAGAAGCCAGCTCATCGTCTATCATTTCATGTTTGCTCCCGATTGGGACGCAGGGTGCAAGCACTGTTCGTTCTGGGCGGACAATTTCAACCCTATCATTGTGCATTTGAACCACCGCGATGTGACGTTGGTCGCGGTGTCCCGGGCTCCGTACAGCAAACTCGAAGCCTACAAGAAACGGATGGGGTGGGATTTCAAGTGGGTCTCGTCCGGCGACACCGATTTCAATTATGACTACCATGTGTCATTTACGCCCGAAGAAGAGGCCAAGAAACAAGCATTCTTCAACTACAAACTACAAGACCCGGATAGTTCAGATCGGGAGGGAGCCAGCGTTTTTTACAAAGACCCCAAGGGGAACGTCTTCCACACCTATTCAACGTATGCGCGCGGCATCGACATGGTCAATGGCGCCTACCACTACCTTGATCTGGTGCCCAAGGGGCGAGACGAAGGCAAGACCGGTCCCTCGTGGCTGCGCCGCCACGATGAATACGGTCGGTAAGCATTGCTTAGATGATGATGAACTCGGACGCGGTAGGCGCCTGGCGGGGTCGAGGCGGCTTTTCAGATCGAAATGGTTCCTGAAGCTTCTCAATTTCCAGAGACCGCCGCGCGCGGACGAGGCGAGCCTCTACTTTCCGCCTTGGACGGAAAGTTCCCAGCGGTAGCCATCAGGATCGTGGAACCATAAGCCCATGTGGGGTGAGCCGGGTGACTCCGGGCCGATTTCGTTGCCAGGATCTTCCATCTTGACCTTGTGCTTCTTCATATGACCGAGCGCCTTTCGCAACGCGGTCATGGTCGGCAGATGAAACGACATGTGACCAATCGTTTTCGGTGACGGTTTACCTTTCAACAAGACGATTGTCACGTTGTCGTTGCCAACTGCGACGCCCTCTTCGAACTCGAACTCCTTGCGCAATCCCAGCACGCGCACGAACCATTTCGCACTGCGCCGCGGATTACGGACGGCTAGTCCGAAGTGACCGACAGTGCCAATTGTGAACGGTACCTTCATGGCTGCTACCTTAGCGGAACACGTGAACGCTTGCCAAGTGCGGGCCGCCCACCTCACGAACGAGGCACTGGTCCAGAGCTCCGCGACGCCAGATCTCACCCCCGCCCGACAAGAACACGCCCTCGACCCGCCGCGCGCGGACGAGATCTCCCTTCTCTTGATCGTCGCATCTTCAGCCGACGATGCGGAGAGCGAGAAACGGCACGAAGTTGAACAACATGATACCGATCTTATAGACACTCATCCCGGCGTAGTGAAGCGCATCGAACTGATCCCTCGACAGGTGGAACCATCGGCCATGGATACCTTGCATCCAATCGTGGGCAAAGACGAAGATCAGGAACCACACCGTCATGATTCCGTAATTGATGACCGTAGCCCATAGAAGAAAGTTGCGCGCGACTTCACTGCTCATCTGATCCTCCTTTTGGCAAGTACCGAGGGCAGGCTACGTCGGAGAAAGAAACGCATCAACAGTAGGACTTGCGAAATGATTGCATTCCAGAAGACAAGGCCGCGCGCGGACGAGGTGAAACAACAAATACTCTCGACCCCTTGTCCTTATCGCGAAAGGGATTCACAAAGGCAGGATTGTCACGTATTGCCGCCACCAAATCGCTTAGCTAGAAGTTGCAGGTGATAGATAGAATCGTCAAATGCAAGGGGAGGTGGCCAGCGAGCCGACTTCAATTCAAAGGCGTTCGGCCAAATTTCGACGGTCAGCTTGTCCCAGGGAAGATTGACTACATGCTGAAAATGAATCCTGAATGCATCGCGCTCATGTACGGTTCTCTTAAAGCTGACGATTTGAAGAACCAAGAAACCAAATGCCATCGTGTGGACGTGACTCTTTATGAGGTTTCCAGAACGCATTAACGGCGTTCTGAGCGTCCTATGCTCAGTAAAGGCGCGTGGAGAACCACTCGTATTATATCTACCAAGCCAAATATTCGTAGAGCTAAGAGACGGCGCTAAGGATTTGCGAAAATGAAGGCAATCCAATCGGTCATGGAAAATCTCTCCTGCGTCGTGGGCATCAAACAGCATGGCACACTTTGTGGCCCATGCCCCAATAGTGATTTGTTGTTTAGTGTTGAGAGTTATGGCCTCCCCCAGAATCATCGGGGTCATGATTGGTATCGACTCGGTCTCTAATTCGCTCATCCATTCGTTGTTACAGCTAGCGCAAACTTCCTTGAATTGAAGTGGCGCATTCTTAGCCAACCACTGTGCATCTGTACCATCATGACGACGCATGCTCATGGGTCTACTCTCTTGAGTGGCATTCAACAGTTTGATTACGCCATGCGTGCTCTTTTGAGTTTGGGCGAAGAGTTCGCGCGCTTGGAGGGGAAAATGGGGACAGGCTACTCATTGCCGCGATCGAGGAAGAAAACGAGTCCTGACTCCGTTTCCTACTGCACGAGGGCCACGCGGAGGAACACTTCTGCATAGGTGCCGGCCGGGGCATCGGCCATGGGATCGGCGAACACAGCACGCCAGCGATTCAATCCGAGGATCCCTTCCGCGTAAGGAATCGTCGCCACTTGACTTCGATACTCCGCGATGGCCAGCCTCTTTTTCTCCACATCGGCGTCAATGTACTCCAGGCGATCCCATTTCGCGAATGGGCCCCAGACTTCATAGGCCCAGACCCCTCCCGAGGGCGAAAGTCCCGATTCGCTGACACTTTCTCGCACCAGCCTGCCCGCCAGGCGGTGGCCTGAATGCCGATCGAGTTCTTCGTGAAGCGTATAGACCTCGGTGGGCTTGAGGCGAGTCATGACCTCGACGAGCTTCCGCTTGACGGCCTCCACATCGACCTCTTCTGCCGCGTCCGGCTGGTCACAGAAGATGACGTCCTTCACACCCAAAACCTCTGCGGCCCGCATGGCTTCAGCCCGCCGCACTTCAGCCATTCGTTGCTCCGTCCAGCCAAAGGGGTTCGACGCCCGGCCGCCATCTGTCACGATCAGCGAGGTAATCTCGGCTTGCTCCCGCACCAGTTTCGCGACGGTTCCTCCCATGCCGATTTCCATGTCATCGGGGTGGGCACTGACAATGAGGATGTTGCGACTCATAGGCTAATCGCGCTCCACGAGCACAGATCTAAATGCTCCTTCCAAGCTTGCTCGTTATCTCTTCAGGGATGGGGACTGATTGATCTCCCACTGCGCGCGTCCAACGAGGGCCTCTGTATCCTTCTCTGCACCATCACACCCCTCGCACAAGGGAGTCACCGGACTGTCCTTCACTGCGCGCATCGGACGAGCACAGCCTCATCGTGCGCGTTCTGCGAGCAAGAAGGATGGTCTGGTGGCTCCCTATCCCACCCTTCTGAGGACGCGCGTTCCGGGAGCACAGGACCAATGTGGGTACCCTTCCAATCCTTTTAATCGTGGGGCTCTGCGAGCACTGAGACCATGCGAGCCGTCTCGCCACTCCCCCTCCGAGCTTGCTCGTTTCCCCCCAGGATGCCTTCGGGCTACGCGCACATTACCGGAGGAGCGAGGTATCCGCCGAGGCTTGACCGGGAAGGAAAGCTGGAACTGACCAAAGCCCCACGGTCGCGAGACCGTGGCTGCGGGAATTCCAGAAGGCTTTCGCCAGGTTAAGCCCGGATGGATCGCTCAGGAAGGTATGTGCACGTACGCCGAAGGCATCCCAACTCCACGCTGTGTCGGTAACAGGAACCGGACATTTATATGTGTTAATCTAAAAGTAAGAAATAGATGAGGGGGACCCGATGTTGATCTCCCGCAGGAGGCTTACGTTATCGGTTGTATTCTTCCTGTGGCTCTCTGTTCCCACTGCCAATGTGCCCGTAAGCTCAGCTGCCGATCCTATCTACCAATACACAGACGACTCCGGCACACAGAACTTCACGACGGAATTGTACTCGATCCCGGAGAAATATCGTAGCCGGGTCATCCCGCTGGATCTCGAATCGTCTTCGGCATCCCCACCCCCCGTCTCCGTTGAACAACAGGCTCCTCCATCTCTATTTCTATCTCCATCTCCAAACGTCCGGGTGGTCACCGCCATCGGCGAATACCGGATGGGAGATCACGACACTCGGACCGATGCCGTTCGCTTGGCCGTCGAAGCCGCCAAACGAGAGGCCCTCGAACAGGTCGCCACCTATTTGGAGAGTGTGACCGAGGTGAAGAATATGGATGTGACGAGGGATGACATCCGAACCTATACGGCCGGCATCGTCATGGTTTTAGATCAGAAGATCACCACCTCGCTGGAGGACCAAACAGTGGTGATCCGCGCCGATCTCACGGCGCAGGTCGACCCCAACGAAGTCGCCCAGGCCATCACGGCACTTCGAGAAAACGAGAGCGCCAAGACCGAACTCGTGGCGCTCCGAGCAGAGACGGACCAATTGCACCAACAGCTTGATGCGGCCAACCTGACATTGGCCACCGCCGTGTCGCCCGAGCAAATTCAGGCTCTCAATCAGGAACGTCAGGACTTACTAAACCAACTGCAAACGAATGCCCTCGTTTCACAAGCCTGGACCGACTGGGTCTATGTGACGCCGGTCATCTACCCCTATCCATGGATCGGTGTGCAACAAGTCCACGGGTTGCTGCTTCAGGCGCAACACCTGTATCCACGGAATCGTCACATCGCGATTGTGCAACAGATCGTCACGACACAGACCGGCACCCTCCCACCCGCGCCGCCGGGAATCTCCCCGCCGCCACCGCCGCATCATTCGTTGCTTGTCGCGCCTCCGGCCTCTCTGCGTTTCACTCCACCACCGCCGCAGACCCTGCTACCAGGATCGGCGAATGCAGCGACCAGTGCCAATGCGTTGAGGGCACCGGCAGCGGTGCCGCCGCAGATTCTGTTGCCAGGATCGGCCAATGCAGCGACCAGTGCAAATGCATTACGGGCACCAGCGCCGTCGCAACAGTTCTCACGCCATCTGCCGCCGACACTGCAGCAGGTCCATCCACCCCATATCGCCCAACCTAACCCTCCCGTGCTTCGCGCACCTTATTCGGTACCACACCACAGTCCGTCCATAAGTCCGCGACATTCCGGCGGGGGTGGAGGGGGACGTTCTGGTGGTGGCGGTCGCTCCGGCGGTGGACATCGCGGCCGCTAGCCGTTCGAGTGGGATCCTTTACCTCTTCTCACTTGCCGTACTCACGTAAGCGACTGCCGGGTTCGCACGAGGTGAATGGCGCCCGCAATGGTCGACGTGCGCCCGTCGGACGAGCAATACATATAAATGGTCCCTCCAAGCCTGCTCGTTCTCTTTCCTACGGGGGTGGCCTGGATTAGTCCCCAACTGCGCACGTCGAACGACCACCGCTCCGTGAGAGATGAGGCTCCATCCAAGCTCGCTCGTTACCTCTCTTCAAGGGATGGTGACTGATTGATCTCCCACTGCGCGCGTCCAACGAGGCCCTTCTGAGGCCGCGCGTTCCGCGAGCACAGGAGATCGACCAGGCTCCTCCTCTCTTCTCTAATTGGAGATGACCCTGGGCGCCTGGAGGCGGCTGAGACAGTCCTCCCAGAGTGTGGCCGGGTCTTTGTCAAAGATGCCGATCGAATCCGGCGGCAGGATCGCCCATGCCCCCTGGAGCATTTCATATTTCAGCTGCCCCGGAGCCCACCCGGCGACTCCGGCAAAAACCCGGAAGGTCTCGGTCGGTTTGGCCTGTGTAATGATGCGTTCCAGGACTGCCGGTGTGCCCCCCACATAGACCCCGTCAAAAACCGATCGTGCGTCTGCTGGAGGCTCTTTGAGTCGGAACAGCAGGAGAAGGCGGGTTGGCTCTACCGGCCCACCTGCAAACAATCGGTAGGTCGTTCCCTTGAGCACGGTGAGGTCCGGCAACGCCTCGGACAACAGGACGTTCGTGGAACGATTCAGAATCAGCCCGAGTGTTCCCTCAGAACCGTGCTCCACGACGAGCACGACGGCTTGGCGAAAGTTCGGATCATCCAGCATGGGGCTGGCCACTAAGAGTACACCCTTCCCGACAGGCGACGCCGAGAATTCCCGCCCCGCCAGAGCCGGCACCGCATGCAGGACGGTCAAGAGTCCCCCGAGCAGGAAGGTCGCCATGAGCCTCCGTGCACCGGCAGTACCCGGGGCGATCGAGTGCTCAGACGTGAGGAAGGAAAATAGGGACATCCTACTTTTCAGCCGGTGCAAGGAGAATTTTTGAACAGGCTACGACCCTCGCTGGCGGCTGTCAACTCAGCGATATGGCGAAATGCACATATTTTTGGGCTCGGCGGCCTTATCTTATTTATATAATAGATGTTCCCTCCAAGCTTGTTCGTAACCTCTCCCCACGGGTGGCCCGATTGGCCTCCACCTACGCGCGGCAGATGGAAGACTGGCTCAGGCTCTGATATCTTCACATTCGCGAGGTAAGGAACGCCCGACCGGATGCACCGTTTATGATTCGCATCAGACCAGCAACCGAAGCGGATTTCGCGGCCCTTCTTCAAGTTCAAAAGGCCGCGTTCGGCGAATACGCCAATCTCTACGAAGTGAGCGCTTGGACCACGGAAACGCTCGACAGCCTCAGGCAAGATGCCAAGGAGAAACGTATCTTGGTGGCGGAGGCGCAGGGAGTGGTTGTCGGATCAGTGCGCTTCTGGACGGTGGCTGGTGTGTGCGTGATCCGGTTGTTATCGGTGAGTCCTGCCCGCCAGGGCCATGGGGTGGGGAACGCGCTGATCCGGGAAATCGAACGGGTCACGACGGATGCTCATAAGTTCTATGCCTGCACCATGCTCCGCACGGCCAGGAACATCCACTTTTTCCTGAGTCTCGGCTACAAGGCGGAAACCGTTCTTCCCAACCACTACCACCACCTCGATCTCATTTGTTTCGCCAAATATCGCGAGCCGACGAAGAACGCGATACCCTCTCCTGCCTAATGTTGAAGGATGAATGGTAAATTGGAAGAGCTGATGACGCTCAGGGGTGCCGAAACCGCCGTCGAGGACGATGCGCGAGGTGAGTTGATCCGGTTCTTATTTTCTGGCTGGAGCGGCTTCTGATGCCAGATGCAGGACTTCCGACTCGGCCGGCCCTCGATCCCGCCGTGAATTCCCGGAGCGCAGGAGCTTGTCGCCCAGGCCGACCGCCAGGTTGCGGTAGATGATGACGCCGATGTCGGGGCGGCGGCGAATGAGGTCTGCCAGATCGCGTTGGAGCAGTTCGGCCGCCTCCACGTGGCCCTCGGCCGTAGCCGTGGCGGAGTGGGGCCTGGCCGAGAGGAGCGAGACTTCTCCGCAGGTCTCTCCCGTGCGGACGGTACCGATCGTAACCGGAGGAGTGCCACCACTGACGGCGACTTGCCCCCGCAGCACAATGTACAGACGGTCCGCCGGATCGTGTTCGGCGAAGAGGCGCTCGCCTGTCCGAACTTCCCGCACCGTGCAGGCTCCGGCAAGCCTCGTCGCTTGCTCGCTGTTCATCCCCTGAAACAACGGAACCTCCTTGATCGCCTGTGCCATGCGCGGCGCAATGACGCAGGTCGAAAAGCCGCGCATGACCACGTCGGCGATGGCCTGCACCGGTTCCGTCAGCGCGAGCGGCCCCAGATCTTGCAGCTTGTTCAGCCGAACCATCTTCACGATGTCGAGCCGCTCCACCTGATAAAAGACCATGGCCGGCACATAGGCGACCGGCAGAAAATTCAGCTCTAAGAGGGTGCGTTGCATCCGCGGGGCATAGGCGCTGACGTCGATCTCGATGTATTCGATGTCCATTTCCTCCCGACACTTGCGTTCTAGCTCAGCAAGGAGAAATCGCACGACGTCGTCGGCCAGGGCGATCAGCTCGAACACGCGGACGGTGTGCTCGACGGGATCCATCGTGTAGCCGACGGCCCCGACGATCTGGCCACCGGAGCGGGCCAGAAAGTAACTGGTTTGCCGCGCCTGGAGTTTGAAGAATCCATAATCCAGTCGCATGGGGCCGAAGATTTCCCTGTTGCGCACCCGCCCCCGCTCGATGCGCAGCAGAGCCGGATAACCTTCGGCCTGCAGTTGTTCGATCGTGTAGTCTCCCCCCGCGGGGTACGGTGCGGAATCTTCGTCGACGATGAAATCCGGCGTGAGCGGCGGCTGGCTCATCACGAGATTGGCCAAACCATAGGCCTCGGGAATAATCCGCGGATTATTGCGACGCAAGGCCAGCGCGTCGCCGAAATACCGCGCCAGCAGGGCAAAGCTCTCGCGGTGGCGGAAGAAATGCTTCAGCGGCAGAAACCCGGTCGCGATGAATCCCTCCGCGAGGCTGATCCGCTGGGCATAGGGATGTACGGTGCGCGCGACGACCAGGCCGACATGCAGGCGATTGCGAATGGCGTCGAGTCGCTTGTCCATGAGCAGCTTGCCGACCTGCAACCGGCGATAGTCTGGATGGACGGCGAGACGGCCGAACTCTCCGACGAGATCGGAATGGGCCCCGAAGTCGAAGAGCACGGAAGCCGTGCCGATCACTTTGCCCGTGTCAGTCTCTTCGGCGACGAGAATCAGCGCGTCGTCCGTGAAGACGGAGCGCTTCAGCCAGAGTTCGTCGTAGACCTCGTGATGGGGATAGTCGGCGCCGTAGACGGCGAGAAAGATCTCGCGGATCTGGCCGACATCTTCTTCGCGGGCTTCTCTGATCCGAATCATGACAGCCCTGTGCGCGTGGTCAAGTGTGCGGCTTGTGCTCGCTGAGTCGCTGGCCGGCGATTTTGGCAATGGCCTGGTAATAGGCCGCGCCGACGGCCAAGGCCTCTTCGTCGAAATCGAACTTGCTGGAGTGGGCGGGAAATCCTTCTTTGCCCGGGACCTGGCTGCCGAACCGGACATAGGCGCCGGGAATTTTTTCCATGTAGTAGCTGAAATCCTCCGCGCCCATGTTGGCCGTCTTGAGCGGCAACACATTGGCCTCCCCGACCGTCGTGACTGCTGCGCGGCGCGCAAGGCTCGCCATCTCAGGCGTGTTGATCAGCGGCGGCGTGCCTTCCATCATCGTGATTTGAATCTTGGCCCCGTGAAGTTGGGCAATCGATTCGGCGATACGGCGGATGGAGGCGAGGAGTTGTTGCCGGATAGCAGGATCCTGGGCACGAACCGTCCCCTCCAGCCTAGCCTGTCCTGCGATGACGTTCGGCGCGGTCCCTGCGTGGAATTGCCCCACGGAGACGACCGACGGACGGGACGGATCGACTTCGCGTGAGACGATCGTTTGCAGGGCCATGATCATCAGACTCCCGACCACGACGGCGTCGATGCTTTCGTGCGGACGGGCTCCGTGCGCGCCTTGCCCGATAATCTCAATCGTGAAATTATCCGAGGACGCGTTGACGGCACCCTCAGCCACGACGATGGCCCCCGGATGGTAGTGGCGGTCGAGATGGCCGCCGAAGATCATGCCGGCGGTCTCCAACGCTCCTGCCTTAATCATGGCCAGCGCGCCGGTGCCTTTTTCCTCTGCCGGCTGAAAAATCAATCGCACGGGGGCCGGCAAGTCTTTCTCTTCTGAGAGGAGTGCCGCCGCGCCGAGCAACATCGTGGTGTGCCCATCGTGGCCGCAGGCGTGCATGACGCCGTCGTGGACCGACGCGAATTCCAAGCCGGTGTCTTCCTGGATCGGCAGTGCGTCCGTATCGGCACGCAAGACGACGCAGGGGACTCCAGCGCGTCCTGGAATGTCGGCCACGACTCCGTGACCGGCGACGTGGGCCCGATACTTGACGGCCAGCCCATCGAGAAATTTGCAGATGACGGCGGCGGTATTGGTTTCCTGTCCGCTCAGTTCGGGATATCGATGGAGCACTCGTCGAAGCTGAACGAGACGGTGTTTGAGTGGCTCAGGAATCGACGGCATGATTGTGACCTTGGCGATGAACGTACGATGGCCTGTAGGCAATCCCTTCGCCGGGTCCGGCCAGACCGGCGATCTTACGACAACGGGTCTATGCTAGCATAGACCAGACCGCGGTTTCTGCAGCGGGATTGCCACTCCTTGGATGATGCTCTTACGACGCTCGCTCGTCTCCCTCTCCCCCTGATGGCGACCTAGGCTTTGAAGTGGCCTGAATCGGTCCCATCGTGCGCGCATCCACCGATATAAATGATCCTTCCAAGCTCGCTCGTTATCTCTCAGGGATGGGGGCTGATTGATCTTCCACTGCGCGCGTTTAACGAGCACCGCCTTATCGATGTTCCCTCCAAGCTCGCTCGTTTCTCTACTCAAAGGGTGGCCTGGTCGATCCTCGAATGCGCGCGTCGAACGAGGCCCTTCTGAGGGCGCGCGTTCCGCGAGCAGGAGGACGACCAGGACGCTCCTTTTCCCTTCCGAGCTTGCTCCTCCTTTCCCACCCTAGGATGCCTTTGGGCTACGCGCACTTTACCGGAGGAGCGAGGCATCCGCCGAGGCTTCGCTGGGAAGGAAAGCTGGAACTGACCAAAGCCCCACGGTCGCGAGACCGTGGCTGCGGGAATTCCAGAAGGCTTCCGCCCGGTGAAGCCCGGACGGATCGCTCCGGGAGGTATGTGCGCGTACGCCGAAGGCATCCCTCCCTTTTTCGGTTATAGTGACCCTATGGCGTTTAGGCCCAATCGACTGACTCCCCAACATTCTCGCCGACGAAAGAGGCGCAGACGTCGAATGAGGCTCACCACGCTCTGGCGTTTCGTGCGCGAGCGTTGGCGTGGGTTCCGTAAGGTCATGCGGGCGGTGCTGGCCTCACCGCCGACCGTTCGTGCCGTCGTGATCTCTGCCCTCATCCTCCTCCTGTGGCTCGGCGTCAACTGGGCCTATCACGCGTTCAATAAACCGACCGAGGTCCTCTTTGCCTTGGACCACGCACTCGACAAGCGCCCCTTCGAGACGTGGAAGGAGTATGGATCGCTTTTCCGGGAGCATGCGACACCGGTCATCACAGCTGAGTTTCTCGCCGCGCTGGCGCAGATGGAGAGTACGGGGAATCCGGTGGCGCGGACCTATTGGCGATGGCGTCTCTCGTGGAATCCCTTGGAGTGGTACCAACCGGCGTCGAGCGCGGTCGGCATGTACCAGATCACCGACGGAACCTTCCGCGAAGCGACGCGCTATTGCATCCACGACCACGTGGTGGTCGAGGACGGCCCCTGGCACGACTTGCGATCGTGCTGGTTCAACAGCCTCTACACGCGCGTCGTGCCGAGCCATGCCATCGAGTTGACCGCGGCGTCGCTCGATCGCGCGGTCGCCAAAGCTATCGACACACGACGGGGCGGCAAGGTCACACTCCGGCAAAAGCAGGATCTCGCGGCCTTGATTCACCTCTGCGGAGCCGGGGCCGGCCAGGCCTATGCCGCACGCGGGTTCCGGCTGACCCGCCACCAACGGTGCGGCGACCACGACGTGAGCCGCTACCTGGCAGGGGTCAATGCATTAAAGTACGAGTTCGCCAAGCCGGCGGCAGGAGACAAAACGATCCGACAGGCGCGCTAGGTCGCGCGGAGTCTCAGGACTGTCCTTCATTGGGCGCATCGGCCGAGCAATTTCCCTGCTCTTTGGTCGTATCCAGCGAGGCGGCTGGTGTGGTCTCCATTGCGCGCATCGAGCGACCGCCGCTCTTTCATCCTCTCCCTTGAGGGCGGGCTAGATGATCTCCCACTGCGCGTGTCCAATAATACAAATGATCCTTCCAAGCTCGCTACTGTCCTATTCAAGGGGTGGCCTGGTTGATCCTCGAATGCGCGCGTCGAACGAGGCCCTTCTGAGGGCGCGCGTTCCGCGAGCAGGAGGACGACCAGGCCGTCCCTCCTCCCCCTCTTGAATCCCCCCCCCTCTCCGCCCCATACTTTTCCCCATGGCCCCCCTTCCCTCTGATCGCTCCCAACCTCTTCAGGATCTCGAAACCGACGCCGCCCTGCGCGCAATCCTCGAAGGGACCGCCACGGAAACGGGCCAACAGTTTTTTGCCGCGCTGGTGCAGAACCTGGCCAAGGCGCTCGGCACGCATGGCGCCTGGGTGACGGAATATTTCCCCGAGAAGCGCCGCCTCCGCGCCCTCGCCTTCTGGATGGACGGCCAGTGGGTCCATGACTATGAAGTCGATATCGCCGGGACTGCCTGCGAGCAGGTGATCGACCAGGTCAAGCTGGTGCATTTTCCCGACCGCATTCTGGAGCTCTTTCCTCATAATGAGGAATTGAAGGCAGCCGGCGCCGTCAGCTACATGGGCGTGCCGTTACAAGACACCGACGGTCACATTCTGGGACACATCGCGGTGATCGACCGGCGGCCGATTCCGGAGGAGCCGCAGGGTCTATGCGATCTTTCAGATCTTTGCCGCGCGGGCCGCGGCGGAACTCCAACGGCTGCGGGCGGAAGCCGAGGTGCGCGAGCGGGAAGAAAAAGTCGGGCGGCTCCTCAGCAGCGCGATGGACGCGATCATCGAGCTGGACGATCGGTTCCACATCACCCGCGTGAATCCCGCCACGGAGAAAGTGTTCCGCTGTCGAGCGGACAAGATGGCCGGCCAGGATTTCCGGCGATTCGTGAGCCAGAAGGATGCAGAGCGGCTCCTGAGCCCTGATCGCCGAGTTGGACGGACGCCCGGAAGGTCAGCAGTCGCGCTGGATCGCCGGCGGGCTCACCGCCCGTTGTCCCGAAGGCGACTCGTTTCCTGCCGAAGCGACGCTCTCCCGTTTCGAGCTGCATCGCCGGAGGTTCACGACTCTGATCCTCCGCAACGTGCACGATCGGGTGGAAGCGGAGCAGAAGATCCAGTCGCTGACCGCTGAAACCGAATTGTTGCGGGAAGAACTGCAGGCCCTGCATCACGACAATACGCTGCTCGGCGAGAGCCAGGCGCTTCGGCAGGTCCTGCGCGACATTGCCCAAGTCGCGGAGACCGACGCGACGGTGCTCATCATGGGCGAGACCGGCACCGGTAAGGAACTCGTGGCGCGCGCGATCCATGCGGCCGGCAAACGGCATGAGCGGCCGCTGATTACCGTGAACTGCGCGGCGATCCCCGCGACGCTGATCGAGAGTGAATTGTTCGGTCATGAAGCGGGGGCCTTTACCGGCGCGACCAAGAAACGAGCGGGCCGCTTCGCCCTGGCGGACAAAGGCACCATATTTCTCGACGAGATCGGGGAATTGCCGCTCGACCTGCAAGCGAAGCTGCTCCGCGTGTTGCAAGAAGGCGAGTTCGACCCGGTCGGGAGTACTTCCACCAGGAAGGTGAATGTGCGTGTGCTGGCCGCGACGAATCGCGATCTGGAGAAATCCGTCCGCGAGGGCACATTCCGCGAGGACCTCTTCTACCGGCTGAACGTGTTTCCGCTCCGTGTGCCGCCTCTGCGCGAGCGCGGCGACGACATCGTGCGTCTGGCCTCTGCCTTCGCCCGCCGGTATGCCACAAAGATGGGCCGCACGATCGCTCCGCTGACCGTCGACTTCGCGCGCCAGCTCAAGAGCTACAGTTGGCCCGGCAACGTGCGGGAACTGCAGAACGTGATCGAGCGGGCCGTGATAACTGCGATAGACGGACGCTTGAATTTGGAGCGGGCCTTGCCTGAGACGTCGCCGGTTCACCTGCCGCTTTCCGAAGACAACACCCCCTCCTCCGGCCAGATCCGGACGGCGCATGAACTCGAGCAACTCGAACGCGCCAATATTCTGCGCGCGCTCGACGTCGCCAAGTGGAAAGTCTCCGGCGAGAAGGGTGCGGCAACATTGCTCGGAATGAACGCCTCGACACTCTCGTCACGCATGAAGATTTTGAAGATTCAAAAGCCCCGCTGAACATAGATTTCCCTCGTCACTCCTTCTTCATCCCTCACTTCTCTGAGTTTCACCCTCATCGATTCACGAGATCTCACAAATCTTCTCGCGAGATTTCGCAAGTCACGCGATGTCGGCACTCGCCGATTTCCCCTCATCTGAATTTAAGTCGCTGAATTTCCTTCATCTCGTTCGATTCTACCGTGCTGGCATCGATGCTGCTGTAGGGACCGGGCATATTGGGTCATCCACTCACAACAAGGAGCAGAGTGATGACGACGATTCACGATCTTAGTTGGTGGTACTGGTTGCTGACGGGGGGATTACTCGGGGCCGGCCTCTTGGGCTGGCCGGCGGGGATCTACCTGGCGATAGTGTTGAGTGCTGTTCAGTTCGCTCATGTACTCTGGCTCACGCGAGACTTGACTGCCTTTCCCGTACAGGTGCGGGTTGCCTACTTCGCTCTGCTGGTCGTCGGGCTCTGGGGTCCGTTGCAATGGATTCACTGGATGCTATTGGCCGGAATCACGGTGCGGGTGCTGTTCGGCTATTGCCTGCTGGGGCGAATCCTGTCGCTGTCGCCATGGAATCGTTCGCAGCCCTTGTCGTTTCCACTCGTGCGGCGAACGTTCATCTCGCTCCAAGCCTCGGTGCCCCCGTGCGGTGAGGTCTTTCGTCGAATGTCGCTCGAGCGGGTGCAAGGATGAATTGGGAGTTGTTCTGCCGGAATGCCGACCGGCTCTTGTTTCGGCACTATCTCAACAACCCTTCACCGACGGAGAAGAAGGACACCATGACGACATTGCAGGCCGGGACAATCGAGCAGTTGAAAGGCGGCTTCACGGGAGAGATTCTTCTGCCGGGCGACGGTGCCTACGACAGCGCGCGTCAGATCTGGAATGCGATGATCGATAAGCGCCCGGCGATCATCGCTCGCTGCGCCACCACGTCGGACGTCGTCCGCGGCGTGAACTTCGCGAGGGACAACGGGCTCTTGCTCGCCGTCCGCGGCGGCGGGCACCACATCGCCGGCAATGCACTGTGCAATGACGGGCTCGTGGTCGACCTTTCGAAGATGAAGGCCGCACGAGTCGACCCGGCCGCGCGCCGCGTGACCATCGAAGGCGGCGCCACGCTCGCGGACCTCGACGCAGCCACCCAGGCCCACGGCCTCGCCACGCCGGTCGGCATCAACTCCACCACCGGCATCGCCGGGCTGACGCTCGGCGGGGGCTTCGGCTGGCTCAGTCGCAAGTACGGCATGACGGTCGACAACCTCGAATCCGCCGAAGTCGTGACCGCAGCCGGTGAAGTGGTGCGTGCCAGCGCGACCAAGCACCCCGACCTCTTCTGGGCGCTCCGAGGCGGCGGCGGCAACTTCGGCGTGGTTACCAGCTTCGAGTTTCAACTCCACCCTCTCGGCCCGGACGTGCTGAGCGGACTCATCGTGTATCCGATTTCCGAGGTGAAGCGGGTGTTGCAGCAATACCGCGAATTCCTCGCCAAGGCGCCCGAGGAGCTCGCCGTGTGGACCGTCCTGCGCAAAGCGCCGCCCCTGCCATTCCTCCCCGAGGGGGTCCACGGTAAGGAGATTATCGCGCTCGCGCTGATCTATGCGGGTGACCCGAAGCAGGGCGAGCCGCTCATCGAGCCGTTGCGCAAGTTCGGCACGCCCCTGGGCGAACACGTCAGCGTCCAGCCCTACGTCGCCTGGCAGCAGGCCTTCGACCCGCTGCTTACCGCCGGCGCCAGGAATTATTGGAAGTCCCACAATCTCTCGACGCTCAAGGACGAACTCTTCGACGCCGTCATTGCGTATGTCGGAAAGTTGCCGTCGCCTCAGTGCGAGATCTTTATCGCCGCCATCGGTGGTGCCACCACCAGGCCGGCTCCGGGCTCCGCGGCATACGCGCACCGCGACGCCAAGTTCGTCATGAACGTCCACGGCCGCTGGGAGGACCCGGCCGACGATAAGCTCTGCATTGGCTGGGCGCGCGATTTCTTCGATGCCACGGCACCCTTCGCCAGCGGCGGAGTCTACGTCAATTTCCTCACCGCCGACGAAGGTGATCGCGTGCGCTCCGCCTATGGCCTGAATTACGATCGCCTCGCCCGGGTGAAGCGCAAGTACGACCCGGACAACCTCTTTCGCGTGAACCAGAATATCGAACCGGCCTGAGAGAACAAGATGCGCCCAACAACCGGAACCAACAAAGGAGGACTGAGAAATGGCTTCGACAAAAGACATTGTAGACCACCACTTAAAGTGTTTTGGCGAGGGCGACCTCAAGGGCATCCTATCTGACTATGCGCCGGGTGCCGTCCTGTTCACGCCGGACGGACCGCTCAGGGGAGCCGCCGCGATTAGGCCGTTGTTCCAGGCGATGCTCGCGGAGTTTGGAAAACCTGGCGCAGCGTTCAGCATGAAGCAGCAGTTCGCCGAGGGCGACTATGCTTACATTCTGTGGACCGCAGAGACTGCCGACAACGTGTACGAGGTGGGCACGGACACGTTTGTCGTGCGGGACGGCAAGATCGTGG
>CAVSCZ010000025.1:0-133256 GCA_963726635.1 uncultured Nitrospiraceae bacterium
GGCGGGTTCTCCCCCGACTTTCACTGACGCCCTTACAGACCAAAACAGAAACGTCCAGGGTCGTCTATCTGCCGCCCGATCTACACCGTGTCTTGCTGGAAGCGAGGCGACGACACGAGGCCACATATCCCGCCTCGTCGTGGGTCTGCCAACGCTACGGAAAACGATTGTTGGAGATCAAGCGGTGCTGGAAGCGAGCCTGTAAGCAGATGGGTCTTGAAGGGCGGCTTGTGCACGACTTCCGCCGGACAGCGGTGCGGAATATGACCAGGGCCGGGATTCCTGAGAAGGTGGCGATGGCGATCAGTGGCCACAAGACCCGAAGTGTGTTTGACCGCTATAACATCGTCAACGAGACAGACCTCAAGGTGGCAGCAAAGGCCCTTGCCACCTACTACGAACAGGAAAAGGTTACACTTTCGGTTACACTGGCAGAACTGGGTAGGCAGCGGAGCGGTTCCGTCAACCGTGAACCAGTTGAAATATCGGCGGGTTTTATGGAGCCGGCGATCCGGATTGAACGGACGACCTGCGGTTTACGAAACCGCTGCTCTACCAACTGAGCTACGCCGGCTCTCTCGGAAGAGCCCACAACTTACACGGGTTTTTTCTCAGCCTCAAGGGGTTTTTCATTCAACGAGGATGGCAGGTGAGAAACAAGGCTCTCCCCGCCACAAGCGCTGGATGACTGACCAGCCGTCGGGAACCACCGACTGATAAATGGCCGTTATTTGAACTGGGCTACGGGCTGCAGCCTGACCGAGGCCCCCTGGCCTGGCCCGGGGAGGCATAGAGGCTCCTGCTCGTTGCCATACTGCTCCTGGGCCACCTTGAGTACCTGCCCCTTGGCATAGGTGCAAAGTTCGCCTGTAAGGATGGTGCCGTCCCTATCGAGGTCTGCTGCCCCGCCCAGACCTTTGAGCAATTGATAGGTAAACAGCCCGTGCTGGCCCGGGTCATAACTATGGGCTTCCTGGATTGCCCGGTTTCCGACCATCCACATGATCTTCTCCTTCCCGCTGCCCTCCTGTTCCCACAACGGAGCGATCCTGTCTGTCCCCTCCTTGCCCGGTCCCAGTTCAAGCGAGAGATCGAGCATCACGACGGCCCGCTGAATCGGTAATTTCACCAAGGATTCCTGCAGCCGACGAAGCGAGTAGAGGCGCGCGCCGGACGTGGCCGTACTGTCGAACATCATCATCGATACGGCGCCGGTGCTGGCCTCAACCACTCCTCGGCCCGTGACTGAGACATAGACAACGGTGGTGGGGTCCACCCGCTTAGGCAGCCACTCTTCCAAGACTTCGGCCAGGTCACTCTTGAGTGCATGGGTATCCACGAGGGTCCGCACGCGCTCGGGAGGGATCCCTACGATCGATTTGAGGTACGTGGCCATGACCTGCGCATCTTGTGCGGCATACTTGACCCTGGCAATGCCGCTCTCCCGAAACTGCCCCACGCCAATGACAATGCCCACGGCCTTCGGCTGTTTGAGTATGGCAGCCCGTTTCGGCAGGTGATCGACATCGATCGGTACCGACACAGCCTCCGTTGCAGACTCAGGCCTCATCGCCATCAGAAACTTCTTGGCGGACGGCAGCTGGACCGATGGGGACCCGGCACGCAATATCAGCAGCACCTCCGCCTGCACGGCCTCTTTGACCGTGGCGACTTTGCCGTCCAACGTCAGGCGTTTCACCTCACCAGGCTGCAGATCGCCGACGGAGACCAGGCTAGGGATCCGCTCGATCAAGGGCGGCGTGGTGGTGACCGAGATCTCGACAGCCCGTGCGGTTCCAGGCCCTTCATTCTTGACTTCAATTTCGATCGCGACGGCTTCACCGGTGTGGAGTACCTGATTGCGATTCTCGTCACGGACGATCGCCCGGAATATCACCGTGGCAGGTTGGTCCACTGGAACCAGCACAGGAACAACTGCCGCCAACTGCGGCGCGACTGCCGGTGTCGCTGATGCGGGTGCCCCACCGGTTGAAATCGGAGATGGCGGCGGGACGGTCGACGCGGCCGCCTTGGAGCCACCGGCCTTGCGTGCTCCGGCAGCATCGATAATCTTGGTCGACGTCCCGAGTTGCTTGGCCATACCATCCGTTACAAGGCCGAGGGCCTCTCGGGCAATCTTATCGAGCCCCTTGACCTCGCACGAGGCCTCGGTGACATCGACCTCTCCCCGACCAATGCTTTGAATTTTCTTGCTGTAGAGAACCGTGCCATCGGCAGCCGTGTAGGCAAAGTCCAATCCCACTGTGACCGTGGCTGGATAACTCTTGTTTGCCTTTTGAGGGATAACCAGATCGACATGGGCCGGGCCCAACGCCGTATCGACATAGCCATCCGGCACCGACGAGGGTCCTGTCTCTGCCGTCACGACCTTTTCAAAGACGCGGCCGGTTTTCCGCTTGAGGATTTCAAGTAGTGGAGCGCCGATCGGCAAGGATTGTCTCTGGCCGCAGGCGTCCTGATAGGTGAGCTGCGCCCCGGCGATACTTGGGTCAGATCGAAGTTGGACGGTCAGGGGTAGATAGTATCCGATAGCCGCGCCGTCTCGACTCGAAAAGAGCGAGCAACTCGTCAACGTCGCAACAGACAGCCCCGCGACAACCCATGAGGCTGCACGAAACAGGAAGGAACGGACGCGCTGAATCAGTGACCTGCACAACCATTCTTATACAGAAAAGCATCCAACTAGCACAACTCACCTGCACCCGGCAGGTTGTTGACAGCCCCACACCCCTCGGCTAAGTTCACGCGCATGATCGAGTCTTCTTCGCCGGCACCGGGATCGCCATTGTTGTCGCCGCGGTTCTCCTGGTCGGCCATGAGCCGACTCATTCGCCTCCAGAACCAGACCGGGACCTGGCTGCTCATGCTCCCGACTCTCTGGTCCTTGGTCTTGGCAGCTCACGGCATGCCTCCGCTTCACTTGTTCGCCATCTTCGTCACCGGGTCCTTTGTGATGCGCAGTGCGGGAGTCGTGCTGAACGATTTAGCGGATCGATCCTTCGATCGACATGTGACGCGCACGTTGGTACGTCCACTCGCGTCGGGTGAACTCAGCGCCACCCATGCCCTGTTGGTCGTCGGCCTCTTCCTCTCGCTGGCCGGCATGCTCGTGCTACTCCTTGACCCGCTCACGATCCTCTTGAGTCCGATCGCCATCCTCTTGGCTTGCCTCTACCCCTTTGCGAAACGCGTCATCCACGTCCCGCAAGCCATGTTGGGTATCGCCTTCGGCTGGGGCACTATCATGGCCTGGACCGCCTCGCGGGGGGTCATCGAAGCGCCGGCCTGGTGCCTGTTCGCTGCGACGGTCTGCTGGGCGATCGGATACGATACGATCTACGCGCTTCAAGATCGGGAGGACGATCGTCGAATCGGCGTGAAATCCTCGGCGTTGTTGTTCGGTTCATCGACGTGGATCGCCGTCGGCACGGTCTTTTGCGCGATGCTGATGCTACTGGGATTCGCAGGCTGGCTCGCCCACATCGGCTGGATCTACTATGGAGCACTCGTTGCCATTGGAGTGTGGTGTCTGAGACAAGCCCTGCAGCTCAGAGGAGCCCTGCCGGCTCCCACTGCCTTCCACATGTTTCAGCAACATGTGTGGGTAGGAGCCGCGGTCTTAATCGGAATGGTCGCGGGATTTCTGCTCTGAGGTTCAGCTCGCGGGCTTGTCCGATCGGGGCATCCGGCCTCGGCGCACGCAACGTACCAAGGTACATCGTCACGGCCTTGGCATCGGCATCGCTGAGCCCGAGCGCCGGCATCCTGGTTTCCGGTTTCATCGCCTGCGGATTCTTCACCCACCGATAGATCCAGGTCCCGTTCAATCTGAATCCTGCGCGGTCGAGCGCCGGCCCGACCTTGCCGCCCTCTGCGCCGATGCTGTGGCAGCCGTTACAGCCATACTTGTTCGAATAGAGCCGCTTGCCGAGCGCCACCATCTCCGCCGCCTGCTCTGGTTTCACGGTGAGATCTGGTCGAGCTACGTTCACGCCTTTCCCCGGTCTCGTCGCGAAATTGTTCAGCGCTGCCTGCGCGCACGTCGAGTTCTTTTTTCGCCTGCCCCATGGCTGCCAGCTCCTTAGCATAGGAGGATTCGTCGGCGTCGACGTCCTTCTTAAGCGCTGCGCTCTTCTTTTCCGCCTCGTCGCTCGCCTTCTTTTCCGCCGCCTCATAGGTCTGCTTGGCCTGGTCGAACTTGCTTTGGGCCGTTTGGAGCGCCGCAGCCAACTCTTTCTTCCGATCCTCGACTTTAAACTCCAGCTTCATCCCGTGGAGGCCACGGACATAACCGACAATGGCCCAAATTTCGTCTTCAGACAGGGTGTACTTGAAGGTCGGCATGGTGGGCACGGCAAAATCGTCGTCCCCGATTTTGTCGCCACCGGGACTCGTATCCTTCATGTCGCGCGAAATCGTATTGAAGATATCTTCGTCCTTGAAGGTGCCCATCTCTGACTTGTTCGAGAGATCTTTAGGCTTCGGATCGGGCATCGAGGACCAATTGAATCCTTCGTTCTGGCGTCCGTTCTCACCGTGACAGTGCATGCAGTAGTGGCTGTAGAGTTCATGCCCCTTCTGCTGCTGCTCGCTGGCACAGCCCCCGGCAACCATGGCCCAGACGCCAACCAGTCCACCGACCGCTCCTAATACGTACAGCCGAGCCGCCTTCATGCTGAATGCCCTTTCTTTAGCTTGCGGATCAGAACGAACTGAAATCCGAGAGCCAGGCCCACGGCGAGGACCGCATAGTAATAGCCGGAATAATCCGGTGGTGCCTCTGCACGGAAGTACCACCAGGAGGAGACCGCCTTTTGCGATCCCTTCTCCTTCAGTTCGCCGCTTGCGTCCTTCTTCCCATCCCAGACGGCGAAGGCGATATTGATGAATCCACCGGTCGCAATCTGCGTATCTTCGTCCGGATGTTCGGTGGCGAGTGGCCGCGTAAAGACAACTTTCCATGTGCCATTGGAGTAGGCGCCTTTGGCCTTCACGTCTTGGTGCGTCTGCACCTTGAGTGTGCCAAAGCCCTTGGCATTCATGTCGACGCCTTTGCCGTCTTTGTTCTTCCAAAACCAGATATTGACCGGACCGCCTTCTACCTGCGCCATCGGCTGGCCATGCGCAAAGTGGGCTTTCTTGTCTCCCACCATGAACTCAATCGCGGCTGAATCGTCTGGATCCTCAGTCGGGTCGGCGTACTCCAGGAGAATGGCGACGTTGGTCCCGTCATGCAAGGCACGCACGGTCAGATCTCTAACCGTCGCTTCCTGAATGCGATTCTGCCAATGGACTTGCGGCGACATCGGAAATGTCGCCGGGGTCGCGCTACTCCACACCGCCGCAGTCGGGTCATCAGCCGGCAGGGCTCCCTTCACCATCGGAGCGCGAACCGCTATGCTCTCTTGAGCTGAGACAGGCTGCACGACGAGAAATCCAAGGACAAGCGATACACCGACGACGACGTTCGGAACGATTTGATTCAGTCCGTGTTTCATAAGTTCCGTCCTCTCTCTACTCACTTCTCAGAGGGTGGGCTGTGGGCCTTCCACTACCCGCGTCGAGCGACCACTATTGTATCGTGGGGGCTCCGCAAGCAAAGGGGACAACCCGTCGCCCCCACTACTCTACTCCCAGGTCCTCGGCGATTGATGCGCCCCATCGTATTCGCCCATGATGATTTTCCAGATCCATTCGTCAGGAAGTTCGACTTCCCAGCGAGGCATCGCGGATTTCCATGGCATCCCTTCGATCGGGAGGCCGACCCCGCCCTTCTTGATGCGCCAGAAGAGATAGCTTTCCTGGAGCATGGCGATCGTCGTCGGATCGGAGAAGTTGGCCGGGGGGGGATTGAATCCACGGGCTGCCGGGCCCTTCCCATCGAAGTTTCCGCCGTGGCAGGGAGAACAGAAGGCGGCATAGAAGCCCTTCCCCTGCTGGATGGCGTCTGGTGTCTTTGAAACCGGATTAGACAAGCCGGTGTATTCGCCTGGCGGGGCCGGGTGAATCGTCCGGTTTTCAGCAGGCGGCGCATCGCTGGTCGCCGTGCTGCTATAGGTTTGCCAGCCGACAATCAAAGGAAACAGAAGCAGGACGGCGTAACGCAATACCTGCAGCCCGCCGATGTCCTCTCCCGTCAGGAACCGTTGCATCGGACCCCAGAAGGCATCTTTGGACTCTCCGCTCAGTGTGGCGAAGATCACAATCCCCGACGTCGTCAGCATCAGATAGAGAAAAATGAGGCTGGATGGCAGCGGCGCCGAGCCAGGGATATTGGGCACGACAAACTTCAAGATCGCATAGACGATCGCAATCAGAATGACCGGCTTGAGCAACGAGCCCCCCATACGTTCCTCCTCAGTGCGCTTGTGCCACGGCCACTGGACCGGATTGAGCTGCCTTCACCGGAGCGGCAGGGGCCTGTCCCGGCACTTCCAGTTCAGATACGTTGACAGAAATCGGTTCCCCGCTCATCTGCTGCAGAAATGCGATGACCGAGAGAATTTCATTCCTGGACAGCCCGATAGGATTCTTATTGATGTAGGGCATCCGGGCCGGATACTCCTTCGGCGCGCCTTCATGGCGATAGTCGAGATAGACATAGGCCTGCGGCTGCGTCAAACTTTCAAAAATAAACTCACGGCTCAGCTTGGCCCCGATCCCCTTCAAATCAGGGCAACGGGCGGATTCGCTGGGGCCGATCGTATGGCAGAGCGCGCATTGGCCCTTACTAAAGAAAATCTTCTGCCCGATTGTCGCCATGTCGGTCGGCGTTTTCACCGTGGCAATATCGAACTTCTCTTCAACAGGCGGCAAGGACGCCATCTGCGGCACCGACAACGCGACGAGCGAGAAGAGGCCAAGTACAATCGCGACAAATCCGATGACCCGAGCGAACTGGGCGCGAATCAGGAGGAGGATCAGGGCCCCGCTTCCCACAACCATGAGACCGATCAACTGCAATTTGACAACTTCGCTCATAAGACTCCTCTTGCGAAATCGATCGCCTCAGCTATGCGACGCCTTCGCTCTTATCGCCCATCGTGGCCACCCAGAATATGAAGGCGACAATGATGCAAAAACAAAATGTGTTCAAGGCCATCAACGCAGCCGCATAGCCGAGCGCCGGTGAAAACGCGTATTGCGACGAATCCCGGAGCACGCCATAGACATGCCAATGGACGCGAGAGGACGACCGTGCGTAGCCCATCAGCGTCATCAGGAGGATGACCATGATCGCGTTGAGGACGAGGGCGTAACCGGCACGGGGAGGCATCTTGCCCCAGACCATTTCCGTCGTGGTCTTGGCACTCTTCAGCAGCAAGGCCGTCAGCGGGGTGATCGTCAACATGACAAAGAGCACGATCAACACCTGCGACGTCGAGAAGTAATTGATGCGAATGATAGCGGGAACGAAATACCCCCACACGCCGAGGACGATCACCGCGATCGCCGCGAGGACGAGGACGCCGCCCATGATCGATCTGGCAACCTTGGCCCAGGTCGCCGTTTCCTGCTTGCCGGCCCGCCAATACATGATGAAGCTCATGAATGTCACAAGGATCATCAGATTCGCCACGGTCATCTTGGCCGACATGACGCCGAACACGCCAAGAAGCGGATGGTGGGTGCCCCCCATCTTTCTCGCTTCTTCCAAACTCGCCACGAGCGAGTGGGGCGTCATCCAGACACCGAGGCACAGCAGCAGAATAATCAACATCGACAACATCGGCTTCCGGTATTTCAGCTCAGAACCGGGGATGCGATAGGTGATCCCCAGCCAGAAATAATAATTCGATCCGAGAAAGAGCACCCCGATGAGCATGGCTTGGAGAATGAACAGCCACGACAGGAAGCCTCCCATGAGCGTGATGCCCATCTGCTGGTTGTACTGGTAAATTTCACGCATGAGCCAGTAGCCGGCAAAAGGGAGCGGCAAGAGACCGAATACGCCGATGAAGTTTCCGACGTAGCCCATCCAGTCGTAGTGGTCGCGCTCTTCCGTGTTCCGGGCCGACAAATAGCGAATCCCGGCATAGGCGCCGCAGATGTACCCACCGAGCACCACGTTCGCAATCAAACGGTGAATGTTCACCGGCCACCAGGTCGGATTCCATGTCGCGGCCCAGGCACGGGCAATGTCCGAGCCCTCGGCGAGCACGACCGGACTGGCCTGGAACGTCGCCCAGGAGTTCGGCACGATCATGATGAAGAACGCGAAGAAGTTCAGCAGGAAGCCGAGGAAAATGTGGAACGTCTTCTTGCCGCCATCTTGCATCGCATCCCAGCCATACCAATAGAGGTACAGCGTCGCGGTCTCGACCAAGAACAGGAGGCAATAGACAATAAAGGACGGAAAGAAAATATCGGTCAGGTAGTTCATCAACTTGGGATAGAACGAAATCAGCAGGAACAAAAGAATTCCGCCGAACAGCGCTGTCGTGGCATAGGCGGAGGTCAGGAGCTTGGTGAATTCCTTGGCTAATTTATCGTAACGCTTTTCGCCGGTCTTCCAGGCGACGACTTCGCACAACCAGGCGAAGATCGGCACACCCAGCACAAACCCCGCGAGGAGCAAATGGAGCTGCGCGACAATCCAGACGAGGTTGCGGCTGCCGATGTAGGGGATGTCACGATACTCGGTCGCGGCTGCCGGTGCGACATCTGCCCCAAAGGCCAGCGCGGGAAGGCTGAGGAGGGCCACTGCCCACAACAGCCCCGAGAGCATCCCCCCATGACCGCGGCCGGCCTGGAGAACTCTCTGAATCCATCCACCCTGTTGTCGCATGGCCCTCACCTCATCATCTCCCACGTTACGGTTTCTTGGCATTAGGCGGAGCCGGTTCTGTTGCAGCCGGCGCTTTCACTGCATCTTTGCCTGCCTTGCCTTTTCCCTTGTTCTTCTCTTTTGCCAGCTCGGCTTCCGCCTGCTGTTTTTCCAACAACTCTACCTGCGCTGCCAGCTGCGCGATCATCTTCTCGTCTTTGTTCAGCGTCTCAAGCGGTTTGAACGCGGGCGTTGCCTTCACTTCAGGTTTCTTGCAACAGTCGTGTGGGTGAGGCGTGAACACCGGAAGAGAAGACCAGAAGAGGAGCGACAAGACAACGGCCCCTCCGGTCAATGATGTCAGCATCAATCCTTGATCCGCCGGCACCCGCATCAGATCCCAGCGGGTAATCAGCCCTTGATAATTCTCTGACGCGGGACGCGCGGACTCCACCGTGCCACGGATCACCCGTCCCACAAGCGAGAGACCGATGACTAGTAACAACAGCAGCACCGCTGTGGCCACAGTGCCCCAGAGGATCAGCTCAATACTGATTCGCTCCGCAACAGGAGTTCCACTCAGAAAATCCGTCTCGAACATCGAATGGACGGCAGAGATCGCGCCCTCAGTGGTTGCACTCACGGCTACCCAGAGAATCGGCAAAAAGACGGCTCCGACCAATGCGCACTTCCACCAGAGAGTCAGCCCCAATCCCTCTTGTGGTTCGCGCCGCAAGCGTTCGAGGAAAAATGTTCGTCCCACGACCCCGAGCGCCCAGATGTCGATCGGAATCGCCAGCAAGAACAGCAACGCGATGCCGACCCCTTCACCGATGTGTGATTCCAATCCCAAGGTGATCGTTGGAAGAGCAAACACGGTGACCGGACTCGTCAGGAGCATCAAGAACGCGAGAGCAATTCTGGTTTCAAAATGCACCATCCCGAGCGCCAGAAAGAGCAAGACGAAGGCAAGCTTGATCGGCAACCCGGTCCAGAAGGCAGGCCAGAGAATCCCGAGCCCGAGTTGAGTGGGAGACATTGATTCGCGTTCGTTACTCATAGCAGGCAGAGTCCGTTCTGCGAGATCGCCCCTAGTCCAAATACTCTCGATTGATAATGGCGGAGATCGTGAAAATCAGGATTGCAGCCATGACCACCACCCATCCGATAAGGGCAATGGGGCGCTTGAAAATATTCCGCTCGGGGTCTCGGTCGATGAAGGGCAGCGCAGCCAGCAAGGCCATAAAGGCGCCGGGCAATGCTATCGCACCGAGAAACTGTCCGAACTCGCCGGAGAAAATCTTCAGACGCAGCAGCTGGAATAAGAACAAGAAGTACCACTCCGGTTCCGGGTGATAATCGCCCGGGTCAGGCGTCGCCTCTTCCAACAAGACCACCGGCTCCCAGAAGGCCAACGCACAGATGCAGGCAAAGACCGCCGCCATCCCGACGATGTCCTTCCAAATCTGCCGTGGAAAAAAATAGTCGGTCTTCGCCTTCAGCTCTTCCGGCGTACCTCGGAATGGACCAGCCGGTCCCGCGGATCTAAAGAGGAAGAGATGCAACCCGGCCAACCCCATCAGGGCTGCGGGGAGTATCATCACGTGAATGACAAAGAACCGGCTCAGCGTCATTTGACCGGGAGTGGCACCTCCCTTGAGGAACCGCGCCATGAAGTCGCCGAGCAACAGGCGTCTTATCCATAATCTCGACGCCAACGGTCGTGGCCCAATAGGCCCGCTGGTCCCACGGGAGCAAATAGCCAGTGAAGCCGAATCCCATGACGATGCCGAAGAGCGCCAACCCCACCAGCCAGATGAGTTCACGCGGTTTCTTATAGGCGCCCCAGAGAAAGACTTGCGACATATGCGCAAAGACGCAAACCACCATGGCCGTGGAGCCCCAGAAATGGTAGCTCAGCAGGAACCATCCGTAGTCAACGTCATGAAGAATGTATTGGGTACTGGCGTAGGCATGGTCGGCGGTGGGCACGTAGTAGAACATCAGCAGAACGCCCGTGACCGACTGCATGATGAAGATAAACAACAGTACCGACCCGAAGACGTAGGCCCAGCGAGAGCCCCCAGGAACCGGCTCATTGAGCATCTTGGCTGCAAGCAGCTTCAGCCCGACTCGCTCATCGACAAAGTCGATGACTTTCTCGAGGATCGTTGCCTGCGTGCTGGTAGAAGGAGTGTGGCTCATCTAGACGATCCGCGTTTGGGACTTCGTCCCGGCTTTGAATTCCATATCGATAATTTGCACCTCGCCACTCGCGGACACCTGAATCGGCAGCGGGTCGAGGGGACGCGGGGCAGGGCCATCCAGCACCTTGCCGGACGCATCATAGATGCTCAAGTGGCAGGGGCAGAGGAAGACCTGCCCGAGCAGCTTGTGTTTTCGCCATTTAAATCCGCACCCAAGGTGGGGACATTTGCCTGAAAATGCGATGTAGGGCACGTCCTTCTTATTGGTCCATATGGTTTTCCCGGTGGCATCCCGGAATTCCATATCCTTCCCCTGATACACCTTTTCAAGCACCGCGGGAGTCGCCTTTAAGAGCCACACGTTCTTCTCGATCTCAGCTTCCGGCAGATAGGCCTCTTGGACCTTGCGCTTGAACTTGAACTGGGTCCCGGCATCGTCCGCCTTGATCTTCCCGACGTTGCCGATCTTCAGCCATCCGTTGTCGAACGGTGCATACATCGGCTTCATCAAGTACTTCAGCACGGGATAGGCCAGCGGCAATCCGATAAACAGCCCGATCACGTGGGTCAAGTTTGCGAAGAACGTCCGCCGCTTGACGTTCTTCTCCAACTCAGGGACCGGCACCAGGACTTCGCCCGGCGTGACGTGAAGATGATCCTCAAGGTGCGGGATTTCCACTTCATGCGTCGTGACATAGTCGTCACGCTTGAAGGGCGGCAAGGCCATGACTTCGGACGAGGACGACCGCAGTTGCACCAGATCGTCCGTCACGGTCTGCACCGCGCCCATCGACACTTGCCGTTCGCCCGCGCCGTTCACCGACACGACGAGATGGCTGATCTCATGGGACAGCGGGTCCATGATGACCCTGGTCACTTCTCCGATTTCTTGATCCGCACAGCGGACTTTCGATTTCAGTTTAGGCTGCATGCTACTTCTTCTTTATCGGCTTTGGCGTGTTCACCGATGTATTTTTGAATGTACCAAGCCAGGAGGCGAGCGCCACGACGTCGCTTTCCTCCATGAGGTCCTTGTACTTGTCCGGCATCTTCTTCTTTTCGTATTCTTTCTCGAATCCCTCGGCCATCCAGCTCTTTGGATCTAATATCTTCTGCTTGATGTCGTCCGGCGTGAGCAAGTTACCGATGTTATCGAGTTCAGGACCTCGCTTCTTCCCGCCTTCACCCTTCAACTTGTGGCAGTTGTAGCACTCTTGCAGCTGCCACTGCTCTTCACCGAGCTTCATAAAGTCTCCGGGTGCCGCGCCGGTCGTTGCCGGGGACGCACCAGCCGACTGGTCCTTCGTTGCCTGGTCCCCACCCAAGGCCTTGAGCCGCACCGCTAAGGCTTTTGCCTGCTCATCGAGCGCCTTTGCGCGCGCGATCAACTCCTCAGCTTTTCCCTGTTCAGTCGCGGCCCGTTTGGGCTTCAAGATCTTGTCGATCTTCCCTTTTTCATCTTCCGGATCGTATTGCGGCCACATCGAAGCACCGGAAATGAAGGCCGTGCACAGCACGATGTAGAATGCCAGTAAGACGATCAGGGACTTTATCCCGCTCATCGGCGCAAGCGACGGCGCGTCCAGCAAGATGAAGACGGCAGCGCCCAGTATCGCATAGGCAAAGAACATCAACTGGAAAACGACGGGAAACTCGAGCGCCCTCGTAATACCTACGAGTGCGCCGCCCACCACCAGACCGATCATCAGCTTCTTAATCACATTCCCCATACAGATCCTCTTTCCTTCAGTAGGCGTTCCGCACCCTGGTTACTTGGCCCCGGCAGGAACAGGACTCCCTTCAGGTGCGTGCCCCTTCGAATCGGAAGGCCGAAGGGTCACGAGAATGGCGAAACTCACGACTGCGTAAAAGATGACAGTAATCCCGGTAATCCACCAGGCGGAATACGACAGCGTCGGCGTGAAGGACTCCGCGGTGAAGTCGGGCAACAAATTGTAGGTGTGGTAGTACTTCCGCAGCAGCGAGCGGACGGCGCCCATCAAGCCCATCGTCCAAATTGCGCTGAAGGCCAGGAAGATCAGCACGAACTGGGAGATGAAATCGATTTTACCCCAGATAATCGTACCCTGACCGATGGCCCGGTTGTAAATGACGTAATTGACGACCGTGACGAACACCAACGTGAACGCCGCCGAATTCTTGGCCGGCATCAACGCCAGGAAGTTCCAATCTGACGGCAGCTCCAATTCCGCCACTAACTTGGCACCGGTCGGAACGAATCCATGGGGGGTAAGCCAGATGGCATCGCCCACGACGACCATCAAGAAGCCGACTTTAATGACGGTCCGCGCAGACACAGTCAGCGGGATGAACCGGCCGACAGTGAACGGCGCCAACAGCAATGGCAGCAAGAAAGCCAGCGAGGTCGGATCAGGAACCGGATAGTCCGTCATCACCTTGGTCATCACCAGGGGGAGCACCACCATCACGATGGGGGCCAGGATCGTCATCCGAACCTTTTCGACCCCCTCAATTCGTTTCATGCTGAGCCAGATGTAATAGTTACTGGCCAGGAAGATGAGTCCGATCATCGCTCCCTGCATTTCGAAGAACATCGAGAGCTGATCGGCCATCATGTACGGGCAAATCGAGGCATCGTAGTCGCAGAGCTCGTAGGCCAACAGATACCCCATGAAGGGAAGGAACAGCAACGCGCCCACGCCGATCAGATTTCCGACAAAGCCCATCCAATCGTAATAGGCCCGTTCTTCTTCCTTTTTCGCCCCCATATACATGTAGGCCGCGATCAAGCCCGCCACAAATCCTCCGAACGTCACGTTGCCGACGAGGCGGTGGAGATTGAGCGGCATCCAGCTATAGTTGAAGATCTTGTCCCACAAGCTTGCGGTTGCGAGGAACTCTTGCGGCGAAATACCTTCAGCCTTCACCGGAGTATTCATGAACGACGTCGGGCCGTCGATCACGAACAGCGTGATCGTCCCGATCAGATTCAAGAGCACACCGAGGGCGATATGACGGGCCTTCTTCTCACCCTTCCAGGAGTCCCAGGTGTAGAAATACATGTACAACAAGATTGTCTCGCTGATGAACAGCAGCGGGTAGATCACCGCGAACAGCAGATAGAAATGATTGATGAGCCATGTCGTGAACTGCGGATAGGTCGCGAGGAGCACGAAGATAAAGAGGCCACCAGTGAGGGCGGTCATACTGTAAAGAATGACCGTCACTTTCGTGACCTCTTTCGCCAAACGATCGTACCGAGGATCTTGCTTCCGATACCCCAACCACTCTGAAATCACGACAAAGATCGGGGCGCCGAGGATGAACCCGGCAAACAGAATGTGAAGCTGGGCGACGATCCATACCGCGGTCCGATTCCCCGTATAGGGAAACTCCACGGGAGGCGCGCCAGGAGCCTGGGCATACGCCACTCCTCCGAACAACGCCAGAAGCGCACATGCCGCCACGAGACTGCGCTGCCACGTTTTCATGATGTTTCGCCGCCCCTCCTCACTAGATTGATATCAGCTTACTTGCCCGCTGGTGCCGGAGCAGCCGGAGCTGCAGCAGGTGCCGCCGCGGGAGCAGCCGAGACGCTCGCCGCATCGACCCATGATTTCTTGTCGACATCCCAAGCCTTGCCAGGCAGCCCGAAGTTGCGCTCAAACAACATCAGCTTCCAGCGATCTTCGTCTGACAGCTTGCTCTTCCAGGCTTTCATCTTCGTATTGGGCACCCCTTCGGAAATCCGCCAGAACCACACGGAATCGGAATAAAGACTCATCCGCTCACCCTTCCGGAAATCGCGGGCACCAGCCTTAACCGGCTTGCCGTCCTTACCGTGACAGCTGGCACAATTCACATCGGGGTTCGTCTCACCGATGAAGAGCTTCCGCCCCTCTTCCGCCTTGGCTGCATCGGCCCACCAACCGGCAGGCATATGTTTGTCGGCGTACTCAGCAGGAGCTGGCGGCGGCGGAACAACCGGCCCCTCTGCTTCCCCACCGCACGCCACCATGAAGAGCCCCATCCCCAACACAACTGCCAACTGCGTAACTTTCTATTTGCTTCATAACCATCCCATGCTCCTTTTTTCCCGACCACATCGATGACGTTTCACTCTCAAACTAAGACGAAAAAAAACGCTTTCACCGGGAGATAATCACCCCTGTAAAAGCGCCGATCCTAACAAATCCTGTGACGCCACTCACATCCCCCGCCACTTCTAAGTAACCGATCCAGCGAGGTGCACATCAGCCCCACGGACCGCTTCGGTTATTTCTTACGCTTACCCTGAGACTTCCCTCGTTTCTGTTCCTGCTTCCGCCCTGAACGGATCAGTTTGACCCCGATAAACCCACCGACCGCCGCCGCCACGGCCCCCAACCCTAGATAGGCCCACAGTGGAGCACTTCCCCTGTCGTGTATGCAGCCGGTTCCAAAATTGACCTGGATTCTTCGCTCTGCCTCCAGATCCTTCGGGTCAAACGAGACTTTCTGTTGCTGCTGCTCCCCCCTGGCTTCAATCAGCAGCGGATCGCCAAGATTATCGTTATGAAGATGAAACGCCGCCTTGTAGTATCCGTCTCCATCGGTCTTCACGATCTGTCCGTAGGAGATTCTTGTATCCTTGACGAGAACGTCTATATTCGCGCTCCCTTTCCCATCTGTACCGCAGACAAACCCTTCGACCGTAAACCGATGGTCGGCTTCATGCGTCGCAGAAACGACCGAGGGGAGACCGCCCACCATGGCAATGGCTAGGATCCATTCCCGCCATCTCGACTCACTCTGTGCGATCTGTCTACGCCTCACGTGCTCTGGACTGACGCCTTTTTCCGTCGCCGAGCTCTTGCGTCCGCCTCACGCTACGGAGAAACTTGATCACCAACGAGCCCGGCCATTTTGAGGCCGACCCTTTTAACATAGCCCCTATCCTTTGTCAACGAATCGACGGCCCGACCGGACGGAGAGACAAGCCCCTTTCCAAGCACTTGGAGAGGGCCGTCCTCGATGAACCTTTGTGGAAAAAATGAGAAGAAGAGATGCGATCGGCAGACAGAATACTTACAGAATTCCTCGTGCTTTTGCGTCGGCTGCGACACGTTCCACGTCGGCTCGTCGCTCCGAATCCTTCTTGGCGATCCAGTTCTCCCAGGATTTCCCCGTAGCCGTGTCTTCACCGGTAAAGGCAATCGCGGCAATTTCGTCATAGCGAATTTGTCGTGCCGGAGAACTGTCGGAAGGGAACAGCTCAAGATAGGAGTCGGAACCGTTGACCTGACGATTGAAGAGATACCCGCTGAGGGATTCGCCGGATTTTAATGAGACCGTCACATCGCCGCGATAGTCAAACGCCAGCTCCACCGCTTCTGCTAGCTCATCGAAAGAAGCCGGGTGAAATACGCGACCTTCGAGCGAGCCCGCTACGCTGCCAACACTATGGTTCTTGGTATCGGTCATGAGAGAGGCCGTGATGCATCACACGTGGCGGGTGAGAACATACAATACACAGTCTTCATCGCGAAGTAGGGAGCATCGTCAACTTGACCGTCCGTCCAAACCCGGACAGCGTGCCAAACGTATCTTCAACTGCAGATGCTTCATAGCCGCAATGCACCATGCAATCGGCGCATTTCTCATTCCGCCCTGTTCCGTAGTGATCCCACTCCGTGCTCTCCATCAGTTCACGGAACGTCTTCGCATAGCCCTCTTGGAGCAAATAGCAGGGCTTCTGCCACCCAAAGACGTTATAGGTCGGATTGCCCCAGGGCGTGCATTCGTACTCCCGCCGCCCCATCAAGAAATCCAAGAACAGCGGTGATTGATTGAATTGCCACCCCTTCTTCGGGCTCCCCAAAATACGGGAAAACAATTCTGTCGTGCGCTCCCGTTTTAGAAAATGCTGTTGGTCCGGCGCCTTCTGATAGCTGTACCCGGGCGAAATCATCATGCCTTCGACGCCGAGTTCCATCATCGCATCGAAAAACTTCCGCACCCGCTCCGGATTGGCATCATCAAAGAGGGTCGTGTTGGTCGTAACCCGATGCCCCCGCTTCAGCGCCGCCTTGATCGCCTTCACCGCCACGTCATAGACACCGTCCCGGCAGACTGCCAGATCGTGCTCGTCTTTCAGTCCATCCATGTGGACGCTGAACGTGAGAAACTTTGATGGCTCATACTCGTCGAGTTTTCGCTCCATCAAAATCGCATTGGTGCAGAGGTACACGTACCGCTGCTGTGCGACCAGCCCGCGAACAATCGCTGGCATCTCGGGATGGATCATCGGTTCGCCGCCGGGAATACTGACGATCGGGGCTCCGCATTCCTCCGCCGCAGCCCAGCACTGCTCGGGCGTGAGTCGCTTATCCAGCACATGATCCGGATACTGAATCTTTCCGCATCCGGCACAGGCCAAATTGCAACGGAACAGGGGTTCCAGCATCAACACGAGCGGATACCGCTTCACCCTGTTCACCTTCTGGGTGAGCACATACTTCGCAACAGTAAACATTTGGGAAAGTGGAACGGCCATTCCTCTCTCTCCTTCTTTTCAATCTGTATCGGTAATGGCGGCGCTAGGCCACCGGACTAGCAGGTTGAACACGGTTCGAATTCTAGCACTCAGTGTCGCCGCCCGTCAATTTTCTTCCCGTCTGTATATGCGGCACGTGTAAACGAGGTTTGGAGGCGCCGAGCGGGGTCGAACCGCTGCATCGCAGTTTTGCAGACTGCTCCCTTAACCACTTGGGTACGGCGCCCCGCGCGCATTATAGCGGGCCCTGTTCCTATATCTCAACTTACACTTTGTTTGAAGGGGATGACTACTAGACGGGTGTAGGTGAGTGATCAGCGGTTAGGCAGCACGGGGATTTCTTTCCCGAGCGTAGAAGGTTCATCTGACTGCGGGGTCATCAGTTCCCAACCTTCGTTCGAAGTGGCCGCGACTCCCCCATTTCCTTCGGCTTCTTTTTCCTTGGCCATGAGTTCGACCTCTTGAATCAGCGTGTCCATCAGTTCTTCGATCGGCACCTTCCGGACAAGCTTGCCCTTCTTGAACAGAATACCCTTGCCTTCACCGCCGGCTATCCCAATATCCGCTTCCTTGCCCTCACCGATCCCATTCACGACACAGCCGAGGACCGACACATTGAGCGGGGTCTTGATATGGCCCAGCTTCTTTTCCAATTCGTTGGCCAGCTTCACCACATCGATCTCGACACGGCCACAGGTGGGACAAGCGATCACATTGATCCCCCGGTGGCGAAGTTCGAGCGCCTTCAAGATCTCGAACCCCACCTTCACTTCCTCAACCGGATCAGCAGCCAATGACACGCGCAAAGTGTCGCCGATTCCCTGCGAGAGCAAGTATCCGAGCCCCATGGTCGACTTGACGGCCCCCGTCATCGCTGTTCCCGCCTCTGTAATACCGATGTGCAAGGGATAGTCGGACTGGTGCGCAAACAACCAATAGGCATCGATCGCGTGATGCACATCAGACGCCTTCAGCGACACCTTCATGTTCGTGAATCCAACGTCTTCTAATGCGTGGACGGCATTGAGCGCCGACTCGGCCAAGGCTTCGGGTGACGGCCAGCCATATTTGTCCAGCAACGGCCGCTCGAGAGAGCCACCATTCACGCCGACGCGCAAGGGAATGCCTCGCTCGTTCACCGCCTTGATGACTTCTTCGACTTTCCACCAGGCCCCGATGTTACCAGGGTTGATCCGGACGCAGTCCACGACCTCGGCGGCTTTCAACGCCAACCGGTGGTCGAAATGAATATCCGCGATCAGCGGCACGGTCATCGCCGCTTTTATCTTGGGCAGCACAGCCGCCGCTTCGTCGTCCGGCACGGCCACGCGGATCACTTCACATCCGGCGGCCTCCAACTGGCGAATTTGCTCGATCGTTGCCGCAACATCACGCGTGTCAGTCGAACACATCGATTGCACGGACACGGGCGCGTCTCCGCCAATCTTGAGCTTGCCGACCGTGATCTGTCTGGTTTTCCGTCTGGTGATATGCATCTTGTCTCTTCGTTACGTACGTTTCATATCTACCGTTTTAGGCGTCACGTCTTGAATCAGCTCCCCTGCTCGTCTCCATGCGGCAGCCGATCGGCAGATGAAGCAAACGCGAGCTTCTCTCGTGAGGGAGCCGGCGTCTTCCCAATCAATTCCTTCACGCTTTGATAAATACCTTCCGCCGTCAACCCATACCGTTCGCGGAGGAAATCCTGCGGTCCTTGCTCAATGTACCAATCCGGCAACCCAAGGACCTTCGTCCTCACATCCGTCACGCCACCATCGGACAGGGCTTCGAGGACAGCTGAGCCGAACCCGCCCATCTTGCATCCTTCTTCAACCGTCACCACGTAGCGAACCCGCTTCGCCACCTCAACGATCAAGTCCTGATCCAGCGGCTTCACAAAACGCGCATTCACTACCGCCGTGGAAATACCTTCCTCCTCAAGCCGTTTCGCCGCCGTCACCGCATGGGAGACCGGCACACCGATCGCAATGATCGCGACATCCGTGCCTTCCTGCAGCAGTTCACCCTTCCCGATCGGCAAAGCCTTCGACTCCTGATCCATCGTGACGCCCAAGCTCAGTCCGCGCGGATACCGCACCGAAGCAGGCCCGTCATGTTGGACACAGGTTTTCAGCATATGCTGCAACTCATTTTCATCCTTCGGCGCCATGACGACCATGTTCGGCATATGGCGCAGGAACGCATAATCGAATGCCCCATGGTGCGTCGTCCCGTCCTCCGCAACCAAGCCCCCCCGATCAATACAGAAGGTCACCGGCAGATTTTGCGTGGCGACATCGTGCACCACCTGGTCATACGCACGCTGCAAAAATGTGGAATACATCGCCACCACCGGATGGAGGCCCTGCGTCGCAAGACCAGCGGCAAATGTCACCGCATGTTGTTCGGCAATGCCCACGTCATAGAGACGGTCCGGAAACTCCTTCTCGAAAATATTCAGGCCGGTCCCTTCGCACATCGCAGCCGTAATCGCGACGATCCGCTTGTCCTCGCGGGCCAGCTTGACCAATGATTCGATGGCGATCTGCGTATAGGACGGCCGCGCCGCTTTCTTCGCCGGGGCCCCGGTTTCCCGAACAAAAGGCGGACAGGCATGGAACCACACAGGGTTATTCACCGCGGGCTCATAGCCCAACCCTTTTTTCGTAATGACATGGAGCAACACCGGCCCCTTCATTTTCAACACATTTTCCAAGGTGGGCAGCAGGTGCTCGAAGTTATGTCCGTCAATCGGCCCCGCATACCTGAACCCAAGCTCTTCAAAGAGCAGCCCGGGAAGGATCGCTCCCTTGGCCAGCTCTTCAGCCCGACGAGCCAACTTCTGCATATCCGCCCCGATGTGGGGGATTTTCCCCAACAGTTGCCCTGTTTCCTCCCGCATCTTGGCATAAAACTCTCCGGTGAAGGTCCGGTTCAAATATGAGGAAATGGCTCCAACGTTCTTCGAGATGGACATTTGATTGTCGTTCAGAATGACCAGGAAATCTTTCCCCAGCCCTCCGGCATGGTGCAGACCTTCCAGCGTCATGCCGGCGGTCATGGCACCATCCCCGACGACACAGACCACTTTATGCTTCTGCGCCAATTGCTCACGGGCAGCAACCAGCCCAAAGGCTGCAGAGACGCCGGTACCAGCATGGCCCGCGTTGAATGTGTCGTAGATGCTCTCCTCACGTTTGGTGAATCCGCTCAACCCCCCGTACTGCCGGAGCGTGTGAAACTGTTCACGTCGCCCAGTGAGCAGTTTATGCGCATAGGCTTGATTGCTCGTGTCCCACACGATCTTATCCTTGGGGGTATCGAGCAAGTAGTGCAATGCCACCGTGAGTTCAATCACTCCGAGGTTCGAAGCCAGGTGACCTCCGACATTGGAGACCACGCCGATAATCTGCTCCCGCAACTCCTGGCACAAGGCAGGAAACTGCGCCGGTGACAGCCGTTTCAGGTCGGCAGGGCTTTGAATGGTCTTCAAAATCGACATAGCAGATGCTCCTTTGCGTGAATGCATACAGGTCTGTAACAACGAGCTGGGCTTCAGATAAGCACTGGCGACACAATGTGGCAGCTTGGACGCTAGCAGGGATGAGTTTCACATGAGAATCCCATGTTGTCAAGCGGTTAGCCAACTTTGGCCACCGAACCTCCCCATCACTCATGGCTCGAATCGATAGGTCAACAATGTCGAGCACGTGAAGTCTGCCGCAGTCCCGGTATATGGGCTTGAGATTTTCGGTCCCCTAGCCTTGCCACAAGAGGTGTTGCGTGAAACGGTAACCGAGCCCGCCGCTAATTCCGTCAAGCCCTTCTTCGGCACGGCGGCCCGATCCCCCGATATGCGTAAGTCCAGTTACTTTATCGGTTGGAAATTTATTATTACAGCGAACGGACCGAATCCCTCCACCTTGAGCGACGAGGGCTGGACACAGGCAGAAGGAGAGGAGTCCGACGAGCAGCGCCCGATCAAATCTCGCGCGGCCCTTGCGGCTTTACGACCGCAGATCAATAGGGGAAGTCAAGCCCAGCAAAGACCGCACCCCCCTCCCGGCTATAGCCGTAGTCAACGCGTCCGACGACGTTGGGCCGAACGATTCCTCGGAATCCGACACCCGGAGTCATGCGGTAATCCTTAAAGCTCACGTTCTTGAAGTCATTGAAGGTCTGTCCTGTATCCAAGAATGGCGCGATCTCGAAGTCCGCGCTGACGCCCGCAACCTTTGTGCGTGCCAGATGAATTCGCTCCTCGACGCTGAGCGCAACGAGATTCATATCGATAAAGCGATCGACGCCGAATCCGCGCAGATTGTTTTGACCCCCCAATGAACTTTGCTCGAAGAACGGCACTTGCTTCCCAATCGTCGCCTGAAGGTCCCCCCGCACGACGAGAATCGCGCGCTTCGATTCACTCGAGAACAGCTTCTTGACCTCTAGCTCATAGCGGGAGTAGACGGGATGATCGCCGTTGTTGAAATTCTGATTCAGCTCCGCATAGGCCGTCACGGCCATCCCATCGGTCGGCGTAACGAGATTATTGCGCGTATCGTAGTAAAACGTCGCCCGGTTCCCGAGAATGTATGTCTGCCCTTCAACCCCGGGGACTGTAGGAAATACGTCGCCGGTAAAGGGGAGAGAGGTCGCGCCTTTTTGCAGCTGCACGGCACGGAACCGCTGGCCCACGGCAATCTGGGTGACTTCGTTCGCGTAGACCCCGAATCGCCAGTTCGCCCGTCCCTCAACGGCCGTGTAGTTCGTTTCGTCCGACTCCAGCGTCGTTTCGCCTAAGCCAAAGAACCGTGACGTGGCATTCTTGAAAAACGAGGCGCCAAAATTCAACGAGTAGCGTCCCTGACTGAAGGCCGGATCGGCGTAACTGAATACCACCTTGCGCTCGATCCGTTCTGAGTACGATGCGATGAACCGAATTTCCCGCCCCCCTGGCTCGTATCGAAACAGATTGATCGCCCCGCGCCACCCGACGATGGAGTTATGAATGACCATCGGGGCAACGAGATATTTGAGCTCTCCATCAGGGTCAGTGATCAGAATCGGGACGATCAACCCGGCATCGTTCCCATCATTCTTACTGGTCCCCACGGCAGGAACCGGGAAATATTGAACGTCGGCTCCTGCATGCTCCGGTAGCGAGATGGCACTCGCCACAAGAAGCGCGAGGGCAACGGCGATGAGGCCTCGCAGGCTTGTCATGGAATTCCTGGAGAGCGTTACGGGGCCTTGATCTTATCGGATTTCTTGCGAAGCTGGTCGACCAAATCGGCATAGGTCGAGGAGCGTAGAATCTTTGAGAATTGCCCACGGTAATTACTCACCAAGCTCACCCCGTCCACCACCACGTCGTACACCCGCCACTCAACACCCTTGTTGAGTAGCCGGTAATCGAGAGGGATTTCGGTCTTGCCGGTGAGCACCTTCGTCCTTACCTCGGCATAGTCTTTTTCGGTCCGTTCATTGATGTACTGCACTCCGTCACCGGTATAGGACTCGACCTTGTCCGAATAGGTACTGGTCAATAGCGTCTTGAACAGTGCGACGAATTCCTGCTTGTCTTTGTCGGACAGCGTATTCCAAGAAGCCCCAAGCGCCCGTCTCGACATTTCCTGATAGTCGAACCGATCCCCGACAACCTGTTCCAATCGCTGCCGACGCTCTTCAGCTCTCCCCGGCTGTTTGAGTTCCTTATCCTGGATGATTTTCAACACCTCGTCGATGGTGCTTTTCATGGCCTCAGTCGCGCCTCCCGCCACTGCCGACTGGATGGCAACCCCACCAAGCAGCGACAGCAGACACACCACCCCGCTCACGACCCTCCCCCAACTCCATCTCCATCTCTGTTCTTGTGTAACGGCAGATCCCTTGATCTCCATGTATCCTCCCCCTGTGTACACCCGCGTGCTCTCCGTCATCGAATCATCAGTTCACTTTGCCATGCACATACTGACTCACCAACTCCTCAAGGTCGAGGCCCGATTCGGTATCGCGTATCGTATCCCCCGGCTTGAGCGGATCGCCACCCCCTCCCGGAGATAAATTCAAGAATTTTTCTCCAATGATGCCCCGCGTCTTGATGGAGGCTATGGTGTCCGTATAGAGCTTGACGGTGTTATTGACCGCCAGGTTCACCATCGCACGATCCTCTTTGAGCGTAATCCCTCGGACCCTACCGACTTCGACGCCGGCGATCTCGACTGTCGAACCAGGCTTGAGCCCCGAGGCCGTGTTGAACTGAGCTTCGACTTCGTATACATCGCCGCCGACCAGCTCGAGTTTTCCGAGCTTGATTGCCAGATACCCGAGGCACACAATGCCGACCAGCACGAATACGCCGACCACCGTCTCCAACTTGGCTTTTTCCATCCTTCGTACTCCCCTCTCACCCAACGGCCGATCCAGGCAACGCCACAGTCCCACCGACGGAAATAAATTCATGAATCTCAGGGTCGGTGGTCTGCTGGAACTCAGCGGCCGGGGCCATCAACACAATCTTGCCATTCCGAAGCATCGCCACCCAGTCAGAAATCGCGAAGATCTCCGGAATTTCATGACTGACCATGACTGCCGTAAAGCCGAACCGCCGGTGCATCGTAACAATCAAATCGTGAATCGACTTCGCCATCAAAGGATCCAACCCTGTCGTCGGCTCATCAAAGAGGATAATCTCCGGCTCCATGACCAACGCCCGTGCTAATCCAGCCCGCTTTCGCATGCCGCCGCTCAACTCGGCGGGGAACTTGTGCCCCATCTCCGCCAGCCCGACTTCCTCCAGTTTTTCCTCTACCCGTCGGGCCACCGCCGGGCCCTTCATGCGCAACTTCTCCCTCAAGGGGAACGCCACGTTCTCGAAGACCGAGAGCGAATCGAACAGCGCCGCGCCCTGAAAAAGCATCGCAAAACGTTTCCGCACATCGTTCAAACGCGTGCCAGACAGCCGGGAGATCTCCACATCGCCGACCCACACCTCACCACGATCCGGCTGCATGAGCCCGATTATATGCTTGAGGAGCACACTCTTTCCCGATCCACTGCCACCGATGATGGTCGTCATCTTGCCGACAGGGATCGAGAGATCAATGCCTTGCAAGACCGGTTGACCACCAAGTTTTTTTTCGACGCCGATCAGCCTGATCATTGGTGTTAGAGCAAGACCGAGGTGAGAAAATAGTCCCATACGAGGATGAGCACCGACGACAAGACCACCGCCTCCGTCGTCGCACGCCCAAGTCCCTCGGCGCTCTGTCTTGTGTAGAACCCTTTATAGCAGCAGACCCAACTGACGATCAGCCCAAAGCTGATCGACTTGAGAATGCCGCCGTAGACATCTTTCCATTCCACGGCCGATTCGATCGAGTTCCAATAGGACCCTTCGCTCACTCCCAGCAGATCCACTCCGACGAGGGAGCCGCCATAGATGCCGACCACATCAAATATGGCCACGAGCAACGGCACCCCGATCACGCCGGCCACCAATTTTGGTGCGATCAAATATTGCAGCGGATTGATCGCCATGGTATCGAGCGCATCAATCTGTTCCGTAATCCGCATGATGCCGATCTCGGCAGTCATGGCTGATCCGGCCCGCGCGGTCACCATCAACGCAGCCAGCACCGGCCCCAACTCCCGGATCATGCTCAACGCCACCGCGGAACCCAGCAACCCCTCGGAACCAAACTTCCGCAAGCTGTAATAGCCTTGAAGCGCCAGCACCATCCCCGTAAACCCCGCGGTGAGCACGACGACAAACACGGATTTATACCCGATAAAGTGGAGCTGTTTCATGATTTGATGGAATCGAAACGGAGGCCGCACCAGCCAGGCAAAAGCCGACAGCACAAACAACAGCATGCGACCCATCTCCTGCACACGAATGACGGCCCGTGCACCCAGCTGTTCAATCACGTTCGTCATCAGTTACCTGGACAGGCGAGGAGATTCAATTTCTGTCTCCGCATAGTGCTGAAACCATTCAGTCAGTCGATCCGCTGCGACCCGGCTCTGCTTTCGCAGCCGATTCAGCCCCACGACGCTGGAGGGACGGCTGATGAGCGCCTGCATGCCTTTGATCCAGCCAGTGGGCCTGAGAAAGAGGTTGAAGTCAAGAGGGAGATCCTCATCCACCAGGTCGGAAACCGTCCGCACGATCACCATAGGCACTCCTCGCTCCTGAGCCACCGCCGCCACCGCGGCACTTTCCATATCGAGCCCGGCCGCGTCTGTAAGACGACGCAGCCGGTGCTTTTCCTCGGCCTGCCACACCACGGTTCCCGATGACACGACTGTTCCTGCCCGCACAACCAACCCCGCATGCTGCGCCACGAGGAGAAGGCCTGCGCGTACAGCCCCGTCGCAGAGCACACGATCATCCCTCATCGTCCAGGCTCCTTCAGCATGTACAGAACACACCGCTGTGCCAACGATGAGGTCTCCCACCTGAGCCGGGACGAGCGCGCAGGCAAAACCCGTGGACATGACCAGCGACATGGCCTGCTCCTTCAACACCCTTCCAGCAACAGTGCTGGCCGCATCGGGACCGACGCCGGTTTGGATGAGCCAATATGTACGATCCCCTCGGTGCCCAATATGGCAGCGGACTCCGGCGATCGTCGCAACACGATCCGTCGGGAGCGCGCGCCGGACGGCCTGGAGTTCCCAGCGAGTCGCGGCAAAAATGGCGATGGGATTCACCGAAGATCCAGAGAGGGGTTGCCCTGCGTCAACGGATGACGTCGGCGGAGTGTTCAACGATCGGCTCGATGACACCCGGATGCGAGTACGTGCTGCCGTACTTCGTCGGCCCGCATCTTCCCTCGCGTCCGCAGATTCCGGTACATGGCCAAGGCCCACAACGGAAAGTATTGGCAGTACCAATGGTAGCGGAGATAAAACACCCGGGGGAATCCGGTGCCTGTATGGCGGACCTCTTCCCACGAACCATCCTTCATTTGGTGACGGAGCAGATATTGGACGCCGCGAGCGACGCTGAAGGCATCGGTCATCCCGGCCGACATGAGTCCCATGAGTGCCCAGGCCGTTTGAGAAGGAGTACTGGCCCCCTTCCCGCTCCACGCAGGGTCGTCGCCGTAAGAAAGGCAAGACTCGCCCCACCCGCCATCGGGATTCTGCTTCGACTCAAGCCAGGCGACCGCACGGCGAATATAGGGCTCCGAGAGATCCACTCCGATCGCACGGAGACCGGCCAGGACGGACCAGGTGCCATAGACATAATTGACGCCCCACCGACCGTACCAACTGCCGTCGGCCTCCTGCTCTCGCTTGAGGAACCGGAGGGCCGGTGCCACGGCAGGGTGCGTCCGATCGTAGCCCAATGCCGCAAGCATCTCGAGGCAGCGACCGGTCAAATCGGACGTGCTCGGATCAAGCAAGGCATGGTGGTCGGCAAATGGGATATAGTTGAAAACGATGCGATTGTTGTCCTTGTCGTACGCGCCCCACCCGCCATCGGACCCTTGCATGGCGAGCACCCAATTCGTCCCCCGCTGGATGGATTCCTGCAAGTCGGCGGTCTGAGCCATCCGGACTTTCGACAGCGCCATCAACACCACTGCCGAGTCATCCACATCGGGATAGAGCTCGTTCTCAAATTGGAAGTACCAGCCTCCCGGTTCCGCATCGGGAGCCGAAAACTTCCAATCTCCAACCGTTTTCGTTTGGCGAGAAACCAAGTAGGTCGCCGCTTTCTGGAGGGATGGGTGGTCCTGCGGCATCCCGGTTTCGATAAAGGCATTCATGAGCAATGCCGTATCCCAGATGGGAGAGTGGCAGGGCTGAAGATGCAGCGCCTCGACGCGTTGATCGCCGATCGACACCGTGTCGTAGACTTCCAGCGATTCGATTTCGTGGAGCGCCTTCCGCACCAATGGATCGTCGACCTGATAGCCGAGGCAGCGAAGGGCCACGATCGAATTCGCCATGGCCGGATAAATCGCCCCCAGCCCACCACTACCCTTGATGTGTTCCAACATCCAGGTGGCAGCCTTGTGCAAGGCCTTTTCCCGCAACCAACTCAGCGGCATCCGGTCATACAGCTTCAGAACCCCGTCCAGCTGGACGAAGAAATTATGCGGCGTGAACCACCGTTGATCCTTATTGAAGGGTGGCACGTTGCGATAGCGAATCTGTGATCGAGGAGCGACATAGAGCTCGTCAATACCCTGCTCCTCGGGAATACGGCAGACAGGCTGATTCGCAAATACCACGAGCAAGGGAATCAAGACGGCACGAGACCAATAGGAAATGGCATAGATACTGAAGTAGAACCGCTTCGGCAGGAGCATGATTTCTGGCGGCATGCTCGGGATGCCCTTCCAATCATATTGCTCGAACAATGCCAGAGTGATTTTCGTGAAGACGTTCGCGCACACGACGCCGCCCATCGCCAGAATACAGTCGCGGGCCCGAAGCATGTAGGGCTCGTCTGCCGAAATGCCGCTCAACTTCAAGGCGAAATAGGCTTTCACGGAGGCGCTGATCTCCGAAGGCCCTCCGTAGAAAATCGGCCAGCCGCCATCGGGCAATTGCATGGCGCGGAGATAACGAACCGCCTTGCGCTCTCGCTCGGGATCGACCCGATCAAGAAACCGCCGCAGCAACAGGTATTCAGATGTCAGCGTGGTATCGGCTTCGAGTTCCGCAACCCAGTACCCCTCTGAGGCATGTTGTCTGGATAAAAACCAGGCTTGGCTGCGCCGGACCGCGTCGTCCAGCGCATCCACTTGACTGATCGAATGGCTGGTGGGGCGACGTGCCCCAGTGTCGACAGGTGCCGAGGGCACGAACTTGTCCGAGACCAGACGCAGCGGTGGAACGTTGGACAACTCGATCGCCCCCCCCAGCTTCTCCGGAACGGAGACGAAGAGGCTATCCGATAAACGATCCAGGAGCGTTCGAATCAGCTTCATGGTGTTGGGCTATGAAAAACTGCAGGTGGATGGGCACTGAGAGTCGCACGCGTCGTCTCGAGAAAACACGAAGCTGACGCGGCACACTGCTAGAGCTGCCCACGGAGGGTATATAACAGACACCCTACTCTGAGTCAAGAAACAGAGAGGCGGAAGTCCTCTAAAGTACGAATGTTTTAGGCAATCTGGTCCGCTTAGGCCGGCTGCAAGTTGCCCAGTCTCACCGAGACGATTTTTGAGATGCCCGGCTCTTCCATGGTGACCCCGAACAACGAGTCTGCAATGGCCATCGTCCGCTTGTTGTGGGTGATGACCATGAACTGCGCACCTTCGGAGAGTTCACGCAATACGCCGGTAAAGCGCCCGATGTTCTCTTCGTCCAGCGGCGCGTCGATTTCGTCAAGAATACAGAACGGCGTCGGCCTGATCAGGAAACTCGCGAAGAGCAGGGCCATCGCCGTCAAGGTCTTCTCACCACCCGAGAGCATGGTAATACTCTTCAAGCGTTTCCCCGGTGGCTGCACCACGATGTCGACTCCCGGTTCCTGCGGTCCGCGCCCTTCTGCCGTCTCATCCGCTAGCACCTCGACCAGCTGGAGTTCGGCCCGGCCACCGGGGAAAAACTTCACGAACACCTCACTGAACTTCTGTTGGAGTTCGGCGAACGTAGTGGCAAACATATCTTTCGTGGTGCGGTTAATGCGTTGAATGATTTCTTTGAGCGAGCCGATAGACGTGGAGAGATCCTGTTCCTGCGTCGTCAGGAATCGATACCGCTCTTCCAGCTCGTGATGTTCGTTAATGGCCGCTAAATTGATCGGACCCAGACGATCGAGCTTCTCACGAATTTTCTGCAGTTGCTCCCGTAGCGCGACCTCATCGACTGCCGGTTGACCTGCCGTGACCGGCTCCTCCCCGAGCGACAGCTGTTCGGGAGTCATCTCCACAACCGGTGCGTCAATCAGCGTCGTGAGATCGACCTGGTACGTTCCCAAGAGTGTGGATTCGACAGTCCCCAATTGCATCCGAATTTCCGCCTTCTTGACCTCCAGCGCCATGCGGGATTCGCGAAGAGACGACACCGCGCGACGAACATCCTCCAACCCGGCATCGAGCTGGTGCGCCGCCGCCATGTCCTGCGCCTGCGATTCTTGTAGTTCGACCAACTGGGCCTTCACCTGGGCTGCCGACTCACCAAACTCACGACAACGCGCTTCCTGCTGCTCACGTTCAACCCGACTCTGTTCGATCGAAACCGTGAGTCCCTCGACCTGGCGCGTCAAGGTCTCAATACGCGCGATCGCGTCTTGTTGCTGCTGCTCAATCCGCATGAGGTCACGCCGGTGATGCTCGCGGGTCGTCCTGATTCCCTGCGCAACCAATTGCGCCTCTGTGAATCGCTGCTGGAGCCCCTGCATGTCGTGATCAATCTGCCCCACCTGTTCGCGCACACGACTAAGCCCGGCTTCCTGGCCGGCCTTCTCCGCCATCCACTGTACGAGCTGTGCTTCGGTGGAGCGCATTTCTTGATTGAGCCGCTGCACCTCCGCCGAGCCTCGTTGCGCATCACTCATCAATGTGTCAATCCGCTGAGTGAGATCTCCCAGGACATGCTGGAGACCGGCTTCGTCTTTCTGTAGTGAGAGCCCGCGCATTTCTGCGTCCCGCAGCGACTCCACAAGTTGCCGGCTCTGCTCGCGCAACTCCTGTCCCTGCACCAGCAATCGTTCCCGCCGCTGCTTGCCTTCTTCAACAGATCCCGTCAGCGAGACGCGCTGGGCGTCCAGGTGAAGCACCTCTCGACGCCGTTGCAGCAGGCCTCCCGTCGCGCTCGCCTGTCCGCCGGTGATCACCCCGGCCGCATCCAAGACTTCTCCTGCGCGCGTCACGAGGACGGGTCCATCGGGAGCAGAGCAGGGCTGTTGTTCCCACAATGCCGTCGCGTCCTTCAGGGTGTCGACGAACACGATCCGATCGAAGAGATAGTCACGGGCCGCTTCGCGCTCACCCTGTACAGGGATCAGATCGACCGCACGTCCGACCACACCAGGCTGGCCCTCCATCGCGGGCCACCATTGTCGGGATACCGTATCCCGGGTTGTCCATCGAGGTTGCTGCGGGATGAACGTGCCCCGCCCGAGATCTTTCCCTTTCAGAAACTCAATCGCCTCACAAGCCGCGGCAGGACTGTCGACGAACCAGCCTCTGACCCGCTCGCCCAAAATCGCTTCCACCGCCCGGTCCCATCCAGGAGGCACGACCAACCACTCTGCAATCGCATCGCGAACCCCGGTACAGGTTTTGAGCGCAGTCGACTCTTCGTCGCCGCGCCGCCCATAACCCATATCTTCTTGCAGCACGCCTTGCAGCGCTCTTAGGTGAGAGTCCACTGCGGCCAACTCTTCCGACTGACGAAATACCAACTGGTCGACTTCGACCATCTCAGCCGACACGCGCTCGCTCTCCTCCTCAACACCTTGCCGCTGCCGACGCAGGTCAGCAACCAATTGCTCCGCGTCATAGCAGGCCTGTTGGAGGGCCTGGCGCTTGTCCGTTGCCGTGACATGCTGCAGGCGAAAGTCTTCCCGCTCACGAGCCAGCCGGCCTTCACGGTCCACCGCTTCTTGAATGCGAGCGGCCAATTGGACCAAGGTCTGCTCGGTATTCGCGACCAACACCGCTAGATTGAGTACGTCCAGACGCCCTCGTTCCTCTTCAGCCAAGGCCGCGGCTCGTTGATGGACCAGCTCTTTCATCTCCCGGTCGAGCGTCGCGAACACCTGCTCCCGCTCCGCACATTCACGCTCGAGCGCGGCCAGCGTGTCCTCGAGGGCCGCAGCTTCCGCCGCGCCCTGCTTCTGCTCCTGGGTGAGGCGCTCGAGTTCCTCCCCTCCCTGACTCTGCTGCTGCGCATAGAGCTCACCGCGATTACGCTCGACTTCTGCGGCCGTCAGCGCCTGCGCCTGTTGCTGTTCAACCTTCGAAAGTTCCTCGCGCCGCTGCCCGATCACCTCGTTCGCTGTGGCAATCGCGAGCTTGATCCGCTCAAGGTCTGCATTCAAACGCGCCAGCTCGGCGGACTGTTCGGACTCCTGGTCCCCCAACGTCTGCAGCTCCGACTCCACCTCCTTGATCGTGGTTCGGAGGACACGGTATTCGCTGGTCAGCAACTGAATCTCCAGCGACTTGGCCTCTTGGTGCAACGTCTGATAGGAGCGCGCCTGCCGCGCCTGACGCTCAAGAGAATTCAGCTGCTTTTTCACCTCAGCGATGATGTCCCGCACCCGCAAGAGGTTTTGCTGCGTCGAATCCAGCTTGCGCAATGCTTCGGCCTTCTGCTTCTTGTAACGAATGATGCCGGCGGTTTCTTCGATCAACTCGCGCCTATCTTGTGGTGACGCGTTGAGGATCTGATCGATTTGCCCCTGCGCGATGACGGTGTGTCCTTTTGTCCCGGCCCTGGTATCCAGCAGGATGCTCCGGACATCCTTCAACCGGCAGGCGGTCTTATTGATGAGGTATTCGCTGTCACCATTACGGTACAGGCGACGCGTGATCATGAGCTCTTGAAATTCCGACAGCTGGCTCGAAAGACCGGACGAGGGATCCACATTGATCCGATCCAGCCCGCTGATCACGAGCGAAACTTCGGCCAGGCCGAGAGGCTTCCGCATTTCGGTCCCGTTAAAGATCACATCTTCCATCTTGTCGCTACGCAGGGCCTTCGTGCTCTGCTCTCCGAGTACCCAGAGAATCGCGTCGACAACATTGCTCTTTCCACTCCCGTTTGGCCCCACGATGGCGGTGACGCCATCCGGGAATTCGAGCCGGGCTTCCGCGAACGACTTAAACCCCGCCATCTCAAGGGATTTCAAATACATCGGCGACTCCTTCGGTAGCGTGTCTGGAGTGAACTCAAGCTGAAAGAACGCCTGGTTTTGTAGCACAGGCCTACGGAAAAAATCAAAGGAAAATACTGCCGGTGGTAGGCACGAGGAGAGAGACCTACAACATTTGGGGAGTAGAACGATGGCGAGGGGTTGCTGTTATCCCGCCTGAGCCCCAACAGATTTATTGGAGGACTCAATGGTGATGAGTTCCTTGGGAAGAAGAAACTCAACATCTTCTTCGACCACAGTCAGCTCTTGCACCTCTGCGGGCCCAAACGCCTTGAGGTAGGTCACCACCTCTTCAACCAGGACTTCCGGCGCCGAGGCGCCAGCTGTAATCCCGACCGCTTTCACGTTCGTGAGCCAGGTTGGATTGATGTCAGATGCGGCATCAATCAAGTAGGACGCAATCCCGCACCGCTCCCCCAACTCGCGTAGGCGGTTGGAGTTTGAGCTATTCGGGGAGCCGATCACGAGAATGACGTCCACCAGCTTGGAGAGCTCCTTCACCGCATTCTGGCGGTTCTGTGTCGCGTAACAAATATCTTCCTGATGCGGCCCCTTGATGTGCGGGAACCGTTGATGGAGCGCGCCGACGATATCCCGGCACTCATCGACGCTCAGCGTGGTTTGCGTAACGTACGAGAGCTCGTGTGCATTGTCCACCTGCAGTTTCTCGACATCTTCCACCGAGGAGACCAGATGGAACTTGTCCGGAATCTGTCCGAGCGTCCCGATCACTTCGGGATGGCCGGCATGGCCGATGAGAATGAGATCATACCCCTGCGTATAGTCGCGATTGACCTCGTTATGCACTTTGATGACCAACGGACAGGTGGCATCGATTACATGCAACCGCCGCCGATTTGCTTCGTCCCAGACCGACTTGGCGACCCCATGAGCACTGAAGATCACAACCGAGCCTTCCGGCACTTCTCCCAATTCCTCCACGAACACGGCGCCCTTGGTGCGGAGCGAATTCACGACATGCCGGCTGTGGACGATTTCGTGTCGGACGTAGATCGGCGCCCCATACTTCTTCAGCGAGAGATCGACGATGTCGATCGCCCGGTCGACACCGGCACAAAACCCTCGTGGATTAGCGAGATAAATCTTCATGACCGCTACCTCTCCTTCACACCGTACATGGCCACATTCGTGCACACATACTCACAAATCACTGTCGTCCACCTTACGTCAGCGCTGCCGGCCCCGTCAACACAATTGGCCCGCGCGTCTTGACACGATGCCCTCTCCCTCGTAGGCTCACGCCACCAGCTATGCCAAGCCCTGCAAGCAAGAAAATCCTCATCGTTGAAGATGAGCACGACATTCTCCAACTGATCAAACTGTACTTGGAGAAAGAAGGCTTTCGAACCGTATCGGCCAAGACCGGCACGGAAGGCCTCCAGCAGGTGAAAGAGGAAAAGCCCGATTTGGTCGTCCTCGACTTGATGCTACCAGAGATCGACGGCCTCGAAGTCTGTAAGCGCCTTCGATCGGCCCCGGAGACCTCGATGCTCCCCATCATCATGTTGACCGCCAAAGCCGAGGAGTCGGACACCGTCGTTGGTCTGGAACTGGGCGCCGACGACTACGTCACCAAACCATTCAGCCCCAAGACCCTGGTCGCCCGCATCAAGGCCCTCTTTCGACGGCTTGAGCGGAAACCGGACGACAGCCCGGCCCAATATCACTATGGCGATCTCGTCATGGATCTCGCGCGACACGAAGTCACCGTCAAGAAAATAGAAGTCCCACTCACGGCGAAAGAATTCGGCCTGCTCGAACATCTCCTGCGCAACCCCGGCAGAGTCCTGACGAGAGACATCCTCCTCAATACCATATGGGGATACGATTACTACGGAACGACGCGGACCGTCGATGTCCACATCCGAAGACTCAAGCAGAAACTCCCCTCGCTCAACGAGGCGATTATTTCGGTCAAATCCCTGGGTTATAAGCTCAAAGAGTTGGATAATTCGGCATGACCCTCTCCATCCGATGGAAGGTCACTATCGGGACCCTGCTGGTCCTCGCCTGTGGGCTTCTCATCGCCAGGACCTTGGCGATTCGATCCCTTGAACAACAGGAAATCGTCCAATCGGGCCAGATACTGGAGACTCGAACCAGTCTCGTCGCGTACGGGTTGCAGCCGTTTCTCACGCGCTCAGGCGCACTGTCTTCGACGCCCCAATTACAGGCAGCTGTACGGGATCTCAGCTCGCGGGCCCTCGCACGCGTGACCGTCGTCGCTCCGGATGGAAGGGTGTTGGCCGACAGCGCCGTTTCGGATAGCAACCTCGCTGCGGTTGAGAACCACCTGGCGCGACCGGAAATTCTGCAAGCCGTTGCCACCGGGCGGGGAACAGATCTGCGCACGAGCCAAACCACCGGTGAGCGCACGTTGTATCTGGCTGTAAGTATGAGCGGTGCGCACCAGGCGACGCCATCCCTCTTCTTGAGGCTAGGGTTGCCAATGACCACGTTTGATCGTGAAGTGGCCAAGTTGCACCGGAACCTGGCCCTCGCCTTCGGAATTGCATTCTTGATTGCCGTCGCGCTGAGTGTATGGCTCGCTCACAGCATCACGAAACCCCTGTCGGATATTGCGATCGCCGCCCGACAGCTTGCGAATGGTGACCACGCGGTCCGCATCAGGACCGGATCACGGGATGAAGTCGGCCTCTTAGCCGACACGCTCAACCACATGACGGATCAACTGAGAGCCAAGATCGACGAGCTCTCCGAAGATCGCGCCCAGCTTTTGGCCATGCTGACCTCGATGGTCGAAGGCGTGATGGTCCTGGACTGTCGAGGTCGCGTGCTGCAAGTCAATCCAGCACTGGAACGGATGTTCGACGTCACCAGGATGGAAACACGGGGGCGCCACTGTTCCGATGTCTTCCGGCATCCGCAGTTGGATAGGTTAGTCTCAACGGTCCTTACGAAACGAGTTAATGAAGAAGATGAAATTCTCCTGCACCCGAGTGGTCGCTGTCTCCATATCGAAGCCTCGGTCACTGCATGCGATCGAGAGAACGAAGCGTGTGCGGTTCTTGTCTTTCACGACATTACAGAATTACGCCGCCTGGAAAACATCCGGAAAGATTTCGTGGCAAACGTATCCCACGAGCTGAGGACCCCGCTTACGTCGATCAAGGGGTATATCGAAGCATTGCTCGATGGCGCCAAAGACGATCCTGAGACCAGCACGAAATTCCTCGACATCATACTCAAGCAAAGCGACCGGCTGAACCTGATTCTGGAAGACCTCCTCCAGCTGTCAAAGATCGAATCCGGGCAGGTCCTGTTCAAGCAAGAACCGCTTCATATCCAGAGGGTCATCGAACGGACGCTGGCCATGATCAAGCCCTTGGCGGACAAGAAGGGGCACCGGCTCGTCTCCTTCGTGGAGGACGATCTGCCTGCTGTGCTCGGCGATGAAGACCGGCTGATGCAGGTACTGTCCAACTTGCTCGATAACGCCGTCAAGTACACCCCCGGGAAAGGAACCATCACCGTTGCGGCCCACCCGGTTTCGGACGATGCCGAACGGCCCGCGATTGCCACGGCTGTGGAGCTGAGCGTGACCGATACCGGCCTCGGAATTCCTGAACGGGATCGCCCGCGCGTATTCGAACGATTCTATCGAGTTGATAAGGCCCGCTCGCGTGAGTTAGGCGGAACAGGGCTCGGGCTGGCGATCGTCAGGCATATCGTCGAGGGTTTAGGTGGACGGGTGTGGGTCGAAGCAAACACCCCGACCGGCAGCCGTTTTGTCGTCCGGCTACCCATCCAACAGATCAGTCAGCCGGCTGCCTGACAGGATGCTGAAAAAGTCCGCCAGCATCGTTCTCCCATCGCTCAGGCCCTCAAAGTACCCCAGAGGGTACGCCTTCGGACCTTTACTCTCTCCGGCCTTGCTGAACGGCCTTTTTGAGCATCCTGTGGGGGTATTCTCCTCTTGCCCCAGACATGCAGGCTATTTGAAATCCTGCTGTGGTGAAATGGTTTTCCCGCAGCCTGCTAAACCACTTTCGTCCCGAGCAGATAGATGAGCGACGCGAGAAGCGCTGCGCCAGGAAGTGTGAAAATCCAGGCGTACAGAATTCTCGTGGTGACGCCCCAGCGCACCGCCGAGAGTCGCTTGATCGCGCCCACCCCCATGACCGACGTCGTGATGGTGTGAGTGGTGCTCACCGGCAGGCCAATGTGCGCCGTCACGAGCAGCACCGCCGCTGCACCGGTCTCCGCGGCAAACCCATGCACCGGTTCCAGCTTGACGATGCCCATCCCCAGCGTACGAACGATCTGCCAGCCGCCCACGGCCGTTCCCAATCCCATCGCCACCGCGCAGGCCCCGATCACCCACCCCGGCACCTCGCCCGATGGAATCTGCCCGGCAGAGAGCAGAGCCAACGTAATGATCCCCATGGCCTTCTGCGCATCGTTGGCGCCGTGACTGAACGCCATGAAACAAGCGGACACGAGCTGCAGCCGTTTGAATAGTCGAGTGGCAAGGCTCCGTGTCACACGAAAAAAGACCCAGCTGATCAGCACCATCAACGAAAACCCGATGGCAAAACCAAAGAAGGGCGCGAGCACCATGGCTTCCATCACCGGACGAAGCCCGGACCACTTCACCATGGCCCACCCTCCATGGGTCACTGCAGCCCCCACCAATCCACCGATCAAGGCGTGAGACGAACTGGTCGGCAATCCCAACAACAGCGTGAAGAGATTCCATAAGATCGCACCGGCCAACGCCGCCGCGACCATTTCTTGGGTGACAAAAGCCGGATTGACAATCCCCGACCCCACCATCTTAGCCACGGCGGTGGACATGAAAGCCCCGGCCACATTGAGGACGCCGGCCGCCATGACCGCCACAAACGGGCTCACGACTCTCGTCGAGACGACGGTCGCAATGGCGTTGGCACTGTCATGCCACCCGTTCGAAAAGTCGAACAGGAGCGCCAACACAACCACAACGAGCAGCATTCCAGTCAGATCAGGCATCTCGGACTCGTGAGGGGTGAGGAACTACTGGCAAAGGAGAACATGACGATTCGGCCTCTTCGCATAGGTGTGATCTCTTGCGCCTTACGTTTCACGTCTAACGAGTTGTCAGTGGTGTTTGAGCGCGATTCGCTCAAGAATGTTCGCGACGTCTTCGCACCGGTCGGTTCCCGCTTCGAAGTTCTCGTAAATTTCTTTCCACTTGATCACCGCGATCGGATCGGTTTCCTTTTCGAAGAGGGCGGAAATCGCATCGCGGGAGACTCGGTCGGCCTCGTTCTCCAAACTGTTCACCTGCACACTGCATTCTTTCAGCTTCGGATGCGGGAGCCCCAGGAGGTCCACCCCGCGCCCCACGGCCACAGATGCCTGGTGAAGAATGTCGGCCAGCTTGATCGCCATCTCGGTCGGCTTCGTCACCTTATATAACACGAAGCGGTCGGCGATCGCCTCCGTGACATCCAGAATATCGTCGAGGGCACTGGCGAGGTCATGGATGTCTTCCCGGTCGATCGGCGTAATAAAGGTCTTGTTCAATCGACGCGCAATGTCGTGTGTAATGCCATCTCCGACATGTTCAACGTCTTTGATCCCCCGGGCTTGTTCGACGGGAGACCGGAAATCCTCCATCATCACCTTCAGGAGACGGCTCCCCTCAATCATATTGTGTGCGGCCTTCTTGAACAGCTCAAAGAAGGCTTCTTCCCGAGGGATTAATCCAAACAACATCGCGACGCTCCTCAGTTCAGATACAATCAGCTTGTGTCACGGCCGGATTGACCGCACCATCATCGCGCCGTCACACCGGTGACTGGCAGGCTGCAGAAATGCTCTATAGGCACACCAGAACTTCACTAGTCCGCACGTGTAGAACAACAGGAGCACCTCTCGCAGGATGCTCAAAAAGGTCGTCCAGCAAGGCCGCAGCGAACGAAGAGGCGAGGAGGCACAGACCGCACTTCGTGTAAGCCGTTCGCCCTAAGAATGGATCTTGGCGAACGGAAAAACCCCTACAGTGCTTCCGACCTTCTAGGAATTCCTCCTCAACGTTGAGCCTCTGAGCGATGCGAGAACATCGCTGGCGGACTTTTTCAGCATCTTGTTAGACAGCCTTTACCAGCGAACCAGCCCCGTCGCCCACGTCACTCCACCGCCAAAACTGCCCAGCAAGACAAGGTCGTGGGGCAGAATCTTCCCGGAACGGACTGCGTAGTCGAGCGCGATCGGCAATGACGCCGACGACGTATTTCCGTAACGTCCGATCACGGAACAGACCCGTTCCGGAGAGACCCCAAGCCGCTTCGTGAGCTGGTCGAGAATCCGCCCGTTGGCTTGGTGCAAGACCAGCTGCGCGATATCTTGTACATCGACACCGAACTCTTTCACGATCTCGCGAATGGCCTGCTCCAGTCGCTTGACTGCCAGACGAAAGAGCGGCGCTCCTTGCATCCGTAATGTATGGCTCTTCGCCTCGACCGTCTCCGACGTCGTTGGCAACCGCGATCCACCGGCGGGAATTTTGATCAAGCCATGCTGGGAACCGTCCGCGTGGAGGCGAAGCCCCAAGAGCCCTCGGCTCGGCTGGCCTGTCTCCGGCTCGCCCCGAAGCACCACCGCACCGGCCCCGTCGCCGAATAAGATGACCGTATCGCCGTCAGCAGGATCGACGGACCGAGACTTCACTTCCGCCGCCACCACCAAACAAGTCTTGACCTGACCGCTCCGAATCATCGCATCGGCCATAGAGAGTCCATAGAGAAAGCCCGAACAGGATGCCGCCACGTCGAATGCCGGTATGGTGGAACAACCAAGCATCCGCTGAACATGACAGGCGGTGGAGGGAAAGACCGAGTCGGGAGAGGTTGTCGAGAGCACGATCGCCCCCACCTCAGAAACCGGGAGTCCAGCAGCCTCAAGCGCCTGCCTCGCTGCCTCCACCGCAAGATCCGAAGACGCCTGGCACGGAGCGGCCCAGCGACGTTCCTGAATCCCTGTCAGGCGAGAGACCACGTCTGACTCAATACCCAACGAGGCCCCCACCTCGCAATTCGACACCACCCGCTCAGGGAGATACGATCCTGTGCCGATAATCCTCGTTCGTGTCATAGTCTGAAGAGCCCGTGATTCGACCGCAATTCCGGCGGGATTATAGGTCCCGGTGCCACAGGGGTCAACTCGGAATGCTCGAATCATTGCATTTGGCCTGCTCTCCTGCTAAATTTCAGGAGCATATGGCACGCTCGATTCCCATCTTGACGGCAGCGTCACGACTTACAAAGGCCCTCGGCCTCTGCGCCGTCATATTCTGCGTTGCCACCGCCTGTTCGAGCACGCCCAAGGCCCAAGACAATGGAAAGAAAGCCCTGAGCGGCACTGACGAGCAGATTTTTATGGGCGATACGATCGAAAAGAACTACGACCCCAACGTCATCATGAAGCGGGGAGAGGCGTTTTTCGAGAAAGAGGAGTATACGGAGGCCATCGTCGAGTATAACCATTTCCTCGATCTCCATCGCACCCACACCCTCGCCTCCTATGCGGCGTTCCGAATAGGCGAAAGCCAGATGAAAAGGGCCAAGGGAATCGATCGTGATCCGGACCCCATTCAGAAAGCCATCGAAGCCTTTGAACGGCTGCGGAAAGATTTTCAGGGAAGCCGCTATGACGGCCAAGCGCTCCAGAAGATTCAAGAATGCCACGACCTCCTGGCTCAGATGCATCTCTTCGTGGGGCAATTCTATTATCGGCGGGGCTCATATCTGGCTGCCGCACACCGGTTCGAACAAATCATGAAACTGTACCCCGACAAGTCTGTCGCGCCCGATGCCCTGTACTTTCTGGCACAAACCTACCACGACTTGGGTGCGGACGATTGGGCCAGCGAACAGCTGACGCTGCTGGCAGAAAAATACCCGGGCACTGCGCATTCCAGCGAGGGGAAAAGCCTGCTCGCGAAGATTGGAAGGGAAAAACCCACCGCGTTGCTGGCCAAAAAGGCCGAGCCCGCGCCCTCCTCTAGTTCACCGACCGCATCTCCATCGGAAAGTCAGGTAAGTCTCGCCGCTGGGACCCCTTCTGTCCCGACCGGATCGTTCCACCTTCCTACCGCCAGTGCATTGAGCCAGTCTTTTGTAAGCTGCCGCCTGGGCGCCTGGTGCTGACACAAGCAGCAGTCAAGCTATCAGCATTCAGCTGTCAGCAGACTTCCTGATCCCCTGAATTGTGATTCTTTAGCTCATAGCTAGCAGGCTGCGGCAAGAAGATCCCCCAGCAGGATGCTCAAAACGCCGTCCATCAAGGCCGCAGCCGATGAAAGCACCGGAGGCGTAACATTTCTCACCCGCCCACCCCAAGCTGCCAAGGCAGCTTATTCTCCGAGTGGTCTAAGATGAGGATGCTTTCGAGGCGAGAACGAAGCTGGCGGACTTTTTCAGCATCCGGCCAGATCACTGGCCGAGGTACCAACCAATCCCATACCGCTCCAGAAAACTGGTAATCATCGTGAGGGTATTGGCGTAGATCATGACGCCCACGACGACCAGCAATACCCCGCTCACGGTGGAAACGCCCCACAAATACATGCGCGCCTGCTTAAAGTAGGCGAGGAACCGATCCACTCCCAAGGCCGTCAGAAACAACGGCAGCCCCAGCCCCAACGAATAGCTCGTCAGCAATAGCACCCCGTTCAGCAACGAGTCGGTGGTGCTGGCATACAATAAAATGGTCCCGAGCACCGGCCCGACGCAGGGGGTCCACCCGGCGGCAAACGCCACGCCGATTAAGAACGATCCCACATACCCGACCGGTCGATTTCTGAATTGGAAGCGATGCTCCATTTTCAGAAAATTGATATTCAAGATCCCCAACAAGTAGAGGCCGAAGATGATGATCAGGATCCCGCCGATCCGTCGAATGTGATCTTGATAGGTAATCAAGGCCTGTCCGATGAAGCTGGCCGACGCACCGAAGGACACAAATACCGCTGTAAATCCAGCAATAAACAACAGCGCATTAACGACAATGGATTTCTTGAACTTCGACCGCACCGTCGAGTCGGTGAGTTGTTCGATGGACAGCCCGGTGATGTACGAAATATAGGATGGAACCAGCGGGAGCACGCAGGGCGAGACGAACGACAGCAAACCGGCAGAAAAGGCCGCCACGAGGGAGATATTAGAGATCGATTGTGACATGGCTAGCCGGGATTGTTCATGAATGCCGTTGCGAGACGGCTAAAACCGACGCCCGCCTGGTCTTCTCGCCAGTAGAGCCGACACAAGCATCTGGACAGGCTTACGACTTCATCAACATCTGCACGAGCTGATGCGCTTCAGGAGCTCCCCAGTCACGCGCGCCGAAGATCTGGTGGCGGACAACCCCCTGTCGATCAACCATGAAGGTCATCGGGAGGCTCCGTGCGCCATAGGTCAATCCTACGCGATAGTCGGCATCGTGGAGGATAGGAAACGTCAGATGGTTCTCTTGCTGAAACGGCCTGGTGACTGCCACACCTTGCGCGTCGGTGGACACGGCGAGAATCTCAAAATCCTTCCGCGAAAACGTCCGGTAGAGCTCTTCCATCGCAGGCATCTCTACTCGGCAGGGGCCACACCAGGTGGCCCAAAAATTCAAGAGCACCACTTTGCCACGCAAATCCGAAAGCGCAACCGGGTGCCCGTTCAAGTCTCGAAGCTGGAAGTTCGGCGCTGGCTCACCCAGTTTGACGACGTTGCGCTCAGCAACCGGCAGCATATCCGGCGCCGCCGCACCGCCCAAGCCTGCAGCCGCGACCATCAGAAATACGGTCGTTCCAGCAATTGCCAGCCTCATTATCCCTTCCTCGCTCCACGATCCAATGGTTGAGCCTCCGCCGCCTTGGGCGTCACGTTGAGTAACTTGGTCAGGACTTGCAGGCTATCGAGCCTTGTCCAGTCCCGCGGCCCGATGACAATCTCGCGGATGATGCCCTCCTGATCGATGATAAACGTTTCTGGCACGCCCATGCGTTTGTATGGTTTGTCGGTCTTTCCCCAGGAATCGATCAGTACAGGGAAGGTAAGGTTCATGCCCTTGATGAACGGAGGAATGTCCTTGGTCGTCGTCACGCGATCGATGCTGACCGCCAGAATCACCAATCCGTCCTTCTCGAAATTCTTATGGAGGACTTCCATCGACGGCATTTCTTCACGGCAGGGCTTGCACCAGGTCGCCCAAAAATTCAGAAACACCACCTTGCCTCGAAAGTCCGAGAGCCGCTGGGGTTTGTCGTTCAGATCGGTGAGGGCAAAATCGGGCGCCGGCTTTCCCACCGCCAACAGCTCATACTTGGAGCTCTGCATCCACACAATGCCGAAGACCACCGCAAGAATGGCTGCGCCGGCCAGAACGATCAAGAGACGTGAGCCTCCTGAAGAGGGTGGGGAGACAGAGGATGTGGACATCGATGGCTCAATCATTGTGACCTGAATTTGAGTCAGTCACAGGGGCCTATGCATAGGCGTGTAAGCCTGAGAGCAAGAAGTTCACGCCCCAGAAACAGAAGACGACCATCAAGAAGCCGAAGATCGCGTAGATGGCGGCACGGTGACCTTCCCACCCGCGCGTCATCCGGGCATGGATGTAGGCGCCGTAAATCAACCACACGATCAGTGACCAGGTCTCTTTGGGGTCCCAACTCCAATAGCCGCCCCAGGCATAATTGGCCCACATCGCCCCGAGGATAATGCCGAAGGCCAGCAAGGGAAACCCGACGGTGATCGCTTTGTAGCCTAACTCGTCAATGGTCTCGAGATCCGGGAAGGCCGCATAGAAGCGGGAGGTGCTGCCCCGTCGTTCCGCCCGTTCCTTGAAGAGATACATCACACCCAGCCCACCGGCCATCGCAAATGCCGCATAGCTGGTCAACGTGATCGAGACATGAATATAGATCCAGTAGCTGTTGAGCGCCGGCACGAGGGGTTCCGCCGTCTGATACCGGTACGGCAGCAGCGAGGCCGCGCCCATGGCAATGAACCCGATTCCGACCACGAACGCGCCGACGGCTTTAATCTTGTAGCGCAGTTCCAGCAGCACATAGCCCAGGATGATCGCCCAGGACACATAGGCCATCGCCTCGAACTGATTCGACCAGGGTGCAAAGGTCCCCGAGGTCTGCATCCTCTCGAAGGCTCGCGTGAACAACGCGCCCGTATTCACGATCCATCCAAACACCGTGATCAAGGTGGCGATCTGGCCCAACTGCGTGGCCCAGGCTCCGTCGCGTTCATCAAAGCTGTCCGCCGGATGACCGGCGGGAACCAACGCCATAACCGGGCGGCGTGCGAACAGGTAGGCGATGTAGAGGATCAGTGCGGCGAGATAGAGCCAAAACGTCATGTCGAAAAGAAACAAGGATCGGACCATCGTGTCCTCCGTCGATTCAGTTCAGGCCAATGTGCTTGTTGGTATCATACTTAAAACAACGGTAGTTTGACTACTCGACCTCAGTTCCCACTGATTCATGTAGGGGAGGCCGAGAAGGTGCGGAGTTTTTCCGTCAGCTTTCGAAATTCCTTCTGAAAATCGATCTGACTCTTGTGCGTCGTGCCGCCGACATAGACCGTCACCCCCTCCGGGGCCGGAAGGATCTTCATCCAGATCCGACGGTGGAAGATAAAGGATGAGAGCGTAATGCCCACCACGATCATGGTCGAGCCAGTCCAGACAATATTGATCCCCGGATTTTTCGCAATCTGCAAACCGGTAAATTTCTTCGGCTTGTACCCCACCAACTCGAACTGGTATTTCGACTCTTTTATATCGAAGAGGTCCGGGAACTGATAGAAAATCCAGGGTGTCGACTGCACCGTGCTCCGCTCATTGACGGCCAATCTGATCGCAGGATTCGCATGTTCCACCGTCTTGGAGAACACTTTTTTCTCCGTCGAGTTGAAAGCAAAATCCGCCACAAAGTCTGTGACAGAAAGTTTCAGATCGAGATCGGCAACCGCCTGCTCCTTTTGCCACTCCAGATCGACGGTCTTGAGGACCTTGTCCGTTTCCTTATTCTTGATATTGACCCGCGCCACTTCGATCTGGTCCCAGGAATCCCCATAGCTGGATTGATAGAACCAAATGTTCTTGTACACGAGGGGGTCGTTCACAGAAATCGTCTTGGTCACGACCGACTTGCCCCCGTCGACGACGGTCAGGGTACTGTTGTAGGACTTCACTGAGCCATTCTCGTGATAGTCAATCCAGAATTTATCTATCTTTAAGTCGAAGTTGCCTCGTGGGATGTGATAGGTCTGCCCCTCGAGACAGACCCCAAACTCCTGGAAACCATAATAGGTGCCGATCAGGCCACCGACGATGATCACAGTCGCGCTCAAATGCGCCATGTGCGCGCCGACGCGTCCCAATACCCCCTTCGTCGCATAGATCGTCACCTCGCCCGGCTCACTCTTCGCCAACACTTTATAGCCCTTCTCGATAAAGTACTGTGCCAACTGCTGCGACACCATCTCCTTACTGCTCGCAATCGAGACCTCGGCCTGCTGCTTCATCCCCTTCACGAAATCCAGCGACACGCCGACCCGGTCTTGTTTCATCGACCGCCAGACACCGGGAAAGCGCTTATGGAAACAGGTGAGGGAGTTGACGCAGAGGAGCCCGAGTAGACTGGTGAACCACCAGGTGTGATAGACGTCGGTGAACCCCAGCCTAAGAAACCACCGATAGGTATTCTCTCCGTATTCTTGGATATAGGATTCCGGCCGTTCGTTTTGCTGGATCACCGTCCCGATCGTGGCGGTAATGGCAATGAACAGAAAGAGGAACATCGCCAGCTTGATTGAGGCGAAGAACTCGACCAGTTCGCGCGAAAACTCCTCCCAGCCCACGCCTGGAGCCGGCGTACGTGGAGTCTCTTGCTGGGGAAGGGCGTCAGGCTGACCGTTCATCGTTCGACAAATCCTTTGCTCTCCCCGAACACACAATCATTCATTACGGCCTGAAAGACTTGCTGGATTGGACGAGGGACGATTGTGAGCCGGGAGGCGATACTCTTACTCTGGACTGTGCCCCTTGGGCATCGCCGCAGGAAAGAAAGGCAGACCCTCTAAACGAAGGCATCTTACAAGTGCTCAAAAAGAGGTGTCAAGGAAGCGGTAGCCGACGTGCACCGAGGGGTATCCACCCCCTACTTGTGCACTGACTGGCCATACTATTGGAGTGATGGACAAACCACGTCATCTTCCGATAATATCGCAGCAATTCTGCATGTACCTACTGTATTCTCAGTTGGGGGCCTCCGCCTTCAATAGAGGCCGTGCAGGTACTGTTCACTGAACCTTGAGGAGCCAATGAGAAATAACTACCTGTTCACATCAGAGTCCGTGACGGAAGGACATCCGGACAAGATCGCCGACCAGATCTCCGACGGAATCCTCGACGCGCTCATCGCCAAAGACAAGTATTCCCGGGTGGCCTGCGAGACGATTCTGACCACCGGAATTGCCTTCGTGGCCGGCGAAATCTCCACCAAGGCCTATGTCGAGATTCCCGATATCATTCGCGAGGTCATCAAGGATGTCGGCTATTGCGACGCCTCCTGGGGATTCGACTACCACACCTGTTCCGTCCTCACCGCCATTCACCAGCAATCGGGCGATATCTCCATGGGCGTGGATTCCGGCGGCGCCGGCGACCAGGGACTGATGTTCGGCTACGCGACCAACGAGACGACTGAACTCATGCCGATGCCGATCATCCTCGCACATCGGCTCACCAAGCGGCTGGCGGAAGTCCGGAAAAAGAACATCCTGCCCTGGGTCCGTCCGGACGGAAAATCCCAAGTGACCGTGGAATACCGGAACGGAAAGCCTGTGCGGATCGACACCATCGTCGTCTCGACTCAACACAGCCCCGACGTGACGAACAAGCAGATCGAGCGCGACATTATGGAGAAAGTCATCAGGCCGATGATGCCGAAGGGGCTCTACGACCCCGCCAGCGTGAAACACCACATCAATCCCACCGGCCGCTTCGTGGTCGGCGGTCCGATGGGCGACACCGGACTGACGGGCCGCAAGATCATCGTCGACACCTACGGCGGTCACGGCAGCCATGGAGGCGGCGCCTTCTCCGGCAAGGATCCCACGAAAGTGGACCGCTCGGCCTCGTACATGGCCCGCTACATCGCGAAGAACATCGTCGCCGCCGGGTTAGCCCAGAAGTGCGAAGTGCAGCTCGCCTATGCGATCGGCGTAGCAGATCCCGTCTCGGTGCTGGTCGACACGAAGGACACGGAAAAGGTGGCGGTCGACAATCTGGATAAGCTTGTGCGGAAACACTTCCCCCTGACCCCACGCGGCATCATCGACCATCTCAAGCTCCGCCGGCCGATCTTCAGAAAGACCGCATCGTACGGACACTTCGGCCGGAACGAGCCGGAGTTCACCTGGGAAAAAACCGACAAGGCTAAACTTTTGCGCAGAGACGCAGGACTGTAGTTGGAATAGTTGCCGAGCGATATGTGAAAGGGGGGCGGGTTGCAGAACCCACCCCCCTTTTTCCTGACGACTCATCACCAATCACGCATCACTCATCACTTTACTGGAGGCATCTGTGGAATACGATGTGAAGGATATGAAGTTAGCAGACCAGGGCAAACTCAAGATCGAATGGGCCGAAGCCACCATGCCGGTGCTGCGGCTGATCAAGAAGCGCTTCCAGCGGGAAAAGCCCTTCAAGGGCCTGCGCATGACCGCCTGCCTCCACGTGACAACTGAAACCGCGAATCTCATGAAAACACTCCAGGCCGGCGGAGCCGATGTCCGGCTCTGCGCCTCCAATCCGCTGAGCACGCAGGACGAGATCGCAGCGGCGCTCGTCAAACATGACGGCATTCCGACCTTCGCCATTAAGGGCGAAGACAACAAGACCTACTACAAGCACATCCAATCAGCGATCGCCCACAAGCCGCAAATCACGATGGACGACGGGGCCGATGTCGTCTCGCTGATCCATTCCAAACGGAAGGATTTGCTCAAGCACGTGATCGGCGGCACGGAAGAAACCACCACCGGCGTCATCCGACTCCGCAGCATGGCCGAGAAGAAAGTCCTGAAATTTCCGGTGATTTCCGTGAACGACGCCGACACCAAGCACCTGTTCGACAATCGCTACGGGACCGGCCAGAGCACGATCGACGGCATCATCCGCGCGACGAACCGCCTGATCTGCGGCACCACCTTCGTGGTCGCCGGCTATGGCTGGTGCGGGCGCGGCATCGCGATGCGCGCCAAGGGCATGGGCGCCGATGTCGTCATCACCGAGATCGATCCGGTCAAGGCGATTGAAGCGGTGATGGATGGATTCCGCGTCATGCCGATGGAACAGGCCGCGCTGGTGGGAGATTTCTTCGTCACGGTCACCGGCAACCTCAAGGTCATCCGCGGTGAGCACTTCGCCAAGATGAAGGAAGGGGCCATCGTCTGCAACTCAGGCCACTTCAACGTCGAGTTGGATATTCCCGCCTTGGAGAAATTGAGCCGGAGGAAGCGGCTCATTAGACCGGGCGTCGAGCAATTCACGCTGAAGACCGGCCATCGGGTCAGTCTGCTCGGCGAGGGACGGCTCGTGAACCTGGCGACGGCTGAGGGTCACCCCTCCAGCGTCATGGACATGAGTTTCGCCAACCAGGCGCTCGGTGCTGAGTACCTGGTGAAGAATTACAAGAAGCTGGAGAAGAAGGTCTATCCGGTCCCGCCGGTGATCGACAAGGAAATCGCCCGACTCAAACTCGCCGGCATGGGGATGAAGATCGATACGCTGACGAAGGAGCAGGTGAAGTATCTGGCCAGCTGGGAAATGGGCACCTAATCGCGGGTCCTGTCGCTGACCAGCCCGTGCGTCCTCGCACCCCGCCCGGTGTAGGGGCCCCGCTGCGGGCGGACGGGCGCCCACGTCAGTGCCACCCGGGCTTAAAGCCCATTACCTAGTCTGCTCGTGGGGAGTGAAGAAGAAAGGCCGCCTTTGTAGGCGGCCTTTCTGTTTTCTTGATGCCTCTCGGCTGACCTTTCACGCAAAGCCTGCTGATTAAGACTCCCACCGAAGACCTACCTCAGAACTCTCAGCACAACGAATCAGCGGCAAAAGGGGAAGATTCGTGATGGTACACGTCATCGTGAATCATCCTGTGTCATGGTGTTTTGGCACCAGCGGGGCACTAACAAGGACGATTAGACCATCCGGCGATCTTTTACAGCAATGCGATATGTCCTATAGGCTTCCCACGCCTTCTCAAGATTCTCATTCAGCTCTCCCCACTCAGCGTCATAGACATCTTTGTCTATTGGATCGGGACGGAACTTTAACCGTTGTCCTGGCACCGAGAAAAATGTGCGGGCAACGAGAGACATCAATCTATTCATCTCCCAACCAAGCTCTTCGGCTCTCAGTCGATTTGCTGGGTCGAGGTACCGGTTCTCGTCTCGACGGAGCGCCGTTATGAGGGTTTCGATCACATTGTCATCTTTTAGCCGAAGGTCACTTGTGAAAATGCGATCGTTCAGGAATTCGTCAACTTTCGGTTCGTTCGCGATGGAGTCGAGCTTCTTGAAAATTGCAAGAGCATGGTCCCGATTGAGACCACTGAAGGAACGCCACCAGTTCCACACTGTGCGGATAAAGGGAAAGATTCTTATCCAGTCCATTGGTCGCCTGGTAAACCGATTTAGCGCAACTTCACCCTGGCATGGGCAATATACACTAGGGCCATACGGTGCATACAGGGCCGATTGCAGGCAGAAATTCCGGTGATTAAGAGTCAGCGGTCAATGGTAGCCAGGGAAAGATGTGAGAACATTCTGGTGTATCCCTAAAAAGAATAGGGACATTCTGAGCTTTCTGTCGCCGCAGGTGGTGGGGGCAGGCGGGAGCGGAGGTCACCGGAGGCGCGGCGACCCGCCGACGGTCGGCCAGAGAGGAAATCGGAAACTGACCGAGTCTGAGAGGGAGTTTCCGAAGGCGCTCCGCCTGGCCGAGCCCATGAGGGTCGTGCCGGTCTTCCCGCCCCTGAAGAATGCCAGTTGGAGCTGGTTAGTCGGACGTTCGGTTGCCGGCTAGGGTACCGAGATAGCGCTTGGCCCAGTGGTAGCTGGTCGTCAACTGAGGTTGATTGGCTCTGCGAACCAGTTCGGCGCCGAGGAGTATGATCGCTCCGCCCACCATGGTGCTGAACTGGATCGGCTCGCCCAAGTAGAAGTGGGCAAAGAGAATCGCGCACACGGGGGTCAGGTTCTGATATACGGCGACGGTGGCGGGCTGGATGGTTTGGAGCGCGCGATAGCGCAGGAGGAAGACGGAGGCCGTGGCCACTCCGATATAGAGCACGGAGGATACAATCGGCGTCGAGAGATCATCGGTAGGTGGAAGTCCCAAGACGAGCGCACCGAGAAAAAGTACGAAAGCGCTGCTGCCGAACATGACCGTGTTGGCGGTCATGGCCCCGAAGCGCTTCACGATGTTGGCGCTCCATACCAGGTGCGCGGCCATCATGAAGGTGAACAAGAGGATCAGCAGATCGCCTAATCCAAAATCTGTTTGAAAATTTGCCAGCTTCTCCGAAATGGCAATCCCACCGCCGGCCAGTGAGATCGCAATGCCAATCATCTTGAGGGGGCTGCTCGGGCTCTTTCTCAGCAGGACACTGAATAGCGCTGTTACCGGTGAGAGCAGACTGTAGATCAAAATATAATGCGTGACGCTGGTGAGTCGAAGACCCCAGGCCGCAATTACATTCGAACCCACGCCGAGGCCTCCCAACAGGGTCAGCCTGAACACATCTTCAGCAGTCAGCGCACTCAATCCTCTGCGGTCCTGCGCGAGGGTAATCGCGAGCAGAAAGAAGAATCCGGTCGTCACTCTGATGAGGGCCATCCCGAGTGGGTCCACCGTGCTGTGCTGGAAGACATACTTCGTCACGGTCGGCACCGTACTGAGCAGCAGGACTGCGCTGAGGAGATAGAAGAATGGTTCGATGGGAGGCGTCGCCCCTGACGGACCGTTCGACTCCTCGGGAAGCGTGGCCATGAATCAAAACCCGGTGAGATTGAGCATGTTCAGTTGTTCGATGAACTGAGAAAGGCAGCCCTGGTGCTCGGGAGAAATCCTCGTGATGCGGGCGCCGAATTGGGGAGAAGCTGCGTGGGTGATTTCGACGGTGCATTGAATCGGGACCGCCTTGGTCAGATGAAATTCAAGCTCTAGCCTCTCTCCGACTGCCACAGACAAGCCAGTGCGTAGCTGAAACCCCTTTTCCGTGAGGTCGAGCACCTCGCATGGAGCGATCTCGGCTCCTCGAGCGATCTGCCCGGTCCGTTCGATGGCGACTCTGAAGAATTCCCGTTTCTGGGTCATGTCGTCAGTGACCTTTCGTTCTTCCGGCAGACAACGTATCCCTGCCTTGCTGGAGTGGAGGATAGTAGAGAAGAGTGAGTCTTTCTGAAGTATAGCAGGCATCGAGTGGGTCCCTACCAGTAGCTCCTGAGGGGACTCCTGGCGACTGGATTTTGACGGCGAGAAGGCGAATGGTGTCTGTTATAATTCCCGCCTGCCTCAGGAACAACTTTCAATGCATTCCAGCCTTTGGAGTGGCACGCATGACCACCACTCACCGATACGACCTCACGCTGGCGCGATTGCTCATACTCGATGAGCTATTCGATCTTTCTCTCTACAAGGCACTGCGGGAGATTTCGACGGACGCTGATGCCGCGAGCACGCTGGATGAGTTGGTGCTGATCGAAACCAGGCACTTGGCCTTCTGGCAGAAATTCTTCGACCTGAAGTTGGATCGCCTCAATCCGGGACGACAGCTGAAGCTGTGGTGCTTCACGCGGCTCTGTCGCCTGTTTGGTTCCACGGCGGTCCATCTCGTCTTGGAAGCGATCGAGGTCTATGGAGTCAGAAAGTACCTCGCCCTATGGAAGGCCTACAAAGATCAGCCCCTGGGCGAGGCACTCAAGGGTATTCTGCAAGACGAGTTCAAACATGAGGATGTGCTCGTCACGAAACTGACCGAGCGGAAGATCAATCCTGAAAAGATCAGGAATATCTTCCTTGGCCTGAATGACGGCTTGGTGGAGATTCTTGGCGCGGTGAGCGGATTCTTCGGTGCCTTTGGCGATGCGGTGACCGTCTTGATCGCCGCCGCGACCACCGCGGTGGCCGGCGCGCTGTCGATGGGAGCCGGCGCGTTTCTCGCCCTGAACTCCGAAAAGGAGGTGCGGGCAATGGAGTCGGAAAAGAAGCGATTCCTAGGAGAGGAGACCGGCTCGGCAGAGATGCAGGAGCAGCCGTTGAAATCAGCGTTATTTGTGGGCGGGGCCTATGTCATCGGAGCACTGGTGCCCGTGCTACCCGTGCTCTTCGGCGCCAAGGACGCGCTGGTTTCCGTCCTGACAGCAGGCACGATGGTCATCCTCGTGTCCACGACTCTCGCGTTTTTGTCCGGAATGGAGATGAAACGCCGTATCCTGCTGAATCTCGTGATCATCACCGTGGCGGTCAGCGTGAGCTACGGGATTGGACTGGCGGCGAAACAAATCTGGGGGATTGCTGTTTAACAGGAGAACCGCCTCGCAGGATGCTCAAGAAGGCCGTCCAGCAAGGCCACAGGCGGAGCAAGAACCGGAGGCGTACCCTCGGGGCACGTTAAGGATTCTTGCGAGCTGAGAACGCCGCTGGCGGATTTTTCAGCATCCTGCCAAAATCTGCGCTAGCGGCTGTGGACCATCGGCAGTTCGCGCGAACCTTCCGCTTCCTGTTGAATGCGTAACCGTTCCAGCCGCGACTCTTCCATCACGTGGTGAAGCATCTCATCCGTCATCTGAGTCATCTGTGCTGCAGCATCTTTCATCTCGCCATGTTCGACCGCTCGCGAAAGCACCTCTGCCTTCGTTGCACCTTTCTTCTGGCCCAGGAACGGTTTGATGATGAGATAGCCCACATCCCGAGCCGGCATGAAGCGCAGGAATCGCCGTAGCAACCGGAACGTCTGGAGGGGATAGTGTAGGAGCTTATAGATGAACAGTCGCTTGAGCCCTTGACGGCGGACTTCATTGATCACTTCGCCGGGCAAGCAGGTCGGATCGATCTCTGAACATTTGAAATACTTGTACCAATCGGTGGTTTCGCTGACCAACCCGCGCTTCACGTATTCCTGCCAGAGCGGGGTTCCTCGATACACGCAGAGTCGATTGAAGCCGAACGTGTCGAGCGGCAGCTTGGAGGCCAGGTCGAACGTGGCGTTCATATCTTCAACCGTTTCATCGGGGTTGCCCACGGTGAAGAAGCCGTGCACGATCTCGATACCGGCCTGCTTGGCGTTCCTGACTGCTGTCGCCACTTCCTCCAACGTCTGCTCTTTCTTGAGCCGATCGAGAATCTTTTGACTGCCGCTTTCAATCCCGAACATGACCGTCCGGCAATGGGCCTTGGCCATGGCGGGAAACAAATGCTGCGCGACCGAGTCCACGCGCCCTTCGATGCCCCACTGGATCGTGAGCTTCGCGTCCATCACGCCTTGGCAAATCGCCTCAATGCGCTTGGGTTGCAGCAGAAAGTGGTCGTCGACAAAATAGACGGACCCGTAGCCGCATTCTTCGAGATACTTGAGTTCGCTCACCACGTGCTGGGCACTCCGCGCGCGCCACTTGCCTTCATTGAAGATCGGAATGTCGCAGAACACGCAGGGCCAAGGGCAGCCTCGGGAGGTTTGCATCGTCGTGAACCGCTCCATCGAGAGCACCGCGGGCACGTCGAGCGGCATCGATTCCACAAAGTCGAGCGGGAGGCCTTCGCGATCGGGGAAGGGCCACTGATCGAGATGGCGTTCCATCGGCCGGCCGGAGTTCTGCACGACCTGACCATCCTTGGCCCAGGTCAAGCCGGCCACGCCAGCGGGATCCTCGAACCGTTCGAGTAGATCGAGGAGCAACTGCTCGCCGTCTCCGCGACAGACAAAATCCACTTCAGGACACTGCAGTTTGACCAATGCGGCATTCAAACTCGCAAAGACGCCGCCGAAAGCCAGTTTGACCTTCGAGTTGGCGGCGCGAATCTGACGGGCCAAGATCTTCGCGTAGGGATAACTGGTGGTACTGAGGAAACTGAGGCCGACCAGAGCCGGCTGTTGCCGGTTGATCTCCTCGAGGATCACCTCGTTCGGCGTGTCGGGGTTCGCCTGATCGAACATCACACACTCGTGGCCGGCCTGTTTGAGCACCGACGAGAGGGACATGATGCCGATGGGAGGGAAGCCCATTACCCTGATACGACCGTTTTTCGCGCGTGTTTTAGCTGGGAGGGCGTAGAACTGGGGGTCACGAACGTGGATGAGGAATATCCGCATTTGCTTAGCCTAACATGATTAATCCGGCAGGGTGAAGGAAAATAACTTAGCTACAGAGAAGCAAGGTCAAGCTGAGGGAGAGTGAAACGACAAGTGGGGATGGGTGATCGACCAGCACATCCCCACTTCTTGATTATCTGACAGGACGAGGCAAAGGTCTTACTTACCGCCCGAGCGCAACCTTGACCGCATTACCGATCTCAGCCGGATTCTTCACCACCCGGACTCCCGCTGCCTCCAAGCTCTTCATCTTCTCAGCTGCCGTGCCCTTACCACCAGAAATGATGGCACCGGCATGGCCCATCCGGCGACCGGGAGGGGCCGTGATTCCGGCGATGAAGCTGACGACCGGTTTCTTCACATGCTTCCTGATGAACTCAGCGGCTTTCTCTTCCGCATCGCCACCAATCTCGCCGATCATCACGACTGCCTGAGTCTCAGGATCCTTCTCGAACAACGCCAGTACATCGACGAAGCCTGTTCCATTGACCGGATCGCCGCCGATGCCGACACAAGTCGTTTCACCTAGCCCAAGCGTCGAGAGCTGATGCACCGCTTCATAGGTGAGGGTCCCGCTGCGGGACACGACTCCCACAACACCCTTCTTATGAATGAAGCCAGGCATGATGCCGATCTTCGCTTCATCGACCGTGATAACGCCGGGGCAGTTGGGTCCGATCAAGCGGACGTCGCGGCCATAGAGCGCGCGCTTGACCTTGACCATGTCATTGACCGGAATACCCTCGGTAATGCAGATGATCAGCTTCACGCCGGCGTCGGCGGCTTCCAAAATCGCATCGGCGCAGAACGGCGGAGGCACAAAGATCAGCGAGGTGTCGCACTGGGCCTTCTTCACGGCATCGCGCACCGTATTGAAAACCGGAATGCCTTCGACCTCTTGCCCTGCCTTGCCCGGCGTCACGCCTGCGACGACCTGCGTCCCGTAGGCCTTGCACTGCGTCGCATGGAACGAGCCTTCTTTACCCGTGATCCCCTGCACCACCACCCGCGTGTTCTTGTTCACCAGAATTGACATAGCGTAATCCCTTTACCGGCTCCTGTTTTAAAAGAAGCCCTTACGGTGTGCTTCCTCAATGGTCACTCGATGCATGTCGTATTGCGTTTCGTTCATGATCGTATCGGGACCATCCAAAAACGGATTGACAAAGAGAAGGAAAAACTGAATCCAGAAGCCAAGCTTCTCTTCTTTCTCAATGGCCCCCATCACCTTCTGCTCACGATCCTTGTAGGTCGTCTTTGTACTCAAGTCTTGCGCCACATATCCGGGAATCATTGTGAAGGTGAGGGCGGATATGGCTCCAGACCAAGACAGCCGATCACTCCCCTTCCGGAGGACCGTTATGTCAGCCTGGAGATCCGTCGGCTCACCCGTGGTGACAACCGAGGAGAAGAGCCCCGACTCAGAGTAAGCTCTGAAGGCTTGCGCACGAAAATCTTCGGCAGCATCAGGAATTGTTCCCTGACTGGAACCCCCTTGACGCCCCTCTTCAATCACGTGAAGCACGATGGATTTCTTCTCTTTTTGGCTTGCCTGCGGCGGCCATTCGGCAGGCGGCTTTACGTTCCCATCCCGAACCATCATGCATCCTGGAGAACCGAGCCAGCAACAAGACGAGCAATAGAATGGTCACATGCATAAGAAGCTACGCGGCCTTGCCCATCAACTTCACAATCTTTTGCGCCGCTTCCCACAAATCGTTCGCCACCTCAAGTTTGAGGCCGGACTCGGCCAGCAACTTGCGGCCTTCTTCTGCATTCGTCCCCTGCAGTCTGACGACCAACGGGACATTGATCTTCACTTCTTTGGCCGCTTCGATGACACCATGGGCAATCCGCTCACAACGAACAATCCCGCCGAAGATGTTGATGAAGATGCCCTTGACGTTCGGGTCCTTGAGAAGAATCCGAAATCCTGCAGCCACGGTCTCTTTGGTGGCGCCGCCGCCGACATCCAGGAAGTTTGCCGGCTCGCTTCCCGCCAGCTTGATTACGTCCATCGTCGCCATGGCCAGGCCCGCGCCGTTGACCATGCAACCGATGTTGCCATCCAGCTTCACGTAGTTCAGATTATTTTCTCCCGCTTCGATTTCGAGCGGGTCTTCTTCATGGAGGTCACGCATCTGCTGCACATCGGCATGCCTGAACAGCGCGCTATCGTCGAACGAGACCTTGCCATCCAATGCGATGAGTTTCTTGTCACTGGTGATGACCAACGGGTTGATCTCCACCATTGCCGCATTCTTGTCCATAAACAGGCGATAGAGGTTCCCCAGCATCTGGATGAAGGGGGTCACGACGGCCGCTTCCATGGCAGGAAGCCCGAGGGCGAATGCAATGTTTCGCCCGTTGTACCCCTGAAACCCCACGGCCGGGTCAATCGCTTCCCGGATGATCTTTTCCGGCGTGTGGGCAGCGACTTCTTCGATCTCCATCCCGCCTTCCGTGCTCGCGATAAACACGGGCCACCCGCTATCCCGATCCACCACGATGCTCACATACAATTCCTTGGCAATCGCGGCGCCTTCTTCGATCAGCAACCGCCGCACTTCCCGCCCCTTTGGGCCGGTTTGATGGGTGATGAGCGTCTTGCCGATCAGGTCCTTGACCAGGCCGGGAACGGTCGCCTTATCCTTCGTAATCTTGACACCGCCGGCTTTGCCTCGACCGCCTGCGTGGATCTGCGCCTTGACGACAAAGACCGGGGTATTGAGTTCTGCCGCCCATGCCGCTCCTGCCTCGGGTGAGGTGATCTCTCTCCCGCGCGGAACCGGAATCCCGAACTGCCCGAACAACTGCTTCGCCTGAAACTCATGAACGTTCATATCGCTCCTTCTATCGCTCCGGTGCTGAGTCCTAAGCTGTGAGTGCTGAGTCCGCGAACGAAGAAGCTCTGCTCATTTCTCAGCACTTGCTTCTTCGTTATTCCTTGCGTGTGTACGGCGGCAGGATCATGGGTGACACCACTCCGCTCACACTGCCGTGCTGCTTGGCTTCGGCTCGGAACCCCTTCAGATGCCCGACCGTCAACTTCCCTTGCGGCATGGCCGCGGCACGAGCAGCGGCCGTCAACCCAGACCGCTTTCCAAAGACCATCAGGTCGAGGAGGGAATTACCCATCAATCGATTGCGTCCGTGCAATCCGCCGGAGGCCTCGCCTGCGACGTAGAGATTTTTCACATTTGTTTCTGAATTGGTATCGATCTTCACGCCACCGTTCTGATAGTGCAGCGTCGGATAGATCAACACGGGGTCTTTGCTGATATCGATGCCGAATCGTTCGAACTGCAACATCATCGCGGGGAAATGCTTCTCCACGGTGCCGGGACCATGCTCGGCATCGAGCAACGGGGTATCCAGCCAGACGCCGATGCGCCCGGACATCGTGCGGATGCCGCGGCCCTCTTCACACTCCCGAATAATCGAGGAGGACACGACGTCGCGGGTATCCAGTTCGTTGACGAACCGTTCCCCCTTCGCATTAACCAAATGTCCGCCTTCGGATCGAATGCCCTCTGTCACCAACGCCCCGATGAGCTGTTCGGGATAGACCGCACCGGAGGGGTGATACTGGAACGTATCGATGTGCATGAGTTTCGCACCCAATCGATAGGCCAAGCACAGCCCGTCGCCGGTTGCACCGTAGTGATTGCTGGTCGGGAATCCCTGAATGTGGAGCCGGCCGATCCCGCCGGTCGCCAGAATGACGCACTTGGCTGCCACGACGACGTGGCGATGGTTATCGAGGTCTTTGAAAATGGCGCCGGTGCAGTTCCCCTTCTCGTCACTCGTCAGCTCTACCGCGGCACAGAACTCGAGTAACTGGATGTTCTGATTCAGCACCTCGTCCTTGAGCACCCGCATGATTTCAAGGCCGGTGTAGTCTGAACAGGTCAGGAGGCGAGGCTTCGAACTCCCGCCGCCTTTTTTGACATGGAGGTTGCCGTCCCCATCACGATCGAACAGCACGCCCAGGCTCAATAACCATTTCGCAATCGAGGGGCCTTCTTCGACCATCACCTTGAGCAGCTGATGGTCGTTCTGCATGTGCCCGCCCTTCAGCGTATCCACAAAGTGGGTGACGGGCGAGTCCTCTGGCGCCACCGAAATCTGCATGCCCCCTTGGGCCATCACGCTGTTGGAGTCTCCGAGACGGAGCTTCGTAGCCAGGATGACCTTGGCACCAGCCGTATGCGCATGGAGCGCCGCCGCACAGCCGGCACCGCCGCCGCCCACCACCAGGACATCGGTCGTGTAGTCGGGTGTCAGATCAAACCCGTCGGCAATGGGGCTATCGCCCTCCAGCAATGTCGCCAGCTCGACGACCGTCTTATCCCCGACATTGGGACCAAAGCGGATCGGCCGATAGGCTCGCTCCCGAAAATCCGGATGATACTTATGGATCAGTTGGTCGCGATCCGCGGGAGAGAACTTAGGAAGGGTCTGCTTGCGTCGAGCATCCCGCGTCCGGTGCACAATCTTTTGAAGCGCATGGATGTCCACGTCTGAAACCTCGGAGTAAAAGGGAAAGCGGTCGCGCGCCGGCTATTTGACCGTCGCGCAGTGATCGGCCAGTTCTTTCTCGGTCATCTTGAGGATCTTGGTCCACTCGTCGTTGAAGCGGCCGTCTTGAATTTCCTTAATGCGCGTATCCAGGCCCAGAGGCTTCTCGGTGAAATGAGCCCCCTGCGCGCGACTCACATACAGAGCCACGAGATTGGGGGCGATGTCCGCGATGCAGACCGGCGTACACATCCCGCACATCACGCAATCCATAAACATCTCGGACACGCTCTTGAAGTCACCGAATACGGCTTTCCAGACTCCCTCCCGCACGTCGATCTTCTGTGGGCAGGCTTCAGTGCAGGCGTTGCAGTTCCGGCAGAGCGGCGCTTCGGGATAGAGATTGAAGAGGTCTTGTTTCGGATCTTTGAGCGTCTGAATGTCGTAGGTAGCCTTCCGGGCCGGAAACGGCGGCATCATCGTGATCGACATACCGTCCTGCACCGCCATTTGGCAGGCCAGACAGGTCCTCACTTTAGGGTCGTCCTTGGTCCGATAGTAGGCCGCGCAGGCACCGCAGAACCCGCCAAGACAGCCGGCCCCGCGAACGACTTCCTGGCCCGAGTACCACAGGGCCTTAATGATCGTGATCCCCTCCGGCACTTCGTACTTCTTGCCGGCAATCTCGACGGTGACCATCTTGTGCCGGAGGACCTCCGGCTGATCGATGACGTTCTCTTTGTCTTCTTGTGCCATCTTCCCCTTCGTGAGGCGTGAAACGTTTGGGCTAAAGAAACCCCTCACGCCCGACGTCTAACCCCTTACGGCCTTACATATTCTTGACATTCCCCGCTTCTATATCCCGTCCCGATCATCCGCTGGCCACCATACGCCTTTTGCACTGCGGCGTCGAACAGGTGAATGGACCTGTCCCCATCACCAAGGAGAAGAGCCGATCTCTTATGCAATCGCGTCGACGATCGCATTAAAGGTTGGGCTTGGGCGCATCGCTTTCGTCGTCTTCGCGTCGTTGGGATGATAATACCCGCCCATATCGACCGGTTTTCCTTGGGCGCCGAGGAGTTCGGCCACAATCTTGGCCTCATTGTCTGCAAGCTGTTTGGCGACTTTGGCAAAATGCGCTTGAAGGTTTTTATCTTTCGTCTGCTCGGCCAGGGCTTGCGCCCAGTACAGCGCAAGATAAAAATGGCTCCCGCGATTGTCGATCTCACCCACCTTGCGGGCCGGCGACTTGTTGCCCTCCAGAAACTTGGCGGTGGCTTGATCGAGCGTATCAGCCAGAATCTTGGCGGAGGGATTGTTGGATGCGTTGCTCAGATGTTCTAACGATGGCACCAGCGCCAGGAATTCACCCAGCGAATCCCAGCGTAGATACCCTTCCTCCTGAAACTGCTGCACGTGTTTGGGCGCCGATCCGCCGGCACCGGTTTCAAAGAGACCGCCGCCGTTCAGCAGGGGAACGATCGAGAGCATTTTGGCACTGGTCCCGATCTCAAGAATCGGGAACAGGTCCGTGAGATAGTCACGCAACACGTTCCCCGTGACGGAAATGGTATCTTTCCCCTCTTTGATCCGTTCCAGCGACAACCGCGTCGCCTCTGCCGGAGTCATGATCCGGATGTCGAGGCCCTTCGTGTCGTGATCCGCCAAATAGCGATTGACCTTCTTGATCAACTCGGCATCATGCGCCCGGTTCTTGTCCAACCAGAAGAATGCCGGAGATCCGGTGGCTCGCGCCCGATTCACGGCCAACTTGACCCAATCTTGGATCGGCGCATCCTTGACCTGGCACATCCGCCAGATATCCCCGTCTTCTACCTTATGTTCCAGCAACGCCTTTCCAGACGCAGCGACCACGCGCATCGTACCGTTGCCCGGCGCTTTAAAGGTCTTGTCGTGCGAGCCGTATTCCTCGGCCGCCTGCGCCATGAGCCCCACGTTGGGCACGCTCCCCATGGTTTTCGGATCAAGAGCCCCGTGTTTCTTGCAGAATTCGACGATCTCATTATAGACCGGGGCGTAACTGGCGTCGGGGATCACACATTTGGTGTCCTGCAGTTTGCCTTCCGGATTCCACATTTTGCCCGAGTCCCGAATGACGGGGGGCATGGAGGCATCGATAATAATGTCACTGGGGACATGCAAGTTGGTGATCCCTTTATCGGAGTTCACCATCGCCATCGCCGGCCGCTTCTGATACACGGCCTGAATGTCGGATTCGATAGCCTTGCGCTGATCCTCCGGCAAGGTCTTGATCTTGGCGTAGAGGTCACCGAGTCCGTGGTCGGGATCGACGCCCAGCTTCTGAAACAGGGCCGCATGTTTGTCGAATACATCCTTGAAAAACACCGACACCGCATGACCGAAGATCTTGGGATCCGAGACCTTCATCATCGTGGCTTTCAGATGGATCGAGAACAACACTCCCTGCTTCTTGGCGTCTTCCATCTGGGCCTCGAGGAATTCGCGCAAGGCGCGGCGGCTCATGAAGGTCGCATCGATGACTTCGCCGGCTTGAAGGGCGAGTTTGGGTTTGAGCACAGTGGTCTTGCCATCCTGACCGACGAATTCAATGCGCGCATCGGTCGCCTCGGTGAGCGTGACCGATTTTTCGTTGGAGTAGAAATCTCCACGATTCATATGGGCGACGTGCGTCTTGGAATCCTGGCTCCATGCCCCCATCTTGTGAGGATGTTTTCTGGTGTGTTGTTTAACCGAGAGCGGCGCCCGGCGATCCGAGTTGCCTTCACGTAACACCGGGTTGACTGCGCTCCCTTTGATCTTGTCATAGCGTGCCCGGATCTCCTTCTCGGCGTCGGTCTTGGGGTTTTCCTGATAATCAGGGATCTTGTAGCCCTGACTCTGTAATTCCTTGACGGCCGCTTGCAGTTGGGGGATCGAGGCGCTGATGTTGGGCAGCTTGATGATATTGGCTTCCGGGGTTTTGGCGAGCGCCCCCAATTCGGCCAGGTCGTCCGATTGTTTTTGCTGCGCCGTCAGATGTTCGGGAAAGGCGGCAATAATGCGCCCGGCCAGAGAGATGTCCCGCAGTTCGACGGCAACCCCAGCCGCTTTGGTGAAGGCTTTGACAATCGGAAGAAACGAATAGGTCGCCAGGGCCGGAGCCTCATCCACTTTCGTATAAATAATTTTTGCCGCTTTGGTCGTCATGGTTATTCCTCTTTTAGCTCGTTGTTAGTTCAGCGCATTCAACGCCGAACCAGCCTTGAACCACGCAATCTGCTGCTCGGTGATGCTGTGGTTCGCCTGGATGGTGAGCGATGTGCCATCCGTCTTGTGTATCGTCACCTGCACCGGTTTGCCAGGAGCCAGACTGCCGAGCCCTGTCACGCTGATGCGGTCCTGTTGCTCAATCTTCTCGTAATCCTTCGGGTCAACGAAGGTCAACGCCAAGATCCCCTGCTTCTTGAGATTGGTCTCGTGGATGCGGGCAAAGCTCTTGCTGAGCACCACTTTCACATTGAGAAATCGCGGAGACATCGCGGCATGTTCGCGGCTGCTGCCCTCGCCGTAATTCTCGTCGCCGACCACGATCGAGCCGATCCCCTTCGCCTTATACCGGCGGGCGATCTGCGCAATGGTGAGGCCCGATTCGCCCGTCAAGACATCCGTGCCCTTGCCTGGCTCTGAAGAGAAGGCACTATTGGCACCCAGGAACATGTTGTCGCTGATCTTGTCGAGATGACCGCGGAACTTGAGCCAGGGACCGGCTGGAGAAATGTGATCGGTTGTCGTCTTGCCTTTGGTCTTGATCAACAGCGGGAGCTTCTCGAAATCCTTGCCGTCCCAGCGCGGAAATGGCTGCAGCAGCTGCAACCGCTCGCTGGTTGGCGGAACCTCGACGGTCAAGCCCTCGCCGCTGGCCGCCGGCGCAACAAAACCTTCCTCACCCTTCGCGAAACCCTTGGCCGGAAGCTCTTCACCCTGCGGCGGCTCGAACTTGAATTCCTTGCCATCCGCCCCCTTGAGCTTCTGATTGACCGGATCAAAGGCCAAATCACCAGAAATGGCATAGGCGGTTACAATTTCCGGGCTCGCGAGAAATGACAGGGTTTCATTGATGCCGTCGTTGCGGCCGGGGAAATTTCGGTTGAAAGAGCTGACGATCGAATCCGCTTTCCCCTTCACGCCATCGGCCCGTTTCCACTGTCCGATGCAGGGGCCACAAGAGTTGGACAAGACCGTACCGCCTAGCTTTTCAAATGTATCCAAAAATCCGTCGCGCTTCATCGTATTATAAATGCGCTCGGAACCAGGCGACACGAGGAACGAAGCCTTCGCTTTGAGCCCGGCCTTCAACCCTTGCTGGGCAATGTGGGCCGAACGGCTGATGTCTTCATAGGATGAATTGGTGCAGCTTCCGATGAGGGCCGCCTTGAGCTCGACCGGATAACCCTTCTCCTTGGCTTCCGCCGCCATCTTGGAAATCGGCCTGGCGAGATCCGGCGTATGGGGCCCGACGACATGGGGCTCGAGCTTCGACAAATCGACTTCGACGATCTGGTCGTAGTACTTCTCAGGCGACTGATAGACATCAGGGTCCGCCACAAGCAATGATTTGTTGGCGATTGCAAGGTTGGCCAGTTCGGCCCGATCCGTGATGTTCAGATAGGCGACCATCTTCTGGTCGAAGGGAAATACCGATGTTGTGGCGCCCAGCTCCGCGCCCATGTTGCAGATCGTCCCCTTACCGGTCGCGCTGATGGTTTCGGCACCGGGACCAAAGTATTCGACGATCTTGTTCGTCCCGCCCTTCACCGTGAGCAAGCCGCAGAGGTACAGAATCACGTCCTTCGGCGAGGTCCAACCGCTCAACTTGCCGGTCAGGCGGATGCCGATCAGTTTCGGATGGAGCACCTCCCAGGGCAGACCGGCCATCACTTCGCCGGCATCGGCACCACCGACACCGATGGCTAACATCCCAAGCCCGCCACCATTGGGCGTGTGCGAGTCGGTTCCAATGATCAAGCCGCCTGGAAATGCGTAATTTTCCAACACGACTTGATGGATGATCCCGGCGCCCGGCTTCCAGAAGCCAATGCCGTACTTCTTCGCTGCCGAGGCGAGGAAATTATAGACTTCCTTATTCTCGTCCACCGCACGAAGCAGGTCCTTCTCAGAACCCATCTCGGCACGGATCAAGTGGTCACAGTGAATCGTGCTGGGTACGGCCGCTTGCTTCTTATTGGCCTGCATGAACTGCAACATGGCCATCTGGGCCGTCGCATCCTGCATTGCCACGCGATCGGGCCGCAGCGCCAACATCGCCTTACCGCGCTCCCACGTCTGTGTGTCGAAATTGTCTGCGTGTGCAACCAGCACCTTCTCCGCCAGGGTCAGGCCACGGCCGAACTTCTTCCTGGCCTTGGCGAACACGTCCGGCATCTTCGCATAGAGATTCTTGGCAAGATCCATCGACATGATTATTCTCCTTGAAGGCTCACAGCCGTCAGCTTTCAGCCTTAGCTGAGCGCTAATGGCTATTTCAGCGGTGGCACTTCGCGCCGCTTGGGAGCCGCATAGTTGACGAGGTAATCGAACAGCCGGATCAGGCGGCTGTCCTGACGCTTCTGATCCACCCAATGCCCTATCAATCCGATCGTCCGCGAAAGGATGAAGAAGCCGTTCAAACTGTCAACCGGGAATCCGATATCGACAAGCACCGCCGCCATCGTTCCGTCCACGTTCAGAATCAGGTTGTCCTTCTTCACCGAGGTGATCTTTTCTACTTCGAGCGCAAAGTCCAGGCAGGGAGTCTTGATGTTCAGACTCTTGACGTACCCGACCAATTCCTTCACTCGTTTGTCCGGATTGCGCAGGCTCTTGACGCGATGGCCGATGCCGGGCACCGGACCGTGGTTCTTCTTCATATAAGTGAGGAACTCGTCGACGGACATCTTGTTGTCGACCGCATGTTTGAAGAAGCGGCCGGCATCGGTCACGGCACCGCCGAAGCGAGGGCCGATCATGATCAATCCCGCCGCAACCGACTGGGACAGGCCGATCCCAGCACAGGCCGCAATGATCGTCCCCAGCGCCCCGCTGACGCAGGGACCATGGTCGGCGGAGAGCATCATGATGCGCTTGACGATCTCGGCTTCCTGTTTCGAGATTAGTCGCTTGTCCCAGAGTAAGCCCACGACATGGGGAATCTCGTAGCCCTTGTTGATGAGCTCAGAAGCCGGGTACCCGTCGTAGCAGGGTTCGTCGCCGCGATCGTCGCTGATCGTGGTGCGGATCAGCGGGGCGACCATGACTTCATCCGCCTTCATGGCCTCTTCAACCGTCTTCGGCAACTTCGGCAGCACGGACGGTTCAACCGGCTCCTTGACCTGGCCTGACTTCAACAGTTCTTGATAGGCCTCCTTGATCGCGGGGCCCAAAGCGCCGAACGTAGCAGGCACGATCGCGCCGGATTTCTTGAGGGCATCGGACTTGGCACGGGCCGACCCTTCGCCCTTCAGTCCTTCCTTCGCGCCTGCATGGCCGAACTTCATCCCCTTCGGCAAACTTTCCTGGCAGAAGCCGGAAACGACGGCCATCAACTTCACCCGCCGCTTCTTGGCCCCGTACCACTCAGCTGCCCGCTCTTCAAGATCGCCGCCCATTTCGCCGACGATAATGACCGCCTTCGTTTGGGGATCGTTCTCGAACATTTCGAGATAGCTTACGTAGTCGGTGCCCGGATAGGCATCGCCGCCGATCCCGATTGCCGTCGTGATACCGTCGGCAAACTGGGAGCAGATCCAGATAATTTCGTTGGAGAGGCCGCCGGACTTGGTGATGACGCCGAACGAGCCTTCGCGATAGAGCTTGGAAAGGACAAGGTTATCAAAGGCTCCGCCGATGACACCCAACCGACAGGAGCCGGCTGAGACAATGCCGATCGACGAAGGGCCATTGAAGACCTTCCCGAGCTTGGTCGCATGACGGCCCAGGATCTTGGCATCCTTTTCCGGCACACCCTCGGTGATCATGGAGACCACCTTGATGTGCGGATCGTCCAGGGCTTCCATCCCGCCCTTCATGGCCCGATCTGCGCCGATGTAGACGAGACTGGTGTTGATCTGGGGATGGTGCTTCGTGGCTTCCGCAACGGTCTTATAGATGGGAACGGCCACCAAGCCGCTGCCATAGGGAATTTCGTGTGTCTTGCCGGCGTCGGGCGGATAGACGAAGGCCAGGACGTTCAGCGAGCGTTTGATCAGGTAACAAAACTCTGCCATCCGGCGAGCGGCATTCACGCCTGCGACGCCGCCCTGAATGACCACATAGGTATCTTTATTTGCCAGGATACTCATCGGGATCTCCCCTTATATTCAGTTGGCCATGAACGGCAGGCTATTTCGTCTGGAGTGCCTTATCGACGATGTCGGTGAGCGGTGTGTTGCGGTCGAAGACGTTGATGTCGAACCCTTCGTCCTTGAGCGCACGCATTGCATCGAGCCCTTCCTTCTCACGCGGGCCACCGCGACGCACCCAGATCTTGACGCCCTTGAGCCTCCCCTCGGACTTTGCTTTGCGGAATCCATTTATGATGCCGCCGAACGTCTTCTTCACATCGGTGAAATTGGCAATGGCGCCCCCGACGATGATGTTCTTGATCCCGGGCAACGAACAGACCTTTTCCGTCAGCACTTCAACCGCCCAGTCGGGCGGATCGCCGGAGTATTCGGCGTAATTGGCCAACTTGCCACCGCGTGCAACGACCGCATCGGAATAATAGACGCTGGCCCCTCCGCCGGCTGGGAGCATGGCCGTATCACCGCCTGGAATCTCGATAAATTTGACCGAGCCCTTGATCTTGGAATCGACAGCCATGACTTCCGTTTCGTTCTTGGAATAGGCACGGCCAAATTCTGCGGCAAAGGCAAAGTTCCAATCGGGGTGCCGGAACTTGGCATCGCCATCGAGCAGCGTCACCGCATCCAACGCGATCAGTTCACTTTCTTGCTCGCGCAGAACCACGGGGTTCACTTCCAAATACTGCGCATCTTCACTATCAAAACAGGTAAACATCTTGCCGGAAAAATCGGCCATCTTCTTGGCCAATGAACCGGTAAAGCCCGCGTCCTTAGCCAGCTTCTCGAGCGCGTTCTCCGAGGGCTGCTGCCCGACTTCCAATGCCAGGCGCTTCACGCGATCCCAATTCGATTCGACTTCGATGCCGCCACAGTTGGCGACCAGAATGTCCGTCCCTTCACGGGTGGATTTCACCGCACAATAATATTCTTCCTTGTGCGGAATCATTTCAGACACGATCACTTGCGAGACAGTGATGCTGCCCACTTGGCGACCAATCATCTCCTTAGCCGCCGCTTCTGCCCCTTTGAGATCCAGATCGACCTTCACCAAACCGAGCTTGAACCGAGAGCCGAGCGCTTCGTGGGCCTTGACCACCAACTTGGATTTCTTGAGCCATTCATTGGCTTGTCCGAGCTTCGTCAATTCGTCAACTGAGGTGACGACGACATAGTTGGGAACCGTGATGCCCCATTTCTTCATCAGCCCCATCCCGGGACCTTCGAGCACCTTCGCCATGACGTCACTCCTCCAGAATGGTGAGAAACAATTGTAAAGGAGGAGGATTCTAACGAAATCGGTTGGACGACTCAATACACCAGAGGAACTAAGTCAATTGGTTCAAAAGGCCTAGCGACGAGGACGGCAGGCGCACTACGATCTAAGTATCTGAAACTATGGAGCAATCACCAGCTCGCACCAAGGAGCACCTCACGAGCGTGAGGCAAGAATTATCCTGGAAGGCGGTTGGATTGGCAGGCTGGACAAAAAAACGAGCTTCGTTCACTTTGGAGACGGCGAATCATCCGTCCACAGCGATTGGGACAGGGTTGACCTTCTTTGCCATAGACAAGATGGCGCAGCTTGTATTGGCCTTCCGTGCCATCGGGTGCATAGAAATCCTTGACGCTTGATCCGCCACAGGAAATCGCCTCCCGCAGCACCGCCAGCATGGTGTCATAGAGCGAAATAATCGTCGCCTCGCGCAGACGATTCACGTCGCGGTTCGGATGGAGCCTGGAGCGAAAGAGAATTTCGTTCGCGTAGATATTCCCGATCCCCGCGATCACTTGCTGACGCATTAACAGCGGCTTCAATCGTCCACGCCTGGCTTGCATGAGCCGGACGAACTCATCGCGCGGCACCGTGAGCGGATCAACCCCAAAGCGACGAGCACGATAGCGGGCGAGTCCTGCCCGATCGAGCAAGGAAAGCCGCCCAAAGCGTCGAGGGTTCCAATAGCGCAGTTCTGATTCACGCCCCCCCGTGAACGACATGCGGACATGCACGTGCTGCGGGTGTTTCGTCTGCGTCCCGCGAAAGAGGAGGAGGCCTGTCATACCTAGCTCCGCGACGACATATCTGAGATCGTCCTCTTTTTTAAACCCCAATGCGACGCTCTTGCCGTATCGCTCCACAGCTTCCAGCACCGCGCCGTGATACCAGGAGAGTGTGGACAACCCTTCCCGAACAATATCCGCTCGTCCAACCCAGCACTCCTTGAGCTGAGCGCCAAGAAGATGAACCCCCAGCTGCCTAGCAACGACTTCTGCTTCTGGCAATTCAGGCATCGAGGGAGATCCTCCATGAAGGGGTCGCACCTGTACCATGAGATCCTGGATTAGGCCATGGGCGATACAGGAAAGGCAATGCTGCGGAGACGTGCAGAGAATAAGCGGGAGTACGTGCCCCTATGAGCCTGTGGTTAGACGGCGGCGGAGCGTGATGCGAGGCTCTTCTTGCTCGTCTCGCGAGCTTCACGGAGCAAGCGGACCTGATTGATCGCGTCTTCGAGATTGGGAAGGGGCAGGGCACCAGGTCGACGCCTCATGACCAACTTCAGAACCTCAGCGTACGTCATCCCTTGAACACAACAGAGATAGGCCATGACAACGGACACGGACCGGCCCATGCCGGCGCGGCAACAAACCATGACGCGATTGCCTGAAAGGTGCTGCTCGACCCAGCTCACAGCACGATCCAACGAGACCGGTTCCGCCTCGGCAAACTCCGCCAATGGAATCCTGCCATACGGCAGCCAACTAGGCGGCTCTACCGTATATTCAGCGGCAACGAGAAGCAGCGCGCCGATCTTTGCTGGCGGTTCCTTCGCGTCGTTGATATTCCCGACCAACAGAGTCTCGGTGATAAGGTGCATATTGGTCTTAGTATAAGTGGCGCGCTCGCCAGGTCAAAGAGATATCGGGATCCTGTCCCGTTGCAGTCGCTTACACGTGAACGCTATACTTGTCAGAGCACAGTCGCAGAGCCTCTGCACAAGGAGCCTACCCGATGCCCAGCCCGACCGTTGAGGAAGTCGAAGCCAGACTTGAAACCATTCAGTGCGCCATTTGCAAGGGATCAAGCTTTGGAGTCGATCGACGGTTCATGCAATCGGACGGAGAGTGGCGCGGCGTCTGTAAGAAATGTCACTACAGTTTCCCCATCTATACGGATATGGAATTCTACCAGCGAACACAACCGGATATCCCCTATCGGCTCAAAGAGATGTCCTGTCCGACCTGCAATCAGCGAGGCGTGAGCCTCAATTTTCGTGCCACCATGTCCGTCCGGGAATCCATCTATTTCCTGACCTGCACCGCTTGCCAGAAAACCTTCCCGGAGCGTTCCTCCCTGGAAGCCTTTGAATAACTCCCCTTTTGAGCCTCATGCTAGTGTATACTGAAATTATGAGTGACACACCAAAAAGTCCAGCCAAGGGTCCCGAATCTCCCGCTCCCGAGAGCGTGGCCAAAGTGAGAAAAGAAATCCCGCTCGTTTCAGTTCCGAACGATCGTGACATGATCGCCGAGGAAATGGCCGAACTGTTCGATGAAGACCGAGTCTCGCATCAACACGGGAGTTCTGAACCCGAAGCGGATTAGCCAGACTTAGGCCGGCCGTATTATCTCGACTGTCCCCTCAGCCGGTATCCTTCCCAACGTTGACCCTTCCTTCCGCTTCACGCCGTCGAGGCGAATGATCGACCCTCGTTGACACGTTTCCCATACTGCATTGGTCGCAGACGCTGCCCGATCGAGTCGCCCAACTTCCGACCGGCCCAACTCGTTGCAAAGCCATGCCCGCGTATCGCCCTTCAGCTCCCGTAACTCGCTCACAACCCGAAAGGTCTGCGAGGTCCGCGTCGCGATGGTGCGACCGTCTGTACGCAACAGCAGATAGGAAAACTTCAACGCGTCCTTAATGAACCCCACCTCCCGATCGATCGCGGCAATCGCAGGGGGCGTCTGCCACGGTCGCTCCTCATGACACCAATCGTCTGGATGGTCTAAGGCGGGACAGCGACCCTCATGCAGGCAAGGGCTATAGACGGTACAAACGCCCTGTTTGAGCAGGTGATTACGCATATGATGCAGCGCTCGAGCCGTCTGCCGCAGTGCTGGCTCGACGATCAGGAAGGTACCGTGCGGTGCGAGGAACGGAAGAAGCTGCGCCACAACCGCAGCGCGCTCTGCGGGGGGATCGACCGATGCAGGAAACAATTCATTGAGGCAGTTCGCCATGATAATCAGATCATAGGGCCCGCCCCGCACAATCTGCTTGCCGAGATCGCCTTTGAGAGGATGTTCCAGGTTGCCCTCGACACACCGGAGACCTGCGCTGGCTATTCCAACCTCCTGGCAATAGGCCTCCCACAACCTCTTCGTGTCCCGCAATGGTGCGTGGGAAGCATCGGCAGCCAGGACCGACACAGATTTCGCCCGCTCCGGGCTGTGATGCCACAACCAATCTAACAGGGCTAAGGCCCCAGTCCCTGGGCCACAGCCAAGGTCAAGCACCGCCAACGGATGATCTGGCGTTTCCGGACTGCTCTCATTCGGCAGCTCATCCAACAAGACTTGGACTTTGGAGAGGTTCACGGGGAGGAAATACGACAGATAGGCAGAAGCGTGAACGGGATCATCCAGGTAACGAGGCGACAATGTTGCGCGGGCCGTCGTAAAAAGACGTGAAAGGTTCACGACCGCCTGTGCTAAGGCGTCACCATGAAGTTCCCGTTCGGACGACACCCTTGCTAATACCGAGAGAACCTGAGCTGACAGACTGGACGGTTTCTTCTCGTTGAAGGGTTGCATAGGCATAGTGTAGACTTATCCTGATTAGGAGGACAACCATGACAGACGCAATTCTATTGGCCTACAAAGATGTCGAACACTCAATGGAACGATTCACCCTACTCCTCCAAAGCCACGTGGAAACGATGGGCGCGGCCCCGTCCCACGACCCGGACAGAGTCTTCCGCTTGTCGCAAGGCTCCAAAGCGATGAGGGACAGCGCGATGATCTACCTCTCCTACGCCAAATACGTGGCCTATGGCATGCCGGAGAGTGAAGATATGGTGCAGGACGAACTGCAAGGGTAGCCTTGGGCTATCCTGGTTATTTGGCTGATTGAGTTTCCCCGACAAACTAGCAAACAAGACGAACCGCAAAAGCAAAGAGCCCGTCAGGCCTGAACGCCTGACGGGCTCTTTATTTATCTCGCGATCTTTTAGATGCTGCGCATGAAATGCGCCACGTCTTCCTGGTTGACAGCTCCACCCATGATCGAAGACTGGGCGACATTGCTCGACTTCTTCCCTGTGAGACCGGACTCGACTTCGTCCACGATCAATTCCACCGGCATCGACTGACCACCGTACACCCGAGGCCCACCGATTATCTTGGCCTTGGAAAATCCGTAAATCGCGGTGGCCACTTCTTTCGCCAACCATCCGGGAAAGTTGAACTCCGGAACGACGATGAGCTTGGCCTTGCCACAGAGCTCCCGTAACTCCTTCGTCGGAAACGGACGGAGCGACCGGATCTTGATCAAGCCGATCTTGATGCCCTTTTCCGCGCAGATGCGAACGGCTTCCCGCGACTGAGCCGCAGCACTGCCTGAAGCAATAATCACCGCCTCGGCATCCTCTACATTCTCAGCCGTGAGCAAACCACCCATATACTGAGTGATGTACTTGCGGGACCGTTCGACTGCAGCCCACACTTCCTGCTGCCAGACTGCATGGATGTTGTAAGCCATGAAGTTCGACTTCTGAACCGGGGCGTCGCGTGACAAGCGGGCGGGAGGATTCTCCGCATCAAGCACCGGCACCGCACCGCGCCAGGCTTCACGGGGAGGAAGCTTCATGCTGCGGTCCTGCATCCGGACATACCCTCGGGCGTGGGTCACAAAGAAGCCGTCACAGCAGACACCGACGGGAAGCGTCACATCATTTTTCTCACTGATCACAAATCCCGCCATGGTGAAATCGTACATATCCTGCTGGTTTTCAGCATGGAGGACAATCATGCCGCAGTTCAATAAATATGCAACCTCGATATTGTCCGGCTGAATGGCCAACGGGGCGTTGACGACGCGGCAGGTAAACATAGCGACAACAGGCAGCCGATGCCCGGGCCAGGACGCGATGCCTTCCAAGCCCCTCAGCGTTCCAGGACCAGCGGTCGCCGTGTAGCAACGGACGCCGGATCGGGACCCGCCGGCAATCGCCGCCATGACGCCGACTTCTTCTTCACCGCGGTAGTACTCTTTTACATAGCCTTCGCCATAGAGCACCCCGACGAGCTGCATCGTTTCGCTCTGCGGGGTGATGGGATAGGCGATGGCCAGATCCACGTTAGACCGCCGAATGGCCTCTTTCGCCGCTTCGCTGCCTGTAATGAACTCTTTCGTCCGCGGGGCCTCGAGGAACAAATATTCCGGCGTGACCACCTTCTGCCGTTTCGCTTCGGCATGGGGGTCTTTCCTCCCTGCCGATGGAGGGGGGGGAGGAGCAACGCTGGTGATGGGATCGCCCTGGGGGTTTGTTTTTTGTTCTGCTTCGAGTGCTTCGCTCATCATGACACCTCTTGTCTATATCGCCCGTGCTTTTCGACCTTACTTATCCTTCACGTTTCATCTGTTCGGCCGAATGACCGAAGGCAGCCGCGCCGGCAAGGCCCGCAGTAACAGGCGCAAAGGTGAGGGGATTTGTGTGAGATTTCCCGCCGTGAACTCTCGATTGCGTGCCGGTAAATCGAACGTTCTCGCCGTTTTCTGGCAACTTAATGCCCATTTCTTCGCGCACCCGCTTGAAGACCTGCGCGGTCTTTCTCAACTTGACGATGTCCGAATCACGAATCGTCAGCATCGCATCTTCATGCCCCTGCTCCGCACAGATCGCCATCGTCAGACAGTTCGTCCCTGCGCGAATCATTTTCAAGGTCAAGTTGGCGTAATGGCAATGCACGCCGATGAAGATGCAGGCTTCGATCTTGTTGCCCCAAATCGTAAGGTTCGGATGGTTCGGATTGATGACCTCTTCCGGGTCGATCTTCGGATACTTCGGACGATAGTCCGGCATGGGGATAATCATGACATCGGGAATCTGAGCGGCGATCTCCAGCACAGCCTTGGCCTTTTCAACGGCATGCTCGTTCCAGGCCCACAGGACCAACGGTCCCGGAAAAATCGTGGCATTGGGGCTGGTGAGCATTTTACGGGCCATCTCTTCGATGACCTTGTCTTCATTGGGCTCCAGCAATCCGTAGTAGAGGCCCTCCCCCGGGTCAGGCAGAGCGACTCCCAACTGAGCCGCCGATGGCGGATGGAATCCGGCCGGACCAGGAACAATGATGCGTTCTCTTGTATCAGGCGTCGTTGCCACTCCCGTACCTCCCTAATTACCTACGACAATCATCGGATTAGACAGGACCGCGACAGTGGATTTCTCTTCATACCGAATGTTGTCGGTTACGGCTGCCAGCGGCAATTGATCAATCATGATCATCTTGATGGCATTGTTTTTCGCCATATTGTCACATACCCACACGCACTGGGCACAGCCCTTACAGCGGTCGACTGCGACGTATGCAGAGCCGTACTTGAAGCCCTTATCCTTCCCCATCTCTTCGCTGTACTGAATAGTGTTCGCTTCAGGACAATATTGCGTGCAGAGCTTGCAGCTCTTCGCCGCACAGATCTCAACATCGATATTGGCTACCAGATACATGGTGACTCCTTCGTGCTAAGTCCTGGTTAGGCGCTTACGGTCGCACGGGCTTCCGACCGTTTGACCGTCGATGCAGCCCATCCGTGATCGACTGCATAGTTCCAGCCGGCCTGAATCACCGCCACATTTTTATCGATCAATTCCTGCTTCTTTTTGAACTTCCGCTCGACGACGCTGTCCAGGGCCGCGGTTCCGCCGGATACGACGAATCCTTTGCCGAGGAACCGATCCTTCACCGACTGCTCCAGCGCTTCAACCGAGGTCAGCCCCGTGATGGCTCCGATGCAGCCCATCAAGGCCATATTCGTGCAAAGATCCATTCCCGCAACTTCGAGGGATAGTTTGGTGGCGGGGAAATAATAGAGCTTCGCACGACGCTCTTCCAACTCACGCTGCTGATCTCTGTGAAGGGACATGGGACCATCGTTGTTGATCAGCGCAATCCCATCCTCCTTCAATCCGAAGTAGAACGGCATTGTATATGACTTGCCGTGGGTAATGACCTGCGGATGGAAGATAATAATGATATGCGGGAAGGTAATTTCCCCGATCTCATAGATCGGTTCATCAGACACACGGACGTAGCTCTCGACCGGTGCCATCCGCTTTTCCGATCCATAAAATGGGACGATCGTGCTTTCACCGCCGGCATGGATCACGGCAGTGCTCAGAATGTGTGACCCCGTCACGACACCTTGACCACCGACCCCTGCCATCCGAATGTTGAAGCGTTTTGCCATGTCCGAGCCTCCTCCGGGTCGCTTAAGCCTTGTTTGGAATTGCGGCAGCAGCAGCGGGCTTCGGAAGATAGTCTTTGTAGCCATACCGCTCAGTAAGATACTGCTTGGCCTCGTCACTCACGTATTCCGTGAACTGATACCTGTCGTTCTCAACCGTCTTTGCATCTTCCATCACCTTGTCGGTCGGAATCGCGTACTCGATGTTGCAGGAGGTGTATGCCTGAATGTAGGTCGAGCCCACTTCACGAGCAATCAGCACGGCCTTCTTGATGACGCTCTCGACGCGGCGGGGATTGTTCGGGACCACCGTCGCCACGTACGCACAGCCAGCCACCTTCGCCATTTGCAACATGTCCATCTTCTCGAACTTCTTCCCCAACGGGGCCATCTTGAGAACTGCACCACGGTTGGTCATCCCGCTCTCCTGCCCACCGGTGTTGCCGTATACTTCATTGTCCAACATGATCGTGGTGAACCGTTCCTTTCGGAACCAGGAGTGAAGGACTTGCTGGAAGCCGATGTCCGCCGTTCCGCCGTCTCCCGCAATGACGACCACATCCTTCGGCTTGTCACCGAACCGCAGCCGGAGCCCGCGGGACAATCCGCTCGCGACACCGTTCTGATCGCCGTAATTGCCGTACACAAAGGGGATCGCAGCCTGCGAAATCGCTAACCGTCCACAGCCTGCCGTTCCAACAGTGATCGTATCTTCTGGGTTGGGGAAAGCAATGATCGCCAGTCGGATGAACAGGGTCATCGCGCAACCGGCACACATGGGATGCTCTTCGAGAATCTCCTTGAAGCTCCCCATTTGGGAGACCGAAATCTTCTTTCCAAAGGGGCCATGCTCGACCATGTCCCGATATTCTTTCGGCATGAACTTCTCAAATCCACCGGAAAACTTTACATAGTCAAGGCTCATTGGAACACCTCCCTCTATCGTTGCAACGGAAATCCATTGCCTGTCGAAAAGACACGGTTATGTGCGACAAACCCGCAGGAAATCGAGGTTGGAAAAACAAGGCCGACCCGCTCATAGACATTCACAGGAGTACGCATGGTAGCAAAGCCCAAAAAAGACTGTCAATGAGAAACGTCGACACATCCTCGAATCACATGCTCACCGTAAAATACTATAACTTCCTGATAATCAACACAACTTCCCAGAAGGCCCACCATGCCAAAAAGAAGGCCTAGCATGCCCCCAGCCCGTAGGCCATTCGCCCTAACAACCTGTATTTTGGCGAGGTTTTCTCACATGCCGAAGGCGCGCCCGACTTCAAGTCAAAGGAGAGAGAGATTGCCGATTCCGTAAAATCTGTCTAGACTAGAGATGTATGTCAACACGCGTGATCATCCCTGGGGAAGACGAAGGCGCTCAGCACGCTGGCGGGGTCCATAAGCGCCCCCCGATTCCCGACAATTCGCTCAAGGCCGAGTGCCCGAAGTTCATGAGCCATGGCCCCTGCGGAGGGGTTCGAAAAGGGGGGTTGTGTGAGGTGTACCCCGAGATGGCTTGCCCCTGGGTGACCCTCTACATTCAATTGGAAAAAATCGGCCAAGTGGAGTGGATGAAACAAGTCTAAATAGACGTGAGGCGGGATACGTGAAGCGTAGATCGGCAAGGAGAAAATCGAAGACTACAAAACTCGGCTACAACGAAAACCATGCAAAGAGCGGTATTACCACTCCACTGCCTGATATCGAAACATTCCCGAACCAATACAAAGGCTACGAAATCACCATCGAGATTCCTGAATATACCGCGATCTGCCCGAAGACCGGCCTTCCGGACTTCGGCACTATTACGCTGCACTATATGCCGGGCAAAGAATGCCTGGAGCTGAAGTCGTTGAAAATGTATCTCCACGCCTACAGAAATCTCGGTATCTTTTATGAAAATGCTGTCAACCGCATCCTGCACGACGTCGTGAAGGCCTGTCGACCCGGGTGGGCCAGAGTGACCGGTACCTTCGCCGCCCGTGGCGGGCTCCGAAGCATCATCGAGGCGAGGTACCCGTGAGCATCATCCGCCGTTCACGCCCCTGCATTTGATCGACTCCCGCTGATGGCTACCTACGCAATCGGCGACATCCAAGGCTGCCTCTCTCCATTCAGACGACTCCTCGATCAGATTTCATTCGATCCACGGACGGATCAGTTGTGGCTGGTCGGCGACCTCGTCAATCGCGGCCCTGACTCTCTCGCCCTCCTCCGATTCGTGAGAAGTCTCGGCGACTCAGCTCGCATTGTGCTGGGCAATCATGATCTCTTCTTGCTCGCGGCAGCAGAAGGCATCGCCACGGTACGACACAAGGATACGATTCACGACGTCCTGGAAGCGAAAGACCGCGGTGAACTGATGGCCTGGCTTCGCCGCCAACCGCTCCATCATCGCGAGGGATCGTTCCTGATGATCCATGCTGGACTACTCCCGCAGTGGACCGTCGACGAGTCAGTCGGCTATGCGCGTGAGGTCGAAGCGGTACTGGCAGGCCCGGACTATCGGGCGTTCCTCCACAGCCTGTTTCATGGACCAGTTCCACAGTGGGATCCATCGCTGACAGGGCCGGAACGACTTGTGAGCATCACTCGTGTCTTGACCAGACTAAGAACTTGCAGCCCAACCGGTGAGATGTCGGGATTCTCCGGCCCTCCCGAACAGACACCCACCGGCTATCTCCCCTGGTTCCACCTCCCACATCGACGCCCTGTGGATTTCACCATCATTTGCGGTCACTGGGCCGCATTGGGGTTACACCTCGAACCCAAGCTCTTGGCGATTGATAGCGGATGTGTATGGGGCAGACAGTTGACCGCGCTTCGACTGGAGGATCGCACCGTATTTCAGGTGGACTGCTCGATACGATCTCGCTAAGTGGCTCAGCCCAGCCGTCCTCAGACACCTAACGCCAGGCGAACGAGTGGCACTTTCTCGCCAATCCCAAACGAAAGCTCCTCCTTCACCTCGTCTGGATTGACATACGTCCCGAACAATCGGTCCCAGACGGTAAACAGAGCCGCGAGGTTCGCCTTGTAGTGGGCAGGGTTGTCGCTGTGATGGATGTGGTGATACCGCGGCGTCACGATCAACCACTCCAGCCAATTAGATCGCCACGTGACGTTGACATGCATCCAGTCATTTTGCAAAGTGCTGAACATGCCAATCGCCAATCCCATCCACCAGGGAGACAGACCGAGGAATGACCAGGCAAAGATATAGGGTAGATTTACAATGACCTGTTGCGGCACCGTGGCGCGCGTCCCGGCTAGCCAATACATGTAGGTAGGGGCATGATGCCATTTATGAATACGCCAGACATGCCTCGAATGCATGAAGCGATGAATCCAATAATGGCCAAAGTCGGCGATCACGAAATAGCACAGCACACGGATCAAGAGTGGCAAGGCAAGGATCATCTCGGGCAGTTGGGGACGGATGGAGAGGTATCGATTAATTTGTTCCGCCAGTGGGAAAACAACAAACTGAAAGACGACGAAGGCCGTCAAATCGTTCAGGATCACCTTGCGATAAAACACCACTCGCGCCGGGCGCCATAGCTCAATCGCTGTGACCCCGATCAGTCTCCCGAGAAACAGTAGTGGGAAAAACAGGTTATTCTCGAGAAGAAACTGGCGGAATTCCCTACTGAGCACCCACTCGATCCACTCCATCACACATTACCTCGATTCCCTGACCGGTCTGACACGAAGTGTATCAAACCTCGGTAAGGCTGTCCGTTGTTCATCAAAGAACGATATTGGTGCACTGCATTCGGAAAGGAGAGGGATGGATGGTGAGAAGACGGAGCAGCCGGTTGGTGAGCCTCAGCAACGGTCAGTGATAGCTTTCCGAATCGCTCGGAAACTTGCCGCCCTCGACTTCTTCTTTGTAGCGGCGAAGGGCTTGGAGCGCATCCGCCTTGAGGTGGGCATAGGGTTTGACAAACTTCGGCACGAAATCGTCGAACAGTCCGAGGAGGTCATAGAGGACCAGGATTTGGCCGTCACAGTAGGGACCGGCCCCGATTCCAATTGTCGGAATGGTCAATTGTTCCGTGATGGTCTTGGCCAACTCGGCGGGAATCGCTTCGAGCACGATGGCGAAGGCGCCGGCTGCTTCGAGGGCCTTGGCATCATCCAGCAAAACCAGCGCATGATCTGATTCTTTCCCCTGTACTTTGTAGCCGCCATATCGATGAACAGATTGGGGTGTCATACCGAGATGGCCCATCACCGGAATGCCGATACTGGTCATCGCAGCCACACGATCGACCACCACTGCGCCGCCCTCCAGCTTGACTGCCTGAGCACCAGCCTGCAGAAACCGTCCGGCATTGCGGAGTGCGTCTTCCTGGCTGGCTTGATAGGACATGAACGGCATATCACCGATGACGAGCGCTCGTTGGGCAGCCCCAGCCACAAGCTTCGTGTGGTAGAGCATGTCGTCCATCGTCACAGAGAGCGTATTGGCCTTCCCCTGCACAACCACACCCAGTGAATCCCCGACCAGAATGGCCTCAATGCCGGCCTGTTCGACAATACGCGTGAAGAGCGCGTCATAAGCCGTGACGACGATGAGCTTCTTCTTGTCGCGCTTGTGCCGCTGAAACTCTGGGATCGTCATCAACCCACTTCTGCTTTGGTGATGATCTCAGCCAGCCGCTGCGTGGCCTTGATGGCCATAATGTGGACTCCGTCGCAATGAGGCCGCACCGCCTTGATCGTCCGCACCGCGATGTCCACCCCCACATCCTCCGCGCGCTCGGGCCCGGCTGCCCTGAGTTCGTCGATCATCTCCTGCGGGACTGACACGCCAGGAATATTGGCATTCATGAACTCCGCCATCTTGGCATTGCGAAGCACGAGAATGCCCGCCAGCACTTTGACCTTGAAGGGCCGAACCGCCTTCATGAAGGACGCAAACTGCTCCGGATGATAAATCGCCTGCGTCTGGAAAAATTGGGCACCCGCTTTCACCTTCACTTCGAACTTGGCGAGCATGGGACCCAGCGGATCGGCTTCCGGAGTCACTGCACCCCCAATGGTAAACTGCGTCGCACCGTCCAACTTGTTCCCCGCAAGATCCCGCCCGTTATTGAGTCCTTGCACGAGTTGCATGACCTGGACGGAGTCCAGGTCATAGACCGGCTTGGCCTCCTTATGATCTCCGACGGTCGGATAGTCCCCGGTGAGGCACAGAATATTGCGGATACCGAGCATGGACGCACCCATGAGGTCCGACTGAATTGCAATCCGATTCCGATCACGGCAGGTCATCTGCATCACCGGATCATGGCCGAGTTCGTAGAGGAGCCGGCAGACGGGGAGAGACCCGGCCCGCACAACGGCAGCCGTGTTGTCCGTCACGTTGACCCCGTGCACGCGCCCTACTAACTGCCTGGCATTCTCTAACACGCCAGAGATATTGGTGCCTTTGGGGGGATTATACTCAATCGTGACAGCGAACTGTCCCTGATCGAGCGCATCCTTCAGCCGCCGCGGTTCTCGACTCATCTTTTTATTCTCCTCCTCCACTCACAGCTGTAGGAGGAATGGGGCGCTCCCCTGCGCGCATCGGACGAGCACCGTTTTATCGTGCGCGTTCTGCGAGCAAGGGAGCGCCCCGTCTCTCCTACAGCATCCCTGCCATTCTCTTGGCAGACTCCACCGTGTTGTCCAGCAGCATCGCAATCGTCATCGGCCCCACGCCGCCCGGCACAGGACTAATCCAACCTGCCTTCTGACTGACCGATTCAAAATCGACATCGCCGACGACTTTCCCGTCAGGGAGCCGGTTCGTGCCCACATCGATTACGACCGCCCCTTCGCGCACCATGTCGGCCGTCACGAACTTGGCTTTTCCAATCGCGACCAGCAACAGCTCGGCTTCGCGACAGACCGCCGGCAAATCCTTCGTCTTGGAGTGACAAATCGTCACCGTGGCATTGCGCTGGAGCAACATGAGCGCCAACGGCTTGCCAACGATGTTGCTCCGCCCCAATACGACGGCGCGCTTTCCTTCGATGCTCACGCCGGTGGATTCAATCATCTTGATGACGCCCTTCGGCGTACAGGCTTCAAACACCGGATGCCCCTCAACCAGTCGACCGAAATTATACGGATGAAACCCGTCTGCATCCTTGTCGGGCGACACCGCTTCGAGTACGACTTTGCTGTCGATATGCTTCGGGAGCGGCAACTGAACCAGAATCCCGTGGATCTTGGGATCGGCGTTCTTCTTCTCGATCAAGGCTAACAACTCTGCCTGCGTCGTGCTCGCCGGCAATTTGTGGTCGTCGATATAGATACCTGCCGCATCACAGGCTTTCTGTTTGCTCTTCACATAGAGATGCGAGGCTGGATCGTCGCCCACCAGGATCGTCGCCAGACCCGGCTTCACCCCGGTCTTCGCCAAGACCTCCGCTGATTCGGTTGCCAACCGATCACGTACTTGCAATGCCAATGCTTTGCCGTCGATCAATCGTGCCGTCACTGACTCCTCCTCCTTGAGAGAAACGATCAGAAAAAACACCGCACCATAGCAGGGCATTTTTGAGCAAGTCAACGATATGCTCCGCGCGGCGCGAGACCCGGGACAAGACGATCAAAGCTTGAGACCTTATGTTTCTCTCACCTCTAGCCCCTCACCTTTCACCGTCATTTCTTGACAGGCTCTTCGCCTGACAGCTACGATGGATTCGTCAACCACGATCAAGAGCCATCTACCTTGTGAGCAGAACCTCCTCCGTGATGTCCCTTCTGACACGCGTCATCAGCCATCCAGCAGCCTGGCTTATCTGGATCATACCCGTTGTGATCGTCAGCCCGCTCGGCGCCCAGATCACCGTGACGGAACTGCAATCTCCCTATAGCTTCATCAACGATCCCGTCGAGAAGGGCTATTTCCTCTCGAGCGTCAACGGCGAGGCGGAGACCGCCGATAACAACGGGTTTATCACCAAGCTCGATCCTCACGGCAAACTCCTCAATCTGAAATTCATCCAAGGCGGGAAGGGCGACATCACCCTCCATGCCCCCAAAGGCATGGCCGTGGTGGAACACGTGCTCTATGTGGCCGATCTCGATACCCTACGGGGCTTTGACACGACCACCGGTAAGCCCGTCCTGGCGCTCACCATCCGACCACCCTCTGCCTCACAATCGGTGCTGCCACAGGCCTCGCTGAGCGACGTGACCTTCGATGGCAAGGGCCACTTATATTGCTCCGATCAGAAAGCCAACACGATCTACCGCGTCGATCTGGCAACCCAGACGTTTTCCGTACTGGTCACAGACCGCGCCCTGGCCGGCCCCTCCGGCCTTGCCGTCCATCCCAAGTCCGGCCAGATCATCGCGGTGAGTTGGGATAAGGGCAAGATTTCCGAGGTCTCGCCGGAAGGCGTGGTGACGGAGCTCTTCTCCAACGGATTCTTTTCCAGCCGCTTTCAAAATCTCCGCGGGGTGGATTTCGACCGCTGGGGGAATATGTACGTGTCGGATTTCACGACGGGAAAAGTCTGGCGCATGAGCTGGGACAAGCGGTTTCAAGTCATCGCCGAATTCTTACCGTCGCCGGGAGATCTGAGTATCGACCGTGCAAACAACCTCATCCTTGTTCCGTATGAATTTGCCCACGCAGCCGAGATGAACGGGCTTGAAACTCCCAGTGATGGGAAGCCAAAGCAAGAAAAACGGACGTTGGCGGACTATGGCTTCATTCCCCCACCACCGAAACCGGCACCGGAAGGACCCGCAAGAAAATGAGCCAATGCGCCTATTGTACACAACGAAAAGGGAAGCGACCTTGCCCCGCCTTATCCGGGCTGATCTGCAGCCAATGTTGCGGCGAACACCGAATCGTGCGGGTCTCATGCCCCGCTGACTGCGTCTATCTCGAATCCGGGAGCGACTATCAACAGAAGCGGCTTGCCGTACAATTCATGCCGGTGCGTCGAGACTTCTATCGCGAGCTGGCGGAGCTGGGCGGCGAGAAGGCCGTGGCCCTGTTCAATCTCGTCGAAGTGGTGATCTTTGGTTATTTCCAGGGACGCCGCGACGGACAAGATGCGGAAATCGTGGCGGCGCTGCAGGCCTTACGACGAACGCTCAGCCCCCTCCATGTGCCTGCCGCGACCAATGCCGGTCTTCGCGGAACATCTGAAGAAGGAGTACGATACGTTCAAGAAGCAGAATCCTCAGCAGATCGCCGATATGTCCTCCGCACCGGAGATACTGGACCGTGCGATCGCCTTCGTTTCACGTTTTTCCGGTACGGACTTCCAATCACAACGGTTCCTCGGTGGGCTCATCGGCTATGTTCGAGCCTACCATCCGGAGATTGCGGAACACCTGACCAAGCAACGTGAACCGGGCCACATCATCTTGCCCGGACAACAGTTCATGCCGCCCCCGGCCCCTGAGCCGCACACCCATGACCCAGGGTGCCAGCACCACCACTAAAGAGGCGCCACCCGCGAGGACGGTAAACCACACACCATGAGTGCAGACAAAGAACAAAAGATCAGAAAAGCACGCCGGGTAGAGTTGCGCTGCACCATCGGATTTTCTTCGGGAGAGGTCGAAGGAGACGCCACGGTCACGAACATCTCGACGTCCGGCTGTCGAGCCGAATCTGACATCAGTATGGCGGAAGGACTCGACGTTCAGGTCGTACTTCAGCTGCCCGAACCAGTCACCACCGGTGAAAGTCGAACGAGCTTCAGTACGTTGGGTCTCAGGCCAGCGCGTTCGGCCTCAGCTTCATTCTCTTCTTCCCGTCCGAACGAGCCCGCCTCCGCACATTCATCGAAAAAGCAAAGTAACGGCGCCTTGCAACGCAGGCACGCGAAACAGTCCAGGCTGGCTCGCCTGCTTCTACTCGACGATCGTCACCGTCATCTCAATCCGCTCGTTCGGTAGGTCGTGGTCGTTTCTCGGTAAACTCACGATCTTATCGGCCACGCCAAGGCCTTTGATCACCTCGCCAAACACCGTATATTTTCCATCGAGGAAGGGGGACTGCTCGACGACGATGAAAAATTGCGACCCCGCGGTGTCAGGCTCGTTCGCTCGCGCCATCGCCACAATGCCACGTTTGTGTGGAATGTCGCTGAACTCCGCCTTGAGCAAGATGGGATTACCCTTCTCATCCTTGGGCCCACCCTGCCCATAGGTGTCCTTGCGCAGCGAGTTCTTGGTATTCGGATCGCCGCCCTGGATCATGAAACCGGGAATGACCCGGTGGAAGATCGTCCCATCGTAAAAACCGGACTTGGCCAACTTAATAAAATTCTCAACATGGTTCGGGGCCACATCGGGGTAGAACTTGAAGAGAATCTCGCCGAACTTGGTCTTGATAATGGCTCTCGGGCCAGGGCGTGACGGTGGAACAGGAGGAGCAACCGGTTTTACGTCGGCCTTCCCTCCGCAATCCGTGAGGAGACCGATCGCCAACAGCGCTCCGCACAGCATGAGGCTTCTCATGGCGACGGAGTCACGCCTCATGGCCCACCAACCTTTCATCGGTTACTCGACCACCACAATCGTCATCTCCACCCGTTCTGTCGGAAGATCACGGCTGTTCTTCGGCATGCTGACAATCTTATCCGCCACCTCCATCCCCTTCACCACCTCGCCAAAGACCGTATACTGCCCATCGAGAAAATTCGAATCCTTGACGACAATGAAGAACTGCGAACCGGCGCTGTTGGGATCGCTCGTGCGCGCCATGGAGAGAATCCCTCGTCGGTGAGGAATGTCGTTGAATTCCGCCTTGAGCCGCTGGCTCGGCCCACCCTGACCGTAGGTCTCCGGCTTATTCGGATCTTTGGTGTTGGGATCACCGCCCTGGATCATAAACCCTGGAATCACCCGATGAAAGACCGTGCCGTTATAGAAGCCGGATTTCGCCAACGCGATGAAATTTTCAACATGTTTGGGAGCCTTCCCAGGGAAGAAGACGATGTCCATGTCCCCAAACTTTGTCTTGATAATGGCCTTGGGACCTTTCGCCCCTTCCGCATTCCCCGCCGGAGCCTTGTCGGCTGAGAAAAGTGCCCCCACTCCCAGCAACAGACTCCCACCGAGCACGAGCGTCACCGCCACCATGCTCACCATGATTCGTCTTTGCATCGTCAGCCTCCCTGGAATAATAACTGATCTCGTTGCGAGGTCATCCTACCATGGCGACCGGATCAGGTCCCTACCTGTTGGAGGGCTTGCTTCGCTGCCTGTTGCTCCGCTTCCTTCTTGCTTCGCCCGGACCCCACGCCCACGACCTCGCCCTGAATGGACAGTTCCACCTCGAATAACTTCTGGTGGTCGGGCCCTGTTTCTCTAACGGTCGCATAGCGTGGCAATGTGTCATGCCGCTTTTGACACCACTCCTGAAACTGAGTCTTGTAGTCGCCCGCTCCAGGCTGCTCATGTTGCGCGGCAATATTCGTGAGTTCCTCTGCGAATATGTGGCGCGTCACCGTGCGGCTGGCGTTGAATCCTCCGTCAAGATGAACCGCCGCAAGCACCGCCTCCAGCGCATCGGCCAACAACGAGTCTTTCTCGCGCCCCTTCGAACGGTCCTCCCCGCGCCCGAGCTTGAGGTGCTCTCCCAGTCTGAACCGGCGAGCCACCTGCGCCAGCGATGCTTCACTCACCAACTGTGCCTTCAGCTTCGAGAGGGCCCCCTCTGAAGACTCTGGCAACGCGGAAGCCAGATACTCACTTATCACAAGCGACAACACGGCATCGCCGAGAAATTCAAGCCGTTCGTTGTGTTGCGAGGAACCCGTTTTCTGTTCGTTGACGTGAGAGGAATGAGTCAAAGCTTCCTCGAGCAAGTCAAGCGTCTGGAATCGATAGCCCAACGAGGATTGGAGTGAGTCGGCGGAGGAAGCCGAAGTCATAGTGGCGAGTATACCCCTCGCACAGGCCTGTTAGGCGTCGGGCTTTCTAAAGAGCAGACAGGCATTGACCCCGCCGAATCCAAAAGAATTCGACAGCGCAACCGTCACCGCAGCAGGCCTGGCCTTGTGCGGAATGTAGTCCAGATCGCAGGCAGGATCTGGATGATCCAGGTTGATCGTCGGAGGAAGTATCCCGTGGTGAAGCGCCAGAACACTAAACACCGCTTCAATCCCACCGGCCGCCCCGAGTAAGTGGCCGGTCATCGACTTGGTCGAACTCACCGGAATCTGGTAGGCCCGCTCACCGAACACCTGCTTGATGGCCTTGGTCTCAATGGCGTCCGCCATCGTCGAGGTTCCATGCGCGTTGATGTACCCAACCTGGTCCTTGCCGATGCCTGCATCCTTGAGCGCCAGCTCCATGCATCGGACCGCTCCTTCACCTTCTTCGGACGGAGCGGTAATATGGTAGGCGTCGCTGTTCATGCTGTAGCCGATGAGTTCGGCATAGATCCGAACCCCACGCCGACGCGCATGCTCCAGTTCCTCCAAGACCACGACCCCGGCGCCTTCGCCGAGCACGAACCCGTCGCGATCCTTGTCGAATGGCCGGCTCGCTTTCGTCGGTTCATCGTTGCGAAACGACAAGGCTTTCGACGCCGCAAACCCTGCGACCCCCAACGGCGTAATGGCTGCTTCCGCCCCGCCCGCGATCATGACATCGGCATCGCCCGCCTGAATCAGTCGATATGCGTCGCCGATACAGTGATTGCCCGTCGCACAAGCCGTCACCGCACAGGAGTTCGGCCCCTTGGCGCCCAATCTGATCGCCACCTGCCCGGAAGCCAGGTTGATGATGGTCATCGGAATGAAAAACGGCGAGACGCGCCCGGGGCCTTTTTCCTGCAGAATCTTGTGGTAGTGCTCGATCGACCCGAGCCCCCCGATGCCCGAGCCGATATACACCCCGACTTTCGTGGCCTCTTCCGGCGCCACGGTGAACCCCGCATCATCCACCGCCAGCTGGGCAGCACCCACGGCATAATGGATGAACGCATCCATCTTTTTGATTTCTTTTTTCTCGATGAATTGAGCTGGATCGAAGTCTTTCACTTCACCGGCGATTCGGGCATCGTAGGCCGTAGGATCGAACTTCGTGATCGGACCGATGCCGGATTCACCGGCACAGATGGCCTTCCACGTCTTTTCGACACCCGTCCCCAGAGGCGTGATCACCCCCAAACCGGTCACGACGATCCGTCTGGTCGAACGAGCACTCATGACGTCCTCTGACCGCTAGGCCTTTTCCTTAATGTAGTCCAACGCTTTCCCGACCGTCAGAATCTTCTCCGCGTCTTCGTCGGGAATTTCGATGCCGAACTCTTCCTCGAGGGCCATCACCAGCTCAACTGTATCGAGCGAGTCGGCACCAAGGTCTTCTACGAAGCTGGCTTCTGGCGTGACCTCATCCTCCTCGACTCCCAGCTGCTCTCCGATAATTTTCTTCACCCGTTCTTCCACAGTACCCATTGATTTTCCTGCCTCCTTCCCCATCGTAAATCCTCCTTGTCGCTGCGAATCTGTTGCCGCAGCATCTTACAATATTCTGTCCGAACAATCGTCAGGGCATCAACATTCCCCCGTTCACGTGCAACACGTGCCCGGTGATATAGGCCGCCTCGTCCGACACGAGAAAACGCACCGCCGCCGCAATATCGGCCGGTGTACCCAACCGTCCCAATGGAATTTGTTTCTGGAGCGTGTCTTTTACCTCCGTCGACAACCCCTGCGTCATGGCGGTATCGATGAATCCGGGCGCGACGGCGTTCACCGTCACTGAACGGCTCGCATATTCCCGTGCGACCGTCTTCGTCAATCCGATCACCGCCGCCTTCGATGCCGCATAATTGGCCTGGCCCACATTACCCATCACCCCGACGATCGAGGCAATGTTGACGATGCGACCATACCGCTGCTTGGTCATCGGGAGCAAGACCGCCTTCGTGCAGTTGAACGTCCCGTTCAAATTTACTTGGAGCACCAGGTTCCAGTCTTCCTCCTTCATCCGCAACAGCAACCCGTCACGCGTGATCCCGGCATTGTTCACCAGAATATCGACCTTCCCCCATTCCTTGAGCACCTGGTCGACCATAGCTTTGGTGTCAGTGGCGTCCGCCACATTGACTTTGACGTTCAGCGCCTTGCGCCCCAACTGCTCCACCGCCGCAACTGTATCTTTCGACCGGCTCGGATCAAGATCGGCGACGACAATATCAGCCCCGGCTTGAGCCAACGCTTCTGCTATCGCCCGGCCGATCCCTTGCGCCGCTCCTGTGACAATCGCAACCTTGCCTTGTAGTGACATCCGCTCGCTCCTCACATCCCTTCACGCACTGAACGCAGCGCGGGTCGCTTCGAGCGACTTAGGATCATTGACGTTCAGGATCACCGCGTCCGGCAGAATTCTTTTGATCAAGCCGCTCAGCACGGTTCCCGGCCCAACCTCGACGAACGTCGTCACACCCATCGCGGCCATGGCCTTCACCGAATCTTCCCAACGCACCGACGATGGAAGTTGTCGTACCAACGACGACTGGATGTCAGGGGCCTTGGTGATCGCCCTGGCTTCGGCATTGTTAATCAGCGGCATCTTGAGATCGGACCAGGTGATCGCCGCTAAATCTCCGGCGAGTCGATCGGCTGCCTTCTGCATCAGGGGCGTATGCACTGGCACACTGACGGGGAGGGGAATCGCCTTCTTACATCCCTTGAGCCTTCGCCAGTTCAATGGCCCGTTCCACGGCAGCCTTTTCCCCGGCAATGACGACCTGACCAGGCGAATTGAAGTTCGCCGCGGCCACGACTCCCTACAGAAGAGGCCTCCCGGCACACCTCTTTCACCACGTCAGCCGCGAGGCCGAGAAGTGCGGCGACAAGCCCAGTCCCAGGCGGCACCGCTTCGGCCATATAGCGACCTCGCTTCTGCACGATCGCCACCGCCTCACGATAGGTCATTCCCCCAGCGGCGACAAGAGCCGAGTATTCTCCCAAGCTGTGGCCGGCCACCGCAGCTGGCATGATGCCCAACGGTTCGAGCGCCTGAAGCGCGGCGATGCTGCTCACCAGCAACGCCGGCTGAGTATATTCCGTGAGGTTCAATCGTTCCGCTGGTCCCTCAAAACACAGTGCGGCAATATCATAGCCCAGCACCGACGACGCCTCATCGTAGAGACTCCTGATGCCCGGATAGGCCTCGATCAACGCTCTCCCCATCCCGACCGACTGGGACCCCTGGCCTGGAAAAACCAACCCAATGCCGGATGACCTTGTTGATTGGAGAGTCGCCATACTACCGGAGTGATTGCACGAGGCTACTGGGTACTTTCATCATCATGATACTCAAAGCTGGAGAGGGCACACCGCGCGCCCTCCGTGGGGTTAGATATCGTCGAATTTCCCTTGAATGTCAACGGGAAAAGTTTCTGAAACAGGTCAGCATCCAGCGTTTAATCAATCTGCCAACTTGCGCGAGTCGACGGAGAACTGACAGCTGAAGGGTTCACCAGCGAATGAGCGCCGATGCCCAAGTCAACCCGGCCCCGAAGGCTCCCAACATAACAAGGCTTCCCTCTTTGATTCGCCCCTGGCGCACGGCTTCATCTAAGGCAATGGGAATCGAGGCCGCCGATGTGTTCCCGTACTGATCGAGGTTCAGCATCACTTTTTCAGGTGGGAGCCCGAGCCGCCCGGCCACTGCCTTTAGAATGCGCACGTTTGCTTGATGCGGCACATAGAGGTCGAGATCCTCTACGCGAAGATCATTCGCGGCCAGGGTCTCTCGCGCGACTTCTTCCAAGGTCCGAACCGCCACCTTGAAGGTCTCGTTCCCCTTCATCTTGATGTACTGCATCCGTTCCGCCACGACCTTTTCAGAGGGCGGCATACGTGATCCTCCCCCTGGCACCGCAATCAAATCCCAGAGGGCGCCATCGGAACGAAGATGCGTAGACAGGATGCCCCGGTCGTTTTCACTGGCGCTGATGACTGCGGCTCCAGCCCCGTCGCCGAACAAAATGCAGGTATTGCGATCGGTCCAATCGGTGATCGCCGACATCACTTCCGACCCGATAATCAACACATGGCGCATACCGGTTTTCACATAGGCATCCGCCACCGATAACGCATAGACGAACCCGCAACAGGCGGCCGACAAATCACAAGCCGCCGCACGCGTCGCCCCCAGTTGATGTTGAATCAGACAAGCGGTAGCAGGAATCGGATAGTCACCGGTGCAGGTGGCCAACAGAATAAGGTCGAGATCCGCCGCACTCACTCCCGGCGGCCATCAGGGCCCGCTCCGCTGCCTTCACCGCCAGATCAGAACAGGCTTCACCGGGACCGGCAACATGTCGTTCGCGGATACCGGTCCGTTCGACAATCCATTCGTCCGAGGTGGCCACCATCCGTTCGAGATCGACATTGGTCAGCACCTTGGCCGGCACATACGATCCGGTCCCTGCAATGCGGGCCCTCATGCCGGCAGATCCTCGGTAGGCTTGGTTTGCGAGAGACTCTCTTCAATATCCCGCTGAATCAGCTCATCGACGCGACTCTCTGCCAATCCCTTCGCCCGACGGATGGCATTCTTGATCGCCTTGGCGGACGAACGACCATGGCAGATCATTGTAATGCCGTTGACACCCAGGAGCGGCGCCCCGCCGAATTCGGCGTAATCGATTCTTCGCTTCAGATTGAGCAGCGGTTTGGCAATGAGCGGATAGGCCAAGCGGCCGAAGAAGGATCCGGAAATTTCCTTGAGCAACAACTTCTTGATCGTATCGGCCACTCCCTCGGAAATCTTCAGCGCGACGTTCCCGATAAACCCGTCGCACACCACCACATCAGCGCTCCCGCTGTACACATCACGGCCCTCGATATTGCCGATGAAGTTGAGCGAACTGGCCTTGAGGAGCTTGAACGCCTCCTTCGTGACCTCATTCCCCTTGCTGTCTTCTTCCCCGATACTCAACAACCCGACACGTGGATTGGGCTTCCCGAAGAGATGTTTGCCGTATTCATTCCCCATGATGGCGAATTGCACCAAATGCTGGGCAGTACAGTCCACATTGGCCCCTACATCCAACATAATGGCCGTACCGGTTAGCGTGGGCAGGCAGGTCGCGATCGCCGGGCGCTCGACGCCCTTCGTCAGCCCGAGCACAAAGAATGACGCCACCATGCTGGCGCCGGTGTTTCCGGGACTGACCACGGCACTCGCCTCACCGCTCTTGACCAACTCGGTGGCGACCCAGATGGAAGAATCTCGCTTCTTGCGCGCTACGAGTAGCCGGCGATTCGTGCATCTCGACGACCTGCGACGCATGACGAATAGACAGACGGGAATCCGTACAGCCGAGACGGCGACATTCGGCGGTGAGCATAGCCTCGTCGCCGACGAGCAGCACCTCGACATCACATTCCCGGGCGGCCTGGAGAGCCCCCTCAATGGCCGGGGCCGGTCCATGGTCACCGCCCATGGCATCAAGCGCAATCTTCATAGCGGCCAGCTACTCATAGAACGATAGTGTGTCAGGTGGTCACGGAAAGAAGAACTGCCGTCACCACGCTACATGCGGGAGGAGTTTAGAGCAGTGAAATGATTGACGCAACAGGCAAACAGACATCAATCCGTCGTAATCCATGGAGCCATCGAGCCCTGCAGGCATGGCCCAACGGCTCCGTCACGAGCCAGCCTACTTAGGACTCTTCGACCTGGATGACCGCTTTGCCCTTATACGTTCCGCAATTCAAGCAGGTGTAATGCGGCAGCTTGATCTCGTGGCACTGTGGACAGACGGACATGCCCGGCGGTGTGATGCGCAATTTTTGCGTGCGCCGCTTGTCTCGTCGTTCCCGTGAATGTTTATGTTTCGGATTTGGCATGGCAACTCCTTCTCACTCTCGATAGCAGGCGGTCACGCTATGATGCTGATGGTCCGCCGGTCTTGCGTTTCGTGCTCTGGACCACCCGAAACGTCGGGATCGGTGGTTCCGCGGCACACTGACAGGGCCCCTCATTCAAATTCTTCCCACATCGTGCGCAGAGCCCCAAGCAGTCGTCGCTGCAGAGGGGCTGCATCGGCGCGGCCAGGATCACGTGTTCGCGCAACATGGGAGCCAGTTCTAGATAATTGCCCTGATATTGATACTGATCGTCCGGCTCTTCTTCTTCTTCAGCCTCCACCGACCTCCGCACGCGCCTTTCGGGGATCCACTCGCTTCGGATGACGCGACGCCGATTTGGGCTCCGGGATAAAGGCGGCCCGCACAGAAAAAGCCAGGGGATCCTCATACTCCTTCAAGCACCGCACACACTCACGAACGATCGTGCCTTCCAGCACACCGGTCACAGCGACCAGCCCTTCGACGTTGGTCAGGTCCAGACTCACAGCCAGCGGACCCCGGACCACGGCATCATCCTCGGTCAGGCCGAGCTCTTCAGCCGTGACCTCGCCAACCAGCGAGAGCCCATCTGTAGTGATGTCAGCCAGCGGCGGCGTCAGCAGATCCATCGTGGCACCTACCTGCATTCCCATCCCCAACGTGACCAGTTACCTTATCGCTCTTCCGCAAAGCTGATGAGGGCGATGTGCCGAGCCCGCTTGACGGCGGCCGTCAATTCGCGCTGATGCCTCATACAATTGCCGGAGATGCGCCGCGGAACAATCCGACCCCGCTCCGTCAGAAAGTTTCTCAGCAGCCCGACATCTTTGAAATCGATCGCCCCTTTTTCGATACAAAACCGACAAGGCCGGCGGCGTTGAAAAAACCGTCCGCCACCACCGCCTCCGTCCCGGTCTCCGCCCTGTTCACGCTCCATAACCGTCTCCCTCTCTGTTAGACGTGCTCTTCGGGTTCATACCCGGCATCATCATGCGCCGGCGCCTCAGTCCCGCCGCCACCATCCTGGCGCTTCGGCATAAACGTCACCGTTTGGGCCACCACCTCGTGCTTGCTGCGCTTCTGGCCGTCTTCTGTTTCCCACCGGCGCTGCTGCAGCCGCCCATCGACGATGATCCCGCTCCCCTTACTGAGATACTGCCCGCAATGTTCCGCTTGCTTGCCAAAGACGACAATGTCGACAAAACAGACTTCCTCTTTCAATTCATCGGCCTGCTTGTATCGCCGGCTGACCGCGAGGCCCAAACTGGCCACCGGCGTCCCGTTCGGCGTGTACCGCAGCTCAGGATTCCGCGTGAGATTCCCGATGAGAATGACTTTGTTAAACCCGGCCACCGGCAAACTCCTCCGATGACGTCTCGAGTGGCCGTGGTGGCACCAGTTCTTTTTTGAGGTGGACGGTCAAAAACTTGAGGATGGAATCTTCCAGCCGATAGGATCGCTCTAATTCACCAACCGTGATGTTGGGTGCCCTGAAGTAGAAGTAGACATACGTCCCCTTCCGCTCCCGCTTCACCTCGTAGGCAAGTTTCTTCTTGCCCAAGTTTTCTGATTTGATGAACTGCGCGCCGGTCTTCTCCGCCACCGCCTTCATCTTCGCGATCAGGGCAGCGGTCTCCTCGTCGGAGACAGACGTACGAATAATAAACAGAGACTCGTAGAGCTCCATGCAGCAATCCTCCTGGACAAAGGCCCCCGAACTAGTCGGGAGCAAGGTGTAGGCACGCTGGAATCAGCCAGCGCGAAGCGGTGAAGCTAACACAGCCTTGAAGAAACTGTCAAATGAAGAGGGAGTCTGTCTTGCTCAGCGCTCTGGCTAGACCGCACCACGCCCTCAGTTGTTGGGCATGCCCGAGCAAGGAGTCAGCCTGGCTGCGCCCCTTCATCTTCTCCAGACTTTTCGCGTACGTTAAACTGATTCATCGCCACGGCCGTCCCCCGATGGATCAGACATTCCAACGCATCGACGGCACGATCGAGACAGGGATTCAACACCTCGAGCTCTTCTCTCGTGAACGCCTGCAACACATAGTCCGCCGAATCCTGACACGGAGCCGGGCGGCCGATTCCGATCTTGATCCGGACAAACTCGGGCGTCCCGATCGCGTCAATGACCGACTTGATTCCGTTGTGCCCTCCATGCCCACCGGCTTGCTTGATGCGGAGCCGTCCCAGATCAAGATCGAGATCGTCGTGGACGAGGATCAGGTCGTCGGCGGTCAGCGAAAACTCACGGAGGAGGCCTTTGAGCGGAGGACCAGTGATGTTCATCCAGTCGAGGGTACCGGCGAGTTCGAGGAGTTCCGACCCGAGCCGTCCCGATCCACGATGAGCCATGCCGTGCTTGGCGAGACGGATGGACCACCGAGCGGCGGCCCGCTCGATGACCCACATGCCGACGTTGTGGCGGGTATGGGCATAGGCAGCGCCCGGGTTGCCTAGCCCAACGATGAGGCGCAACGTTACTTCTTCTTTTCGGCTTCTTTCTTCTCAGCTTTTGGCGCTGGAGCGCCTTTCTTCTCGCCGCCTTTCGCATCAGCTGGAGCTGCCGCACCGGCTTTCGCCGCTTCGCCACCTTCAGCGGCTTCACCAGGCACTTTGCCCTTCGCGACCACTTCAGGTTCTTTCGCACCTTCCGGTGCCGCTGCGCCGCTCGCGAGGAGCGATTCAAGCTTGGCTTCCGTCATCGGCGCCGCCACACTCACGACCATCTGCTCAGGATCGTCGAGATAGCGGATCCCTTCGCGCGCGAGCCACGTCTTTCAGATGGAGACCTTGCGCAATGGCGAGCCCCGAGGCATCGACTTCGATGAAGTCCGGCAAGACCGCAGGCAAACACTCAATATGCAACTCACGCATATTGTGGTGGAGGATGCCGCCTTCCTTGACACCGGCAGGCACTCCGCCGGTCAAATGCAGGGGCACCTTCACGCGAATCGGCTTGTTCATCGAGATTTCAAACAGATCCGCATGCAGCACATTTCCTTCGACCGGATCGACCTGGAAATCGCGCAAGAGGACGGTCCGGTTCGGTTTCGACTTCGCACCAGTGAGCGTGAGCGACACGAGCGCGGACCCTCCCGCCTGTGCTTTCAAAATCTTGACCAAGCTATCGGGTTCAATCGTCAAGAGCAGACATTCGCCCTGCCCATACAACACACCCGGGATCTTGCCCTCTCGCCGAAGCTGGCGCGCCGCGCCTTTTCCCGTTTTCTCTCTCACTGTAACCGCTAGATCAAATTTCATGATAGCCCTCCGTCCCCTTCTCGCTGGTCTGTAGATGCCTCAGTATCGAGCTAGGCAAACAATGAACTCACCGACTCATCTTCATGGATACGCCGAATCGCCTCACCTAACAGTGGAGCGATCGATAATTGATGTAACTTCGGGCAGGTCTGCTCTTTGCCCCGCAACGGAATCGAATTGGTCACGATCACCTGCCTCAGGCAGGATTGCTGGATCCGGTCCAACGCCGGCCCGGTGAGCACCGCGTGCGTACAAGCCGCCCACACTTCCCGAGCCCCGTGATCCATACAAGCCTGCGCCCCCTTCACAATGGTGCCGGCCGTGTCGATCATGTCGTCCAGTAACAGCGCACTCTTACCTGCGACGTCGCCGATGATGTTCATGATCTGCGTCTGATTCGGTCCTTCACGTCGCTTGTCGATAATCGCCAAATTCGCTTCGAGCCGCTTTGCAAAGGCGCGGGCCCGCTCGACTCCACCGGCGTCTGGCGAGACGACCACCAGGTCGCTCACCTTCTTCTTCGTAATGTAATCCAACAATACGGGCAGTGCATAGAGATGGTCCACCGGCACATTGAAGAACCCCTGGATCTGCCCCGCGTGGAGGTCCATCGTCAGCACCCGATCGGTGCCGGCGGTGCTGATGAGATCGGCCACGAGCTTCGCTGAAATCGGCACACGTGGCTGATCTTTGCGATCCTGGCGAGCATAGCCAAAATACGGAATGACCGCGGTGATGCGATTCGCTGAGGACCGCTTGAGCGCATCAATAATAATCAGCAACTCCATAAGGGAGTCGTTGACAGGCTGGCAACTCGACTGCACGACGAACACGTCGCCGCCACGAACGTTTTCCTCAATCTTGACGCGAATTTCTCCGTCACTGAATGACGACACCGTGGCTGCGCCGAGCTTGGTCCCAAGATAGGCACAAATCTCATGGGCCAGGGCCGGATTCGCGTTGCCAGAGAATATCTTTAGCTCTCTGCTCATCGATTCCTCAGAGGATCCTTGGATGCGACTGCGTAACGTTCTGATTTCGTATTTGTATATGGTTCGTCTCGACGGCGGGCGTCGGTGGGCGTACTCGTGACCCGCCTACCTCGTTCGCTGCGCGCTGTTGAGGAAGCCAACTAAGGGGCCAGACTTTAACGGAATGCACGGGGAGTTGTCAACCGAACCACGGCTTAGCGTGGTAGTTCGTATCGCCAGCCGAGCGGACCTGAACAGGTGGGAACGACAAACACGTTCATCAACTTCTCACTCAAGAACTGGGCCTGGGCCAGGCGAGCGCTCGCCTCGTCCGCGAACACCCCAAACACCGTCGCCCCGCTTCCGGATAGTAATGCGATCTCGGCTCCTTGAGCCTGCAAGCTCTGCTTGATCTCCCGGAGTTTCCCATGTGCGGCGAAGACCGGCGCCTCGAAATCATTCTCTGACGCGGCAATCAATTGGGCCCAGCTCACCCGTGATTGCCGGTCGAGTTCTCGTTGGACCAGCGACAGCGGCGCCACAGCGGTCCTGGTGGCAGCCAATTCTTGATACGCCCACTTTGTATTAACCTCAAACCCCGGGTTGACGAGCACGACCCATCGCGCCCCTTCAACGACGACCGGCCGAACTTTTTCTCCTCGACCCGCCACGAACGCTGAGGGGGCAAAGAGAAAGAAAGGGCACATCGCTACCTAACGATTGCCCGGCATCAGCCATCTGCATCGGAGACCACTCCAGCTGTAGGAGACGGTTCAACCCTATGATGGTGGCTGCGGCATCGCTGCTTCCGCCACCGAGGCCGGCTCCCATCGGAATGCGTTTACGTAGCTCAATGTCGAGCCCGATGGCATGCTGGGCTCGCTCCAACACCTCGGCCGCTGCGCGGTAGACAAGGTTACTCTGGTCTGCAGCCAGCTGCGTCGCATCACACCTAAGCTGAATATCCTGTCGGTCAGCATTCAATCTGATCTGCACCTCGTCTTCGAGGGCAACCGTCTGCATGATCGACCAGAGATTGTGGAACCCGTCGGGACGGCGGTCGAGGATACGCAGGGTCACGTTGATTTTGGCAGGAGCGAAGACGGTGACCTCGGATGGACCCGGCTGCGGATTAATCACGGCCTCCCTTGATGGCATACTTCTCTAGTCGATAGCGAAAGGATCGCGTGTTGAGTCTCAGAAGCCGTGCGGCCTTTTTCTTGACCCACTTGGCCCGTTCGAGCGCCTGTAAGAGCAGGTCTTTCTCAATACCGTTGATAAGCCCTTCCAGATCCAACCCATCCTCCGGCAGGTCCGTAGGAACTCCTTGCTGCTGGGGAGTCACAACACGATGAAGCCAGCCACGAATATCATCATCCGATACAGGCGCACCGACGGAAAAGGCGACAACACGTTCGATCAAGTTCTCAAGCTCGCGCACGTTCCCGCGCCACTCATGACCCAGTAACACGTGCATCGCCTCCGACGTCAGGACGGGAGCCGGCTTTCCGCTTTCTTGAGAAAATTTCTCGAGAAAATGTTTCACCAGAAGCGGAATATCTCCGGTTCGAAGCCGCAACGGCGGGAGCCGGATCGGGATGACATCTAAGCGGTAGTACAAGTCTTCCCGAAATGAGCCGTCGGCCACAGCTTTTTCAAGGTCTTTGTTGGTCGCTGCCACGATGCGCACGTCCACCTTCACATCCTGGGTGCCGCCCACACGCCGGAACTCTCGTTCCTGAATGACGCGCAGCAGCTTGACTTGAATCGTGGGGGTGGTGTCGCCGATTTCATCCAGAAAGATGGTGCCGCCATTGGCGACCTCAAACAACCCGGCCTTATTGGCCATCGCGCCGGTAAAGGACCCCTTCATGTGCCCGAAGAGTTCGCTTTCGAGCAACGTCTCCGGCACCGCGCTGCAATTCACCGCCACAAACGGCATCGGGCTCCGGGCACTGTTGTAGTGAATCGCCCGCGCCACCAACTCCTTGCCCGTTCCGCTTTCCCCAAAGATCAGCACATTGCTCTTGGCGTCCGCGACCTTGCGCACCACGTCAAACACCTTTTGGATCGCCTCACTTTGGCCAATGATTTGCGCAAATGACGATTGGCTCGCCATCTCGCGCTTTAGTAGAATATTTTCCGTCGAGAGACGCCGCTTCTCCAGGGCGTTGCGGATGATCAACTGCACTTCATCGACCTGGAACGGCTTGGTCAGGTAGTCGTACGCTCCCTGTTTCATCGCATCGACCGCCGAGTCCGCAGTCGCAAACGCCGTAATGACGAGAACCACGGTTTCAGGAGACGAAGACTTCACCGCCTTCAGCACCGCCATGCCATCGGCTTTCGGCATGCGGAGGTCGGTGATGACGAGATCGAAGATTTCCCTATTCACATGACTGATGGCCTCTTCGCCATCCGAGGCTTCAGTCACGGCATAGCCCGCACGCTTGAGCATGATGCTCAAGACCTCGCGCAGACTTCTCTCATCATCAACAACTAGGATCTTTTCCACGGCGTTCGCCCCTCATGCCACAGCCGCACGCCGGCATCTCCGGAACGCGGCATACACACAACAAACCGTGAGCCATGACGCTCCTGACTTTCGACCTTGATCCAGCCCCCGTGCAGATCGATGATGCGATGCACGGCTGCGAGACCCAACCCCGAGCCTTGCTTCTTTGTCGTGAAAAACGGAAGAAAAATCTTGTCTAGATTTTGTTTCGGAATACCTCCCCCGGTGTCTTGAAACGCAATTTCGATGATGTCGCCCTTGCGGCCACCGACATCGACATGGCGGCAGCTTGTCGAGATCGTCAACTGCCCTCCATCCGGCATCGCTTCAAACGCGTTCGTTGCCATATTCCAGAAGACTTGCCGGAGCTGATCCTGATCCACCTGGGCCGCAAGCGCCCCGGTCGCCAGGGACGTAACAATTTTGATGTTAGAACGTGTTCGCGCTTCATGTTGAACGAGATCGAGCGTCTCGGCAAGTACTTTATTGAGGTCGTGCTCTGCAAGATTGAGCGCCGGTGGACGTGCATACTGAAGGAATTCAGTAATGATGTTGTCGAGACGAGTCGCCTCACGAATCGCAATATCCATCAACCGGCGATTGGTTTCGTCTTCCGCGGCATCTTTCCGGAGCATTTGCATCGCGCCGGCCAACGCGCCAAGCGGATTCCGAATTTCATGGGCCATCCCGGCAGACATTTCACCCAAACTCGCCAGCCAATCCTTACGACGCATCTCCTCTTCGAGATCCCGGATCTGTGTCAGATCTTTGAATACGCCAACCAACCCTGTCTGCCTCCCCTGTTCGTGCAATGGGGAAAGGGTCATGCCGAGGATCAGACGATTGCCGTCAGCGCGCTTGCATTCCACTTCGAATCGCGTCGTCGTCGGCACGGCAACACTGAGTTGCTCGTCTGCTTCCTGGTTAGGGTGCCAGTTGAAGATTTCCCGCCAGGGACGCCCGGCAACGTGAGTGATCGTATACCCTGTTGCTTCCTGTGCCGCGGGGTTGAACGATGTAATGCACCCCATGGCATCTGCCGTAAACACGCCGCTGCTGATGCTGTGGACGATATTCTCGTGAAAGACTTGGAGTCGAGTCAGTCCCTGTTCCTTCTCGCGCAACGATTGATCCGCCTGCTGAAGCTGTTCAGCTAAGGTTCCGCCCAGGATCCCAACGACAAGAAGAGCGAGGGCATAGACACCGAATGTTTGAAATGTTTCAGGCACAGTCAGCCGACTCGGCGACAGCCACCCCCACCCTTCAATCAGGCCATACAATTGAATGTTTGTTAAGAGCCCAAACAAAATGATGCAGAAACAGGCGGTAAGAAGCCCCACTCGCCGACGGGGAACGAGACTGGCGACCGCCACCGTCATGACATACAGCACCGCAAAGGGGCTCTCGATCCCCCCGGTCCTGGCAACCAGCACCGTTTCAAGAAGGAAGTCGATCCCCACCTGAACCCAGAAAAATATCGTCAGAGCTACTGGTGAGGTAAGCGCACGGAGCAGAATGGCAGAAGGGATCGTCAGAACGTAGGTGGCAATAATCAGGGTGTAGAATGTTTCGACCCGCCCACCCTTCGCAACTTGGAAGGCGAGAGACAGGCCGAGCATCAGGGTCACGAGGGCCAGCCGAAGCCCCATGAGCCAATACAGTCTTGTGCGCAAATCATTCATGAGTGGAAGGATACTGTGGGAGTAGGAGATCGGCGGGGCATGAAGGGAGATGTGCCTCGTTCATTCTCCTCGGATAAGGGGCCAGAAACCGTGTCATCGCACATTTGATAAGGCACCGAATGGTTTGGCCAGAAAGGCTTGGGGCCTTCATGCTGGGAACTAGGCCCCAACTCCGTGAGAAGGACGGACTGAACGCCAACCTATCCGATTGCGGACGCCATTTTGAAAATCGGGAGATACATCGCAATCACGATGAATCCAATCACAATCCCCAAGAACACCATCATCGCCGGCTCAAGTAATGCCGTCAGCGAGGCAACTGCCTGATCAACTTCATCTTCGTAGAAGTCTGCGATTTTTCCCAACATACCGTCCAGCGCGCCAGTTGACTCACCGACGGCGATCATATGCGTCACCATCTTCGGAAAGACCCCACTTGCTGCCAAGGGATCGGCGATGGTCTTTCCGCCACTGATACTGACACGAGCGCTGAACAACGTCTCCTCAATTACCTTGTTACCCGCAGTCTTTGCACAGATAGACAACCCGTCGAGTAATGGGACCCCGCTGGAAAGCAAAGTCCCAAGCGTACGGGTGAACTTGGCCACCGAGGCTTTTCTGATTAAGTCTCCAACCACTGGTAACTTGAGAAGCAACTTATCAATGACCAGCCGCCCTTGAACGGTCGCATAGTATTTTTTAACACCAACGACGGTCCCCACCATACCTCCAAGAATGACATACCAATACGCTATAAAGAAGTTACTGGTGTCGATGACGAATTGCGTAGGGCCGGGCAACCCCACTTTCCCACCCGACAGTTCGAGAAACATCTTTGCAAAGATCGGAATGACAAAAAGCATGAGAACAGCGATAACAACAACGGCAACTCCCATGATCGCGGCAGGATAGATCATGGCAGACTTGATCTGCCCTTTGAGTTTCATCGCTTTTTCGATGTACTTGGCGAGACGCGTCAAGATCGTATCGAGCAGGCCACCGACCTCGCCCGCATGCACCAAGTTGACGTAGAGATCGTCGAAGACTTTAGGATGGCGCCGCAAGGCGTCCGAAAAGGTCGAGCCGGCTTCCACCTGGGTCTTCACTTCCCCGATCGTCTCTCGCAGCACTTTATTCTCAGACTGGGTAGAGAGAATTTCGAGACACTGCACCAAGGGCAAACCCGCATTGATCATCGTGCCAAATTGCCGAGTAAATACAACCAGGTCTTTATCGGTCAGACCAGACCCTAAGCTCATGCTGAATCCGCCCGCGCCGCTCTTCTTTTCTTCGAGGCTGGTGACGACGACGCTTTGCTTGCGGAGTTGATTCACCGCCTCATCTCGGGTTTTAGCGCTCAGCTCGCCCTTCTTGACGGCACCCGATCTGCTTCGTCCGACATACGCAAAGGTAGCCATATCCAACACTCACCCTTCGATGTGGCCATCGCCCTGGCCGATTGTAGTCTGAGGGGATTACCTACCAGGCGAGTCTACTGGCCACCCCCAGACCTGTCAAACAAATGCACGATCTCTGCGCAGGCGATGAGGCACGCAGGCGCAAGCGATACAGTGCCTTAGCCGCTGATTGCATTCGTGTGCCGATAGCCTCGGTAGAGATAATGCAACCCGGACAATAGCGTGAAAGAGACCATGCCGATCAAGAGGGGCAGCATAACGGCGAGATCGATGTGGCGGGAGCTCAGGAATATCACCATCACGACATAAGACAGCTGGAGAAGCGTGGTGCCCTTGCCCAGGAAGGTGGGAGTAATATCCACGGGAGAGTCTGTGAAGTGCGCCACCGCCGTCCCCAGCATCAGAATCAAGTCTCGGCTGACTACGAGGATGGTGACCCACGACGGAATCAAATGAATCATCGAGAGTGTGATAAACCCGGAGGTGAGGAGCAGCTTATCGGCCAGAGGGTCCAACACGGCCCCGAGCCGGGTATGCTGATTCGTCAGCCGGGCGATCGTCCCGTCGAGCGCATCAGTGAGTCCGGCCGCAATAAGAACGATGAGCGCTTGATCAAATCTGCCGTAGACCAGTAAGCCAATGTAGCAGGGAATCAGGAGAATACGGAGGATGGTCAAGCTGTTGGGGATATTCATATCTTCCGGAAAACATCGGCCTGCCCAGCGGGGGGGAATGATAGGAGGGCGTTAAGAGGTTGTCAACGGCTTGCAGTCGGCACGGCCCCTCCCTATAATCAGGCGCCTGGGCCATTCCATTTGAGTGTCATGGAGGTCGTGATGAGTTCGCTTCCGCTGCTCTTCAAAAAAGAAGGTCTGATTGAAAAGCACCAAGTTGAAGGAGTCGACCCGAGCGATCGGTATTTCAATCGCGCGGTCCTCGTCAATCGAACACCCTCAGGTTACGCCGCCAAGGTCATGTATGAAGCCCTGACTGTCGAAGGGCACTCGCATCCGACCATTGCCGCTGCGGTACAAGAACTCATCGAAGCCATGCAAGGATTCGGCTTCAGCAGAATGAGAACGCGCGCCAATTTCAAAGGCACCAGGTATCTCGCCGAAAAAGAAACCTGGGTCGACTACCAAGACCCCTCATAATAGCGCCTCTTACTATCCTGCAGACACAAACTCGCGATATACCAGGTCGTGAATGAACGGACGGAAGATCTTAATCTTCTCGTTCCTCCGGCTCGGATGTACCCGGTTGGATAACAGCACCACCTCCAATTCGCACAGCGGATCAATCCACAGCGAGGTCCCGGTGTAGCCGAGATGCCCGAACGACCGCTCGGAAAAACAGGACCCCGATGAGGACGGGACCGATGGAGTGTCCCATCCCAACGCCCAACTCGATCCAGAGGCCGGTTCCTGGCGCGTCGTAAACTGCCTGACAAGCTCCTCGTTCAGAATCGACCCTTTCCCATGATAGGCCTGCAGCCAGGCCCCCGAAACAGCCAGCACCGACTCGGCGGTCCCGAACAGTCCTGCATGGCCCGCGACCCCACCCATTGCCGCGGCATTCTCGTCGTGCACCTCGCCGCGTAAGAGTCGATTGCGCCACTCGTCCCGTTCGGTCGGGGCTATTCGTGATGCATCAACAACGGTCGAGGGGCGGACAACACCTGATTGCGCTCGCCCTGCCGCAGGGCAAAACATCAGTGGATCGGCCCGTAGCGGTCGGATGATAGCTTCTTCGCACCAGAGATCCAGCGCCATGCCACTGAGACGTTCTACCAGAAATCCTAACAACATAAATCCAAGGTCGCTGTAGACGCTTCGCTCCCCCCGTGCATAGATCAACGGTTCGTCACGAATCATCTGCAGCACATGCTGCTTGACGGGCTGATTCTCGCCAGAGAGCCCTGGGACAAGACCTCGTGCCTCGAGCCGTTCGTATAACGGCCGCCACCCTGGCAAGCCTGAGCGATGGGTCAGAAGATCTTGCAGCGTTGCTTGCCCGATCGGCGTCCCTTCAAGTTCGAGTAATACCTGCTGCACGGGATCCTCGAGAGCAACCTTGTTACGCTGACTCAAGAGCAATATGGATGTGACCGTCGCCAGCGGTTTCGTGAGAGAAGCGAGGTCATAGATGGTGGAGGGTTGTACGGGAAGTTCCAGGGGTTCTAACGACAGTCGTCCAGCCACAGCCACACATTGCAGCTCCCCGCGCAGACGCACCGCCAACTGGGCACCGGGAAAGACACCGTCGTCAACGGCCGATTGCAGTGCCGCCTGAATGACGTGATGGATAGCCATAGGCGAGACACCTGTCACTGGTGGGAGAATATGTTGTCGGGGGTGAGCTGCGCGAACCATTCTACGGAACGCATGAGTGGACGAGAAGCAGCCGCTTCGGACAAGTTATAAGGCCGGGCTCGATTCTCCTTCGAGCTTCTCCTCCGATGCGGTCGGGGCGTCGTCATGGAACGCTTCCTGTTCTTCCACTTCCAACATGCGCTCGAACATCCGCAACGACGCGCGCAACCGTTCAACCATGAGCAGTCGCTGCTTCTGGAGCGACGAGAGATCGCGCTGCGTATCGGTCAGTTCGACCCTGGCCTGACGGATCAACTCGCCGGCCTTCAGTTCAGCCTCCTTGACGACGAGATCCGCCTCCCGTTGAGCATTCCGTTTCACATCCTCTGCCAGCGATTGAGCAGACAGGAGCGTGCTCGACAATGTCGCCTCCGTCCGCTTGAGTTCAGCAAGCTGCTGTTCCAGAAATATGATCTTCTCTCGCTGAACCGCATTGTCTCGATTCAACGATTCGACCGTCTGTGCCAGTTCTTCAAGGAAGCGATTGACCTCTTCCTTCTCGTACCCGCGAAAGCTGACCTTGAATACCATTTGCTGAATATCGAGTGGTGTAATTCTCATGGCATCCCCCATGGTCATCTCAGTTCATCCTTATGGCCAATTCCTTGAGTGATTGCACAACCGCAATTTGCAGGAAAGTGATGATCAGGATCGCAACGATCGGCGACAAATCCATCCCCATCCGCCATCCGATCCATCGACGAATCGGCGCCAAGACTGGTTCGGTCGCACGATCGAGAAATTGCACGATTGGATTCCACGGGTCCGGGTTGACCCACGAAATCAGGGCACGAGCAATGATCACCCACATATAGAGCCACAACACATAGTCAAGGATGGTCGCCACCGCCGAAAGAACATTGCCTGCGACAAACATCAGCGCCCCAACTCTTTCGATCGTATCGTAGCCGCTTCAACGGCCGCCATCAAGGTAGCACGGAATCCCCCCTGTTCAAGCTGATGAAGCCCGGCGATGGTCGTGCCTCCGGGAGACGCCACCCGATCTTTCAGTTGAGCAGGGTGCTCCCCTGATTCCAGCACCAATCGAGCCGCGCCGAGCACCGTCTGGGCGGCAAGGAGCTCGGCGGTCTGCCGCGGCAAACCCATCATCACCCCCCCATCCGCCAGCGCCTCAATGGCCTGAAATACATAGGCCGGCCCACTCCCACTCAATCCGGTCACGGCATCCATCAATCGTTCCTCAACCAGCACTACCAGTCCAACAGCTTCGAATATCGTGCGAGCCAGCCGAGCGTCATCGTCGGAAACCCCGGCACCCATAGCAATAGCGGTCATGCCTTCCCGGACCAACGCCGGAGTATTCGGCATCGCACGGACCATTCGCGTTGCCCCGCCCGTCTGTTCTGCAATTGTTCGAATCGTAACCCCCGCCACAATAGAAATCACCAGGGCATGGGCCAGGATCGGGCCAAGCTCAGTGATCACAGCCGGAAGAGTCTGAGGCTTCACCGCCAAGACGACTACATCTGCCCAAGAGACCGCCTCGCGGTTGGCGGGACCAACCCGAATGCCGAATTGACTCTTCAAGCGATCGCGGCGCTCAGCGACGGGATCAGTCGCCCATATCGACTCAGCAGGACACACCTGTCTAGACAGGAGACCGCCGATCATGGCCTCTGCCATCTGACCACCACCGATGAACGTGATCTTGCTCGTGATCGTTGAACTAGGCACGCCGCGCTCCAAAAATAGCCGTGCCGATCCGCACCATCGTGGCACCCTCTTCGACTGCGACGTGATAATCGTTCGACATGCCCATCGAGAGTTCCTTTAAAGAAACGGTACTGCTCGCTTGGCCTGAGAGGCGCAACGCCAACTCACGCAGACGACGGAAGTAGGGACGAGCCTGTTCCGGATCGCTGGTAGGAGGTGGAATCGCCATGAGCCCTTTCACTGCCACATGGAGCAAGGCCCCCAAGCTCGGCATCGCTCCATCAAGCTCATCCGGCAGAAACCCGGCTTTCGTCTCCTCCCCTTCGAGATTCACTTCCAACAACACCGCCTGGGTCAGCCCCGCTTCCCGCGCCCGCCGGTCAATTTCCTCTGCCAACTCGACACTATCGACCGACTGGATCAGATCAAAAACCCCCACCACTGATCGAACCTTTCGCCGCTGCAAGTGCCCGATAAAGTGCCACTGGATCGGATCCCCCCGCAACGCCTCTATTTTCGGAAGCGCCTCTTGGAGGCGGTTCTCACCGAGAATCGTCAATCCTGCTGTTATCCCCTCGCGGATCTGGTCGAGCCCCACCGACTTTGTCGCCGCGACGAGGCGAACGCTCCCATCCGGCCGTCCGGATTGTTGAGTCGCATGCCTGATCCGCTCGAAGACGAGCTGAAGATTCTCACCAATTGAGCCACCCGCCTGTAGATCCATCTCGCCTGATCAGCCACAGCTAAAGCCTGTCTGTCGGAAGTTCGGAAGTATTGTACCGAACCCGCCCGGCAAATGTCAGCGCAGGCGGGCTGGCTGCTACCGGCTGGAGACAAGGGTAATCCCGCTAACCATCGTCCCCTTCACACGGCCTTCCCGTCGATAGGAATAGAAGAGGTCCTCATGACAGATCGTGCAGAGATTCACCGATGAGACAGAGGAGTGCTGACACCCCCTCTTCCTCCACTTGCCGACGGATCAGGGCCTTGAGATCCAGTCGAGCCTTGTGCCCCTGATAGTCACGCACAACCGACTGCCAATCAGGCAACCCCACTCGAAGCTCGTTGAGCACCGGATCGTCCACTTCATAGCAGCAGGGACCGGCCGAGGGTCCTATGCTGATTCGCAGATCCGACCGTGTCGATCCGAATCTGGTCGCCATCAGCGTCATCGTCTTCGGAACAATCCCGGCGACAGCGCCCCGCCAACCGGCATGAATCGCCGCCACGACACGCCGACGCGGATCATGCACGAGCACGGGGACACAATCCGCCGTGCGCACCGCCACCGTCACGCCGGGCTGGTCGGTCACCACCGCATCCCACCCGCCGGGGAACTGGTCCGATTCGGTTAGTGGCCGATCCACCACCAATGCATCAGTCCCATGCACTTGTTTGACAGACAGCAGCCAACCGCGCCCCTTCGCCCCAGACTGACGAGCGGGCACTCCTACATCGAATGCCAGCTCGTCTGCATGACGGCGCGTGCCGAAGAAATGTCGGACTCCGTCACGCGCGGACGCGAAGGCAGGAACCGTGATGACCGCTGCACTCATGGCAATACTCCGGTGAAACTGCTCACACCTACAGACCTGTCGGCTCAGTCAACCTGCTTGCGCAGAAACGTGGGCACATCCCACTCATCATCCGTCACGACCGCCACTCGCTCCATCGATTCTCTTGGATCACCCGTCCGTCGCAAGAAGGTTGGACGATCGAGATCCTTGTGCGGCCGTTCCGCATAAGATCGGTCGCCCATTGGCGAGCCCAAGTCCAGTCGCCACTTGTTGCCCATTGCGTGAGCTCCGCGCCGCAGCCACGGGAATCGGAACCGGCTGCTCCTCCCGTTCAAATCCGGTGGCAATCACCGTCACGACCAGGTCGTCTCCCATGTCGGGGTTGATCACCTGCCCGACAATGATATTGGCTTCCGGATCGGCCGTCTGCTGGACAATCGTGGCCGCTTCCTCGATCTCGTGCAACGACATGTTGGGTCCGCCGGTGATATTCAACAACACTCCGCGCGCTCCCTCGACACTGCCTTCCTCCAACAACGGACTACAGATCGCCTTCTGCGCTGCTTCAATCGCCCGATTCGTCCCGCGCGCCACGCCCATTCCCATCACGGCGCGACCCGTATGCGACATCACGGTGCGAACATCGGCAAAGTCCACGTTCACATGGCCGGTGGTCGTGATCACATCCGCAATCCCTTGAATGGCCTGTCGGAGGACGTCATCGGCCACTTTGAAGGCTTCGAGCAACGGCGTGGATTTATCGACGATGCCCAGCAATCGCTGATTCGGAATTACAAGCAAGGTATCCACATGGCGACGGAGATCACGAATCCCTTCATCCGCATGAATCATCCGGCGATGACCTTCGTACGAAAATGGTTTCGTCACAACCCCGACCGTCAAGATGCCGAGTTCTCGCGCGATGCTCGCCACGATCGGCGCAGCACCGGTCCCGGTTCCACCGCCCATTCCTGCAGTGACGAACACCATGTCGGCGCCCTCAAGACACTCCCGAATCTGATCTTTACTTTCTAACGCCGAGTCTTTTCCAACTTCCGGCTTCGCTCCGGCACCGAGCCCCCTGGTCCGCTCAGGCCCCAGTTGCACTTTATACGACGCCCGCGAACGATCCAACGCCTGCAGATCGGTATTCGCTGCAATGAAATCGACCCGCGCCAATCCGGACGTGATCATGGTGTTGATGGCATTGCACCCGGCGCCACCGACACCGATCACTTTGATCCGAACAGGGGATACGACATCCTCTTCGAATGAAAACATCAGGACACCTCCCTTGATAAAATCCGCGGGACGGCTTGCCGCCTCGCGTAACGGTTAAAAGAACTCGAACATCCAGGACTTCATACGATCAAACGCCTTACCCAACGGCCGCCCGCCGCGCAGACCAGCCGTGGCCATCTCCTCAACATGGTGCCGGGCATGGAGCAGCAGACCGACCCCCGTGGCATGCATGGGATTACTGGCGATATCGCGAAGCCCCCCGATCCCGCTAGGCGCACCGCGGCGAGCAGGAAGATTCAAGACCTTCTCTGCTGCATCCGGCATCCCTTCCAGCAGCGACGTCCCCCCTGTAATCACAACCCCTGCCCCCAGCATGCCCTCGTAGCCGGCGCGGGCGATTTCCCGACGGACCAGCTCGAATATTTCTTCGACCCGCGGCTCAAGAATCTCGGCGACGTCACGGCGCGAAAACGTCCGAGCGGGACGGCCCCCGACCGACGGCACCTCCACCGTTTCATGCCCCTGCACCAATTCTGTCCGGGCAATCCCGTGCTGCAGCTTGATCTTCTCGGCCTCGGTCTGAGTGGTCAGCAACCCGATCGCGAGATCCTTCGTCAAATTCTGCCCGCCGATCGGCAACACCGCGGAATGCCTGATGCTCCCATCGAGGAAAATCGCGAGATCGGTCGTCCCTCCCCCGAGATCGATCATGACGACCCCCAGATCCCGCTCTTCCAGGCTCAAGACCGCCTCACTGGAGGCCAAGGGCTGCAGGACGATATCCACGACGTCGAGCCCCGCCCGATTCACACACTTGATGATATTCTGCGCTGAGGTGACGGCGCCGGTAATCACATGCACGTTGACCTCGAGACGGTTTCCGGACAGCCCCAACGGCTCTCGAACACCCTCCTGCCCGTCCACCGTGAATTCGCGTGGCAGCACATGGAGAATCCGTCGTTCGTGAGGGATGACTGCCAGCGTCCGTGCACTCTCGATGGCTCGCTGGATATCCTCCCGCGTGACCTCCGACTTCTTGAGGGCCACAACGCCCTTGCAGTTCTCCGCAGAGATGTGGCTGCCGGCAATCCCGGTATAGACGGAATTGATCTGGACCGCCGCCATGAGCTCCGCTTCCTCGACCGCCTTCTTGATCGACTCAACGGTACTCTCGATATCGACCACGACGCCTTTGCGGAGCCCTCGAGACGGACTGGATCCGACCCCGATGATGTTAAGCGTCCCCTCATCGGTGACTTCCGAAACTATGGCGCAGATCTTCGTGGTCCCGATGTCCAAACCCACAAGAATCTGATCACGCTTCGGCACAGCCCTCACCCCCTTTCACGCACAATGACACGGTTGTCGTAGCGCAAATCGATCTCGCTTCCCTCGCGCTTCCGCCCGTCGAAGTAGACCGTTTTGAATGACGGCTTCACTTTCTGGAACCGCTCCCACTGATCAACCAAAGAATCGTTGCCGAACTGAAATCGCACCCCATTGGCCGAGGCCACCACATTCAAGGGATTCGCGAGGTCGACTTCAACCCTTCCGTCGATCGTATTGGCGATGAGCTTGGCCAGCACGATCCCGGACTGCACCGCGTTACGGATACGCGACTCGCCCCGCAGAAGGGACTTCGGCTCCAGTCCGACCAACAACGGCAGCGTTTGGTCATCCTGCCTGCCCAACTTGGCCAAGACGTGCCCGCTCTCATCAGTCAGCCAATTCTCGACGCCCGTGCGAATGATCGCGGCCGGCGTGCGCTCCAATACGCTCACATGCAGAAGATGCGGCGGCCTGCGTTCAACCGTCGCTTCTTTGATCCAGGCATGTGTCCGCACTCGCTCGGCATGAAACACTGTACTGACTTGATGGAGCCCCATGCCGGGCTTCAAGGCGAGCAAGGCCAACACTTCCGGCTTCGTCACGTGGTGAATACCTTCAACCTCTACTTCGCGGATTTCCAGCCACTGTTGAAGAACCGGCCCCGTCTCCCGCGTCACCATGGTCAGACCCCAAGCCAACCCCGCGAGACCGATGATCCATTTCCCCAAGCGCAGCGCACGTCGCCCCAGCGAGAAGAGTTTCTCTCGACGCGCCTGTTGCCGCTGATCCGAGACCTGGCTGGCGCGCGCGCCCTTCCATTGATTCAGCCGAGGGCCTATGGCGCGCACCGCTCGCTTCCGCATGGACACCTTCATGACATGCTCCCTTCCCCTGACGGATGGCCGAGGCGCGCGGCGCGAGCAAGTGCCGACTCGAGAATCCGTTCGGTCAGCTCGTCATAGTCAATCTTGGCCCGCGCCGCCGCCATCGGCAGCAAGCTCGTTTCGGTCATGCCCGGTACCGTATTAATCTCCAACACAAAAGGACGGCCGCGCGGGGTGATGCGGAAATCGACCCGTGACCGCACCTTCACAGCCAAGCACCTCATAGGTGCGCAACGCCAACGTCCGAATCTGCCGGGTCACCGCCACCGTCAAGGGTGCAGGACAGAGATACTGCGTTTTCCCCTTTTCATACTTCGCTGCAAAATCGTAAAAACCTTCCGGGGCAACAATCTCCACGGCAGGGAGCACCAATGGAGACGAATTGTGCCTCCCGATGATCGACACTGTAACCTCATGTCCCGGAATGTAGGCCTCAACCATCGCATCCACGTCGTAGCGATGGGCCAAGGCCAGGGCTTCACGCCATTGCGCCGGCTTCCGCACGATGGTGACGCCAATCGTGGATCCTTGCGACGCAGGCTTCACCACGACGGGCCAGCGCAATTTCGCCGCCCGCAGGAGGGTGGCATGTGAGACCCTCTCCCCGCGCTTCACGACCGTGCCGATCGGCACAGGAATGCGCGCTGAGGCCAAGAGTGTCTTCGTGGTGACTTTATGCATGCCGATCGCACTCGCCTGAATGCCGGATCCGGTGTAGGGAATGCCCAGGGTTTCCAGGAATCCTTGAATCGCGCCATCTTCCCCGCCTGGTCCGTGCAACGCGAGAAACACCAGGTCAATCTTTTGGTCGTGCAAATCCTGAGAAAGCGTCGGTCCGACATCGATGGTCACCGCGTTGTAGCCACGCCGGACCAGCGACCGATGCACCGCGGCGCCCGTCCGGAGCGAGACCTCGCGCTCGGCCGATTGCCCGCCCATGAGCACCCCGATGCGGGCGCTGGTCAGAAGGGATCGCTCTGTCAGACGAGGCTCGCTCATACTGCTACGTCTCTCCTACGATTTTGAGTTCAAGATCTAACCGCACACCCACCCGCCGGCGAATAGTGCTGCGGACCTTCCCGATCAGCGCAATCACGTCCGCCGCGCGCGCCTGCCCCCGGTTCACCATGAAGTTGGCATGCTTCATCGATACTTCCGCATCACCGACGCGTACACCCTTGAGGCCGGCTGCCTCGATCAATCGGCCGGCAGAATCGTTCGGAGGGTTCTTGAATACACAACCAGCGCTCGGCATCGCGAGCGGCTGAGAGTCCCGTCGATAGTGAAGGTAGTCCTTGACCACTCGCTCAATCTCCGATCGGACCCCTTGCTTCAACTGAACCCACACCCCCACGACGATGCCGCGTGGCAGCAAGGCCCGCCGATACTCGAACTTCACCTGGGCTGCCTCCACGTCCACGATCTGGCCTTTCATATTCACCATGCGGACGGCCTTGACCGAGTCCTTCATTTCCCCGAGCTTGGTACCAGCGTTCATCACCACACAACCAGCCACAGTCCCGGGAATTCCCGCCGCCCATTCCAATCCCGCGAGGGAGTGTCGGATGGCGTACCCGATCAACGTCGGCATCCCGACTCCCCCTTCGGCATACAGAACGGACCCCGGTTCTTCTTTGATGGCCCGCAGCCGCACCAGGCTGACCACGATGCCGCGGATACCTCCATCCCGGATGAGTAGATTCGTCCCACCCACAACAAACAACGGAATCTTGCGTGCGCGCGCCTGCTGGACCACCAGGCAGACATCCTCAATATCAGCCGGTTCAACCACGACATCCGCCGGCCCGCCGATCTTGAATGAGGTGTACTCTCGCAACGGAGCCTGGAAGAACACAGTTCCCCGGAGACCTGCCACCGCAGCCCGCACATCTGCCTGCGAAAATCGCGCATGCACTTTCGCTGCTGTCGTGACACGCCGACCACCTCGCATCATGGCATCATGCGGTGGGCGTCAATCGTGCCAACAGTCCAAGCCCCGTCTTCCAAATATCCCCCGCCCCTAATGTGATGACGAGATCTCCCGATTTCAGATGGGGCAGCACCTGATCCACCAGCGTGTCCTTCTGTTCCACAAAGGTGACGGAGGGATGGCCGGCCGCGCGAACGATCTCGGCCAACTTGGCTCCGGACACCCCGGGAATCGGCTGCTCGCCTGCCGCATAGATTTCCGTCAAGAACAGCACGTCCGATTGGTCGAACGCTTTCGCAAAGTCTTCCAGCAAATCTCGCGTTCTGGTATAGCGATGCGGTTGGAACAGCACCACCAACCGCCGGTCCCCCCAGCCTTGCTTCGCCGCAGCCAGGGTGGCCTTGATCTCGGTCGGATGATGCCCGTAATCGTCCACGACCATGATCCCATTGGCTTCCCCTCGCAGATGGAATCGACGCTCCACCCCGGTATAGGCCGCCAGCGCTTTCCTGATGAGGTCCACCGGCACATCCAATTCGATGCCGATCGCAATCGCCACGAGCGCGTTGGAGACATTGTGTCGGCCGGGCACCGCCAGGCGGAACGGGCCCAGATTGCGCCCACGGAACTGCGCCCGAAACTCGGCACCCCATTGGTTCAAGCTGATCTCTGTCGCAAAGAAGTCCGGCGTGACACCCTCGCGCTCACGGAGCCCGTAGGTCTGATAGCGCTTCACGATGTTCGGGAACAGCGCCCTGAGCCGATCATCGTCGGCACACAACACGGCTAATCCATAGAAGGGCACCTTATTGATAAACTCGAGGAAAGACTCGTTGATGCGCTCCATGCTGCCATAGTGATCGAGATGTTCCCGGTCGAGATTCGTGACCGCGGCGATGGTCGGAGACAGACGGAGAAACGACCCGTCGCTCTCATCCGCTTCCGCCACAAGGAGATCGCCTCGACCAAGGCGGGCATGACTCCCCAGCGCATTCACTTTGCCCCCGATCACCATCGTGGGATCCAACCCCCCCTGCGCCAGCACGTTGGCCACCATCGACGTCGTCGTGGTTTTTCCGTGAGCGCCGGCAATGGCGACCCCGAACTTCAACCGCATCAGCTCCGCGAGCATTTCGGCCCGAGGAATCACGGGAATCTGTTTCGCCTTGGCCGCCACGACCTCGGGATTCTGTGCCGATACGGCAGAGGAGATGACCACCACTTGAGCCTCCCCGACATTCGACTCCTGATGGCCGACAAAGATGCGTCCGCCAAGCTCTTCCAATCTCCGCGTCGTATCGGAGGCCTGCAAATCCGAGCCCGTCACTTTATACCCCAGCGTAAGCAGCACCTCGGCGATGCCGCTCATCCCTGATCCCCCGATTCCGACTAAGTGAATCTGTTGCGTTTTGCGAAACATTGGCGCGCGCCTTACTCCACCAACCGGTGGATACGGATATTGTCCCTGACGACGTTGCCCTTCACCATTAGACTCCTGCCGCTCCACCAGACTGATTGACATCATGATGGCCCTCCATGAGTGCATAGCATTCGCGGACGATCACCTCGGCCGCATCGGTCCGTCTCATCGCTAGACTTGCCGCCCCCATCACCCGCACTCGCTCTGGATCCCCGAGAATGGCCGCCACCGTGCGGGCAAGCGTGGGGCCAGTGAGGGCTGATTGCGGAAGCAGCACGGCGGCCCCGGCTGCCTCCATCACCTTGGCATTCCGCGTCTGGTGGTCGTAGATGGCAGACGGCAGCGGAATGAGGATGGCTGGCTTTCCGCACGCCGCGAGCTCCGCCACCGTCATGGCGCCGGCTCTCGCCACCACGAGATCCGCCGCCCGTAATGCCGAAGGCATGTCATAGAGAAACGGCACGACTTGTGACTCGATGCCGGCACGACGATAGGCCTCCGCCACCCGCGCATGATCTGACTCGCCGGTCTGATGGGTTACCGTGAGATGTGGCAGCTGCATCATCAGGTCGGACAATCCTTCCATCACCGCTGCATTAATCGCCTTCGCCCCCTGGCTCCCACCGAAAGATCAATAGGTGGAACGGCCCTGACTTCTCCCGGGTTTGTTGAATACCTTCCAGGAACGCCTTGCGAATCGGGGTCCCCACCACGCGCACCTTGGAACGATTGAACGAGCCAGCCGCCGACTCGAATGCGAGAAAGACGCGCTGCGCGAACGGCCCCACCGCTTTGTTGGCCATGCCGGGATTCGCATTCGGCTCAAGAATTACGCGCGTCACCCCGATCAATGCTGCAGCAAGAAGCATCATAGGACTTGTATAGCCGCCGACCCCGATAACCAGATCCGCTCGTCTCGTTCGCAGGATCCGCAGACACTGCCACAAACTGACCGGCATGGCGCACAAACCTGTCACCGCCCCCAACAGCCCCTTGCCCATCACCGGCTTGGCGCTGATCAAGACCAGGTCGAACCCCTCGTGGGTGAGCACGTTCGATTCAAGGCCCCGCGCCGTCCCCACGAAGAGCACCTTGCTCGTGGGATCGCGCCGGAGAAACTCTCGCGCCAACGCCACAGCCGGATAAAGATGGCCGCCGGTTCCTCCTGCTGCAATGACGATCGTCATTCGTGATCCGACCCACCACGTCCACCGCGAGACCCGCCGGCATGCCGGTCTCGAGAAATATTGAGCAAGATCCCCACGCCGATCAGACTGACGACCAGCGACGACCCTCCGTAGCTGACGAACGGTAAGGTCAGCCCTTTGGTCGGCAAAAGCCCGGTCACCACCGCCGCATTCACCAACGCCTGGCCACCGATCAACAAGGTAATGCCCATCCCTAAATAGCGACCAAAGGGCACCCGTGCACGCGCGGCAATGTGAAACCCCCGCCACACAAAAAATGCAAACAGCAAAGTCACGGTGGCGGTCCCGATGAGCCCCAGTTCCTCGCCGACCAGCGCCAGAACGAAATCTGTATGCGCCTCCGGGAGGAAATAGAGCTTCTGTTTGCCCTCGCCCAATCCCACCCCGAACGGACCGCCACTGCCAAAGGCCAAGAAGGATTGCGTGATTTGGAACCCGGCGTCCGACGCATCCTTCCATGGAGCAAGAAACGTCATGAGCCGTTGGCGTCGATAACTGGACCCAAGGACCAGCACCAGCACGACCGGGATCGCGCAGAGGCCTAAGCCCAAGAGATGGGAGATGCGCGCCCCAGCGAGAAAACACATCCCGACCGTCACCAGTCCGAGTACCACGACCGTCCCAAGATCCGGCTCGAGCAGCACCAGTCCGCTCAGCAGTCCGATCACGATCAGGGCCGGCAGCAGACCATCGCGAAACAGCGTGATCTTGTCCCCTTTTTTGGTCAGATACGCCGCCATATAAATGACCGCCACGAGCTTGACCATTTCCGCCGGCTGCACCGAGATGGGCCCGAACCGCAACCATCGCCGCGCCCCCTTGGCCGCCACACCGATCGACGGCACCAGCACCATGACGAGCAGCAGCAACATGCAGGCCAGCATCGGAATGGAGAGCTTCTTCCAGAGCGTGTAATCGATGCGCGACGTGAGATGCATCAGCAGAAAGCCGAACGTGAGCCAGGCAATCTGCCGCTTCAGAAAAAACCCGGGATCCTGAAACCGGTTGCCAGCCACGATGGCGCTCGCGCTGAACACCATGACGAGTCCCACCAACGCCAGGGTCATGGTGACCGCCAGGAGCGTGTGGTCCGCCGCCACGCGCTGCTTGCCCGATCGTTGGCTGGTCTGGGACCATGGCAGGGCCAGAGTCCCCGCTGATCGATGCGCCATTGCTCAGAACCGCCCCTCCCTCGCCTTGCACGTCACGCCGGTAAGGCATGAACCAACGCCTTGAATTGGCGACCACGGTCTTGATAGTCCGCAAACATGTCGAAGCTGGCACAGGCCGGGGACAACAACACGACGTCACCCGGTGATGCCCCCTGCGCCGCAAGATCCACGGCGTCCCGCAAGGTGGCCGCCTCGGTCATCGTGGCGACACCCTCCCAAGCCCGTCGCAACAGCGGCGCCGCTTCTCCGATCAGAATCACGCGCTTGACCCGCCGGCTGACCGCCTGGGCGAGTCGCGAAAAGTCGCCCCCTTTATCCCGTCCGCCGGCAATGAGCCAAATCGGGTGATCGATACTCTCCAGCGCTTTGAGCGTGGCATCGACATTCGTACCCTTCGAATCATTCACAAATCGGACCCCTCGACGCTCGCGGACGATTTCAAGGGCATGTTCGAGTCCGGGAAACGTCGCAAGCACACGACGAATCGCGTCGAGAGGACAGCCGCACAGTACGGCATAAGTCACGGCCGCCATGACGTTCTCCACGTTGTGGTTGCCGATAATGCGAATCTCGCTTCGACGACAAATCTCCTGCCGTACACCGGTGACCGTCGTCACGATCCGGTCACCTTCGAGGTAGGTTCCCCCAGACATATCGGCGCCGATCGTCGACCCTGCTCGTAAACCCCAGTCGTTTTGCGACGGACTCGATGTCGCAACGCGGCCACACGGTCATCGTCGAGGTTGAACAGGGCGTAATCAGACACGGTTTGATTCTCGAAGATCCGCTGTTTAGCCGCGACGTATTCATCCAGCGATTCATAACGGTCCTGGTGATCGACCGTCACGTTGAGCAGGGAGGCGATCCAGGGATGGAATCGATCGATCGTTTCCAGTTGAAAACTGGAGACCTCGACCACGAGATAGTCGTACGGACTCGGCTTCCCTGCCTGCCTGGCACGAAGGTCTTCCACCGCCGCTTCGCTCAAGGCGGTGCCCAAATTGCCGCCGACAAACGCCCGCTTGCCGCTCTCGGCGAGAAACTTGCCGATCAGAGTCACGGTGGTACTCTTGCCGTTGGTCCCGGTGATCGCAAGAAGCGGGCTCCGCAGGAACTGCGAGGCCAACTCCAATTCGCTGATCACCTTCACCCCGCGCCGACGCACTGCTTGGAGCGGGGCCAGCCGATAGGGCACTCCGGGGCTGATCACCACCAGGTCCGCCTCGTCGAGCGACGACTCGTACCGCGCCCCGACGGCCACGCCGACGTGATCGCGGTCGATGGTGCCGAGGACCGATGCCAGTTCCGCCGGTTCCTTGCGATCGGCCACTGTGACACGTGCTCCCGCCGCCTGAAGCAACCGGCAAGCAGCCACACCGCTCCTGGCAAGTCCCATTACCGTGACACGTGCTCCCGCGAGTTCCACTGCTGCTACTCCCACCATGCCATCACCGAAGCTTTAAGGTACTCAGACTCAACAAGGCCAACAGGATGGCGATGATCCACAAGCGCACCACGACTTTGGGCTCCTCCCATCCTTTCATCTCAAAGTGATGATGGATGGGCGCCATGAGAAAAATGCGCTTCCCGCGCGACTTGAACGAGATCACCTGAAAAATGACCGAGACCGCTTCAATCACAAACACTCCGCCAACCATCAGGAGCAGCAGTTCGTGCTTGCTGATCACCGCGACCGTGCCCAGCGCCGCTCCCAGCGGAAGCGAGCCCACATCCCCCATGAACACGGAAGCCGGATAGGAGTTGAACCACAGAAATCCCAGACTCGCCCCCAGGATGGCTGCAGTAAACACCGCGAGTTCACCCGCGCCTTCGATGTGCTGAATGAGAAGATAGTCCGACATGAGTCGATGGCCGGCAACATAGGCCACGATCGTATAGGCCAACGCCGCGATCATGACCGGTCCGATCGCTAACCCATCGAGACCATCGGTCAGATTGACGGCATTGGAACTTCCGACAATGACCAGTACGGCAAAGGCGACATACAACCAACCAAGATCAGGAACCACATTCTTGAAGAACGGGATGCTGAGCTTGGTCGTATAGCCGGGCAGGAAATAGAGGACTAGCGCAATCGCCAAGGCCACCGCCACTTGCGCCGTGAATTTCTGCCCCGCCGACAACCCCTTCGATTGGGCCTTGATGAACTTGAGATAGTCATCGGCAAATCCAATCGCCCCGAACCCCAACGTGGCGGCGAGTACAAGCCAGACGTAGGGCTTCGCGATATCGGCCCACAGGAGCGTCGAGAGGACCACCGCGAAGAGGATGAGAATCCCGCCCATGGTGGGCGTGCCGCTTTTCGCCAGGTGACGTTTGGGACCGTCGTCGCGAATCTGCTGACCCAGCTTAATTTCTTGTAACTTCCGGATCACCCACGGGGCCAGCACAAAGGCGATCAGGAACGCCGTCACTGCCGCATAGATGATCCGGAAGCTCAAGTACCGAAAGACGTTCAGAAACGAATATTCCGTATGAAGCGGATACAGCCAGTTGTAGAGCATGCCGTCTTTACCTTAAAGAATGAGCCCGTCCGTCTCGACCGACTCTTGCGTGGGATGGACGCCGACTCCTCACGACGCCTGCTTGATGACTGCCCTCATCCCCGTCAGAACCTGCACAATCTGTTCCATCTTCATGCCGCGAGAAGCCTTTACCAACACCACGTCACCCTGCCGCACGATGCTCTTGAGGTGATCAGCTGCGGCAGCCGCATCGGCCATTTCGTCGATCTGCGATCCTGCCATTCCACCCCGCCGTGCTCCTTCCGCAATGTCACGACCCAACGTCCCGCAGACAATCAGCCGCGACAGCCCCTGCGTGGCAAGAAACTGTCCAACCTCCCGGTGCATCTGGCGCGCCTCAGGGCCAAGCTCTAACATGTCTCCCAACACAGCAATCCGTTCACGTGCAGGACTCCACTGTCCCAGCAATCGGAGCGCCGCTTTCATCGAAGCGGGGTTGGCGTTGTAGCAATCGTTGATGATATGGACGCCGTGATGGGTCACCACCTGCGACCGCATCGCAGCAGGACGGAATCGGCCCAGCCCTTGGGCAATCATCGAACCGGACAGGTTCAACGCAATACCCACCGCCGCCGCCGCAAGCGCATTGGTGACGTTATGGGTACCATGCACTTTGATTCGAACAGCCGTGGGACGGCTCTTTCCGGGGAGGTGCAAGCGAAAGGTCGTTCCCTGGCGAACATCGAACGTGACCCCGCTCGCGCGGACATCGGCCATCTCCGAAAATCCGAACGACATGACGCGGCATTGCGCGCGCGCGGCGAGATAGTCAAAGTAGGGATCGTCAGCATTCAAGATCGCCGTGCCATCGGCCGGAAGCATGTCCAACAATTCCGCCTTGGCCTGCGCCGATCCTTCCATGCTTCCGAAGAACTCGAGATGGTCGGGGCCAATATTGGTAATCAACCCTATCGTGGGCCTGACAATCTCACAGAGCCTGGTCGTCTGCCCTTGCTGATCCACCCCCATCTCAATGACGGCCGCTTGATGGCGAGACGTGAGCCGAAACAGGGTATACGGCACGCCGATCCGATTGTTGAAATTCCCCTCGGTCTTCAACACCGGCCACCGCTGAGCCAACACCGCCGCCACCATATCTTTCGTCGTCGTCTTTCCGTTGCTCCCGGTCACCGCCACGACGGGGATATGGAACCGACTGCGATGATGGGTCGCCAACTGTTGGTAGGCAAACAGAGGATCACGCACTCCGAAGAGAAAGGGCGCAGGTCGGCCGTCGATCCGGCGTACCGCGGCGGAGCTTGGCGGAAGGCGGTATTCATCGTGAACGATCGCTCCTGCCGCGCCTTGCGCGAGCACGGCCGGCACGAACTCATGGCCATCGAATCGATCGCCTCTGAGGGCGACAAAGAGATCACCGCGGCGAATGGCTCGCGAATCTGTACTGATCTGTCTGATCCGGCGCTTCCCCGATAACGAATCCTGTCCCGCGAGGACTTTCACGCTGATGACTTCTCGTAACTCCTCGACCGTAAAGAGTCCCATCGATTCCTCATCCTGCGCGATCCCGACCGTGGCCTGGACTTTCACGCGCAATCCTGCAATTGCTGAATCGCCTCGCGAGCAACCTCACGATCGTCAAAATGAAACTTCTTGGTACCGATGATTTGATAATCTTCATGCCCCTTGCCGGCAATGAGCACCATGTCGCCACGGTGCGCCTCGCGGATAGCGGCGCCGATCGCCTCACGGCGGTCCGGCACCAGGTGATACTGCACATGACTGCGGCGCGCCAGCGCATCGCGCACGCCGACCTCTACTTCACGGAGGATCACCATCGGGTCCTCGGTTCGAGGGTTATCGGACGTCAGGACCACCACGTCACTGTATTCCACGGCGGCGCGACCCATCTTGGGCCGCTTCCCTCGATCCCGATCGCCGCCACAGCCGAACACTGTAATGATCCGCCCGGTCTTCAACGCTTGAGCTGCCGTCAGCAACCTGAGGAGTGCATCTTCGGTATGGGCATAATCGACAACGACGGTAAAGTCTTGCCCAGAAGAGATCCGCTCGAAGCGACCTGGGACATTGGTGATATGGGCGGTCGCTTCGCAGATCTGATCGGACGTCGCCCCGTCGTGCAGCGCCACTCCGATCGCACCCAGCAAGTTGTAGACGTTGTGCTCCCCGACCAACCGGCTCTCGACGGTGAACGAGCCTGCGGGAGTCGCCGCTGTAAAGGTGGTCCCGGCAAGCGAGAGGCGCACTCGTTCCGCTTTGAGATCGGCCTCGCTCTGAATGGCATAACCCCAGACCGGCACAGGACATGCCGCGCGGATCGCGGCCCCGCGGGGATCGTCCAGATTGACGATAGCGCGCTTCCCGGTCTTCTGCCCCCCGGCCAATCCAGTAAACAGTTTCAACTTCGCTTCAAAGTACTCATCCATCGTGTGATGGAAATCGAGGTGATCCTGCGTGAGGTTCGTGAAGACCGCCACGTCATACTCGCAGCCCGAGGTCCGGTCTAACGCGAGGGCGTGGGATGACACTTCCATCACTGCGGCATTGAGTCCGCTCTCAACCATCTTCGCCAACAGTTGCTGAAGGTCGAGCGCACCGGGCGTCGTGTGAGAGGCAGGGAAGGTCTCCTGCCCGATCTGGTACCCGACCGTGCCGATCAACCCCACCCGTCGGCCGATCCCTTCCAGTAACGATTTGCAGAGATACGTTGTCGTCGTCTTCCCGTTCGTACCCGTCACGCCAATCATCTTGAGACGGGCGGATGGATCCCCATAAAACCGGCTGCCGAGAAGACCGAGCGCCTTGCGCGAATCAGCCACCCGCACGAACGGTAGCGGCCCTGATGCCACAGACGCCTGCGCGATCACCGCAACCGCTCCGGCCTTGATGGCCTGCTCGACAAATCCGTGACCATCAACGCGCTCACCCTTAACGGCAACAAAGAGGCTCCCGGCCGTCACGGCCCGCGAATCGTCCGTGATCGCCTGCACCGGACGACTCACATCGCCTCGCTGCTCCAGAATCTCGACCTGCCCACGGAGCGCCGCGAGCAACTGCGTGACGGTGATGGGATCGCGCGCCATGGCCTCTTAATAGTCCTTCGTCGCCAATGCGATCTTCACAGTATCTTCCCTGGACACACCGAGATAGTTGAGCACCTGCTCCCCCACCCGCCGAAAGATGGGCGCAGCCACGGCCCCGCCCCAGGCTTCGCCTTGAGGTTCATCGATGACCACGATCATCGCCAGCCGCGGAGATTCTGCCGGCACATACCCGACAAATGACCCGACAAACTGCGTGGAGGAATAGGCGCCGGTTCGCGGATCAATTTTTTGCGCGGTCCCGGTTTTGCCCGCCACGCGGAATCCAGGAATAGCCGCCTTCGCCCCCGTCCCATTTGTCACGACACCTTCCAACATCGTCGTCATCGTCCGAGCCGTGTCCGGTGACACGGCTCGCCGCTTTACTTGTGGTAGTACCTCCTTGAGCAAGCGACCTTTCTGATCGCGAACCTCGGACACCACATAGGGCTTCATCATCACGCCCCCATTGGCGAGGGTCGCCACCGCCGACACCATCTGAAGGGGCGTCACCCCGACCTCCTGTCCCATCGAAATTGACGCCAGGGATCGACGGCCCCAGTCTTTGGGAGCCTTCAAGAGTCCGCTCACTTCACCCGGCAGGTCGATCTCCGTACGTTGGCCGAATCCGAACGCTTGGAGATAGCGATAGAGCCGCTGTTCTCCGAGAGCCATTCCGGTTTTGGCGGCGCCGATGTTGCTGGATTTTTGAATCACCTCAGAAAACGTGATCCACCCCAGCTTTTCGTGGTCATGAATGGTCGTATTCGCGATTACCATATGACCGTTTTCACCAAAAACCATGGAACCGGGCGTCATCACTTTCTCTTCGAGCGCCGCGGCCGCGACCACTACTTTCATGGTCGACCCAGGCTCGTACGTATCCGTCAGAGCGCGATTGCGCCACCGATCGGGCGTCAAAGAGGCGACGACATTCGGATCGAATCGTGGACTGACAGCCATCGCGAGAATCGCACCCGATTGCGGCTCCATGACGATGATCGTCCCAGACTTGGCATGGGTATGGGTGACGGCCTCTTCGAGTTCTTTTTCTGCAATGTATTGAATGACCTCATCGACGGTCAGCGTGAGGGCATGTCCCGGCGTAGGCACTTGTTCCGCCAAACCCTTGGGAAAAACCGTGCGGCCTAACGCATCGCGCTGCAATACAGTGACGCGCTTTTCTCCGTGCAGGTGCGAATCGTATCGGCGCTCGAGCCCCTCGAGCCCTTGCCCATCCATCCCGGAAAATCCGAGGACATGGGCCAGCAACGGGCCCTTGGGGTAAAACCGCCGTCCCTCCATCACCACACCGATGCCGTCCAACGACAACTGCTCCAGCCGACGGCCTTGCTCAGGCTCGACCTTTCGCGCCAACCACACGAAGCTCTTGTCTTGCCGAAGCTTTCGCTCAAGCTCACCGCTTCGAATATGGAGCACCGGAGAAAGATGACGGGCGACGGTCGACGGGCTCTCCAGCGACGTTGGTACGCCGAACACGGATGGCACCTCCACGTTCATCGCAAGCACTTTGCCGTGCCGATCCGACACCATCCCTCTGGCCCCCTCGAAGGACACGGTCTTTTGATGTTGCCGATCGGCCTTGGCCGTAAGTTCTGCTGCTTGAAGCACTTGGAGCGTGACCAGGCGAAACAGAATGATGCTGAACCCACAGAGGAGCAGGAGCAGCATGACATACCGACGACCGCGAGAAGGGCTGGCAGTCACTCGATCACCCTCCCAGTTGCAACATGCCTCGCCAGACGGACTTGCTCCACGGGCGGGAGTGACAGGCCCGGAGCCTCTCTCGGCTGATGCACCATCAGCACTTGACCCTGCTGCGGTGGAATCAGCCCCAATTTTTCCGTCGCCACCTTGGCGATCCGCTCCGGGGCCGTCAGCGCAGAAAATTTCACCTGCAATTGATCCCGCTCTCGCTCCAGCAATACTTTCTGGACCTTCAATCGTTCGATCTGATAACCCAACCGAACGACATCGACACGTTCCCACACAAACACGAAGACCAACATCACACCGGCCATAATCGTTAGCGTCTTCATGAATGACCCTCCCTAGATACCCGTTGGGCAGCCCGCAACTTGGCGCTGCGGGATCGAGGATTCCGATCCGATTCTTCCCTGGTGGGGACCTGCGGCTTCTTGGTGAGCACCATTAATGAAGGATCGTCCTTGCCGGAGAGCGCCCGAAACGTGTGCTTCACAATCCGATCTTCGAGCGAATGGAATGAAATCACACAGAGGCGGCCGCCGGGAGACAACACATCAACCGCATCGCGCAACGCCGGTTCGAGACAGTCAAGCTCCTGATTCACTGCAATGCGAAAGGCTTGAAACGTCCGGGTGGCACAGTGGAGACGACCGTGCCGATACTTCGCAGGAACAGCCCCTTCGATCACGGAGACCAAGTCTTTCGTCGTCGCCAACGGACGGCGTGCACGCGCGCTCACGATGGCGCGCGCAATTCGCCGAGAAAACCGTTCCTCGCCGAATTGAAAAATCGCGTCGGCCAACTGCGCTTCCGGCCATCGATTGATCAGGTCAGCTGCGGTCCCGCTCATTGATTGATCCATTCGCATGTCCAACGGACCATCCTCTTGAAAGCTAAATCCGCGACCAGGTTCTTCCAACTGCGGGGACGAGACTCCAAGATCAAACAGGATTCCATCGACCCGGCCAATGCCATTGGTAGCTAGGTTTTGTTTCAGATCCACAAAGTGACCATGGATGAGGAGTACGCGGTCGCCGAATCGTGCAAGCCTTTTTCGACTTGCCGTAATGGCCATCGCATCGCGATCAAGTCCGATAAGCCTACTGGCAGGACCGCTCGCCTCAAGAATTTTTTCAGCATGCCCACTGTACCCCACCGTACAGTCGAGATAGGTTCGACTGTCCTCGCGAACGAGCCAAAACAACACTTCTTCTGACATGACTGGAAAATGTCGAGAAACCTCCATAAATCTTCAATAACCAAATTCACCCACTTTCTCCCACTCAGGCGCGGAGTATACACCCACTCAAAGACTTGTCAATAGAAAATTCATGTACTTATGAGGGTAGGGAGGCCTCTGTTTTTCTTTGAAATTTGACGGAGAGAAAGAGGCTGATGCACAGTGTCGGTACCCTCTGTCTGGGATAGAATACTCGCGCTTTTTGTTGATTCGAGTCCCTAGGAGGAGAGCTGAAGGGCATCTGACGGAAGGAAATCGCCTCACCCGGATGTTCAAGCCCGAAGACCGTAGACCGCCAATCGCTCAATGCCCGCTCCACCAGAACATGGAGAGCTAAACTACATCACCTCTCAGGCCAACACGAGTGAGCAGTAGCATCGCTCGCGATCACCGCAATAAACATCTTCTTTCGGCGAGGAGTGGGCAGGAATTCAGCCTAGCCAATTGAACAATCCGTCAAGCACGCAAAGTTGGCGGGTTTCATTGACAAGAGTTCGAGTCGGGTTGAAAATGGTTTTATGTATTCGCTCCGCAATAGCCAAGACCCTCTGCGTAACCGTCCTCATGGGGGGAGTCGCCCTCACGTTCAGCGGTATCACCGTCGCCACGGCGTCAGCGGCATCACCGCTCTATTGGTGCCCAGATCGAAAGGCCGATCAACAATATTCTGCAACCCAAGGGCCAGGGTGCGTGCCGTTTGTTGAGAAGAAAGAAACCCGGGCAGCAGAGCAAGAAGGGGAAATACCCACGAGCGACAAACCGCCACGCGATTTCAAGATCGAGAATCTTCAGGGCTACGTGTCGACCTTTCTAAGCAAGTATCGCCAGTTCCTCGATTGCTGCAAAACTGATCTCGCAGAACTTCAGCAGATTGAAGAACTGGGGGATGAGGTAGGCGGACTCCTGGAATCCGCACAACACCAACTCTCCAATTATTCGATGGCCTCGCGAGGGATCATGCTCCGAGAGATGATTCCTCCGGTTGCGAAGGCCAGAGCCGATCTCCGGACCTTACGCGCCCGACTTGAACAAATCGGCGAAGCATCCAACCGGCGAGACCAGGCTGAATTCGAAGAAGCCGGTCGTGAGGCCCGCACGATGCGGGAAATGGAAGAATCGATCGACAAAGACATTCGTGCCCCCAAGCTGCCGGCGAGCGCCAAAACCGGAGTGGGTATTGGCGTCGCGCCGGCCGCAGGCCCAAACATCGGGAAAACGCCGAAAACGGGGACGGCAATCGGAGTCGAAGGGCGCACGGGCCAGGATGTTGGGATGTCCCCGAGAAACAGTTCGGACATTGGGGGGAGCGGACCGACAGGATTTGCCATCGGCGCCACGGGGAGGGCTGGCTCATCCATCGGAGAGTCCACGCTCAACAACGATACCTCCTCATCCGTGGACTCATCACTCCAACGGTCCACCGTGGGCTCAAGCATCTCCGACTCTTCGGTCGGCTCAAGCATGGGACCTTCCTCGGTCGGATCGAGCCTCCAAGACTCGTCCGTTGGCTCCTCCTTCGGGGGCTCGTCGGTTGGCTCTAGCCTGCAAGACCGAACAACAGGCCCGAAGCGATAAGGCGCTCCTCCTACAGCCCTCCGCTCCGCGATGATTGTGTGGAAACAACAGGCGGCATCGGCTCCCACGTTTCGCCTGCATCCTTGCTGCGATACAATCCGCTCCCATTCGTCCCAAGATAAAACAGTTTCGGATCGGTGGCGCTCTGCGCGAGGGAGCGCACATTCAAAGTCGCCAACCCCTTATTCAGCGTGATCCATGTGTTCCCGCCGTCTTCGCTCCGGTGGATGCCTTCCCGGCCACCCAGGTAAATCACGCCCTTTCTCGTCCGATCCAAGACCATCGAAAACAGCATTTGGTCCTGCAGGGACTGGCCGATGCGCACCCACGACATCGCCGCATCCGTCGACTTATAGAGCCCTTCGAGCGTCGCGGCATACACCGTATCCGGCTCATAGGGATCGACCAGAATCGCCGTGACATTCAGCGCGCGTGACGATTTGATGATGGCTGGGGACACGAGTCCGTTATTCACCTTTTCCCAATGCCCCGCTTGATCGACTGATTTATAGACACCACCACTCGTGCCGGCATAGAGGATCGACGGCCTCGTGGGGTCCAGGCCGAGCGTCACCACCATCAGCACTTCTTTCATACCATCCATTCGCTTCGTCCAACTGTCGCCGGCATTCCTGGTTTCAAACACACCCATCGTCGTCGCGGCGAACAGATGCGTGTTGTCGGCCGGATCGAAGATAAACTGATTGACCACGGAGGAGATCGTCACATCGTCCAGCCCGGCTCGCTGCGAGACCCAACGCTGCCCTCCATCGTAACTCTTGTACACCGCGTCGCCCTTCGTGCCGGCATACACCGTGGCCGGATAGGCCGGATCAAGCGCCATCGAAATCACGCGCGAGTGGCTCATGCCCTGTGACAGATTCGTCCAGGTCTGGCCTCCATCGCGCGTCTTATAAATGTAGTCGTTGGTCGCGACGTAGATGATGTCAGGATTCTTCGGGTGGAGCTGGATGACGACGATGGCATCGCTGCGATTGCAGCCAGCGAGAGAGGCGGCCAGGAGAAGAGTCAGGATAAGAATTCTAGCCATGCACAAGACAGGACCTTACAGGATGCTCAAACAGGTCATCCAACAAGGCCGCAGGGAGATCAACCGCCGAGGCGTGCTGTCGTATGCACGTTGAGGTGCTTGATCGACTGAGAACGCAGTTGGGGACCCGTTTCAGCATCCTGTCTTAGCGGTAGTTGGTGAACTGCAGATCAATCCCAAAATCCTGCCCCTTGAGAAACGCCATAGCCGCTTGGAGGTCATCCTTGCTCTTGCTCAGCACACGCACTTGTTCGCCTTGAATTTGCGCCTGCACTTTCAGCTTGGATTCCTTGATGGCTTTCGTCACCTCTTTCGCCTTGTCCGCCGCGATACCACTTTGAATTTTTGCCACCTGACGCACCGTTCCACCCAGCGCCGACTCCAAGGTCCCATAAGTAAACGCCTTCAGCGAGACCCCACGCTTCACGCACTTCGTCTTAAGAATATCGATCACCGCATTGAGCTTATACTCGTCGTCGGACACCAGGACCAGTTCCTTTTCCTTCTCCTTCAACGTGATCTCCGTCTTCGAATCTTTGAAGTCGAAGCGCTGCTTGATCTCCTTCGTCGCCTGATCGACGACATTCTTCATCTCTTGCATGTCCACTTCCGAGACTACATCGAACGAAAATTGCTCAGCCACGATCCCCTCCTCTTCTCATTCCCCATTTTCTCTTCTGAGGAAACCTCTTCGACATTCCAAGAGGTGGCTGCTTGATCTCCCACTGCGCGCGTCCAACGAGCACCTTCGAGCGTGCGCGTTCGCGAGCAAAGGGCACGGCCACCCGCCCCCTAGCAGCACCCCCACCGGGCAACTGCAATCGTTCTCCTCATCATGACGAATCGTCGTCTGCAGTCTTCCCGGCGAGCCTCCACCGGCCATCACCACCACTTCGCTGCTGGTGAAAGGCCGCTTCAAGACCACATAGCCATACCACTGCATAATACTATCGCCCAAGACGATCACCGCGAGCAAGGCCACCACAGCCACCAGCCCCGCATCCAAATACAAGGCAAAAGCCTGCCCGCTATCGGCGAGGGACGAGGCCTTGGTCACAAACATGCCGAACATCTCGTAGGACCCGATCAAGGTGATGGCCCCGACAAACAGCATCGGCAACGCTGTAATCCACAGATATTGCGCCTTCCGCATCTTGATGAGCACCGTCGTCCCGATACAGAGGGCCAAGGTGCCGAGCAACTGATTCGCTGCGCCGAACATCGGCCAGAGCGTCGAGATGCTGCCGGTGCCGATGAGATAGGCCCAGGCTCCCACGATCAGCCCGCTGCTCACCACCACCCCAGGCCACCAATTCATCCGCCGCAAGGGGGCATAGAAGCGCCCGCCCATCTCCTGAATGAGATAGCGCCCCACACGAGTGCCTGTATCGATCGTCGTCAGAATAAACAACGCCTCGAACACCAGCGCAAACTGATACCAATAGGCCATCAATCCGGCCATCCCGGGGAGCGCGGAAAAAATGGACGCCATGCCGACCGCGAGCGACACGGCCCCGCCAGGCCGGCCCGCCACGTCCGCCTCGACAAGTTGCGAGAGTTCCTGAATCCGCGAGACGGGAAAACCCATCGCAGCCAATGCATCGGGCGAGAGCATCGTGTTGATCGCCAGATAATCGCCGGGGATCAAGACCGAGGCCGCAATCAAAGCCATCACACCGACAAAACTTTCCAGCAACATCGCCCCATAGCCAACCGTGGCCTGGGATTCCTGCTCGATCATCTTCGGCGTCGTCCCGGAAGAGACCAGCGAGTGAAAGCCCGACACGGCTCCGCAGGCAATGGTGATAAAGAGAAAGGGGAAGAGCGTGCCGGGAATAATCGGCCCGCCTCCGCTGGCAAATATCGTGACGCGCGGCATCTCGATCGTCGGCGCCATGAGAACCACGCCCACCCCCAGCAACGCCACCACGCCGAGCTTCATGAAGGTGGAGAGATAGCCTCGCGGAACCAGGAGCATCCAGCCTGGCAGGACAGAAGCGAGAAACCCATAGCCGGCCAGTCGCCCACACCAACGTCGTTCGCTCGAACTCGAACCAACCTGCAACCGAAGACTGAGCGACCACCCGTCCGAAGATCACAGCCGCGACCAACAGCACCACACCGAGCAGGGAGACTTCCGCCACCTGACCGGGCCGGAACTTTTGAAGGTAGAAGCCCATGATGAAGCCGATGGGAATCGTCATCGCAATCGTGAAGGTGCCCCAGGCATTGCGATAGAGCGCGTTCACGACGGCAAAGCCCAGCCCAGCAAGCGCCACCACCACGATGAAGAGCACCGCCACCGCCGTCGCGGTGCCGGTGACAAGGCCCAGTTCATCACGCGCAATTTCAGGAAGCGAGCGGCCATTCCGTCTCATCGACGCAACCAGGATGATGAAGTCCTGCACCGCTCCGCCCAACACAGCACCGATCACCAGCCAGAGAAAGCCGGGCAAGAATCCGAACTGCGCCGCCAACACCGGCCCAAGCAGCGGCCCCGCGCCGGCAATCGCCGCGAAGTGATGGCCGAACAACACGTATTTATTGGTGGGATGAAAATTGACTCCGTCATTCAACCGCACCGCCGGCGTGACACGCTGATCGTTCAGTTCAACCACGCGCTGCGAAATCCAGCGGCCGTAGAAGCGAAAGGCGAGCACATAGATGCAGGCCGCCGCCACAACGAGCCAGAGCCCATTCACTTTTTCCTGTGGATTGACGAGCCCTGTGACAAAGGCGAGCGCGACCGCGCCAAGAATGGCGAGGAATCCCCAAAGCACCAGCTTTAACGCCGACATGCGCGGCATCCTAACATAAACGGACGGGAGGACACCCCTGTCGGTCCTTTGCTCCCGGAGCGCGCACGATCAGAAGGTGCTCGCTCGACGGCCGCAGTCGGACCGACAGGAGTGCCCTCCCTAAAGGGGCAACGAGCGAGCTTGGTGGGAGCATTTATATTTCAGTGGTCGTTCGACGCGCGCAATCAAGGGCAGACCTGGTCACTCCCGCCGAGAGAGACGACGAGCAAGCTTGGCAGGACCATTTATTATAGAGTGGTACTCGCGAAAGTCAGGCAGAGTAGCCCTAGCCCAACCCAGACCAGTTCGCGAAACCGCCTGAGCCGTGCGAAGGTGATGACGTCTGGAACATCGAGCGATGTACCGCTCTCTTATTTTTCCTTTGAGGGCAGGCTAGATGGTCTCCCACTGCGCGTGTCCAACGAGGGTCCCCCAGACCGCGCGTTACACGAGCACAGGAGACCATGGAGCTCGCCCTCTCATCTCCTTCTGAGCGTGTGCGTTCCGCAACCACAGGGACAACTAGGCCGCCTCTCTTCCCTCCAAGGCCGCTCGTTCTCTCCCAGGAACAGGACCTGTGATTGCTTCTACTGCGCACCTCGAGCGAGCACCGTTTCATCGTGCGCGCTCCGTGAGCAAGGAACCAACACAGGTTGCGTTCCCCTCTTACTTCTCGGCTACTGCGCAGATGCCGGTTCGGTGACGTTCGGATTTGATGGAAAATCGCGCTTGTCGGAATCCTGCCTGCGTGAGTAGCCGCACCAAGTCCTTACCTGCATACAGCTGATACAGGCCGGTTTGGGTGACTTTGAACTTGAGCAGATCGTCTTTGGCGATGACATACAAGGCCAGGCGACCGCCCGGTTTCATCACGCGCCGGAGTTCTTGCAGATTTACCAGCGGATCTTTCCAGAAATAGACCACGTTCGTGGCAATGACCTTGTGGAAGGTATTCTCCGGATACAGCAGGACGGAGGCGTCGCTGAGACACAGTTCGACCCTGCCTCCTGCAATCGCCTCGGCGTTGCGTCGAGACGCTTGCTGCAACATGGTCTCTGAGAAATCCACGCCAGCCACCCGCCCCTGCGTGGCAAGCTTGGCGGCTTGTTGAATACCATGGCCCGGCCCAAAGCCGATTTCCAGCACATGATCGGTCGGTTGTATCTCGAGCAGATTGATCGTCCACTCGATCCCCTCGAGATTGATGCGGAAGAAAAACCCTGCGAGCCGACCAAGGATTCCGGTCGGCCGACGAAACTGCTGTGCGAGGCGGTGCCACAATCCCATCGGACTACTCCGCCATCCTTGTGAGGGACTCTACTGTAACTGGTCGAGCTGAGACGATCAATGTCGGTGGGGAAACATAGATGGTCATCCCACTGCGGCCCGTCGGGCGTGACCTTTCTACTCCCCTAAACCTTTCTGAAGGGGAGTGGCCTAGGGGCTGCTCTGCACTGCGTGCATCGGACAAGCACAGTTTCATCATGCGCGTTCCGCGAGCAGGAGGACGACCAGGCCCGCCCTCCCCCTCCTCGAATGGGGGATGCAATTCCTGCTCTGCTTTTAGCATTTTTCGGTCTAGTCGCCCTCCGATCTGACAGTCGACACCCTGCCGAAGCGGTCTCTTCGCGCAGTTATGGAATAACTCATCTACTAATCAATCATTTCTGAGATACCCTTCTTTCTGGTTATCCGGCGGGTCTCAGCATTGCAATTCATTCGTAACAATTGCCATAGACGAAAGGAGACGAACCATGTCCTTGCTAATGTTCATCATGCTCTTCAGCCTCCTTCCCTTCCCGATGCTTGCCGTCCTGGTGGCCGCCGAGCGGCTGACGAAACCGGCCTTACAAGCCGCGCGCTGATCACTCGCGCCGATAACCTCCGACTACACAACTTCGTGTGGGACCGGATGGTCGAGCGGGTGCATTCAGTCAGGCAGCAGGTTCCCCCGAACCCCTACGCCTAACGAGCGTCACCTCTCCTCAGCATCAACAAACAGAGCAACCCGACCCCCAAAAGAAGTTCTCGAAACCAGCGCAGTAGTACGAGGGTGATGCCGGTCACGTCACTATAGCCGAAGGCGTTCAGCAGCAGCTTGCCACTGTCAGTGCATCGCACTCGCACTTCTTCAAAACATGTGATTGAACCACGCTAAGGTCTGCCGCACAACATACCCAGGCGGGCTGTCCGTCCAAGACCAGACAAGCTCAGGATGAAGATAGGGGTCGAACCGATGATTGTATGTGTTATCTGGGTCGAGGATGAAACTGTAGTCGCTGAACACACCGATCGCGTGCATGAAGAAAGACAGAGCCGCTAACCCAGCGATCACATAGTAGACGAATGGCTTTCGTTCAGCTCGCTCGAAGGATGGATACAGCAAGAAGCACAGGAACGGAGTGGCATCGGCCAGCAGGCGAGGCCCGTAACACCACCCCCCGGTCCACATGCCTAATGTGGCGACTGGAATCAGCAAGAGCAGGGGAGCGAGGCTCAGGTACTTGAGCAGCAGATGCCCCGGTTCTCTCCACGCAATCACGATGCCGCGCAAGGAAAAGAGAAAGATCGGTGAGTAGATGAACAGACCCCGTGCCGGGCTGGCCAACACTCCTGCCAACCCCTCTAAGAGAGGCGTCTGGAACCACAAGAGATATCGTTTAAGGAAGGAGGAGGTCGGACTGACCACGACCCCGCCGAATCCGGTGATGAAAGGAGAACCATAGTAGATCGCGTTGTACGACAAAAAGAGCAGCAGGGAAGGAACGCCGGCGAGGATGAACCCAAGAAGCTGATCACGATGCTTGTGGATTACATACACCACGATCGGGATCGCCATGAAAATATTGAGCGGACGACTAATAATCGCTAATCCAAGAGGAAACCCGGCATAGGCTGCGAACAGAGGAGTTTCAATGCCACGGACCAGGCAGTACAGGGTGAGCGTGAGGAACAGTTGGCTCGGTCCGTGTTGCCACATGGCCTGACTGCTGCTGCTGAAGCTACTTGTCCCGAAGGCGTAGATCACAGCGATGAACCATGCTATGCGTGGCTTCGTTATGCGCAGTAAGGCGAACAGCAGGACGAGCACTGACAACGCCGTGATCAACATAGCCGCGCGCTTTTCCAGGTCATACAGAATCTCATGTGATAGGCGTGTCGCTCCTGTCAGGACTGGGACGAGGTACACCGGCAGGGCCAGGACAGCGCCCCAGGGAGGATAGGTCGAGACAAAGTGGTCGTTGATCCTCCGCACAAAGTACTTGTCACCATACGCGTCAAAGAGAGAGGTAAACTCATCAAGATAGAAATCGTGTTCGCGTAGAAGACTCACTGGAAGGAGGCGGGCAGGCAACGCATCTGCTGTTTCGAAACTACGGCCGTTGAGGTAGTACACCGATAGAACGGCCAGGAACAACAGAACCGGAAACTGGATCCATTCAGAGGCAGGGATTCCTGCCCGCCTCCCCTCCAGCCGGGTCTTGACGAGCGCCAATGCGAAACAGAGCAGGAGCCAGTTCCGCAGAGAATAGGCGTGAACATGGAACGGACCAAGCTCAACATCGTAGCCGCCTTGGACAAAAAACAGGACGAGCACGTTGGCGCAGGTCATATAAAACAGGAAGCGAATGCCCATATCGAAGCAAGCTCGTGTCTGGGCATTAGCTGGAACAACGCGCTTCATAAGTTGACGAAACGTCACAG
>CAVSCZ010000026.1:0-126331 GCA_963726635.1 uncultured Nitrospiraceae bacterium
TCGACGGGGATACTAAGGTCAGCGGTGCATGTCGAGCTCTCGGGGTCTCGTAAATCCTCCGGGAAAATGTAACTGCCAATCAAGAACTGGCACTCGCAGCTTAAATAACTGCGACGTTCCTCCACCTGAGGCCCGCGGGGGTGGTCGGAGCGCGATACAGCGGGCTGGTCCAAAGCTGGTGCTCAGCGGCTGAGGACGAGACAATACTGGGCTAGCGGCCAGTCTAAGCTAGCCGATGGGCGTGGGTGGCTGCGAAATTAAAACGATCGGCTACACATGTAGATCCGTTGCACTGAAGGTCTTCGGACCCGGGTTCAACTCCCGGCGCCTCCACCAAACCAGGCTCGCTCGGCCCGGAGCCACATTGATGGTTCCGGGCGACGGGACAAACCCCGCCAGCGGACCCTCTTAAATCCCGAGACTCTGCGTGCCGCCAGCTCTTCATCGCATTGTCGTAATGGATGCCGGCGGATAATACCCTCCAGCTTCATTGTTCTGACAACTCTCGTTTCTCCGGTGGAAGGGACCCTCTCCACTGTAGGCCCCAGCCTACGCATCTTGGGTTGAATCATTAAATAGGCTAAGAATCGGATCTCCGCCCTGGATTTGTCCTCGCCATTTTCGGTACCCTGATCAGGTGACCGTTGGTTTCCTATGGCTGAGTATTCCATCAATAGGGGAATATGATCTGAGATGATCTGGGTGAGACAGATTGGGACGATTGCTCTTGCGGGGTTTGTGTTGGCCAGATTGATGGCCGCTCCATCGGCGCTGGCGACTGAGTCTGTTGTTCCTAAAACAGAAATGGCTCCGGCTCCTGCGGTTCCAACTTCCCCATCCCCTGCGCCCTTGCCCGCACCGAGCCCCTCCAAACCCCGCGCCCAGGAAAGTGACACGAAGCAACCAGCCAAGGGACCAATCCCCGGAGCTCCAGCCGAGAACGCAGGAAAAGAAGCGTCTCCTGCGAAACCGGAGCCAGGTCCTGCTCCGGCACCAGCGCCACCCAAACCACACGCGGCAGAGAGTGAGTCGAAACCCGCGGGGAAGGTGCATCCTCCCTCCGGTGCGGGAGCCGTACCAAAGCCAGCCAGCGCGCCTCAACCCCCTGCCGAGATCACAGGAAAAGATGGTGCTTTCATGGTGCTGGTTCCAGCTGGTGAGTTCACGATGGGGAGCGATAAGGGCGATGACGACGAGCAGCCGATCCATCGCGTATTCCTCGACAGTTTTTATATGGACAAGTTCGAAGTGACGAATGGCCGGTTTGCGAAGTTTGTAGAGGCGATTCAGAGTGAACCGCCGTGGGGCTTCGCGGACAAGGAGACGCCCGTTGTCCACTCGGATCGGCCGGTTCGATGGGTGAACTGGATGGAGGCGATGGGCTATTGTCTTTGGGCCGGGAAGCGATTGCCGACCGAAGCGGAGTGGGAAAAAGCTGCTCGAGGTACGGATGGAAGAGTCTATCCATGGGGGAACGACCAGCCGACTGCGGCCCAGGCGGTCTTTGGGCTGAAGGAAGGGGCCGATACGGTTTCGCCTATCGGCAATCGCGACAAGGGGAAAAGCCCCTATGGCGTCCACGATCTGGCAGGCAATCTCTATGAATGGGTGACCGACTGGTACGAGGAACAGTTCTACACGAAGAATCCTACCATCAATCCGCGCGGACCGGTCGAGGGCACCGCGAAGGTGCAACGGGGCGGTTCGTATGTCAATAATCCGTATCGGCTCCGGTCCTCCTTTCGGACGAAAGGCGATCCCACTGAACATGATCCAAACGTCGGATTTCGCTGCGCCCAAGACGCGCCGAAACTGCCGTAGTATTTCTTCTCCTCCCTTTTCGCTCTTTGTCGTAGAGAATGCGACTCTACGGTTTCGGATGCCCGCGACGGGGGGATAGACCACTCCTGCCAAGGCGGCTCCGATCATCGGGGCGATCCAGAAGAGCCCGAGTTGCCCGAGTGCCCACCCTCCCACGAAGAGTGCGGGGCCGGCGCTGCGCGCGAGGTTGACGGAGAGATTCGTGATCGGGATTCCGATCAAGTGAATCAGCGTCACGCCAAGACCGATCGCCATGGGCGCGAAGCTCTGATGAGAAGCTGAACTGCTGTGCGAAGATACGTCCGCTGTCCTGAACTGTCCTATCGGCTCACGGTCTGACTTCCAACACCAGCGTGAACGGCGTCTGCGTTGCGCGGCGGAATCGTGTGAGCCCTCCTTTCATGATCACATCTCGCAGCCTCGCCTCCCCTGCTTGGGCACCGAGGGCCGGGCCATTGTATGCCAGGGAGGCGGGTACCCAGATCATCGTCGACGCGGCGTAGAAGACTCTGCCAACCGGATTCAGATTATCTTCCACACGGTCATTTGCGAATGGCTCCACAATCATTCAGGTACCGTCTTGCGTGACCGTCTTCTTCACGTGCTTCGCAGCGCCGACAGGATCGCCCACGTCATGCAGACGATCGAAGTGGGCGACAAACTCGTAATCCTTGCCGGGATAGTCTGTGGACTTCGCCGCTGCGAAGGTCACGTTCTTCAGGCCTGCTTCCTGACCCGTCCGTGTGCCGTCTGAATCAGGGCTTATGGTAATCGATGCCGATGAAAGTGGATTTGGGATAGTCCTTCGCCGGGATGCACCTCCCCTCGAGTAATTGGGCGCATTCATTGCGAGCTTGCTTACGGCTGTCAAGCTGGAACGAATGGAGTAGAATATCGCCTCGAACAGGAGTTCGAGAAAGGACGAAGGAGGCACCGAGCATGAAAGAGTATCGCGTCAAGCCTGGCTCACAACTCAACTTGGATAAGTGTGATCCCGACGACACCGGTGAGTACAAGAAAACGGATCAAGGCAAAGAGAAGGCGAAGGCCGTCACGGTTCAGTTGATCGGCAGGCTTGAGGAGTTGCAGGAACGCCTCTATGCCAACGGCGACCGTGCGGTGCTCATCGTGTTGCAGGGGATGGATACCAGCGGCAAGGACGGGACGATCAAGCACGTCATGTCCGGTGTGAATCCGCAGGGCTGCAAGGTGGCGACGTTCAAGGCCCCTTCCAATAGTGAACTCGCCCATGACTTTCTCTGGCGCGTCCATCACGAGGTGCCGGCCAAAGGCCAGATCGGGATCTTCAACCGGTCGCACTACGAAGACGTGCTTATCACGCGTGTCCACAAGATGATCTCAGCCAAAGTGGATGAACAACGATTAAATCAGATCAAAGAATTTGAAGAATTGCTGGCTGAGAACGGGACCACCATCCTCAAATTCTTCCTGCACATCTCCAAGAATGAGCAGAAGGCGCGGTTGGAAGCGCGCATCCGCGATCCGGAGAAACGTTGGAAGTTCAGCGAAGGGGATTTGGAAGAACGGAAACTCTGGGCCGACTACATGGAGGTGTTTGAAGAGGTGCTCTCGGCAACCAGCACCGAGCATGCGCCCTGGTACATCGTACCCGCCAATCGGAAATGGTATCGAAATCTTGTGGTCGCCGATCGTGTCGTTGCAGCGTTGGAAGAGATGAAACTGAAGACACCGCCTGCTCCCGCAGGGGTCAACTTCGACACGTTGAAGATTGTGTAACGAGTCAGTCGTCGCAAGCGTTGCGGACCTGAAGCTATGCAAATCCTGCCAGGTGATGTGGTGTGGCTCATGAAGCAGTTCGGTGAGAGATGAGGAAAGACATCATAGCGTTGTGAGTGCGGCGCCAAGCCGACTTTCTCTATGTAGGCTATCTGATTTGGAGGCGATCTCGCTCCTGCGTGGGGTCGAACTCTCCCGCTACGGACTTCTTTCTTCCGCAACCGTTTCACTGGTATTCGCCGCTCCAAGATCTGAAGTTGGTGGGTATGTTTTATGCTGGATGAGCCATTGCGGGAAAAATTATTTTCCCCATTGACACGTTTTTCTAATGGGCGTATGAGGAATCCACGGCCCATTCATTCACTCGATCAGGGGGACTGGACAGGGCGCGCGGCTGTCAACGGGTTCCCCGCGAACTTTCTCAAGAGAGGAGGGTAGCGATGGATGACTTGACTCCACCTGACCACACAGGCCCGCCGACTCGAGGGCGGGCTTCTGATCGGTCGTGCTAGACGGTTCTCCAATGGCTGTGCCGTAACGGCACGAAAGACCAACAGGCTATCAGCCTGGTCACATCATGGAGAACTCGAGGCTGGCGCGAGGAACACAAGCGCCGGGGATGAATTTATTCTCCCCCGATCAGGTGCCTAATCCTCTCGTTTTCGTGGCGGGTCTTAGTTTTGGCTGGGCCGAGACAATTACACAGCTGACCTGGCGTCCTAAGCGCCATACGCGGGCGACCTCCCACCTAGTGCAGGGTCGCCCGTGCCGTGTCTGCCGGAGTGAACATTCAACTCCGATTCAATTTCTCTTTGCGTGTACCCTTGCTCGCGCTGCGTAATACCTGACTCCGGGGCATGGTTGCGTGATCGTGCCAACCTGTGTGTCGATCCTTCGTCTCGCTGCTGTTGACGCCAGTGTCGTGACTACGCATGTTTCTTCGTCGTGGGTCTGACCTGCCAGGTTAAATCGTACAGATGTCTTTGTGAAGAATCCTCTGTAGGTCATACTGTCGCCATGACAACTGTTCGCACTCGTCGATGGAGGTGGCAATGATTGGTCCTGCCAAAATTGTGGTTCGTCACGCCGATGGCACGGTTCTGAAGGGATACTCCCAAGATTTTTCTCCGACGGCGCAGCAGTTCCATGTTCGCCGTGATGCCGTTGGCGGTTCAGATCCCGGGCAACGGGTCATGATGCGGGACTTGAAAGCCATCTTCTTCGTTCGGGACTTTGCCGGGAACAGTGCCTACAAAGAGCAGAAAGAGTTTGTCGTCGGCACGCCGCTCTCCGGGCGCAAGATGGAGGTTACGTTTATTGACGGGGAAGTGTTGGTCGGCACGACGACTGGCTATGATGCCCAGCGCCCAGGATTTTTTCTGTTTCCTGTGGATGGTCAGAGCAACAATGCTCGCATCTTCATCGTTCAGACGGTCGTCAAGAAGGTCAGGTTTATTTAACCATTGCAGCGGCTCTCAAAGATTGTGAATGCCTGGTACGGACAAAGCATAGATGCTTGAGCACCATCCAGGTACACCCCCTCCCTCCTGTATCTTCCCCTTCGCCAATGATGCCTCCTCCCCGCGATCGGTTTCTTGGCTACGATGCAGACGAGTTTGATCGACGCCTTAAGATATAGAACGGGATGCCGCTCAAGACCGTCGCGGCGCTGAAAAGCGATTCAATCGGACGCTGGAGCAGGCTATAGATTACGAGCGCGAGGGATCCCGTGATCAAGGTGGCCGGCAAGAACGGATAGAGCGGGGCTTGGTAGCGATGCGGGACGTCGGTTGGATCGCGGTGGAAGTGAAAGATGGTCGAGAGGGTCAGTGCCATGAAGAGGGCGAGTACGAGGCCGCTGTACACGATCAGTTGCTCGAACGTCCCGCTGAGAATGAGCAGGGAGGCCCAGGCGCTTTGGAGCAGGATCGCGCGCACCGGCACGCCGCTCCCTGCATGAAGCCGGGCAAGCCACGGGCTGATGACGCCGTCATGGGCCATCGCCCAATAGACACGAGGCCCGGCCCACACCATTGCGCTGACGGCCCCGGCGATCGCGAGGCAGAGCAGCGCTGCCACGAACTGCGCGCTTCCAGGTCCCCACAAGGCCGCCGCTGCTTTCTCCGCAACCGGCAAGAGCGGTTCTTGGGCTAAGCTCGTGATCGGCAGTGCATAGAGGTAGACCAGGTTCAACAGCAGATAAAGCCCGGCCACAGAGGCGGTTCCTCCCACCATGATCCTGGGCAACGAGCGTAGCGGGTCGGCAATTTCTCCGGCGATATAACTCACAACATTCCAGCCCAGGTAGCTGTACATCACGAACAGGAGGGCGATGGCCGCGGCGCCGAGCGAGGGGTGCGAGTCGGGGGTTGGGGCTGTGAGATGTGTCCACTGGCCTGATCCGTACAGCAGGCCACCGAGGATGAAGCCACAAATGGCGAGGATCTTGGTGGTCGTGAGCAGCCGTTGCATACGTCCGCCGCTTCCGATTCCCCCACAATGCACCAGCGTGACCGCCCATAACAGGCTGAGTGCGAGCCCCCTCGCCAGCCATCCGCTCTCGTCCGTGAGGGGGATGACACGCAGGGCGTAGGAGGCAAAGCTCACGGCTGATGCCGCGAGAGCGGCGCCGAATCCAATCGTGAACGACGTCCACCCACTGAGAAAGGCCACCAGCGGTCCATAGGCCTCTCGCAGGTAGACGTAATCCCCTCCCGCATGGGGCAAGGCGGCCCCCAGCTCTCCATAGACCATGGCACCACCGAGAGCAAAGAGCGCTCCGACGAACCACAACAGGAGAATCAGCATCGGATCGCCGAGGTCCCGGGCCATGAATCCCGTCGTGGTGAAGATACCCCCGCCTATGATGTTGCTCACGAGCAGGCAGGAGGCCGTGAACCAGCCGATCTTCTGCGTGGAGGATTTCAGGCTTGGCTCACTGATTGACGGATGGCTCATGACAGTTGTGGTTGGATGAGGATCGGGGGCTTTCTTTTCTTCCCCTTCTTCCCTACCATACTGAGCGATGCCTGGGAAGCAACCAAAAGTTCCTCGTGCCGCCGGTGTTGTGCGACGTCGTCGTCAACCGGCTCATGCGTCGACCGGTTTGACCGCGATCGAACTCCAGGCCGCAGCTCCTCCAGCCGAGGTCGCCGAACTGCATCGAGCGATCGAGGGTGATGGCGGGAAGGTCCTCGCGATCTATCGGGAGCCCTATGGCGGACGCTGGGTGGTCCTGGCCGCCTTGCCCATCGAACTCGTTGAGCCGACCCCCTTTCAGCGCAATCTCTCCGACACGCACGTGCGCAAGTTAGAACTCGTGATCGGCAAGATCGGCCGGTTTCTCGATCCGATCATTGCGGTGCGTGCGCCAAAGGGTGACCAGGTCGCGAAATACTGGACTCCCAACGGCAACCATCGGCTCTCGGCGATGAAGACGCTGGGGGCGAAGAGCATTGTCGCGATTGTGGTACCGGAAGCGGCTGCGGCCTATCAGATTCTCGCGATGAATACCGAGAAGGCACACAATCTGCGCGAGAAATCCCTCGAAGTCATCCGTATGTATAAGGAACTGGCGCGGCTCGATGATGCGACGGAAGAGACCTATGCCTTGGAGTTCGAGGAGCCGGCCTTCGTTACGCTGGGTCTGTGCTATGAAGAGCGGCCGAGATTCAGCGGCGGGGCCTACCATCCGGTCTTGAAGCGAGTGGAGGCATTCTTGAAAAAGCCGCTTCATGTGGCGATGACCATGCGGCGTGAACGAGCGAAGACCGTGCTGGCGCTGGACGATCAGATCGTCCAGCAGGTTGAGGCGCTTAAAGCGAAAGGCCTGACGAGCCCCTACCTCAAGAGCTTCGTGGTCGCCCGGGTGAATCCGATTCGGTTCCGGCCAAAGGATGCCTCTCCCCTCTCGTTTGATGAGGCATTCGACCGGATGGCGACAGCAACGGCCAAATTCAACCCCGAGAAGATCAAGATGGAAGACGTGGCCCGCTCCGGCGGCGCAGTTGATGAGGCTGAGTGACCACTCAATCACCTGGTTTCCCCACCTTGCCCTTCCTCTCGAAGCCCCTTTAGAATACCTGTCCTACACAGGATCGGCACGCGGCGTTGATTTTCATACCAGGAGGTGGTGCCATGAGCCTTGCTGATAACAAATGTATCCCTTGCCGCGGCGGTGTACCTCCAGTCCCAGCGGATCGTGCGCAGGCTCTGCTGAAAGAGTTAGGGCGCGGGTGGTCGCTGAACCAGGCCGGCCATCTTGAGCGCTTGTTTACGTTCAAGGATTTCGCCCAGGCCTTGGCCTATGTGAACAAGGTGGGTGCCGTGGCAGAAGCGGAAGGCCACCATCCCGATCTCTATCTCGCCTGGGGCAAGTGCAAGGTCGAGATCTGGACGCACAAGATCAATGGCCTGACGGAGAGCGACTTTTACATGGCCGCCAAAGCCGATCGCGAGTTTGAACCGTTTCGCACGGCTTCCAGTTAACCCGCGAGTCAGATGGTTGTGTCATGAACCGACGAGGCATCAGATGAGCGACAAGACCCAGGTGGCGCTCGTCAATATGCCGTTCAGCTACTCGAAGTATCCATCGATCCAACTGGGCACCCTCTCCGCGCTGCTCAAGTCGAAGGGGATCCCCGTCGACTGCCATCATCTGAACGTGCGTTTCGCCCACAAGATCGGCGTGCCCCTCTATGAAATGATCTGCGAGAAACGGGCGCTGTTTGGCGAATGGCTTTTTTCATACCTCTTGTTCCGCGACAATCCGAAGCGCGCTGAGTATCCCCGCCTATTCAAGCCGGTATTTGAGCAAGTCGCCAAAGAGAGTGGGCATCCGGCCTCGTTCTTCGAAGACATGGCGACGAGGACGGCGCCACAGTTCTTGACCTGGGCTCTGACCGCAATCGACTGGGGACGGTACAAGGTTGTCGGCTTTACCTCCACGTTTGATCAAAACGTTGCCAGCCTGACGATGGCGAAACTCATCAAGGATCTCTATCCCGACGTGACGATCGTCTTCGGTGGAGCCAACTACGACGGCGAAATGGGGCTGGAATACTTTCGGGCCTTTCCCTTCATCGATCATGTGGTGGCGGGAGAAGGGGAAGAGGTGTTCCCGGAATTGGTTCGATACCTCCTCGAGGGAAAGACTGGGGGCCTGCCCAGTGGCGTGGCCTATCGAGAGGGAGGGACGATCGCGTTCACTCCAGAACAACTCACTCTTCTCGGACTTTGCGAAGACCGGTCCACCAGACTATGACGATTACTACCATCTCCTGGCGGAGCTGGGTGAGGCGGCGCAGGGGCTCGATCGGATCCTCCTCTACGAAGGTTCGCGGGGCTGTTGGTGGGGGGAAAAACATCACTGTACGTTTTGTGGATTGAACGCACAAAGCATGAAGTTTCGCGCGAAATCGTCCGAGCAGGTGGCCCGGGAGATGGCCTATCTCTCCAGCCGGTACGACACGGCGCGATTTCGCTTGGTGGACAACATTATCGACATGAAATACGTGGAGAACCTCTTCGGTCGGTTTGCGGCAGCCCATTGTGATCTCGACGTGTTCATCGAAACTAAGAGCAACCTGCATAAGAGCCAGATTCGAACGCTCGCCGTCGGGGGCGTGAAGTGCATGCAGCCGGGATTAGAGAGTCTGAGCCTCAATCAGCTGCAGGCGATGGATAAGGGCGTCACACCGATGCAGAATATTATCTGCCTCAAGTGGAGCTACTACTATCATGTGGCGGTGTCCTGGAATATCTTGCTCGGCTTTCCCGGAGAAACGAACGAGGACTACCGTCGGCAGATCGACCTGATCCCGTCGTTGTTCCATCTGCAGCCACCGGAGTCGACCGGGAAGTTCTGGCTGGAGCGCTTCAGTCCCTACTACACCAAACCACACGAATATGGTGTCCGCATCACCGGTCCGGGACGGCGTACGAGTATGTCTACGATGCTCGGCAGGTGGACCTGAAAAAGATCGCCTACGATTTCGAGTATGAGCTGGACAATTGGAACGTGGACCAACAGGTCTATCAAGAATTGGTCGATCTGGTGCAGGAGTGGCAGCGACGAGTCGGGTCGAGCGATCGGCCGTTTCTCTACTACTCGAAGGCGATGGACTATGTCACCGTGTACGATGGTCGGGACCCGAAGGCACCAATACGGCGGCGCTACGATTGGCCAGCGGCAGGGATCATCGAGGTCTGTAACGAAGCGTCCAAGAGCGCGGACCAGATCCGCACACTGCTGGCAAGCCGGCCTGACAAGAGCGGGAACAGCCACGCAGAGATAGATCAGGCGCTCAGTGTGTTGACGGCTGCAAGGATTCTCTACGAGGAGCGCGGCAAGTACTTCACCCTCGCTGTTCCCGAAAACCCGTACCTCTAGCAGGCTGTTGAAAAAGTCCGCCCACGACGCCTGCGCCCTACGTTTCCCCGAGTCCTGAATTATTTTTCAACACTCTGCTAGCTAAACGGGGCACCGGCCTCATCACATCGACAGTTTGTCTGCGACGTTGCGCATCTGGACGCCATGCACGAGCGAGGCGCCGCCTCGGATGGCGCAGGCGACGTGGACTGCTTCCGTCATTTCCTCGATGTTCGAACCTTTCTCAAGGGAGGCCTGCGTATAGGCATCGATGCAGTAGGGGCACTGGACTGCATGGGCGACGGCGAGGGCGATGAGGGCCTTCTCTCGTTCCGTCAGAGCCCCTTCAGCAAAGACGGCGCTGTAGTAGGCCATAAATTTCTCCCAGAGGTCCTTGTTGCCCTTGCCCATCTCGGCGAACTTCCCCAGATCGTGCGGATGATAATAGGTCTCCATATGGTCTCCTTCTCGTCGCGGATGACAACAGCGGTGGAGCAAGACGTGGGCACGCTGGGGCAGCCTGATCGAGGTCTAGCAGGCTGCGGAAACACTATGCCTGGCACACCAGAAATTCGATGGTACGCATGTCTGAGACCTGCAGGGGAATGCCGGGCAGGATAGCTGCGCGAGGCTGGCGGGAAAGGCGAGGTGAGAACCCAATCTGTCTACTTCGCGCCGTTCTCGCATGTCTCGCGCTTCACGCGTCGCGGTCTGTGGTTCTGGCGGACTGTTTCAGCATCCTACTACGCGTTGCTGGATGGTTCGGGATCAGCCTGCGTGAGCACCTGCGAAAACCTGGTGCCGACGATACCGGTTACCTTGGCCATGAGGTCGGTGACCTCTTGCCATTCCTGCGGTAGAAGATCCTGTTTCAGTTGGGGATGAATCGCCCATTGGGCATCGACCTGTGTTCCCTTTCGGCTCACGAGCACCCGAAGCAGTTCCACATCGCTGGTGCTCGATTCGGCTCCTGCCGTCTGGGATGGGTTCCCGTTTAATGGTCCCGATGGAGGCGTTGAACGTGCCATACAGCCAATCTCCTTCCCTTTTGTAATGGGGGATCATACCTCATCGTCATTCTGTCTGTATATCTGACAGAAGGCCCCTGTGGCTGGTCTATACTGTTCGGTCTTCTGATCGGTTTGGTGAGAGCGCTGCGGGCATACGCCCTTACTGGGAGGTTCCGTCTTCTTGGAGTACGTCGAGCATGGCCTGATGGATAGGCCCGTTACTCGCGACCAGTTCTTGTCCGTAAATCGAGTGAGGAGCGCCTTTGAAATCCGTCACCCTGCCACCGGCTTCGCGGAGGATGACGACTCCCGCTGCCATGTCCCAAGGGTTCAGTTTTACTTCCCAAAATCCATCGAACCGGCCGGCCGCAACATAGCAAAGATCCCGAGCTGCCGTTCCGGTTCGGCGCAATCCCTGCACCTTCAAGGCGAATCGTACGAAGTGGTTCAAGTTATTGTTCGGGGTCTCGCGAATGTCATAGGCAAATCCGGTCACGAGGAGCGCGTGATCGAGATGATTCGTTGCGGACACGGAAATGGGAACTCCATTCAATCGAGCTCCCTGTCCGATTTGTGCGGTGAAGAGTTCGTCCCTTGTCGGGTCGTAGACCACGCCGATAACCCCACGTCCGTCGCATTCCACCCCGATAGACACACAGTAGGCGGGGAACCCGTGGGCGAAGTTGGTCGTGCCGTCTAGTGGATCGATCACCCATTTGTAGCGGGATAGAGGTTGCTCGGTCAGTCCACGTTCCTCGGCAAGGACAGGATGGGTCGGGAAGGCGTCATGGATGACGTCAATGATCCGTTGCTCCGCTTTGTGGTCGGCGTCGGTGACAAGGTCGATGATCTGCTTATGTTCAATGCGAAAACCGGTGCGCGTGCATTCTGCTAGAACGGCTCCCGCCTGGCGGGCTGCGTCAGTGGCGACTGAGGTAAGTGTGTCGAGGGGGATATCCTGGCTAGATGGTAGGGCCATGAGCCAGCATAATAGCACGAGGTCGTGTTTCTACAATGTTGAGCGAAGAGATCTTTCAAACTGAAAGCAATTTCACTCACTGCTCCCAAGAATCGGTCTGTTTTCTTATTACTCTTAAAGACCGGAAGCGGTATTATGAGCAAGCAATGATCCGTATTAAAGCGATCATACTATGCAAGCAACGATTATAACTTTATCTATTGACTTGCCATGCAAGCAATGCTATAAAGCAAGCATGCTTCACTTGGGGGCAATTCAGTGGAAGAACTCACCGATATATTGGTTGGCCTTGAACAGCGAATCAGCGCCTACAAGAACCGGCTGCAAGAACTCGAAAAGAAACGTCGTCGTTTGGACGACGAAATCGCCACGATCAAAAAATACTTGGAGTTGGCAGAAACGCTCTATCGCGTTGAGGCCGACAAAGCCAAGCTTGCCAGTCTCTCCAGTCAATTCTATTCCGACGAAAAAGGTGCCCGTCAGCGACCGAACACGGATGTCACTGACCAGTCGAGGGAAATCCTCATGGGGCGGAGCAAGTATTCCGGCAAAAGCGTGGCGGAAGCCGCATACGAAATGCTCCGCGAGGCGAATCGCCCGATGCACGCAAAGGAGCTGGTGCAGCGATTGGTCGAGGGGGGGCTCCAGATCAAGGGCAAAACGCCGCTCACATCTGTGGCCACGTCCTTGAAGCGGGATAAGCGGTTCAAAAAAGTAGGTCCGAATACGTTCGAGGCATTGGAAGATGCCCTGATCCACGCAGTGTAGTGTGTCTGGGCCAGTTGAATCTCAAAATACACGAAGGGGGGTGAGAGTCTTGGCGACGAAGAAAGCAGCAAAGAAGAAGAAGAAGTAGTCCCCGCCTCGATTCTAGCGCCGGGAGCGAGGCTACTTGCTCCCGGCGTTAAATCACATCTCAGTTACCAGCACGTCACGAATCATCTCGCCTGTTTAGGCAAGACCACACGCAGAGTTTCAATCAAGAGGATGAGTGTTAGGAGGCTTGGAGGGCCACCAGCGACGCGGATCGCGGTGCGGCCATGGCGGAGCGTGGTGCAGGCGCGGCAACGGTTTCGTCGGCGTTGAGCAACACCCAGCTATCGGGGTGGTTGAGAATCTGTTGAACGAGGCGCGTGTGCATTGCATGTCCCGAACGCTCGGCAATCAAGTGCCCGATAAAGGGTACGCCGAGTAACGAAAAGTCTCCGATCAGGTCCAAGATCTTGTGTCGCACGAATTCATTGGAAAAGCGAAGGCCTGATTCATTGAGAATGCCGTCTTGAGAGAGGATGATCGTATTGTCCAGGCTGCCGCCCTGGCCAAGCCCGCGGGCCCAGAGGGCTTCCACTTCCTGCAAGAACCCGAATGTCCTGGCATCCGCGATCTCCCGCTCAAACGCATGGACTGAGTGTTCATAGAGGTAGGTTTGAGTCTGGATCAACGGATGATTGTAATGAATGGAATAGGTGATCTTGGTGGTCGAGGACGGTTCGATGCGAACTCGACGAGCTCCATCCACCAGCTCGAGAGGCCGTGTGATTTTCAGATAGGGTTGCCGACGGCTCTGGGGAACAATTCCGGCTGACCGAATCAAGCGAACGAAGTGTGCCGCGCTGCCGTCCATGACGGGAGCCTCACCGGCATCAACCTCCACATACACGTTATCGACGTCGAGTCCGGCCAATGCGGCCAGGACGTGCTCAATGGTCTTTACCTGAAACCCGTTGCCGCTGATCGCGGTGCAGAGTTCCGTCGGCACCAAATGCTCGACGGAGGCCGCGAGGGAGGCTCCGTTTTTGCCGTTTCGGTTTACGAAGACCACCCCGGTATTTGGTGGAGCAGGCCTGAGCGTGAGGGTAACGGGCTGTCCGGAATGGAGCCCAACCCCTGCACAACTCACTGCATTCGCTAAAGTTTGCTGAACCCTCACAAAGTCACCTCAATAATTACACAGGGGGTATCAGCAACTCGTGTGCCAGCCGTGTTTGTTGCAAGAAACTGTCGTAAGGCATTGATAATACATGATAGTTATCAAAGTGGCGCGCCATGAAGTCATGTTGCAAAAACATGACACCTGTGACTTTTCAAGGATTTTCGAATCGCAATTCATGTTCCTATCATTCCGAGGCACCGCAGCTGAATGTGGAATCGATCACCGCGATTGGCAGGAATAGCTCGCGATGTGGTTGGTGGTTGACAAGGAATACGTGATGATCGGCCGGTTCAGGAAGAGCCGCAAGCCGTTTGTCTGGTCAGAACGTTTCAACTTGGTGGCCACAACAACTACGGCCGGGGGTCCAATTCGATGAGTCCTTTCCGAATGGCCAGGATGGCGGCCTGAGTGCGATCGTAGACTTGGAGCTTATGAAAGATATTCCGCACGTGGTTCTTGACGGTCTTTTCGCTCAGGTCCAAGTTATTGGCGATTTCCTTGTTCGTCTTGCCATCTGCGACCAAGCGTAGGACCGTAATCTCTCGTTCCGTCAGATCGTGCTCGACCCATCCCGGCTTTTTCCCCTTCTTCTGGGACATCAAGGAAAACTCCGCTAAGATCTTGCTCGCTACGGATGGATGGATCAGTGACTCGCCCTTGTAGATCGCACGAATCGCGGCGACGATCTGAGAGGACTCGGAATCTTTCAACAGATATCCGGTAGCGCCGGCGCGCACCAAATCGAAGATGTATTGCTGTTCGTCATACATGGTCAAGGCCACGATTCCGATGTGAGGGAACTCGCGCTTGATCTGTCTGGTCGCTTCGACCCCGCCCATCCGGGGCATGCTCACGTCCATCAGCACGACGTCAGGGACCAACGTCTTTACCTTCTCGACGGCTTCCATGCCATCCTGGGCCTCGCCTACGATAAGGATGTCGTCTTTCGTCTTGAGGATCGCGGCCAGTCCTTCGCGTACGACACGATGGTCGTCCGCGATGAGCACCTTAATCTTCTCCATGGGGTGTCGTCTCCTTTTTTACCAGCGGGATATCGACGACGATCGTCGTGCCACGCCCTTTCTTAGACTCGATCTTGCCTTCGCCGCCCACGAGCCGAGCCCGCTCCAGGATCCCGCGAATCCCGAAGTGATCCCATTTGTCCGGGTCACGCAGCACGGTGTCCATGTCGAATCCCACGCCGTTGTCTCCGATGGTGACCCGAAGGCGTTCGAGGTCGATGTCCAGCCCCACGGTCACCCGAGTCGCTTTCGCATGTTTCTGCACGTTGCTGAGGGCTTCCTGCACAATGCGAAACAGGAAGATCTTGGTGCGCGGAAACAAGATCTGTTCATCGCCGGATACGCGGAACTGCGTCTTGATGTGATACTGGGCCTCATACGAGGTGAGATAGTTGGTGAGGGCTGGGAGGAGCTCCATCTTGTCGTAGTGGAGCGGGCGGAGATTGAAGATGACTTGTCGGGCCTCCTGGATGGCTAACTTCAGCTGGGCTTTGCTTTCGCGCAAGGTGGCCAGGCTGGCTTTTGGATCTTTTCGAATCAGTTGCTGGCTCAGATCCAGTTTGAAGTTCACCCCGGCCAAACTCTGCACGAGGCCGTCGTGCATTTCGCAGGCAATGCGTGTCCGTTCCTCCGTCACCGCCACACCCGTTTCCTTGACGTATAGGCGATAGAGCGATTGATACTTATTCAAGGTCTTCTCGATCTCTGCCGTGGCGCGGATGCGGGCCTCGATGAGTTCCCACATGAATTTAGCGCTCGCCCCGCCGATGATCGTGACGCCCATCCGGTGGAAGTCTTGGAGCAACTCCCAGACTTTGGCATTGCCCGACACGTCGATGATGAGATCTACGCGCTCGAGGTCCAGGAGTCGCCGGTAATCGCGGGTCACGGGGATGCCCAGCCGTTTCGCCAGTGCGATGCCCGGGGCGTTTGCCTGGACTTCGGCTACGCCGACGATTTGCACCAGCGGGTCTGTTGCAAAGATTTCCATCAGCGCCGTGCCGCCGCGGCCTGCGCCGATGATCGCCACATGCGTGCCGCTGGGCGCTCCGATCTTGCGTGGTCGTCTGGGTGACTTGGCCTGGGTTGTCGGCATGTTGACGCCTACTTGCTGAGAAATTGGACCATGTTGTTGACCGACGAACCGCGGCAGGACATGGAAAGGACGATGAGGAGAAAGGACGGGTCCCGCGGCCCTCACCGCTCGCGGCGTTGCTGGGCCAACGTTCTCAACTCGTCCATGAACTGGTCAATGTCTTTGAACTCGCGGTAGACAGACGCAAAGCGAACATACGCGACCTGATCCAGTTGATGAAGCTCTTTCATCAACTCTTCGCCCACGATCCGGCTCTCGATTTCGGTTTCGCCCATCTCCTGAATGCGTTTCTCGATGCGATCCGTCACCGCTTCGATGGTGGCGGTACTGATGGGCCGTTTTTCGCAGGCTTTCTTGAGACCGGCGAGAATCTTGGTACGGTCGAAGGACTCCCGGCGGCCGTCTTTTTTTACCACCACGGGGAGGATCTCTTCGACGCGTTCGTAGGTGGTGTAGCGACGCTTACAGCCGAGACATTCGCGTCGGCGGCGAATGACCTCGCCTTCCTTCGCCATGCGCGAGTCTACGACCTTGTCTTCGAGTTCATCGCAGAACGGACATTTCACAGGCGGTGATCCTGCCCCGTCTGACGCGGTTTAGTAGGTATGAAAGATCGGAAAGCGGTTGCAGAGCGCTTTGGCTTGAATGCGGACTTTCTCGAGCATCGCGGGATCTTGCCGATGCTGCAGTACCTGGTCGATCAAGTCCACAATCTCTTTCATCTCGGCTTCCCGCATCCCGCGGGTTGAGACAATGGGAGTTCCCAGTCGAATGCCACTGGCGACGGCTGGTGGCTTCTCGTCGTAGGGCACGGCATTCTTGTTCACGATAATGCCGGCGGCGTCCAAGGCTGCGTCCGCTTCCTTGCCTGTAATGCCCTTGTTCGTCAGATTGACCAGCATCAGGTGCGTGTCCGTGCCGCCCGACACAATCTTGTACCCACGGTCGAGGAGTCCTTGGGCCAGCACCTTCGCGTTGGCGATGACCTGCTGTTGGTAACGCGTGAAAGCCGGTGAAAGGGCTTCCTTGAATGCGACAGCTTTGGCCGCGATCACGTGCATCAAGGGGCCGCCTTGCATTCCCGGGAAGATAAATTTGTCGACCGCTTTGGCATGTTCAGCCTTGCACATCACGACGCCACCACGCGGTCCGCGCAGGGTTTTGTGGGTGGTCGTGGTGACAAAGTCGGCATAGGGAACAGGATTGGGATGGAGCCCTGCAGCGATCAGCCCTGCGATGTGGGCGATATCGACCATCAGATAGGCGCCGACCGACTTGGCGATCTGTTGGAATCGTGGAAAATCGAGGGTGCGCGCATAGGCGCTGGCGCCCACGACGAGCATGCGTGGCCGGCATTCATCCGCCAGCTTCTGCACCGCGTCATAGTTGATGGTTTCGGTCTCACGGTCCACGCCGTAGGAGAAGGCGCGAAACAGGATCCCTGAAAAATTGACTTTGCTGCCGTGGGTGAGGTGACCGCCTTGGGCGAGGTCCATGCCCAGGATGGTGTCGCCGGTTTTCAGCACGGACAGATAGGCCGCCATGTTGGCCTGCGATCCTGAGTGCGGCTGCACGTTCACGTGCTCTGCGCCGAAGATCTGCTGACAACGCTGGATGGCGAGATTCTCCACGGTGTCCACATGCTGACACCCGCCGTAGTACCTCTTTCCCGGGTACCCTTCGGCGTACTTATTGGTCATGAGGGAGCCCTGAGCGGCCAGGACGGCGGGACTGGCGAAGTTCTCCGAGGCGATCAGAAGCAGCTTGTCACGTTGTCGCTCTTCCTCGGCCGCGATTGCGGCATAGACATCCGGGTCTGTGGCTTTGAGTGCGTCTAAAGAACCGACCGCATCTTTCATGACAGCTCGTTCCCTCGTTAGGACTCGGCGGGGGCCGTTTCGGCTTCCTGTTTCTTCACGACGTGGATCATCACGGTTGCGATCACGTCCCGTGGCAGCTTGATCGGCACGGTAAAGGTCCCGAGTTCCTTGATCGGATGCTCCAGCTGGATCTTGCGCCGATCCACGGTAAAGCCTTTCTCCGCCAATCCCTCTGCAATGTCTTTGACCGTGACCGACCCGAACATCTTATCGTCCTTGCCGACCTTGGTTTCCACTGTGAGGGACACGGCCGAGATGCTCTTGGCGTGGGTTTCGATCTCCAGCTTTTCTTTTTTCGCCCGCTCGCCGGCTACACGCTTGATATGGTCAAAGGCCTTGATGCTGCGACTGTCGGCCAGCACCGCTTTTTTGCGTGGGAGCAGAAAGTTCCGTGCGTAGCCGTCTTTCACATCGAGCAGATCGCCGAGATGTCCGACCCCGTCCATCGTTTCTTGTAGAATGACCTTCATACCCGTAACTCCTTCTGTTGGAAAGGAAAAGAGGATACTGGGAGGCCGGCAAAAAGTCAATTCGCAATGTGCAGAAGTTATTCCATCGGCCAGGGTCGCGGGACAATCATGAACGGTTGGGAAGCCCTATGACAGGCTGGACAGGCGCAATGGCCGATCGTATGATGGCGAACGCTACACAAGGACCACTTTCCAATGATCTCATGACCGCACGGGACCTCATCGAGACATGGGCGCTCCAGCTTGAAACCGAACAGAAGCGGGTGAGCGGCACGGCACTTGACCAGCCAATTGCTCAGGTGACAGGCCGACTTATGCACACCATCGGCACGCTTCATCTCTATGAGCTGACGCTCCCGCCCGGCTCGTCCATCGAGCATGACACCCCTCTCTCGATTATCCCTCAGGACGACATGGAGCCAACCGAAGGCATCGTGCTTGGCGGACAAGGCAATGTGGTCCTCGTGCAGACATTCGATGCCATAGGACAGTCCTATGCCGACGCGACCGTGGTTCCCGATCGGGCCGGGCTTCTGGCCACGTCGGCCAAGCGATTGCGTGACATGCTCGCGCAGCCTGATGCCTATCGACTCGGTCCGGCAGATCGACTGGCTCCCCTCCTCGAGGCGACGACAGGTGCGGGGGAACTTTCCGGGACAGGCGCTGGATCGTCGATCTTCACGACCGTCTGGACGGACGAGCTCTCGGTGCGACGGCAGCGACTGGCCGTGCTTGCGATCGAACTGATTCGCGCCAATAAGCGCATCCTGGTGGTCTGTCCTGATCACCAGGCGGCGGATGCACTCGTCGGAACCATCGCGCGAGCCATGAAAGCCGTGGGGCTCATGTACAAAACCTGGGTGAGTCGCTATGAAATGGCATTGGCCCAGCAGGTCGAGGGTATCGGGATTCAGGAGCTGGGGTTCGAAGCGCAGATGCATCAGTTCTACGCGAAGTCGCGCGCAGATAAGGCAGCGCTCCGGCGCAAGTACGAACGGTTTCGAGAGTTGACGCCCGTGCTGGCGTACAAGGGGCAGAAGCAAAAGGATCTCGATGAAGTGCGTCTTCTCGAATGGCGATTGCTGACGCAGCTCAGCGACCTACAGGCCAAGATCAAAGACGTGAATGCCACTCTGGCTGAATACGAGAATTTACCGCTCTTCCGGCGGCTTAGCTTGCAGGCAGTCGGGAAAAACGTCGAATCTCTGCATCAATATCTTGAACTGTATGAGAGTCAGTGTGCCGAGCTGAGGGGAGAACTCGATGTCGCCAAGGCGCGCATCAACGAACTCGTACCGGAAGCCGCTGTGCCGAAAGACATGCGGCCGGAATTTGACGAACTTAAAGAAGACATCGTTCGGCTGGGTGGGACGAAGAAGATCCGGGAATTGCTTGCGGCGGAGGAAGACACGAACCGCCAGGCCTTCATTCAGAATCGGAGGCTCGTGGTCACTACGGCATCGCGTGTGCTGAGTGATCCCCTCTTCAGCCGCGTCCGGTTTGATGTCTTGATCGCCGATGAGGCGCCATGGATCGCAGCGGCCCCATTGCTCGGTGCTGCCGGTCTCGTCCGCGAGCGGATCGTGATCAGCGGCGACACAAGGGACATCGCGAAGGCCGGGCTTTGGGCCTCACGAGCGGCGCAACTGAGGTAATTCACGCCGCTTGCTTGACGGGGACCTCATTAATTCAGGATAATCCGATTCCACCTCGACGTGCCGAAGTGGCGAAACTGGCAGACGCACTAGATTCAGGGTCTAGCGCCCGCAAGGGTGTGCGGGTTCAAATCCCGCCTTCGGCACCAACTTTCTCTTCCCCGCTCCTATCAAGGCGTTCCAGCGTTTCACGCCATCATTTCTAACACCGCTAACACCCCTTCGGCGTCTGTTTCGGGCTGAATTGTCAAGTGAGCCTGCCTAGGAGGAGGCAGAACGCGGTTCTAAATTCCTTCGGATCTCGGTGCTGACTCACAGGTCAGAGATCATGTCTCGCTAGTGGAAAGAGCGGGTGGGCGGCCGAAGCTCGAGCACGCAGTTCTTAAATCGTATAGCTCCGACCATCGGTTAAGAAGAGCGGCGCCTCGCTTCTAGATCATTCCAATCGAGTCCACCGTCATGGTTGTGGTCGCTCTTCTCTTGCTTCGGTTCTGGACCTATCTCTTGCTCCTCTGAGCGGTCGCTAAGGCTTGTTCGGCTAGAGGTGCCATCACAGCATACCCATTGTCGTTTGGATGGAGTCCATCATCACTCAGTTCATCTCTCAAAGAACCTTTTTCATCTATCATCGCTGAATGGTAATCCAAATAGGTGTGACCGTTTCTTGCTGCATATTCTTTTATCCACTCATTAAGTGTTTTGATTTGATCAGGAGGTCTGTGCTTGGTCCTAATGATTTGCTTCCCATCTTTGTCCCTCTCATAATCACTGACGGGTAACAGCGAAGATAAGACGACGAGAATGTCGTTAGCGCGAGCCAGTTCAGCCATAGAGACGAGATTATCTGTAATAGCTTGGAATGTGGTCGGTCTTGTAATGCCCGCAACGTCGTTTACGTTTGCAAATTTGATATCGTTTGTACCTGCGAGGATCACTACAACTCTGGGCCTTATTGCAATTACATCAGGTCGAAAGCGGCAGAGAATCTCACTCGTGAGCTCGCCACTGATGCCTCGATTGATGTAGGGCTTGCCGACGAAGAATCTCCCAAACCCATGATCAGCCCACAGGGCTGTGATTGAATTGCCAAGGAAGACCACGCGAGTTTCGTCCTTGGTTAGTAAAGGTAGCTTAGCGTTGGACTCGCGAAAGGTCGACAGAGAGGGACAATCTTTACGTCTAGATTCCAGCTGGGCAGCGACAGCATAAGCTCCCGCGTCGTCCCGTGACTGTAGAGTGCAAGATTGAATTGATGCAGCAGCAGTCTGTAGAAGCAAGATGGAAAGAACGGTGAATAATCTTGGCAAGGTCAAGCCCGCAATTCTAAGGATAAACAATGACCTTTGCCCAATCCAGTGGACAGCCGGTTGAGCAACGTCTGAGCTGACATCCATGAAAAAACTGACCCATCCGGTGACCCAGACGTTCCGATGAATCTACCCCAGCCTCGTGCAGATACTGGGCCTCTGCTTAGAGCCTTTCGATCCATCAGAAGTGCGATGATTGGTTCAAAGAAGATGCCCATAAAATCTTGTTTTTTGAACCCACAATAGCGGACAAGTCTTTCCGAGGAATTATGAACAATTTTGGAGAGGTTTGCACGGGGGAAATTGGACTGCTGGAACTTTAACGGGACTGGAGCTATCTGAAACAGGGTCTAACACTCTCACGGCTGAACCCGATTGAAGAGAGGAAGCAGCTAAACTGAATACAACCATTTCCCCACGCCCCGCCTTGCGGTTTGCTCGCTCCCCCTCCTAGAATACGCCTCCCTGCGAGGCCCCCATGCCCTTCTCGATTCGTCCCTTCCGTCGCTTCCCCGTGCACTGCTCCGTCACGTATAACGCGACCCCGTTTCAGCATGCTGCCTCTGGCCTATTTTTCGTGTTTTGGGTTAAGCTCATGTCGGGCTGGTCAGACTTACTTCTCCCTCTCCCTTCTTAAGAATAGCCCCATCCTCCTTACAGGGAATAGTGCAGCGGCCCGATCTTCACTATTATTCTTATTGAAGAGTGTTCCGCAAACGTGCAGCACTCTTGATCGAAAATCAATTTACCGCCTGGCCGGGAGGTATATAAATATGAATTCTGTCGCTTCTTCACCGACTCCGCAACTCCAACTCATTACGATAGATAGTCGCAAAGAGGAATCCCATGGTTCCTGCAAGGTTCGTAGTTCTGTAAACCTGCCACCTACAAAGCGCCACAAGTATCGCATGATCGCGTTAGCGTCGGTGCATGCCTATATCGCGTTCCATCTTATTTCATGGCACGTGTTCGGCATTCAGATTTGGGGTAAGACGGCGATGATGGGGGTGCCCTCTCTTGCCAAAGGGACCATTAACGCGGCAGCGATTATGGTCATCTTAATTTTAGGCTCAATAATGATCTGGGGGCGTGGGTTTTGTGGCTGGGTCTGCCACATGCGAGGCGCGATCGAATTCGCCGACTGGATTTTGCGAAAGCTCAAAGTGCGTCAATACCTCAACCTGCGCGAGAAAAATGTTCTCGTCAACACGCCTCATCGCTGGCTCTTGAGAGTAGGTGCTCTGTTTGTGCTCCTGTTGCCTGTCATCATTCTGATTCATAATGTCGGGTTCTCTCCCAAGGTCAACGTGATGGCGCCGGTGCCGATGGCCGATTTGCCGGGCTACGAGGGCAGGGCGTTCGCAAAGACCGCCTTTTTTAATTTTGAGATCAAGCCTACATGGAATGATTATTTGTTGGCATTCGGCCTGGCTGTGTTTGTCCAATTTACGATGAGCATCGTGCTCAACTTGCGCTATGGGCAGGGCGCATTTTGTAGGATCTTATGTCCTTATGCCCCGATGATGGTCCCGCTCATGAACATTTCCCCGGTACAGAAAAAAATCACACGTGTGGCGCAGTGTACCGGCTGCCGCGACTGCAGTAATGCCTGCCCGCAGGGCATCGATGTCAGTAGAGAGATCTTCCACTTTGATGGGAAGGTGATTAACACCGAGTGCATCAAATGCTACAACTGCATCGATGCATGCGATGACAAAGTCCTGATAGATACGGCTGCGCCAGCTGTTCCCCAAACCGATCAGCTGAAGCCCTATGAGAAACGTCCATGGCAACAGGAGCTGGTCCGCAAAGATGGCCTTCTGACGAACGCCAAGCACATGCAGGTCTTCGAGCCACTAGGCCCGGTGGCTGATTTCATGTCGATCATCGTGGCATTGATTTGCGGCGGCATCACTTCCCGGTTCGGGGGATTCTGGTTTTACCCTGGCGCCATCATCTCATTCATTGTGTTTAGGGAGTGTTGCTTGTACGTGAAAAAATGGTCCTCTGTACGGAAGGAGAAAACGTTACCTGTAACCGTTTAATCGTAGACAGCAAACCAGACGTTTTGTAGCTTCATGATGCACCGTCGTTGACAAGGAGGAACGCTTGAGCACATCCACAACAGTAAAAGATTATTGTGGTCTAGTAGCAGAGTTTATGGTGTTTTTGAGGGAGAGAAAATCCTATTGGCTGGCACCCGTCATTTTCGTTCTCTTGCTATTGAGTGCGCTTGCCTTCTTTCTTGAAGGAAGCGTGCTCGCCCCGGCGATCTACTCAGTTTTCTAATGCAGTAAGAGGTTGCCGCGACAAAGGCAGGGGGGCCTAGATGTGATGTTTCTGGACAGCGCGCCTGCCAGCATGTCTCTCATGCTGAATTCGTGGGCATCTTGGTATTGCCTGGCTGGATTCTCGGGGTCTGGTGTGAGAAAGAAATCCCGCCACTACTGTTTCAGTCGACCCATCTCCTCCCGCACAATGGGTTCTAGGCACTTGGCGATCACAGCATTGGCCGTTGGGGAATAGTGTGATCCGGGCATGTATTCGTCGAATGCCCTTGCTTCAATGAGGCAGGCGGTTGCATCGTGGTAGTTGATGCCGGAGTCACGAAGCATTTGAACCGAGAGCGGAATGTACTTGTCCCCATCTTCGGCAGCCCTCCTTAGTTCCCATTGGTACGGGAAGTGGACGACCAGAGGAATCGCTCCCTGTTCCCGAACATCACGAACCAGGGCTGTGAGCACATGTTGGCCTAAGGCCATCATGGTTTCCTGAGAGACCTCTTCTCGAGGAGGGTCGCTAGGGGGTCTGAGGGTGATTAACAAGCGAAAGAAATATGACTGCTCAAAGAAATGCCACAGGCCGTCGCGTTCCCACTCAAGGCGACGAAAGTAGGCGTCTTGGTCGAGGTGGGGTAATTCCCTGATCGTTGTATGAGCAAAGACTTCTGCTGGGGTCGGCACGGGATGGTTGATGGGCGAGGGGACGCCATTCTTTAGAATCAACCGTGGGCGGGCAAATGGCAATCCAAGCCAATCCGGATTCATGAGAAAATTATAGACGCTGATGATTCTTAGTATTTCTTCAGACGTGATCCCGATGAGAACGATCTGAGGTTTCCAGGGTTGAGTATCTCTCTCATACCGGAGCAAGACTTGATCCAATCCGTAACCAGAGACTCCAAAGTTCAGGACTTGAACAGCCGGTCCGAGTTGTGCCTCTAACGCGTGTCCCCACGAGTCCTCGCACCGAACTTCATAGCCGTAAGTCATGGAGTCTCCCATCAGGGCAATGCGAACGGTTGCCGGCTTCTCCGGCAAGCCAGAATGCCTGGTGCGCCGGTCAGCGAATGACATGCCGGCCCTAGGGGCGCGAAGTCCCTCAGCACTACTGGCGTCTTGCCCCGTAGCATTTCGACGGGAGGGTGCTATGCTCCATCCCAGAATCGGATCATAGATCTCAAAGGGATTATCAAGGGTCATTCGTTCTATCAAGGGTTTGTAGAGTGCGACGACATCTGACCACTTTCGGGGGTGCAGGGGAACCCCTAGAATTGTCTCTCCTGCTGCTGTTTGGGTTGAAAGGAGACGGATCACGATTTCAATGCTCCCGACTGTCAGTATCAGCATGAGAACATTCGCCGCAGCGGCCATAGCCAGTTGTTTCCGAATATGTAATCCGCTGATGCGGAAAGTTCGGATAACCCAGCTGATTGAGAGGGTTAAAATAATTGATGAACAGACGAAAAGAACTCCTGGGAAACTGAGGAGGAATGACAAAGTATCAACTTTGGAGGGTGCTCGGTAAAGACAAAGAAGAGCGAGGAGGGTTGCAGCTTCGCCTGCACATAACACAAAAAAGATCATCCACGCTCCTTGACCGGAAAGAAGACGCCTGAACTGAACATTCTGATGTCAGGATTACTTCAGATGGCGATATGAAGGAAGATACCGAACGCACAACATTTTCACAACCATTTCACGTTTTCTGAAATTCTTGGATGCGAAGAAGCGGGGACATGCTACCTTTCCAGCAGAGAATCCACCTCAGCCTCCAGTTCCTGGTGCGTGACAGGCCTTGCCGCGAGCGTGCTCATTAGGATTCTCCATCTGCTGCGTGAGTGAAGTGACTCCCCTTTTTATCCCCGTGGTGTTCGAGGGATAGAGCACGAAGCGCGAGAGGCTAAGAAAGGCTTGTGGGCTGATCCGCAGCCGGTGCCGCCGTGGGTCTATCGAAAAGCGAGGCGAGGGTTGACACTCTCATGCCCACACCGCATTCTAGGGACCGCCAGCGATCACAAGGACCAGCCTGCCCGGAGGAGTGAGTGGACCAGTTCATCAGCGAAGACGAGCTTCAAACGTTCGAGGGATGGTTGCGGTATCAGGCTATTGACGCGATGGCGATCACGCAGGAGGAGATGGCGACATGGCGGCGCATCTTCGAGGAAGCGAGGCAGCGCTGCACCGCGAATCCCAAGATCGGATTGATGAAGCTTCAGCCGGTCCCCGGTGAGTATCGGTACGCAGTGGCAATCAGGGATCTCGCCGATCTCCGGCTCACGCTCTGGGTGAAGCGTTCGCGGAAGGGCGAGTTTTTCATCATGGTCCCGCGAGGCGATCGAGAGTGGGACGTTCATACGTCTTACCATCTCGATGGCACCCTGCAGATGAAAAGCCACGGGCGTAAGGGCCTCACATCGGACCGACGCCAGCCGTTGAGCGGCGCGTTCCGGGGAAGTGAACACCTGGGGACCTATTTTGGCTATGGTCCGAAGAGCGTCGGAGCGATTTGCGATCCCATGGCCTTCTCCGGCATTGTCGAGGTCGCGCCGGACGTATGGGGGCCAATGGACGGCTGGGTTGCGGTGGACCTTGTGGAGCCCGGCACGGAGCCCATTATGAAGATCCCTTACTCCCGAATCATCACCCGAAAGGAATTTACCGACCTCCCACCGTGGGTCGTCATCACCGTGGGTATGCCAGCAGGGTAAACCCGTCTCTTGCTTTTCATCACCACTGCTTGGAGGGGTTCAACCTGAATCCTCGCCTGACTCTACCTCCTCCACCTACCCCGTCATCGGCAATCATCGCAGCCATATATACCATCGGCCCGACTGTCAGAACTACAGTCAGGTTGCGCCACGGAATCGAGTAGCGTTTGATAGGGCGAGAGAAGCCGAAGGGGCGGGGTATCGACGGGCAGGGAATTGTCCATAGGGAGGGTGTTATGAAATTAGCAGATGATAGACCGTCATTATGGGACCTTCGCGCTTGTCTCTTATCGTCCGTTGATTTTGCGGATGATTTTGCACACAACCAACCTGAATATGCCGCTGACGTTACCCGTTTCTCGCAGGAAATTCGGAGGATCAAGAAGCAGTTGATGAGTTCATTGGAGCAGGGTTCAGCCCCATCATCGCTGCCCGCCATCGTGAATGGGCTAACGGGCGCGAGGGCGATGGCCTCAATTTTGGCAGAACGTTATCCTGAAAAGAGTGTCCCTCTTACCCGTTTCGTAGAGGGTCTGAAAGACGCGCAAGAGGAGTTCATTGGGAAAGTACGCCCGCAGGCGGGGAATTGTCCGTGAAAATCAGCCGGTGCCGCCGTGGGAGAGTGGCGGAAGCGCAGGGATTAGTGAGCCTGGTCAGTTTCGATGGGCGTCAATGTCGCGGGGAGCCGGCTGGGCTTTCTTCTTTCGCTCATGTCCTGATCAATTAACTTCAAGGCTTCCAATTGAGACGTTAATTCTGCAATTTGAGACCTTAACTCCGCAATGCGCTTATCTCGCTCTCGTATCTGTCTCTGGACGGGCTGCGTGACACTTGGCTTCACAGCAGCCGCATCGCTCTTTGTCGCCACCGGGGGGGCCGTGTGTGTCCCGCACCCGCTCAAGACGATGACCCCAAGCAGAGCACTTCCCAGGCTACCCCAGGCCCTTGTACGGCTAACGCTCATGGGTCCAGGTTTGTCATGAGACGCCATATCCCGCAAGGACATTGATGATTCTGACAGCTCACAGGAGAAGCGCTGTGGATGAATGGCTAGGCGTCGGAGTCCTCATTTGGTCACCCCGCCTGCCGAACAAGGCCCGGGGGTCGTTTCCCTGGGCCACGGGATTGAGATTATTTTCGCTTGCCTGCCAGCGTCCCATCTCTCCACTGTCAAGTAATTGTCAAGTGGCTGCCCTGTCCCGTTGATCCCTGCTGTGTCGCGCTGTATCATGAAATCAGCAAACACAAGGGGTTATGAAACGCTGCGACACAGCGAGACACGGGGGAATACGCCTTGCGCTCCCTTCAGGGTCTAGCGCCCGCAAGGGTGTGCGGGTTCAAATCCCGCCTTCGGCACCACATTGCTTCAATTCCTTAATCATAAGTCAGCAGCAGGTCGCCTTGCTGCGCTCGATCTCTTTCTGACACACGTGATGTGAGTCCGGCAGAAGAGATCGCAATTTCTGACGATGTGAGATCTAAATTGTGAGGGGGTATCCGTCAGATGCCTGACCAATTCTCCAAGACACTATTCCTCTCTTCATTCGCTTTTGCAGTGGTCATGCTTCAAGGTGCCTGGAGTCTTGCCAGCAGTCTGGATGCGATGGCGCATGCTGACCCAGCGGAGGCTGAGCCAACGGTCACCGTGCATCCCAGGGAGATCAAGGATGTGCTCTACAACCCAGGGATGGGTCTGGCCGATTTTCATTTCGGTTTCGGACATCCACCGTCGACTGATGAATACCCGCGACAAACTGTAGCCTATTTTCGGTGGTCTTGGTCTGATCTTGAGCCTGAGGAAGGGCGGTACGCTTTCGAATTCGTAGATCGAATAATCAGCCAAGCCAAGGCGAAGGGAGAGACATTGGCCTTTCGCATCATGACGGAGTACGAAGCCGGCTCGCCCGAATGGCTGCTCCAAAAGGGAGTGGGTAGTGTGAAGGTAGGTGGAGGAGTCTTTCCCGACTACAATAACCCTTCCTTTTTGATGTACCACGAAAAACTCATCAAAGCCTTTGGGGATCGTTACGCGGGTTCGCCAGATATCGATCATGTTGACATCGGTTCAGTCGGCTGCTGGGGGGAGTGGAATATGGCCTGCTGCCAGGGGGTCGAAGCGCAGTGCAAACAGTATTTCCCGGTTGAGGAAAATCAGATCAAGATCACAGACTGGTATCTCAAGTATTTTCCTGACACGCCTCTAGTGATGCTTAAAGGGGGACAGCTCAAATATGCAGTGGCTCGAGGCGCTGGCTGGCGTGGAGACTGTTTCGGAGATTATGGTTACTTCAGTCCCGCGTGGAACCATATGGAGCATGCATATGCGCCTGCGCTTCAGGATCCGGTGATCGAAGGTGCTTGGAAGAATGCTCCAGTGCAATTCGAGGTGTGCGGCGTGATGCAGGACTGGTATGACAAGGGCTTCGATATTGACCTGATTCTGAAAAAAGGGCTGGAGTGGCATGTATCAGTTTTGAATGCGAAGTCATCACCGATCCCGACCGATTGGCGACCGCGCATCGATGAATTCCTCACGAAGGTCGGATATCGATTCGTCCTGCGCCAGATGACTCACGCTACAGATGCAAGTCCTGGCCGGAAACTATCCCTGCGCTCGCGATGGGAAAACGTCGGTGTGGCTCCGATCTACCATAATTGGCCGTTAGCGTATCGCTTGAGATCTGCCGAGGAACATATAGTCGCGCGATGGGCCAGCACCGCACATCTAAGAAGATGGCTCCCTGGCGTACAGCATGCTGTGGAAGACGTTGTCACCCTACCGGAGGATGTTCTGGATGGTTCGTATGTTTTGGACGTTGCGATTCTCGATCAAGGAGGCCAGGCACCCTTCGTCGATCTCGCCATTTCAGGAAAGCGTCAGGACAGATGGTATCCGATCTCGACCATCACGATCCGACGTTGAGTGTGGTCGTGAAAGTTGAAAGACTCGGGAGTAGCTTTCTGTCGGACGCCCCCGCAAGAACATCCGGGTTCAAGTTCCGCCTTTGGCACCCTCCCCCCCAAACCCATGAATAAATCCTCCCGCGCTCTTTCGCTGGATGAGCGGCACGTATCAGGCGGCTGCCCTAATTCTAGATTAGGAACGAGCGGCGAGCATGCGGGTTGAAAGAAGAATCATCAAGCGGCTGTGGAGTGCGGTGAGATCATCAAGCAGCTCGATCTTGGTATCACGAAGGTGATCTCCAATGGCGCGGGCGCCCTGGCCGCCCACGGCAACAGACCAGCGGGTGGCGAGCTGCTCAAGTTCCTTGAGTTGTTGGAGCGCCGCGGCCTCCGGCTTTACCTCAGTGAGAGAGAGCAATACGAGGTCGGGCTTGATCCTCTCGCAGAAGGTCACGAGGTCTGAATAGGGAAGGCTAGGTCCGAGGTAATACACCTGGCAACCTCTGGTCGCTGCGATGTAGGCCACGGCTTGGGCGCCGATTTCATGTGTTTCGCTTTCCGGGCAGGCGATCAGGACTCGGGGGCCGAATTCATTGACCGGAAGTTGATTCATGACCGAGAACAACTTCTGTTGGATGATCTTCGTCACATAGTGTTCGACGGCAACATTCAATCGACCTTCATGCCACAGCTCGCCGATTCGTCGTTGCAGTGGGAGCAGAATCCGCTGGACGGCTTCTTCAAACGGAATGACGGCTACTGCGCCGTTGAGTCTGCGCTCGAATCCTGCCTTATCGAGCGGGTCAAGCGATCCAATCAAATCATCTAACAGACGCTCATGAGGTTTCTGCTCCTCTGCAGAAACTGGAGTCGCGATACGCATACGTGCGACAAGCGAATCGTGTCCCTCAGCTGCGAGTGAACCGATAGCTGCGCCTTGTTCCATCTGGCTCTTCACAAAGCGGAGGAGTGCCACCTCTTCGTCGCTATATTCGCGATAGCGATTGGAACTCCGTGAAGGTTTGACAAGCCCATAGCGCCTTTCCCAGACGCGGATGACGTCCTTCGAGAGACCAGTCAACTTTGCAACTCTATGAATTCTATGGAAATTCATATTCACACCATGATTGTATTATTTTGTCCAATGTTTGTCAAATATTAATCGCAGTAACACTTGACACATTGGACAAATTGGTTTATACATTAGACATACTTGTTGCAAACATTGAACAATAAACCTATGGGGGTGATTATGGCAAGAGCATTGACGGAGAGAACGAGAACCGAACAGGTTGGGAGTCACGCCGTCTTTTCCGCGGTCCAACATGGGTCTATCTGCACCAGATGCGGGGGACTGATGGTGAACGACTTCTGCACGGATTTGCTGAACAGTACCGGTGAGTTGGAGTGTGCCGCGAAACGCTGTGTGCAATGTGGTGAGGTTGTCGATCCCGTGATTCTGTGCAATCGGCGGCTCCGGCAAGATTCGATGACAGGTCGGCTTGCAGGGAGGATATGTCCAAACAATTGCGTGACGGAAGTTCCATAGAAGTGTTCTCAACCAACCACGGTCGTCCTGGTGTTCCCAAACCAAGGAGGTTTCCCATGCGGAGTCAAACAGTGCTTCAGGTCGGATTGGGGGTGGCGTTGATGGCAGGAGCCATCTCCGTCGCAACAGCGGCAGACATGCCGAGCAGCGACAAGGACATGGTGCTCATCCCAAAGGGCGAGTTCACCATGGGGAGCAACGAACATTCAGATGAAGCAAAGCACCAGGTCGTGCTCGATGCCTATCTGATCGACAAGTTTGAAGCGTCGAATACAAGGTATAGAGAGTTTATGAAAGCCACTGGTCACCCGGCCCCGGCCTATTGGGACGATCCTCGACTCAGTAAGCCTAACCAACCGGTGGTCGGTGTGAGTTGGACTGACGCGAATGCGTTCTGTAAGTGGGAAGGCAAGCGGCTTCCGACGGAAGCGGAATGGGAGCGAGCGGCCAAAGGTCCGGAAGGCGACAACCATTATCCATGGGGCCACAAACTAGATCCCAAGAAAGCTAATTATGGGCAGAATGTCGGCCATACCACGCCGGTAGATTCCTATCCCGAAGGAGTGAGCGGGTTCGGCCTCTACAACATGGCAGGGAACGTCTTCGAATGGGTCGAGGACTGGTACGATCCGAAGTTCTATAAGGAGAGTGTTGCGCTGAATCCACGTGGCGCCGAGAAGGGCTACAACTTTGCCAATCAAGGGCCGGTCAGGGTGTTGCGCGGCGGCTCCTGGCTCGCGCCGGAAACCTCCCTCCATACGAGCCATCGTTTTTGGAATCAGCCGGACAACAACTCCTATGGGGTCGGCCTCGGGTTCCGTTGCGCAAAGTCGGCGCAAACGGTGTCCGACGAAGCCATGCAAGCAGGCCGCGATGCGTTCATTCAGGCATTAGTCGCGATGGGTGCCGAGAAGAACGCCGATGCGATGGCAGCCATCGACAAAGCGTTGGCTTCGGAGCCTGACAACAAGGAATACCTGGCGACTCGCGAACTGATCAAGAAAAGCATGCAAAAGAAATAGTTGAAAGACTGATGGGGGTCGGGCGTCGCCGCCCCCTCCGAGGGCCGACGTCGTGACAGGAGGTCTGAAATGAATAGGTCTAGAATGATGATGGTGTCGGTCCTGGTGACAGGCATGACGATGCTGACCGGAACAAGTCATGCGGAAGAATCCTTGATCCTCTACGAGATGCGGTATGTCGGGCATGGGCCATCGATCCCAAGAACCTCGAAGTGCCGGAGCTCCACTCGCTTATTGAACAGTCGATGAAGCGGCCGTGAGGGAATGTTGGAACGGTTTTTGTCAATGGTTTAATCGTGACGGAGGCGCGCCTATGATACACGACAAGATTCTTCTTCCAGGAATCGTCCTTATCGCGCTACTCGGGGCCTCAGCCCTCCAGGCTGGTCCCATCGATCCGGCCCGGAATCCGCACCCGGAGAACGCGCAGGCGGTGCATGAGGCCGAGCATGATGTGGACCACGCGTGGGAGGTCTATCATCGCGCCGCGTTAGGCGGAACGGTCGCTTCCCCTGCCCTGCAGGCGGACATCGAACAGCACCTGGACGAAGCCAGAACTCTTGTCAGCCAGGCGCAAGAGGCAGCCGAGCGAGGAGAGCAGCGTCAGGTGGAGCGTCTCGTGAGCCAAGTGAAAGTCCATACCGCCAAGGCCATCGAGGGGAGCAAGGAGCAGAAGAAATGACACAAGGTCTGAGGAGAAGAGGAACTCGCTGGAGAACTATTGCTGTGTTGATGGCTCTAGCCTCTGCCGTTGCCATAGCGCCTGTCGTGGCAGCGCCGCCGGCCCACAAAGAACTTGACCCGGTCCCCATGGTGACCATTCCGGCTGGGGAATTCTTGATGGGGAATCCGGAAGGAAAAGGCCGGGCAGATGAGTGGCCGCAGCGATCTGTGTACCTCGATGAGTTTGCGATCGATCAAGTCGAAGTGACGAATGAACGATATCTGGCGTTCGTTGCGACGACAGGTCATAGAAGCCCTCCGAATCCCTACGGCACTGGCGCACTCGCATCCGTAAGGGAAATCGGGCAGCTTCCGGTCGTGCAGACCACCTGGTACGACGCTAAGGCCTACTGTAGTTGGGCTAAGAAGCGGCTCCCGACGGAGGCGGAATGGGAGAAGGCCGCCCGCGGCACCGATGGTCGTCTGTTTCCCTGGGGCCATGAACCAGCGACATCGAAGCGGGCGAACTTTGACCGTGAGTGGGAGGAGGAGAAAACATTACATCCGGTCGGGTCCTTGCCAAGCGGCGACTCACCGTACGGGGTGAAGGACATGTCCGGTAATGCTCGAGAGTGGGTGCAGGATTGGTATGACCCTGAGTACTACAAACATGCGCCTGATCGGAATCCACAGGGTCCTGACAAGAAAGGCGTGGTCCGATCGATCCGCGGTGGGTCTTGGCATAGCCCGATCTCGGACATCACGGCGGCAGCTCGCGGGCGCGGCGGATTCGCTCTGCAGACCCATGGAACAGGCTTTCGCTGTGCAAGGGGTCTTTAGGGCCAGACTGTGCAGAAGTAGACGGTTGAGGTGGTGATGCGATGAGACCAGATGAACACAGAGAGAGACGGAGGCCGGTTACTTCTCCCCGTTTGGGTGGCGCCGCGACTCCGCACGGCGTCTCCCGCTGAGGTAGATAGGCCCCTCCATCGGGAGGGACCTGTCTCCTTGGTGAGGAAGAGAGGCGGGTGACAAGAATGAACGAGCGCAACTGTCGGAAGTGATGAGGAGGACCGCATGGACCAGATGATCTTGTGTGCGGTGGCGCTACGCTGTTGGGCAAGTGCCGCGCAATGGGGAACGGCTGTCGCGGTTCGGCGGCAGGATGGATTGGGTAGGCCTCGGGTCAGGTAAGGAGCATTCTCTTGACCATTGTGATCGCCAGCGAGGGTTCCAGTGGAATCGAATGGGAGACCAGACAATCCTCCACCCTCCATTCCGCAAGCCGGTTGGGGCCTCTGCATGCGTTGCGGGGGGTTAATGGTCACGGAGTATTACCTGGACCTCCAGGACGATACCGGTCAAATCGGCATCACGGGTTTGCGTTGCACCAGTTGTGGCGAGGTCGTCGACCCGGTCATTCTTCGGAACCGGTTGAACCAGACGCCGGATCTGTTGCACGGCGTGAAGCAGAGAAAATATGCGCAACGGGTCGATCAGGGTGAGGCAGATGGTCAAGATCAGAACGGCCATGGGGATGATAGGCAGCCAGGCGATTGACCAATTGCCGGTCCCCTGCGTGGTTCTGCCAGGGAGATGAGACCATGCACATTGTTGTGACCGGCGGAACAGGGTTCATCGGTCGGCCCTTATGTGCCTCGCTCTGTCAGGAGGGGCATCGGGTCACTCTCCTCACGAGAAGGAAGGAAGAGGCGCAGCGATCGTGTGGCCCAACCGTTACGACCGTCGAGTGGAATGGCAAAGAGGCGGGAGCCTGGGAGCATTCCCTCGAAGGTGCCGATGCCGTCATCAATCTTGCCGGTGCTCCCATTGCTGATGTCCGCTGGACCGATGCCCGCAAGCAACTCCTCACTGAAAGCCGGGTCCTCACCACCCGTCTGCTGGTAGAAGCCCTGTCCCGCCGGTCCTCCAAACCGGGCACGCTGATTAGTGCCTCCGGCATCGGCTACTACGGGGCCAGCGACGATTGTGTGCTGGATGAGGGAGCGGCGCGCGGTCAAGGGTTTCTCGCCGATCTGTGTCTTCAATGGGAAGCGGAGGCGCTTCGGGCTGCGCAGTTCGGGACGCGTGTGGTCATCTTGCGGACCGGGATGGTGCTGGAACAAGACGGCGGGGCCTTGCCGAAGATGCTGTTGCCGTTCCGGCTCTTCGCGGGCGGTCCGATCATGCCGGGGACTCAGTGGGTGTCCTGGATCCATCGACGTGATCACATCGGTTTGATCCAGTGGCTGCTCGCGACGCCAAACGTCTCTGGTCCCGTCAACGCGGTCGCTCCCGAGGCTGTGACGATGCACCGGTTCTGCGAGGTGCTCGGGCGAGTCCTCCACCGGCCGTCCTGGCTTCCCGTGCCTGGTTTCGTCCTACACGTCACATTGGGTGAACTGGGGACGCTCATGACTACGGGCCAACGGGTCTATCCGGCGAAGGCGCTCTCCGGGGGATACGTCTTTCACTACCCGACGCTGGAACCGGCCTTGCGGGCGATCCTGACGAAGGGATGAAGGAGGGTGTGACATGGCCCCGCTGATCGAGTATCTGCACGCACTCGCCATCGCCGTCCTAGTGGGGAAGGTCGTCCTCTTGTCTTTTGTGGTGGCACCGATTCTGGCGAAGAGTCTGGAACGGGAGCAATTCGGTATAGTCGTTCGCCGGCTGTTTCCTGCCTACTATGCCTTAGGGATGGGAACCGCCATCCTGGGGTTGGTATCGTTGAGTGGTCTGGCGATGATCCGCGGCATGAGTCCCTCTCTGCTGGTTGCCGGCGGGGTCTGGCTCATCATTTTGGCAGCCGAATCCTACTGTCGATCGTCCCTGACGCCTCAGAGTAATGACATGAGGGATCGGCTCAAGGAGCAGGAACAATGTGGCGCCCTCGATCCGAATCTGTCAGGCCGCATGGAACCGGCTCCATCAGCGATCGGTCTATCTGAATTCACTTGTGCTGCTCGCGGGACTCTGTCTACTCGGACTCGCACATCAACTGTAGTTCACAAGGAGGCATTCACATGATGACCAAGATAATCGGTGTCACCAGCTACATACTGCTGAGTGTGCTGACCGTCGTGCTGTTTCAAATCTCAGGGAAGACGAGTGAGGTCAGGGCTGCCGAGGGGCAGGACAAGGCAGGGACTCAGGCCCAACGACCGCAGGGAGACGATGCCAACTTGCCGAACGGTGTGATTGGCGTGTCTCTGCATGTTGGGGCGGAACGGATCGGCGATCCTGCTTTGCTGTACGTGGCCCATGTGCATCCGGAGGGTCCTGCCCAGCAAGCTGGCCTCAAGCACGGAGATGAGGTGATGACGGTGAACGGTGCGGCAGTGATAGGTAAGACCTATGAGCAGGTGGTGAAGATGGTGCGCGGGGAAGCGGGCACAGCGGTGAAACTGGGCGTGAAGGGAGAGGGGGGCTTGCGCGAGCTTGCGATCACGCGCATCGCCAGCGAAACACTCTATAAGGGCGAGATGGGATCACACGGTGGGCCCGCGCGATAGGAGTGCATCATGATCAACAGCCTGAAGACGTTTGCAGCTTTTGGACTCGTGCTCATGCTCGGTGGGGGGCCTGCGTTCGGCGAACAGGCCGGCGCTGCAGCAGGCTCAGGGCGGACCAGCCTGGCGAAAACGCATATCTACCTGGTGGCCGGCGATTACCGTCGGGCGCTGGAGGCCTGCCAGAATGAAATCGACGACGAACCCTCCGTCGAGGCCTATATCCATTTGACCTATGTGTTCCACGCGATCGATGCCTACTTAGACCATCTGTCTCGGGAGGAGCGTTGGATCACAGTTGAACAGTTGTATCTGAATCTTGCCTATAAAGATTCGCAAGATTTGATCGATCCGCCCGGCGGGTTGGCCCGCATAGCGAAGGAGATGATTCAGACCGGTGTCCATCAACAATCGGACGTGAGCGCCGCGATGGCAACACGTCTGAACAAGAGCGAGGCCGAACGGTTGTGGCAGCAACAGACTCAATGGCGTACGGCGAATCCACAGCACGTGGTGGACTGGTATCCCGGACGCATGGCGCTGAATCGAACGGAGCGTTGAACGGTCAGTTTCCGTCGGAGTGAGGCAATGATGCGCAAGGCACGAGTCGGGCTTGATATCAAAATACTGGGTGGACTTTTTCTGACCTTCGGCACGGTCGATCTGGTCGTTATCGGCCTGTTTCCTTCCTACGCTTTCAAGATGTTCGGCGTGGCCGTGACCGGCCCCTCATCGTATCTCGCAAAGCTCCACTCCCCTGCCGTGCATCTCCTTATCGGCTATGGGTTCCTGTGGCTGAGACCCTGGGCCTGGGGGCTGAGCGTGGCCTATGCGGGATTCGGTCTTGTGAGCGAGACCATGAATCAACTGTCGTTCGGCTTTCATCCGGTCCGATCGGGATTCATGGCCACGACGATGCTGTTTGTCGCCTATGTAATCTGGAGACGGGCCCTGTTTACGGGTGAAGACCAGGCAGCGAAGCACCACAATACGGTTTCGGAGGAGATACACTGATGAGAGGGGTCGTCTGGCTTAGACGGGATCTGCGGCTGCAGGATCAACCGGCACTTACTGCCGCCTGCGCAGCTTGCGACGAGGTAATTCCCCTCTTCGTGTTCGACGATCCCCTCTTGCGCGCTCGGCAGTTCGGCTCGCCCTGCGTGACGTTCATGGTCTCCTGTCTGGCTGAGCTCGCCGGTGCTCTGGCCGCTCGAGGACTTGCCCTGCAATGGCGCCGGGGGGACCAAGTCGACGAGGTGGTCCGTTTCGTCGCGGACGTCAAGGCCTATGCTGTCTACTGGAATCGCGATTACGAGCCGGTGGCGATTGAGCGAGACCGGAAAGTCCAGCAGGCTCTCATGACCCGGGGAGTGGCGGTTCACACCTTCAAGGACCATGTGGTCTTCGAGGCCGAAGAGGTCAGAGGCTCGACGGGAGATCCGTTGCAGCGATACAGCGCCTATCGGGCCCGCTGGTGGACCAAGTGGCACGCCGCCACCCCGCCGCTCCTTTCCCTCCCTGTCAGGCTGCGGGCCCAGCGCGCCGCTGGCTCGACACCACGGATCGCACCGCCGACGGCGGAAGATCTCGGCTACCAGACAGTTGCCTTGTCGATCAAACCGGGAGAGAAAGAAGCGCAGCAGCGGCTCCGCTGGTTTCTGGACGGTCCGGTGCATACGTACGTTGAAGGACGGAATCATCCTGCGATCGACGGGACGTCCAAATTGACTCCCCACTTCCGGTTCGGGACTCTCTCGGTGCGAACTGCCGTGCATGCGGCCTTGGGCACGCTCGCCACTGGCGGCCCGGTGTCGCGGCGCGACGTGCTCACCTGGGTGGATGAATTGATCTGGCGTGATTTTTTCCAGCAAATCCTGTCCGCGTTTCCGCAAGTGGCCTCCCGCCCGTTCCGGAGCAAGGACGGATTGCCGAGGCCCCGTCCGGCGGGAGCGAAGTGGAATCGTCTCTATGCTGCCTGGTGTGAAGGACGGACCGGTTATCCGCTGGTGGATGCAGGCATGCGGCAATTGAACCAGACCGGGTGGATGCACAATCGTGTGCGGATGGTCGTGGCGTCGTTTCTCATCAAGGATCTCCGGATCGATTGGCAAAGCGGTGAGCGCTATTTCATGCAGCTGCTCATCGATGCCGACCTCGCGGTTAATAACGGCAATTGGCAATGGGCCTCCGCGACCGGGACGGACTCCATGCCGGGGTACAGAATTTTCAATCCTATGCTGCAGAGCAGGAAGTACGATCCGGAAGGCGCCTACATTCGGCAGTGGGTTCCGGAGCTTGTTGCCGTTCCGACTGACCGGATTCATGCGCCGCATCTGATGACCTGGGAAGAACAGGCCCGGGCGGGATGCCGTATTAGTACAGACTATCCTTCGCCCATCGTGGATCACCGACAAGCCCGCGAGGAATATTTAGCCCTCGGTAAACAATTGGTGATGATTTGAGGACCGCGCCGCTCCGTCTTGGCATCAGCCGTTGCCTTCTTGGTGAAGAAGTTCGTTTTGACGGAGGACATAAGCGGGACAATTTTCTGACGGAGGTGTTGGGCCGCTATGTGGAGTGGGTTCCCGTCTGTCCCGAGGTAGAGGCTGGTCTCGGCACGCCACGGGAAGCGATGCGGCTCGTTGGTGACTCTCACCACCCACGGCTCGTGACCATCAAGAGCGGAACAGATCATACGAGGGCGGTCGAGAGGATGACCGCGCATCGTATCGCGGAACTCGAGGAGCTGGACCTGTCCGGGTACGTGTTTAAAAAGGACTCGCCGAGCTGCGGCATAGCACGGGTTCGTATTTACAATGAACATGGGATGCCGGGCCGGAACGGGGTCGGGCTGTTTGCACGGGCCTTTATCGAGCAGTTCCCGTTGATTCCGGTCGAGGAAGAGGGGCGGCTCTGCGACCCTACGCTCAGGGAGAACTTTATCGAGCGGGTCTTCTGTTACCGACGCTGGCAGGATCTCGTGCAGAGTGGAGTTGCGAGGCAGGCCCTGGTGCAGTTCCACACGATCCACAAATATTTGCTGTTGGCCCATAGCCCGCAGCAATATGAGGTGCTCGGGCGGCTGGTCGGCCAAGCTCATGAGCACCGTCCCAAGGAACTCGCCCGCCGGTATGGGGAACTGTTCATGAAAGCGTTGGCCGTGAAGACGACGGTGCGCAAGCATGTGAATGTGCTCCAGCATATCCTGGGGTATTTCAAGGAGCGGCTCGGCGCTCACGAGAAAGCCGAGCTGTTAGGCGTGATTGGCGATTATCATCAGAAGCTCACGCCCTTGGTTGTTCCTCTGACGCTGATCAAGCACTACGTCCGGATCTATGACGTGAGCTACATTCGGGAGCAGGTCTATCTCAATCCGCATCCGAAGGAGCTTATGTTGCGCAATCATGTGTAGCAGGCGGTTGAAAAAGTCCGGCAGCTTCGTTCTCGCATCGCTCAGAGGCTCGACGTACGGCACAAAGTACGACTCGCCTCTTCGCTCGCTGCGGCCTTGCTGGACGGCATTTTTGAACCGCCTGCACCCTATGTTCACTGAGTCCTAAATTGTTTTTCACCACCCTGGTAGTGCCTGTGTAGGAAGAAAGAGGTCGAGCAATGGCGACTGTTGTACGGGGAGTAATTCTTGTGGGACACGGCGGCATTCCCAAGGGGTGCCCGCAGGAATTGGTCACGAAGCTGAAACGGTTGGAGGCTCAGCGGCGAGCCGCGAAGATGCCTCCCTCCGCGGAAGAACTCGAGCTGGATGCCAAAATCCGCCAGTGGCCCAGGACGCCGGAGACGGACCCCTATCAGTCAGGACTTGAGGCGGTGGCTGCTCAGTTGCGAGCCAACCTGGGGGAGGTGCTCTTTGCCGTGGCCTACAACGAGTTTTGCGCCCCGACGTTAGAAGAGTCGGTTGAGGAGCTGATCAAGAAAGGCGCGACCCACATTACCGTGACTACAACGATGTTCACTCCCGGCGGGTCGCACTCGGAGGTAGAGATTCCAGAAATCCTCGACCATTTGCGGCCGCAACATCCCGGGGTCGAACTCCGTTACGCCTGGCCGTTCGATCTGAATCTTGTCGCGAGCACGTTGGCGGAACAGGTGAAGCGCTTTTCTTAATAGCCAAGCGGACCTGCATCCGCGGGCACGTCTCGTCCGTATGAAGGGATCGGACTACGTCATGATCTTCGCCCGCACGAACGTGTTGCGATTGAGATAAGCGAGCGTGGGTCCTGCGAGACCAAGTGAAGCGTTGCCAGCCGAGGGACAGGATCGGGCAGCCAGTGGAGCGACCAACCCGTCCGAACAGTCATGAAAGGTGTTTGGGGTGAGGGTTTGAATCCTCCTACTTCAGTTTCGGTGATTTCCCTTTCGGAGCTAGAGGGTGGGTGGTCTGTCCCTTTCCACTGAGACAACCAGATGTCGGGGTGCATGGTGGAACCGCGCGCGCAACACTCCGGCTGTCGCCTCTGACTGAAACTTCGGAAGGGATCACAATCGTTCCTGGGAGATAGGCCGAGGTCACATTTGTGAGGAGAGTTGCGCGTGAAGGTTTGAGGTAATACGTTGGAACAATCGCGTCGGGATTCAAGTAGACGGCTGTACCGGTGAGCAGGCCAAGATTCAATGGTAATGGGGTCGGCGGCGGATTGAGCGTGACGGCATTGAACAAGACGAGACCGGGCGGATTGTTCAAAATGATGAGCGTATTGCCGGGCAACACTGTTCCGTTCAGCGTAGCCGAGATGTTGGCGATTTGATTGGTCGCCGCGACCCCGAGCGTAGCGCCGTTGACGTTGACCTCGATCGGATCGGCTGCCACTCCAATCACTCCACTTAAGGCGTTCAGGGTCGAGTTGGCGGATGCCGTCACATTGTTCGCCACACCGTTCCCATCCAGAATAGAGCCCCCGGCTGCAGTCAGGTTTACCCCGCCGGTAGCGGCCGTCACCGTATTGATGGTCATGTCTCCAGCTGTGTTGGTGATCGTCACGTCCCCCGCACCAGCCACGACGTTGCCGAGTGTCATCGCGTTAGCTTGGTTCACAAAGATCCCGCCTGCGGTGGTCGTCGCATTGAGGGTTCCCACACTGGTTTCAATCGGATCGCCGGCAGTACCGACACTGGCCCCGGTCAGATTCGCCGTAGCTGCCGTGATATTGTTCGCCGGCCCGTTGGCGTCTGTGATTGCTCCGGTTGCCGTTACGTCCAAGGTTCCCGATAAGGTCAGTGCCCCTAAACCGATCGCGTTGGTGTCCTGCAACGTCGTATTGTTGCCACTTGTGATCGAGACGGTGCTGAAATCATTGGCGGGGTTCGTGAGGGTAATGTTGTTCCCGGGGCCTGCGGCGAGCGTGGTGATCCCAGTCACATTGAGCGCGCCGCTTTGCGTCAGCGCCCCATTGGTTGTGACGTTCAAGGCGCCGGAGATAGTTGACGCGGCCAGATCCAGGGCGTTGGCATCCCGCAGTGTGACATTATTGCCGCTCGTGATGCCGACGGTGCTGAAATTGTTCCCGGCGTTGTTGAGCGTGATGTCATTGGCCGCCCCGGCGGCGAGGGTGGTGGTGCCGGCGACTGCGAGCGGACCACTTTGCGTCAGGGCGCCGTTAGCTGTGACGTTCAAGGTCCCGCTCACCGTGGAGGCCGCGAGGTCCAGGGCGTTGGCATCGGACAGGGCGACATTATTGCCGCTCGTGATGCCGACGGTGCTGAAATTGTTCCCGGCGTTGTTGAGCGTGATGTCATTGGCCGCCCCGGCGGCGAGGGTGGTGGTGCCGGCGACTGCGAGCGGACCACTTTGCGTCAGGGCGCCGTTAGCTGTGACGTTCAAGGTGCCGCTGATCGTCGAGGCCGCGAGGTCCAGGGCGTTGGCATTGGTGAGGGCCACGTTGTTCCCGGTCGTGATGCCCACGGTGCTGAAGTTATTCCCGGCGTTGGTTAAGGTGATGTCGTTGGCCCCCGCGGCCAAGGTCGTCGTGCTTGCGGCCGTCACCGCGCCCGTCTGTGTGATCGGACCAGTGGCGGTGATCGACAGCGTGCCGGTGGACGTTGTGCCGGCATTGGCGCTTATGCCGCCAATCGTGACCGGGCCGGTCTCCGCCCAGGCGATGTTGCCACCGGTGAAGTTCACGGTCTCATAGCTGTTGCCGGCGTTGGTCAAGGTGATGTTGCCGCGTGTGCCGGCGGTGCCGCCCAGATCCGTGACCGTCAAGGTCTGGCCGACATTCAGATTCACCGGAGCGTTTTGAGTCAGGTTAAAGGTGTTCGTTGCGGTGCCCGTGAAGGCGGGAGCTGCCGTGGTCACCGAGACGCTGCCGCCGAAACTATTGCTCGCGTTGCCGAGATTGATAGCTTGGGGGAGCAGCGGCGCGCCGGCAAAGGTAGCGGTCGTGCCGGTCGTGTTCACCGTGATGTTGCCTGCTGCCGGCAGCGCGAGCGCATTGAGATTTGTATCGGCGCCCAACACGAAGGTCGAGCCGGTGCCACCGACCGAGGCCTGTGTCCCGCCGATGCGTGTGGTGCCGAGGAGGTTCACGTTGCCCGCGGGGGTCAACGTGGCATCGCCGACGACCGTGAGGGTTTGACCGGCCGGGAGCGTCAGGTCCCCCGCCGCCGTCGTGACGGTGAGGTTGCCGCCGACCGTCGAGGTGTTGAGCGTCAGGGCACTGCCGTTGGCGAGATTGACGGAGCCGAGCGTGGCAGCCGCCGCGGTGTCGAAAGTGGCGTTGCCGGCCACCGTGAGCGCGCCGGATTGACTGATCAACCCTCCCGCCGTGGCAGCCAGGTTCCCGCTCGCCGTTACTGTCGGTAGCACGATAGGCGCATTATCGAACGTGAGTGTCAGATTGCGAAGGTTCGGGAGGGTCGCGAACGCCGGAACAGTGGCTCCTGCATTCACATTGCGCAAACCCAGATCCCGGATGTTGGCCGGAGTTCCGCCGAAGACAATCGTACCGGCAAAGTTGTTGGCCTGGGTATGAAGCAGGATGTCCGAGCCTGCCACAGTCGTGGCCAGCGTGGTGGTGCCGCCGACCGCCAAGACACCGGACTGATTGATCGACCCGCCCGCTGTCACATTCAAGTTGCCCCCGGCGGTGAGCGTCAGCGTCGGCAGCGTGACCGGGGCGCTGTCGTACGTCAGGGTGAGATTCCGGAGATTGGTGAGGCCGACGAGTGCCGGCACCGTGGCGGCGGCATTCACGTTGCGCAATCCGACGTCACGAATGTTGCCCAGGGTTCCGCCGAACGAGACGGCACCACCCAGATTATTGGCCTGCGTGTCGAGGAGAATGTCTGATCCTGCCACAGTCGTGGCCAGCGTGGTGGTGCCGCCGACCGCCGAGACACCGGACTGATCGATCGACCCGCCCGCCGTAATACTCAGATTTCCGCCGGCTGCCAGGGCCGGGAGAGTGATTGGCGCATTATCGAACGTCAGCGTCAGGTTTCGAAGATTGGTCAGGCCGGCCAGAACCGGGACCGTGGCACCGGCGTTGACGTTGCGGAGTTGCACATCGCGGAAATTCGCCTGGATTCCGGCGAACGACAAGGCGCTGCCAAAGCTGTTGGTCTGGGTGTCGAAGAGGATATCGGTATTGGCTGCGGTTGCGGTGAAGGTGGTTGCGCCGTCCACAGTGAGCGCACCGGATTGTGAGAGCGCTCCTCCTGTCGTCAAGGCAAGGTTCCCGCTGACCGTCGATGCGGCAAGGTTCAGCGCATTGGCGTCGGTCAGGGCGACATTATTGCCGCTGATGATCCCGACCGTGCTGAAGTTGTTCCCCACGTTGGTGAGCGTAATATCGTTGGCGGCGCCTGCCGCTAGGGTGGTGGCCCCGGTCACGTTTAGGGCGCCACTCTGCGTGAGCGCGCCGTTGGTCGTGACGGTCAACGTTCCACTGACGGTGGAGGCCGCGAGGTCCAAGGCAGTGGCATCGGTCAGGGCGACATTATTACCGCTGGTGATGCCGACGGTGCCGAAGTTGTTCCCGACGTTAGTCAGGGTGATGTCGTTGCCTGCCCCTGCTGCCAGTGTGGTCGTACCGGTCACCGTGACCGCGCCGCTCTGGGTGATTATGTCGCCGGTGGTGAGGTCAAAGTTGCCTGTGACATTGGAAGCGCCGAGCACGAGGGCGCTGGCATCGTTGTATTGCACATTGCCGGTCGTGTTGGCCGTGATGGTCGTGACGTCGTTGGCGGCGTTCGTCAAGGTGTAGGGCCCGGTGCCTTGGAGACTCAGCGTTGAGGCGAGAATCCGTTGGGTTTGCGTGACCAACCCACCGCTCTGCAAGGTGATCGTACCGGCATTGGCGGTGAGGCCGGTGACGGCCGGATGGAAGCCATCTACGGTGGCGCTGACGCTGCCGATGGAGAAGCCGTTCGTGTCAGTGAAGCTGATGTTACCCGCGGTGGTTTGGGCGGCCAAAGTGACGACGTTGTTGGTCGGTTGCGCGAGTGAGATGCCGGTGGAGGCTGAGAGACCCGCGGTATCGGCGGTGACGCCTCCTGACGATTGCGCGATGACTCCCGTGGTCGTCAGGCGCAAGGTTCCGGTACCGAGGGTCACATTGCTGCCCATGCTGATTCCACCTGAGCCGCTGGCGACACCGAGACTCTGGTTCCCGCTGACATAGGGCGCTGTCTCAAATATGACCGATCCCGTCCCTCCGTTGACGATGTTGAGGGCGCTCGGAGCCGCTGCCACGCCGGTGACAAAAATGTTACCGGTGTGGCTGGGCCGGCCGATCGTGAAGCTGCCGGCGGTGACGCTCCCGAAGTTCGACCCATAGTACACGTCGGTCACTCGTCCCGTATTCACGTCACCGAACTCGATGGTAGTGGTCAACGTGTTTGGTGCGAGCGAAAACGCGCCGGTACCGGCATTGATGCTGGCCCCGTTGGGGTTCAGCGTATCGGTAAAGAAATTGATTGGTCCATTGCCGGTCGTCGCAATAGTGGTTCCGCCGGTCAAATTGATCGTCGCCGCATCGAGGGTCAAAGCAGCTCCCGCCGCGTTGTTGGTCGCGTTGCCGCCGAACGTGATGGTCCCGCCGGTCGAGGTCAGCGTGGTGGTCTGGTTCATCGTCACATTGTCATTGTAGGTTTGATTCCCGGACGTCGTGATGATTCCGCCATTGATGACCGTCGTGCCGCCGGCGTTCGTCGTCAGGCTGGTGAGAGCCGTGGTATTCCCCACTGCGCCGCCGAAGGTCGTGGTGCCGGTGCTGTTTGCCGTCAGGCTGAAGGCGCCGTTGACTGTGTTGCCGAACATGATGGCGCCGCCGCCCGCGTTCAGAGCGGTATTGGCGCCCAGGGTAACCGGACTGTTCAACGTAATCGCGCTGTTCGTTGTCGTGAGATTGCCGTTGAGCGTCGTTGTTCCGGTGTAGGTCTGTGTGCCGACAGTTGTGACGGGACCCAGGCTGATGGATCCGACAGTGGCGGTCATCGAGGAGAGAGGGGTGATTCCTCCGATAGCGCTGAGGAAATTAATCCCTCCCGTGCCGCTCGTCACGTTGAGCTGCGAGCCTCCATTGACCGTGCCCCCGATCGTCATCGTCGTGCCATCGGCGACGGTGAAGGCGCTGTTCGCCGTCAAGGTGATAGGGCCGGCAAAGGTGTTGTTCCCTGCGACATTGGCCAGCGTTCCGCCGTTGAGCGTCACCGGCTCAGCTGTGCTGTAGTTGATCCCGCCGGAGAAGCCGAGAGTGGCCCCTGCCGCGACGGTGGTGCTACCGGCTGCCGTGCCGAGCGCGTTGTTGATCGCGGCGACCAAGCTCCCGACGTTGACGTTGGTGGCCCCGCTGTAGGTATTGGCGCCGGAGAGGGTCAGGGTGCCCGTGCCCAGTTTCGTCAGGCCCCCGGTGCCGCTCACGACGCCGGAGTAGGCCGTCGAACTATTGTCGCCCCCCGTCGTGAGAGTCCCCGTGCCAAGGGTGACCGCTCCTGCCCCAGCCAAGGAACCTACCGTCTCACTGAAGTTATTGAGGTTGAACGTTCCGGCATTGATGACGAGGGCGCTGGCATCAGCAATCCTGTTGGCGGCGCCGAGCGTGAGGGTGCCGGCATTGATGGTGGTGGCCCCCGTATAGGTGTTGGCGCCCGAGAGGGTAAAGGTGCCGGTCCCGGCTTTGGTGAGCCCACCGGTCCCGCTGATAATTCCGGTGTAGGTTGTCGAAGTGTTGTTGCCGCCGGTGGCGAGGGTGCCGGTGCCAAGAATAACGTTGCCGCCGAGAACCCCGCCGCCAGCTAAGGAGCCGATCACTTCGTTCGTGCCATTGAGATCGAGCGTCACTCCGGCCACATTGGCGAGCGTGACGGCGGACGTATCGGCAATGGCGGCTCCACCAGCCACCTGCAGCGTGCCGGCATTGATGGTCGTCGCGCCGGTGTAGGTGTTGGCGCCGGAGAGGGTGAAGATGCCGGTCCCCTGCTTAGTCAGGCCGCCGGTGCCGCTCATGATCCCAGAGAAGGTGGTGTTGGTGGCATCGCCGGTCGTGAGCGTGCCGGTGCCGAGCGTTACATTGCCGCCGCCGCTCAACGAACCGATCGTTTCGGCGAAGTTGTTCAGATTGAATGTCGCGCCTCCGGCCACCGTGACGGCATTCGTATCGACAATCCGATTGGCGGCACCGAGTTGTAAGTTGCCGGCGTTGATGGTGGTCGATCCGGTGTAGGTGTTGGCTCCTCCATAGATGAGAGTGCCGGTACCGTCCTTCGTCCAGGCGCCAGTACCGGAAATTACTCCATTAGCGGTCAGGGTCGTTCCCCCGGCCGTCGTCATTGTCTCGCTGCCGGCGGCGAGGGTGATGGGCCCAGCGAAGATATTGTTCCCCGCAAGATTGCTCAGCGTCGCGCCACTGTTGAGCGTCACCGGCTCAGCTGTGCTGTAGTTGATCCCGCCGGAGAAGCCGAGCGTGGCTCCTGCCGCGACGGTGGTGCTACCGGCTGCCGTGCCGAGCGCGTTGTTGATCGCGGCGACCAGGCTCCCGACGTTGACGTTGGTGGCCCCGCTGTAGGTATTGGCGCCGGAGAGGGTCAGGGTGCCCGTGCCCAGTTTCGTCAGGCCACCGGTCCCGCTCATGATTCCGGAGTAGGTCGTCGAGCTGTTATCGCCGCCGGCGATCAGAGTGCCGGTGCCGAGGGTGACCGTTCCTGGCCCCAGCCAAGGAGCCTACTGTTTCACTGAAGTTATTGAGGTTGAACGTTCCGGCATTGATGACGAGGGCGCTGGCATCAGCAATCCGGTTGGCGGCGCCGAGCGTGAGGGTGCCGGCATTGATGGTGGTGGCCCCCGTATAGGTGTTGGCGCCCGAGAGGGTGAAGATGCCGGTGCCTTGTTTGGTCAGGCCCCCTGTTCCACTGATGACTCCGGAATAGGTGGTATTGGTCGCCACGCCGGTGGTGAGAGTGCCGGTGCCAAGAAGGACGTTACCGCCCAAGGCGCCGCCGCCCGCGAGTGACCCGATCGTTTCGCTCGTGCCATTAAGATCGAGCGTGGCGCCTGCGACGTTTGCCAGAGTGACGGCCGAGGTGTTCGCAATTGCCGATCCACCGGAAAGCTGCAGCGTTCCGGCGTTGATCGTGGTGGCGCCGGTGTAGGTATTGGCGCCGGAGAGGGTGAAGAGGCCGGTGCCGGCCTTGGTGAGCCCGCCCGTGCCACTCATGACGCCCGAGTAGGTCGTCGACGTGTTGTTGCCACCGGTGGTGAGGGTCCCGGTGCCGAGCGTCACGTTCCCGGCCCCGGCCAGGGAGCCGATCGTTTCGGCGAAGTTGTTCAGGTTGAAGGTCGCGCCTCCGGCCACGGTCATCGCACTGGTATCAGCAATCCGGTTGGCGGCACCGAGCGTGAGGGTGCCGGCGTTGATGGTGGTGGCCCCCGTGTAGGTGTTGGCGCCGGACAAGGTAAAGGTGCCGGTCCCGGCTTTGGTGAGCCCACCGGTGCCGCTGAGGATGCCGGAGTATGTGGTGGTGCCGTTATTGCCTCCAGTCGTGAGGGTGCCGGCTCCTAGGGTGACGTTGCCGCCTGTCGCTCCTCCGCCCGCCAAGGAGCCGATCGATTCGATGGTGCCGTTGAGGTCGAGCACGCACCGGCCACGTTCGCGAGTGTCACGGCAGACGTATCGGCGATGGCTGCCCCACCGGCCACCTGCAGGGTGCCAGCGTTGATCGTCGTCGCGCCCGTATAGGTATTGGCGCCGGAGAGGGTGAAGAGGCCCGTGCCGGCCTTGGTGAGGCCTCCCGTGCCACTCATCGCCGCCCGAGTAGGTCGTCGACGTGTTGTTGCCACCGGTCGTGAGGGTGCCTGAACCCAATGTCACGTTGCCGGCTCCGGCCAGGGAGCCGATTGTTTCGGCGAAGTTGTTCAGATTGAACGTCGCGCCTCCCGCCACGGTGACGGCACTGGTATTGGCGATCCGATTGGCGGCCCCAAGCTGTAAGGTACCAGTGTTGATGGTGGTGGCCCCGCTGTAGGTGTTGGCGCCGGAGAGGGTCAGGGTGCCCGTGCCCAGTTTCGTCAGGCCACCGGTCCCGCTCATGATTCCGGAGTAGGTCGTCGAGCTGTTATCGCCGCCGGCGATCAGAGTGCCGGTGCCGAGGGTGACGTTCCTGGCCCCAGCCAAGGAGCCTACTGTTTCACTGAAGTTATTGAGGTTGAACGTTCCGGCATTGATGACGAGGGCGCTGGCATCAGCAATCCGGTTGGCAGCGCCGAGCGTGAGGGTGCCGGCATTGATGGTGGTGGCCCCCGTATAGGTGTTGGCGCCCGAGAGGGTGAAGATGCCGGTGCCTTGTTTGGTCAGGCCCCCTGTTCCACTGATGACTCCGGAATAGGTGGTATTGGTCGCCACGCCGGTGGTGAGAGTGCCGGTGCCAAGAAGGCACGTTGCCGCCCAAGGCGCCGCCGCCCGCGAGTGACCCGATCGTTTCGTTCGTACCATTGAGATTGAGCGTGGCGCCTGCGACGTTTGCCAGAGTGACGGCCGAGGTGTTCGCAATTGCCGATCCACCGGAAAGCTGCAGCGTTCCGGCGTTGATCGTGGTGGCGCCGGTGTAGGTATTGGCGCCGGAGAGGGTGAAGAGGCCGGTGCCGGCCTTGGTGAGCCCGCCCGTGCCACTCATGACGCCCGAGTAGGTCGTCGACGTGTTGTTGCCACCGGTGGTGAGGGTCCCGGTGCCGAGCGTCACGTTCCCGGCCCCGGCCAGGGAGCCGATTGTTTCGGCGAAGTTGTTCAGGTTGAACGTCGCGCCTCCGGCCACGGTCATCGCACTGGTATCAGCAATCCGGTTGGCGGCACCGAGCGTGAGGGTGCCGGCGTTGATGGTGGTGGCCCCCGTGTAGGTGTTGGCGCCCGAGAGGGTCAGAGTCCCGGCGCCTATCTTTGTCAGCCCGCCGGCACCACTGATTACACCGCTGATCGTCATCGCACCGGCGTTGTTCACCGAGAGTGAGCCGGTACCGAGCGACACAGCTCCGGCGACGGTCGAGGCGGTCGTCGATTGCAAAGAGATCGCTCCGGCGGTTGTAGTCAGTGCCTGTGCTGTGATGCCACCGGGGCTGAACGGAGCTACGGCCGACGTACCAATCGTCAACGAAATGTTGCCGCTTCCCGCATTGAGTGTCGTGCCGGCTCCCATGGTTATATTGCCTGCTCCAGCAAGACGGTCGGCCGCTGTCGCCGTCGCATCGTTGGCGGTAAGCGAGATGCTCCCGTTGTTCGTGCTCACGTTGGCATTGACGGCGATGGAGCGGCCGGCTTGCATGCTGATCCCAACGCCGGCGTTAGTCATCGCAATGGCGTTGGTGACGGTGATGTCGTTATTGGCCTGAAGGATGACGTTGGCCAGTTGTCCATTAATGCTGGCGGGGGTGATCGTAGTTGTGGCGCCGACGTTGTTGCCGAAGAGATTATTGACGCCGGGGTTATAGGCGCTGCCCCCTGCTGTCGCGATCGTGATGTTGCGCGGATCCAAGAGAAGCGTGCCTGCAGAACCGAATGGGGCCAGCGCGTTGACGGTTCCGGCGAAGCCCAGGTTCTCCTTGCCGGAGAGTTCAATAAATCCGCCGTTGCCTCCCAGGTCGCCGCCTCGAGCAAGGATGGTCGATCCGGCGCTGAAGAATGTATCTTGATCGGACCAGATGCGGAGCCGGCCTCCGGATGAATGGCCAACGCCGCTGACATCGATAGTGCTGCCGCTTGCCAACAACGTGCGTGTCGTTGAAGCGATGACTACCTCTCCGCCGTTCGCGCCTTCCGCCCCGGTCGCCTGGATCGAACCGAATTGTCCGAGCCGTTCCCCCACCATCGTGACGGATCCCTGCGCGGCATTTGGTGATCCGGCCGATACGTCGATCGTTCCTGTGTTAACGACCGCTCCGCTCACCTCGCCGGCCGGACGCATCGCACCGGCTGCTGTGGCTGCGACGAGCGTGTCGTCTCCGCCGATCAGCTTTACGACCCCGCCGTGCTGCTCCAGGCTTCGGGCGCGGATGATTCCGCTTTGGTTGACGACGGAGGAGAAGATGTCGCCGGAGGCTTTCGCCTGTAAGATCACCCGGCCGCCATCGGCCTGGATTGTTCCGCTGTTGCTGACTGCCGAGGAGAGGGGCCTCCCATCTGGTCCCGTAACCTGGCTGAGCACCTTGTCGCTGATTGCGTAATTAATGAGACCGTCGCCCATCAGGTCGAGTGTCAATTTCTTACCGGATCCGAGGACGGTGGTGCCGAGGTTGGCGACGATCAATCCTTCGTTCGCGACTCCCGGAGCGGTCAAGACGACGAAACCATGATCTGAGACCCGGATCGTTCCGCGGTTGATGACGGTGCCCAGGCTTTTCAGCGGATCCTGAGCAAACAAGAAACGGCCTGCCATAAAATCTTCATCACGAATTTGGAGAGTCGTCGCCAGGAGTCCTCCCACGTTGATCTGGGCGCCGGCACCGAACAGAATGCCGTTGGGGTTGACGAGGAATATCCGGCCATTCGCTTGAAGTTGGCCGAGTATTACGGATGGATCAATGCCGACTACCCGGTTCAACGCGATCGAGTGGATCGATGGCTGTGAGAAACGGACGGCCTCGCCCGCTCCAATCGAAAACTGTTGCCAGTTGATGATGGCCTTGTCCGTCGTTTGCTGGATCTGCAGGGATTGGGAAGTTGGCTGGGTGATTGTCGCTTGACCGCCCGCTACTTTGCCACCATTAGGCAGAGCGGCCGCAATGGTGGGTACGAAGATCTGCAGTGCACTCAGGATCAGGCACAGGGTTGCGGTCGTTCTGGATCTTACTGCTGGCATACGCATCCTCTCGGGTCTCACCTCATAGTCTGTCACGAATCCAGAAATTGTCATGACCCGAGAGAGATCCCTCCAAAGCGGGTGCAGAAAGTGGTGCAGGCCGGACCATCTACGGAATGTTGGTCGAAGTGGCATCGGACCTCGCAAGTATGCTCTCCCCATCAATGAGTTAGAACCGCATCATAGCTTGCAGATACACTGTCGGCGAACGGTCCCCACTGATGGTCCCCCCTGCCGGCTTTGGCCCGAGCGGGAAGCCCACGTCTACTCGCAGGCGAGTCGAATAATAGGGTAGTTCTGTCTGCATGCCGAAACCGGTCCCGGTCAAATTGCCCGAACTCGCTTCGCCCACGGCCGGTTTCAGCAGACGACCGCCTCCGTTATCAATAAAGGCTGCGACCTGGGTCGAGCGAAGGGGCGCCGGCAGCAGGGACGGAATGAACGGCACTCGCAGCTCAGCTGAAACCGTATAGCCCTCGTCAAAGAATTTCTCTCCCAACTGATACCCTCGCACTGAGTCAGGTCCACCGAGCAGCATCTGTTCGATGACTACGAGAGGACGGTTGGTGAGCTGGCCGGTTGCCCTCAGGACGAGCAGTGAATCATATCCCAGGCTCTGAATTCTCCCGGCCATCAGTGTCCCCTTCGTGAATCGATCGTCCGCGCCCTGCCTGCTCGTTTGAGGATCGTTGTTCTCCATGCCTCCCAGAGCTTGGCCAAGTCCCTGGAAGCCGTACAGAGAGAGATAGGTGCGGCCCGACAGGTCGAGGCGATCGTAGTTGACTCCTACCTTCAATTCACGAATCTGGTCATCGGCGGTCATCGTACTGAGGGTGAACAGCTGATTGTTCTTTGCAGCCAGCCCGAACTCGCCGAGGAGCGACTGGAACCGCGTTTTGATGAACGGATGGGTCACCGACAAATCAAACGTCTGGATTCTTCCTTCAATCCCAAGGGCTGCGAGTTCAGCTCCCACGTTGAATTGTCCACCCGAACCGGAAAACACGAGTTTTGTTCCATGGACCCCGACAGGGACCGAGTAGGCCCCGGTCCCAAACAGGAGTTGATCCGGGTGGTTGCCCATGATGCCGTTGAGATTGAGTGTGGCGCCGTCGAACAGCACATTGCCGGCTTCTACCCCGGCGCCAAACCGGTAGCGGGAAATCGTGTTAAACCCGTAGTTGTTGAAGTCGAGCGAGGCATGGATCGGACGTTTGTCCTCTACTTTGGCCTGGACGTTGGTGCTTCCGGTGGAGCTACCAGGCTCAAGCACAGCCGACACTTTCAAGTCCGGATAGTCATTGAGCAGTAACAGGGCCCGTTCCAATGCGACATTCCGGATGACCTGCTCTTCCATCGCTTTGGCAAAGCCGCCGCGGATGAACTCCGTTGAGTAGAAGCGGTTCCCTGAAACAGAGATCTCGCCAAGGCGGCCCTCAAGAATGGCGATCTCCACCATGCCGAACTGGATGTTCTGTTGTGGAATGTAGGCGCTGGCCAGCGTGTAGCCCTTGCGTTTGTAATGCTCGGCCACCAGCTCCGCAACCAGTTCTAGTGCCGGTAGGTCGAGATCATGGCCGACATAGGGCTGAGTCAGCGTCTCCAGTTCTGATGTAGAGACCACGGTATTCCCGAAGAAGGAGAAACCTTTGACGAGGAGTGTGGATGAGGGGGAGGTTTGACCCTGGACCGGGGACGCAGAGATCAGAAACAAAAGGCTGAGCGAAGCGAGCGCGAGCCGGCGACGAGAGAGAGTGACATGGGTGGGCGGGCTCATCTCTACCGTCCGCTTCCTTGTTGCATCCCGGTCAAGTTGACAGACCGAATGGCCGATACGACAATGCGCCGGTAGGATTCACCCGTGCGTGAGAGTCGAATGCCGACGATGACGTCCTGGATGAGAGGATGGTTCTGGCTCTCCATGAGCCTGGTGGGCATGACGCTGCTTGCGGACGGCTGTGCCATCTATCCAGATTCCTCTACGAAGCCACGCTCTCACGAGAACGGAGCTCAAGAGGAGCCGCCCCCAGAGGTTGAACGGACCCCTCCACCGAAACGTCCTTCGACCACCTGCCCACAAGGGATGAAGGGCTCCTGCTAGGTTGCTTTGAGGGCAAACGTTTCCGATCTCAATCTGAACCTAACGTGCATCGCTGTAGGGGTCAATGAAATGACTGATTTCACCGGGTTGCAGACCTGTGTAGAATGTGGGACCAATCTGTATGAGGAGAGATGGAATAGCATGACGTCGCTAAAAGAGGATCTCGCAAAAGCTTTTCACGAAACGCAATCCTTTAAGTGGGACCCAGGGGCAGGGTTCACACTCGCTTCTGGCTTGAGGAGCCCCTTCTACGTCGATTGCCGGTCTCTGATGGCCCATCCTGGATCGCGCCGTCTTGTGGCCCAACTGGCGTGCGAGGCATTGCGTTCCGTCGAATTGAACTGTCTTGGCGGATTGGAAATCGGCGCGATATCAATTGCGACAACGATTTCAGACTTTGCGTATGCGTCACGGCCACAACGAGAATGGCGGACCTTCGTGGTGCGAAAGCAAGCCAAGGATCATGGGCTTGGGAAACTCATCGAAGGGGCGTTTCAGCCAGGGGATCGAGCCGTGATCGTGGATGATGTGCTCACTAGCGGGGGGTCGCTTCTCAAGGCTGTTGCGGCTGCCAGGGGTGCCGGCCTGGTTGTGACGCATGCCTTGGTGATCGTAGATCGGAAGGAACAGGATGGGCGGCGTAAGGTTGAAGTTGAGGGGCTGACCCTCCTGAGTCTGCTGACCATCGACGATTTGACCGGCGCGCAACCGCTTCGCTCTTAGGTTTTCCGGACGCGCGTACCTCACTTGCACTGAAACTGAATGCCCCACCGGCGTTCCTGCACAATCTCCTGGGCGCCTTCTATCGGGCTGGCCATGCGGGTTCGGCCTTTCGTTTCCCCTTCGCGAATAATGGTGTAGGGGCCTCCACACTTCTTCTTCATGAGGGCGAGGGCCTCTTGCCGAAACGATGACAACATCGATCCCTGCTCCCCCTTGAAGGGATAGGCGACAACCCCTCCATCCTCACTTTCCTGAACCAATTTTGCCCCCTCGGCACAGCCGACCAAGACGATGACGAAGAGTATGGCGAGGCTTGACCAAGTCTTCATGCGGTCCCTATCATAATCGTGAGAGTGATCCCTGTCGGACGATTCACCGCCCTGTTTGTTGTAAGGAGGCCAGCCATGACTATGCGTACTATTGTTGTCAGCTTTGTCGGTCTGTTTCTGCTGTCCGCAATCTCGATCAGTGGCGTGTCGGCCTATCACTCCTACTTGCTCACAGTCCAGCAGTTGCGTGCCGGGTTGACCAAGGCGCCCTCGATGCCGCAGAAGGGTTTCATCTTGATCGATGTCCGATCTGCGGAAGAACATGCGACAGGATTCATTCCCGGAACCGATCTGAACATCGACTTCAGGGAGATTAAGGCTCGGCATCGGGACATCGGGGCCCAGCTGGAGGACCATCTGGTTGTCTATTGCCAGTCCGGCCATCGAAGCAATATTGCGGCAGAAACGCTGGCCGATGTTGGCTACCGTCATGTCTACAACGTCATCGGTAGCATGGATGCCTGGCTCGCAGCCGGTTTTCCGGTTGAATCGGGGCGCCGGTAGTTCGATTTACATCTCCACGATCTCATACGTTCTAGCGAGTCTTGGTGCCAGGCTGCTCGCGGCGCGGGCTGATCCCGATCACGGCTGGAAGTCCAATGTGGGTCGTCGCGCTGCTTTCTAGCAGAGGGATCCAGGTGTGGAAGCCGGCCATCGTTGTCGTGGTTTGTCGGAGCGAAGGGCTGACGGCGATATCTGAAGAGGATCCTCCATCCATGGCCATGACCTGACGAAGGGAGGGAAAAGCGTCCCGCAGACATTCCCCAAGGGCATGGAGTGACACCACTTCCGTGGTCTTGAGAACGAGGAGATGCCCATTGCCTTGTTCTGCGACGAGGGTCTGATGTGCGCGTTTCCCGGTTTGGCGGACGCGGACTTTTCCGGTCCGGTCGAGGAGCATGAGGGATTGCGCAACTTCTCGATAGGGAACGTGCTGTTCGTCAAAGGTGTCAAAGTTCAAGTCCAAGACTCGCGCGCGGCGTGAGCCGGCCTCCGCTGGTTCTGCCACAAACAGTCCCAGCCAGGTGCTGTGCCGCTTGCTCCCCAGCGAGCGGCCATTTCCATAGAGCAGCCCGAGATACGCATAATTCTCACGGAACAGCCCGGCATTGAATACCAGGTCGTGGCCGGTTCGTTCTTGCCATCGGCGAATATCGAGCGGGTCCGAGAGGCCGTCTTGCTGGTAATAGTGTACGGTAAAGCGATAGCGATCGGGATCGATTTCGACGGCGATCAACGGCGCAACGTCTGGGCATTGCGTGTGAGGATTCCAGACGGAGATGGATAAACCGTCTCCGAGTTGATCTCCTGTGAGGGTCTGAGCGGTCGTCCGCGCGGGTCCGGTGAACATGACGAAGATGATACCCAGAAGAAACCGGGCTGCGCGGGCGAGAGGGAGAGACCAGTGGAAGCTGTGGTCCAGTACCATAGTGTCTCGGGATCGAGTATAGAGAGAGCAGATATGTAGCGTCAAATCGTTTAAGGAAGAGGCACAACGGCTCCGATAACGAGGCGACATGGGTCAGCGCGGGACTGGCGGGGAGGCCGACTGAGACGTGCCGGTCTTGTCCGAGGACGTACGGGCATCCAGCAGATCGCGGACTGCGCGGGCGAGCACATCAGGAGTGAAGGGCTTTTGCAAGAAACTGCTCGTGCCTTCTTCTTGTCCGGCCATGATGCCGACGTCATCCATATACCCCGACATGAACAGGGTTCGCAAATCCGGCTTGATGACGGAGAGATGCTGTGCCAGTTCCCGTCCGCCCATGCCCGGCATGACGACGTCGGTCAGGAGGAGCTGTAACGATCCTGCTTGTTGCGTCGCGAGCAAGCAGGCTTCGACCCCGTTCTTGGCTTCTATGACCCGATAGCCCAGCTTCCGCAGTTCGTCTCGCACGAGCGTACGTACGCTTGGTTCATCTTCCGCCACGAGAATCGTTTCCGTGCCTCTCTGAGGCTGTCCCGAAGGTTGGGTTGGCGCGGTGGTGAGGATGTCGGACTCGACGCTCGGGAAATACAGGTCGAAGCGCGTGCCGTGACCCACGCGGCTGGTGACGTCGAGGGCACCGCCGCATTGGGTGACAATCCCAAACACCGTGGAGAGGCCCAGACCGCTACCCTTCCCCTCCCCCTTCGTGGTGAAGAAGGGCTCAAAGATATGGGATTGTGTTTGGCGGTCCATGCCACAACCGGTATCACTGACGGATAACCGGACATAAGAACCTGGCGGCAATGGGGTGAGGTGGTAGACCGGACTGCGGGTCAGTTCGACCTGGGCCGTTTCGATCGTGAGCGTTCCGCCCTTCGGCATGGCATCCCGCGCGTTGACGACGAGATTGACCAGGACCTGTTCAAGCTGAGCTTGGTCGGCTCGCAGCCGCCCGTTCGTCGGATCGAGTTTGGTGACCAGCCGGATGTCCTCGCCGATCAGGCTGCGCAGCAGACTTTCCAGGTTCACGATAGCGGTATTGAGCGAGAGAGCTTTCGGGTCCAGCGATTGTTTGCTACTGAACGTGAGCAGTTGTCGGATCAGCGTCGCGGCTCTTTCGCCGGCCTTCATTGTTTCATCGATCTTTCCGCGAAGGGGATGTTGAGGGCCGAGTTCCGTCGAAAGGACTTGGCTGTAGCCCATGATGACGGTGAGGAGATTATTAAAGTCGTGCGCGATCCCTCCCGCCAACCGGCCAACCGCTTCCATCTTCTGGGACTGCCGAAACTGTTTCTCACTTTGCCGAAGGGCCTCTTCCGCCCGTTTCCGTTCGGCGCGGCCATCCAGCTCACGTAATGCGCGCTGGACCGAAGGCACCAGTCGTCCGAGCCGTTGCTTGAGCACATAATCCGTCGCGCCTTGATGCATGGCGTCGATGGCCAGTTCCTCTCCGATGGTGGCCGAGACGAAGAGAAAGGGCACGTCAGGACAGTGCTGACGTGCCAAGGCGAGCGCCGTCATGCCGTCGAATCCCGGGATCGAATAGTCCGCCAGGATGAGGTCCATCCGGCCTTCTTTGAGGGCAGCCACAAATGCCTGACGTGTGTCGACGAGCTGCGCCTGACAAGGGATGTCGCCCTCCATCAGGGTGGTCGTAATGAGTTCCGCGTCGACCGGATTGTCCTCGAGTTGGAGTAGGCGGAGCGGAGTTTTCACAGGTCCTTTGTGAGGAGACTAATTGATCGGGTCAGAGCCTTCGGGTGGCGGTTCGTTGATCACGCCCCAAAAGACACCGAGCTCTTTCACGGCCGTGATGAACTGGTGAAACTCAACCGGCTTCACCACGTAGGCGTTGGCACCCAACGCATAGCTTTGGGCCAAATCGCGCTCCTCGCGCGAGGACGTGAGCATGACGACGGGAATCGGTTTCAGGTTCACGTCGTTCTTAATCGTTCTCAAGACCTCGAGCCCGTCGATTTTGGGCATCTTGAGATCCAGGAACACGACCACGGGATTGCCCTGCTGCCTGGAGGCAAAGACCCCGCGGCAATAGAGGTAGTCGAGGACTTCAGCTCCGTCATGGCAGACCACCACTTTGTCGGCGATGTGATGTTCTTCCATGGCAGCCAGCGCAAGCTCGGCGTCACGCGGATTATCTTCCGCCAGCAGGATGGGTTTGACAGTGGTCATCTGAGAGACCTCGCGAGCGGGAGCGAAAAGTAGAAGGTGGCCCCTTGGTCCAGTGCCCCTTCGGCCCAGGTCCGTCCACCATGCCGATGGATGATCCGACGCACGTTTGCGAGACCGATGCCGGTGCCTTCAAACTCGTCGTTCCGATGGAGGCGCTGAAAGACCCCGAATAACTTGTTCACATACTGCATGTCGAATCCTACCCCATTATCACGCACGAAGATCTCATCTTCACCGGGGGTTCGTTTGGTGGCGCCGATTTCGATCTTGGCCTCCGGCCTGGTCGCTGTGAATTTCAGCGCATTGGAGATCAGATTCACGAAGACTTGGCGTAACATCGCCGGATCTCCCGAAACGTTAGGTAGTGGGTGCATTGTCCAGGAGATTGTCCGCCCTTGCAAGTCAAGACGTAAATCGTGAAGGACGGTCTTGACGAGTTGATCCAAGTTGACCGTCGTGCGGAGCATGTCCTGGCGACCCATACGGGAAAAGACGAGCAAGTCGTCGATCAGTTGTCCCATCTGCTTCGCGGAGTCTGCAATCGTCTGCAGGTAGCGGCGTGCTTTGTCGTTGAGCGCCTCACCGGCCGCCTTGGACAACAGGGCCGCATAGCCATCGATATGACGGAGCGGGGCGCGCAGGTCATGTGACACGGAATAGCTGAACGCTTCTAATTCTTTGTTGGCGGCCTGGAGCAGCTCGCCCCGGCTCTGCAACTCCGTGGCCACGCGGCGTCGCTCGGTGACATCGTGATGGATCAGAAAGTATACGGAGGCTAAGAGGACCAATTGCAGGAGTGCACCGAGTCCGAGCAAGGCGATCGTATTTCTTGTGCTTCCAGCGGATTGAGCCACGCGCAGTAGGAGCGCTTGCTGTTCGGCCGAGTCGAGTTCTGTCATAACGCGATGGATTCCCGCGAGCTCGTTCTTTGCCGCTCCGGAGAGTGCGAGGTGGCGGACGGCTTCATAGCCATGCTCCTCACGTTGGGTGATGGCTTCCGCCTCTGCTCCCAATTGTTTGGCGATGAGTTGTTCGAGTGTCGCCACGCGGGCTTGTTGTTCAGGTCCCTCGTTTGTGAGGCCTCTGAGATATCGAAGGTATTCGGGCATTTGTTCGGCAACGGTCCGGTAGGATCTGAGGTACGACTCGTCGCCGGTGACGAGATAGCGCCGATGGCCACTTTCAGCGGCGCCGAGGGCTTCCCCGACTGAGTCCGAGCAGCTGTACCAATTCGTGGCTCTTGGTATCGAGCCGGCTGTTCTGGATCAAGACGGCGGTGTTGCGGTAGGAGATGGCACTGATGACCACAATGCCGGAAAAGACGAGCCCAAACCCCGCAAGGACGCGTCGCTCGATCGACCAATGGGTGAACCACTCCATGGGCCAGCCGGTCTCGGGAGTCGGTGCCGGACTGCTGTCGGGAGCCGGTTCCGATCGAACGGGTGCGGCTGGACGTTCCTGCGTGACGGATTCCATGGTTCAAGCGCGCGCTGGGCATGGAGATGTAAGCCAATGTCTTGGAAACTGTACCCTCCCCCGGAGGACCCTGCAAGAAATATTTAGCAGCATGCTCGCTGGACGCCGGGGAACTGTCGCCGGTGGACTTAGCCGCCGAAGGGGATGACGGCAGGGGGAACGGGAAGAGCGGCGGTTGGATCAGGCAAGTTTGAAAACATCAAGACGGCCGAGACAACCCAGTCGGTGAAGGGTTGCGGATAGATGCCGATCACGAGGGTGCCGGCGAGGCAGACGTAAACTACCGCTTTGATCGGGCCCGAGACCTTGAGGGGTGACGGGTCGTGGGGCTCGCTGATGTACATCTTCTTCACGACGATGAGGTAGTAGTACATGGAAATGACGATGTTGATGAGCCCCACGGTGATGAGCGTGTAGAGCCCTTCCTTCATGGCCGCCACAAAGATGTAGAGTTTGCCGATGAAGCCGGCCAGCGGGGGCACACCGGCCAGCGACAAGAGGAAAATCAGCATCGAAAAGGCGAGAAAGGGCGACCGGCGGCCCAGGCCGCTGTAGTCGTCGATTTCTTCACTGCCGATGGCTTCGCTGACGGCGATGATAATGGCGAAGGCGCCGAGATTGGCGAAGAGATAGGTCAGGAGGTAGAACAGAATCGCGTCGCTGCCCATCTTCGTGCCGGCCGCGAGACCGATCAGCACGTTGCCGATCTGGGCGATACCGGAATAGGCCAAGAGTCGTTTCATGTTCTTTTGGGCGATGGCCACGATGTTGCCGTAGGTCATGGACAAGATGGACACGGCGACAAGCAGCAGAACCCAGATCGGCTTAAAGGTCGCCAAGGCGACGAAGAACATTCTCAGGAGGATGGCAAAGGCCGCTCCCTTCGGTGCGATCGAGAGGAATGCCGTCACCGGTGTCGGCGATCCATGATAGGTGTCGGGAATCCACGAATGGAAGGGCACGGCGCCGATTTTGAATCCTAATGCGCCGAAAATCAGCAGGAAGCCAATGGCCAATCCCGGTGTGGCCTGTGCCGTCTTCATATCGGAAAACACCAGTTTGCCTGTTTCTCCGTAGACCAAGCTGATGCCATAGGCGAGGAGGCCTGCGGCGAAGACGCCCAGGATGAAAAACTTGATGCCGGCTTCGTTCGAGGCCATGTCCTCGCGAAGATACGCGACGAGGACATAGAAGCCGATGGTGGAAAATTCCAGGGTGACGAAGACCGACAGCAGGTCGTTCGCGGAGGCCATAAACATCATCCCGAGGGCCGACATCACGATCAGGAAATAATATTCTCCGCGGAAGAACCTGAATCGATGGATGTAATCGATTGAGGCCAGAATGACGAGGATCGTCGATCCGACGATGAACATTTTGAAGAACAGGGCCATCCGGTCGAGGACGAACATGTTTGCGAAGAGGGTCCCGGTGATGCCGGTGATATCGAACCAGGCCAGGCAGCCGAGGGTGGCGACGAGCCCGGCGATGCTGAGATAGGCTAATTGTTCGTTGGGCAGCCGAGGGAACGAGAAATCAATGATCAGGATGAGACATAACCAGGACGTGAGCAGGATCTCCGGTAACAGCAACAGGAGATCGGAGGGAGACATGGTGAACGAGAAGTTCATTCTGAGCCCTCGTGAGGGGTGAGGGATGAGGGGTAAGGGGTTAATCGCCAAGAGTGGCGCGTCAGGCGTCCCCGGCGGATTCGTCGTTTCACGTGTCACGTGTAACGTTTCACGCGAGGCAATCGGCACGACGCGGGTGATCTTCGCGATCAAGGGATCGACGCCCGACCGCACCACATTATAGAGGTGCATGGGGAAGAAAAAGAACCCGATGCTGACGGTGATCATGATCAAGAGCGGAAGACGATCAACCACGGCGACTGCGTCGTGCGCGTGACTGTACTTCTGGTCCATGGGTCCGTAGAAGAGCCCGCGCATCATCTTGAACAAGTAGGCCAAGGTCAAGACGATGCCGACCACGGCCACGATGACTTGGAACGGATACTTGTTCCAACTGCCGACGATGATCATGACTTCGGCGATGAAGTTCACGGTGCCGGGCACGCCGATCGAGGCCATGCAAGCAATCACGAAACAGCCGGAGATGAACGGCATGCGATTCGAGAGCCCGCCGAGCGAGGGAATGTCGCGGGTGTGCGTCTGATCGTACACCCACCCGGCCATGGCGAAGAGCATGCCCGTGGCCATGGCGTGGGCGAACATATACATCACCGCGCCGGTCAAACTGATGTAGTCCAAGGCGGCCATACCTAGGAAGACATAGCCCATGTGACTCGAACTGGAATACCCGATTACGTACTTTGTATCTTTGGCGTAGAACGCCACGAACCCGCCATACACGATACTGAACATGCAGAGCACGGCCGCGATGGGCATGAGTTCTCTGGTGGTCTCCGGCAGAATCTCAAAGGCCACCCGGATGATGGAAAAATGGCCGAGCTTCATCAGCACACCCGCGTGCAACATGCTCGTGGCGGCCGGCGCGGCTGCGTGGCCCACAGGAGACCAGGAGTGCAGCGGCCACAGCGGAGCGATCGAGGCAAAGCCGACGAAGATCAGTAGCCAGATGATCTTGTCCAGCGTCGTGCCCAAGACCGGGATGTTCATCAACTTGGCCTGTTCACGCAGGACCAGAATGTCGAAGGTATTGAGCCCCGAGTACTTGTAGATCAGCAAGATGCCCATCAGCGCCACGACGGCAAAGGCCGAGAGGAAGAGCACCAGTTTCATCGCGGCGTATTCTTTACTGTTGGATCCGAAGTTGAAGATGAACCCGACCGAATCCCGCTGTTTGAGGCCTTCCGGATCCGTCATCTCGTTGTACTTTTTCGTGTGGCTTCCCCACATGCCCAACAGGAGATACATGGGGATCACGGACATCTCGTAGAAGAAGTAGAGAAAGAACAGATCCAACGACATGAAGACGCCGATCGTGGCGGCGGCGAGGATGAGCAGCCAGATATAGAATTCTTTCGTCCGATCTTTGATGTGCCAGGAGACGAAAATTCCGGCGAACAACAAGATGGTCGATGCCAGCACCAGCGGGGTGCCGATCCCATCCACCCCGAGGTGGAGCGAGATGCCCAGCTGGCGAGACCATTCGAATCGCTGGACGAATTGGAATCCGCCCTTCACGTGATCGTAGGCAAAGAACAGGTAGAGTGAGGCGAGCAGGCAGACAAAGGCCGATCCCGCCGCGATCCCCCGCACGAGCATCGCTTGCCGGTTGGAGACGAAGATCAGCGCGATGGCTCCCGCGAAGGGGGCAAACAGGATATAGAGCAGTGTGTAGTCACCCATACGAATTAATCCACCTTTACCTGCGGCTTGGACTCGATCGAGGCCATGGTTCCCCGTTCCAGTCGATCGACCAACGCCTGCACCGATCCGTTCATCATTCTCAAGAAGGGAGCGGGATAGAGGCCAATCCAGAGGATCATGACCGACAAGGCCGACACGATGATCACTTCGCGGGGATGCAGATCACTGATGGAGTCCTTGACAGCCTTGCCGAGCGGCCCCAGCATCGACCGCTCGTAGTACCAGAGAAAATACGCCGCGCCGAAGATGACGCCAGTGACCGCGATCCCACCATAGAGCCAATTGGCCTTGAAGGTTCCCAAGAGAATGAGGAATTCACCGACGAAGCCATTGGTGCCTGGTAGGCCGATCGACGCCAGCCCGATGAGCAAGAAAAAGCTTGCGAGCAGGGGGGTCTGTTTGGCCATGCCGCCGAATGAGCTCAGTTCGGTGCTCTGCTGCCGTGAGTAGAGAAAGCCTGCGATAAAGAACAAACCTGCCGTACTGAACCCCAAGTTAATCATGGTGAGCAGGCTGCCCTGGAGCCCCTGATAGTTCAGGGCGAACAGGCCAATCACCACGAACCCGAGGTGGCTGATGCTGCTGAACGCGAGGAGTCGGCGAAAATCCGACTGGATCAGCGCCATGATGGCCCCATAGAGAATGGCGGCTAATCCAAGCACCATGATGACCGTGACGACGGTTTGACTCTTCGATGCATCCGGGAGCAACGGAATGCTAAAGCGGATGAAGCCGAACGTTCCGAGCTTCAGCCCGGCCAGCACCACCGCCATGCCAATCGGGCCTTCGAGGAGGGCGTCTGGGAGCCAGGTGTGGAACGGGAACAGCGGGGCTTTGAACGCGAAGCCGAGGAACATCAGCCAGAAAATGAGGATCTGTTGGCTGAGCGGGATCGGGACGGAGAGCAGCTCCAACAAGTCAAACGAGTAGGTCGGCTCCATATGGCGCAACGTCGCCCACTGGTGATAATTGAGGTCTAACAGGGCGATGCCGACCAACATGAAGACGCTGCCGAGCAGGGTATAGAGCACGTATTTCAGTGCGGCGTAGTGCCGCGCTGCCCCTCCACCCCAGAGTTTGATCAGAAAGTAACTGGGGATGAGCATCAGTTCCCAGAAGACGAAGAAAAGGATCAAGTCGATGGAGAGGAAGACTCCCATCGTCGTCGTTTCGAGCGCGAGGAGCGCCATCATGTAGAGCTTCACTTGATGGCGGACGGTGTCCCAGGAATAGACGACGATCAGGACCGTGAGGAATGCCGTGAGCCCAACGAAGAGCACACTGATCCCGTCAACCGCGAGGTGGTAGCTGATCCCGAGCGCGGGAATCCACGGCACGTGTTCGGAAAACTGCATGGCAGCCGATTCGGGAATGATTCGTAAGAGCACGAAGACGGAGAGGGCCAACTCCACGAGCGAAATCGTCAAGGCGGAGGTCCGGACCATGTCCTCGTCGTCGAACAGCCACAGGACGACGGCCCCGATGACGGGGAGAAAAAGAATACAGGTGAGAATCGGAAATGTTGACGCCAGTTCTTCTAACATGACAGTGCTCTACAGTTGCATGATGAGCTGAATGACGACCGCGAGCAGGAATAGCCCTGCCACAATGATGGCGGCATAATGATGCACCATCCCGCTCTGCAGTTGCCGCCACTGGCGGGCGACAAGATGGTTGCCGTACCCGATCACGTTGATGCCGCCGTAGACCACGTATTTTTCCATCCAGGTCGAACCGGCCGCGCCCAATTCAGCCATGTGTGCGACGGCTCGCACGAGGCCATCGATCACGGTGCGGTCGAACCAATCGAGCAGAAGTCCCAACTTCTTGGTCGGCTCCACCCAGATCAGGTCATACAGCTCATCGACGTAATATTTGTTGAGCAAGAGTCGTGTAGACAGCCTGGAATTGTGCAGCCAGGCGATCCGGCGCCGAGAGATTCACGCTATAAAAATAGTGCGCGACGCCCCAGCCTAGCAGCGCAATCCCTGTGGCAATCATCATGAGCGTGAGCACGAGTCCGGTGCTCACGTCATGCTCCCCTCCTGTGCCCGCGACCGGTGCAAGGAATTGATGGAGCCAGCCATGTTCAGGGGGAAACCCCAGGAACCCCCCTAAAATTGACAGAACACCCAACGCCATTAACGGACCGACCATCACCATCGGGGACTCATGTATATGTTCCTCCGTATGATGGTCCATGCGAGACGTGCCATAAAAGGTCAGATAGGTGAGGCGGAACATGTAGAAGGAGGTCAACAGCGCGCCGATGGCCGCCATGCCATACAGCAGGTAGTGATGGTGCGTGAAGGCATGGGCCAGGATTTCGTCTTTGCTCCAGAAGCCTGCCAACGGAGGAATGCCCGCGATGGCGACTGTGCCAATCAGAAACAGGCGATAAGTCCATGGGATTTTCGAGCTGAGGCCGCCCATCTTTCGAATATCTTGCTCGCCCGAGAGCGCGTGGATCACCGATCCGGCTGAGAGGAACAAGAGGGCCTTGAAGAAGGCATGGGTCATGAGGTGGAATATCGCAGCCGTATAGGCTCCGATCCCGCAGCCGAGAAACATGTAACCGAGCTGGCTTACCGTCGAATAGGCCAAGACGCGCTTGATGTCCGTTTGCACGAGGCCGATGGTGGCGGCAAACAAGGCTGTGAGTCCTCCGATGACGCCGACGATCGTCATGGCTGTCGGCGACAAATCGAAGATGGCATGGTTTCGCACGATCATATAGACGCCGGCGGTCACCATCGTCGCCGCATGGATGAGAGCGCTGACGGGTGTCGGACCTTCCATCGCGTCTGGGAGCCAGGTGTAGAGGGGGAGTTGGGCTGACTTGCCGATCGCGCCGACGAGTAAGCAGAGCGCAATCGCTGTGGCCATGTCCGGAGAGAGTTGCCCGACCTGGGCGAAGACCTTTGTGTAGTCGAGCGTCTTGAAATTGATGAAGATGAGGAAGATGGCGAGAAGGAAGCCTGCGTCACCGATGCGGTTCACCACAAAGGCTTTCGAGGCGGCCTTCGCGGCGGAGACCTTGTCATAGTAGTAGCCGATCAACAGATAGGAACAGAGTCCCACCCCTTCCCAGCCAATGAAGAGCACCAGATAGTTGTTCCCCATGACGAGGAGCAACATGGAAACCATGAAGAGGTTCATGTAGGTGAAGAATCGCGTGAATCCCGCTTCCCCATGCATGTAGCCGACGGAGTAGACGTGAATCAGGAACCCGACTCCCGTGACCACGAGCAGCATAATGCACGTGAGGGAATCGACGAGATAAGCCAGATTGATGGTGAGGTCGCCGCCGAAGATCCATTGATAGGCGATGACTTCATGGGGCGTGCCGGTCCGCAGAATCTCGATAAACACGCCGATCGTGCAGAGAAATGACAACCCCACCGACCCCCAGGCGAGCCGGTGCGCGACATCGTGGGAATACCATCTGCCAACGAGTCCATTCAGGATCACGGCCAGCAGGGGGAACACCGGAATGAGTTTTATCAGTAGGTCTGTCACGTTACCACTTTAAGAGGTTCATCTCGTCCACGTTCGTGGAGGTCTTTCCACGGAACATGACGATGATGATGGCCAGCCCGATCGCCGCTTCCCCGGCTGCAATGGCGATGACGAAGAGGGCCACCAGTTGGCCCGCCATGGATTCCAGGTAATAGGAAAAGGCTACGAGGTTAATGTTCGCCGCGTTCAACATGATCTCGACAGACATCAGCACGATGATGAAGTTCCGTCTGATCAATACGCCGAGCAGGCCGGTGATAAAGAGCACGGCGCTGACGGCGACATATGCGCTTAGAGGAACCATAGACCTCGCGGACTGCGAACGGTGAGCCGGGAAACGAAAGAGGCGGTCCTACCGTCTCCGTCGCACCCTTCACCCCTCACGTTTGTCAGTGATCGGCTTCGGCGTTTTTGCCAGTACGATCGCTCCGATGACGGCGCCCAACAGGAACACCCCGACAATTTCGAACTGCAACAGATAATCGCTGAACATCTTGATCCCGACCGCGTAGGTATCGCCGTCCTGGAGTACCGCCACGGTAGGTGCATCGCCCTTTGCGCCTCCGAAGGGTGAACGGAGCAGGAGGGTCAATACGTACAATGATCCGATGGCTGCCGGAGCCAGAAAGTACAGGTATGAGGAGTGGAGATACCGATCGTCGGTTTTCAAGTTCAGGAGCATCAGTACGAAGAGGTACAAGACGAGGATCGCACCGGCGTAGACAATGACCTGCACAGCCCAGAGGAACTCGGCGTTGAGGAGGATGAAGAGTCCTGAGACATGGAGCAACAGGGCCAGGAGCGCCAGGCCACAATGCACCGGGTGCTTCAGTGCGACGGTCAAGACGCCCGCGGCAATACTGGCCAATGCGAAATAGGTAAAAAAGACCAAAACCATCGATCGATTCAGCCCAGATGCTTAGGTGGTGGTTGGGTCGGCTTCAGTACCGATTGCGGGAAGTAATACCGATATTCCCGGCTTTCCTCAACATTCTTTTCTTGATTATGCGCGTACAAGTATTTTTTTGCATCGTCGAGATGGCGCTCGCCGATTTCGTACAGCCGCTTCTTGTCGAACAGTAAGGTACGTTTGTCGTGGGTGGAGAACTCGTACATCTTCGTCATGGCCAGTGCGTTGACGGGACAGGCCTCGACACAGTAGCCGCAAAAGACGCATTTCGTAATGTCGATGTAAAACTCGCTGGCGAATCGTTGCAGCGGACGCTCCGCGTCTTCCGAGCTGACGACCTTGATGCAGCGGGATGGGCAGGCGGCTTCGCAGAGGTCACAGCCGACACAACGTTCCTGATGATCGTCGTAGCGTAAGAGCGCGAGTGCCCCCCGGTGGGTATCGGGGAGGGTCCGTTGTTCCCGTGGATACTGGAAGGTGATGGGTTTGTGGAACATGTGCTTGAACGTGACCTTCATCGCGTCCCAGATCTCATAGAACAACGCAGCCTGGAGGATTTGTTTTATCAGTACCGTGACACGCATGTGCGTTTCCTGCTTCCCCTTACGCTTTTTCGATCGTCACGCGGGTCTGTTTGAACGAAGGAACTCCGGTCGTCGGATCGACCTGGACCGACATCAGGTCTTTGACCGGGGGCTCATTGAAATGCTCCGGGAAGAAACAGGTCTGCGAGGCGACGGACTGATCTGGTTGCACCGCCACTTGCAGCGAACCGCGGTCCGACGTGAGGTGCACCTTCGTTCCCTCACCCACTGCGAGCCGTTCCATATCTTGTGGATTCATCCTGAGCCGACCGGTATTGGGGGCGATCTTGATGAGGCCGGGGGCTTCGGTGGACATCTTGCCGGAATGATACAGGATCTGTCCCATCAGCAACGTGAAGGGCCGCTGGTTCTTGGCGCCTGATGGAGCGGATGTTCGATAGCGCGCCGCCACATCAGCTGCGTAGCCGTCTGAGAGATAGCGGTCCACCGTCGGGACAATCTTGCGTGGTTGTCCGAGGTTGTAGTACCCGGGCAACAACTTCATGATCTCGGCTTGAATATCGTTCGAGGATTCATACTCCCATTGACAGCCCAGCGCGTTGGCCATCGCCGTCATGATGTGCCAATCCGGCAAACTTTCCCCGAGTGGATCCATGGCTTCGCGGACGCGCAGGACTCGGCCTTCCAGATTGGTGAAGGTGCCGTCCTTTTCCGCAGAGGTACAAGCCGGCAGCACCGCATGCGCCATGCGCGCGGTTTCGGTCAGGAATGGATCCTGGACGACGAGTAACTCCAGTCGATCCAACGCGGCGCGGACTTCCATCGATGCGGGCAACGTGGCGAGCGGGTTTTCTCCGATCACATAGAGCGCGCGGATCTGGCCGCTCCTGCAGCGCTTGAGAATCTCGACGAGATTCGCGCCGGAGCCAGCCGCCGGGAGCGTGACGTCCCAGGCCTTGGCGAAGCGATCGCGAGCAGTCTGATCATTGAACGAGGCTTGACCAGGAAGGAATTCCGGCGCTACGCCCATGTCCACGGCGCCCTGCTCGTTCGGTTCTTCTGTAAGCGTATTCACCCCGCAGCCTGGTTGGCCCAACTTTCCTGTGACCCAGGCGAGGTCGATCAGTTTCAAGACGTTCTGATACCCGTCGGGCTGGCGAACGATGCCTTCAGCGCAGAGGATGATGGACCGGGGCGCTTCGGCGAAGATCGCCGCGGTGTCTTTCAACGCTTCGACCGACATGCCGGTTTGCGAAGCCACCTGCTCCAACGATACGTGGGCCACGGCGGCCTTCAGGGCCTCGAAGGCTTTCGGGTGCTTCTTGGTGCTGTCCTCGTCGATCAAGTCCAGCTGCAGGGTGGCCTTCACGAGTCCGTCGATCACGAGTCCTTCCGTTCCGGGTTTGATCAGGACGGGATGGGATGCGAGCTTGGCCATGTTCGTGACGGCGGAATCGATGACCACCACTTGCGCCTTATAGACGCGAATCGCCTCTTTGATGCGCACGGCCGTGAGCGGGTTTGTCTCCGTGATGTTGGAGCCAATGAGGAGCACGGCCTTGGCTTTTGTCAGGTCTTCCCAGTCGTTCGGGCTCCGCCCGATCCCCAAGGCATGCCGGGAGGCATGAACGAAGTTGAGGTGGCCGTAGCGCGCGCTGCTGTCGAGATGGTTGGTCCGGAACCCGGCGCGCATGAGTTTCTGGAAGAGATACAGCTCTTCGTTGGTGCAGCGGGCGGTAATCAAGCCGGCAATCGCGTCGGGTCCGTGCTTGCGCTGGATGTCGGAGAATCGGTCGACCACCTGGTGCATGGTTTCGAGCCAGGGGGTTTCGACGAGCTGATTGCCCTTGCGGAGGAGCGGTTGCTTCAAACGTGCAGGGCTATCGATGTACTCGAACCCGAAGCGTCCTCGTACACAGAGCCCGCCATGGCCCTTGGCCGTGTCAGCCCGGTCGCCCCATTTGTTTTTCCAGGACAGAGGAGAGGTCACGCGGACGACTTCGGCGTCCTTGGTCTCAAGGTGCATCTGGCAGCCGTCCCCGCAGTAGTTGCACGTCGTTGTGGTCTTTTTCATTTGCCACGGCTTGTACAAATACTTGGAGAACTTATTCGTGATGGCGCCGACAGGGCAGACGGCAAGGCAGTCTCCGCAGAACTCGCAGGAGAGCGCGAGGTCTCCCTTCGGCACAACTTGATTGAATCCGCCTTTCTTCATGAACTGGAGCGCGTCGATCATCAACACGTCTTTACACACGTTGATGCACTCCGCGCAGGCAATGCAGCGGTTCATGTTGAAGTCGAGGACCGGACTACGCGTATCTTCCGGAATAAATTTCTGTTTCGCGTTGGCCAGGTTCGTGACCCCGTGCTGGAAGGCCATGTCTTGCAGTTCGCAATGGCCGTCAGCGTCGCAGACCGGGCAGTCGAGTGGATGAACGGAGAGATGTTTTTCCACTGCTTTCTTCCGGGCCTGGAACAGGTCGTCCCCTTCGGTTCTGATGATCATGCCGGCCGTCGCTTTGGCGGTGCAGGAGCGGACCGGCGCTTTCTTGCCTTCCTGCATGACCAAACACATGCCGCAGGAGCCGAAGGGATCGAAGGTATAGTGGTAGCACATAGCCGGGATGATCTTGCCCGTGCTCGAGATCACGTCATAGAGCGAGACCCCGTCCTTTGCGGTCACGGATTTTCCGTCGATCGATAGCTCGATCGCGACTGCTTCAACGTCAGGATTGGTCGCTGGCTTCAAACCCATGTTTCTTCCTTGTGAAAAGTAAAGCGCAACTCGAAATCGGTGCCCTACCTTTTACTCCCTCACGCCTACCTATCACACTCGCCCATCACAATGTCGTAGGTTCCGAAGAGCGTGATCGCATCGGCAATCATGTAGCCTCTGGACATAAAGTCGAATGCACCCATGTGAATAAACGAGGGGGCGCGAATCTTCAAGCGATAGGGTTTTCCGCCGCCCGTGCTGACGATGTAGAACCCCAACTCGCCCTTGTGCGCTTCGGTCCCGCAATAGATCTCTCCCGGAGGGGCGTCGAAGCCCTGCGAGAAGAGCTTGAACTGCTGGATCATGGACTCCAGATTCGTAAAGACTCGTTGCTTCGGCGGCAACGTGACGCTGGGCACATCGGCCATGATGGGGCCGTCCTGCATCTGCTCCAGGCATTGCCGGATGATTTTCACGCTTTCATAGAGTTCCTGGACGCGGATCCAGTACCGATCATAGGTATCGCCGTTTTTGCCGAGCGGCACGCTGAATTCGCATTTCGGATAAGCCGAATAGGCCTCGGTTTTACGGAGGTCGTAGTCAACGCCCGAGCCGCGGAGCGTCGGGCCACTGAGACCGAAACTTACGGCGTCTTCCGCCGAGATGACGGCCACGCCCTTGGTCCTCGCGATCCAGATGCGGTTTTTCTCCAGGAAGACCACGTACTCATCGATCTTCGGAGGAAAGTAGTCTAAAAATTGCTTCAGCTTTGTCGATCAGCGAGGGGGTGAAGTCCCGCTCGACGCCGCCGATGCGATACCAACTGGTGGTGAGGCGTGCGCCGCAGAGTTCGTCGAACCAATCGAGCAGAATTTCCCGATCCCGGAAACAATAGAAAAAGACGGTCATGGCTCCGATGTCGAGAGCCTGGGTGCCGAGCCAGAACTGATGGCCGATAATCCGTTGGACCTCCGCCACAATCGTGCGCAGATAGTCGGCACGGTCCGGCACCGTGATATTCATGAGTTTTTCGACCGCGCGGCAGTACGCAAAATTGTTGTACATTGCGCAGACATAGTCGAGCCGGTCGGTATGGGGAATAAATTGGTGGTAGGTGCCGTCTTCCGCGAGCTTCTCCACACCGCGGTGCAGGAATCCCAACACGGGGGTAGACTTGACGAGCCGTTCCCCTTCCAACTCGAGGATCACTTTCAGCACCCCATGGGTGCTGGGGTGCTGGGGGCCCATGTTGAGGAGGAGTTCCTCCGTGCGCAGGGTCGGGAGGGTCTGGCTTTCCGGATGGGCCGGGTCGACCTTGTAGACGGTTGTTCGTTGATCTTCAAAGGCCATCGTCTGTCCTACCGAGCAGTTTCATCTAGGAACTCGAACGTGTCGCGCCAGCCCTTGCCACGGAGGGGAAAATCTTTTCGCAACGGATAGCCTTCGGTGTAATCGTCCGGCATGAGGATCCGGCGGAGATCCGGATGGTGCCGGAAGCGGATTCCCATCATGTCGTAGACTTCGCGCTCCATGAAGTCCGCGCCTTTCCAGAGATCGGTCAGAGAATCCACGACGCAATCCGACTCGGGCACCCTGGTTTTGAGCCGGATGCGCTGGCGTTTTTTGATCGAGTAGAACTCGTACACGACTTCAAACCGTTCTTCGTCGTCAGGCCAATCAACCGAACTCACATGCACAATATAATCGAAGTCCATGGCCGGGTCATCGTGTAGGAACTGTGCGACCTCATGGAGTCGGTCGCGCGCCACGGTCACCGCAAGATCGCCACGCCATTCGACGGCTTTTACGAAGCCGGTGGCAAAGTTTTCTTGGAGTCGGCTGGCCAGTTGCTGCAATGACATCGAGCGAGACCTATATTTTAAGGCTGGGCTTGACCTGATCCGGTTGTTTCAGAAACACGCGTTTCAGCATAATCCGTTCTTGTAACTTGAGGATGCCGTCAAAGAGGGCCTCCGGCGTTGGAGGGCAACCCGGCACATAGATATCCACTGGCACAAAGCGATCGACGCCTTGGACGACGCTATAACTGTCGTAAATGTTCCCCGACGTGGCGCAGGATCCCATCGCAATGACATACTTCGGCTCGGGCATCTGGTCGTAAATTTTCCGAATGACGGGAGCCATCCGGCGGCAGACAGTACCGGCCACGATCATCAGATCGGACTGACGCGGAGAGGCGCGGAAGACGCCGGCCCCATAGCGGTCCATATCATATCGTGACGAAACCGCGGCGATCATTTCGATCGCGCAGCAGGCCAGGCCAAACGTCATGGGCCAGAGTGACCCCTTGCGAGCCCAGTTGACGGCTTTTTCCACTGTCGTGGTAACGACGTCGGGCGTGCCGTCCTTATCATGACGACCAATTTTGATCAGTCCCATTCCAAGGCTCCCTTGCGCCAGGCATAGACATAAGCCACCAAGAACAACGCGATGAAGACCAACATTTCAATCAACCCGATCAATCCGATTTTGGTGAAGACCACAGCCCAGGGGTACAGAAAAATGACCTCGATATCGAAAATAACGAAGAGCATCGCAAAGATGTAGTAGCGAACCGGGAAGGGCATCCGAGCATCCGAAAACGGCTCCGATCCACACTCATACGTGGAGAGCTTCTCAGGTTCTGGATATTTCGGCTGGACCAGATAACTGAGGAGCAGCGTCACCACGCCGAACACCAGCGCCACGAAAATAAACAGCAGAATCGGAAAGTACCTGGTCAGGTACTCAAGGAGTAACTCAAAACTGCTCATAGGGCTGACCTTTCAACACCTTGAGATGCAAGGAGAGCGGGATCTTAGACCCTGGATTACGGGGATAGCAAGCGTCCAAAGGACCTACGGTATCGACCCGATAGTCCTAGGCTCTGTTGCTTTGTGAGACGTCGCCGGCGCGAGTGAGAACCCAGGCCCTTGGAGTGTCTATGCGACCGGCAGCATGGCTAAGCTCACTAAAAAAACCTGTTCTACTCACGGACTTCTGTCGTCCGGCTGGAGTGGCTTATTTATGAGGGGTTCTTCGCTTTGTTGGGTGGGGTGGGTGCCATGCGACCTGATGGCATGCGCAGGTGGGAGGGCGGCACTTGGTCAATTTGATCCCATTCAGGCTCCAGGGCCGATAAGGCCTTGGCTTTCTTGCGTCGGTGAATCTGGGTCTCGATACGAGGACGATCTTGGCGTTGAGCGTCGTGGGTGGGAGGCTGGTCAGGCACCATGGATGTTCCCCATCTGTGAGAAATCACTCTGAAAATCACTTTAGCATCGGGTGAATGGGCGGGTCAACGAGGCAAGGCCTCAATATTCTTGACAATACAGGACTATTTGCTATGGTTCTGACAGCAATACTTGCCTTATATGAAGGACAACCACCATGGCTAACTATTCAATGAAATGTGTCGTTTCTCTCATGGTCTGGACTCTTGCCACGCCGCTCCTTCCTTCGGCCTGGGCAGAAGACGACCTCAATTCGATCCGATTTGGAGAACAGGCGTTAGCCTATTCGTCCGGCTCCATTCAGCGATCGACTCCACAAGATGGGTTCGTGAATACGATTACCGGTGACAACCAAACCACCGGAGATCACATGATATTGGGAAGCCGGGATGTCCTGTACCTCCGACTGAAGAATCCCGGCGATGTCGCGCCCGGTGATCTTTTTACGATCTATAGACGAGCGCACAAAGTATTCCATCCAACCACCGGCCAATACTTGGGTCATTTAGTCAATCGGCTCGCTGTGGTTCAGGTTAGCCAAATTGACAAGGACCTGACCACTGTTCAGATCATCCGGGCCTTCGCAACTGTATCGCCGGGTGACCCAGTGATGAAGTTTGTGCTTCCGATTGATCAGGGAGCAGCGGCTGACCAACCTTCCGTCGGCGATGTGGATGGACGGGTTGTGGAGTTCCAGTCCAACATGGGCATAATGAACCTCGTGGCGCAAAGGAATATTGTCTATCTGGACCGAGGACGTGAAGACGGGATCAGACCTGGGGATCGAATGGAGGTGATTCGGTCGGGAGGGAGCCTTCCTCAACGGGTCGTGGGAGAAGTGAAAATCCTTTCCATGGAAGACCGGACTGCGACGGCGCTGATCACAAGATCGACCTCCCGCATTCTCAAGGGCGATCGCTTCCGCGTCAAGGTTCATGCTCCTGAGATCATGCCGATCTCTCGATCACCCCAGCAGTCTCTGGATGTCCCTCCTGCGTTGGCTTCTTCTCCAAGCAAGTTCCAGGTCCAGAATGTTGCCCGCGAATCCAGAATCAGCCTCGGTGATTTGACGAAGCAGCTTCGGTTTGAATCGGGCGAAGCCACGATCAAGCCCGAGGGCTATCAGGTGCTCGATGAACTGATTGCGTATCTTAGGACCGCCGCGGGCGATCGGTTGATTCGAGTCGAGGGCCATGCGGATAACATGGAAATTGGTCCCTCGCTCAAGTCGCGCTATCAGACGAACTGGGACTTGTCGAAAGCTCGCGCTGGGGGCGTCCTCCGCTACTTGACCGGGAAGGGCGGGATCGATTCGGCGAAGCTTTCGTCGATTGGCTATGGTGATACGAAGCCGCTGACCAGCAATGCGACGGAAGCGGGTCGACAGAAGAACCGTCGCGTGGACATCGTGCTCTATTCGCCCGAGTCGGCCAGGGAACAGTCTGAGCCGGCGCCGAAGCCAATTGAGACCGGCGATAACGGATACAACTTGTCTCGTCTCAGTTCAGCGGAAAGTGGAGCTCCTATCTCCGCCGGTGAAGCGACGATCCCAGCGGCTCCAACGGATCCGTCCATGACGGATCCATCATCTGTTCCTACAGAGCCTGCTCCGGAAGCGATTCCGGCATCAGTTGGCAAGGGCAATTCAGATCAGAGCCCCGCCGTTCCGGTCGCTCCTCCACAGTAAATTCATCGAGTATCGTGCGGAGGGTTGACGTTGAATCGTCAACCCTCCCCGGTTCCTCTCTCGAAATTTCCCGCTCCTTCTCTCTCGTTGTTCCCCCTTTTCCAGTGCTGCTACAATGCCGCATGCTTTCGACGCAGGCAGCCCCTCTACGCACAGAGTCTGAGGCCCTATTCGCAGATGTCATTGTCCCGCGGCATCTGGCAGGCCCGTTCACCTATACCGTGCCCCTGTCGCTCCGATCCACGCTGCGCATTGGACATCGAGTGCTCGTGCCCTTCGGACGGTCGATTCTCCAAGGGGCTGTAATCGCCCTCTCCCATGCTCTTCCTCATGGTCTTGATCGAGGACGCCTCAAGGAGATTCAGTCGTTGCTCCCGGAGGGGGCCGCAACAGATGTGTCTTCAAGCCTGTTCCAGCTTTCACGCCAGGTGGCCGAACAGTATGTCGCGCCATGGGGACAATGTCTCAGGCTGGTGCTGCCTCCGGCACCCAAACCACAAGCCCAGGTCAACCACTACGAACTGACGGAGCAAGGGCGAGCCGCTCTTGTGGCTCGCGAAGCCTGCTCGGTAAAGGCGCGGGCACTTCTCACAAGGCTTGGGAAAAAACCGTTAGGACTTCGCCGGTCATCTCGCAGTCCTGGTCCTGCTGACTTGTTGCAAGATCTCAAGGCTCGCGGATGGGTGGCGGAGGTCCAGGACCAGGACCTGCCGTGTGCCCCGACGGCGCCTCTCGCCCGACCATCCGGACAGGCGAACCAGGACAATTCCTGCATCGTTGCAGCACCGCTCCTTCCCGACCCCGCAATGTCTTGGGCGGGGCCGCTGTTCGAGGCGCTGAGAGGCCAAGGGCCATCGCGGGTTCTAGTGCAGGCTCCCTGGACCGATCGGTTGAGGCTGTTGCAGCAGGCCGTTCGCCTGGTGCTCGACCGTGGACGGACGGTCCTGATCATCGTCGGCGAAGCAGAACGGGCCCAATGGCTTGCAGGCTTGATCCGTGATGACGATACGGGCATCTCCCCGGTCTGTTTCCATAGCGCTGTTTCAGACCAGGTGAGAGCCGAGATGTGGGATCAGATTCATCGCCAAGTCGTTCGCGTGGTCGTAGGGACCCGTTCGGCCATCTTTCTCCCGTTGACTGCAATCGGGGTGATTTGGGTCGAGGGAGAGGAAGATGCGGCGCTCAAAGAACCTCAGGAGCCCCGCTACCATGCACGTGAAGTGGCCTGGTTGAGGGCGCAGGATGAACAGGCGGTGCTGGTCCTGAGTTCGTCCCATCCCTCCCTTGAGACCAGGGCGGCAGTGAAACATGGCGGAATCGTTATACACAATCCTATACCGCCTGATGGGCGACCGAGCATACAGGTCGTTGATTTACGCGACCATCGTCGCGGCACGGTGCTGAGCCAGCCGCTCATTCGGGCAATTGAGCAGGTGATCGGTCGCAAGGCCGGCGTCCTTTTGTTTCTCAACCGGAAGGGCTATGCCGGCGCACTTGTCTGTCGGGATTGCGGCCAGGTTCCCCGCTGTCCTGCCTGTCGCGTGGCACTGATGTACTCTCGGCAGGCGGGTCGTCTGCTCTGTTCTTACTGCGGGGATGTTTTACCCATCCCCGAGACCTGCGTCTCCTGTTCCGGCTCTCGCATGCAGTTGATCGGGGAGGGCACAGAGCGGGTGGAGGAAGATGCGAAGCGATTGTTTCCCCGCGCGGCTGTGATTCGGCTCGATGGAGATACCATGCGGAGACCAGCGGAGGCCGAGGCCCTTTGGCGGAGGGTCGAGCAAGGGGAATGGGATATCATCATCGGGACGCAGCTACTGCTGCGGCGCGGGCCTCTCCCGACCATGGGTCTTGTCGGGATTGTGCAGGCGGATGCAGGACTCAGCGTACCGGATTTCCGATCCGCCGAACGCACGTATCATACGCTCCTCGATGCGATCAGTCTCGCCGGCTCGGCAGGGGCTGGCAGCCAGGTTATCGTGCAGACCTATCTGTCATCTCATCATGCGATTCGGGCTGTGGCTCAGAATGACGAATCTGTCTTCCTCTCGGAGGAGCTGTCCTATCGGACTGCATTGGGGTATCCGCCTGCGGTCTATCTGATTGCCCTTCTCGTATCGGGGACCAACGAGAAAATGGTTCGCGATGCTGCAACGGCCTGGGTGGCTCGACTTACCGCCTGTTCTTCACCGTCCGTGGTCGGACAGACGGCCGCGGCAAGGGCCCATTCGACGGCTCAATCGATTGGCCGGCCCGACCGTCTCACTGTTCTGGGGCCAGTCCCTTCTTCGGTGTCGAGACTCCGAGGACGGTTTCGGTGGCAAATTCTCGTGAAATCGCTCGAACGGGAAGCGGGGCTCGAAGCGGTGCGGATCACGGTCAAGGAAATGGAACGCACTCATCAGCGCCGGGCCATCAAGTTCGATGTCGATGTCGATCCGATCGAGATGTGGTAGGTTTTATCTGTTCCTGCGGGAGCGTCCTGATTGCGGTGCCGGTGGATGGCTGTCCGGTGCATCGGTTGATGAGGCGGCGATGGGCTGACCGGCTCGTTTGAAGAGCCCATAGGAAAACGTTATCCAAAAGACCGCCGAGAAGAGTCCCGTCAGAACGGCTGAAAGAATCATCCCTATTTGTTCGTCGGTCGGCTCTGTCGCGGTCGATCGGACCTGAACCATCGTCACGATGGGCCAGGCAAGACTCTCCAGACCAAGCAACAGGGTAGCCCAGGCCCAGACCAGTCCAATCGTGCGCCCCTGCCAGATCAGAAACCCTGCGACGCTTCCTGCGACCAGAAAGACTCCCCAGGGTGAGAACGAATCCCACGCCAGCCAGGCACCCGCCGCCACGACGAGGCTGCCAAGCAGGGCATTGAGTTGGGGGCTCCACCACGTGGTGACCATACCGGTTGTTGTTCTCCATAGTAGACGATGCGCGGGCTAGCCCGGACTATTCATGAATACCTGCTATGTCGTCCGATCCTCTCGCCCTGCGGGGCTTTTCTCGATCGGCCTCCTCGACGGACCGCAAGTACGCGTACGTCGGCATTACTTGTGAGAAGCTCCGGCGGGCCTTGGTCTCGAATCGTCTCGCGACGGCATTCATAAATATCCGGGCTAGTGTGAGTTCTGACGGTGTGGTTGTCAATGGAGCAGCCCGTCATCGTGACGGGGGCGAAACAAGGCTAGGCCTGCAATTCTGCTTGGACAGTGTCGAGGAGGGTCTTCATCTCAAAGGGCTTCTGAAGTGTGCGGTGGGCGCCCAACATTTTGGCGACGTCGAGAAAATTGAGAATACCAATCATGTCACTGCCGCCGGTGATCGCGATGACTTTCACGTTTGGAAATTCCCGTCGCAAGGTGGCGGTGGTCTCCAGGCCATCCTGATCGGGCATGAGAATGTCCATAATGACCACGTCGGCCGGGGCCAGCCGATACTGCTGGAGGGCCTCCTTCCCATCACGCGCTTCCGTGACGTGATAGCCGGCCTGCTCCAATGTTTCGCGAATCAATTGGCGGATTTGGTCTTCGTCATCGACGACAAGAACAGATGGCATAGTGCACCTCGCCTCGGTGAATGACTCCGGACCTCCGTTCCCCGCGCTGCTGTGTCTTCCAGGGAAGATTGCCGAACTGTACCATCTCCCTGGTGAGCGGGCAAACAAACAATTCGTCATCGTCCGTGCCGATGCCATATCAACATCGACGCGAAGGAGTTTGATGTTCGGTACAGCTCATGTTGAGGCACCTTGCCATACGCAACGGTACGGTGAGGCTGATTGAAACCAGTCACGTCGCCGAGACCACCGCTGCGTGCGAAGAAGGTGGTAGTCGTTGTTGATGATTCGTTGAGGGGAAGCGAGATTGTGAGTGTGGGAGTCGGAGAACCCTCGAAGGCCATGTCGGCGGTGAAATCCCGCCTCGTCAGTTGGGGCGGTCAGGATGCGCACACCTCATCGCGGCCCACCTCAGCTGGTTGGTTCCAGGCGGTTTGTTGCACGAAACCAATTGGGTAGGCGGTAGTGTCCTCTGGAGCGGGAATAGAAGTCTAGATCCGAACAGACCAGAAACACAGGGATCAGCAGGAAGAAAGAGTTGGTGCCGAAGGCGGGACTTGAACCCGCACGGCTTGCGCCACACGCCCCTCAAACGTGCGTGTCTGCCATTTCACCACTTCGGCGTATGAGGTCACTTCGACGACGAGGGATGGGTATTATAGAAGTGGGCCAAAATCCTTGTCAATCAATAGACGCTCCGGTAGAATCTGGCGGCTCATACTCACCGGGTCCTCCAACGTTGTGCAGAGTCACCACAGCCTCACTTCCACGCTTGATGATGTCGCTCAACGACGGGCCCAAGGGTCCGTCGCTGCGTTGTTCGACGTCGACAACACGCTCCTGCCGGGAGAGGCCAGCGAGGTACGATTCTTCCGGTTTCTATGGCGGCGCGGTCTGGTGGGATGGGGTGAGTTGAGTCGGAGTGTGGCCTGGCTGGCGAGGCACGTGCCCCCGTTCTCGCTGCACTCGCTCCGAGAACGAAAAGTGTATCTGACGGGCAAGTGCCCCGTAGACATCGAATCGTATGCAAGGGAGTTCTGTCAGGCAGAGATGATCGGCAAGCTGTCCATGCAGGGTCGTGCAAGGCTGGACGCGCATCGACAGGCCGGTCACCAGCTGATTCTTGTGACTGGCGCGCCTGATTTTTTAATTGTGCCCCTCGCGGAGTTCTTGGACGTGCCCACGGTTTTCGCGGCGAAGCCGGAGCAACGGGATGCAGTCTATACCGGTGCGTTAATTCCCCCGTTGCCCTATGGTCGTGGCAAGCGTGAGCTGATTATCGCCCACGCTCAGGGAAGGGGCCTCGATCTGGCCGGCTCCTACGCCTATGGCGATAGCCCCGGCGATCACGACATTCTTGAACTGGTCGGGTACCCCTTGGTGGTTAACCCGATCCGGGGCATGGCGCGCACGGCGCGCCGCCGCGGCTGGCCTGTCACGACGTGGAAGTAACGTCGTGAATCTTCAACGTTAACCGATTCTGTGGTCGTACAGTTTCCACACGTTTCCAGCACACGTTTCACGTCTTAAGTTATGCGCGTCACTGAGATCTTCCATAGCATTCAAGGCGAGTCGAGCTACGTGGGACAGCCCTGTGTGTTTGTCCGACTGACCGGATGCCCGCTCCGATGCACCTGGTGCGATACCGACTATGCCTTTTACGGAGGGCATGAGTGCTCGATCGATGAAGTCCTGGCGAAGGTGCAAACCTACGGGTGCCGCCTCGTGGAGGTCACCGGAGGAGAACCGCTTGTCCAGCCCGAGAGTCTCCCGTTCATAACCAGATTGTGCGATGCCGGCTATACGGTCCTCCTTGAGACCAGTGGCGCAGTTGATATCGCGCCGGTCGATCCACGTGCGCATGTCATCCTGGATGTGAAGTGTCCGGGGAGCGGCATGACAGACCGGATGCACTGGCCGAACCTTTCCAAGCTGACGGCCAAGGATGAGGCGAAGTTTGTCCTGGCTGATCGAGCCGATTACGACTGGGCCGTGAGATTCTTGTCGCGGTATGACCTAGCCAGCCGCTGTTCGGTGCTCTTCAGTCCGGTCTTCGGCGCACTTGATGTCCGTCAGCTGGCAGAGTGGATTCTGGCCGATCGTCTGCCGGTTCGTTTTCAATTGCAGATGCATAAGTATATTTGGGCGCCCGACATGCGAGGGGTGTGAGGAGCGTGAAGCGTATCTCGTGATGCGTGAAACGCAAGAAGAAAACAGATCAAGGACGAACGACGAACGACGAGAACGAAGGAGAAGTGAATGAAGATCATGCAGGTCAAGGTACAGGTTGGGCGAGCGGAAACCGCATCCGCAGAGGTGTTGGTACTCACGCACTGCGAAGGAGAGGGATTGGCCAAACAGGATGCGGCCCTGCTCGATCGAGCCCTCGGGGGCACGTTGCGCAAGCTGGTGCAATCCAAGGAATTCGAAGGCAAGGCCAACGAAGTATTGCTGTACCACACGCAGGGCAAGGTGCCTGCGAAGCGGCTGGTTCTGGTCGGCTTGGGCAAGAAGAACGAGGTCACGCTTGAGACGATCCGGCAAGCGATGGGCTCAGCCGCGAAGCGCGTCCGTCAGGCGAAGGTCGGGTCCTTTGCGGTGGTGCTTCCGACAGTGACGCCTGGCGGGATGTCATTGGTCGAGGTGGCGCAAGCGATGGTTGAAGGAGCGATCCTGGGCAGTTATCAGTTCACCGTCTATCGGAGCGAGGCTGCCTCAGGGCAGGACGTCGCGGGGATGAGGATTCTCATCCCGCAGAAGGGTCAGTTGCGGCAAGTCGCTGAAGGGGTCCGACGCGGCGTCGCTACGGCAGAGGCAACCGTCTTTGTCCGAGACCTCTGTAATCATCCCTCCAACGTCCTGACCCCCACCAGGGTCGCGAACGAAGCGAAGAGCATTGCCAAAGCTGAAGGGATCACGATCAAGATTCTCGAGCAGAAAGAGATGGAGCGCTTAGGGATGGGTGCACTGCTTGGCGTGGCGCGCGGGAGCCAGGAGCCGCCCAAGTTCATCATCCTTGAATACAACGGAGCCAAGAAAAAAGACGAGCGTCCGGTCGTGCTGGTCGGGAAAACGATCACCTTCGATACGGGCGGGATCTCACTGAAGCCTGCCGAAAATATGGAACACATGAAGGCCGATATGACGGGGGGGGCCGAAGTCCTGGCCTCGATCCGGGCGGCTGCCAGACTCAAGCTCCCGCTTCGTCTCATCAGTATCCTGCCCGTGGCGGAAAACATGCCGGGTGGCCGGGCGATGAAGCCGGGCGATATCGTGAAGACGCTGTCGGGGAAGACCGTCGAAGTGCAGAACACGGATGCGGAAGGCCGGCTCATCCTGGCTGACGGCCTCGCCTATGCAATGCGCTACAAGCCGGCGGCCTTGATCGACATTGCGACGCTCACGGGGGCCTGTGTGGTGGCGCTCGGCCAATTTGCGATCGGGATGTTCGGAAACGATGTGGCGCTCAAAGAGCAGGTCCGGAAGTCGGGGCATAAGGCCGGGGAACGAGTGTGGGAGATGCCCTTGTGGGAGGAATATTTCGAACAGCTCAAGAGCGACGTTGCCGACATGCGCAACATCGGCGGCCGTGGCGGCGGTATGATCACCGCGGCGCTCTTCCTGAGCAAGTTCGTGGGGGACTGCCCGTGGGTGCATCTTGATATTGCCAGTACGGATTGGAGCGAGCGGGAACGGGCCTACATTCCGAAGGGTCCCACTGCGATTGGAACCAGGTTATTGTTGCAGTATCTGATAGATCGGAGTCTCTAACGTTGGTACGACATCGACTGACCTCACGCGAAAAAATCGGGCAGCTCTTCATGGTCGGGTTTCTGGGTACGTCGGTGACGCCTGATCTGGCCTCGTTCATCAAAGAGTACAAGCCGGGCGGTGTCATTCTCTTCTCGCGAAATCTAGAGAGCGTCGAGCAGATGGTCGAACTGACCAACAATCTGCAGGCCTGCAGCCCCCATTCGCCGCTGTTGATCTCGATCGATCAAGAAGGTGGTCGGGTCTCCCGTCTGCCGAAGGGCTTTACGATTTTCCCGCCTTGCGACCTGTTGGGCCGCTGCAACTCAACCGAATTGGCGTACGCGGCTGCGGCCACCATTGCCAAAGAGCTGAGGGCGGTGGGTGTGAACATGAATATGGCGCCCGTGCTTGACGTGAACAGCAATCCGGATAATCCGGTCATCGGCGACCGTGCGTTCGGCACGACGCCGGATGTGGTCTGTGAACTGGGGTTGGCGACGGCGGCAGGACTGCAAGACAACAAGGTCGTAGCCTGCGGCAAACACTTTCCCGGTCACGGCGATACGAATGCCGATTCCCATAAAGAACTTCCGGTGGTCGAGGTGTCGCGGGAGCGATTGGAAGCCGTCGAGTTTCCTCCCTTCCGTCGTGCCGTTAAGGAGGGTGTCGCGTCGATGATGACTGCGCACGTGCTCTACCGAGCCCTCGATAACGAATTGCCGGCCACGCTTTCGCCGACCATCATCACCGATTTTTTGCGCCAGAAGCTGCAATACGTCGGGGTGGTGTTGACGGATGATTTGGAAATGCACGCGATCATCGACCATTATGGGGTGGAAGACGCAGCGGTTCGTGCCGTGCTGGCCGGATGCGATGTTCTGTTGATTTGTAAAGATCGGGATCGGGAAGTCGCCGCCTTCGGGGCCGTGGAACAGGCGGTGGCGTCAGGCACGATTTCCATCGAACGATTGAACCTCTCTGCGGCTCGAATCGCCCGCCTGAAAGACCGGTTTGTAGCGCCCTATAAGCCGGTGACGATCTCCGACGCGAAGCTCATTGCAGGCTGTCGAACCCATCAGGCGTTGTTGCACACGATCGAACAGGTTCGGACGCGGTTATCGAAAGTTCCAACATTATAGGGGTGAGAGGGGTTTGTCTCCGGGGGGATGGAGGGGTTGTGGCACTGAAGAAAGGCGATATCCTCGACGAATTCAAGCGGCACCAACATGCCTGCGGGTTGGTCGTCAAAGTCATGGGCGGCGGTGCGGGATTTGAGAAAATCGTCTGTTGTGGCCATGCCCTGACGGAAGAGGACCTGGTGCCCGATGTGGAGACCGTGCGTGGACGGAAAAAGGGGAACTTGCCTCCTGCCGTCGTTCTGGATGAAAAGAAGCTGTATCCGGATTCCTGCGGGCTTCGCGTCATGATCATAGACGGCGGAGACGGTTTCACAGAAATTCGCTGCTGTGGTCATTCGCTCACGGCCAGCTCGATGCGGGATCTTCAATATGGCCAGATGCGTGGACCTGAACCAGACGTGACAGGACCGACGGGAACAGCCTAGCGGCCCCGGATGGAGGAATGATGGAGCACCGAAGAGAGCTCATGAAGCGGTGGTGTGGGGCTATGGAATGGCTCGATCGGCTCGGCTACCTCACCGCCGGATTTAGCCTGTTGGTCCTGGGGATGCTTATCTTTTCCCATGCCTGGTTTGTCTTTGTCACCAAAGCCGGCCAGATTGGGCTCCTCCCCTCAGGTCTGAAGCTCTTAAACGACCTACTGCTCGTCATCATTCTGCTGGAGTTGTTCCGAACCGTCATCCGGTTTCTGCAGACGGAAATCCTCGACCTCGAACCCTATCTTGCCGTCGGCATCATCGCCTGCACGAGGCGAGTCCTGACCGCCAGTGCGGAACTCTCCCATCTGACTGCCATGACCGACACGCAATTTTATCAGTACCTGATGGACGTGGGCTTGAACGTCACGGTCATCATGGTGCTTACCATCGGGGTCTTCTTAGTTCGCAAACGCCCGGCACAATCCCCGACAACGCCACCGTAGCCTTCCGCTTCATGCAGCGAGTCGCCTCTTTTCTCAGAAGGGGTGGCCCGGTTACCTCCAACTGCGCGCCTCCAATGAGCATTTAATCCTATTGTTCCCCTTCAGGGGATGGGCTAGATCGCGGAGTGTTTGCCGAAGGAGAGGGGATCTACTAAATATTCTCACCTCCTCTACCCTCGAGGAAGGTGAGGAATCTTGCTCCCTGACTGCGCCCGTCCAACGAGGGTCTTCTGAGGGCGCGCGTTGCACGAGCAAGAGGGAGCAACCTCCTTGCCCTCCCGTTCCCTCTTATGGCATCATGCCACCCTCTTGGAGACGGGCATGGCACATTTGCTCGAATACGCCGGTTCCGTGCATATCTATCTTGGACCGTACCGCGGGAATCCGATTGCCTTGTATTTGAAGCGGACGGAGAGCGGTTGCCAGATCGGCCCGAAGGCCTATCCGTGGAATGACGTCGTGGGGAGTGGTGACACGCCGAATAAGGCGGCCGCGGATTTTGAAGAGAAATGGAAGACGAAGGGTCTCTCGACGGATATGTACTCCGGTCCCTCATGGGAGGGAGGCATCAAGCCGGAAAAACCTGCTCCTCCCAAGCCGCCTGCTGCTCCCAAACCAGCCGTACCCGCAACAGCGCCAGCTTCAGCGGGCCAGTCGGTCGTGCCTGTAGTCCCTCCGGCTGCTCCTGCTAACACCAAACTGGCTCCTGCTCCAGCCCAGGCGGCTCAGCCCGCAGACGAATCGAGCTAACCCACTCTATTTTAGAGCGAACGTTTTGGAAGGTAGCCTTCGGGGGAAGGGCCGGCCAGTTTGCTGTGTTTCAGGCCGTATCCCATATAGACCACAATGCCGATGGCGGTCCAGACGACGAATCGAATCCAGGTCAGCCATGGGAGAAAGCCCATTAAGCCGAGGCAGGCCAGCATGCCCAGAATGGGGACGACCGGCATGAAGGGAAGCCGGAATGGGCGGGGCTGGTTGGGTTTCGTGTAGCGCAGGATCACGACACCGATACAGACCAGGACAAAGGCAAAGAGAGTGCCGATATTTGTCATGTCCGCCGCGTCGCCGATGGGAATCAGGGCAGCGAGCGTGGCCACGCCGATACCGGTTAGAATGGTGGCATAGTGAGGCGTGCCATAGCGCGGATGCACGGTTGAAAGCCAGGGGCTCAAGAGGTGGTCGCGCGACATGGCAAAGAATACCCGGATCTGACCTAGCATCATCACGACGAGTACGCTGGTAATTCCGGCCACGGCCCCGATTCCCACAATCGCCGCTCCCCACTTGAAGCCCACCATACTGAGCGCTTCGGCCACCGGCGCATGGATGTCGACCTGTGAAGAGGGGATCAAGCCAGTCAGGACAGCGGCTACGGCAATGTAGAGCACGGTGCAGATGCTGAGTGAGGCGATGATCCCGATCGGCAGATCCCGCTGGGGGTTTTTGGCTTCCTCGGCGGTCGTCGAGATGGCGTCGAATCCGATATAGGCGAAGAACACGATCGCCGCTGCAGCACCGACGCCGGCGAATCCTTGCGGCATGAAGGGCGTCCAGTTCTCCGCATTGACGGCTGGCGTCCCCACGGCAATGAAAAAGAGGATGACTGCGAGCTTCAAGCAAACAATGACGCCGGTGGCACGGGCGCTTTCTTTGATCCCAATGACGAGGATGATGGTGACGAGTAACACGATAATGGCGGCGGGGAAGTTCGCCACGCCCCCGTCGGGTCCTCCGGGTGGATGCGTAGCCCAGTGCGGCAATTCGATCCCGGCCAACCTGAGCAGGTTATTGAAATAGCCGGACCACCCGATGGCGACGGCGACACAGGCCACGCCGTATTCGAGAATCAAGTTCCAGCCAGTAATCCAGGCCAGGAATTCTCCCAACGTTGCATACGAATAGGTATAGGCAGAGCCAGCCACGGGAATCATGGTGGAAAACTCTGCATAGCAGAGTGCCGCCAAGGCGCAGGTCAGGCCGGAGAGTACGAAGGACAGAATGATTCCAGGCCCTGCCCCGGGCCGGTGAGCATCGCCGACGATGGCGGTGCCGATCAGGACGAAGATGCCGGTGCCGATGATCGCGCCGATGCCGAGCGCGGTCAGATCCCAGGCCGTGAGGGTCTTTTTCAAACGATGATCGGGATGATCTGCGTCCGCGAGGATTTGTTCAATGGACTTGGTTCTGAAGAGTCGGCGGATCACCGTACCTCCTCTGGCCGCGGGGATGGCGAAAGGCGCTGTAGGGTCAACGAGCTTCTGTTCCATATGAGGTCAAGTATAGCAGGCCTTCTTCATGGATAGCCGCGCCAGACTGGCGGGACGGGCAAGGGTTAGAGGTCCGAAATTCGAGGTTTTGGGAACGTCGAACCCAGAACATCGAATCGCGCCTTTCTCGCGCTTTAGGCGCCACGGGCTGTGGCGCGGCGGCGCGTAAAAAGGCTTCGAACAATCGCCGGTGGAGGGGGTGCCGGTCGAAGAGAAATTCCGGGTGCCACTGGAGCCCGAGAAAGAAGGGATGCGCGGGGGATTCGATCGCCTCCACGATACCATCGGGGGCCAGGGCGCTGGCGATCAATGACGGCGCGACGGTTTTGACCGATTGATGGTGGGAGCTATTCACTCGCATCGACACCGACTGTACGATGCGACGGAGAAGGCTGCCGGGTGTGACTGTGACGGTGTGGCTGAGATTCGTCGCGGGAGTTCGTTGCCGATGTTGGAGCGGTTTCGAGATTTGGGATGAGATATCCTGAAACAGACTGCCGCCGCAGGCGACGTTCATCGTCTGCATGCCTCCGCAGATGCCAAGCAGCGGGATATCCGCCTGTCTCGCCAGGTGGACGATGTCCAGTTCAAAACTCGCGCGCCGTTCGCTCACGATTCTGAACGGATAGCGCTGACGTTCACCATACAATGAGGGTGGAAGGTCCGGCCCACTTCCGGTGAGGAGGAGTCCGTCAAGCTGCTGCAGGAGGCGCCGTCTCGCGGGCCGGTCTGCGAGGAGTGGAAGGACCAGCGGGATGCCGCCGAGTTCTTCGATGGCACGAATGTAGCGTGCGCGCAAGAAGTAGGTGGGCTCGCGCCCACCCCATTCCTTCCGATCACCGGCGTTGAAGTCTGGTGTGACGCCGATGATCGGTTTCATCGGCTAGCGGATGGGCTCCGGTGCAGGGACTGGCGTCGGTGTCGGTCGGTGCATCATTCGAATCAGCGACCCCAAGGAAGCGGATGGGCCGATTGCCTTGTAGGTGATCGGGGGTAATGAGGTAGGTGCCGTAGAGACTGGTGGTCCAGATGCTTTTGGCCGCTTGTTCATTCCCTCCTGAAAACGCATAGGCGAGTCCTCCGACAACGCCTCCACCTATGGCGAAGGCCAGCTTCAGAGGAAGATAAAACAGGGTGGAGAAACCGGCAGCGACCTGCATGCCCGCGCTTGACGCGCTTCCGCCCTCAGTGCCCTCGCTCGTCGGGGGGGCCGCGCTTTCTTGACTCCACGCAGCTGGCACCATCGTGACGGTGCACAAGGCCAGGAGCAGGAAGATTGCCACCAGCTTGAAGCTGGAAGCCTCACAGGGGCGATTAGACAAAGATGAGCATGTGTTCACAGATAATCCTCCTTCTTCGACAGAGCGAACTGAGCGGCTGTGGTTGACACCAAGGCGCGCACCCACGATTCAGGGGTAGTGGGGTTATAACAAATTCAACTCTGATTGCAAACCCCCTGCCGTGCCCGAGTGGAGTGTCTTACGGAGCGGTGACGTCCCTCGGTACGAGGTCCAGTTCAGACGCAATGTACGTTGTGATGAAGTTCGTCCGCTTGATCACGGTGTTTCGGAGTTCAGTAATCCATGTGTCATCTGCGAGACATTGGTTTTCTTGAGTGATGCCGGATTGCAACAGTAAGTCTAGCTTGCACCAACAGATTGCTTGGATAAACAGCTCATGGGCCCGTTCCTCCTGAGATGGACGATCTTCAGCTGAGAGATCGTTCAAGGCCTTGGCCAACCAGCGCGAGAAATCAACTTCGGTGCTGAGCGTATCAATCTGGCTCTGAGTGATAGGGACGGCGACCTGGATTCCGCCCTTCCAACTCCGTTTCTTGACGTTGAATACACAGGAGGAGGTGAAGGGTCTTCCCTCCACTGGCTGCGGTCCGACAAACAGCGTCACCCGGAATTGAGAAGGCTCTGGTGCATACTCGACTGCCATGGTGCGCATTGTAGCATGACCACCGATCTCAACGGCCCTCTCATTGACGGCTTACTAGCGCGACGATAAGATGCCCTCCATGATGACAACAGCGGTGCGTGTCAGCGAGATTCAGCAGGCCCTGCGCGATGCCGAGATCGACGGCTGGCTTTTCTATGATTTTCGCGGGAGCGACCCCCTTGCCTACCGCATACTCCAGCTCGATCCTACGCTCCATGTGACGAGGCGATGGTACTACTGGATTCCGGCGCAGGGGGTTCCCGTCAAGCTGTTACATCGCATTGAGCCGCACGTGCTGGATGCATTGCCGGGACAGGCCGACTGCTATGTGTCGTGGGAGCAGCAACGGCAGATTCTTGCTCGCCTGCTAGCCGGTGGCCTTCGTGTCGCCATGCAGTATTCCCCGCTGAACGCGGTGCCCTACGTGTCGCGCGTGGATGCCGGTACGATCGAGTTGATCAGAAGTTACGACGTCGAGGTGGTCAGTTCAGCGGATTTGATTCAGACGTTTGAAGCGCGCTGGACGGATCGTCAACTCGAATCGCATCAGTTTGCCGCCGCGACGCTACGGCGCATCGTTGATCAGACATTCAGTTATGTGCATGACGCAGTGACACAAGGCCGCAGTCTCACGGAATATGGAGTACAGCAGTTTATTCTGGCTCGTATACGCGATGCCGGGATGGTCACATCGAGTGCGCCGATTGCCGCCGTCAATGCTCACAGCGCTGATCCCCATTATGGTCCGACAGAAACGGGGTCCGCCGAGGTCACCCGCGATGCGTTGCTCTTGATCGATCTCTGGGCCAAACGAGCGGAGGCCGGTTCGGTTTATGCCGATATTACCTGGACCGGTTACGTCGGTCAGGCGGTGCCGCTGAAACATCGCGAGATCTTCGACTTGGTCCGGCAGGGACGGGATGCGGCCTTGACCTTTGTCCGGACAGAAATAGCTGCCGGCCATCGCCCATTCGGCTGGGAGGTCGACGATGTCTGCCGGCAGGTCATTCAATGTGGCGGCTATGGCGATCAGTTCGTCCATCGCACGGGCCATTCGATCGGCGAAGAGGTCCATGGCAACGGAGCCAACATTGATGGCTTGGAGACGCTGGACACCCGTCGTCTGATGCCGAGAACCTGCTTTTCTATTGAGCCGGGGATTTATTTGCCCGGCGAGTTTGGGATCAGAAGTGAACTGGACGTGTACCTCGCTGAGCGCGAGGCGTTGGTATTCGGTTTGCCTTTGCAGGGCGAGATCGTACCGCTCTTCTAGCCCTCTATCCCTTCCTTGACAGTGCCTCCTACTGGCCTATAAAGTTGATTGGATTCTCAAAAAGGCAGGGCCGACGGCGATTTGACCGGAACTTAGGGAAAAGGAACCACGCCATGTTTGGTACCATGGGGATCTCGGAACTCATCATTATCCTTGTCATCGTCCTCATCATTTTCGGGGCGGGAAAGCTCCCCCAAATCGGTGAAGGAGTCGGCAAAGCGCTCAGAGGGTTCAAGAAAGAAGTCAACGATATACCCCCGCCGGAGGCGGTGCAGCCCGAAGCGAATCAACCGGCACCCATGCAGGTCCAATCAACGGTCCAAGCTCGCACCGGCACAGACGGCGGTTACGCCGGGACAGACCCCCGCCGCTCCTAAGCCCACGGCGCCCTATACGCCGGGACCGGAAATGACTCCCGGTACCACCGCCTCCTTGATGTACAACATGGCTGCTCCTCCTCAGCCGCCTCGGCCGACGACATCCACGGCAGCCCAGCCAGTCTCAGCCCAATCAACGGGGCAGGGTCAGCAGCCTCCCACGATGGAAGAACGCGCGGCTGCTCCCACGCCGATGATGCGGGCGCAGTACCCGCCTCTTCCCGCGGGCGCCCAGGCGAAACCTGTGGCTAAACGCCCCTCGGCCATTGTCAACAAGGATGCCGTGGCCCGCGTGCAGGCGCAGCAGGCCGCGATGAAGGCGAAGGCTGCGCAGCCCGCCGGTGTCTCTCCTGAAGACATGCAGAGTTTGGGAGAGGGACTTGGCGGTGCGTTGCGGACGTTCAAACAGGCCGTCGCCGATGTCCGCAATTCGGTCGATCCTGAGATGCGGACTATCCAAGCTGAGATGGATTCTGCCCAGAAAGAATTCCAGCAATCTATCGAAGCGGCCAAAGAACTGCCTGTCTTGCACGAAGAGCCTCCTAAACAAGCGTGAACTGGGGTGCGGTCTTCATCAGCCTGCCCGATGCCTGCACCCAGCTCTGTCGAACTTCCTCTCGCACCATAGGGTGTTCAGTCGTCTTGTCAGTCCTCTGTCTCACCGGCTGCGTCCAGGATTCTCCGGCTTCATCGAGGGAGCGCACGGTCTCGCTCTTGCTGGAGTTGCTTCACGATGAGCGGCCAGAAATGCGGCGGACGGCTGCAGAATCCCTCGGCAAGATCGGCGACCAACGAGCCGCAGACTCCATTCTCCCCCTCATACATGATCCGGCATCAGTAGTCCGCGAAGCGTCGGTGTTGGCCATGGGACGCTTGAAACCCACAGCCACTGAGGGTCTGGTTGCCCTGTTGACGCAGGGGCTGGAAGATCCGGTCGAATCGGTCCGGCAGGCGGCGGTTGTGGCGATCGGCGAGATCGAACCAGGTCCCCGATTGTTAGAGCCCGTCGTAGGCTTGTTGCGATCTTCGGATGCGACGATTAGGAGAGCGGCGGTGCTGGCATTGCTACAAGTCGACTCGAGCCAATCGGTTCCTGCGCTCGTCGCAGCAGGGCGTGACTCTGATGCGGAGGTTCGTCAGGGAATCGTGGCGCTGGTGGGTGAATGGGGAGGAACTGCGGTCTCCCCTTGGCTCAGAGAGCGTTTAGCTCATGATCCTTCGCCTGGAGTGCGAGCAGAAGCGGCCTATCGTCTGGGAATGCTCAGCGATCCTGATTCGAGGGCAGCGCTCAGCACGACGGTCGCGAAGGATCCAGACAGTGGGGTGCGTCGCTGGGCGAAACGGGGAGCTTAGGTCCCTACGCGGGAACGATTCAACGCATCAACGAGTTCGACCAGCTCTCTGCGGGCCGTTTCGTTGATCTCGGTAAATTGGACGCCCATTCCTGGAAACAGCAGATGCCGTTCAGGCTTGTTGCGGGTCCAGGCGACCTTCGCTTTCGCCTTGTGTTTTTCCCAAGGACGATCGGGCAGTGCAAACTCGACGGACAGCTCGGTGCCGGGAGCCAGCGGGGTGCTGCTTTCGATGAACAACCCGCCTGCACCGATGCCGCCGGTTAAGCTGTCGAACTGTTTGCCTTCCGGGGTTGTGTAGCGAACCTTCACGGCGAGCGGGGCTCTCGGATGAGAGCGCGCATGGGCGAAGCGGGCGTCGTCGTCGCTGGCAAGAACCTGTTCAATGACCTCTCTCCACGAGAGTACGCCGAGCAGCTCTCCTGTGGCACTCTGAAGTGTGACCAGTTCCTGGTCGGCATTCATCTCAAGGACTTTTCCCTCATGTCCTTCTGTCGTGGTCACAGGAAACTTCATGGGCAGGTCCTTGTAGTGAGTGCGGGACGATTCGACTGTGGATGGATATTCACTAGGCCGGCTGCCCGACGGTCTGGAGGGATTTCACCAGTTCCAACACGCGGTTACGGATATCTGGGTTAATCTCTGTGAAGCGCACCCCCATGCCCGGGCTGAACGTATATTGGTCTGCTTTAGGGCACACCCATGCGACGAGGCCTTTCGCCGGCAACCATTCTGATGGCTTCTCCGGTAGAGAAAACTCCAGTGCGAGCTTGGTGCCGACCGGTAGTGGGCTGTGGCTTTCGATAAAGAGTCCACCTCCGCCGATGCCGCCTGCGCGACTTTCAAATTGCTGACCCTCCGGGGTTCTGTATTTGACGCGGAAGGTGAGTGTTACGCGCGGCTCACTCCTGGTTTCTCGGCTCGCTGGGGGGTTCCGATAGGCCAGAATCTGGTCGATTACGAAGTCCCAGGACAGGTTGCCTATGGGTTCGCCGTTGATCCCCAGGAGGGTGATCACTTCACGGGTTGCGTCAAGGTCGAGGGTTTTGCCTTTGTGTCGAAGGCTTAAAGACACTGGATATTTCACACGTCCTCCACGTTCAAGACTGTAACGCAAGTATAGCGCAGCATTTCATCTTGTCGAGGAAAAGTGCAGAGTGATGAGCGTCGCCACAGGCTGGATAGGCAGAGGAAGCAGGGAGCCGCAGGTATCAGAGAAGGGAAGTTGTCAAGCGAACAACCAGGCCAGGTTGATCCTGGCCTGGAGAATTCTGAGCAGACGTCCTGTGGAACGAGCGAAAAAAGCTACATTTATAATGAGTTAGGCTGTTTTCACATCCTTGTCTTGTTCGAAGATTCGAATGGGAGGGTGCTTTCCGAGGATGGCATCCTCGGTGATAAGGACTTCTTTAATCTGTTTCTGCGAAGGGGCATCGTACATCACATCCAGCATCACGTCTTCGAGGATGGCACGCAACCCTCGAGCGCCAGTTTTCTGGAGAAACGCTTTCCGTGCGATCGCCCCTAGCGCGCCCTCCGTGAACTTGAGCTTCACCTTCTCAAAGGAGAGCAATTTCTCATACTGTTTCGTGAGCGCGTTTCTCGGCTCGGTCAAGATTCGAATAAGGGCGCGTTCATCCAGCTCATCCAAAGTGGCCACGACCGGCAGCCGACCGACGAATTCCGGAATCAAGCCGTACTTGAGGAAGTCTTCCGGTTGAACTTTCGCGAACAGCTCGCCAAGCCGAATCTCGTTCCTCCCGCGAACTTCGGCTCCGAATCCCATCGCCTTTCGATTCAGACGTTGCTCGATAATTTGTTCGAGCCCGACGAACGCTCCGCCGCAGATGAACAGGATATTGCTCGTATTGACCTGAATAAACTCTTGGTGCGGATGCTTGCGCCCGCCTTGAGGCGGCACGTTGGCGACGGTCCCCTCGATGAGCTTGAGCAGCGCCTGTTGCACCCCTTCGCCCGAGACATCGCGGGTGATGGACGGGCTGTCGCTCTTGCGGCTGATCTTGTCAATTTCATCGATGTAGACGATGCCTCGCTCGGCCCGTTCGACATCGTAGTCCGATGCTTGCAGGAGCTTGAGGATGATGTTTTCCACGTCTTCGCCGACGTACCCTGCTTCTGTGAGCGTGGTGGCATCGGCCAGCGTGAAGGGGACGTCCAAATACTTCGCGAGGGTTTGGGCCAACAGCGTTTTCCCTGTGCCCGTGGGCCCCAGCATGAGGATGTTGCCCTTCTGGAGCTGCACGTCGTCAGTGTCTTTGTCCTTGGCCGAGATTCGCTTGTAGTGGTTATGAACGGCCACCGAGAGGATTTTCTTGGCCCGCTCCTGTCCCACAACGTATTGATCCAAGTGGTGCTTGATTTCCACCGGCTTCTTGAGCTTCGACGAAATCTCTTCCTTGGCTTCTTCCCAATCCTCGGCGATGATGTCGTTACAGAGATTGACGCATTCGTCGCAGATATAGACGGTGGGACCGGCAATCAATTTGCGGACTTCGTCGCGGCTCTTTCCGCAGAACGAGCAGCGGAGATGTCGATCCATCTTATCCTGCTTAGCCATGCGTCCTCCCCTGTTACTTGTCCTTGGTCGCGTCTTTCCCTGCATCGCCACCGACGGCCTTGAGAAGCTTCGGTGGCCGCGTGATGACTTCGTCGATGAGACCGTACTGCTTGGCTTCTTCTGCGGACAGGAAGTAGTCCCGTTCGGTGTCCTGAGATATCCTCTCCAGAGGCTGGCCGGTATGTTTGGCCATGATCTCGTTGAGTCGTTCGCGGATTTTCAAGATCTCTCTGGCATGAATGTCGATTTCAGTGGCTTGCCCCTGAAACCCGCCCATGGGCTGGTGAATCATGACCCTCGCATTCGGCAGGGCGAATCGCTTGCCTTTGGTTCCAGCGGCAAGCAAAAAGGCCCCCATGCTGGCGGCCTGGCCCAGACAGATGGTGTTGATCGGGGGTTTCACATACTGCATGGTGTCATAAATACCCAATCCTGCCGTGACGCTTCCCCCGGGGGAGTTGACGTAGAGATTGATGTCTTTTTCAGGGTCCTCCGCTTCGAGGAACAAGAGCTGGGCAATAACCAGGTTGGCAAAGACGTCGTCGATTGGCGCACCGAGGAAAATGATCCGATCTTTTAAGAGCCGGGAATAGATGTCGTAGGCGCGTTCACCTCGGTTAGTCGTTTCGATAACAATGGGAACCAGCATGCCCGTCGTTCCTTTCCGCATACAGCCTATTGAAGCCGAGGTGCAAGGTAGTCTACACCGTTCGGCACTATCCCTGAATCACCGCATTGCGGTAAACGAAATCCAAGGCTTTGTCCGCCAAAATTCTGGCACGTAATTCATCGATGGACTCTTGTCCGCCGGCTTTGACCATCTTCACGAGATCGGCAGCCGGCATCTTGAGTTCCGAGGCCAGCCGCATGATTTCTGCATTGAGATCGTCCTGAGTGACCGTCAGCCCTTCTTTCTCGGCGATCGCTTCTAAAACGAGGCCGAGCTTCACGCGGCGTGCCGCTTCGTCCCGATGTTCCTGGCGAAGGCTTGTGAGATCCTCTGTGCCAGGCGCTTCCTGGACGCCACCCTTCCGCTGTTGCTGCTGCACATGCTGGCGGATGATGGCCTCCAGCTCGCGCTCCACCAGGGTTTCTGGAAGATCGAAGTGGTGGGTCTCCACGAGACGTTTGATGATCGTATCCTTGTAGGTGTCTTCGATCTCTCGCTTCAGCGCCTGTTCCATCCCGCCCCGCAGTTTGTCTTTGATTTCTTGAAGCGAGGTGTAGGGGCCACAGTCTTTGGCAAATTCATCATCCAAGGCCGGTAGTTTTTTTTCCTTGACGGATTTGATCGTCAGGGTGAACAAGACCGTTTTGCCGGCGACACGAGGATCGGGATGACTGGGAGGGTACGGCTGGGAAATTTCGAGCAGGTCACCCTCCTTTTTCCCCACGACATGCGAATCAATTTCCAATCCCAAGACGGAGGCGTTTGATCCGACCTTGTGGAGTTGGCCTTCCTTCTTCGTTCCGTCCAGCGGTGCTCCATCGAGGGTGCCTTGCACATCCAGCACGACGTAATTCCCGTCCACGATGGGATGGCCGGCCGGTGCAGCTTCCAGGCGTGCCTGCTGTTCGCGCAAGACCTCAAGTCCTCGGTCGAGCTGTTCGTCGGTGACGGTTCGCTTGTCGGGCTTGAGCGAGATCGGACTCGGGGCTTTATAGTCTCGCAACTCGATTTTCGGCTTAATCTCGACGGTCGCGGTAAATATAAAGGGTTCGTCCTTCTTAATCTTGACCCGGTCCAGCGGGGGAATTTCGACGAGGACCGGCACAATTCCCGCCTGGCGGACAGCCTTGTCGTAGAAGTCCGGCACGAGGCTTCGGATCACGTCCTCTTCCACGGCCTTGGCATAGCGCTTTTCCAGCAAGGCCAATGGCGCCTTGCCAGGGCGAAATCCCGGGATATTGACCTGTCGGTTCAGCTCGACGTAGGCGCGTGCAAACCGTTGAGTGACCTCATCGGCCGGCACCTCAATCTTGAGCGCGCGTTTCATCGGTCCTAGTTCAGTCACTTCCATTTTCATAGCTGGTGCGTACCCTTTTCTTTGTAAGAAGCCTTGCACGGGCCGCCGAGCCGTCGCCGGCTGCCCGTCCGTGGTCTGGTGCGAGAGGGGGGACTTGAACCCCCACGGTTACCCACGAGATCCTAAGTCTCGCGCGTCTGCCAGTTCCGCCACTCTCGCATGGTGGGGTATGCAGGAGCCTCCTCCAGCATGATGAGCAAACAAGCGAAATGACTCAATAGCGTAAGCCTTTTGTACCGTTGGATGTATCCTACTGTCAACCCATACTCCTGGAGGAGTGGGAGCTAGGTTCGCCGGAACCGAATTGATTCAGGTGCGGAACCGAGAGAGAAAGGGAGTGTTCCTAGTGAAGAATGATCGCTACCGATCAAGTGCATGCTACCGGTTGTAGGTAAGGGCTTGGTAGCACCCCAGTCTTATGGAGGGTATAATGACAAAAGTATATGAGGGCTCCGAGCCCTGCCCACGCGATGCGAGGTGAAAAAGCAGGTCGTAAGAACGAGCGGGAATCGCAACCGAGCTGATTCTCCTCCGGTGTGTTTGATTGTCTCCCGTGAGGCCTGTGTCCCTTAAGGAGGTATATGATGCGAGTGTTTCCACTCTGCGTTGCCTGTGTGTTGGTTCTCCTGTAGGGCCAGGGCCGTCATGGGCCTATCGAGATTACTTTACGACAGATCAGAAGGCGCAACTCGCCAAGGTCCAGACGGTCCTGGTAGATGCCATTGCTCTCACCGATAAGGGAGCAGTCGATGCGGGACCGATCGCCGAGGTTGTTTCACGTCGTATGGGCGAACTGGGCTATACGATGGTGCAGGATCGCGCGAAGCCCCACGACGCGGTTTTCAAGGTGAAGTGTGAACAGCGGAAGACGTGGGAAGGAACCACCGCGGCTGGCGGCGATGCAGACTTGCCTGATGCTCCGTCGCGGCTCTGGAAGGGGCCTGCCTGCCAACTGACCTATCTTTTGGGAGACCTGAAGGTCAAATGGCAACGGGAGGTGCGCACCGACTTTGAAGATGCGGTTACGGCAGCCCAATCCGTGCAGGCCGGGGATCCAGGCGCCTACGCGATGGGGAAATTGAAAGAGGGATTAGAGAAATACGAGTTCCCGCTTCTATTGACGGCGGAGTGGGGCCAACCGGATCGGCTGCTGAAGCTGCTGGATTCTACCGAGACCAGCCAGGCGCGCAAGGTCAAGATTATCTCGTTGCTCGGCGAGATGCAGGCAGACGAAGCTCTGCCGAGGCTGAAGCAAGCGCTCCAGGATCGAGACCTGGCGAAACAGTCCTTGGCTGCGATGGGCAGTCTCGGGAGGGAAGGCATTCCGGTGTTGGTTGATGTCATGAATACGTCACCGGATCTCGAGGTGCAAGCCGCAGCAGCCAAGGGGTTGGGCCAACTCGGCGGAATGCATGGGGATGCCTCAGTCGTGCCGCCATTGCTGGCCAAGTTGAAGGATCCCAAGACAGAATGGCCTGTGCTCACGGAAGTTGCCTGGGCCTTGGGAAAAATTCCGGACAAACGATCGATCCAGCCGCTCTACGATCTCGACAAGAAACTACAGGCCATGCGCGATCCGGAGAACGTCCAGTTGAAGAAACTCAAAGAAGCGGTGTTCTGGTCGATCAAACAGTGCGATACCTGGGATCAGTTCAGTTAATTGACAATCCTCAGTGTGAGGCCATGCGCGCATAGTTAGAGGGACGGGCCCTGTCCCAGGATGGCGATTTTTGCCATAAGAACCTGTTTCCGTAAGCTCGCAAGTCGAAACAGCACGAGCGCGTTGATTGATAGTAGGAGAATCTCATGACCGACTTCTCACGCAGGCGGTTCCTCCAGCTCACTGCAGCTACCGGTGGCGCCCTGGTCTTCGGCGACCTGATCGACCAAGTGCTGGGACTGACGGGCAGGTCTCACAATGCTGTGGCGGGCGAGCCGATCAAGATCGGCATTCTTGATCCACTGTCGAGCCCCTACAAGACCTCGTCGATCCACGATGTGCATGGTGCCAACGTCGCGGTGGATCTGTTCAATAAGCAGGGCGGTGTGCTGGGGCGGCCGGTGACGATTCTCGAGGCGGACGACGCGTCGAATCCCGAGACCGCGATCAAAGTTGCCACCAAGTTCATCAAAGAAGATCGCGTTGACTTTCTAATGGGCACGTTCAATGGTGATTGTGCACTCGCCGTCAGTGCGTTGGCACAGAAGGAAGACAAATTGTTCATGGTGACGGGCGCGTATCTCCCCGAGCTGACGGGAGTGGCCTGCAACCGGCACACATTCGTGTTTATGCCCAATGCCCGCATGCTGGCGCAGGCTGTCGCGCCGTACATCTCGAAGGCCTATGGGACTCGTTGGTACATGATTACGGCTGCCACCGTCGATGGCAAGGCGGCGGCCCAGGCGATGCTGGACGCAGGTAGGTCCCAAGGCGTCGACTTCGTCGGGGAGACGGTCACGCCGTTCGGCGCGACCGATTTTGTGCCGGCCTTAGCCGAGGCGAAGGCAAAGAATCCCACGGCGATCATTCTCAACCTGTACGGATGGGATCTCGTGCATGTGTTGAAAGCCTATGCGAAGCTGGAGCTGGCTAAAGAGAAGATCGGCGTGGGTGGATTGATCAGCGGCGAACAGATCGGTCGTCCTTTAGGCTATACGAACAATGCGGGAATTTGGGGCCTGATCTGGGACCCGAAGATCAATACGGAGGGATCACGCCAGTTCATTCAGGGAGTGATCGACAAGTACAACCACACTCCCACGTCACGCTGCTATCTGGGCTATGCCGCGATGACCCAGATTTTGGAAGCGGTGCGTCGGGCCGGAACGACCGAGACGGTGGCGGTCATCAAGGCCCTTGAGGGTCATGACTTCGATGGGCTGAAGGAGGGGCGGTCGTATTTCCGGGCATGGGACCACCAGCATATACAGGACGTGCTGGTAGGCGAAGCGTTCGGCAAAGAACTGGGCCTCGGGCACTACAAGATTCTGGCTACGGTTCCCGGGGATCGTGTTGCGGGGACGGTCGAGCAGAATACGTGTAAATTGTAGAGAGTCGCTGAAGAGAGAACGGGGGCGCTTCCGGTGAGGAGGCGCCCCCGTTCTCTATCTTTTGCGTGAAGCGCTACTTCGTGACGCGCACTTCGACGCGGCGGTTCTTCGCGCGACCTGCATCGGTCGTATTCGGTGCCACCGGCTTCGTGTCCGCATACCCAGTCGTCGTCGCGTTGCTAAGACCACCTTCGCTAAGTGCCCCTGCTGCATTGGCCGCACGGGCTTCTGAAAGTTCCTTGTTCGTGGGGAATTTCTTCTTCAATGAGGCTGCGGATCGGCTGGTTATCGGTATGGCCGTCCACCGCGACTTTGTATTCCGGGAAATCTTTCAAGATCGCTCCGACCTGCTTGAGCGCATCGGCTCCGGCCGGCTTGAGTTGATCTTCGCCTGACCCAAAGAGGTAGCTGGAGGCCAGGTTGATCAAGAGGCGTTCGTTGTTCAAATCGACCATGATGGTGCCCTTCTCGATTTGAGGCCGGAGCGCCTTAATGAGGCCACGTTGAGCTTCCTTGAGCTTAGCCATCTCGGCCGAGAGATCTCCCCGCAGACCGGCAAGTTCCTTGTCCCGATCGGCCAGTTGGCGTTCCAGATCGGCAATGCGACGATTGGCCGCCGACAATTCACCGGCGAGTTTGTCTTTGTCGCCCGCGCTTCCTTGCAGGGCGGCGAGTTCCGCGGCCAATCTGTTCTTGTCATTGTTGGCCGCGGCCAACTCGGCGGTAAGCTTGTCCTTGTCGCTTGACGCTAACTGGCTTGCCGCAGCTCCGGCTTCTGCCGCGGCGACGGATTTTTCAAGGTCGCTGATACGTCCCTTCGCCAGGTCGAGCTCTCCTTGGGTAGACGACAATTGGCTGGCCAGCTTCGACGAGTCACCCGCGCCTGTCCGAAGGGAGGCCAGTTCCCGATCGCGATCGGCGAGCTGCCGTTCAAGCTCTGCGGTACGTGTCTTGGACCGGTCGAGGTCAGCCTGGGCCGATCGGAGGGCATCACCGGAGCCGGACCGCATGGAGGCGATCTCCCGATCGCGATCGGCCAGCTGCCTCTGTGCTGCCGCCAGTTCATCCTTTATCCGCTGCTGTTCTTTTTCCCAGGCGCTCGGGTGGCGGTATTCGTAGCCGCCGTCGCGGGAGATCACGCCCAGATCGATGGCTCCTGCATTGCCGGCGAGAGCCAGCAGGCTGGCTGCGAGGACTGCGGTCTTGAACAATCTCATGGTGATCTCCTCCTTTGGTTGATGAACGGGTCTTTCATTTACACAGTGGACGTGCAATGCGCGCACTTTGTGGCTTTGATCGGAATGGTGGACAAACATTGCGGACAATCTCTGGTCGTGGGAGGTCCAGCAGGCGGCTCTTTCTTCAGCCGGTTGACTTGCTTTACCAGCATGAAGATTACAAATGCGATGATGATGAAGTCAAATGTGGCTTGAAGGAAGACCCCGTAATTGATGGTGGGAGCTCCTGCCGCTTTGGCTGCTGTCAGCGAGGGTTGCGGTGTACCGGACAGATTGATGAACAGGCTGGAGAAATCCACCTTCCCCATCAGCAAGCCGATGGGCGGCATCAGCACGTCGCTGACGAGCGACGAGACGATCTTGCCGAAAGCCCCTCCGATGATCACACCGATGGCCATGTCCAGCACATTGCCGCGCATGGCAAAATCTCGAAATTCTTTCAGCATGGTCGCTTCTCCTTCCCGACAGGAGGAGGGCCTGTCGTTAATAGGTTACCGTTTCCGGCTCGTGTCGAAAGCGTATCCTAGCGTAATGAGATAGAGGTTGTCCGTATCGGATGTGCCAGGGGCCGGGACACTGTTGAAGCGCACAGTCCATTGAAATCCTGTCTGGAATCCTCCGATGATTTTGAAGCGGAGGCCGGTATCGGCTGTGAAAAAGAGGCCCTGGGAGTTCTGGAGAGACAAGAAACCTTCCTCATAGTGATAGAACAACATCTTGGCGTCCAGCATGGGCCAGTCCAACTTGATGGACCAGCGGCCGCGCGCCGAACTCGTATCCGGCGCGGTGTTAAAATCTTCATTGAAGTAGGCCGCACCGGCTTCCGCATACATCGCCAGGTCTTTAAACCAGGGGCTGGCGTAGTCGCCCTTCTCGATGAACTGATAGCCTGGGCCGGTGGAGAGCGAGGTTCGGAGTTTGAGGTCCTGGAAGGTATCCTGCTCGAAGTAAGAGGAGGCAAACCAATAGAACCGCTTGGTCACGAAAAAGTCGAGCTTGATGGTCCCGCGGCTGTTCCTCACGAGCAATTTGCCAGTGTCCTCACCGTACACGTAGCGACCGAAGATCGACAGGCGGAGCTGATCACTCCGGGCCACAAGGTCTCCGATCAGGCTGGCGTTGATGAGGTGGGTGTTTCCGGTGGTCTGAGAGAAACCGCCATTTAAACTGCCCTTGTAGATTACCGGTGGTTGAACGACAGGGTTCATCGAGGCAACCGAGTCCATTGGTATATTGAGTATTCCCTGCATCGGTTCCGCCTTCAGTCGCATCATGCCCGGTTCGCTGTCCTCGACAGTTCCAACGAGGACCGTCCCCTCTTTCAAATGAAAAGGAATGGGATGAGAGACCTTGAGCGTGCTCACCTCGGCCCACTTGATCTTGATGATGTCCCCCGCCGACGGGTTCTTGATCTGCAGCACTCCCTCGCTCATTTCCACCACTTCGCCATAGATCACGCTGCCGTCTTTCAGCGTCACTACATCCAGCACCGGGGCCGGGGCCGGCACATCGGCCGGCTCATCTGCGGCAAACGCTGGACTCAGGAGAACCACGAGGGATAAGACCGTAACCAAAAAGACCGACAGTTTCACGAATTCCTCTTCAGTGAGTTGCTCATTTGCCCAATGTCTGACTAATCAGGTGCATGATGCCTGATGCTCCCAGAGCCGTCTGGCCCTACCAGTCAGGGCAAAGATGTATAGCCCACTTTGTTATGCTCCGCAAGGTCGTAGCGGAGCGATTGAGGCGGAGCTGGCAAAGTTGATGCCTTAGCGGCCCAACAATTCTTTCAGAAGATCTTGACCCTGCTGCTTCAAATCTTGGGGCTTCGTCGTTCCTTTGAGCAATCCCTCGACTGCTTCTTCCACTTTCTTTTGCACCTGTTCCTGAACTTTCCCGGTCATCCCCTTCATGTCGAGCCTGTATGACGGCGCTTGGACAGTTCCGGTGATGATCAGCGGGAGACTCAATCGGCCTTCTTTCATTGCGAATTTGGCGACAGGCGAAGAGCTGACAATCTTCTGAGTCAAGTTCTGCGACAGATTGAGGTTCATGGTCAGGTTCAGGGTCTGATCAAATCCGATGGTGCCTCCCCCAGTGGCCTGAAAGTCATGGCTGTCCATCAAGAGGCGCTGCACGTTGATGATCCCTTGCTTGATGGCGAAATCCGTCTCGATCGTCGAGAAGACCGTGGCTTTCACATTGTCTGGTGACAGGCCGACGATCTGGAGATGCGAGAGCGCTTCTTGTATGAGATTGACGCCCTCGATCTTGCCGTCTTTCACCGCCACATGACCAACGCCTTCCAGTGCTTTGGTCAAATCCGGCAGAGAGAATCCTCGTCCGCCCATGGCGAAGTCCATGCCGGCCGTTCCACTGATCGAGACTTGATCCGAACCGAGTGCAGCGAGTGTCGGACCAAGTTGGAGACTTTGCACGGCGACCTTCCCATTGAATGGTGGTGCCGCTGGGTCCAGTGTCATCCCCGCCTGGGCTTTTGCGTGGCCACCGAACAGTTGGAAGGACAGGTTGTTCACCCGAGCCTCCTGTCCCTTCAACTCCGCAACTATCTGGAGGTCCTTGATATCGACCGGCTTTTTGAACGGCAGGGCCACCGGCACATCAGCCGTGTTGATGGTTGGCGACGTGATGTTGATCTTGGCGCGCCCACCGGCCACTGTGCCTTTGACGTTCAGTGTGGAATTCCCCATCACGACATCGAGTCCAAGGTCTGTCACGTCCGCGAGTTCCAATGGCGGGACTCCTTGCGGCAAGGGGGATTTGGCCTTCGCTGTGAGGTGGAAGTTCTTCACGATCACCGGCTTTTCCAGCGGCAGGGTCACCGGTACATCGGCACTGTTGATTAAGGGAGACGTGAGTGTCGCATCGAGGTTCCCACCCACTACACTCCCCTTGAGGGCCATTGCGATCTTGCCCAAGCCGAGGTCAAAGCCGAACTGCTTCAGATCGAGCGTTTCAACGAGCGGGCCAAACGAGCCATCCAGTTTTACCGGAATATTATAGGGCTGCACGGTCGCAGCGAGATGGAGGGTTGGGGTCTCGCCCAGATGCACGGATTTAAGCAGTACTTCGAGATTGTTGACCTGGTACTCCGTCGGGTTCGTGGTCGATTCGTCGCGATAGGTGATGGTGCCACCTGTGATAGAGACGTGGTCCACCGCCAGCAGGGCAAGCACTTGCAGCGGATTGCCGGCTGGTTGTGACGGAGCCTCTGGTTGCTCAGGTGAGGATGTTGCCGGAGTCTTCGGCCCGATCGTGGATAGGTTCATCTCGCCCTTGCGGTTCTTGATGATGGTGATGAGCGGGTCGCGTAGCGTGATCTCTTCAACTTCGACCTTCCTGCTCAGGAGCGGCATCAGTTTCACGCCCACGTCGAGCGAGGTGAGTGACGCAAGGGGGCCGGTGCCAAATGCAGGATCATCCTGCACCGTGAACCCCGCCACACGAACGCCGATACGGGGCCAGATAGTCAGGCGGATATCTTTGAGGACAATCTTGCGATTGAGCGCCTCTTCGATCGGCGGCTTGTATTGGTCTTGATACTTGTTGAGGTCAATCAGAAAGGGGAGCGAGAGGATGGCTGCCACCAAGAGGACAACCAGAACGCCCAGCCCGATGAGAATCTTCATCGCCATATCTCCCCGTGAGTTCGCTGCAGTATAGGAAGGGGCTCCGGGAGGGTCAATGCCGTGGCGATTAGCACTGGTTGTCACCTTGCCGGTCATCAGACCGCGTGTTAAGATGCCGCCTCGCGAAAATCGGTGCGGAGAGGTGCGAGAGTGGTCGAATCGACATGCTTGGAAAGCATGCGTCCCAGCAATGGGACCGTGGGTTCGAATCCCACCCTCTCCGCCATAAAAAATAGTGCCGAGCGATGAGTGCTGAGGACTGAGTGGAAGAGAGAGGACGAGTCAGGGCCTCTGCTTGTTCCCGTGCCATCATCAACTCAGTCCTCAGCACTTTGAATAAAGGGGCTGGGCCCTGTGCAACAGAACCCTGTGAACCCCGCCAGGTCCGGAAGGAAGCAACGGTAAGCGGTCAGTTCTGTGTGCCGCAGGATCACCTGGCCCCACTTTCTTCAATGTGAGGCATGAGGCGAGGGCCTCTCGTCTCATAAGTGCGCATAATTTATGGATTACCAAGTTTCTGCCAGAAAATACCGGCCGGGCACGTTTGATGACGTGATCGGACAGCCACACGTTGTTCAGACGCTGGTCAATTCCATTACCACGAAACGAATTGCCCAGGCCTATCTCTTTTCCGGGACCCGCGGCGTGGGGAAAACCACCGTCGCGAGGATTCTCGCCAAGGCGCTCAATTGCGAGCGCGGGCCGACCGGCACGCCCTGCGGCACCTGTTCCAACTGCCTCGAAATTGCGCAGGGGACCTCCGTCGATGTCATGGAGATCGACGGGGCGTCCAATACGAGTGTGGACGATGTGCGCGAGATCCGCGAGAACGTCAAGTTCGCTGCGTTTCGCGGGAAGTACCGAGTCTACATCATCGACGAAGTCCACATGTTGTCGAACTCGGCCTTCAACGCGCTGTTGAAGACGCTTGAGGAGCCACCGCCGCATGTGGTGTTTATCTTTGCCACCACCGAGATTCACAAGATCCCGGCGACGATTCTCTCCCGCTGCCAGCATTACAACTTTCGACGAATCGCCAGAACCGAGATCGTCGAACGGCTGCGCCATGTGGTCGATCAGGACAAGATCGTCATCGAGGAACGGAGCCTGGTGGCACTTGCCCGGGCCAGCGAAGGGAGTATGCGCGACGGGTTGAGCCTGCTCGACCAGGCAGTGGCGTTCGGCGGCAAGACGATCGTGCATGCGGATCTGGAGGCCCTGCTGGGAGCGGTTCCACAAGAATTGGTTCGTGCCATGATTCAGGCGATCACGGCTCAGGAGAGCGCCGCGGCGCTTCGCGTGCTGGCGCAACTGTTGGACCAAGGGCACGATCTGAGAGCCTATTGTGCGGAGGTCGTTGAGTATCTGCGGAACATGCTGGTGGTGTCGGTGGTAACCTCACCGCAGGAATGGCAGGGCTTAATCGAGGCTTCCACGGAAGACCTAGCACAGATGGCAGCTGATGCCCGCTCGTTCTCGCCAGAACCACTCCAAGAATTGTTCGCGATTTTCACGCAAGCAGAGGACTCGCTCAGGCTCAGCGCGCATCCCCGATTCGTGCTCGAAACGGCGGCTGTGCGTGCAACCCGGTTGCTGCGTCGAGCAGACGAGAAGCCATCTCAGACGGCACGCCCACCTCTACCGGTTCCAGTGCGCACAGCACAGCCGGTCTCGCCTTCTCGTTCTGCGGATCCAACGCCCTCCTCGCCACCGCGGCATCCACAATCGCCGGCTCCTGCGCCGGCCGCTCCGATGCCGGCGAGGTCTTCTGTTGTCGGGAATACGGCACCCTCACGAGGCCCCCTCCCGACTCCTCCGAACGTCCGGTCCCCTGGCACGGCCGGTGAGGTGAAAGCTTCGATGCTTGTGGCATCGCCCCTGACCGATGCCAGCCCTCTCTCGGTGACGCTCAATTGGGAACAGGTCCAAGAGGAAGTGGCCAATGTCTCTTCCAGGATTGCTGCCTTTCTGGAAAGAGGGCGGTTTGTGGGCGTGGATGGCCATGTTGTGACAATTGGATTTGCCAAGCAGGAGATGGCGGCCCGAGGGATGATCGAGAACCCTGATAATATGGCGGTGCTCACATCGATATGTGAACGATTGAGCGGCCAGACGGTTCGACTGCGGATCGTCGAATTGACAGAGTCGGATCCCCCCGGACAGACGATGGCGCAGCTCAGGGCGGCGAAAGAAAAAGAACAACGCCTGGTCCTCTTCGAGCAGGCGCGGGCGCATCCGGCCGTCAAGCAGGCGCTGGAGATGTTCGGCGCAGAGCTCGCAGAGGTGCGGCCGGTGTCGAGCCAGAAGGAGGTCGAGGAATGAAGAACCCGTTCGGCAATATGGGAAATATTCTGAAGCAAGCGCAGGCGATGCAGGCGCAAATGGCGAAGGTGCAGGAACAGGCATCGGCGAAGACGGTGACCGGGACGGCCGGCGGGGGCAGCGTGACCGTCACGGCCAATGGGGCGATGCAGCTTCTCGGCATCGTTATCGATCCCGAAGTGGTCAAAGGTGGCGATGTGGAGATGGTGCAAGATTTGGTCATGGCCGCGTCGAACGATGCCCTCAGGAAGGCTCGTGAGATGATGGCTGATGAGATGAAATCGATCACCGGCGGGATGAACGTCCCCGGACTGTTCTAGCAGGCACTGAAAAACCATCTTGCACGCGAGAACTTCGATGGTCCGCGCGTGTAGTCCAACAGGAGAACATTCCCGCAGGATGCTCAAAGAGGCCGTCCAGCAAGGCCGCAGCAAGCGGAGAGGCGAGTCGTACATTGTGCCGTACGTCGAGCCTCTGAGCGAAGCAAGAACGAAGCTGGCGGGCTTTTTGAGCATCCTGATAGCGGAACTATCACTTTATGGCAGTTGATCAACAAGGATTACTCGCACGGTTGGTGCGCGAGTTAGTCCGTCTCCCCGGCATCGGACAAAAGACGGCACAGCGGTTGGCTTTTCACGTGTTGAAGGCCGAGCGCGAAGAGGCGCTCCGCCTGGCCGAGGCGATTCGTGCCGTCAAAGACGGACTCTCTTTTTGCCGACAATGCCGGAACATCGCCGAGGGGGAACTCTGCGAGTTTTGTCTCGATCCCAAGCGGGACCAGACGAGGATCCTGGTGGTGGAAGAACCGAGTACGACCTATGCCATCGAGCGGGCTGGAGCCTATCGCGGCTTGTACCATGTGTTACTCGGTGCCTTGTCTCCGTTGGACGGCGTCGGACCGTCCGATATCAGGGCCGAGGAATTGGTCGATCGGGTGAAGCTTGGAGGAATTCAGGAAGTAATCCTCGCGACGAGTCCGACCATCGAGGGCGAGGCAACCGCCATCTACTTAACGAACCAACTGAAACCTCTTGGTGCGCGGGTCTCCCGTATCGCCTATGGCATTCCGGTCGGGATGGATATCGAGTATGCCGATGAAGTGACACTGCTCAAGTCGATCGAAGGCCGTCGGGATCTCTAGCAGACGCCGTTGGGCGGGATTGACGGGCCCCACGCTTCCCATTGACCCACTCTCCAGGCCCCTGTTATAGTCGCGGTCGTTCCGGATGGTTTTACTCCTCAGGCAGGTTGCGGTATGAAAGCAGGCCTTTCCGCCAAGCGCATCTCGCCCGCTCCATCAGCGGCGCAATCTGTCACGGCCAAGCGCAGAGCCAAGACATCGTCTCCGGGGAAAAAGTACACGGCCATTCGTCGTGACCTAGAGCGCCAGCGCAAGGCGATGCTGGCGGAGGTGGGGGAGGGCCTCACCAATCCAAATGGTCAGGAGGCGCTCCCGGACGTCAGCGATCAGGCCTCTGCAGAGGCCGACCAGAATTTTTCGTTGCGTATCCGTGAGCGCGAGCAACGGTTGATCAAGAAGATCGACGAGGCGCTTGATCGAATCAACCAGAACACCTATGGCATTTGTGAACGATGCGAAGAAGAGATTCCCTATCCTCGACTCAAAGCCCGCCCGGTAACCACCCTCTGCATCAATTGCAAGACGCTCGAAGAACAGGAAGAGAAGATCCGGCGCTGAGCGTGTTGTGCCGCTCCACCTCGAACCAGTTCGCGGTGCAGCACATGCCCTCTTGTGAAATGACTAGTGTTTTAACGCCTTGACGCGTTGCTGGACGAGGGCGATGCGACTGGCTTCATCGGGGATACCTTCGACCAGCGCGAGATAGGTCTCGTACTCCGAGAGGGCCCGCTTGGGATTCGTCGGCTCATAGGCCTCAGCCAAGTTGTAGCGGGCAATGGCGTAGTTGGGGCGGAGTGTGACGGCTTTTTCGAATGAGGCGAGCGCGTTCGCCTTGTCTCCCAGCTTGGTGTACACCGTGCCGAGGTTGTTCAGGACTTCTGGGCTGTTGGGTCTGATGGCCAACGACTGAAGCATCTCCGTCTTGGCCTTCTCGTGCTCCCCCTTCCCTTCCCATGCCAGGCCCAGTTTGTGGTGAGCTTCAGCCAGCCACACTTTATTCGTAAAGCCGCTTGCGATCGCTTTCTGATAGGCACTGGCTGCGGTATCGTAGTTCTGGGTCCCGCAGTAGGAAAGCTGTGCGGTTTGGCCGCGCGCGAATTGCTGGAGCGAGAGGAAGGGTTCCTTGTCCTCCGAGCCTTGACTGTCGAGCTGTTGCCCGGGCTTCTGGCCGCTTGGATGGCGCAACCGTTCCAAGAACTCGCGCCGGTAGGGTGAGAACAGCCGAACATAGGGGTCGATTGTCACGGAAGCCTGGAGCAACGCCGGCTTCTCGCGTGTGCCAAGTACCAAGTACTGTGTCGTGGTTTTTTCGTCGCCGGTTTCGTACAGGGCGCTGGAATCCATGCTCGTCTTTGAGGACAGATTCGCCACGTTGAGATAGAACTCCATTGATGGTTTCAGTAGCGTCAAGGTGTGGCGGAGCACCGGGTACGGGCCCAAATCGAGACTGGACGGAAAGGTAAAGAGTGCCCCTACCAGCACGCCGTCTTCGTCGAAAAAATAAGACTCATCGCCATGTGACGGGCTTCGGTCTGCAGGCAGAACCAACTCTAGACCAGAGCCCCAGGCGTTGGTTTTGAGCGTCGAGGCAGGATGAGTCTTGAGGAAGTCGGACTTCGAAGTGCAGAGGGTCGTGGCCTTCAGGAGGACCAGATCGCTTTCAGATGGTGGGAGGTTCGGTTTCGGTGCCTGAGTTTCGCAGGCGTTCAGCAAGAGGCTTAGCCCCAGCCCGCAGACCATCCACAGTCGAAAGGGCACGGCATGAGGCGCTTGCGTGTCACGAGGAATTCGACTCACGAAGGGAGCATACACGAAACTGGAAAGGGTTTGCCAACGGGGTGACAAAGCAACGCCCGCTCTCGCGAGAAAAGCGGGCGTTGAATGTGAGCACGATGTGTCTGCGGAGATTATCGCCGCTGGCTATCCAGCATTGAATCCTCACTCGTGTACCCGAACAGGTACGGCATCTGGCCCGGGATCTTATAAAATGGGCGGTTCAAGCCGTAATCCAGGGCAACCCCGGCTGGGTTCAAGAGAAAGCCGGCCCAACGCCATGGATTATCGCTTGGGGCTGCTCCGGCCGCCACATCAGTGTAGACCAAGGATGTGGGGTCCATCACACTATAAATGCTGGCCGGGGCTGTATAGCCTCCATCTGCATCGGCCGCTGCCTGCTGCTGGCGGTTTTCGGCACAACCGATCGCGGTGGCCAGCATGAGAATTCCTATGGCAAGAGCTGTAGTCCGCATAGATGACCTCACTTGTCTCGTACGGTTCAGAGTTGACGGTCTCTCGATAAAGCAAAGTGTAGCCGACCTGCAGGATTCTGTCCAGGATTGGAGCGGTTCAGGCAACATCATGAAAACCGTCAGTTTGGGCGAGGGGTATGGATCGGAAGGGGGAAGCGGAGAATATGGTGGGCGATACTGGTATCGAACCAGTGGCCTCTTCCGTGTGAAGGAAGCGCTCTACCCCTGAGCTAATCGCCCACAGGGCACGAAGTCTAGCATGGGGTCATAAATCGGATCAACCGCGGCGCGACTCGTCACGGGTGATCCGATCGGTGATCACCCGCTTCCTCCACACGGGCGCTGTCTAGCAACTCTCGTAGCTCAGTCGCCTTGACATCCCCAAAACACGGTTCCTACAATGCCCCTTCTCTCACCTGTTCCTCACGGAGTTTCACTCGCATGCGCGACGACATTGTCATTATCGGGGGTGGTCTGGCCGGGTCTGAGGCGGCGTGGCAGGCGGCCAATCGTGGAGCAAAGGTGACGCTCTACGAAATGCGCCCCAAAGAAACGACGCAAGCGCACAAGACCGGTGGTTTGGCAGAGCTGGTCTGTTCGAATTCACTCGGTTCCGCGGATCTACTGAATGCTCCCGGCATCCTGAAAGAGGAAATGCGCCGGCTCAACTCGCTCATTATTCGGGTGGCGGATGAGGTGCGGGTGCCAGCAGGGTCGGCCCTGGCCGTCGATCGCGAGCAGTTTTCGCTCAAGATTACCCAGGCGCTCGAAGGCCATCCGAACATTCGCATTCTGCGTGAGGAGATCACCGAGATCCCGACAGACTGTCTCTGTATTCTGGCGACCGGTCCGCTGACATCCGACAAAATGTCTCAGGCCATCGCGCAATTGACCCATACGAAGCATTTGTATTTTTACGATGCGATCTCTCCGATCGTGGATGCCGATTCCATCAATATGGATGTCGTATTTCGCGCGTCCCGTTACGACAAGGGCGGGGACGATTATCTCAACTGCCCCATGGACGAGGTGGCCTACAACGCATTTTACGAAGCGTTGCTTGCCGCGGAGAAAGTTCAACCGAAAGAATTTGAAAAGACCGCCTACTTTGAAGGTTGTATTCCCATCGAAGTGATGGCCGAACGGGGCCGCCAGACCATGCAGTTCGGTCCGTTGAAACCGGTGGGCCTTGAGAATCCCAAGACGGGTAAGAGATCCTATGCTGTGGTGCAACTCCGGACGGAAAATGCCCACCGCTCCTGTTACAACCTCGTGGGGTTCCAGACTAAATTGACCTATGGGGAGCAGAAGCGGGTGTTTCGCATGATTCCTGGTCTTGAGCAGGCAGAGTTTCTCCGCTACGGCAGCCTGCATCGCAACACCTTCATCAATTCCCCTCAATTGCTGCGCGACACCCTTCAGTTCAAGGCGCGCGGCACCCTCTTTTTCGCAGGACAGCTGGTCGGCGTCGAGGGCTATACGGATTCCGCAGCGATGGGAGGGTTGGCCGGAATCAACGCTGCCCGCGGTCTGGCAGGGTTGCCGTTGGTTACGCCGCCGCCCACCACGGCGCATGGCTGTCTCCTGTCGTACATCACGACAACCGACCCTCGTCACTTTCAGCCGATGAATACGAATTTTGGACTCTTTCCTCCCCTTGCGACACCGACGAGAGACAAGGAGCTCAAACGACGGCGCACGGGACAACGGGCACTTGAGGATCTGACGGCATGGATGACGCAATTCGAGCTTTCGTGATCTTCCTGGACATGGAACGTCATGCGTCGCATGAAACAGTGCGCAACTATGCTTCGGATCTCCGACAGTTTCAGGCCTTCATGAGGGCAGAGCATCCCGGCCTGCCCACGCTCGATCCTGCTACGGTGAAGACGGAGTCCATTCGGGCCTACCTCCACTGGCTGGACCGCAAGCGTGAGAAAAGCACGTCGATGGCCAGGAAGCTCGCCTCCCTCCGCAGTTTCTATCGCTATTTGCAACGAGAGGGCATAGTGGGCCTTAATCCTGCCGACACCATCAGGACGCCGAAACAGCCCAAACATCTTCCTCGTGTCTTGACCAAGGACGACGCGACAGCGCTGATGGACTTTCCTGTCGGCCTAACAGGATCGTCTCTCCGCGACTGTGCGTTACTGGAGACGCTCTATTCGACCGGGGCTCGCGTGAGCGAACTCGTGGGGATCAATCTTGAGGATCTCCGTCTCTCCGAGGGGCTAGTCCATCTGCGCGGGAAAGGTCGGAAAGAACGCATCGTGCCGATCGGAAATGTGGCCCTACGGGCCATTGAGGCCTATCTGGGTCAGCGGCCCCTGACGGACTCTCAAAGTCTGACAACGAAGACGACGGCTGCTCCATCCCCGGTCTTTCGCAACAGGCGAGGGGGACGGTTGACGACTCGGAGTGTGGCTCGCATCGTGGCCTCTTATTCGAGCCGGCTTGCCGGCGGTTCTGTGAGTCCCCACACTCTGCGCCATTCCTTTGCCACCCATCTCCTTGATGAAGGGGCCGATCTGCGATCGATTCAAGAGATGCTTGGGCATGCCTCATTGAGTACGACGCAAAAGTATACGCACCTGGCGACGGATCAACTCCTGGCCGTGTACGATAAGACGCATCCACGAGCCGGTCGCTCGACCACCGTGCGTGCCGTCAAGGACGGCAAGCCATGATGATCATTCGGTCGAAGCGCCCGGAACGGACGCTCAACATCGATGCGCCCTATGGGCCCGAGCATCGCGCGCGGTGCGCGAAACGAAATTGCTCGCCGCGCGTTTCGCGCGTTTCTCGCAAGGGGAGCTAAGCATGAATAAACTGATCAAGAAAGCGGATGTTCTGATCGAAGCCTTGCCCTACATTCGCACGTTTAAGGGCAAGACCATCGTGATTAAATACGGCGGTCATGCGATGACCGATGCGCTACTGAAAGAACGCTTCGCGCAGGATGTCGTGCTCTTGAAATATGTGGGTCTCAATCCGGTGATTGTGCACGGCGGGGGCCCCCAGATCGATAAGATGCTCCAGCGCTTGGGGATTGAAGCCAAGTTTCGCCATGGGGTGCGGGTCACAGATGATGCCACGATGGAAATCGTGGAGATGGTGCTGGCCGGCAAGATCAACATGGAAATCGTGGATCTCTTGAATCGCCATGGCGGCCTCGCAGTCGGTTTGAGTGGAAAAGACGGCGGACTCATCCTTTCTCGACCACTCACGGCCAAAGCCTGGGCGGCAAGTCTGGAAAAGGATCTCGACGACGGCGATGATGGCGAGGATTTTGGCTTCGTTGGAGAAGTCCAGTCTATCGATCCCACTTTGGTGCGAAAACTCCAGCAGGATAATTACATTCCCGTTATCGCGCCAATCGGTACCAACCGGGCAGGGAACACTTACAACATCAATGCCGATCTCGTGGCCGGGGCGATGGCCGCCGCGCTGGGTGCGGAAAAACTGGTGATGATGACCGATGTGAAAGGCATTCGCGATGCGAATGGGCGCCACCTCTCGACGGTCTCACGCAAAGACGTGCAGCGGATGGTGAAGAAGGGCACGATCAGCGAAGGAATGTTGCCGAAGGTGCATGCCTGCCTGGATGCGCTCGGTGGCGGCGTCGGCAAAGCCCATATTATCGACGGTCGAATACCCCACGCCATTCTCCTCGAAGTGTTCACGCGTAAAGGCATCGGGACCGAGATCACCTCGTAGTCGGTTAATCCGGTCAGTCTCTTGTTGTGGTGAACCAGCGCCTCCGAATCACCCGCCATCTTAAGGCCCTCGTTGGCGAGCGGCATCCTGAGACGAGTCCTCGCGCGCTTCGGAAGGCGGCGCACTATCTGGCCACGCAGTGTTCCAAGTCCGGGTGGACCGCTAGCGGGCAGCTCGTGAGTGCGTGGGGCAAGGTCTATCGCAATGTAGTGGCAACCAAATATCCGGACTGGCCAGGACAAGGAGAAGGGTTGCCCCCGCTCCTGATCGGGGCTCACTACGATACCGTGTCCGGGTCACCGGGCGCGGATGATAACGCGAGTGGGCTCGTGGTCCTCCTCGAAGTGGCGTCGCGCCTCCGATCGCGAGCTCTCGCGCGGCCGGTCTGGCTCGTGGCATTCTGTCTTGAAGAGCAGGATCGACTGGGGAGTCAGGCGTTCGCGTCCCGCTTGAAAGCAGAACGACGTCAGTTAGCCGGTGCGATCATCCTGGAATGTGTCGGGTTTGCCAGGAGCGAGGCCGGCACGCAGCAGGTTCCGCCTGGGGTGCCCTTCGCGGTGCCAACCCAGGGAGACTTTCTTGCCATTGTGGGCAACGAGGCATCCCGGTCTTTGGTGACCCAGCTTGAACGGGAGGCCCAGCGGCATGAAGCCCAGCTCAAGACGCTCTCATTAGTGGTGCCTGGCAAAGGGGAGGCCATGCCTCATACCCGTCGCAGCGACCATGCCTCGTTCTGGGACGCAGGCTATCCAGCCGTGATGTTGACCGATACGGCGAATTTCCGGAATCCGCATTACCATCGTGAGACTGATACCGTGGACACACTGAATCTCGAATTTCTCTCAAACGTGGCAGCGACGGTGACTGCAACTGCGATGCAGATCGCTGGAGTACGACCATGAAGACGAGTCTTGCGAAGTTGGCCCCCGCGACTCGTCGTCTCGTGACCGAGGTCTATGGCAATCTCGACTATGGCGCACTGGGACCGGTCTACTGTTATGAAGGCGGCGACGAGTTCTGGCGAGCGAAGCGGGGACCCTGCGACCGTCTCGGGAGTCGGGTTGCCGTTCTGTTGAGGCGGAAACTAGGACGGGGCGGCCGCAGTCTCTACGTCGGTGCCGGGGTGGCGGAACTGCCGGCTTTGATCATGGAAACGGTGGAGCTGGGTCGGACAGTGGAGCCCTATAATCTTCGGAGAACAGAGGTCGCGGCCCTCAACCTTGCCTGCCACTCGATTCCCCTCACCTTCCATGCGATTGATGCGGCCTGCACAAAGGGCCGATTCGATCATCTCTGGATGGTCAGCGTGTTGAATGATCCTGAGCGGTTCCCGCATCTGTCGCCTCTGACTTATGGACGAGGCAATCCTCTCACCCTCGACCCCCTGAAGTTTGGTAAAGAGCGCCGCATCGTGCGTGCGCTGGTTGCACGCTGTATGGGAAAGCTCGCAAGGCCTGGCTTGGTCACGACTACCACAGAAGAAGTCCTGTGGATTGCAGAGTGGTGCCACCGGCATCGAGTGCCCTACCAGGTTGGGAAGCGCTACTATCCGACGGCACTGGTGGGCGACCCGATCTGTTTTATTCAAATCGGCAAGGGACGCTAGCAGGCTGCTAGATTCGGAAGCCTGGTTTGGTTTTTGATGAGTTGTCTAGGTACTGGCCTGCGTACTTCACGTAATTCTCCGCCGACTCCTTAATCCACGCGAGTTCTTCTGCAGTGACCGATCGTTTGACCTTCGCGGGGGAGCCAATGACCAGGCTGTTAGGTGGGATGATTGTCTGTTCCGTGATCAAGGCCCCGGCTCCCACGATTGAGTCTTCCCCAATCACGGCGCCATCCATAATGATGGCACCCATGCCGATCAGCACGCGATCCTTAATCGTGCAGCCGTGGAGTATCACCCCGTGGCCGATGGTCACCTCGTTGCCGATGATCAGCGGATGGGTATCGTGGGTGACATGCAACATACAGAGGTCCTGCACGTTGGTCCGCTCACCGATCCTGATATAATGCACGTCCCCGCGAATGACGGCATGGAACCAGACGCTGCAGTGCTCGCCCAGCACGACATCGCCGATGACGATGCCGGTTTCTTCGATAAAACAGGAAGTCGGAACGGTGGGTTTGATACCCTGAAATGTTCGGATCATGCGCCCACTGTAGGGGAATCGGCCAATGACCTGCAAGGGGCTGTTGATTGACAGGCTTTTCAACCGTCCCGTAGACTGTTTCCTATGTCATCACGATTAATCACTCCGTCTCGCCTAGGCAGCAAGAAGATTACCATCGGCTTCGTCAACCTGGGTTGTTCGAAAAACCAGGTTGATTCTGAAGTCATGCTGGGCACTTTGGTGGCAGATGGCTTTTCCTTGACCGCCGATCCGAAGAAAGCTGAAGTGGTCATCATCAATACCTGCGGCTTCATCGAAGAGGCCAAGCAGGAGTCGATTGATACGATCATTGCGCACGGCAAACTAAAAGAAACAGGGTCCTGTCGTGTATTGATTGCTGCCGGCTGTCTGGCACAACGGTATCAAGGAGATCTCCTCAAGCAATTGCCGGAACTCGACGGCGTGGTGGGGACCGGTGAGTTCGGGAAGATCGCGGAGATTTGCCGGGATCTGCTGGCGCCGAAGAAACGGCAGCAACGGCTCTGGATCAGCGAGCCTCCGTATCTGTACGACGCAGACGCGCCACGTCTCCGTCTCGGGAAGGCCCATAGTGCGTATGTGAAAATCGCCGAAGGCTGTAACCGCAATTGTGCCTTCTGCGCGATCCCCCTGATGCGGGGCAAGCAGCGAAGCCGCCCCGTGGAATCGATCGTAGCCGAAGCCACTCGTCTCGCAGCCGAAGGCGTGAAGGAGATCAACCTCATTTCCCAGGACACGGTGAATTATGGCGTCGATCTCGGCCTGCGCCAAGGCCTCGTCACGCTGCTCCGCGAGTTGGTGAAGGTGAAAGACTTGCGTTGGATCAGGCCGTTCTATCTCTATCCGCAACAGGTATCGGACGAGTTATTGGATCTCTATGCAGGAGAAGAAAAGATTACCAAGTACATCGACATGCCGCTGCAACACATCAACGATCGGATGCTGAAGCGGATGCACCGGCTGGGTGATCGGGCGGCCATCACCTCCCTCGTCGATCGGATCCGGACGCGCATTCCCGGCGTCACCTTTCGCACGGCCTTCATCGTGGGGTTCCCAGGAGAGACGGAGCAGGCGTTTGACGAACTGAAAAGTTACGTGGAAGAGGCCGAGTTCGATCGGGTCGCTGTGTTTTTGTATTCGGACGAGGAAGACACGCCGGCCGTCGGACTTGATGCCAAGGTCGAGCGATCGGTCATGGACGAGCGACGGAATGAAATCTTGGCTGTCCAAGAAGGGATTGCGGCGGCACGAGGCCAGGCCCACATCGGCTCCGTGATGGAGGTCTTGGTCGAAGGGGTCTCCGAAGAGACGGAGTTACTGCTCGAGGGACGCCATGAAGGGCTGGCTCCGGAGATCGACGGCGTCGTCTATATCAATGATGGGTCAGCCACAGCTGGGGAGCTCGTCAAGGTCGAAATCACCGATGCGGCCCTATACGACCTTGTGGGCCACATCGTCCCATAGCGCCATTTCCACCGTAATCGTTGCCTGCCTGCTACAGTTCAACAAGTCCTCTCATCGGGAAAATATAGGTTCACGATGGCACACAGAAGAGAATCTGTCGTCCTCCTGATTCATTGCAAGGATCGCAGAGGTATTGTGGCCCGGGTCTCGGGCTTCATCCACGACCTCGGCGGGAACATTCTCGATTCGGAGCACCATACCGATGAAGAGACGAACGAGTTTCTGATGCGCATGGAGTTTGCCACAGAGGGCTTGCAGACTCCGCCCGATGAGATCGCGGCAGCCTTCGCCTGCGGTCGCGAAGACCTTCGAGATGCGTTACGAGGTTCGACCTTCAAGTCACCGAACGAGAGTCGCGATGTTGGTCTCGAAACAGGATCATTGTCTGGCGGATCTGCTCCAACGACATAGACGCGACGAGTTGCACATCGATATCCCTGTGATCATTTCCAATCACGATACCTGCGCCGGTTGGGCCGAACTGTTTAAAATCCCTTTCTCCGTCTGCCCCGTGACCAAGGAGACCAAGCCGCAGCAGGAACAGCAAGTGCTCTCCCTGCTGAAGGATCATCGTGTCGAGCTCGTGGTCATGGCTCGGTACATGCAAATCCTCAGCGCCAGCTTTCTTTCACAGGTCGGCTGTCCGGTCATCAATATTCATCACTCCTTCCTGCCGGCTTTCATGGGCGCCAATCCCTATCGGCAGGCCTATGACCGGGGCGTGAAGATCATCGGGGCCACGGCGCACTATGCCACGGACGATCTGGATGAAGGTCCCATCATCGAGCAGGACGTCATGCGTGTGGGCCACCGGGATACCGTCGATGATCTGGTCAGGAAGGGACGGGATCTGGAGGAGATTGTGCTGGCCCGCGCTGTGCGCCGCCATGTTGAACGACGGGTGCTGGTGTATGGCAGAAAAACCGTGGTGTTTGATTAGCAGGATACTGAAAAAGTCCGCCAGCGGCGTTCTCGCCTCGTTCAGACCCTCGACGTACCCCAGAGGGTACGCCTCGGCCCTTCACTCGCTGCGGCCTTGCTGGATGGCCTTTTTGAGTATCCTGCTGGGTAGGCTTGGAAGGAATCGAGAGGGATCAAGGCACGCAAAATGGGGCAGCATCCAGCTGCCCCATCCTCGTTTGTAATGATCAGACCTTTGCGCTGAGGAACAAGGCGTTGCCGCGCCGGTCGATCAAGATCAAGACGTTCTCGCCTTTCTTGAGCCCGGACGACACCTTCTCGAAATCCTTCACCGACTTCACCGGCTGCCGGTTGATTTCCCGGATCACGTCACCCCGCATCACCCCGGCCTTCTCTGCGCCGCTGTCCGGTTCGACCGCCGTGACCACTACGCCCTGCGCCTTCCCCTTGACCCCGAGTTCCTTGGCTGTCTCTCGATCGAGATCCTGGACTGCCACCCCGGCGAAGGCATAGTCCGTCTCGCCAGTCTCCGCCTTGGCAATCCCTGTGCTGTCCGGTTGTTCGCCGATCGTCACGGTCAAGTCTTTTTCGTGGCCGTCACGGATCACCCTGATGGTCACCTTCGTGCCCACCGGCGTCTTCGTCACCTGCCGCTGGAGTGCCACGGCGTCTTCGACGGGCGAGCCTTGATAGGTGGTGATGATATCCCCCTGCTTGAGGCCTCCTTGGCCCGCAGGGCTTCCGTCCTTCACGTCGCTGACGAGGGCACCTTTCGTGTCTTTGAGGCCGAACGATTTGGCCAGATCCTGGTTGAGATCCTGAATCGAGACCCCCAGAAACCCGCGCACGACCTTCCCGTTCTTGACCAGGCTTTCATAGATCGGCTTGCTCATGCTGGTGGGAACGGCGAACCCCACACCCTGATAGCCGCCGGTTTGGGAGAAGATTGCAGTATTGATTCCCACCAGTTCGCCTTTGGTATTGACCAAGGCGCCGCCGGAATTTCCGGGATTGATCGCCGCATCGGTTTGAATGAAGTCCTCATACTGAGTGATGCCCATACGGCCTCGGCCCAAGGCGCTCACGATGCCGAGGGTGACGGTGGAGTTCAGCCCAAAGGGATTTCCAACCGCCAGGACATATTCCCCGACTTGCAATTTGGTGGCATCGCCCCAGGAGACCGTGGGCAGGTTCTGTCCTTCGATCTTCACTACTGCGAGATCTGTTTTCGGATCAGCCCCGACGATCCTGCCAGCGAATTCCCGCTTGTCCGGTAACGTAACGGTGACATTGCGTGCTCCGTCAATTACATGGTTGTTGGTCAGAATGTACCCGTCCGGTGAGAGGATCACGCCGGACCCCTGCCCGCCGCCCCGATGCTCCCGTGGCTCACCAGGACCTTGCGGCCCACGGAATCCACGAGGGCCGAACGGTCCCCCCGGTCCTCCAAAGAACTCCTCCATCCGTTCACGCAGCTCATCCGGTACGCCACGGCTATCCGACACCTTCTCCACGGTCACGGTGGTAATGTTGACCACAGCCGGTGTCACCGCCTTTGCTACCTCCGTAAATCCATTCGATGGCGGAGCGGTCAAGGAAACCGGTGTCGCCGTTGAAGCAGCCTGGCTTGACGCATGGGAAGAGGATAACGATTGGCCGCCCCAGATTAGAAGGGCACTCAGCGCTGCCACTGCAACGGCGCTTCCAATAGTCTGACGAACGAGCTGGCTCATGATTCCCTCCTTGCGATTGAACAGACGAGATAAATAGCTGTGAGGATGTTCAGGTCTGTGACTACCCTAACAGGCAGCAATGAGAGGAGGATTAGGAGGGGATTAGAAGTCGTTAAGCCGATGCGGGGGCCAGAGGCAGCATCACGGTAAAGGTCGACCCTTCGCCGATCTTGCTCCGGACTTCGAGCTGTCCACTATGGGATTCGACAATCCAGGCGCAGATCGACAGCCCAAGGCCTGTGCCCTTCTTGGTGTGGGCCCGCGCGTCATCGGTGCGATAGAACCGGTCGAAGATCTGCGGCTGATCTTCCTGCGCGATCCCAATGCCGCAATCGGTCACCGACACCCGCGCCTGCCCCTGCTCGATCGTCAGCGCGATGTCGACTGTGCCGCCGGGGCGAGAGTACTTGACTGCGTTATCGAGAAGATTCAGGAACAGTTCGCGCAAGCGTAGTTCATCTCCCAACACCACTGCCGGCGTACTGGCTCTGAGCACGACCTGGATGTCCCGTTCTTGCCCCAGCAGCGAGGCTTGCCGGTGGACGTCCTCGATGAGCGTGTCCAGCGGGACTGGCAGGTGGTCCATCTTCACCTCGCCCATGTCGGCCCGGGAGAGAAAGAGCAATTCATCCACAATGCGCGTCATCCGGTCGATTTCTTCGAGATTGCTCTCCAGGACGACTTTGTAGTCGTTGGTTTCGCGAGGGCGTCGAAGCGCGAGTTCGGTTTCCCCTTTCATGACCGTCAACGGCGTGCGCAATTCGTGCGAGGCATCGCTGCTGAACTGGCGGATCTGGCGAAAGGAGGTTTCCAGCCGGTCGATCATGTCATTAAACGTATTGGTCAGGCGGCCGATTTCGTCGGCTGAGGCCGGGGCTGTCAGTCGTTGCGTGAGATCGCCTCCGGCAATGCGTTGGGCGGCCAGAGTGATCGCGTCGACGGGGCGAAGGGCCCGGCCGGCCATGAACCAGCCGCCGGCGAGCGACACGGCCAGCGCGACTGGCATACTCACCAGAAGAACTAGTAGGAGACGGTTCAGGGTCTGTTCGACGGAGTCCATCGAGGTGCCGACCTGAATGATATAGAGCAGACTTCCCCGATAGATGATGGGAACCGAAATGAGGCGTAACGGCGGTTCCTTGGGATATTTCGCGGATTCGAACAGCGGGCGGCCTGAGTAGGCGACCTCCAAGGCCAGACGACTTAACGGCATATCATGCTGTTTGACGTTCGGCGAACGAATGGTGATCGTGCCTGAGGGGCTGAAGATCTGGAAGAATTTATCGATGCGCGCCAGTTCGGGAAACTGGGACATGAGTTCGCCTTCGTCGATGAGCGGGAGGAACCCGCGTTCTTCCAGCGACCGAACGGCCGCGGCGGCGGTTTCCTCGAGCGATTGATCGACCGCATCGCGGAGACTTCGAGCGGTAATCACGTACAGGACGGTTGAAAAGATGATGAGGATCAGCGCGAGGGCTGTGCCATACCAGAGGGTGAGCCGGACGCGAAGCGGCATCAGTCAGCCTTCAGCATGTATCCGCTTCCGCGAATCGTGTGAATCAGCTTCTTTGAGCGTCCCCGGTCGATCTTGTTGCGGAGATAATTCACATAGACATCGATGACATTGGTGAACGTGTCGAAGTCCTGGTTCCACACATGTTCTGAAATCATGGGACGGGTCAAGACGCGTCCCGTATGGCGCATCAGATATTCGAGCAGGGCATATTCCTTCAAGGTGAGGTCGATTCGCTGGCCCCCTCTGGTCACTTCACGTGTGGCCGGGTTCAATGCCAGATCGTCGATCAGGAGCACGCCGGGGCTCTCGGTAGAGCCGCGGCGAAGCAGGGCGCGAATTCGGGCGAGCAGTTCATCGATGGCGAAGGGCTTGGTGAGGTAATCGTCCGCTCCTGCGTCAAGGCCCTTGACTCGCTGGTCTACTTGCGATTGGGCGGTCAGAATCAGGATGGGGGTTTGAATCCGTGCGTGACGGACGCCCTTGAGGATTTCCAATCCGGGCAAAGACGGCAACATCAAGTCGACGATCAGTAAATCGTAGTTGGTGTTGAGGGCCATCTCAAGGCCCTTCGCCCCGTCTTCACAGAGGTCGACGGCGTAACTCTCTTCTTCAAGCGCGCGCTTGATGAAACAGCCGACTTTCGTTTCGTCTTCAATGACTAGAATGCGCATAGCCGTTGCTGGCGGATTATACCAGACATATGTCGACTAATCGCCTTGCAGAATGCCGAAACAATCAGCAGCCTCCTGCAGTTGTTGAGCAACGTATCGAACCAGCAGGCTGTTCAAAAAGGCCAGACCTCTCACCCGCCCAACCCCGGCACGCCAAGGCGCGCCTTATTTTAAGTAGGGTAGCAGCAAGCGAAGAGGCGAAGCGTACTCTGTCGCGTACGTTGAGCCTCTGTGCGATGAGAGAACGACGCTGGCGGATTTGTTCAACGGCCGCCATCAAGTTGGCGAAAAGCGTGTGATAGTCACAGGCTCATAGGTCAAGGCTGTCCCCTCTGTGGTTCGGCGGATGAGGCTGTGTGTCAACCAATGCTGATCATCGCGAACCGGGTAGTCGGACCGGTAATGGGCTCCGCGGCTTTCTTTCCTGGCGAGGGCGCTGGCGACGATGGTCTCCGCGACATCGAGAAGGGACTGGAGCTCAAGGGCCTGCACGAGATCGGTATTAAACACCCGCCCCTTGTCCTGCACCGTGACGGAGGCGGCGCGATGAGTCAGTGCCGTGATTGCCGAGATCGCGGTAGACATGGAATCGTGGGTCCGAACGAGGCCCAGATTGAGGCTCATCAGCTGGCCGAGCTCTTCTCGAATCTGCCAGGCTCGGACCGATCCCTTCTGTGCCAGCAGTTGCCGGACGCGACTCTGTTCGGTTGCGAGCTGGTTTGTTGTGTGTGCTTTTGGCGCGACGGTTCGAACGTACTCTCCCGCTCGGATTCCGGCGCGCCGACCGAACACAATCGTTTCAAGAAGTGAATTGCCTCCGAGCCGATTGGCGCCGTGCACACTGACGCAGGCACATTCACCGGCCGCGTAGAGGCCAGCGATGCCTGTTTCGGTCCATTGATTGGTCCGGACGCCACCCATCTGATAGTGCGCGCCGGGGCGGACAGGAATGGGGGTCTCGATCGGATCGAGGCCGGCAAACTCAATGGCCAGTTCCCTGATCTGAGGGAGCCGTTCGAGAATGCGCTGGCGTCCAAGATGCCGCAAATCCAACAACACACACCCGTCGACCCCGCGGCCTTCGAGGATTTCTTGCCCGATGGCCAATGAGACAGTGGAACGGGTTGCCAGTTCCATCTGCTGCGGGGCGTAGGTCTTCATGAACCGTTCGCCCAGCGTATTCAGGAGGTAGCCTCCCTCCCCGCGAGCACCTTCAGTGATGAGGATACCAGTGCCTTTGAGTGTGGTGGGATGGAACTGGACAAACTCCATGTCCCCCAGTGGAGCACCGGCACGATACGCGAGCGCCATGCCGTCACCGGTGTTGATTACGGCGTTCGTGCTCGTCAGGAAGACACGCCCGCTGCCTCCCGTGGCCAAGATGACGGCTTTGGCCCCGATTGCGTGCAAGCCTCCATGGATCAGGTCCCACGCCACGACCCCCCGGCAGAGGCCGTCTTCCACGATCAAGGCCGTGACAAACCATTCTTCATACACGGCGATGCGCCGTTTGAGCAGGTGTTCATACATGGCGTGGAGGATGGCATGGCCGGTACGATCGGCGGCGTAACAGGTGCGGGGAAAACCAGCTCCGCCGAACGGACGTTGGGCGATTCGTCCCTGATCGTCGCGGCTGAAGATGACCCCCAGACGTTCCAATTCGAGAATGTCGTCAGGCGCTTCGCGACACATGGCCTCGATGGCATCCTGATCACCGAGATAAAGCCCTCCCTTCGTGGTATCAAAGGCATGAGCTTCCCAGGAATCGTGTTCTCCCAGCGCCGCGTTGATGCCCCCTTGGGCAGCCACAGAGTGGCTGCGCACCGGATGGACCTTCGACATCACGGCGACGTCGAGATCCGGCGGTGCGGCAACCGCCGCCCTCATCCCTGCCAAACCGGCTCCGATGATAAGAATGTCGTGTAGTTTCACAGCCTGCCGGATACCTCTCTCTGTGTCATGTCAGCCCGCAGGGGACAGGAAGTTCCCCCTGGATCGCCTGCACTCATACGTGACTCCCAGTCCGAAGGCAAGTCCAGATACCATTGGGTGACCCTTGGAGAATAGGAGGTAAGCATGATACTCTGCGGATCGCGAATGGGTCTGGCAGTACAGCAGGGTTCTCGACCGACGACATTTATCCGAAGGACAAGACGAACGCCATGGCCACACCGGACTTTCTGAGCCCGACCGACACCTTTATCCATCGCCATCTTGGTCCCACCGACGCCGATGTCCGCGAGATGCTTGTCACGCTAGGCTTGCAGTCGCTGGAGCAACTGAGCGAGGCAACCGTGCCAGCCGACATTCGTTTGCGGAAGGAATTGGAGCTGCCCCTTCACCGCGGCGAACAAGCCGTGCTGCAAGAGATCCGCTCCATCGCCGCAGAAAACCAGGTTTACCGTTCATTGATTGGAATGGGCTATTACGACTGCATCACGCCCGGGGTGATCCAGCGCAACATTTTCGAAAACCCTGGCTGGTATACCCAGTACACACCATACCAGGCGGAGATTGCCCAGGGCCGGTTAGAAGCCCTCTTGAATTTTCAAACGCTGGTGACCGACCTCACCGGCTTGCCCTTAGCCAATGCGTCGCTCTTGGATGAAGCCACGGCGGCCGCGGAGGCGATGGCCATGTGTCTCGCCATTTCCCGTTCGTCCGGCCTTGAGCGGAAAGAGTTTTTCGCTTCGCAGGACTGTCACCCCCAGACCATTGCGGTAATGCAGACGCGGGCTGAACCGCTCGGCATGACGCTGCGCACGGGGCGGACGCAGATCATCGACTTTTCCAATCCTCAGCTGGCCGGCATTCTGCTCCAGTATCCGGCCACCGACGGTTATGTCGGGGATTACGGTGCACTCGTGGCGCAGGCCCACGCAGCCGGAGTTCTTGTGGTGGTTGCCACAGATTTGCTGGCCTTGACTCTCTTGCGCTCACCGGGAGAATTCGGGGCCGATATCGCCGTGGGGTCCAGCCAGCGATTTGGGGTCCCCCTCGGATTTGGCGGCCCCCACGCCGCGTTTCTTTCGACCGCTGAGGCATTCAAACGGCAGATGCCGGGACGCATCGTTGGCGTGTCCAAGGATGTCACGGGGAAACCTGCCTCCCGACTCTCCCTGCAGACCCGCGAACAACACATCCGGCGTGAGAAGGCGACGAGCAACATTTGCACGGCGCAAGTGCTCTTGGCCATCATGGCAAGCATGTATGCGGTCTACCACGGGCCGGACGGCTTGCGGCGGATTGCCGAGCGCATACATGGTTTGGCTGTGGTGCTGGCAGCGGGATTGCGGCAGCTCGGATTCGATGTCGCAACGGAAGAGTTCTTTGATACGATTCGGGTTCGTCTGACGAAGATGCAGTCTGATCCCATCTTGATCAGGGCCAACGATGCAGGCATCAATCTTCGCCGGCATGAGGACCACTCCATCGGGATCGCGCTGGATGAATTGAGCACGGAAGACGAAATCCGGCGCCTAATGGAAATCTTTGTCGGCCATGATCGCCTGCCTTTTCAGGTGAGAGACTTGAGCCACAGCGTCCCCACAAGCTTCCCGACGAATCTCGCCCGCACCAGCAAGTACCTGACCCACGAGCTGTTCAATCGCTATCACGCTGAGCATGAGATGCTACGGTATATCCACCGCCTCGAGGCGAAGGATCTGTCGCTCGTCCATTCGATGATCCCTTTGGGATCCTGCACCATGAAGCTGAACGCGACAGCCGAGATGCTGCCGGTCACCTGGCCGGAGTTCTCACGGCTTCATCCCTTTGCGCCGATCGAGCAAACGAAAGGCTATCAGGAGTTGTTTCATCAGCTGGAGGCCTGGCTGGCCGAGATCACCGGACTCTCCGCCGT
>CAVSCZ010000027.1:0-116370 GCA_963726635.1 uncultured Nitrospiraceae bacterium
GGCCTGAGAAATTCGGCCCGACTATCTCCCGCACGTTTTTCAGTGAACGCTCTGCTCGCGATTCGTCGCCGGCCACGCGTCCCGTCCTGTCCCGTCCAGCGTGGTGGAACTGTCGGGCCGGTTGCCGTCACGACCGCCTGTGCCGAATCGCCTCCTCATCCTGTCACGCACGGCCCCGCGTCAGGCTCACAAATCTACGAGATCATATTGGAACACAAAGTTCAGGCGGAAGACATCCGCTCGGCTTCCGTCTGCGACCACATGCTGCCCCCACAGGAGGGCCGCCCCGATGGTAAACCCGGCTCCCGGACGGTACATGAGATTGCCTTCCGCATATTGTGTTTGTTTGAAATCGGAGCCGAGGCCACCACTCGGCGGGTTGACGTGGAGGTAGCCGTAGGTCGCGGTCGACCGCCATCGCTCGTCCCAGAAGTGTTGATAGGCGGCGAACCCGCCGTAGGTCGGGAGCGCTTTAAACTGCCCTGGGTTGGCGAACCCCACGTCTGATCCCGATCCGGCGTTCAGGTCGTTGATATAGCGCCCGATCCCTTCACCGAACGTCCCCTGCACTATGATGTTGTCTTTCTCGTAGACCGTGCCTGCGACCGAGAGCATGCCGCCCCACCCCAAGACCTGGCGCTCTGTGTTCGCGCCGCTAAATCCACCCAACGAGCGAAACAGCCACGAATTCTGAATGTGAAATCGGCTCTCTTCATACCGATACTTCAGGACAAAGTCCGGGATCGGTGTCGTCGGCGTGACGGCAACCGGGCCGGTCGGGGTGTTCACGGTTCCCGGCGCCTCCGTCGCCAATGATCGCATAGGCAAATGGCCTAATCCCCTGTATCCATAAGGGTAGCGTCGCTGTCTGTCATTCCTCCTCACTCTCAATATCAGGACTACTGGGCAGGTCTACGGATCTGCAAGCTGCAGATTCCACGTATTCCTGGGGAAATAAGCGCCAGCGTTACTGCGACTCGCTGCCCTGAAACGCCCCGCTTCTTGATTGATTGTCCTTCCTTCTTTGGCTCTGCGACATATCGAACCCGTCCATTAATCTGGTGTTTCTCTCCAAAGACTTCCCTGCGAGATTGCCTGGCATTCATGCTGCAGTGTATCCTAGTGACCTTCGCATCTGACCGGGCGGAGACCGATGACTAACCAAAACGGGATCGATCATCAAGTCATGGAGGTCTCACCATCGCCGCCGCGGCTAAGGTGATCGCTCAGAACGAGGCGAAGATCAGGAAATTCCTGAAAGTCCCGGTTGCATGAAGGCCGGACATTCACTATCGAGTCGGTGCGTTGATGCCGGCTCTTCACGAAAGGAGCGATGATCGTGACAAGAACAATCGGTAACCAGTTCCGTGGAGTGCGTCTCGTAGCCGCACTTGCAGGGTCAATAGTATTGTTGAGTGGGTGGCTCTCCGGCCCCGCCTTGGCGGCCTCGGCTAAAGAAATTGACTCCGCTGTGGACGAAGCCATCGTGAGGTTCGAAAAAGATGTGAAAGGCGGCAAGAGTTTCCTCGAGAGCAGCAAAGGCGTGCTGGCGTTCCCGACAGTCCTCAAGGGAGGGGCTGGTTTCGGGGGAGAGTACGGAGAAGGCGCCCTCCGGATCGGTGGCAAGACGGTGGATTACTACAATACCTTCCAGGGTTCATTTGGATTGCAACTCGGGGGAGAGATCAAGACCATCTTTGTGGTGTTTCTGGACGAGGGGGCCCTGAAACGGTTCCGGGACAGCGAAGGGTGGAAAGCCGGGGTGGACGGCTCCGTCTCCCTGGTCACGTTGGGAGCCGGGGGCAACATCGATACGCAGAACCTGAAAGACCCGATCGTCGCATTCGTCTTGGGTCAGAAAGGGTTGATGTACAACCTGTCGTTCGCAGGAACGAAATTCACGAAGCTGGATAAGCACTAAGTTACGCTACCGGTTGGAAAGCGCTGAGGGCCTGGCGCAGAGGACTTCCCCTCTCTATTGAGAGAGGATGAATTGGCATCCCTGCCACCATGGGGGTGGCAGGGGTACAAACAACGAGTGGGCACGTTTCAGAAGGCCTTTCGGAAGCCAGTACAGCACGAGTCTGCTCATTCCAAACTGTCTCAACCGAGGGGTTCACCCCACGGCAGGGCCGGCATTGGCGACTAATGGTGTAAGTTGTTGAAGAATTTGGTGGGCCGTGTAGGGGTCGAACCTACGGCCCGCTGATTAAGAGTCAGCTGCTCTACCAACTGAGCTAACGGCCCACCGGGTATGTGTATGGCGGATATCTATGTGCGGCTGCTATTCCTTGCCTGTTTGCTGGTGCGCCTGACAGGATTTGAACCTGTGGCCCTCAGCTCCGGAGGCTGATGCTCTATCCAGCTGAGCTACAGGCGCTCCCGCAACCAAGGTTGGTGACATTAGCACAGGGATTTATTCCCTGTCTAGCCTAGCGGTACCCTCACGAAGCTTTTTGTCTTCGTCCGGCTATGAATCCGTAGGGTAGGAATACCTCTTCCCCTGTTGATCCCGTGGTCCGACGAAGCGCTTCCAGAGAGGCGGCTTCCTCCTGCGCCAAGCGATCTTCTTCCTCTCGGAATGAAGAGGGGAGACGCACGATCGGGATGAAGGTTTGGACCTCGCAGGCGCCATGGACCAGGCCGCGATCTTCTGTCGGAATGCCCATCGATCGGCAGACCAGGGGGCGGTGATGGTAGACGCCACAGCGTCCGTCGCCTCTAGCGCCGGACAGGGATGATTGTGAAATTCTGTGACCAGCCGGTCGATTTCCTGATCGGACCAATTGTCGAGCAGATCGGTTTGGATCAGTTGTGGAAAGGCGGCCTCCATGGCGGCGGTGTGTTCGATGGCACGCTGTTCGATACGATGGCGGTGATCCGGCGGGAGACCGGCGAGTCCCTGTTGAAGGGTGTGGACGTCGAGGAGGGTGATCGGAAAGGGGCCGATGCAGCAGCTGGTGCAGCCGAGTCGGCAGGGAACTTCACCGAGCAGGGCGGCGGTTGCCCGCTGGAACCAGTGGTCAGTTTTTTGGTACAGCGGAATAGGGTTGGGCGGAGTTGGACCTGCCACGGTCGCTCATTCCACTTTGATGGAGAGGTCGACGATGAGATCGCCTTTGGGTGAGTAGAAGCCCTGGTTATCAATCTGGACGATTCCGTTGCACTGGTCTTGGTAGAACTCCAAGATCCACCCGTTGAAGTCATAGCCCTCATCGGTCATATCATTCTGGGCGAATCGAGTCGTGAGCACAAACCGCGCGCGCTCGACATACTCGCGCACGAGTCCCGCCTCGATATCGTCGTGAGCGGAGAGGAGGTCTAAAAACTGCTCCTTCTCTTTGTCGAACACGTCTTGATAGGTGCCTCGATCCCGGACACAGAACACCTGAATCGGTTTGCGGTCGCGATCGTAACCGAGCGTCACCTGGACCCAGGCCCATTCATCCAGCATGGTTTCGTCCATGTCCGGCGGAGCAATCGGCGTCTGGCCACGTGACTTGAGAAATTCCAGGAGCAAACGGAGAGGGGGGGAGTTTTCTTTCTGACAAAACACGCGAGAATACTGGAACTGCTCTGCCTGCGCAGCGTCGGCCGGTTCGGCGGTCGATGGCAGAATCGGTAGTTCTTTTCCCATGCTAGCTACTCCGAGGGTGCGGCAACATTGACTCACGAATGCTATCCAAGCTTGTACTGTACGCTGGCTGGTCTCAAAACTGCAAGAGACGGTGAAGGCGTTTCCCTACGCCTGGCCTGTGTTTTTCCGGTTGACAGCCTTCGAGCGCTTGGATAGACTCCCGCTGGTTTTCGTCGCATATAGCGTCACGGCTGTTCGTTCACGAATCTGTAATGAATCTGAGCGGGGGCTAAGAAGGGGCCGGATTGTTGTTTTTCACCATCTTTGTTTTTTAAGGAGGTTGCTCGTATGGCTAAACCAATGACCAAGTCGCAGATTGCTGAGCACATGGCCCAGAAGACCGGGTTGACCAAGAAGGCGTCCGTCCAGCTCATGGACGACTTTGCCGCCTTGGCCTACAAGGAAGCGAAGAACGTGTTCGTGATCCCTGGGATCGGGAAGCTCGTCTTGGCGAACCGCAAGGCCCGCATGGGACGGAATCCACAGACCGGTGAGCCTATCAAGATCCCGGCCAAGCGTGTGGTCAAGTTCCGCGTGGCTAAAGCCGCCAAGGACGCCATCCTCGGGAAGAAGTAAGCGGAGACCGTTCGGCGCAGATCGTACGTGACGCGCCTTCTTCCGGCTTCATACACGCCGCATGAAGAACCACAGGGCCGGCTCCCCGCGAGGGGCGCCGGCCCTGTACTTTTGTGGCCTCGTTACATCGAGGGACCGAGCCCGGTTCCCCCCATGCCGTCGTGCCCCACCAGCCTGATCGCGTCGCCGTCCTGAACCAGCGAGTCCTCGCTGGCGATCTTCTTATTGATGGTCACCAGCACTTTTTTCTCGCGAATGAGTTGGAGGAGATGTCTCAACTGAATGCCCTGCCGCTGAATTACCCGGCGGACGGACATGGGGGACGGAACTTCACAGGCGAGGTCCCGTTCCCCATCGGCGGTTTGAAGCTGACCCATCAAAGAAATGGTGATCATGGTCGGACACTCCTCATCTTCAGTCGTGACATCCGCCTGGGCGGCGGGGGCATTGTGCCCGTTGACTCCGTGCCGGTTGCCATCGATAATGCCCGGCCATGCCATCGTTGGATATCCAGAATCCCGGGATGCCGGATTTGCAATTCGTCCTGTTCGTGTCGGCCCTCTGTACGGCTGATCTCACGACAATCAATGTTCCGTCGGAACTCCGAGCCACTATTTTCGACCGCTGTTGGGCGCTCATTCACACCGAGGCGCCGCCGACTGATCCCAAGGAGCGTGTACTCGATCTTCGCGAAGGCACAGAATTGACGCTGGAGGCCTGTCTGTCTACGATCCGCTCGTTGCTGACGGAGGCCGGTATTCGTACCCTCACCTGGGACCATCCGGTGAGTGAGCCGACCCGCGAGAGCACTCCGGCCGCTAAGCCGTTAATTGATCGGCTTGGGCAATTGTACCCTGATCCTCCTGAGATCGTCGATCCAGAAAAACCGCCGTCGGGTTGATGGGCCTGATCTTGCCAGATCACGATATTTTGATACGACGGCAAAACGAGCGACAGACAAGAGGACGAAGAGGAGCATTGTGCAGGTCACTACAACTGATATCCCAGGCGTATTCCTGATTGAGCCGGATGTCTTCCGCGATCCACGGGGGCTCTTTCTCGAAACGTACCATGCACGTCGATATGCGGAGGCTGGCATTCCCGGTCCCTTTGTGCAAGATAACTATTCACAGTCTATGAGGGGCACGTTGCGCGGGCTCCACTTTCAAGAGCCGCACGCCCAGGGGAAACTCGTGATGGTGACAGATGGAGCCGTCTATGATGTCGTGGTGGATATCCGAAAGGGGTCGCCAAGCTTTGGCCGGTGGTATGGAATCGAGCTCTCGGCGGAGAATCGGCGCCAGGTCTATGTGCCGCCAGGTTGTGCGCATGGATTCTGCGTGACCAGCGACCGCGCCTCGTTCCTGTATAAGTGCACGGACTATTATGCCCCGAGCGACGAGCGGGGAATCATCTGGAACGATCCGGCCCTAGCCATTCCCTGGCCGGTTGCGACACCCCTCTTGTCCGCTAAGGACCAAGCGTACAAATCCTTGGCCGAGATGGAGTGGGCGTTGCCACGGTATCGTCCGGTCGGATGAAAAACTTCTGCGGCCCATTGATCCCGCGAGGATGGCTATGTTATTCACCGAGGGCATAGTGATACGATTCCGGTGACGGCACGATTACTTAGCATATGGAGGAGGACGCAATGGGGAAAAGTTTAAAGGGAACTAAGAGCCACGACAATCTCAAGGGCGCATTTGCCGGCGAGTCCCAGGCCAATCGGCGCTATCTCTATTTCGCCCGGCGGGCGGACATCGAGGGCTTTCCTGATATCGGAGGCTTGTTCCGTGATACCTCCGAGGCGGAAACAGGCCACGCGTTCGGGCACCTGGATTTCTTGAAGGAAGTCGGGGATCCGGCGACCGGGGTGCCGATTGGCAATACCGAAGCCAATCTGAAGTCGGCGGTCGAGGGCGAAACCTACGAGTACACGCAGATGTACCCCGGTATGGCCAAAACGGCTCGGGACGAGGGATTCCCGGAACTGGCTGAATGGTTCGAGACGCTGGCCAAGGCGGAGCGGTCCCATGCGAATCGATTCACCAAGGGACTCGAGAGCCTGAAGCAGCTCTAGCTCTGTTCTCTGTCTGACAGCACAAGGGTGAGCTGGGGATGGCCCGGCTCACCCTTGTGCTGTCCGATCTTGTATTCGCTGGACCTCACAGGAGACAATGGGCACTGTGAATGGTCTGAGCTTGGTCAATCCCATCGATCCCGCGCAGCTCCAGAAAGAGACGCAGCGCATTTTTGAAGTCTGCGATGGCTGCCGGCGTTGCTTCAATCTGTGCCCCTCGTTCAACACGTTGCTCGACGGCATCGACCGTTATGAGGGCGATGTCGCCAAGCTCACGCCCACCGACCACCATCGGGTCGTCGATGAGTGCTACTACTGCAAACTCTGCTACAACCACTGTCCCTATACGCCGCCGCATCAGTATGCCCTTGATTTTCCCCGTTTGATGATCGCTTGGAAGAAGCATCTGGCAACGACGCGCGGGGTGGGATGGCGTGATTGGTTGTTGATCAAGACGGATGTGATCGGCACCCTCGGGAGCCTACTGGCGCCGGTTGTCAATTGGGTGTTGGGCCTCCGGTCCCTTCGTGGGCTGATGGAATCGTGGGTTGGCGTGCATCGGGAACGACAGGTCCTGCACTTTTCGCAGGAGACCTTTACCCATTGGTGGGTGCGTCGAGGGGCGGCACAGGTTCCCGCCTCCGCGCCGCGGAAGGTCGCGCTCTTTGGGAGTTGCCTGGTCAATTACCAAGCGACCGATGTCGGGAAAGCGACGATTCAAGTCCTCGAAAGGAACGGCGTGCATGTCGTGATCCCCGAACAGCGTTGTTGCGGCATGCCCTCGTTCGATATCGGCGATACGGCGGCGATTGAGAAGGCCGCCTCGGCGAATGTGGCGTCGTTCTTGCCATGGGTGGAGAAAGGCTACGAGATTGTCGTGCCGGTGCCCAGTTGCAGCTTGATGTGGAAGCGGGAATATCCCGAGATCGTCGGTGGTGACGAGGTGCGGCGCGTGGCAGAACGGACGTTCGATGTCTGTGAATATCTCATGAAGTTGAAGCGGGAGGGCGCCCTGGCCACCGACTTTCAGCAGAAGCCCGGGCGAGTGGCTTACCAGGTTCCCTGCCATCTGCGGGATCAGAACATCGGATTCAAATCCAAGGAACTTATGGAGTGCGCCGGCGCGCAAGTCGAGGTGATTGAGAAATGTTCCGGCCACGATGGCTCATGGTCCGCCAAGACGGAGTTCTTCCCCCTCTCGATGCTGATCGCGCAGAAAGCCGTTCGAGTGATTGAGCAGGCTCCGGCAGATCTCGTCGCCTCCGATTGCCCACTGGCGGGATTACAGCTGGATCAAGCCGGCGCCATGGCCCATGCCGGCGGCAGGTCGACGAAGCATCCGATTCAAATCGTGCGCGATGCCTATGGGTTGCGGTCATGAACCTGTTGACTCCCCAAGACCTCTTGCCTGCGGCAGCGTATGAACAGCAGCGGGAGCAGTTCCGCTCGCAGATCATCGCGCTCAAGCAGCGGCGCAGGATTTCCATTGGGCCGCTCATCACGCTCGTCTTCGAAAATCGTGAGACGTTGCGGTTTCAGACACAGGAAATGATCCGGGTCGAGCAGATCCTCGATTCCCACAAAGTCCAGGAAGAATTGGACGTCTATAATGCCCTCATGCCTGGGTCCGGTGAGTTGAGCGCCACATTGCTGATTGAGATTACGGAGCAGGACCGGATGAAAGAATGGCTCGACGTGTTCATGGGACTCGATCACGGAGAAACCGTCGCGATCCGCGCCGGGACCGAGCAGGTCTTCGGCCTGTTTGAAGGCGGCCACAGTCATGAAACCAAAATCAGCGCGGTGCATTTCGTCCGATTCCGGCCGACCGCGTCGATGACAGCCTCGTTCGCCGACTTGCATGTGCCGGTCGCGCTGACGGTGCATCATCATGTATACCACGCTGAAGCGCCTGTTCCTGGGAGCATGCGCGAAGAGTGGCTCAAGGATCTGAGGTAGCATGGCGTCTGTCATACTGACGAAACGTATCGAGTTTGCGGCGGCGCATCGCTATATCAAGCCTGAATGGGATGAGGCCAAGAACCGTGCAGTGTTCGGCCTCTGTTACAACCCGCCGGCGCACGGACATAACTACATGGTCGAGGTGACAGTCTTAGGCGAGGTGGATCCGAAGACCGGCATGGTCGTGAATCTCTTCGATCTGAAGCGCATCCTGCTCAATGTGCTCGAGGAGTTCGACCATAAGAATTTGAACCTGGATATGCCCTACTTCAAGGACCGGATTCCCACGTCGGAAAACCTGGCACGTGTCCTCTGGACCAAGCTGGAGATGCAGAAAGACATCGGGACGCTCCACGCGGTTCGATTGTATGAAGATGAAGATCTGTACGCCGAGGTGACGGCGGTGGCCGGGCTCGACGTCGCCAGCGTCACGCGACGTTACTCGTTCACGGCGGTGCAGGATGGCAATCAAGGTCGCGAGTGGGATTGCTTCGTCACGGTCCATGGCACCATTGATCCGGTAACCGGCATGGTGACCGACATCGGGGCCCTCAACCGTTTAGTCCAGGACAAGGTGGTGCAGGCGTTCGACCGTCATGACCTTCGTCAGGCCCTCGGGACTCAGACCGTGACCGGCGAGCAGCTGGTCGAACACATCTGGAAGCAACTGGTCTCTTCTCTCTCATCAGGAAGACTGTCGAACGTGCGTCTCGTTCAGTCTCGGGACCTGTCCTTCGAATACGCAGGATGACGCGTCTGCATAAGTTCGGTTCTGGCGTTCTATGAATACACGTCTTATCTATGCGCTGCTGATGGTGTGCCTCTCCTGGACGGCGGTGGCCTGGTCTGCCGATGAAGGGGAGGCGATCGAGAGGACCGTCAAGGACGCCGCCATGGCAGCCGCAACCTTCTCCGAAACCAGAGACAAACAAGCCGTGTTGAAGCTGTACAGCAAGGACTATGTCGGTATTCAGGATGGCGAGACGGAGACGCGGGACTCAATCGAGAAGTGGCTGTCGGACTATGAATCTGAACTCAACAAGGGAAACACTCTGCGCTTTATCGGCGCCGTGTCAAACCTGCATATTCGGATGCCAGGCCCAACGGCTTGGGCCACCTACGACTATGTGTTTCAATCGATCAGGAAAGGCGAACTCGAAGCGCAGGACTCTGGGCAATGCACCGCACTCCTGCGCAAGGAAGGTTCCGCCTGGCTGATCTTCCATGAACACTGTTCGAAGACCAGGCGCCAATAATCATTTTTTGTCTCGTTCAGAGGTATGTGCAGACCTCAGGCGAATTCTTCCTGCTTCTCCTCGCGGGTGACCTGCTTGATCCTCAGAGTGCGCGCGTCGGAGGCATCTGTGCGCTTCGCGAGCACGGAGGATTGACTCGGCTGCCCGTTCTTTTCTATTTCAGCAAATGATCAGAAATCAGCGCGGCAAGTTCAGCTGGTTCGACGACGCCTTCGCGCGTGAGCAGCAGCTTGCCACTTGAGAAGAAGTGCGTCGTGGGGTAGGTCTCGAAGGTGTGGCTCTTCTTAATCTCGCGGCAGCGGCCAGGGACATGCATCTTGGCCTTGCCGATTTTCACGTCGGGAAACTTGGCGGCCGTCTCTTCCAGGATCGGGTCGTAGGTCTTGCAGGGCTCACAGGTCGCTAGGCCGTAGGCGACGATCGCGGCCTGCGCGTCTGTGAATTCCTTATAGTTTTCGTCTCTGACGTCTTCGACCGTGCCAGGCATGATTGAAAGTGCTGAGTGCTGAGATTGAGGAGTTGTCTCCCAAACCTCAGCACTCAGTCCTCAGTACTATTTGAATTAGCTCAGCTTCGCGAGGGCCGCGAGGATATCCTTGTCGTCCCGCGCTACCTTGATCTCCTGCACCTTTGCGTAGGCGACCTTGCCGTTCTTGTCCACGATGACGGTCGCACGCTTCGAGCAGTTCAACGGCTCAAAGTAGAGGCCGTAGGCCTTTGCCGTGGTCCGATGCACGTCCGACAATAGGCGGTGCTTGAGGTCCATGGAATCAGCCCAAGCCTTGTGCGAAAAAAAGCTGTCGCAGCTGATGCCGAACAATTCCGCGTGGGCCGATTGAAACTTGGGGAAGTCGTCGGTCAAACATTTGTTTTCCCCCGTACAGACCGGACTCCAGTCCAGCGGATAGAAGGCAAGCACCACGTTCTTCTTGCCCTTGAAGTCGCTCAGCTTCACGTCCTTCTGGTCCTGATCCTTTAAGTTAAAATCCGGAGCGGTATCGCCCACCTTAATTTCTGCTGCTACGTCGCTCATCTGTATGCCTCCTTCACTGGGTTTAGTCCGGCCTCTGACACAGTCGTGTGTATTTTTGTACCGTGCGGCTTGAAACCTTGTCAACGGTCCTGAAGGCCTAGAAGAGGCCTGGTTGACCCATAAGTGGCCGAGAAGACAGGAAACCTATGATAACTGCCGAATTTCTCGAAAACTCAGCATGCGTCCGGCTGGTGCGGCGGTGCGGTGGTTGGCAATCTCAACGCTCTGACCCAAGAGGCCTAGACGAACGTGATTCCCGACTTTGGGCGACTGTCCGGTCCTGGTCAATTCGTCTGCCGTTTCTCTGAGGAGATCGCGTGCAGGTTGGTCAGGGAGACCAGGAGGGAGAAACATTTCGAGTTCATCCACCCCGAACTTGCTGAGGCCGAGGGTGTAGCACCAGCTCCGATGGCTCTGCTCATCGTCGCCCTGCATGATCGGGATGTGATCGCCGACGACGAAGTGGGTGAGGGGACGATCCTGCCAATCCGAGGGGTTCACGTACTGGTTGGTGGTGATGTCATAGGCCGTGCCTTGCGTGAGGAGCGTGAGGCCTCGGGCGAGTCGAGCGGCAAATAGAATGGTGTCGGGCATGTCTCGCGGAGGCACAACGGAGGGAGCGACGGCACCGACATGTTCATGCTCCCACGCGAGTTGTTCCTTCAGGCCTGCGATATGGGTCGCCGGGAGTGGCATCACGATATGAGCCGTCCAAGGCCCATGCCCCGCATGCCAGGATTCCGCTGCCTGCTCGTCGGCGCGCAGCGTCAGAGGCCCGCCGTATTCGAGGTCATACCAGGTCTTGAGTTCCTCGGGAGCCGGCGCGGTCCCCCGATAGCCGACAAAGTAGAGCGGGGGACGACGGGCGGAAGGTTTGGGGATTTTCTTCCTGATCCTCATCGCTGCACGGGAGGCTATTTGCCGGACTTGCGGGCCTTGCGGCGGTCATCCGGGTTGAGGAGCCGTTTACGGATACGTAGACTCTTCGGTGTGACCTCAACCAGTTCATCCGGGCCGATATATTCGAGTGCGAACTCCAAGCCCATTTCCCGTGGCGGCGTGAGGACCAACGCTTCATCGGTGCCTGATGCCCGCATGTTGGACAGGTGCTTTTCTTTACAGACGTTGACGTCCATGTCTTCGTCCCGGCTGTTCTCGCCGACGACCATCCCGCGATAGACCTCCACGACAGGGCCGATAAACATGGTACCCCGTTCTTGGGTCATGAAGATGGCATAGCCGGTGCTGGTTCCGTCTTCGTGCGCGACGAGTGATCCATGTGTCGCCACCGCGACGTCGCGCTCCTCCATCGGTTCGTAAGCGACAAAGACATGGTGCATGATGATGGTGCCGCGAGTCTTGGCGACCAAGAGATTTTTGAGCCCCATGATGCCGCGGGTGGGGATATGGTATTCGAGGTGCATTTCGCTCGGCCCTGCGTCGGAATGGATGAGTCGCATGTGGCGCAACTCGCCGCGCCGTTTGCCGAGCTCTTCAATCACGGCGCCCTGATAGGTTTCCGGTACTTGGATGGTCAGTTCCTCATAGGGTTCGAGGACCTTATCCCCCTCCCGATGGACAATCACTTCCGGTTGTGAAACTTGCAACTCGTAGCCTTCCCGGCGCATCTGTTCGATCAAGACGCCGAGATGGAGTTCGCCTCGTCCGGCCACAAGGAACTTATCCGCGCTCTCCGTTTCTTGCGCGCGCAAGGACACGTTGGTTTCGAGTTCTTTGAAGAGTCGGTCGCGCAAATGCCGTGAGGTCAGGTACTTGCCTTCCCGTCCGGCGAAGGGGCTGTTGTTTACGGAGAAGGTCATTTGGACGGTCGGTTCGTCAACCGTGACTCGGGTGAGTGCGACCGGATGTTCCGCGTCAGCAATTGTATCGCCGATGCTCACCTCGTCCAGGCCGGCCACCGCGACGATTTCTCCTGCCTCCGCTCGTTCCATATCCGTCCGTTCAAGTCCGGAGTAGACCGCAAGGTCTGACACCTTTCCGGGGAACTGTGCGCCATCCTTTCCAAGTACGACCACATTCTGCCTGCGAGTGATCGAACCGGATTGAATCTTACCTACGCCCATCTTGCCTTTGTAGAGGTCCTGAATCAGAGAGAGGACCAGGATCTGGAGCGGCGCGTCGGCGTTGATGGCCGGCGCGGGAATCTTCTCCAGCACAGTGTCGAGGAGCGGCGAAATGTCCGTGCCGGGCTTATTCATGTCGAGCGTCGCGGTGCCCTTGATCGCCGCCGTGTAGACGATCGGGAAATCAAGCTGCTCGTCCGTCGCACCGAGATGGACGAATAAGTCGAAGGTCCGGTTCACGACGTCATCGATGACGGCGTCCGGCCGGTCGATCTTGTTGATGACCACGATGGCCTTGTGGCCGAGCGCTAAGGCCTTCCGCAACACGAAGGTCGTTTGCGGCATGGGTCCTTCTTTCGCGTCGATCAAGATGAGGACGCCATCTACCATGCGCAGGGTTCGTTCGACTTCACCGCCGAAGTCGGCATGGCCCGGCGTGTCGACGATATTGATCTTCACGCCCTTGTAGATGACGCTGGCGTTCTTGGCCCGGATTGTGATGCCGCGCTCGCGTTCCTGGTCCATTGAGTCCATGATCCGCTCGCCCATGTCGTCGATCTTGCGATGGACATGGGTCTGTCGGAGCACGGCGTCGACCAGTGTCGTCTTGCCATGGTCGACGTGGGCGATGATCGCAATATTCCGAATGTCACTCCGACGCCCTTTGGGCTCAAGTTCTGTTGTGACCGGAGATTCTGATTCTGATGTGGCTGTCTGATCCATAGATGTTGCTGCATGCTCCAAAAAAAAGACGCCCGGGAATCCAGGCGCCGTGCGATAGTATACCTGAAGTGTGCAATCGGTACAAGCGATGTATGCGGCAGGATCCTGGGGCTGGCGCGCCAGCCCCCTGCTTGAGTTTTAAAGGCCCCCACGGTATGGTGACCTTGGAATTCGTCTCCTGAAACCAAGCCTCTTTTGAGGGTAACCCCGCGTAACTATGATAGATCGACCAATAAATTTGCAGGACCCGCTTCGTCAACCACCGCCCCGCCGGTCATGGCGCTGGTGGCAGATCTCGCTCCTAGGCCTAGGGGCATCAGTCTTGATCGGGGGGGTGGCAGTCAGTGGATTGATTTGGCACCTCGCGAAAGACCTTCCCCCATTGGACCAGCTGGAGACGTACCAGCCCAGTCTGGTCACGCAGGTCTATTCGAGCGATCAGCAGCGCATCGGTCAATTTTTCATCGAGCGTCGCATCCAGACCCCCCTGGCAGAAATTCCCGAACGGTTCCGGCGCGCGGTCATCGCGGTCGAGGATGTCCGGTTCTTTGAACATCCAGGGCTCGACTACATCGGCATGCTCCGTGCGGCCTGGACGAACCTGCGTCGAGGAGGCAAAGTCGAGGGGGCCAGCACGATTACCCAGCAGTTGGCGCGGTCGTTGTTCCTTTCCTCCGAGCGCACCTTCGACCGCAAAGTCCGCGAGTTGATTCTGGCCTACAAGATGGAATTGGTCCTGACGAAAGATAAAATTCTCGAACTGTATCTGAATCAGATCTATTTCGGGCAAGGCGCCTACGGTATCGCCTCGGCGTCTCAAACGTATTTTGGAAAAGACCTCTCCGCCCTCACGATTGCGGAATCAGCATTTCTGGCTGGTCTCCCGAAATCGCCGAACCATTATTCGCCGTTCAAGGCCTACGATCGCGCAAAAAAGCGACAGGAGCATGTACTGGCGCGCATGGAAGAGGCTGGGTTCCTCACTGGGGCAGAACGAGAACAGGCTGCAGCGGAGACACTCAATTTCCGTCGTCCCGGTGGTGTACAGGAGGCGCCCTACTTTGTGGAGCATATCCGACAGATACTGATCGCCAAGTATGGCGAAGCGATGGTGTACAAGGGCGGGCTCAAGGTCTATACGACGTTGAACATGGAGATGCAGAAGGCCGCTGAAACAGCCTTTGCGGCCGGCCTGCGCGAATTGGATAAGCGCCAAGGGTGGCGTGGCCCGCTCCGATCGGTAGATGTGACTGCGCCGACCCCGTCCATTGTTGCAGCGACGACTGATCAGGCGGTGAAGGTGGGAGACTATCGCGAGGGGTTCGTCGCTAAAGTGGCGAAGGATCATTACCTGGTGCGGGTCGGCACGACGGTCGCCAAACTCGCCTTTGACGATATGGCATGGGCGAAGCGCCGTCTTACCGGGTCGGATACGGCGAAAGATGTCGTCGTCAATCTGAATCTTAAGCAAGTGCTGAAGCCCGGTGATGTCATCGAGGTGATGGTGAAGAAGCTGGATCGTGACATCGTCCATGTGCAACTGGAACAGACCCCCCTCGTCGAGGGAGGGTTGATTGCACTGGAGCCAGGCAACGGTGCCATTCGGGCCATGGTCGGAGGCTATGATTTCGGTCGTAGCGAGTACAATCGGGCCGTGCAGGCCCACCGTCAGCCCGGATCCGCCTTCAAGCCGATTATCTACGCGACGGCCGTGAGTCAGGGGATGAGCCCAGCCTCGGTGATCCTCGATGCGCCGGTTGTCTACGAGCAGGAACAGGAAGAGAAAACGTGGAAGCCGGAGAACTATGGGAAGAAGTTCCATGGCATGGTGAGTTTGCGGGATGCCCTCGCCCAATCGCACAACCTGGCGACGGTCCGGTTGCTGGATAAGGTTGGCGTAAGGAATGTTATTGAGTTTGCAAAAACGGTCGGGATCACCAGCCCGCTGGCGGCGGATCTGTCGCTGGGACTGGGTTCATCCTCCGTCGGGCTGATGGAGCTGACCTCCGCCTATAGCGTGTTGCTCAACCAGGGGAGTCGTGCGGAGCCGTATGCAATCCTATTTGTGAAGGACAACGCGGGGAAGGTGCTTGAGCAGGCGGAACCGCAAGCACTGGCGGTGATCTCCAAAGAAACGGCTTACTTAATCACAAATATGATGGAAGACGTGATCCAGAAGGGGACCGGTCAAGCGGCCAAAGTGATCGGTCGGCCGATTGCGGGGAAAACCGGAACCACGGATGAGTTTATCAATGCGTGGTTTATCGGCGGTGCGCCGAACTTGGTCACGGGCATCTATGTCGGGTTTGACGATCGACGTTCACTCGGCGAGACGGAATCGGGGGCGCATGCCGCGCTGCCCATCTGGATCAATTTCATGAGAGAAGCGCTCAAGCAGATGCCGGTCATGGCCTTTACCATTCCTGAAGGCGTCACGTTCGTCAAGGTCGATCCGGCGACGGGGTTGCTTGAGGGCGAGCAGGAAGGACAGGCCAGCAGCGTCGAACTCTTTACCAAGGGCAGCGAGCCGACTCAAGCAGCTCAGCGCCGGCTGGACCCGATCGATTTCTATAAGTTGGATCAAATTCCCGAGGGGACGCTGTAGCAGGCTGCTGAAAGAGGCCGCCAGCATCGTTCGCATCGTTCAGATCCTCAACGTTGAGGAGAGGTTTCTCGGAGCTCGAAAGCACTGCAGGGGCTTTTCCATTCGCCAAGATCCATTCTAGGGGCGAACGGCCCACACGAAGTGCGGTTTGTACCTCCTCGGACCCTCACTCGCTGTGGCCTTGCTGAACGGCCTTTTTGAGCACTCTGCGGGAGTGTTCTCCTGATCAAGACTTCGAGTCTTGATATTCCTCGTGCCAGGCCATCTGAATCGCTTCCAGGATTTTTTCGTTGGATTTTTTGGGATCGTCCTTGAAGTCTGGGAGCGCGACGATCCAGGCGTGCATGTCGGTGAATCGAACCGCGAGCGGGTCCGACTCCGGATGTTCTTCGACTAAACGGATCGCAATATCCTCAGTATCCTGCCACTTCAGATCCATCAGTAACTCCTCGTATCTCGTTGCTCGTCCTTCGTGAAGCACTTGCGAGTTACGCTTCACGAGGAACGCATCACGTTATTTCTGACAGCTTCTTGTTTTCCAAGGCTTCTTTCAACGATGTGTCCATCAAGACTTCGGCGAGATGATGCGTGGCCTTTTCGAGCTCAGCCATCTTGGCTCGGATGACCTTGTGATCTTCTCCTGATTTGGCCGCCTCGATTGCGGCCATCGCGGCCCTGATCGAGGACAGGTCTTCCTCTCCCACCAGGTGGCCGCCTTGCTTGAGGGCCTTCTCCGTGGCCATGAGGATGGCCTCAGCTTCGGTTCTGGCTTCAATGAGCTGGCGCGCTTTCAAGTCGTCGGCGGCGAATTTGTACGATTCGCCGATCATCCGTTCGACTTCGTCGTCGCTCAATCCGTACGAGGGTTTCACGGCCAGGGATTGGGTTTCGCCGGTGCGAACATCGCGCGCCGAGACATTCAGGATTCCGTTCGCATCGATTAAGAACGTGACTTCAATGCGCGGGACGCCGGCCGGCAGCGGGGGGACCTTCAGCCGAAAGCGGGCCAGACTGCGGTTGTCCTTCACCAGTTCGCGTTCGCCTTGGAGGATATGGATATCCACGCCGGTCTGGCCGTCGACATAGGTCGTGAACATTTCCTTGGCACTGGCCGGGATGGTCGTGTTGCGTCGAATCAAGCTGCTCATCACTCCGCCCATGGTTTCGATGCCAAGGGAGAGGGGCGTCACGTCGAGGAGTAACAGATCGGTCGTTCCGCCACTGAGAATGTCGGCCTGGACGGCCGCGCCGAGCGCGACGACTTCGTCAGGGTTCAGCTCGCAATGGGGCTGTTTCCCGAAGAGCGCTTGGACGTGCCGCCGGACCAGTGGCATACGAGTCGAGCCTCCGACGAGGACCACCTCATCGATGTCGTTCGGGGTGAGGCTTGCATCTTTCAAGGCGAGACGGCAGGGCCCGAGCGTGCGCTCCACCAAGTCCATGGTGAGGGATTCGAGTTGATCGCGCGTGAGATCTCTCGAATACCGGCCTTTGCCTTCCGGCAGGTCGAGGACGGCCGTGGTCTTCAGCTCATCGGAGAGCCTGATTTTTGTCCGTTCGGCTTCCAGTCTGACCGCCTGCATATGGTCGGGATAGGCGTTCAGATCGAGACCATGTTGATCGCGGATTTCCTTGACGAAGAGATCTGCGATCTGGCGATCGAAGTCATCGCCTCCGAGATGGGTGTCGCCGTTGGTCGCCAGGACTTCAAAGATGCCGTTCTTGAGTTTCAGGATGGAAATATCGAAGGTTCCCCCGCCAAGGTCATAGACGGCAATCGTGCCCTGAGTCTTCTGTTGGAGCCCATAGGCCAGCGAGGCAGCGGTCGGTTCATTGATAATTCGTAACACCTCGAGCCCTGCAATCATGCCCGCATCCTTCGTCGCTTGCCGCTGGCTATCGTTGAAATAGGCTGGAACGGTGATGACGGCCTTGGTAATGCTCTCGCCGAGATGCGCCTCGGCCCGTTGCTTCAGTTCCTTCAGGATCATGGCCGAGATCTGCGGCGGCGAATAGGTTTTTTCTCCGAGCTTGATCCGGATCACTCCCCCCTGTTCCGTCAAGTGGTAGGGGAAGTAGGCCAGCTCGCCTTGTACGTCCTCAAGCCCCTTTCCCATGAATCGCTTCACGGAATAGACGGTCCGTTCCGGGCTGCGGGTTAAGTGTTCTTTCGCCGGATCGCCGACGATCAGCCCGTTGTCGGTCATCGCCACGACCGAGGGAACCATCGTACGCTCGTTCCGCCCTGGGATGACACGCGGACGTCCGTCCTCCATATAGGCCACGAGCGAATTCGTTGTGCCGAGATCAATGCCGACGATACGTGCCATGGTGGTGATTATCCGATGGTTGAGACGAGGTCGCTCACGATGTTCTTGACGTAGGTCCGGTTGGACAGATTTTCACGCATCTGTTTCAGGATACGGTCGCGCTCGGCCCTCGCCTGGTCGGTCGCCTCCCCACGATCTTGGAGTGCGTCCCACTGAACAAAGAGCTGCAGCAGGGTGGCTTCCATGTCCCGTTGCCGTTGTTCGAGTGTGTGTCGCTCCGATTGGAGTTTCGCGCGGAGCGTCGAGTCGGTTTCTGATGCGCGGCCGGCGGCTCGGTACTCGTTCAATGTATCTTGAAGTTCAAGAATTTCTTCGAAGAGGTCGGCGGGGGGAGAGTTCCGAATCTCTTTCACGGACCCGGCTTCCAGATCGAGGAGATACTCAGCGCGCTCGATCGGATCACGGAGCGTCCGGTACGCGGTATTTAACATGGCGGAATTGCCGAGGCTGATGGTCTGTTCGGCAACGCTTTTGTTCTGATAGAAATCGGGATGGAAGGCCCGGCTCAGTTCGTAGAATTTGGCTTCCAGCTGGTGCTGGTCGATCGTGAGGCGGCGGGGGAAGCCCAGGCAGGTGAAGTAATCAAGTTCTTTCGAAACCGGCTGGACCTTGACGCAACGGTCACAGAAATATTCACCAGCCACTTCGGACTGGCAGTGCCAGCACATGCTGCGAGCCATCTGCAGCTCACGTGGGTTGGCGGTGCTATGGGTGTGATGGTCCATGCGGTCTCCTCTGACAGCACGGGCACGGCGGCCTGCCATGCCCGTAGGACAATTGCCGTGCTCTGCTGACACTCGTTAGGCCGAGAAGGACTCTCCGCAGCCACAGGTCTTGTCGGCGTTCGGATTGACGAACTTGAAGTTTCCGCCCAGCAGGTCTTTTTGGAAGTCCAACTGCGTGCCTTGAAGATAAATGGCGCTCTTGGCGTCGACAATGACTTTCACACCGTCAAAGTCGTGGACTTGGTCATGCGGACCGATCTTTTCGTCGAAGTTGATCGTGTAGCTGAGGCCTGAGCAGCCGCCGCCCTTCACGCCGAGGCGGAGCCCACCTTCAGTGAGGCCCTGCACGTTGATGAGGCGTTTGACTTCCTTCAGGGCCGCTTCGCTCAGCGTAATCACCGGAGCTTGGGTTTCTGCGTTCGTCGTGTCCATGGCGCGCTCCCTTTGTTCACGTTACTTCGCGTCAGTCAGTGTTCCGTCGGCTTTCTTCTGGTAGTCCGCGAGGGCGGCCTTGATCGCATCTTCGGCGAGCACGGAACAATGGATCTTCACGGGCGGCAGGTTCAGCTCCTGCACGATGTCGGTGTTCTTGATCTTCTGGGCTTCTTGGATCGTCTTGCCCTTCAACCACTCGGTGGCGAGGCTCGAGCTGGCGATCGCTGAACCGCAGCCGAAGGTCTTGAACTTCGCGTCCACGATCGTATCGTTCTGCACCTTGATCTGGAGCTTCATCACGTCGCCGCACTCCGGGGCTCCGACCATGCCGGTGCCGACTCCTTCCTCGTCCTTCTTGAAGCTTCCCATGTTGCGGGGGTTATTGAAATGATCGACGACTTTGTCACTGTAGGCCATGGTTCATCCTCCTCTTGACTATCCGGGTCAGTGGGCAGCCCATTGGACTGATTTCAAATCGACGCCTTCTTTTGCCATCTCGTACAGCGGGGACATTTCGCGTAATTTGGTGACGACCTCAATCACCTTCTTGATCGTGTAGTCAATCTCATCGTCCGTGTTGAAACGGCCCAGACCGAAGCGAATCGAGGAGTGTGCCAGCTCCGTCCCGACCCCTAACGCGCGGAGCACGTAGGAGGGTTCCAATGTGGCCGAGGTACAGGCCGAACCGGACGAGAGGGCGATATCCTTCATGCCCATCAGTAACGATTCGCCTTCCACGTAGGCAAAGGAGATATTGAGGTTGCCGGGGAGCCGGTTGGCTGGATGGCCGTTCAGATAACTTTCTTCGAGGGCCTTCATGATACTGGCCTCCAGCCGATCGCGCATCGCGGTCAACCGTGCTGTGTCCTTGACCATCTCCTGCTCGCAGAGTTCGCAGGCCTTCCCGAATCCCACGATTAAGGGCACCGGAAGCGTCCCGGAACGCATGCCGCGCTCGTGCCCGCCGCCATCCATTTGCGCCGTGATGCGAACCCGCGGGTTCTTCTTTCTCACGTAGAGCGCCCCGACTCCCTTGGGTCCGTACATCTTGTGGGCCGAGAAGGACATGAGATCAATTCCCATATCCTGCACATCGACCGGGATCTTGCCGACGCCCTGCGTCGCATCGCAGTGAAAGAGGATGCCCTTTTCCTTGGCGATTTTGCCGATCTCTTTGACGGGGTTGATCGTGCCGATTTCATTGTTCGCCAACATGATGGAGATAAGGATCGTCTTCTCCGTAATCGCATTCCGCACATCCTCGGGACTGACCATCCCGAATTTATCGACGGGGAGATAGGTGGCTGTGGCTTTACCCTTGCCCTCCAACACTTTGACGGTGTCGAGCACGGCGCGGTGTTCGGTGGACGACGTAATAATGTGGTCGCCCTTTTCCTTGTACATCTCCAGCACGCCCTTGATCGCGAGGTTGTCCGATTCGGTGGCGCCGCTCGTGAAGACGATCTCTTTCGGATCGGCCTTGATCAGCTTCGCGATCTGCTTCCGGGCGTTTTCGACGGCTTCTTCCGCAGCCCACCCGAAGGCATGGTTGCGGCTGGCCGCGTTCCCGAATTTCTCGATGAAGTAGGGAAGCATGGTGTCCAACACGCGTGGATCCATCGGTGTGGTGGAGTGGTTGTCTAAGAATATGGGAAGTTTCATCGTTCGACTCCTTGTGCCGTGGGAGACTGAATCGTAATGAGGGGTGTGCCACCCATCATATCTTGCAGGGTCATGTTATTGAGCAATTGGGCGATGCTGTCCTGGACTTTCAAGAGCGGTGTGCGGATATGACAATTCCCCCGCTGCATGCAGAACTCCCCTTCCTTTTCGTGCGAACAATCGGTGATACCGAGTGGCCCTTCGATGCTTTCGAGAATTTGCGCGATCGTAATCTGGTGTGCGCGTCGGGCCAGCACGTACCCGCCCTTGGGACCATTGTGGCTCTCGATCAGTGCGTTCTTGGCAAGGGTCTGGAGCACTTTGGCCAGTAGCTCGAGGGGGATGTTATATTCCTCCGCGATCTCCTTCGTATTCACCACGCGACCTGGCGTCACGTCGCCGAACTGGACAGCAGCGATGTGCTGAAGGGCCATGAGGGCGTAATCTGCTTTTTTTGAAATCTTCAACATTGCTATTGCCGATCACCAAGGTCGGAGACTATAATGATCTCCGATCAATCTGGTCGGATAAAGAATAGCACGCAGGTTTCTGGACTGTCAACAGCAGGAAGCACGGCTGAATCGGGTTGAGAAAGGAACGGGCACATGGGCGGGACCAATCCCTATATTGAAAAAACTGACTATGAGCTTCCTCAGCGAGTCTATACCGTCACATTTATCGCCCCTGACGGCATGGTGACGAAGGTTGAAGTCGATCCAGCCAAGATTCCCTACGGCCCGACGGGGCTCCCAGGGAGTCTTTTGGATGTGGCGATGGGTAACGGGGTTGCATTGGAACATGTCTGCGGAGGTGTCTGTGCCTGTTCGACCTGTCACGTCATCGTGAAACAGGGGCTTGAGAGCTGTAGCGAAGGCACGGACGATGAGTTCGATCAGTTGGAGGAAGCGCCGATCACCACGTTGCAGTCACGGCTCGGTTGCCAATGCGTACCGAACGGCACGAAGGATATTGTTGTCGAGATCCCGGCCGTGAATAAGAATCTTGTGAGGGAAGGGCACTAGCAGGCTGTTCAGCAAGGCCGCAGCGAGCGAAGAGGCAACGCGTACTCTGTCCCGTACGTTGAGCCTCTGAGTGTTGGCGGACTTTTTCAACAGCCGGTTAGTCGTAGGTTTCAATTTTCACTTCTTTTCGATCATATCCTCTCTCGATGAGATAAGCCCGCAACGGTCGCACGAACCCTTTGACCCCGCTGAGCAGTGGCGTCACTTTCGGTCTGTTAGTGACTAGCGGTCGAAGCAATTTCACGGTCGCATCGACGACTTCCTGGTCCGTCCCATTCACCGCCACTGGCATATATCGGAACGATGGGTATCGCGCGGCTAAGGCGAGTAACTCATCGTGGTAGAGCCATTCACTCTCAGCCGGACCGACCGCAATCAGAATTGATTGTGGCAGTGCGCCTGATGCTGCCAACTGTTTCAACATGCAGTGGATCGGGACCAAGCCGGTATAGCGACTGACGAGGAGCAGGTCTCGATCGAGTGAGAGGGGCAATACAAAATTCCCATAGGGACCAGACAGCAGCAGCTCATCGCCGGTCTTGAGCCCGTAGAGATAGCTCGACCCAGTTCCGTTGGGGACTCGATCAAATACCAGGGTCAGTTGCCCAGTAGGGGAGAGGGGCTCTGCCAGTGAGTAGGCGCGATTGAGGGGTGGCTTGATGCCCACCGGTAGCTGTAAGGAGACCCACTGACCTGGCTGGAATACGATCTTCTGAGTCTTAGGTAGAAGAACCAATTGGCGAACGTGGGGCGTAAGATCCGTGATCGCGAGGACCGTGGCCGGTTGCGTGAGTTCTGCCATAACAACTTCCTTCTTGTTCTCTTATCAGATGGCCGGTTCAGATAATAGGGTGCACGACAACCGAATCTGTACAACACTTTTCAGCCCGTGTTATAGATACCGACCTTTTCCTCAACGACGCAGGGTCATTCTATGAGTCAAGTCAGGGTCAGATTCGCGCCGAGCCCGACCGGTTTTCTCCACATCGGTGGTGTTCGTACGGCGCTGTTCAATTGGCTCTTTGCCCGCCAGCAGAAGGGTGTGTTTGTCCTCCGCATCGAAGACACGGATCAAGACCGCTCGACCGATGAGTCGATCCAGGCCATTCTTGAGGGGCTGAAGTGGGTTGGGCTCGACTGGGACGAGGGCCCATTCCGTCAGACCGAGCGTATCGAGCTCTATCGCAGTTATGCGATGCAGCTTCTTGAAAAGGGGAAGGCCTATTGGTGCTCCTGCAAAGCGGAAGAACTCGAGGCGCGGCGTAAGGAAGCCGAGGCCAAGGGGCTGTCGCCTAAATATGACAGCCGTTGCCGTGATCGTGGCCTCACAAATCCGGCCGGTGACGCGGCCCTGCGCTTCAAGGCTCCTCTAGAGGGAGAGACGGTGGTCGACGACCTCATTAAAGGCAAGATCGTGTTCGATAATAACGTGCAGGACGACCTGATCATTCTCCGGTCGAACGGCTACCCGACGTATAACTTTTCAGTGGTTGTTGATGATGCGTTGATGAATATTACCCACGTGGTGCGGGGAGACGATCATTTGACCAACACACCGCGGCAGGTCCCGATCTTCCAAGCGCTTGGGTTTCCAGTCCCTCAGTTTGGGCATCTGCCGATGATTCTGGGCTCGGACAAAGCCCGACTTTCGAAGCGGCATGGGGCCACGTCGATCATGGCCTATAAGGACATGGGGTACCTGCCGGATGCCATGGTGAATTATCTCGTTCGGCTTGGTTGGTCACATGGGGACCAGGAACTCTTCACTCGCCAGGAGCTGATCGAGAAGTTTTCCTGGAAGAACGTTCAAACGTCCGCAGCCGTGTTCAATCCCGAGAAACTACTCTGGGTGAACGCAGAATATATCAAGATCAGTCCGCCGGCCCAGGTCGCTCAGGCGCTTGTGCCCCTCTTGGAAGCAACGGGATTAAAAGACGAAGTCCAGACTGTTCCGGCCGGCTGGCTCGCACAACTCGTCGTCCTTGTGAAAGAACGGGCGAAGACGCTCGTGGAGATGGTCGATTGGGTGAGGCCGTATTTTGGGCAGGCCGTGACGTTTGACGAAGAGGCGGCGAAGAAGTTTTTGACGCCGGCCATCGCGCCGGTCCTCGGCAGGTTGCTCACTCGCTTCGAGGCCTTCCCCGCCTTCTCAAAACAGCAATGGGAAGAGGCCTTCAAGCAACTGGTTGAAGAGGAGGGGATGAAGATGGGGCAGCTGGCCCAGCCGGTCCGGGTTGCCCTGACCGGTCGCACGGCCAGTCCTGGCCTCTTCGAAGTGATGGAGGTGTTGGGGCGAGATAGGACGCTGTTTCGGCTCCACCAGGGGATCGAACGGGCATCCCACGAGTGAGGAAGCTCTTGTCTCTAAATCAGCACCGCTCTTGACGAAATCGAGAGCCTTATATTACTGTGGGCGTCGGTTGGGGGATCGTCTAGCGGTAGGACGTCAGTCTCTGGATCTGACTACCTAGGTTCGATTCCTAGTCCCCCAGCCAATAATCTTTCCCACGCCGTCATCTTCAGATCTCCGTCTCGGTTCCGTACCGCGCTGGGGGATCGTCTAGCGGTAGGACGCCGGCCTTTGGAGCCGGCTACCTAGGTTCGATTCCTAGTCCCCCAGCCACTTTTTCTGACTGTCCCCCGGTTTAACACCAACCCCAAAGCTCGTTGTGTTTCTGCCGGCGCTTGACCGATACCAGAACACTCACTTCATCGATGCCAGATCGATGACGAACCGAAACCGCACGTCGCACTTGAGGACGCGCTCGTAGGCTTCGTTCACTTGTTGGATCGGAATCAATTCAATATCGGACTCGATTTTGTGCGTGGCGCAGAAGTCGAGCATCTCCTGGGTTTCGCGGATGCCCCCGATCACCGACCCGGCGATGCTGCGGCGATGCAGAATCAGTGGAAAAGGCTCCAGCGGCGTCGGTTTGTCCGGAGCCCCCACGAGAATCATGGTGCCGTCGGTTTTGAGCAGGTTCACGTAGTCGTTGTAGTTGTGCGGCGCGGAGACGGTATCAAGGATAAAATCAAAGCGCCGCTGTAGTCGTGTAAACGTCTCGCGTTGTGAGGTGAGGGCGAAGTCGACGGCGCCCAATCGTTCTGCATCTTTTCGCTTCCGTTCAGAGGTGCTCAAGACGGTCACTTCGGTTCCGAGCGCCTTGCCGATCTTCACAGCCATATGGCCCAGTCCGCCCAATCCGACCACCGCAAGCTTGTGATACTTGCCGACGCCCCAGTGGCGAAGGGGGGAGTAGGTTGTAATTCCCGCGCACAAAAGTGGAGCTGCTCCGGCAGGCGACAGTGCTGAGGGAATCCGCAGCACGTAATTTTCCTCCACGACAATCTGCGTGGAGTAACCTCCTTGCATGGTCTGGCCGGCTTTGTCGCGGCCGTTGTAGGTGAGGAGCATGCCGGCTTCGCAGTACTGCTCTGATCCCTCTCGACAGGCAGCGCAGGTCCGGCAGGAATCGACGAAGCAGCCGACGCCGGCCGTCTCACCCACGTGGAACTGCTGGACCGAGCTCCCTACCCGCGTGATCGTGCCGACAATTTCATGCCCCGGCACCATGGGGAAAATCGAGCCGCCCCATTCGTCACGGGTTTGATGAATATCCGAATGGCAGATGCCGCAATGTGTAATCGTGATTAGCACGTCATGGGGACCCACGTCTCGTCGCTCAAATGCGAAGGGTTGCAGGGCAGCCTTTGCGGTCATCGCGGCGTAGCCTTTAGTCGGCAACATGGCTTGTACTCCTTGTGAGAGGGCCTGGTCTCGACCGTGACCATAGCAAGATGCCGCGGGCTTGCCAACTATGAAACGTGCGAACGAGGCCGGCATCAACCAGCATCTCGCGCAGTCGTTGTATCGTGTCGCCAGTGCAACGGTTGGGGGGATTTCCGGTTGCGTCTTGTGGGAAGGTGGACGATCTGTCCTTGGACTGTTTACCCTAACTGTTTTGCTGTGCCTCGGTGTCGTCGTCTCCCTCCAATGAGTCGGGGAACGAGGTGTCTATGGTGAGGGTGGGGCCTGGTATGCGATAACGTTCTGCTGCCCAGGCGCCGAGGTCGGTCATTTGACAGCGTTCAGAGCAGAAGGGGCGCCAGGGGTTGCCTTCCCAGGTGCTGGGTTGGTGACAGAGGGGACAAGTCATGCCCGTCATTATACCATGCTGAATCCGAGAATCGGTCAGCGGTCAACTCGGGCGGATCTGGTGTGTGGTGGCAACTTGCAGCAATCGGTGCAGGCGGCGCTGATCGATCTCCGAGAGGCCGAGGAATTCGACTCCAAACTCCCCACCTTCACTCCAACGGACCGCGGCGGACTCGATCGTGATGGGCGAACCAAGATCGGTCGCCCTAATGAGGATTCTCACCGCTGAACCGGGCTGAACCGACGACATGCTGGTGACGGCGCATCCTCTGGCGGACAGATCGAACATTGTGCCTTCGCGGATGTCTGTCTTGTTGGTGCTGGAGAAGAAGACCTGCATGTCAACGGGGATGCGTGGATATTCTCGACACTCAATCATGCGGTCCTCCATCCGGTTCGAGGTTCCTCGCCATGCCGGCACCTCATTCTTCGGCCAGTCTAGCAAACTCAGTGCCACGGTAAAGCAAAACACGCAAACTGTATGAGAGATGGCCAGAGGGAGGGTTACGGCGTCGGAGACTTTTCGAAGACCTTTACGGCGATTGCCTTCTGTCTCATCTTCTTGACCAGCCCGACATACGCGACGTCACGAATAATACTGGTGAATTGTGAGCGGTAATTGCTCACGATGCTGGCTCCGTCGATGACCACGTCATAGACCCGCCATTCGTGCGGATGGTGAATCAGTCGAAAGTCGACCGGCGTGTCGATCTTCCGTCCCTTCATTTGCGCTTTGACTTCGGCAAAGGCATCCTCTCGACGTTCCTCCAGGAAGACCACCTGTTCGTCCGAGCGTTCGGCGATGCGGCCCGCAAACGTGTCTCGAAGGAGTTGCACGAAGAGGTCGACGAACTCGTGCTGGTCCCGATGGGAAAGCGTGGACCAGGGGGCTCCCAGTGCGCGTCTCGCCATTTCCTCGTAATCCATGCGATGTTTGATGATGTCTTCGATTTCATGCCGCCGTTCTTCAGCCTGTTCCGGTTGCTTCAAGGATTCGTCATCGAGGACTTGGATCAGGTCGTTGATCGTAGCTTTCACCGCTTCGGTTGCGCTCGATTCGATCCCGTTTGATGTAGTGGCGGCCAGCGAAACTGATGTCATGATCAGTCCAGCCACTATTCCTGAGAGGAACAAGAGATGTGCGTGCCGTGCGATCTTCATGTTGATGATGGTTGTCACGGCAAAATGGCTCCTGTCATCGGTTCCAGCCAGTTAACCTCAAGCGTAGCAGGGATGCTGAGTCTGTAAAGGAGGCTTCAACGTGCTGGAAATGGAGAGAAGTTCCGGGAGGGTCCTAGCGAATAGGGGGGAAGACGACCGGTTCGTTACCGGGCAGGCTGATTCTTTTCGATCTTGGCCCAGGCGTCTTTGAGTGACACGGTGCGGTTGAATATCAATGTATCGGAGACCGAATCTGGGTCAGTACAGAAGTATCCCAGGCGCTCAAACTGGTACCGAGTGCCGGGCACTGTCTGCCGCAAACCGGGCTCAACCAGGCAGCCCGTAATTCGCTCCAATGAGGTGGGGTTGAGATAGGTCGTCCAATCATGGTCTGGCGGCACTTTTGCCAGGTCAGTCACCAACAAGGGATTATAGAGACGGACTTCGGCTTTCACGGCATGGGCCGCGGAGACCCAATGGATGGTAGCCTTGACCTTGCGCTGTTCCTGGGATGCGCCGCTCTTGGTCGTGGGGTCGTAGGTGCAATGCAGTTCGGTGATCTCGCCGGTTTGCGGATCTCTCGTCACTCCGACGCATTTGATGATGTAGGCGTACCGGAGGCGCACTTCGCGTCCCGGGGCGAGCCGGAAAAATTGTTTGGGCGGATCTTCACGGAAATCGTCCTGCTCAATATAGAGGACGCGTGAGAAGGGGACTTTCCTGCTCCCTGCAGCGGGATCCTCCGGATTGTTGACGGCTTCCAATTCTTCGGACTGCTCATCGGAATAGTTGTCGAGGATGATTTTGAGCGGCCGCAACACGGCCATCACTCGGGGCGCTCGCTTGTTCAGGTCTTCGCGAATAAAGTGTTCGAGCAGCTGCATCTCGACAATGGCCTCGCGTTTGGCGACGCCGATATGGTCGCAGAAGGCCCGAATCGCCTCCGGGGTATACCCGCGGCGGCGCAGGCCTTTGATCGTCGGCAGTCGTGGGTCGTCCCATCCGCTCACCAGTTTCTTTTCGACCAACTCGAGCAGTTTCCGTTTGCTCATGACGGTATAGGTCAGGTTTAAACGAGCAAACTCGATCTGCTGTGGCCGGTGCGGCGCGTCAGCCTGCTCGACGACCCAGTCGTAGAGAGGCCGGTGATCTTCAAATTCCAAGGTGCAGATTGAGTGCGTGATCCCCTCGAGCGCGTCCGAGAGGGGATGCGCATAGTCGTAGGCCGGGTACATGCACCAGGCGCTTCCGGTTCGATAATGCGTCGCATGTCTGATGCGGTAAAGGACCGGGTCGCGCAGGTTGATATTGGGTGACGCCATGTCGATCTTGGCTCGGAGGGTGTGGCTTCCATCCCCGAATTCTCCGGCCCGCATGCGTCGAAAGAGGTCAAGATTTTCATCGACGGAACGATCGCGAGAGGGGCTGTTCTTTCCCGGCTGAGTAAGCGTGCCGCGATAGGCACGCATCTCTTCGGCTGTTAAGTTATCGACATAGGCTTTGCCCTTACGGATCAGCCGGACGGCAAAGTCGTACAGCTGCTCGAAGTAATCTGAGGCAAAAAACATCTTATCCTGCCAGTCGAACCCCAGCCATCGGACGTCGTCCTGGATCGCACGGACATATTCAGGATCTTCGGTGGTCGGATTGGTATCGTCGAATCGCAGGTGGCAACGGCCTCCCGGGGTGTCATTCGCTATGCCGAAATTCAGGCAGATAGATTTTGCATGGCCTATGTGGAGATAGCCGTTCGGCTCAGGTGGAAAACGCGTGATTACTCGGCCGCCATGCTTGCCGGCTGCGTGATCTGCGGCCACGATGTCGCGGATAAAGTTTGAGGCGCCAGTGGGTTCAGACACGATAGTGCGAGGACTCCTCTGTGGATGAGAAATGTGCGAGCCGAGTGGTCGCAGGCTGTTCTATCACAAGAGTGGCATACGGGAGAAGAGCTTATCCGGAGAGAGGGAATGTCGGAGCGAACCGAGCACTACGTGGTTTGGTGAGTCGGCAGCTGCATCACACTGAAGTCTTTCTGTGCGATGAGATGCCCTTCCATGCGCAGGCGAAACTCGTAGCGCCCAGGGGCGGGGAAGACCAGTGAGGGGATATTGATTCCGAAATCGGAAATTTGAAGGCGGTCGCCGATGACAATATTCGGAAGGGTAGCCCGGCAGACGAGCTGTTCATTGTTGAGGTAGATCAAATCGATGTCGAAGTGGTAAGTCCCTTCGGCATCGGTGAGGCAGAAATACAGCCCCATTTGTGAGTGCTGGAAGGGAAAGGTCACGGCCTGTAGGTGCGTGAAGAGGCCGATGAGGCTCTTCTTCTTGGTGACGCTGTCCTCGATGACCTGGTCGCAGACCAAGAAGGCTTGCACGCTCGGCTTCACAACGTCTGACATGCTGCCATTGTACGGGAGTCCTGCTTCTTGTCAAAAAGGATGTGTTTTTCAACAGGGAGGCCAGGGTGGCTGTTGCCTGTCGTTCTCTTGACCGTAGGGAGCGGAGGCGAGGAATTGAGATTGAGGTCTATTGGGAGCTGATTACCCGATTGCCGCCGCGCCGCCGCGGCTTTCCGCCACATCGCCAAACAAGGTGAGGCCGGTGCCGATGCGGCAATAGTGCGGGCTGATGGTGACCAATTCGCCTTTATGGGTATAGAAGTGCCCCACGGTCATGCGAACCTTTCTCCCCTGCACGAGGCAAGCTTCGAGGACCGTCTGTCCGGTCGTTCGGTCTGCTACGGTGACCGAAGGCTGGTCGTCCGGCATTGAGTCGCTGTCGGCCTTCACGTTGATGGTAAAGCGACCCGCGCTATGGGCCGAGAGCGCATTCCGTCGGATATGGCCGACGCGGGTTCCCTGCTCATCGTACAGGTCCATCGTCAGGAGCAACTCCAATGGATGGGGTTGAGTTTCCAGCACCAACTGCTCCTTGCCTTGAAGCTTGACGACGCCGTTCGTATTTCGAAACACATTCGAGCCGAGGTGCAGCTCAAGACCTTGTTCGGGCTTCTCAAGGTCGATCAATTCCGGAGAGTCTGTGATGCCGGTGGTTTTGGTTTGGAGCGGTTTGTTCATGTTCCACCATGAGTCTTTCGATGGGAAGAGAGGTCGAGGGTCGAAGAATGCCCTCTCCCGAGGCCCGCTGCGCGCATTTTCCGCAAGTTAGGCTATGCCAACGTCTCTGTCAAGTCGTGGGCGGAGTGGCAGAATAGAGGCACGAGTATTTTGCAGAATGATCAGGAATTGAAAAGTGAAAAGCCCCTGTGCTACTGTGCCCATTCGATCCCACGTCATTGATGTCTGGTCCCATCGTCTAGCCTGGCCTAGGACGGAGCCCTCTCAAGGCTTAAACACGGGTTCAAATCCCGTTGGGACCACCACATTGTTTTTGTTAAGTATTTTGCCTCCATGTTTGAGGACCATTGGGTTGGTCCTTAAACATGGAATGGCACATCCATCTCTAACTCGTCAGTATCCGTCTAGCCGGCTCTTCATAAAACGACACAACTCGCTTCAGATGCGAGGGCCGAATCATCGTGTAGATTTGTGTCGTGTCGATGCGCGCATGCCCGAGCAACGCCCGAACCTGTTCCAAGTCATGCTGTTGCTCCAGCACCTCCATCGCGACCCCATGACGCAGATCATGGGGCTTCAGCATCGGATACCCAATGAGCCGCCCATAGGTTTTGCAGAGCCGCCAGATGTTTTTCCCCTTCATCGGCGCTTGACTCTTCCCGATGGTCCGCCGTCCCCACAGGGACCAGAAGAGTGGAGTCTCCGGCCCGCTCTGACCCACCACATGAGCCAACCGTTCGACGTACGCATGGAGATACGCCATCACGCTCCCCGGCAACGGAATGTCCCGCGTCTGTCCGCCTTTGACGCGCACCCGTCGCAAGCCCCAGGTGCCATCGAGGTGTCGGACTTGAAGCGTAGCGACCGACTCCCGCCGCATCCCCGTATACCGCATGATGAGAAGGATCGCGATATCACGCGGCCGCTGGCGTTGCTGGGCCGCTGCGATCAACGCATCCATGAGGGCAGGCGTAGGCACTTGCCGCGGTGGTTCCATTCTATGTGGCGGTCGGTCCATCGCCGCGACGGGATTCGCTGGAAGCACACCCCGCTTCACGAGCCAGCTACAGAAGCTCGACAGCGTTGATTGGCGGGTCCGCATCGTACTCAGAGCGAGATCACATCCAGCCATATCGTCCATCCACATCTGAATCGATGACAGCGTGAGGTCAGTTGCTCGGGCTAACCGTCCGTATCGGGATCTGACGAATATCACAAACTGCTTGAGCACCCAGCGATAGCTTTGAACACCTCCTTCCGTTTTGCCACGCTGCTTGAGCTGGTACTGACAAAACTGCTCCACGAGTTCCACTAACTGTTGCGTCATGGCATTGCCTCTCCGGTCCCTGCCACGACCACGACTTCGCCGGGGGAGAGTATGCGGAGGGACAATCCACCCGTCAAGCGTTGCGGGGGGTACCAGAGAGCTGGCTCTTGCCATCAGTTCGGTATCCATGGCGCCGGCCTGAGCGTCGAATACACGAGTCGTCATGCGGAAGGCCTCTTCCTCTTGCGAGCCCCCTGCTTGACCAGCTGCCGGTGCCGATCCCTCCACCGGTCTACCCCCTCGACAATCGCGCTGTCCACCCACGCCTGACCGTTAGGTAACGCACAGAGGGCGGCGAGCATGGGCGCGACGGAGCGCGTAATCCACCCTTTGACCTTCTCCTCATCCGGTTCCGCTTGGGTCCTCGTCAGCCGTGCGGCGGTAAATCCGTTGGTCAGGGCTTCGTACCAGGGCAGCCGGGAGGCCCGTGCCCGCTCTTCGTCCTCTGCGTCCCGCGTGGTATCCCGGAAATCGACATAGGACCGCAGGAGGCCGACCACCGATTCCTTCCAGTCCTGTTCATCGAGATTCACCAGGAACTTCGCACAGAGTTGGGCCCGGTCCTGCTTAAACTCCAGTTCCCATCGGATGCCGTACTCTTCCGAGTGTGATTGCTTCTTGGCGAGCAGTTCCAGCCGTTTGTCATAGACACGCAGGAGCGTTTGACTCTGGGGACTGCCGAAGTAGATCGTGTCCCCCAAGGCGGTGCCCTTATGCAGCGAAAAGGAGCGAATCATCTGGACCCGATCGGCCCGCGTGATGCACTGGCCTGCTTCGGCCGCCGCGGTGATAACGGTGAGCGGGACGAGGGATTGGCGATCATCCAAAGCACAATCGAGTCGAGTCACGTGGCCCTGCTGGTGGACAGATCCACTGGAGAATAGCTCGCACCTTGGAGCAGTTCCCACGACGAGACGATGCCGGCAGAGAGATCGACGTGGACTTCCCGAGGCCGTCGCGGCGCACCAGTGCCCAACAATCCGACTCCCCGAGACGGATCAGTCAGAATCCAAGACAGGGGATAGCCTCGAAATCCGGCTTTGCCTCTGGTCCACTCGCCTCCAATGTGGCTCATGACGTCCGGGGCTGACGCCTCCGGCAGCGTAAAGGCGAGCCAATCGATGGTCAGAGTGAAGACGTGATGGTTCAACTCATCCGAGGACGCGTTCATGTTGTCAGCCAAGCCCCCGTGTTACCAGTCCGGGGGCGTTTCGCGCGGCGCGCGGCCGGCTCTCGCCGCCCGGCGCGCTCGCCGATCCCCTCGGTAGACGGACGACGGCATTCCGTTCCATCTGGTGCCGGACCTGGTACAGATCGAACCGGTACGCGGTCCCGACGCGTGTCGCCGGAATCTCACCGTTGCGAACTGCCCGCCGAATGGTATCCGTGCTCACGCCAATGAAAGCCGCGAGTTCTTTGATCGACAGATCTGATGTCTTCATGGACTCTCCTTGGTTCAACGTCTGGCCCCACCCTACGCCGGAGATCCTGTCCTGGGAATTAGGCAGGAGACTGCTTATGGATGCTTTAGTGCGCTCTTGTGTGCATTTCATCGCGCTCAGGTGATCAGACCTGCACCCGCTCGGCGTGATCACGAGCGTAGGGCAAAGAGGAGGAGAAGGGAATTAGGCAGCTGAGGGCAGTTTAGGGCAGTTTGGGACAGTAAGGGACAGGCCGTCCGTGATTGAGCGACGGCCCGGTCATTCTTTGAAGCGGCGGTGGGGTGGTTTGCGTTGACTCGTGGCGTACGAGTGGTCTACGTCACGAGAGGGGGGACAAGCCACGCGACGAGGAGAAGAGACACTCGCACCAGGACCCCGTACATCCCACGGATCTCAGAGGCCATAGACTCGATTCGCATGACGCCGCAACGCTAGGCTGCCCGTGGGGACATGGTATCTCAAGGTCTCGTCGGCAAGAAAATCCCCATCCCATCTGGCACACCGGAGGAGTGAAATGGTCACGAGCGCATTTTCACGAATTTGTTGCACGCTGTTGAGGTGAAGCGTATGCTTACCAATTAAGTACCTGCCACGTTGCTTCTCACCTTTCTGCTACAGAGGGGGACTATGAAGCCCACAATCAAACATCCTTCCAGTTCACAATCAGTCGATCGAAAAATGCTTCTGCTGCTTAGGCGGAAAGGGGCACTAACAATAGAAGGTCTCACCCACCTGACGGGCTTCGAGTGGGGGCAAGTCTTCTTGTCAGTAGACCGTCTCAGCCGAACGGGAAAAGTCTCGTTGACCCCCGTTTGGCCCAGTGAGTACCGCGTGTCGCTCGGTAGGACGGTTCACTAAGGTTATCCAGCACCATCCCTCTTTGACTGACTCCTGATTGAGACTCATCCCATCGGGCAGGATCACGTCTCCAATGTAGAGCGCGGAGCTACCATCACGTGTCCCACATCGTCTTGCGCCGTCCCTCGTACCCTCCTAGAATGCGGCTTCTCTGCGAGGTCCCTCGTGCATCGCAATCACACCTGGCCTTTGATAAAATTGCTTGCTTGTGGAAACTCTTGATTTCTTGGAAACAGAAAACGGGGCCTCAAGCTATGGAAACTAATGAACCAGAATCCTCTCAAGAGCTGCGCAGTAAAACCGACAAGAGCTTAGAGGACGAGCGGGGCAAGACTGACGAATACCTCGAACAAAAAATTCAGACGGTCGAAGAAGAGACAAGTGAGACCATCCGTTTGAATCGGCTTGCCGCCGACAAAGATCGTGAAAGTCAACGTGCGGAGGTGGACCTCGATAAGGAGCATCAACTTGACGTAACTGGTATTCAAACTTCACGATTGGACGATCAAAGTTTAATTCAGGAGCGCGAACGGTCTGACAAAGCCCAAAATGTCGAACGAAAAGAAGAAGATCATGCTCGAACACGGGAACGCTTTCAAAAACGATTGACTGCCGAAGCTCTCCTTGAAAATGAGCGTAGAGAAACGGACAGCAATCTTCTCGAGGAACGAGTCCGCATCGACTTAGAGTCTGAACACACCGCTAATCTGCTGTCGGACGAAACTGCCTCCCATGACTTAACGAGAGCTGCCCTTGTAACGAGGGACCAAATTATGGCGATTGTCAGTCACGACTTGCAAAATTCCATCGCCGCTATTTCGATAGGTGCTCATTTGATACGAAGAGGTCTTTCTAAAGACGCGGCGGATACAGTTAGTCTTCTCGAAAACCTCGGAATGATCGAGCAGGGCGCCGCGGGCATGGACCGGCTGATCAGCGAGCTACTTGATGTAGAGCGAATGGCACAGGACAAGCTGATTCTTAAGCCTGAAAGGGTCGACCTTCGCGCGTATTTTACAAGAATGCGTGGACCTCTTTGCCGCTGTCGTTTCAAATAAGTCATTTTCAATGACCATTCACACAGGCCCTGAGCCGATATTCGCCGACATAGATCATGACAGAATTCTTCAGGTGCTCTCCAACTTGATCGGAAACTCACTGAAGTTCACGCCCAAAGGAGGCACCATTGAGCTTTCTGCGCGGAAACAGGAGACTCAAGTTGAAATTTCGGTAACCGACAATGGACCTGGAATTCCCGAACAGGCAAAAGCGCGAATTTTTGAAAGGTTCTCGCAGCTTAAATTGAACGATCGTCGTGGCCTCGGCCTTGGCCTTTTTATTGCCAAGTGGATCGTTGACGCCCATAAGGGACGCATTTGGGTTACATCAGACGTTGGAAAGGGAAGCACGTTCAGCTTCACGCTTCCATTATACCCAGGTTCTCAATGATCCTGACCTCCCTCCCTTTATTACACCAGGGCCAACAAAGTTGACTCCTGTGCGGCCTGGGACCGGTCTTGATGGTGTTGGACGAACTCCATCGGGGTCACATCCCCGATCGTGCGCCCATACTTGTCGAGGACCGTGCGAAGGAGGGTGCGAATGACTGGTTCGTCGTCGAGGACCAGCATGGAGGCCATGTCTCTCCCACAGGGGGTTCGCTCACGTTTCCGCCCACCTCGTACGGCGCGTCAGCATCGAGGGGTCGCACGGCCAGGTTCGGTCAGGCCGCTCGCCTGATGAATGCCTCTGCTCCAAGATGGACTTCGTCATCCTGATAGTCCGGCTCACCACTTGATAGCACTAGGACCTTCTCCTGTCGGGCCAGGCGATTCTGCTCGATCACGGAGTCGTAGACATGACCGCAGTTCATGCAACGCCAGCCTTTCATCCACATGAAGCCTTGGGTCCCCTCAAGGTCTAAAAACTGGTCTTCCACCATCAAGCCTCGGCAGCGTATGCATTCCATGATATGCCCTCCTTGTGATGCAGCTTTTGAACGTGCGCTCTGGGATAAGAATACCGGCACGAGGCGTGGGGCGAAAGACCAGAACGTGGTACCTCGGAAGAGGGGTTTCAGGCCAGGACATGAAGCACTGCCCTGCCTCTACGCCACCTCTGGCGCTGGGACCTGCGTGGTGGGGGGAGCTGTCTTGATGAGTCGTCGCTTAGGTAGGAGGGGTCCCGTTTCATTGTTCTCTCGACCAAAAGCACCCGACCACCGGCCTGTGCGGGTCGACGAGCAGTTATCCGTGCCAGCTAATGTGCCAATTCGTAGCGAACGGCACTGAGTAATTTGTCCATATCTAAAGGCTTTTGAAACGTCTGACGAGCCCCCAAGAGCTTGGCCACGTTGAGCGACTCCTCGCTCTCGTGGCCGCCGGACATGGCGATGACTTTGACGTTGAGAAAGCTCCTGGTCAGCTCCAACATCAGTTCAAGGCCGTCCATCTCAGGCATGACAATATCGGTGATGATTAAGTCCGCGGACCTCACTCGATACAACTCAAGTCCAAGGCGGCCATTCGACGCTTCCAGGACTTCGTGACCAGCGCCTTCGAGAACTTGATGGAGTAGAGAGCGTATTGGTTCCTGATCATCAATGACGAGTATGGTTGCCATGAGAGTACCTCCTTGACCGCCCATCCGTGGTTTCTTGGTTCGGCGGACGGTTCCTCTAGTGAGAAGCATAGAGGACGCCTTGGAAAAGGGGCAGACCAGAAGGAAGTACCTCCGAAGGGGGGAAGGTAAACCTACGCTGGTTATAGGCCAGCGTTGTTTCAGGTCTTTGTGACATGTGACCTAAAACCAGAAAAGCTGGGCCACACATCCCTGTTCGATTTCGTTGCTTCGATTTCATGGGTTCCCTTCCATGTCATCCATCACGAATCAGATCGGTGACGGAAAGGCCGTCCCTGGGAATGTGGCAAGGCTGGCGGGGCAACTACTTGTCCAAACTTTCAGTGGGGTAGTACAATTGCCGCGGTCAAGAGGCCGCAACGCAGAGGACCGCTCTGTGTAGGCGCTGTGACGACTGAGCGGACGATTCGGCGGAGAGAAGCGGAGTGGAGACAAGAATTCTCATCGTCGATGATGCGCTCGAGAGTTGGAATTTGCTCAGCTCGATCGTACGCCCCCATCACGTTCACCCCATCTGGGCGGCTGACGGCATCCAGGCCGTGATCGAGGCCCGAAAGCACCGGCCTCACGTCATTCTGTTGGATCTTGGTCTGCCGGGGGGAGGCGGCTTTGTCGTACTCGAACGACTGAAGAGTAACCGGCTGCTGTCGGCCATTCCAGTGGTTGTGGTGACGGTGCGAGACCCTGCGGTGGCGGAGCAAAAGGCCCGAGAGTAGAATGGACCGATCGCATTCCTTCAGGCGCCCGTGAAGGCGGACGCATTGATCGCGACCATCCGAGGAGTGCTTGGTAAGCAAGCGTGATCGAGAGAGAAAGGAGAGCAGAATGGCCGGATTTATCATGCGGAAGCATCAACGACTCAAGAAATTGGTGCCGGTGCGATATCTTATGGACGGGATTGCCGGGGAAGGAATGATCGAAGATCTCTCGCTGAGCGGGAGCTACATTAACGGGAACGCCCCGGTCTCTGTCGGGATGGCGCTCGCCCTGCAAATCTTTGTGCCGGGAGACCCGGAGCCCTTGCTGATCGATCGCGCCACCGTGAAATGGGTCAAGGGGTCTGAGTTCGGGGTGGACTTCGACCTTCCCCAGCCGAAGGTGGCCGAGCGAATCACACAGGTCATCTCCACGCTGGTCAAGACACAGCATGGCTCATCCCGCAAGGGATAAGAGAAGCGGGCAGGTGTACTGCCCCACTTAAGTCTTGACAGGTCGGCTCAGGGCTCGGAGTACTCGATCTGGATTACTACACGGCGAGGCCGTCCGTGGGAAGGTGTCAAGGTGTGCGGGAGCGTCGGAGATGCCGATGGGCACCAGTCCCATATTTCCCGCTTCAATTATCCTCGTGAGACGCTCTGAAAGACCGCGACGTATAGCGAACAGGAACTAGCCTCCTCCAGTGTGCTTCTCAAGCCTTCGTGTTTTAGTCGTACCCCTTTCTGACTTGAAGATAATGTTCGAAGCCTCTGAAGAATAAGGGCGAAGTCGTAGTCGGGTTAAAACACGGGTTCAAATCCCGTTGGGACCACCCCAAGCTCGTTCGTATTGCGCGCCTCGTCCATGATTGCGCGGGGACAAAACAAAACCCTTCAGTCGGGGCTTTCCCCATAATCCGCTTGCAGGGGCCAGAGCCATCGAATTGAGCATGGCAGCGGGATAACCACTCTAGAGATCTTCTTACGACCACCTCCAGTGAGGCCGCCGCGCTTCTGAGTGCGTACATCATGCAGGTCGTCGAATCCACGTCTCTATCGTTCAGAATCGTGTTCGTCGCGCTCCACCGTCCTTGTCTTGTCAATTGTGATGGTTCGATGAACAGATCATACGTGCTCGCGCCGCAGGGCGCGCCCGAAGTTTCTTGAGGTGCAACTTCGTTGACGCCTCTATCGTTGGTTGTGTATAAAGAATGCGCCTTTCCCCTGTTCACTTCTATGATAGGTAGACTCTCCTATGAGTGCACGTGAATTCCGCGATGGGGCACAAGATGGACTCGAAGCGCTTGAGCCTCTCGACCCGGAACAGATCGGGTCCTTCGACGGCCTGCTGACTGCCATGCGAAAAACAGCCTTTGGGGGCCGTCGCTTGGGCGAAGCCTACGAAGTGCTCTGGGCGATGATCGAGGATCCCGACTGCTTCGTCGTGTTGACGCTGTCAGGGGCGATGACCATTGCCAAGATGGGCAAGATCATCAGCGCGATGATCGATCATGGTATGGTGCAATGTGTCGTTTCGACCGGTGCATTGATTGCCCATGGGCTGAGCGAGTCGGTTGGCAAAACACACTATCGGCACCATCCGTCGATGTCCGATGAAGAGTTGTTCAAGAAGGGCTACAATCGGGTCTACGACACGCTGGAGATGGAGTCCAACCTCAACTACGTTGAGCATGTCGTTTCCCGGACGATGAAACGAATGGATCACGACCAGTCTCTTTCCTCCGAGATTCTCACCCGTGAATTGGGTCAGACGCTTGCGGAGGAATATGACGGAGCAGGTATTCTCAAGAGTGCCTATGTAAAGAAAGTCCCGGTCTTCATCCCTGCTTTTACCGATTCCGAGATGGGGCTGGATGTTGGAACCTGGGCCATGGGGCGACAGCTCGATCAGGCTCGTGCGCAGGCAAAAGGGGGCAGTGATCTGGAGGTGCTACGCGCGATCCATCGGTCCTGTCCTTCGTTCAATCCCTATCTCGATCTCAACAGTTATGCAGGCCGCGTGATTTCGGCCAAGAAGCTTGGGATCTTTACGATCGGCGGAGGCGTGCCTCGCAATTGGGCGCAACAGGTCGGCCCCTACATTGAGATCAGCAATACGCGGCTCGGCCTCAATGTCCAGCCTCCTCGATTCCAGTACGGTGTGCGCATTTGTCCGGAACCGGATTATTGGGGCGGATTGAGCGGCTGTACCTATCAAGAAGGCATTTCGTGGGGAAAGTTTGTGCCGCCGGAAGAAGGCGGGCGCTTTGCTGAAGTGTTGAGTGATGCCACGGTCGTCTGGCCTCTCCTCATGGTCGGGTTGCTGGAGCGCGCCAAAGCAAAGCGAGCTTCCCGCACATGATGGATGCGTACCTGTTTCGCACAGTTGCTGCGGTGTTGCTGCTGTTTCTCGTGCAGGTGACTCAGGCTGGTGCTGGGTCGGTCACGGAGGACGGACGAATCAGAGGGCGGGCAGACGCCCCGATCACCTTGATCGAGTATTCTGACTTCACGTGTGGGTGGTGTGTGAAGTTCTTCCAGGAGACCTGGCCTCGCTTGCAGGCCAAATATATCGACACGGGCAAAGTGCGGTTTGTCTATCGCGACTATCCTCGAGCGGACCAGGGGGTCGGCGTCGAGGCCGCAGTGGCGGCACGTTGTGCCGGAGCCCAGGGTCGATATTGGCCGATGCATGATCGGCTCTTCAGCGGAGGAGGCCGGTTAGATTCGGGATCGTTCAAAGGCTACGCGAAGGTGATCGGTTTGGATCAGGCAGCGTTTGCCAAGTGTTTCGACGAGCGTCAATACCTCGAATCGATTTTCCAGGATCGCCAAGAAGCGAATCGGTGGGGGTTCCATGGTACTCCCGGCTTTCTACTGATACGGACGGTCGGTGGACCGACCGAGAAAGAGCCGGCGATCGCGATACCCGGCGCAGTCCCGTTCGAGGAGTTTGCCGAGGAGATTGATCGCATGTTGGCCAATGCCCCGCGCTCCCAGGGGGCTCCCACGGAGTCTTACGGGTTGACGGCGGTGGCACAGAATAGTCAGTCCATCATTCACTAAGGATTATTATATGTCTGCAACACAATCGTTTTGGTCTGTTCCGCAACGCGCCGGGGAGCCGCTCTATTGGGTGTGCATGTCGTGCTTGTCAGAAGTCTTTTATTGCAAGGTGCCGATGCCGGATTGTCCGACGTGCCACGGCGTTTCAACCTATGAGGCCTTCACGCTTGAAGCGATTCGTGATTGGGGCACAGAGGATTTGATTGCCAAAGCTGATATTGCCCAGCAGGCGGCCAGTCTTGAGCCAGCCCCTATAGTAGCAGCGGTTAAGTCTGCCGACTAAGTCTTCACTACCCGCGGGGCTTCTCTCGTGCAGGAACCACGTCCATTTTTGATTGGAGGCCTGTGGCGGCACGGGGAGACTGTTGTCCCCGTGAACAATCCGTTTACAGGGCAGCTACTCGCCGAGGTGTCGAACGCGAGTTCCGCCGACGCCGAGGCTGCGATTCAATCGACGGTCGATGCCGCAGCCGTGATGGGGGCCTTGCCGTCACACGCCCGCTATCACGTGCTCCAAAAGATTGCAGGCGGGCTCTATGACCGGCGTGAGGAATTTGCCAGCCTGATGACGGCTGAAGCCGGCAAACCGATTGCCGACGCGAAGCGGGAAGTCAGTCGGGCCGTCCAGACCTTCACCATTGCGGCTGAAGAGGCGAAGCGCATTCCAGGCGAGGTGATCCCTCTCGACTGGACGCCGGGGACGGATTCCCATCTCGGCATTCTCCGTCGGGTTCCGATCGGTCCGGTGCTCGGGATCACCCCTTTTAACTTTCCCCTGAATCTTGTGGCCCACAAGGTCGCTCCGGCTCTGGCCGCTGGCAATTCCATCCTCATCAAGCCGGCGCCACAGACACCCCTGACCGCACTACTCTTGGGCGAAGTGGTTCTGGAGGCCGGACTTCCTCCTGGCGCACTCAACATCCTGCCCTGCGACAACAGGGTGGCAGAACAGCTAGTCGTCGATCCTCGCTTCAAACTCTTGAGCTTTACCGGCAGCGCCGCCGTGGGATGGATGTTGAAGGCCAAGTGCGGGAAGAAGAAGGTGGTGTTGGAGCTCGGCGGGAACGCGGGCGTGATCGTGGAGCCCGATGCCGATCTGGACTTTGCCGCACAGCGCTGCGCAGTCGGCGGGTTCGGGTATGCCGGTCAGACCTGCATTTCCGTGCAGCGAATCTTTGTCCATCATTCCGTCGCGGACCTCTTTACCACGAAGCTCCTGTTACAAGTCGCGCGTCTGAAAGCCGGCGACCCGAACGACGATTCGACGGTGGTCGGGCCACTGATTGATCCGACCGCGGCCCATCGTGTCGAGGCGTGGGTCGGGGAAGCCGTGTCGCAGGGGGCGCGTGTGCTTCTGGGAGGCAAACGCATGGGCTCGGTGATGGAGGCGACCGTGCTCTCGCACGTCACGCCAACGATGAAAGTCTCCTGCCAGGAGGTGTTCGGGCCGGTGGTGACCGTAACTCCCTACCGCCACTTCGGCGAAGCGATCACGGCGCTCAACCAGTCCGACTATGGGCTCCAAGCTGGGGTGTTCACTCAGGATGTGAATAAAATTTTTCATGCCTTTCGGCACCTTGAAGTTGGGGCCGTGCTGGCAAACGAGATTCCGACATTTCGGGCCGACCACATGCCCTATGGTGGTGTGAAGGACTCCGGGGTCGGGCGTGAAGGGGTTCAGGCCGCGATCGAGGACATGACCGAGCCTCGCATGCTGGTGTTGAACCTGAAACCACCTGCCGGGACCTAAAGGAAAAAACGTCGCAGGATATTGCGAAGCTGCTGCCAATCTTGGTACAACAGCGACCCTGTGCCTACATGAGACTTACTGTGGGCGTGCATTTCAGCTAACGAGGCGTCCGTCACCCGGTTGGTCGGACGAAGTAAGGAGAAGAGACGATGGTACCTACGCATATGTTTCTGACGCGAGGCGTCGGAGTCCACAAAGAAAAGTTGGCCTCCTTCGAGCAAGCCTTGCGTAGTGCCGGCGTCGCCTATTGTAACCTCGTCACGGTGTCGTCGATTCTTCCGCCGAATTGCAAAATTGTCCCGCGTGCGCGCGGCGAGAAGTTATTGAACCCCGGTGAAATCACGTTCTGTGTGATGGCGCGGTCGGAAACGAATGAACGGAATCGCCTGGCCTCCGCGTCGATTGGGTTGGCGATCCCCACGGATCGTCGAACCTACGGGTATCTGTCTGAGCACCATGCGCATGGCGAAACCGATGAAGAGACGGGTGAGTATACGGAAGACTTGGCGGCGCAGATGTTGGCCACGACGCTCGGTGTCGAATTCGATCCGAACATCGCGTGGAAAGAACGTGAACAAGTCTTCAAAATGGCCGGCAAGATCGTTCGGACCCTCAACATCACCCAGTCCGCTGTCGGGAAACCCAATCGCTGGACGACGGTGGTGGCGTTGGCCGTGTTCATCCCAGAAGAAAATCTGCCGAAGCGGCGTCGGTAGCCCTGCCGCGTGAGTATACGCCCATGACACTTCCCGCCGGATGGGAAGGTATCGACCAGAACTTCCTCGGGCTCGAAGAGCCCTGGTGCCATCCAGATCAAGCGGGCGTCTACGTCCTGCCCGCGCCCTACGAACATACCTCCAGCTATGTGCTGGGCTCCGATCGAGGCCCCTCAGCCATCATCGAGGCGTCTCAACAAGTCGAGTTGTATGACGAAACACTCGAGTGTGAGCCCTATCGAGAGTGGGGCGGGGTTGCCACCATTCGCTCGCTCGACCTTAATGGCAAAGTCGATCAGCAGGCGGTGGATGCGATTGAGGCGTTTGTCACTCCCCATGTCGGGACCGGGCGGTTTGTTGTCACATTAACCGGGGAACATACCGGCGCGCTTGGGGCCATCCGGGCCCATGCCCGACGCTATCCTGATCTTTGCGTGGTGCAAATCGATGCGCATGGCGACTTGCGGAAGGCCTATCAGGGGAACCCGTATAGCCACGCCAGCGTGATGGCCCGCGTTGTCGACGACGGGTTGCCGTTGGTCCAAGTCGGCATTCGTTCCATCTCTCCAGAGGAAATCGATCGCATTAAGAGCACCGATCGAATTGCCACGTTCTTTGCCGCCGAGATTCTTGACCCGTCCGGCCCCTACGAAGGCAAGGCCTCCCGCTGGGTTCCCGAGGTGGTGAAGGCCTGTCGTGGGCCGGTCTACCTGACCTTCGATTGTGACGGGCTTGATGCCTCGCTGGTCCCTGCGCTCGGCACTCCCGAGCCCGGTGGGTTGGGGTGGTACGACACTGTGAACCTCGTGACAGCCTTGGCCAATGGACCTGGTATCCTCGGGATGGATATCAGCGAGATTGCCCCGATCGAAGGGTTTGTCGCGCCTCAGTTTTGTATCGCCCGATTGATCTACCGCATGCTGGGACGGATCAAAGCGGGCCGTCGCGTCCACTGAAACGGCAGACCCACCCTGTGACCGACAAGCTTCGCATCAATAAGTTTTTTACACATCACGGTATTTGCTCTCGACGAGAGGCCGATCGCCTGATTGAATCCGGTCGCGTGACTATCAATCAGCGGGTGGCTCGCTTGGGAGATCAGGTCGGTCCTGACGACGTCATCGCGCGAGATGGTCAGGTGATTCCCTGGGGGACGGCCTCGCTCTATATCAAGTATTACAAGCCGGTGGGTGTGACGACGACCAGTGAGTCGCATGTGCCTCGTAACATCATCGCGGAGATCGGCCATCCGGAGCGGATCTTTCCGATCGGCCGACTCGACAAGGACTCGTCCGGGCCTCATTCTTCTCACGAACGACGGGGACATCGTGAACGAGATTCTACGAACTGAGCACGGGCATGAACGGGAATACGAGGTGTCAGTCGATCGTCCATATGATCAGACCTTCATCGACCGCATGGCTCAAGGGGTCCTCATTCTCGAGCGTCCGACCAAACCCTGCCGGATCGAACGACTCGGCCCCGCACGGTTCCGCATCATCCTCACCGAAGGACGGAATCGACAGATTCGGCGCATGTGCCAAGTCTTGGGGTATCGGGTGCTCACGTTGCATCGTGTTCGCATCATGCATATTACGCTTGACGGATTAGTCCCCGGTAAGTGGAAACCGCTCACCGGAGAGGAACGTGCGCAGCTCTTTCAGGCTGTCGGAAGAGGGAGTAGTCAGGGCGATACGCGGACAGGGTGACCCAGAAGCGAACTACTCCGAACGCAGTGCCGGGCGCGGGGTGTCACCGGCCAGTGGAAGCGGGATGGGGTTGTGACGGGTGTTGATCTCAGGCTCGTCATGGTCGTCAGCCTGACGGGAGGTCCCTCCGCGCTGCCTGGTGAGAAAGAGATTTAAGAAGGCGATGAAAAAACTTCCACCAACGAGCAGGAGGCTCGTGCGTTGGATCGCTTTCGTGCCTTCATCGCGCATATCTTTTGCCACGTCCGCCACAGTGTCCAGCAGTCGATCCAGCGCCAGACTGACTTGAATCATTTTCGGGCCTGCGTTGTCGGAGGCGTGCTCTTCCGCTTTCCGCCTGATGGCTTCACGTTCTGTCGGGGAGACGGCCGTCCATTCCTGCGTCAAGAGTTGCACGGTCGTGCTTGCCACAGAAAAGTACTGGTCGAGACTACGCCGGACCGCCTCGATATCTTCCGGCTCACTGCGGCCGCTCCGTGAGACGCGGAGCCCTGCTGCCGCATAACGGTCCACTGCATGCTGAATTCTCGCACGCTGTGCGGGCAAGGATTCCGTGATCCGCTCGAAGTCCTTCTGGCTGTCCGCTTGGAGGGCGCGGATGATGGTGTTCCTGTATCGCATGACGTCTGCAGAAATGTGGGCGAGATCGGTGGCCCCGAGCGTGTACTCGGTATACATGATCCGCAGGTCTTGGTCGACGCTGCTTAAGGCTTGTCCGCTCAGCCAGCCCAGGCCGGCGATCAGCAGGCTGATGAACAGTTGCGAGGCGCTCGGGCGAAATGATCGGACAAAGGTTGTGAGCCCCACCGTGTTCCTCCACTCAATCCAGAATGATTCGCCGGTCGACGTGTGGTGTGAGATTCGGATCGTTCGACACAAAGATCACCGACCAGGGTTCGTCCTTTGAGCAGAGCCGCCGCAGGACGGTCTCGCGCAAGGTCGGTTGCATGTTGTGGATGATGCCGTCAAAGATCAAAATTTGCGGACGGGCCAGAATCGCACGTGCGAGCAAGATCCGGATGATATGCGTCGGGGCAAGAATTTTCCCGGGGGCTCGGATGTGGGTCTTGAGTCCCTGCGGGAGCGCGTCGACGTCTTCTTCCAGTTCGGTGAAGCGCAAGGCCCACCGGACGTCGCTGTAAGGAATATAGGATCGTCCCAGTACGATATTATCCTCGATCGTGCCCTCAAACAGTGTGAGCTGGGAGTCGATCATGAACCCTCGACAACGATTGATCGCCTGAAGATCGAGGTGGCGAAGGTCCACTCCGTTGTAGCGAAGGACGCCACCGGTAGGCGTTTCCAGGCCCGCCAAGACTCGTGCGAGCGCCGTTTTGGCTGTTGTCGTACTGGCGTAGACGCCGATCTTTTCGCCAGGGGTGACTTCAAGATTGAAATGCTCGAAGATCGGCGGCATTCCTGAGTGGATGACCGCGAGGTCTTTGCAGGTCACGCGAATACCGTGAATGGTGGGATCCGGCAGCGGGACGGACAGAGTGGCGGAGGCTTGGTCCTTCGGAAGCGAGAACAGAAAATCAAGCTCGTTCAAACCGGTTAAGAAGTAATAAATGTGTCCCATGCGTTTGACGACAGCATCGAAACTCAAGAGGAGACCGCTGACGACGACCTCGGCGGCCACCAGTTGTCCAAGCGTCAACTGGCCGATGGACAACAACCACCCGGCGGTGGCGAGGAGTCCGCTGTGGGCGACGGCTTGCCAGCCGACCGATCCCAAGTACTGGCGAATCAGAACGCCGAATCGAGTTTGTCTGGTCTCGACGTAGGAGTGGACTAACTCGTCGGTCCTTCGCATCAGGAGCGCTTGGCTGTCCGTGGCTTTGAAGTGCAGCAGATTGTAAGAGATCTCCTGCAACCAGTGCAGGGTCTCATACTTTGCATGCGACATGTCGATGGTGGCCTTGAGTCCTCCATGCGACATGAGAAAAAAGACGACGGTGAATCCTGCCAGTAGCAGTGCGTTATAGAACAAGAAGTACGGATGATAAAAGACGAGGATGGTCATGCCCACCGCGCCACCAACGATGACATTGATCAGGTCAACGAGGAGCACAGAGAGCGCCCGTTGCATAAAGACCGTCTCCATGAAGTAATTGGCATAGCGGGGCTTGAACCCTAAAAATTGCAGATGGGGCAACTGTTGGGCCATCCCGAGGGCAACGCGGGCGAAGACCCGACGCTCCAACACCTCCACGGCGTAGAACTGCAAGGCACGAAACGCTCCGACAAACAGGAGCCCGGCCACCATCACTCCCGCGAGGGTCACAATGGTGATGGGCTGAATGGCGAAGGCAAACGTGTTGACGAGCTCTTGGACTGTGAGAGGGACGATGAGCGAGAAGAGTCCAATGGCGAGCGAATACGAGAAGATCAGGGCGAGGATCCGCCGTTCCAAGCGGAAGAGGACGCCCAGGCACCCGAGCATCGACTGAAACAGGCTTGGTTGGTTACCGACCTGACTTCGCACGGATTCCGCCTTCTTCCTCAGCTCGGTCACGCCCCTCGTCGCACCGTCTGGCCAGAGTCAGGATGAGGCGCTTATGGGAGCAGGCGCCTACTTCGCTAACGCTATCAAAGCACAGAAAGAAAAGCCACTTCTTCTGCATCAATCTCTTGCACGATACGTGACGGGGGTCACGAACGGCGTTGTCCTGGCCCACGCTCCGATGGCCCACTGGTACAAGGCCTGGGCTTTCTGATAGTCCGCCTTGGCGCGGATGACCTGGTTTTCTGAATCGACCGAATTCCGTTCCCGCAAGTTGACGAAGAGGACGCTGGTTGCCCCCAGGCTAAACCGGAAGCGCTCCCCCTCTTCGAGCGTTTTGGCCAGGCGGAGCGATTCGACCGAGGCCGCCACCCGCTCCTTGGCTCGTTCGATAGCGGAGAGGGCATTGTCGACATCGATGAGCACTTGTTGCTCGCGGAACTGCTGCATGAGGACGAATCGATCCGCCTTGCCTTGCGCTTCCAGGACCTCACCGCGGCTCTTCCGCTGGAGGATCGGAATCCTGAGTTCCAGCCCAAAGCGGTAGCCGAGGCCCAACACGAACTTCTCCGGCGTGCGGGATGGCGCTGCCTCCGCATCCAGGCTGGGGAGGAGGTTATTTTTGGCTAGTTCCAGGTCGATATTGTTGAGCTTTGCCTCGATGCCGATTTCCTTGACCTCCGGGCGATCGACCTTGGCTTGGAGTTTATGAGCCTGGATGGTGTCAGGCGCCGGCACCAGCATCTGTGACGGGAAATCAGGGGCTCGCTCCAGCGGCGGGGTGACGGGGGTGTTATTTTCCCAGAGGAACATTGACAGCTTCAGCTGTTCTTGCTCTACCAGACGTTGCACGGCGATCGCCACTTCGCGCCGCCGCTGGACTTCCTGATTGGCCTCGACGACGTCGAGCGGGGCGACGGCTCCTGCTTTGGCACGGCCTTCGACCTGTCTATACCGATCTTCGGCAACTCCCACGGCCCGCCGCTGCACTTCGGCTAGCTTCACCGCGGTGACCCAATCCCAAAATTGTGTGGCGGCCGCGAGGAACAGGTCCTGTCTCGTTTGGGAGATCTGCACCTCCGCGCGCGGATTGGCCAATTCGGATCGCTGGAGTTCGGCATTTTCAGGATTCACCATGAGGCCTTTGAGTAGTGGAATGAAGGCTCCGAGGAGGACTTGATTGTTGTTGCCGAAAGCGAGGTCGGGAATCGTTGCATCGCCGATCCCATGCCGCACTCCCGCGCCGTAGCGAAATCCCCAGGGATGGCGTGCTTCGATGAGCGTGTCGTTGAAGCCCCCGGTTTGGGTGCCTTGGCTTGGGTCTGAAGTCTTGATGAATCGTTCGATTTCCGTATCGTTGATGAGGGTTGGCTCAAAGGCGCCTAGCGCTTTGAGCATTTTCCCGCGTGCCATCACTTTTTCCGTACCCGCTCCCCTGAGGAGTGGGTGAGAGCGATCGATCCAGGCTTGAATCTCTTCCACACTCAAGGGAATCGGGGGAAGCGATTTCGATTTCATCGTGTCTCCCGCAGAGGCGGGGAAGGGACACAGCCCGATCATTCCCAGGAGCAGAACGACCGGGAGGCAATGATTGGAATTCATGGGACACACTCCTTTCGTCAGATGAGCGAGAGGCCGTTGCGGGGGCTAGACCCTCCATGGCACAGCGATGTCGGTTGTGGTGAAGGGAAACTGAGAAGAGACCGAACGTACCGAGCCGCGGTTACTTCGCACCTCGCCCTGCTTTCGGCAAGAGGGTGTCGATGAGGCTTGGTGGGCGCTCTTGATAATCTGGCGGGAAAAGGTTGAAGCGCCGCCAGAGTTCGTACCACAGGGGGACTCGGTTCAAGATGACCCATCCCATGGCTTTGGTTCCCTGGCGGACATGTTCCTGTGGGGGCCAGGTCCGATCATCGGGATCCGGGACCACCCAGAATCGAAAGTTACCCTTGCCGTCGTCGACTTGGTCGATGACTTTGATTAGTCCGCCATAGGTGCCAGCCATGATCTCTGGCCAGGCCGGGAGGGGAATGGCCGGAATCCCGTAGAACAAGACGCGAACTTTGCGCCCCACGTTGAGGAGCGGGGCATCGATCCCGTCAGCCACCATCTCAATGGCTTTGTCGGCACTCGCCGGAGAGATCCTGACCAGTTTTTCGCCCGGTCGGACCGTCTCACCGGCTCCGGTTTGGGCCATCTTCACGACTGTGCCATCGATAGGGGCGAGGATGCGACTGGCGAGCCGGCGTTGTTCCGCGTTGGACATCCGCAATGAGACATCGGCAAGCTGATCGGTGGCTTTCGCCGCTTCGCCGATAGAGGCATCACGGGCGGCCTCTGCATCGAGCAATCGTTGCAGGACTTCTGCGCTGATCTGGTCGCGGCCGAAGCTAAGGGCCTTCATGGCCTGTTCTGCGCCCTTGAGGTTGGCCTGGGCCCCCGTCAGATCGGCTTTGGTGGCGAGTGCTGATTGGATGGTCAACTCGAGTTCGCGTTGAGAGACGAGGCCCTGTTCCGCTAATTGTTTGTGCCGGTCCACGTTCAACTCGGCTGTCGCGACGGCAATTTTGGCTGCTTCGACCTTCTGGTAGGCTTCCCGCACCTTGTTTTCCGATTCGATCACGCGCGCCTGGGCGGACGGGACCGCAGACTTGACGAGGTTCTGCATCTCCTCGATCCGTTTATCCAATTGGTCGGCGCGCGCGAGCGCCGCCTTGCGACTTTGGTCCAGAGCTTTGCGTCGTTGGTCCAGGAAGGACAGGAGGTCCGGAGACATGAAATTGGGATCGTAGTCATCCAATTCAAGGATGAGATCACCTTGTTTGACACGCACGCCCTCAAAGATGTGCCATTTCTTGATTCGTCCGGTGATTTGCGCTTCGATATCTTGCGGACGTTCGTAGGGCGAATAGGCGGAGAGTTGTCCACTGACGGTAATCGTCTGGGTCCAGGGTACGAAGGCAATGATCAAGAGAAACAGCAGTACCAGCTTGATGGCGAGGCGCGAGGAAAATCGAAGGCGTTCGGGGATTTGAACCGCTTCCCAGGACTGAAGCTTTGTCGAGGTCGCAAGGTCGTCGATCGCGATCTCATCCAGACCGGTATCTGGTCGGACGAGCGAGCGAACTCTGTTTCGCAAGTTCTGCGTGAAGCGCGCCACCGAGTCCTCCTCGCCGAGGCAGGGGAGCCAATATAAGATGCTTATCATAGTGGAAAGCGGCCTACCCGGTCAATTTCTCTGCGGGAACCGGTTTTTGTGCAGAGGGGGCGAACTTGACCATCAGGCAGAGAATCGCTAAGGTGGGGGCTCCGTTGAGAGCACATGAGCCAGGAAGCCGTGGGAGAAGAGCCCGCTCGAATATGCCTCGTCTCAGCAGAAAACCACTAGTACAATCACGGCGGCGAGGAACGGAGCGTTCGCATCCCTTGGTCGGGGTGTTGGGCGGAAGCAAATCCGATTTCCCGATCTTAGAAAAGGCCGTTGCGGTTCTGACGGATCTCGGCATTCCCAACGAATTGATGGTCGTCTCCGCGCACCGGACTCCGGATCGCTTGTTCGCCTATGCAGAACAAGCTCCCGGCCGGGGGATCGAAGTCATTATTGCCGGTGCCGGAGGGGCGGCCCATCTTCCCGGGATGCTGGCTGCGAAGACGCATCTGCCGGTCATTGGAGTACCGATCCCGACAGAGAATCTTCGCGGACTGGATTCGCTCCTCTCCATTGTGCAAATGCCAAGGGGGATTCCCGTCGCCACGGTGGCCATCGGAGGAGCCGAGAATGCCGGTTTGCTTGCTGCGCAAATCCTGGCGGGCCGGTACCCAGCGATCGCCGCCCGCGTGAAATTATTCCGTCAGGCACAGACGGACCGCGTGCTCCAGTCTCCTGAAGCGAAGGGCCTGGTGACCGGAACGAAAGGTCCCGGCCGCCCGAGTCGCCGGTCGTGAAGGCAGTCGTTATCGAGCCAGGATCTATCCTGGGCGTCCTGGGCGGCGGACAATTGGGCGCCATGTTCACCATGGCGGCACGCCGTCTCGGCTATCACGTCGCCGTCTGGGATCCGGATCCAGAGGCACCAGCTCATCGTGTTGCCACTCACAGCTTTCCCATTCCGTTCACCGACCAGCACATTCTTGAGCGATTTGCCAACCTGGTCAGCGTCGTGACCTATGAATGGGAAAATATTCCGGCGGCGCTCTGTCGAGAATTGGAGCAGCGGAAGCCGGTTCGTCCGTCCAGTGCCGTCCTGAGCGTGATTCAGGATCGCCTCGAACAAAAGGGGTTCTTGGCCTCCAACGGATTTCCCGTCCCTCCCTTCGCCACCCTGACTGCTCCCGATCAATTGGCAAGGACCATCCGAGAGGTCGGGTATCCCGCCCTCTGTAAAACGGCAACGGCTGGATATGACGGCAAGGGACAGTGGAGGATCCTCCGAGAGTCCGATGTCCGGGAGGTGGAACGGGCATTATCGGATTCCGTTCGCCCTGGCATGCGATGGATCGTGGAGTCGTTCGTGCCGTTTGAACGGGAACTCTCGATCCTGGTGGTCCGTGGATCTGACGGACAGAGTTGCACCTATCCGTTGGCTGAGAATGAACATGAAGAGGGGATTCTTCGAACCACCAAGGTGCCGGCCTCAGGATCTTCAACTCTGGCCGAGCGAGCAGCGGCTCTTGCGCGTCAGGTCGTGGATCGTCTGGAAGGGGTCGGAGTGTTCTGCCTCGAATTATTTCAGCTGCCCAGCGGGGAACTTCTCATCAACGAGATTGCCCCGCGGCCCCATAACTCAGGCCATTACACGCTTGATGCCTGCAGCGTGTCCCAGTTTGAGCAACAGGTTCGTACGACCAGTGGCATGCCGCTGGGTGAAGCACGTCTGTTGAGCCCAGCCGTCATGGTGAATCTCATTGGGGACGATGCCGCGACCGTTATGAAGGGCGCAGGCTGTCGAACCCTGCTGAATATTCCCGGCGCGGTGCTCCATCTCTACGGCAAACCAGTGATTCGTCCCCGTCGCAAGATGGGACATGTCACGTTCCTCGGCGAGACGCTCAGTCTCGCCCTCGATCATGCGAAGCAATTTCATGACAGTTTGGCGAATGGTCCCACCCTGTCTGCATAACCTCGTTCATTCATCTGTATCGTTCCTATCCGGCGTCAACCGACAGGATGCTCGAACAGGATCAACCGTCTCTTTCGCAGTACTACCCAGGTAAACCCAATCTGTGAGCCGTTTTTTGGCCATCCCGCGCCGTTCTATTTTGTGACCTGCTGTAGGAAGATGGATCAAACGGTTCAGCGTCTCAGAGCATAGCCTGCGGGAAACACGTGGATCTGCTCTGTTTGGGATCGGTATAGGACTTGCTCCATTCCTCGTCTTTCGTAACCTGAGCAAGAGATCATACCTATGAGCAGTCTCGCCTTCCCCTCTGAGAATCATGTCGAGCCGCCTTCGGCGGATTCGTGTTACGACAGTGCGATTTCGCGTCCACGATATGTTGTGCTCCAGTCGCTGGTCGGCATCATGTTGGCCTACCAGTTATTGTCCGGGGCGGAGCTGATCGCAAGCCGCCTGACGAGCGAGGTAATCGTCGGCGGGTTGGCGGCGATGGTCCTCTGCCTGCTGTTTGTGCCGACCTCAATCCTGCAGGCCACGTGGTTCAGCGGGGCTCTGATCGGGATCGATACTGTGTTCGTCACCGGGACAATCTATCTTTCGGGTAACGCCCGATCGGATCTCTATCTGTCGTATTTTCTGCTCATGCTCATTGCCGCATCAGTGCGCCGGCTTTCCCATGTCATTGCGTTCTCTCTCTTGCTCTGTGCCGGGTACGGCGTTACCCTCTATCAAGGGGTCGTACAAACTGGTTCTTTGTCGGTCGGGCATCTGCTAGGAGTGCCGGTTCTGTTGGTGATGGCGACGTTCTACGGGCTGGCGCTGCAAACGATCGGGGCCGAACGGCAACAAAAAACACTATTGCTGGGGAGTATCGAGGCCCTGAAGGAGACAGAACAGGCCCTGCAAGCGTCGCGCGATCAGCTAGAGGTCCGTATCAAGGGTCTAAAGAGCGATCTCTCGCGGGCGAACGAGCATGTCCGGCAGGAGAAGCAGGAGCGGCAAGGTCTCGAGCAGCAATTGCATGAGGCGCAGAAGATGGAAGCTATCGGTCGGGTTGCCGGGGGGATTGCCAACGAACTCAGCCATCTCGTTTCCGTGATCGGGAGAGAGACAGGCGTGGTCCTATCCCGTCTCAAGTCGGACGACCCACTCTATGGGCCGGTCGATGACATATTTCGAAGCGGGGGACAGGCTGCGGCCTTGATCGCTCAATTGGCTGGGTTGGGCCTCCAGGACGGCCACTTCCGACAGGTGCTTTCGATCAAGGCCGTGCTGGAGGATATTCGTGGAGTGATTAGAGGACTGCTGCCCGCACCCATTGATCTGGACATGGTCATTGAAGATGTGCCGATGGATGTCGAGGTTGATCGTGAAGGACTCGAGCAGGTCCTGCTTCATCTTGCGGTGAATGCACGGGATGCCATGCCAAATGGTGGTCGGCTCCTGATCGAAGCGAAGCAGGTATTCTGTGGGCATGAGAGTGAGTCTGTGAATGGAAGGGCAGAGCCTCAGTCCAAGGTGCTGATTCAAGTGAGCGATACCGGAGGCGGGATGAGCCTAGAGACCCAGTCGCACATGTTTGAACCCTTCTTCTCCACAAAGGAAATGAATGTGGGACTTGGACTCACCGCGGTCTATGGCATTGTGAAACAAAGTGCAGGCCAAGTCGATGTTGTCAGCCAGCCCGGCCAGGGCACCGTGGTGCGGGTGGCGCTTCCCCTCGCAGGACAGGGCCGGTCGTCTACTCCGTCAATACTGGCAAAGGTCTCAGCCAAAGGCCAGGAAACGGTTCTGTTGGTGGAACCGAATGAAATCGATCGTAAGCTCGCGCTCTCCACGTTGTTGCGGCATCGCTATCAGGTCTTGGAGGCGAGCTCGTCCGTTGAAGCGTTGCTGCTCACCCAGCAGCATCCCGGAGCCGTCCATGTGGCCGTGAGCGATCTCATCATGCCGGAGATCAGTGGGCGTGACTTAGCCAGACGGTTGTTGAAGCAACACCCGATGATGAAGCCGCTCTTCGTCTCTGGATATGACGATGAGTCGATGGTGTCTCATCGACTCAACCCGCGGTATCTCTTGAGGCGGCCCTATCGACAAGCTGGGCTGGTGGAGAGAGTACGTGAGCTGCTGGATGCGTGAAAACAGGATGGTTTGTCTGGTTCGTTTGGTTAGCACAGACAAACCGGATCAACGAGGAGGGATTTTCTGATCATCCTACTAGTTATTCCCACCGGTCTCTGCGGCTTGGTGCAAAGAAGGGCACGTCCCGGCGTTTGAACAGACCAATCAGTACCATCCCAGCTAGAAACCCGCCGATATGGGCGAAGAATGCTACGCCTCCCCCCTTGCTGCCGATGCTCATCCCTCCGCTCAACAGTTGCATCACGAACCACATGCCGAGGACGACACCCGCTGCCACCCTCGTTGTGCCCAGGCCTGGTATCAGAACCAGCACGCGGGCTCGTGGGAACAACAGCACATAGGCGCCTAAGACACCGGAAATGGCGCCGCTTGCTCCAACCATGGGAACAGGCGAGGACGGATCGGTCAGGGCGTGGCTCAAGGCGGCCAGAATCCCGCATGTGAGGTAGAACAGGGCGTACTTCGCATGTCCCATGACGTCTTCGATGTTGTTCCCGAAGACCCAGAGATACAGCATATTCCCGATGAGGTGCATCCAGCCGCCGTGAAGAAACATACTCGTAATCAACGTGGCGTATGGGGGAATGGCCACGCTCATCTCAGGGAGGTTGGCCTGCCCGAATAAGAGGGCCGGGATTGCTCCGTACTGAAAGACGAACGTGTCTCCTGAGCTGGCGGGAAGGCCTGCCTGGTAGAAGAATACGAGGACGCAGGCCGCGATACAAGCGGCCGTAACCACCGGCGTCAGTTCGGTCGGGTTGTCGTCGTGCAGAGGGATCACGGTGCCTTCACTGGGAGGGAGAACGGCGACGGTCGATGACCGATCGGGGAAGTGCCGGGTTATCCGGCAAGGTGCCATCAGGGCCAAGCGGGACTGAAAACCCTGCGGCATGCGTATGGCCTCCACCGCCGAAGGAGGCGGCAATGGCCCCCACGTCCGTTCCGTCCTCTCGCGAACGCATGCTGTAATAACGGCGTCCATCGCGATCGTGCCACATGACGCAGAACGGATGCTCCGCGGACAGGCGTTCGCCGATCTGACTGGTCAGGACCGCGCTTTGGACCGACGGCACGATGGCTCCGTGAAAGTCGATCAACATTGCCTGCGCCGCGAGCTTGCTCACAAGTTCGTTTTCATAACGTAGGATGGCTCGACCTTCCTGTTCCAACTCTTTCTGCTTGAAGTTGCTCCAGAGATGATAATCGAATGGATAAGAGGCAACGGCCGCATTGATTTCCCGACTGGAGGGGAGTACCCAGGTCCAGAGGTCTTTGTCTTGGATATACTCGAGGAGCCACGGAGTCGGCTGATCGTGCGCCCATTCCCAGGCTAGGACCGCTCCGGACTTCTTCATGTCGAAATAAGCATAGGGAAGGCCGATGAGGGCCATTTCTGCGGTGATGTGATGATCGAGCACGAGGAGTGCCTGTGCCTGAGCGGCCATGGTTTCCAGTGTCTCGCGGGCATAGCTGAAATCCACGATGACGACTCGTTGGTTCTGTAGCCCTGCGGGAGGAGGATTCCCGTGTTTGACGGGAATGAACCGAGCCGTGGGATATTGACTCCAGATCGCCCAGGCGGCGCCGAACCCATCGGCACAATCGGCGTGATAGAGGACGACTGTGGGAGGCTCAGAGAAGGGGTGCTGTGTGCGAGAATCAGCCATTGTGGCGGAGCATACCATGATGCTCCGCCGAGACTAAAGTGTCTTTGTGAGGAAAGGTCAGAGCGCGTTGAGGTGGTCGATCAACTGACGTAACCGGCTCGCGCTCCGGCGGTTGGAGGTAAAGGTCAACCGAGGCAAGTCCCTAAGATCCGGCTCGTCGAGTTCTTCGGGGAGAGGCCCGCGCAATTCGAAGGTGCCCTCAGATAGCAGATCGCCAAACGTCTCATGAAGGTGGGCCACTTGTTCGGGGGAGAGGCTCGTTTTCAGCCGCATGGCCAAGAGTCGGCCCACATAACGAATGGAATGGAATCGGCGGTAAAAACTCCTAATCTCATCGATCGCGTCGTCCACGGACGTTGTGATTTTGAATAGGCTGAGATCTTCAGGGTTGATCAGTTTACGGGCCAAGAGTTGGCGTGTGACGAAGGCGTACCAATCGTCCCAATAGTCGCAACCGGGAGCCTGGAGGCACACGATCGGCTGTGGATCGCTCTTGCCGGTTTGGGCGAGGGTCAAAATTTCAAAGCCTTCATCATGTGTCCCGAAGCCGCCAGGGAACAATGCAATGGCGTTTGCCTCTTTCTGAAAGATTAATTTGCGGGTGAAGAAGTATTTGAACGTGACGAGCTTGGGGTCATCGGCGATAGTGGTATTCGGGCCTTGTTCGAAGGGCAGCATAATATTGACCCCGAAGCTGTTCTCGCGTCCGGCACCCTCCTGGCACGCACGCATGATCCCGTCGGCCCCACCGGTAATGACCATGAACCCTTCCTCGACGATCTGACGGGAAAACTGGAAGGCCATATCATAATTCGGATCATCCGAGGCGGTGCGGGCCGATCCAAAGATGCTGACCTTGCGTCGATCGCGGTAGTCGTGAAAGACGCGAAAGGCGTGACGCAGCTCTTTCACCGCGCGGTTGACGATCTTCAGATCCAGGACATCCAGATGGGAATCGTGGAGCCGAAGCATCCCGACCAAGAGTTCCTTCATGATCGCGGCCTGCAGGTCGTCTTCCGGACTATCAAGGAGTAGGCGAATTTGGCTGAGCACCTCATCGTTCGAGGGGAGGGGACGGGAACGGGTCTGGGAGGTCTTCATCGGGTCATCCATGTGCGGTTATGGCTCCTTCCTAGGTAGAGGAAAAATTCTATCAGCTGATCGCTGATTGGTCAAAAGAACGGAGAATATCTGCGAGGTTAGGAACGATCGGGGGAGGGAGGCATTGTCTGAAGTGCCCAGGCCCTGATGCGTGCGAGATCGGACGACGAGAGGTCGGTGAACTGAATATCGGCATGCCAGGCGCGGGTCCCGTTTGAGGTTTCATCGGGTTCTGCTCCGGGAATCTCGCTGGCCAGAACCTTCCCACGAATGGTGAGGGGAGTGTTTTGACCAGAAATGGAAAACGCCAGTACGACGTTCGCCTTTGGCGCGAGCTTCGTCGCAGATTCGACCAACGCGCCGACGTGGTTCAGTTGGGTGATCATGGCGTTATAGTTGAGCCCCTGCGCCGAGGCTCGTCCGACCACACTTACCACGACGGGGATCCTCGTGCCACGTCTGGGCGGGCTGAGCATCAAGTCTTGCGCACTGAGCACCCCGACCGGCTGGTTCTGTTTCGTGACAATCAAGAGAGAGGCACCCGTCGTCATCATGAGTATCGAGGCTTCCGCTAAGGCTTGATCGTGTTCAATGAACTGTACCGGGCGTGTCATGATCGTACGGACTTCGATGTCGTGCGGTTCGAGCCCCTGTGCGACGACTTTTTTGACGATGTCGGTCGGCGTCATCAGACCGAACTGCGCGTCGGTGTCCTTCACCAGCAGGCAGGGCGCCTGTTCTCGTTCGAGCAGCAGCGCAGCCTCACTGACGGAAACGTCTCCGGGAATTTGCACGACTCCTGGTGTCATCATATGGGCAATCACAGTTGGTAAAAAATTGGTAGCCTTGGAGGGTTTGTCATTGGCGTCCGGCATGGGTGTAACTCTCTTCCGACTCGCGCCTGCACGATTCGTGAGGGTTCTGCCCCCCGGCAACATCAAATAAGTATAGCAGATGGGGCTCCCTCGTCCGTGCTCGGTCTTCCCTTGTCAAACCAAGGGTCCTACGAATAGACTAGAAGAATTATTGAGCCAACACAAGAATTGATCGATGGTTAATCGCGATTTCGTTCAACAAGACTTTCAGCGTCGCCTCAGGCAAATTCCTCCACAGGGGATAGGGCTGTCAGTTGACGTCTATACTCCCGATCTGTTCGAGCTGGTGAAAAAGCTCAGGGAGCGAGGGCTCCAGCCGGGCTATCTCGAAGTCTTTAAGGCGACGACGACTGCTCTGACGACGGTTCGACAGGTTCTGCCAGAAATGTCGCTGGCCTATCATGGGGAGGGACTGTGGATTACCCAGCCGGACGTTCAAGAGTCTCCGTTCTTTCAGCAGGATGTCGACGAGATGGTTACGCAGCTCAATAGCATACAGAGCCTCTGGCTGAATCATGAATGTGCGATGAAGCAGATGGCGGGCTATTCGTTCGGCACCTATCTACCTCCATTATATACACCGCTGAGCGCCGAAGTGGTGGCGGAAAATATCGCGACGGTTCAGCAGGCGATGGATCAGCAGGGTGACCGGACGGACGGGACCGCGCCGCTCTTTCTCTTGGAGCTGCCACCGCTCACCTATTTCGCCGCCGGCACGATACCGATTCCCCATTTTTTTCGGCTCGTGACGGCTCTAGTGCCCTGCGGTCTCGTCTTGGACATTGGGCACCTCTGGACGGTCTATCGCTATACCGCTGCCTGCGGACGGATGTCTCTTGAGCGATTCGTCAAGGAATTTCTTGAGGAATTTCCTCTGGAGCGGGTCGTCGAAATCCACGTGGCAGGGTTAGCTTGCCATGAGTCGGTTGGCGAGTCAGAGCGGGGCGAGGGGCTTTCTGAATGGATCGACGCCCATGCCGCGCCGAATTCCATCGATCCTCTTCACCATGCTCGAACAGGTTCTTGCCCATTCGAACCTCGTGAGCCTCCGGGCGGTGGCGCTTGAAGTGGACACCAAACCGATCGAGATGATTGTGGAGGAGTATGCAGAGGCCGTTCGGCGTTTCTCCCTCCTCGTTCAGCAGGCGATGGCCAGAGGAAGGGCTCTAGGACAGTCGACGGGACTGACGCCTCGTCCAGCCTCAATCCGGGAGCCGATGTGCCAGTCTGATCGACAACAGTTGCGCGATGACTATGCGCGCTATGCGCGGATCATTTCCGGCCGAGCTCCCATTGCAGGACCCGAGTGGCTGGACGTGGCAGCGGATCAGGCAGGACTCACGTGCTATCGTATGTCCTATTTGCCGTACGAGATTCTCCATTGGGGAGGGGATCTCGCCGAGATGTTTCCGCAAACCTGCCGGATCTTAGCGGAGCGCGGCGTCTGTCTGACCGAGTTCGTGGCCTTCTGGTTTCGAGCGCCACGCCCGCTCACGCAGTCGTATGATTTCTTCCTTCTCAAGATCGAACGGTTTCTCGAGTTTGTGGCGGAGTCCGCGCCGGACGCACGTGTCTGTGTCGAACGGGAAAGCGATCTGTTGCGCCAGGCCTATGCCCAGGCGAATGAAGTGGTGAGACCTGTGATGGAGATGGAGCGAGCCCGATGAGTTTCTGGCAATCATTCACCGGACCGATCATCGGCATGGCGCCGATGGATGGGGTCACCGATGCGACGTTTCGCCATACCGTGGCCATGCACGGGAAGCCGGACGTCTCCTTTACGGAATTCACGCATGTGCACGACGTCTGCCGGGGACCGGAGTTCCTGTTGGACTCTCTCCTCTATCATGAAGCTGAACGACCCATCGTCGCGCAGCTCTATGGGAAAGACCCGGACCTCTTCTATCAGGCTGCCCATGCGGTCTGTGAGTTGGGGTTTGACGGGTTGGATATCAATATGGGCTGCCCCTCGCGCAGTGTGGCCTCATCCGGATCAGGAGCGGGGCTGATCCGAACGCCGGATGTGGCCCATGTGATCATGCAGGCTGCTCGACAGGGGATCGCCGATTGGGCGGCAGGTCAGACCCTTGAGGGAGCGGGGCTCAAGCCTGGGAGAGTGGCGGCGATCGAGCGGATAAACGAGCAGCGGGAGGACGCCCGTCCGCTCGTCCGCCAGACGATTCCCCTGTCCGTCAAGACACGCCTCGGCTACGACGTGGTGGTCGTTGATCGTTGGATCGAGCATCTCCTCAAGGAGCAGCCAGCAGTGATTTCCCTGCATGGCCGTACCCTGGAACAAATGTATCGAGGAGAAGCGGATTGGGATGCCATTGCCCGGGCGGCAGAGATTACGCGGGGCAGCGGGACCTTGCTGTTCGGCAACGGCGACGTGCACAGCCTCCAAGACGTCGTCCGTCGTGTGCGGGACACCGGAGTCGATGGCATCTTGGTCGGACGAGCCACACTCGGGGCTCCCTGGTTCTTTCGACAGAAAGAGGAGGCGCGAGTCCTGCTCCAGCAGCATCTGTCCGGCAGGGGGCCTGAACTGGTCGTGCCGCCGCTCGACGTTCGCTTCGAGATGTTGCTCGATCATGCCCGACGGTTCGAAGCGGTCTGCGGGACGGAGCAGTTTCGGCGGATGCGCAAACATCTGGGGTGGTACTGCAAAGGATTTCCTCACGCTGCCTCCCTCCGAGCCAATATGGTCCGGGTCTCGTCGGTCGCCGACGTGGAGCAGGTACTCGCCAACTTTCGCATGACTTGTGCGAATTTCGCTGAAGTCCCTGACCAGGTGCTGCTCGAACCCCTTGTCTCTGCCGAACCTTCTCCGACGTTGTAGATGCCACTCATTCTGGCTTCAAGCTCTCCGCGCCGTCGCGAGTTGCTCGCTCTGCTGGGTATCCCTTTCGACGTCAAAAGCCCATCGTTTGAGGAGTGTCTGGAATCCGGTCGGATCGCGATCGAGCAGGTGCAGGGTTTCGCGCAGGGCAAGGCCCGATCGGTTGCAAGGCAAGAGCCTGAAGCGATCGTACTGGGGAGCGATACGGTGATCGAGTTGAATCATGACGTGCTTGGAAAGCCAACCGATCTGGCTGAGGCTCGATCGATGCTTCTGCGCCTGGCCGGCCGTGACCATCGAGTACTCACGGCGGTCGCGATCGTCTGTCCAGCTCGCACGATCGATGTCGTCGCTCTGTCCACGGCCGTTGTTCGAATGAAGACGTACGATGAACGAGTGCACGAACGCTACCTGGCGACCGGAGAAAGCTTCGGTAAGGCCGGCGCCTATTCGATCCAGGGAGCAGGGGGCGACCTAATCGATTCCGTCGATGGTGATTTCCCGACCGTGGTTGGCCTGCCGCTTCGTCTGGTCGCCCGGCTGCTCACGCAGGCCGGAATGAGAGTGCCGGTCGATGTTGAGGAACTGTACCTCATCAAGCCCTATCCCAACTGGGTTCGCTTCTCGGGCTGATTGCAAAGGGGTAGGGGTTTTCGTACAATGCCGCCCCATCATTCGTTGTCTTGCTTACGGAGGGAGTTATGAGCGTGCGATGCCTGACATCAGTGGCGCGAGTTGGTGGTGTCGCCACCTGTGCGGTCGTGGGCCTGTTGACGGTCGTCGGTCTCCAGCCGGTCTTGGCGATCGATGTGAAACTATCCGCGGAAGAGGCGCAGAAGGCCTTGGAAGCCGGACGGGCGCCGATGGAGAAGGCCAACACCCCAGAGGACGTCAAGAAGGTCCTTCAGCAAGCCTCTATGGTCACGCGCGTGGGAGCCGACCCAGAGAAAGATCCCTGTGGAGCCAGTGCCATCCTCCGGACCAAGCGCTATCGCCTTGAAGCCTTTGGCCGACAGGAAGCGGCGGAGTCCAAGAAACGGAAGACGGATGTGCGCATGCCTGACGAGTTCCTCAAGAAAGTCGTGGACATGCCCAATATGGAGATTGAAGTTCAGTTGTGCGGCGATGACGAATACTTTGCCGAGGGTGCCTTGATCGAGTTACAACAGGGTTCCAAGAAGATCAAGCCCATCGATATCGGAAAAGCCGAACGTGGCCGAAAGAATGAGGGAAGCGGGCCGGCGTACCGGTCGCGCTTTACTGCACTGTTTGCGTATGAAAAATTTGATCCCAATGCGGCGTCCGTTTTCGTCGTGAATCTTCAGGACGGAAAAGAGGCGAGAATCGCTGCTGATTTCTCCAAGGTGAAGTAGTCACACTCCTTCGATCCTGTCCCGTGCCATTCTGCGGCGACTAATCCTGCTGTCTGGCGAGCGATCGCCGTGGCTGTTCCCCGCCAGATACGTGGTCCCTCCTTTGCAGACCTATGTCTGTAAGTTGGCTGAAATCTCAAAGATAGAGCGAATCTTGTGGCATTTCTCCCCAAGAGGGGGGTTCGCCTGTCGCCTTTTGCGCCAGAGTGGCCTTGACCCCTTCTAGACTAAAGGGCTAGCCTCTGACGTGCGGCCATCAGAAGAGAAGGAGTGCAGCATGACAGAAGAGGTGGGCGCGATCCTCGTCGTCGATGACGATGCGGAAATGCGGGAGCTTGTCCACGATGTGCTCAAAGACCGCGGGCATCAGGTCACGACGTCTGGGAGCGGACAAGAGGCCTTGACGCTGTTGGCCGAGCAAGACTATGCCGTCGTGTTGACGGATTTGCGCATGAAAGGGATGTTGGGAACGGAGTTGTTGGCGGAGATCAGGCGTCTGTATCCGGACATCGGAGTCATCCTCATGACAGCCTTCGGGTCCGTTGAGACCGCAGTCGATGCGATGAAGCATGGGGCGGCTGATTACTTGACCAAGCCAGTGAAAAACACCGAGTTGGTTCGCGTGGTGGAACGGTCCCTCCGCGAAGCGGCACTACGACGTGAGGTGAACAGGCTCCGGCGCGAGGTCCACAAGGAGTACAGCTTTCATCAGATCATCGGCAAGAGCAAACCGATGCAGGAAATATTCGATCTGATCCGGCGCGTGGCCAACAGTCCGACGAATCTGTTGATCACCGGCGAAAGCGGAACCGGCAAGGAATTGGTGGCCAAGGCGATCCATTACAATAGCGATCGCCAGGATGCTCCGTTTATCCCCGTCAACTGTGCCGCCATTCCTGAACAGCTGCTTGAAAGCGAACTATTCGGTCATATGCGAGGCTCGTTCACGGATGCGAAGATGGATAAGCGGGGCCTCTTTGAAGAGGCCCAGAAGGGTACGCTACTCCTCGACGAGATCAGCGAACTGCCATTGATGCTGCAGGCGAAGCTGTTGCGAGCGATTCAGGAGAAAGAGATTCGTCGCGTGGGGGCGAACAAGCCGATCGCCGTCGATGTGCGTATTATTGCGGCGACGAATCTGAACCTGACGGAAGAGGTCAAGGCCAAACGCTTCCGGGAGGATTTGTACTACCGGCTCAACGTGATCGAGTTGCGCCTTCCTCCCCTGCGTGAGCGCCGAGAGGATATTCCGCTGCTCGTGAACGCGTTCATGACGAAGTGTGGGGAGGCTCGCGGGAAGCGGATACAGGGTGTGAGTGAATCCGCGCTGGCGATGCTGGTGGACTATGCCTGGCCGGGCAACGTACGTGAATTGGAAAATGTGATCGAGCGGGCTGTCACGCTCAGCCGAAGCGAGCAGATTGTTCCTGACGATCTCCCGGCAACGATTCAGGGGGCCCGTGGCGATCGGCGCGTGCTTGATGACGCGGCTGAACGGACCCTGCCGCTGGATGAAGTGGAGAAAGAATATATCCTCAAGATCCTCGAGAAGACCGGCGGCAACAAGTACCAGGCCGCACACATGCTCGGGATCGATCGCAAAACATTGTATCGAAAGTTGGGCGAAATTCAGCACAAAGAGAGCACCTGACTCGGGAACGCGTCGGGTCTCATGAGATCACGGGCCAACGTCGGCATCCTTGTGTAACGGTTCATTCGCCCTCACGCCCCATGCTGCCCTCAACCTCTTCACCAAGTGCCAAAATCTGGGTCGGGCTCCTGACCGTCCTCCTGCTGCTGAGTCTGAACACGGCCGTGTCACTGCTGGGATCCTATCGGCTGACACAACTCCGGGAGAGAGCCGAGCACATCCATACCGAACTCCTGGGTATTGAGCGCATGTACTCGACCGCGGTCGACGCGGAGACCGGCCAACGCGGTTATCTGCTGACGGGGGAGGAACGGTATTTAGAGCCCTACCGGCAGGCGTTGAGTCGAGTTGATCGGGAGCGTGAGCAACTCCAATCCTTGCTCGCGGACGATCCTGCCCAACAACCCCGGCTCCAGCACATGAATCAGGATATCGTCGGCATACTGGCCGAGCTTCGCGACACCATCGAGCTGCGCAAGACGAAGGGGTTTGAGGCGGCTATCGCGGTGGTCACCGCTGATCGGGGCAAGCGATTGATGGATCAGATGCGCGCGCTCCTCACCGAGATGGAGCAGGAAGAGCAAGATCTCCTGGCGAAGGTGCAGGCCAAAGCGGTGATGCACAATCGCATCATGATCAGCACCTTCGTCCTCGTATCGTTCTTGGCTGGTCTCGGGCTCATCGCTGTGCTGTACCGACTTCCTCGGGCGCTGCGGGAGCAACAGCTTGCTGAAGAACGGTTCCGTTCCATGGTAGAGGCGGCGCAGACGGGGATGGTGATGGTGGACCAAACCGGCACCATGGTGATGGTCAACAGGCTTGTGGAACAGCAATTCGGGTATCCCCGTGAGGAACTCCTCGGACGGAAGATTGAGATGCTCGTGCCTGAGCGGTATCGGACTCAGCACGGGGACCAACGGAGCCGGTTTTTTCATGCACCGACAGCACGGGCGATGGGAGCCGGCCTGGATCTTTCCGGTCTCCGGAGGGATGGCACTGAGTTCCCGATCGAGATCGGCCTGAATCCGATCCAGACACCGGAAGGGGTTCAGGTACTGGCGTCCATCGTCGATATCACTGAGCGGAGGCAGAGCGAGCGGGCAATCCGGCACAGCGAGGAGCGGTACCGGCGTCTCGTGGAGGTCTCGCCCGATGCCATCTTTGTGAACCGGGGGAATCGCATCGTCTTCATCAACGACCAGGGGGTGAAACTCTTTGGAGCCAACAATCCCGACGACATTGTGGGGAAGTCGCCGTTGGAGTTGATCCACCCCGATGATCATGCTGCCGTTGGTGCCCGCTTACAGCAATTGGTTGAGGGGCGCGAGACGGTGCCGCTCGTCGAAGAAAAGATCGTCAGGCTGGACGGCAGGGTGGTCGATGTGGAGACCTCGGCAGCCCGGTTCATCGATCACGAAGGGATGGGGATTCAGGTGGTGCTCCGAGACATCAGTGAGCGCAAACGGGCGGACCAGACGCTCCAGAAAGAGCGAGACTTCATCGACGCAGTGCTGGAGACCGCTGGGGCGCTCGTCGTCGTGCTGGATCGGGAGGGGCGGATTCTGCGATTCAATCGAGCCTGTGAACAGACGACCGGCTACTCCTCTGAAGAGGTGGTGGGCCGGCATGTGTGGGACCTGTTCGTGATTCCCGATGAAGTCGAGGCAGTGAAGGCGATGTTCGAGCGGCTCCGGGGTGGCGAGCCCCGCAACGATTATGAAAATTATTGGAAAGGGAAGGATGGGTTTCTGAGACGAATTTCCTGGTCGAATACGGTGCTCACGGATCCCAACGGCAAGGTCGATTACATCGTGGCAGCCGGCCTCGACATCACTGATCTCAAACACATGCAGGAACAGCTGCGGAAGACCGAGCGGATTGCGGAGCTCGGCACACTCGCCTCCGGCATGGCGCACGAAATCGGCACGCCGATGAACGTGATCCTGGGGCGCGCGGAGTATCTCTTCCAACGAGTCACCGACGAAGGCACCAAGAAAGGTCTCGCCACCATCGTCACCCAGGTCGAGCGGATCACCAAGGTGATGAACCAATTGCTCGCTTTTGCCCGGCGCAAGACCCCGGAGCGGCGCGCGGTGGATCTGGGCCAGATCATCGACGACAGCCTGGAGATGTTCCACGAACGGATGACCCACAGCCGCATCACGGTGGAAAAGTCAATCGAAGCAAATATGCCTTCTGTCCATGCTGACCGGGACCAACTCGTCCAGGTGCTGATCAATCTTGTGATGAATAGCACCCATGCTATGCCGGAAGGGGGGCGGCTCAGGCTGAGCCTCGCTCGTGAGGACAGTCACGTGCGCCTCGGGGTGTCCGATACCGGCCACGGGATGCCGGAAGAGATCCGCTCCAAGGTATTCGATCCATTTTTCACGACCAAAGATTTTGGGAAGGGAACCGGGCTAGGCCTCACGGTCGTGAAAGGTATCATCGAGGAACATGGCGGGACCATCGCTGTGGAGAGTGCAGTCGACAAGGGCACGACATTTTGGATCCGACTCCCTCTTGCCGGAGCTCAGACCGTGGCTATTTCCTAACCAATACACTTCTCCCTAGCCCACTTTCAGAAACCTACTACGTCGTCCGATCCTCGCCGGCGGGGCTTTTCCGTTCGGCCTCCTCGACGGACTGCCAGTACGCCTACGTCGGCCTCACTTGCGAAAAGCCCGGCGGGCTTCGGTTCAAACGCCTCGCGACGGCATTCAGATATCCTGGCTAGAAATTCACTGCCAGGCTCTCTGTCGCAATCTGCGACAGGAGCGGGGTGACATCTGTCGCAATTCTCGTCAGACCTTGGTGCGTTCCCTTCCCCAGCCCTGCTCTTTCCGAGGAAATCTCAAGCAAGTTGGCTCAGTTCCGGAATCCATCACTTCCCGCCGGCGAGGGGGGCCGGCTTGCACGGGTTGTGCATCATGTCCGACCACAGTGTGAAGAGGGTCGGACGCAGAGGGGGCAATGGATGATACAGGAGAAGAAACCAACGGTGGTGCTCATCGCCGAAGATGATCAGGAGATGCGGAGTCTCCTGTGCGATGAGTTGTATGACCTGGGGGTGTCCATCCGGGAAGCGGCTGATGGGGACGAGGCCCTGCGGTTGGTGCTTGATGCTCGCCCCTCATTGATCCTCACGGACCTTCGGATGCCAGCCGGAGGGTTGGACTACATCGCCAGGCTCCGGACGTTTGCTCCTGGTGTGCCGATGGTGCTGATCACCTCATTTGGGGATCCTCAGACGAAAGCCGATGCGTTGGCCATCGGCGTCGAGGCGTACTTCGATAAGCCGGTTCGCCTCAGCGAGCTCAAAGGAGCCGTACGGCGTCTCTTAGGCCCGGCATTGGATGGAAAACTCGACTGAGACCTTGTATGCTGTTGATTCTTCAGCGCGTGAGAGGTGTGAGATGGCCGGATCTCAAAAAGAACCTTCTACTCTTCCCTCCTGTACTGATCCCATCCTCGCAGCTCGACTGGAAGCCATTAAGCAGTTAGCCGGTGGGCTCTCCGAGCGAGTGGCGGTCATGGATCGCGATTTCAACGTGATCTACGCGAATGAATCCGCATGGTCTGAGGACGCATCCCAGTTGTCTGACCATGTGGCTAAGTGCTATCAGGCCTTTGCTCACCGGAACGATCCCTGTGGCACCTGTCCGGCGACGAAGATGTACGAATCACCCGATGTCCTGTCCGTGGCCTGTTCCTCCGGAGGGGACGGCACTGCCTGTGGGATGCATCAGGCGTTCCCGCTTGTCTCGAGCAGCGGCGAGGTCGAGTCTGTGCTGGTGTTGTTCAAGGCGTCGCCGAAGCCTGCGAAGCAGAAGAGCGGTGAGCGCGTGGATGTGAAATACGAATCGAAGCTGGGTGAGCTGATCGGCTCGAGCGCGCCGATGCGAGAAGTCCTCGACATGATCCGGCTCGTGGCGGACAGTTCAGCAACCGTGTTGATTCAGGGGGAGAGCGGTACCGGCAAGGAACTGGTTGCCAAAACGATTCACCAGACCAGCTATCGACGGGATAAACCGTTCGTCGTGGTCGATTGCGGTTCGCTACCGGAAACGCTGTTGGAGAGTGAGTTGTTCGGCCATGTGAAGGGATCCTTCACCGGTGCGCATGCCACCAAGCGTGGACTCTTCGAAGAGGCGGATGGCGGGACGATCTTCCTGGACGAGATCGCCGACACGACGGCGACGTTTCAAGCCAAGCTGCTGCGGGTGCTTCAGGAGGGGGAGATCAAACGGGTCGGTGGGAACCAACCGATCAAGATCGACGTGCGGGTCATTTCGGCCACGAACCAGGATCTTGTCGACCTCGTTAAGGCCAAGACCTTTCGGCAGGACCTGTATTACCGGCTCGCGGTGCTGCCCTTGTCTCTTCCTCCGCTCCGTAACCGGCAGGAAGACATCCCCCTCCTGGTGCAGCACTTCGTCGCGGCATCCTGCAAGCGCCACCGGCAACCAGTCCGGCAGGTGTCGCCGGACGTGATGTACGCGCTCACCCAGGCCTTATGGCCGGGCAATGTGCGGGAGCTGCAACACTATCTTGAACGGGCGGTCGTCACCACGACCGGTCCCGAGTTGAGCTGCAAAGACATTGTGGCGATGGGATCGGAACCGGCAGGGCACGATCTCCGTACCGTTGCGCGCGGGGCCACCCGTCAGGCGGAACGTGCGCGGATTCTTCAGGCGCTCCAGCAAACAGGGAGCAATCGTGCAAAGGCCGCCAAGCTCCTCAAGATCAGCCGGGCCAGCCTCTATAACAAGCTCCGCTCCTATGGGATGCGTGACGCGTGAACTGCGAGACATGCGAGAAGGGCGTGATCTGAAGTTCGAAGTTCGGGGTTCGAAGTTAACCTCGAACTTCGGACCTCGAACCCTCGCCCGTCCCGTTAGTCTCGCTCGGCTATTCTTCCTACTAGTGCCGCCCATCCGTACTCCTCACGCTTCATTTTCTTGCTCAGGGCCTGAGATCTGCCCGTTTCTGCCCCATATCCCAATAGGTAACTGTCCAAGATATTGGACAGTCTATCTAATTGAAATTGCAGCGCTTGTCATTTCAGCCTACTCATAGCTGTCTAGTTCTGTAGAAGTTTCACCGCCCCACAGTAAGCCGCTTCACCTGGTCCTCGATGGCGAATCGTGAGGACTGGAGCGGCGTAACTGGCTTATACCTGCCTGTGTCTGCACCGAGGCACGCAAGCTGCGTATACGTAGCGCTGCTGGTGGAGGTCTGGGTGATTTTGGACCGGCCTCCGAATGACCCTCTCCTCCGCAAGGAGGAAACCTTCACCAGCTCTTAATGAGGCCAAAGTAAGCAAAGAAGTCCTCAGCTGTCAGCCATCAGCGAGAACCAGAAGATTCAATTCCTGGCTGAGAACTGAAAGCTGACGGCTGATAGCGTGATTTAGATTAACCATCCGCCGGTGAGGCGGGCATAACAGAGGAGGCCGTACTATGGGAGGCTATATGTTTCAACCAACGCGCAGGCGGCGCCGTACGGGGTTGGCGCTGATGCTGCAGAGCGTCCTGCTGGCCGGCAGTCTGGTGGCAACGCCATGGCTGTTTGCGGCGGCACCGGGAGAGGAGTCCCATCAAGGGCATGCCACTCCGGTCGCAATGCCGGGCTGGACTCAGCAATTGAAGGGGCAGACCGTGGTGGAAAACGCCATGGAAGGTCGTGCTGGCAATGCGGAAAAGATGGAGATGCAGCACCATCGCCTGATGGAGAAGCTCGAACAGCAGGCGCAGAACGATGCAAAGGCACAGCAGACGTCCGGCGCGTTCAACGAGATGTCGATGATGCACCAGTACATGGGCCAGGATGGCAGCAGCTTCCTGCTCATGTCGGACGGGTCCAAGGGCGAGCCGGTGATGGCGTCGGGCGGGAAGTGCCCGGCCGGTGTGCCGGTCAAGCAGTACGATGTCTCGATGATCAACATCGAGATCACCTTGAACCGTTGGCTCGATTTCTATCCTGGCTACATGTACGTGCTGACCCAGGATCTTGATAAGGTGCGGGCTGAGGAAGCCAAGAACAAAGCGGCTCGGGACAAGGACGGCTTCGATCCCGGAGCCGTGACCACTGGGTTGCAGGGCGACATGATTCAGCCCCTGGTGCTTCGCGTCAACCAGGGCGACTGCATGAAAATGACCCTCCGTAACCAGATGGAGGGCGAGGACGGCAGTCTGTTCATCAGCGCTTCCAGCATGATCGTGAGTGCGACAGGCAAGCCGGCCTTGACGACGAATCCTGAGTCTATCGTGGCTCCGGGCAAGGCGCAGGAGTTCGAGTGGTACATCCACCCGCAGATGCAGGAGGGGGTGCGGCAGTTCCACTCCTACAGCCATGACCGTGAGTTGACTGTGTTGGGTCTCTTCGGCGCGCTGGTGGTGGAGCCGAAGGGTTCGAAGTATGTCAATGCGCTAGGCACGGGCGTCTCGCCTGAGGTTGCGAGCGGTTGGCAGGTGAATATCGACAACGGGTCCGGATCGGACTTCCGTGAGTTCGTGCTGTTCTATCACGAGATCGGCGATGAAGCCTTCCGTCCCTTGAACAAGAAGGGCGACTTTCTGCCCCAGCGCGATCCGCTGACGGACGCCTATCGTCCTGGTGGCCGTGCGCTGAACTATCGCAGTGAGCCGTTCGGCATCGACGAGATGCATTTGCAACACGAGTATTTCGGGTTTGAAGACGAATCGATGGCCTATAGCGCCTATACATTCGGCGAACCACCGACGACGATCCCGCGCGGGTATCTCGGCGATCCGGTCAAGTGGCGGCTGGTCCATGGCGGATCAGAAGTGTTCCACTCCCACCATCCTCACAGCGGATCGATCCGCTGGCAGCGCAGCCCGGTTACCGAGCCGAATAACATGTGGGCAATGGGTCAGGACGGTCCGGTGAAGTATCCGGTTGTTCGGACCAAGTCCGATCGCGTCGACGTGGAAGTCATCGGTCCGTCTGAAGCCTTGGACCTTGAGCCGGAATGCGGTGGCGGTGGCTGTCAGCATCTAGCTGGTGAATTCCTCTTCCACTGCCACGTGGCGCACCATTATGTGGCAGGCATGTGGGGCTACGCTCGGTTCTACAACACGCTGCAAGTCGGTGCGGCTCATACCGACACGATGCCTGACTTAGCGGAGTTGCCGGACCGGAAGGGCCGGATGAAGCAGGGCGTGTCGTCCGACAAGCTGATCGGGACGACGGTCGATTGGTTCGGTAAGACGTTCAAGATTGTCGAGAAGAGCCAGAAGACCAACTGGAAGTCCGATCCCGTCATTGTGAACATCAAGGATTGGGTCGAAATGTTTGTGCCGGCACAGGGGCAGCCCGGCCATACGAACGATGAGAAGGGCCAGATCATGGCCTACGATTCGACCGTGTGGGATTGGAAGTGGGACGGCAATATTGCCAAGGGTGAGCGGGAAAGCACCGCGGCAGAATCCGAAGTACCCATGGGCAGCCAAGTGGGATGATAGCACCAGACCGGCTATTCTCTTTGACCCGACGACGGGCAAGATGTCCTGGCCGTCTTCAAGCCGCACTTCGGCAAGCGGGTGCCTTCTCAGAAACCACAGCGGTGCGCCATGGCTGGAACCGATTCAGGACGCCAGTCACTCCGAGCCACCTGGCGAGGAGGGCCGTAGCCCTGCCGAATGCCAATCGGAAGTCTTATAACCTCCACTTCCTCCGCATGCCGATCACCCTGGCTAAGAAGCAGGGGAAAGAGCCGGCCATGGTGGACAAGGACGGCTTGATTTACGTGCTGCACGAAGAAGAACGTTTGACCAGGGCCAACGACGATCTCAAGTTGCCTGCGGTCATCCGTGCCAACGTGTATGACTGTGTGGATCTGTTGTTGACGAGCGAGTGGGACGACGACGATTACACGAATTTCCAGTCGTCCAAGATTAACATCCATCCCCATTTCTTCCAGTTCGACACGGGGAATTCGGATGGTGTCATCTCCGGTTTCGAGTACGAAATGTCGGTTCGGCCATTCACCATGTGGGGGAAGCCGACACAAGCATGGGTTGCCGGCCCCGATGGTCGCCAAGATCAACGGCGGGGCGAAGGCCGGTGCTACCACAATCAGGATCGCGATGGCGCCCGGCGCCACGCGGTTCCATGTAAACACCGAAGTCATGGTGGGCATGGATTGTCTGGAGAAGGGCAACGACGCCACGGCCTCGCTGCCGCGGGACAAGAGCTGCTCCGAGGTCGCCCGCATCAAGGAGATCAACGGCGATAAGATCACGTTCTTCAAACCGCTGAAGTACCAGCATCCGGGGAACGACATTGTGTCGCCGGAGTTCGTGCGTTACCGGTGGTGGGTGGATGTGGATCTGGGGACCGTGTTCTGGCATGACCATGCATTCGGCGCGACGACCTGGCCGCATGGCGGGTTCGGCGTGACGATCGTGGAACCGTTCGGGTCCACCTATCACGATCCGAAGAACGGCAAGTTGGTCTACAGCGGTCCGATTGCCGATATTCACAGCAACGAGCCGATCGGGGCCGGCGTGAGTGGCAGCTTCCGTGAGTTGATGGTGTCGATCCACGACACCGTTCCTCACACGGTGAACACCATCGAGGCGGGCAACCCCCCTGGGCAGCCCATCGAAGTGGCGCTGGAAGCCGGCAAGACCATTTCCTTCCAGATGCCGGAAAAGATTATGGCGTCGCCGAACAAGTACATCAACGGCGGAACGCATACGACCGGTAGCGGTTTCAACTTCCGCGCGGCTCCGTTTGCGCAGCGCCTGTCCAACAATCCGGATACGTCCAAGCTGTTCAGCAGCGCGATCCATGGAGACCCAGGTACGCCGTTGCTTCGTGCGTACACAGGGGACACCATGGTGTTCCGTCTGTTGCATCAGCTCATGAACGAATCCCATGTCTGGACCATTTCAGGCCATACCTTCCTCACGGAACGGTATGCGGCGGATGCCAATCGGAAGAACTCGATTCACGTCGGGATCGCCGAGCGGTATGACCTCGTGACCAAAGCCGGAGGATTCCAGGGCATGCCGGGCGACTACATTCACTTCAACGGCAGAACGTCACACTTCGCCGAAGGTGGATGGGGTATCGTGCGCGTGCTCGACAAGGAAGTGGCGGATCTGAAGCCGCTGCCCAGGGGAACCAATCCTCTCGGGATTCCTGCGACGCCAAGTTCAGTCTGTCCGTCCGATGCTCCGGTGAAGAGCTTCAACGTCGTGTCGTTGGACCGTCCGATGAAGCTTCACCCGAAGGCGCCGGATGCGATCGAGGTAGACTTCGAGCGCAAGATCGAAATGACGATGCCGGAAGGCAAGATCTACGCGCTTGAAGAAGAAGCCACCACAGTGGCGGGCAATGTGATGCCGAATCCGCTCACGTTGCGTGCCAATCTTGGCGATTGCATCAAGGTCAATTTGAAGAACAAGATGAAGGCAAGCAGGGCGTCCTTCTTTGCGCCGGGCCTGGCCTTCAATCCGAAAGACAGCCAGGGCCTGAACGTCGGGAACAATCCCGGCGATCAGACGATTGCCCCGGGCGAGAGCCGCACCTACACCTACTACGCGCATCCGGCGAACAAGGAAACGACGTCGCTGGTGTGGGACGGTGGGAACATCGTCGTGAATCCGCGGAACGGATTGTACGGCGCGGTCATCATTGGCGCGAAGGGCTCCCAGTATCGGGACCCTGTCACGGGGGCCGATATCTCGCAGAAGAACTCATGGCGTGCTGACGTCATTGTCGATGCCAGCCTGCCGGAGAACGTCGGGCAAGCGGAACTACCGTGACGTGGCCCTCTTCTTCCAGGATGAGGACAACATCATCGGGACCGCGTTCATGCCCTACGTGCAAAACGTGGCAGGGTTGACCTCGGTCAACTATCGCGCGGAACCGTACAAGTTCCGTGAGGAGCAAGGCTGCTCGCTGGGCAAGATTTTCCAGCCCTGCGTGGTGGACAAGCCCGAAGATCCGGTGACGCCTCTGATCGAGGCGCATGCCGGCGACGCGATCCGCATCCATGTGATCGGCGCGAACAGCGAACAGAACGGGATGTTCGGGGTCGAAGGCCATGAGTGGCCGATCGAACCCTACATGCCCGGTGCCGACATGATCAGCGTGGTGGAGTACGCCGGGTCCGAGATCCTCGATGTCTTCATCCGCGGCGGTGCGGGCGGCCCGTATCGTCAGGTGGGAGACTTCGTGTGGTCCAATGCGCGGCTGCCCTACACGCAGTCAGGACAATGGGGCTACCTCCGTGTGTTGCCTGCCGGTGACTCACGGATCCAACCGCTGGGTGCTCAGGGAATGGGTGCCAAGCGTGCGGATGTGCAGCCAGAGCCTCGCGCTATTCCGACTGCGATGAAGTAGTCGATAGCGGAATACGGTCGGTCAAGACGGGGGAGCTGCGCGCAAGGTGTGGCTCCCCCGTTTTCTTAGAAGAGGGACAGGAGTCGGTAGGAAGTTGAGGAACGACGGATCACGAATGGCACGGCACGGCAACATCATGGCGCGGCGAATCGGGATGGGGGTCGCCCTGGCAACCGGTCTGCTGGCATGGGGTCTTGTGTCGAGCACCGCGGCGCGTGCCGATCATTTGTCTCCCAAGCACGACCCCTGGGCGCAACCCTGGGAGTTGGAACGGTTGGCGTTGCTGGAGGTTCCCGAGGGCATGGTCTCTGTGCCGGGAGGACCGTTCTTGATGGGCAGCGATCCCAAGGTGGATCGCGCGGCCGGTCCTCAGGAACAGCCGCAACGGCCCGTCTCCCTTGATGCCTTTGAAATCGACCGGTATGAAGTCACCAACGTCCACTATCTCCGATTCGTGTTGGCCACAGGCACCACCTGGCCGCCATTTTGGATGCAGGATCCGTTTCTCGAAAAGATGGCGTCGCATCCGGTCATCGGGGTGAGCTGGGAAGAAGCCAATGCCTATTGCCGGTGGGTAGGGAAACGACTTCCGACCGAAGCGGAATGGGAGAAGGCGGCGCGAGGCGAGGATGGGCGAGTCTTTCCATGGGGGAACGAACCGGCCGGGTGGCTGAAAAGTAATATCGCGCATTCTGGGTCGAAGCGCGGGTTCAAATATCCGCCGCTTGCCAACGTAAACCGGTATGACAAGGGCGTCAGCCCCTACGGCGTCTATCAAATGGCCGGTAACGTCAGTGAATGGGTGTCGGATTGGTTCGACCCCGAGTATTACCAACGCAACCTGTCGGACAATCCGACGGGGCCGGCTACCGGCGAACTCAAAGTGTTCCGCGGTGGCTCCTGGAACGAAGATCCGGAGGTCGCGCGATCCGCTGGCCGTAATGGCGGCACACCGGATCGCAAAAGTTATTTGACAGGATTGCGATGTGCGAAATCAACAGTGGGCAAGGGGCTAGAGGCGAATGGCGAGAGGGTGGAGTCTGTTTCCCCCTTGCCTCTTGCCTCGCGCCGCTAGCCTATAATTTAGGAGGCCGAATCGTGCATACATCGGGAGGGAAGAAATTGGTGACGGTCAATCGTGTGGTGAATGCGATCATCGCCGTGGCAGTGGCCTTGGTGATTGCGAACGTCGCCTGGGGGCTCGATACGCAGGACGTTACGATGGAGTGGACTGACGCAGGTAAAAAGCTCGCCGCAGAACGTGTGGCCAAGTGGAAAGCCAAGAACGACATGGTCCTCGTGCCGGCCGGTGAGTTTGTGATGGGTAGCGATAAGAAGACGGACCGGCTCGCCTATCGCGGCGAGGTGCCGCAGCGGCGCGTCTATCTGGATGCGTTCGAGATCGGCAAGTACGAAGTGACGGCGCTGGAGTATCTCGGGTTCGTGCTCGCCACGAACCGCTCGCCGCAAGTGGACTGGCGGTATGACGGTGGAAATTTCCAGGAGGCGATGGCGCACCATCCCATCATGCACGTGTCCTGGTATGACGCCGATGCCTTCTGCAAGTGGGAGGGCAAGCGGCTGCCGACGGAAGCGGAATGGGAGAAAGCGGCGCGCGGAGTGGACGGGCGGCTCTTTCCCTGGGGCAAGGAATATGCGGGGCCGAGCAGGGCGAATTTTGGGAGAACCGGGCTTTCAGGTCCGGTGCGGGATCGTCCGGAACGGTTGTTATTGTACCCACCCATTATTTCAGTCGATAAGTATGAGAATGCCGTGAGCCCGTACGGGCTCTATCAGACGATCGGGAACGTGGCTGAATGGGTGGCTGATTGGTACGACCAGGACTATTATTCGGTGGCACCAGATCGAAATCCCAAAGGCCCGGAGACTGGTACCCAGAAAGCCTTCCGGGGCGGTGGATGGATGGACAGCACGACGACCATGCGGGTCGCGATGCGGAACGGGACCGATCCCAATACGAAGATCAACTGGATGGGATTCCGCTGCGCGCGGGATGTGCAGGAAGCGGCAGGCACGAAGGTGTCACAGCTCGTGCCGTAAAGGAAGGCCACTGTGAAGCGTTTATTCACCAAGCTGATGTCTCGGGCCGGCGAGTGCAGGTCAGCCGCACAGTCGGAGGACAAGGAACGTCTTCCGATGATCGCTCAGGGAGGGGGACATCATGCAGGTTCGGAGAACAGGGTGGAACATTGGAGTGAAGTCTGTCGCAGCTGCGATCGCCGTGGCGCTCGCTGTTTGTGGTGTATTGCCGGCTTCGGCTGAAGATACGACGTCGACCGGGAATCGAGTGTTTTTCCGCGGCGGCTATGCCGCATTGAGCAGCGGCCGTGGTGGTGAGCTGTTCACCGACGGGCATAATGCGGCAGGCCAGAACGATGAGACCAGCGGCTATTACGTCGGTAGCCGGGATGGATCTCATGCTCACGAGAGACGTGTGGGGCATGATGAAAGGGATCGGGATCGTGGGCGAGATTGGAGTGGAATACAAACGGTTCAACTCTGAAACCGTAGCGAATTCTGATACCACAGGCGTCACGGGCGGTGAGCAATGCGGGTCTGAACAAGGTGCAGCTGACAATGTTGACTGTGGACGTGGCACCGAAGATAAAGTTCATGCAGGGAACAGATTTTCAGGCCTTGGATCATCCCAGTCGGCCTCGATTTTCACGTCATCAGCCCGCCGTCGAATCAGACACAGTATTTGGATATCGGGGTTCAGTTCGGCGCTGGCGCGGAGTATCGGATTTGGAAAGAGCTGTGGCTGGGCATGGACGCCCGCTACCACCTTGCATCCGGTGCGACAAACACCGTGAACAATTACGGGACGGTCGGTGCCTATGTAGGAATCGGATTCTGATAAGTGGTGATTGCTGCCTCGAATTCTCACCATGTGAGCGCAAGAAGATCTCCGGGAGCCACGATGAACCTCGTCGTTCATATTCCTCACGGTACTGCCGACGAGGCTGCGGCTGCATTCAGTCTCGCTCAACGAGCGCCGAGTTTTACGATGGAGTGGAGGGGCTCAGATCGCGTGAGCATTGCGATTTTCCCCTCACTCCCGACCGGCCTTGATCTGGCGGTGCAGCTCGTTGGTGAATCGATCCAGATTCCTGGGGCCTGGGCGAGCATCAATGCCCGTCCTCTATCGAGCCTCGCAAAGCTCTGGCAGCGACTGAACTGTTATCGGGACAGTCTGGACGCGCCGGATCGCGAGCGTTACTGTCTGGAGAAGACAGCGTTCTTCAATACCCTGGTGGGGTGTGAAGGGCATCGGTGTCCTGTCTCGTGCCAATTTATTTGCACACCCTGTATGCGCATGACCCAGGATCAGTCCACCGTTGATGGCGAGAACCGATTTGAGGTGGCGACGGAACTGGCAGAGATCGCCTGGTGCCCGAACCTCAAGGTATCGGGACCAGGCAGCCAGACTGGACGGGCACTCCTCATGATCGACCCCGGATCTACGAAAGGTTGATCAGTGGATTGGCGGCGGCGATGATGGTCCTGCTGGTCTGGCTCCATCTGCTTGCGGCGGTCAGCTGGATCGGCGGAACGATCTTCTTGTCGGTTGTGCTGGTGCCGGTGCTCAAGCGTGAACCGTTCGCGTCGCAGAGGGCGTTGCTCTTTCGGACCATCGCCAGGCGGTTCCGCGCAGTGGTCTGGGGCGCGATCACTATTCTCTTGTTCACGGGCCCCCTGTTGCTACATCAGCGTGGGATTCCGATCGCGAACCCATCGGGATGGCCGATGGTCCTGGCGACCAAGCTGGGGCTCGTGACCATCCTTCTTTTCTTAACCCTGACCCACGATCTCATCCTCGGGCCTCGTGTCGGGAGGATCCTACAACTCCCCACGGAGAGCCGAACCAGGTTCGATCAGGCCCTGGTTGTGTGGTCTCCCTGGGTCGCTCGCTGCTCGCTCTTCCTTGCTCTGGCTATTCTGTTTGCCGCAGTCATGCTTGTGCGGACCTAAGCGACGTCATTCCATGAGCGGCGTCAGGCCCTCGCTGGTCACTGCTTGAACCTGTAGCCATACGCTACAGTGGCGAGCAGGTTCACTGTAGCAGGACTCCCCCACATCCCTTTTCATCCATCCAATTTTGCTCGAAGCTCTCAATATTGTTGAAAGAATATCCAGGCATGAGGGTTCGATGTCAGGGCCTCTTCTTTGCAGTTCCACTGTGCAAGAGTAACTGGATGGTCTGTGCAGTTCCCTGCGCTGGCTGGAGCGTATTGATTATATGGTGCGAGGCGTCGTTCTTTCTGCTGCATGCGTTCCTCCTTGGACCGGAGTCGCTTCCCACCGCGCGGCCGCGGGTGAATCGATCCAGGCTTCCCCCAAGCTTCCGCTTCCTCTCAGTTTGCACGATGCCATTCAGGCGTCGTTTCCGGATCCTGGCGAATTGCGACCATGGATTCGATCCCTATGGACAGTTGTTCAATCAGAAGATCGAGAACTTCGACATTGGGTTCTATCCGACCTTCTAGGCTCGTGACATCGAGAGGACGTAACCGCGATGCCAGTGAATAAGAAAATCTCCTTTTCGATCTGGTATGTCTTTCTCGCCATTTGGGCGGTCATTCTCGTGCACGATTTCATCCACGCATTGCAGAAGCTTGAAGAGATCCCGTACAGCGAATTCAGGACACTTGTGGCCGCCGACAAAGTGGATGAAGTCACGGTCACTCATCAGACATTGACCGGGAAGCTGACGCCGGAAGAGGGATCCAAAGAGCAGAAGTTGTTTACGACCGTTCGGGTTGAAGACCCCGATCTGGTCAAGGAGCTCAACCTACACCACGTCAAGTTTACCGGCGTGATCGAGAGCACCCTGTTACGGGATCTGATGTCCTGGATTCTTCCGGTGCTCATCTTCGGCGCCATCTGGTTGTTCATCTTCCGGCGCCTCGGTCAGGGCCAAGGCGGGTTTATGACGGTGGGGCAGTCGAAGGCAAAGATCTATGGCGAGAAGGACACGAAGGTCACCTTCGCGGATGTGGCGGGCGTGGATGAGGCGAAGGAGGAACTGCGCGAGGTGATCGAGTTTCTGAAGACGCCGGAAAAGTTCACGCGTCTCGGAGGAAAGATTCCTAAAGGGATCTTGCTCGTCGGCCCGCCTGGAACCGGCAAGACTCTCCTGGCCCGCGCCGTGGCAGGAGAGGCAGGGGTGACCTTTTTCAGCATCAGCGGGTCCGAGTTCGTGGAAATGTTCGTCGGGGTCGGGGCAGCCCGCGTGCGGGACCTGTTCGAGCAGGCGAAGGTCAAAGCTCCCTGTATTATCTTCATCGATGAACTGGATGCGCTCGGGAAAGCCCGCGGGATGGGACCTATGGCGCACGAGGAACGGGAGCAGACGCTCAATCAGTTGCTGGTCGAGATGGATGGGTTCGACCCGCGCATCGGCGTCATTCTCATGGCGGCGACCAATCGCCCCGAGATTCTTGATCCTGCGTTGCTGCGGGCTGGCCGGTTCGATCGTCATGTCCTGGTGGATCGTCCGGATAAGATCGGCCGCCTGGCCATTTTGCGGGTCCATGCCAAGCAGGTGGTTCTGGGTCCTGATGCGGACCTCGAGGTGATCGCCGGGATGACCCCCGGATTTTCGGGGGCCGATCTCGCCAATATCATCAACGAAGCGACACTCTTAGCCGTGCGTCGGAATAAGGAGCAGGTCGGTCTCCCGGAATTACAAGAAGCGGTGGAGCGGGTCGTTGCCGGATTGGAGAAGAAGAACCGGGTGCTCAATAAGATGGAGAAGGAGCGGGTGGCCTATCATGAAACGGGCCATGCGATCGTGGCGCTGTCGATGCCCGGAGCCGACACGGTGCAAAAAATCTCGATCATTCCACGGGGCATTGCCGCTCTGGGCTATACTCTCCAGCTGCCGACCGAAGATCGTTTCCTCATGACCAAGACCGAACTGGAGCACAAGATCGCAGTGCTTCTGGGCGGCCGGATCGCGGAGGAGTTGATTTTCGGGGAGGCCTCGACCGGGGCTCAGAACGATCTGGTCAAGGTGACGGACATTGCGAAGAGCATGGTGAAGGCCTATGGTATGAGCGAAAAACTCGGGACCATCACGCTTGAACGCGAGCGACAGCCCCAGTTCCTGCCCATCCAAGGTGGTCCAGAAGGCGGAGACTACTCTGAAGAGACGTCCCGCGAGATCGATTGCGAAATCCGCCGGATCATCGACGAACAGTACTCATTCGTAAAGCGGCTGCTGGCCGAGAAGCAGGGCGCCCTTGTCCGGGGCGCCACGCTTCTGCTTGAGAAAGAGGTGATGAGTGGAGCGGATCTCAAGGACATCATGGCGGCGCACTAGCAGGGCGGCCGTATGGTTGTGGGCGTGCACGGCATGGTGTTGTCTGGCGACTGACGCAAGAGCGGAGCACGTGGTGGTGCAGACGGAGCGGGCGGACGTGGATTGCCGCTACATCGATACTCCGAAGCCGGTGAATCATCCTGATCAGGAAAAGGCCCGCGTGGGAAAATATATTCTTGCCGGACGGCGATGTCTTTCGCCCCTTAATGGCCGATCTGAAGCAACCGCAAACCTTCGCGACCATTCAGCAGACCGAGGCACTGGAATCGAAGACCTCGAACACTGTCGGCTCGGTCGCATTGGGGGAAAACTTCGGCCTCTGGAGCCGTCGCAAGGAAGGAACATGCGATGGAATGCAGGTTGGTCTGTTGATGGGCATCTTCTCGCAGTTCGATCTGTTTGGACCGTCCACTGAGCTCATCAATACGGATTTTGTCATCGGGTTTCCGTTCTCATGGCGAAGTGACTTCGTCTCCGCACGGGTGCGCGTCTATCACCAGAGCAGCCATCTGGGAGACCAGTTCCTCTTGGCCAGACCTGGGTTCAAAAATGTCGAGCTGAGCTTCGAAGAAATTGACGGGATCCTGTCGTTCAACACGCCACACGGATGGGGCCGAGTCTATGGGGGGGGCGGGTATCTTATCCGCCGGGAACCGACGACCCTCGACCGACTCAAAGCCCAGTGGGGTGTCGAGCTGCGCGGGCCTGAGATTCGTTCGCCCCTGTTCGGGCATACGCTCAAAGGCGGGTTGATCGTGACCCCGGTAGCCGCGGCGGATTTTAAAGCATTTGAGGAGCTGAAGTGGGTCATCAATTCGAATGTCGAAGGGGGACTTGAATGGTTCCGGCCTGGCACAACCAGGCGGCTGCGTCTGCTCTTCAACTACTATTGGGGCTACAATCCGTACGGCCAGTTTTACTCCCAAAAGATCCAGAGCGTCGGGTTCGGCTTGTACTTGGTCTTTTAGGACATGGCGATCAGCACATGAAGCGAATTGAGCAGAAGGGAAGCGAGGGAGCCCACCTCAGGATGGGCGAAGACCAGACCCTTCTCTGTCAGGGGGTCTGGACGTTGCCTCACGTGGCGGAGGTCGAACGGATAGTGGACAAGATGGTCTGGCCTGTCGGACGACAACTTACCTGCGACGGCGCCGGTATTACGGCGATGGACACAGCAGGGGCTGTGCTCTTGCGCAGGACTGTGATCCGGCTGGAACAGCAGGGGCGGCGCGTTCTTGTTCAGGGGCTCCGCGCGGAAGTCCGGGAGATTTTCGACATGGTCACGTCGAACTGGCCCAGAGCCACACCGGTGGCTCTCGCAAGACCGGAGCTCCATGACCCAACTCAATCAACTGGTCGAGGGCCGCATCCGGCATGTACAGCAAGCCCTGGCCTTCCTGGGTGAGAGCGCAGTCGCGCTGGCTCGGTCCTTGAAGGCTCCCGCGCGGATCCGGTGGCGGGCACTGTTCCGCAGCTTGGAGTTGGACGGCTTCAACGCCTTGCCGATCACCGGCTTGCTGACGTTTCTGATCGGTGTCGTGATCGCGTATCAAGGGGCGGAACAGTTGCGGAAGTTCGGCACGAACATTTTTATCGTCGATCTGGTCGGGATCTCGTTGTTACGAGAGATCGCCCCGCTGATCGTCGCAATAGTGATTGCGGGACGCTCGGGCTCGGCCTATGCCGCCGAGATCGGGACCATGAAGGTGACGGAGGAGCTGGATGCAGTCCGTACCCTCGGCATCTGGCCGATGGATCTGCTCGTCCTCCCGAGGACGATTGCGCTGGTGATCGCATTACCGTTGCTCACCGTATACGCGGATGTGTTGGGGGTCTTTGGCGGCATGCTGATCGCCTCGAGCCAACTCAATGTGAGTTTCGCGGAGTTCGTCGCTCGATTCGAGGAAGCCGTCGCCTTGCGGCATTTTCTGATCGGGATCGGCAAGGCGCCGTTCTTTGCCATGATCATTGCGCTGGTCGGATGCTATCAAGGGTTTCAAATTCGAGGGGGCGTGGAAGATGTCGGTCGGCATACGACGATCAGCGTCGTGCAGAGTATTTTCCTGGTCATCATTTTTGATGCGATATGTTCAATTCTCCTGAACTGGTGGGCCTTATAGCGGGACAGGAATATGAAAGCTGAGGTTCAGGCCGAGACATATCCCGGAGTTTCCTTGACTTCAACCTCAACCTCGGCCTGTGTGAGAGGGAGTACGCGATGCCGCTGGTAACACAGACTGAGAATCCGGTGATCGAAGTCAGCCATGTCTCGACGAGATTCGGGGCAGCGGTGGTGCACAACGATGTCAGCCTTGCTGTGCAGCGGGGCGAAGTCTTTGCCATCGCCGGAGGAAACGGGTGCGGGAAGTCTACGCTGTTGCGGGAGATCATCGGCCTGCTCACGCCTTCGGCCGGAAGCATTCGTCTCTTCGGCGTCGATAGCCGTCAACTTGAAGCATCCGACGGCACACAGAATCACCGTCGCTTTGGAGTCATGTTTCAGCAGGGCGCCTTGTTCAGCTCGCTGACGTTGGCGGAGAATGTGGCGGCCCCGCTGCGTGAACATGCCGAGATCAGCCCGCAACTGATTCGGGACATCGTGGCCGTGAAAATCGGGATGGTGGGGTTGCCGCAGGACAGCGCGGGGAAATACCCCAGCGAACTGAGCGGGGGGATGAGACGGCGGGCCGCGCTCGCCCGTGCGATCGTGATGGACCCGGAGTTGTTGTTCTTGGATGAACCGACCGCCGGGCTGGATCCGATCATCGCGGCCGGGTTCGACGAGTTGGTGCTGCAGTTGAAAGGGTTATTGGGACTTACGGTGGTGATGGTGACCCACGATCTCGATTCGCTCTGGCGAATTTCAGACCGCGTCGCGGTGATGGGCAACGGAACGGTCTTGGGGATCGGCACCATGCAGGAATTGTCGCGCTCGAACGATCCTCTGATTCGCGAATATTTCCATGGTCCGCGCGGCCGGGCGGCGGAAGCTCAACACGGATAGAAACTATGAACACCAAAGTCAATTACGTCGTAGTCGGGGCCTTTGTCGTAGTCTTGGGGGCGGCGGTCCTGGCAATTGTCCTCTGGCTGGGGAAGTCCGATTACCGCGGGGTCTATGACCGGTACTATGCCTACATGCAGGAATCTGTGGCCGGCTTGAGCGTCAACTCCACGGTGAAATACCGGGGGGTCGACGTCGGGCGCGTGAAGGACATCGTGCTGAATCCCGAGAATCCTCAAGAGGTCCGGTTGACCCTCGATATTCTTCATGCAACACCGATCAAAACGGATACGGTTGCGGTACTTGAAACGCAAGGGTTGACAGGACTGGCCACAGTCAATCTGAACGGGGGAAGTCGAGAGTCGCCGGCTTTGGAGGTGACGCCGGGCCAGGAGTATCCGGTCATCAAGACCGGACCCTCGCTGCTCTTTCGCCTCGACATGGCAATTTCGCGTCTGCTCTCCGACCAGGGCCTCACCAAGCTGTTGGCCAACTTGAATGTGCTCAGCCAGAACGCGACGGCAGTGGTCGATGAAGACAATCGGGCCGCGCTCAGGCAGATCCTAAAAGATCTCTCCGAGCTGACGCAGACACTTGCCGCGCGCAGCGAGGGAGTGGATAAGGGAGTACGCAGTGCCTCGCAAGCGGCGGAGAACGTCGCGACGATGACCGCGACGATGAATAAACAGATGCCCGCCTTGCTGGAGCGAGTCAACAAAAGTGCCGTGGCGCTCCAAACCATGACCGAAGAATTGGCTCAGACGGGAAGGGCTGTGAGGTCGGCTGTGCAGGGGAGCCGCCCGGATATTGAGCAGTTCACCCGACAGACGCTGAGCGAAACGGGCTTGCTCGTGACGGAACTGCGCCAACTCACAGGGACGTTACAGCGAGTGGCGCGCCAACTGGAACAGGAGCCGAGTTCGCTCGTGCTGGGAACGAAGACTCCCCAGCGAGGACCGGGAGAGTAGCCCATGAGGACGATGCAGGGACGGCTGTCTAGGTTGATGGGAATCGGGATCGTCTCGCTGGCGCTGGCCGGCTGTTTGTCAGTTTCGCGCGAGGAGCGACCGATCCATACGTTCATCTTGAGCCTGGATACGTTCAGCTGGAGGGGCTCCTATCCCTGCAGGGAAACCAGGGGCCGGGACTCTCGTCGTGAATGTGCCGGTGGCACAGCCTGGGTTTGATACGCCGCGGATGGCCTACACGCAACGGCCCTATGAAGTGAGCTATTACGGGACCCATCAATGGGCGGACCCCCCGGCTCGGATGTTGACCCCCTTACTGGTTCAGGTCCTGGAACAGACGGGCTATTGGCGAGCTATTGCCCCGATGCCGACATCCGTGCGCGGCGACTATCGTGTGGATATCGACCAGTTGGTGCTCCTACAGGACTTTCTGCAGAAACCGAGTCGTGTGCGCGTTGCGCTGCGAATACAAATAACCAAGCTGCCTGAGTATCTGGTACTCGGCACCCGCCTGTTTGAAATGGTCGAAGAGGCGTCAAATGACGATGCCTATGGCGGGGCAGTTGCGGCAAATCGGGCGGTCGAAAGGCTCGTGAGACGAGGTTGCCGGCTGGCTCAGCGGTTGTGTCTCCGGCGGCCAGGGGACCGGCTGTTCACGATGAAGCAATCGTTCACGACCGGCTTCAGCTTTGGGTTGACATCCGGGGTGATCACGACGCTCGGCCTCATGGTCGGGCTGCACGCCGGGACACATTCGAGGCTCGCGGTCATCGGCGGCATTGTGACCATTGCGGTGGCCGATGCTCTGTCCGATGCGTTGGGCATTCATATTGCGGAGGAGTCCAAAAATAACGGAAATGAGTTGGAGATCTGGGAAGCGACCATTGCCACCTTTTTGGCCAAGTTCCTGATCGCGCTGACCTTTGTCGTGCCGGTGTTGCTGTTGCCCTTGGAGGAGGCCATGACGGTGAGCGTAGTGTGGGGCCTCTCTCTGCTCGCCGTGCTCAGCTATTTCTTGGCGCGGGCCCAGCAGATTCCGGCCTGGAAAGTCATCGCGGAGCATTTAGTCATTGGCGTCAGCGTGATTGCGATCACGCACTATGTGGGCGACTGGATTCGTTCGACGTTGAGTTAATTTATGGTGCAACCACCCCTCGTCGCATACTTTTCCATGGAGATCGGCCTTGAATCCGGCATGCCGACCTATGCGGGAGGGCTTGGTGTGCTCGCGGGTGACACGATTCGCTCGGCCGCGGATCTCGACGTGCCGATGGTAGTGGTGTCCTTGCTGCACCGGCGCGGGTACTTTTTTCAGCGTCTGGATGCGCACGGTCAGCAAAGCGAGGAGCCAGTCGCCTGGCCGGTCAACGATTTCGCGGACCTGATCGACGAGCGCGTCACGGTCGATATCGAAGGTCGCACGGTCCATGTCAAGGCCTGGCGGTATCGAGTGACGGGTGAGTCCGGGTCTGTCGTTCCGGTGTATCTGCTCGATACGGATGTGAGCGAGAACCAGCCCTGGGACCGGACTCTCACCGATGTGCTCTACGGGGGCGACGACCATTATCGCTTGTGTCAGGAGGTCGTGCTGGGAATCGGGGGCCTCCGCCTGTTGCGGGCGCTTGGATACCGAGACCTTCTCCGGTTCCATCTGAATGAGGGGCATGCCGCGCTCCTTGTCCTCGCGCTCGCGGAGGAGAAACTGGCCTTGCAGGGCCAGTCAGCATCCATGTCGGCCGATCTCATCGAAGCCGTTCGTGAGCAGTGTGTGTTTACGACCCATACGCCCGTGCCGGCCGGTCACGATCAATTTCCCGAGGAACTCGCTCGACGCGTGCTGGGAGAGCAGCGGTGCGGACTGCTGAAGGCTTGCAGCATCGGGCAGACGTTGAATCTGACGCAACTGGCGCTACGGGGCTCCCGGTATATCAACGGGGTTGCGATGAAGCATGGGGAGGTCTCGCACAGCATGTTCCCCGGCTACCCGATCCACTCCATTACCAACGGAGTCCACGCAGTCACGTGGACCGCTCCATCGATCCAGAAGCTCTTCGACGCCCATCTGCCAGACTGGCGGCGCGATCAACTCTCGCTTCGCTATGCAGTGGGCATTCCCACCTCGGATATCTGGGCGGCCCATGTAGAAGCGAAACGCACCTTAGTCGAGCATGTGAATCGGGAGTCGAACACGGGATTCGATCGCGAGGTGTTGACGATAGGATTCGCCCGTCGGTTTGCGGCCTACAAACGTGCCGGTTTGATCTTTCAGGATCTCGACCGGCTCAAGAAGATTGTCCGAGCGGCGGGGCCGATTCAGATCGTCTTTGCCGGCAAGGCGCATCCGCGTGACCGGGATGGCAAGGATCTGATCGTACACATCCATGAGATGCGCGATGAGTTGCAGGGTGTGATCCCGGTGTCGTACCTGAGTAATTACGATATGGATGTGGCCAAGCTGCTCTGTGCCGGTGTGGATGTATGGCTCAATACGCCGCTGCCGCCGATGGAGGCATCAGGGACGAGCGGGATGAAGGCGGCGATGAACGGGGTTCCCAGCCTGAGCGTGCTGGACGGTTGGTGGATCGAAGGCCACCTTGAAGGGGTGACCGGCTGGTCGATCGGCGATCGGGTGGAGGCCTGCCTGGAGCCTCAGACCGGGATGGATGGCTGTCACGCAGAGGAACTCTATAGAAAACTGGAAGAGAAGGTCTTGCCTTGTTTTTATAAGGAGCATGAACGGTTTATCGAGATCATGCGGCACGCGATTGCATTGAACGGGGCGTTTTTCAACTCGCAGCGCATGGTCGCACAATACCTCCACGATGCCTATCGATTGGGGCAAGCGCCTGTGCAGCAGAGTCCGGGGCTGGCGTGAGGCACGCACATCTATTGATTCGAGGGGTACTGTGAGCCTGCGCGATTCCGGACCTCATTCTCATGGCTTCATCCTGACCGTCAATGGAGGGTCATCGAGCCTCAAGTGTTCGCTCTTCCGAGTGGGCCCTCCTCTCACTCGTGTTGTGTCCTGCCTGGTCGATCGAATCGGGTTTCCGGAGGGGACGCTGACCCTCACGGACGTGGCAAGCGGAACCAGCGAGTGCAGGACGATCCAGGCCGCGCATCACAAGGACTCGGTTGATCCGCTTATCGCCTGGTTGGAACAAGAGGTTAAGATCAGGGACCTTGTGGCCATCGGGCATCGCGTGGTGCATGGAGGCCATCGTTTTAGCGAGCCGCAGCGCCTCACTCCGGAAGTCATGGATGAGCTGCGCCGGCTGAGTCCTTATGATCCGGAACATCTGCCTGCCGAGATCGAGCTGATCGGGACGTTTGGCCAGCGGTATCCGACGCTCCCGCAAGTCGCCTGCTTCGACACCGCCTTTCACCGAAACATGCCGCGCGTCGCACGACTCTTGCCGATCCCCAGACGGTATGACGCCGCCGGTGTGCAGCGTTATGGGTTTCATGGCCTTTCCTATGCCTACTTGATGGAGGAACTCCGGCGTATTGCGCCTCATGAGGCGCAGGGCCGTGTCATTCTGGCTCATCTGGGAAATGGGGCGAGCATGGCGGCGGTGCGCGGGGGCACGAGCATGGATACGAGCATGGGGTTTACGCCCACCGCCGGGTTTCCGATGAGCACTCGTTCAGGCGATCTCGATCCCGGCCTCGTGTCCTATTTGTCGAGAACGGAAGGCATGACCGTGGAGCAGTTTCATGCGATGGTCAATCAGCAATCGGGATTGCTCGGGGTGTCGGAGACCAGTTCCGATCTGCGCGATCTCTTGGCCAGCGAAAGCCACGATCTACGTGCGGCTGAAGCCGTGGCACTCTTCTGCTACCAGGCCAGGAAGTGGATCGGCTCATTTGCCGCCGCCTTGGGCGGACTGGACACACTCGTCTTCAGCGGCGGTATCGGTGAGAACTCGGCGGTCATCCGATCGCGCATCTGCGAGGGACTGGGATTCCTTGGCGTCGCATTGGATGAGGCTCCCAACACAGCGGGCGCCTCAGTCATTTCGAAAGAGGACAGTGGCGTGACTGTGCGCGTCATCCACACCAATGAAGAGAGTCAGATCGCACGTTCCGTCCTTGAGCTGCTGGCCAAGGAGCAGGGGCAGTAACGTGAAGGAGGAAGGTACGACCACCACGCCGTTCGACATTACGGTGATGTGATCGATCGTCAGCACGAGTTGGGGGCCCGCGCGCTTATGCCAAGCAAACTCTCGGCGAGAAACTCATTGAGCATAAGCAATACATCTCGGGGCATGGAGATGATCGGCCGGAGATCCGCAACTGGCGATGGAGGGGGAAAGGGTGAGTTCGTCTTGTCCCAAGCAAGGCCGCAGTTCTGGTGTAGGCTGAGGTCGAGGCTAAGGTTGAGCGAAGACCTGATTTTCTTCATCTAGCCTTGACCTCAACCTTAGGCCTTCCGATAACGCTGGCGGACTTTTTCAGCATCCTGCTGTAACGGAAGGCCCATGATGGAACCAGGCAAAGCCGACTCGACTCAACGTACGAGCATCTCCTCACCCTCTGGACCTCCGGGGTACGGGACTATCACACGATGCTTTCCGACTACCTCACGGCCAACTCCATTTTTGTCGCGGTGATCGGGCTGATCGTGTCGCAAGCGTCACTGGCGTTGTCCTTCACGGTGCTGATTGCGCTTCTCTGCGTGTTTGGGATTCTCCTGTGCTTCCAAATGGCGATCGTCCTCGGTCGTTTGTCAGGTCAGAATGCCCTCTGGGAGTGGCGATTGAGGGGAATCGAGCAAGATCCTGAGTGGCATAGAGAGCAGCTGATGACAAGTCTCCGCCGGCTCCATGAGTTCCGGCAGCCGATCGAGGATCGACGGAACGAGCCCCCGGTGTTTGAGCCGAACTGGGCTTTCCGCCAGCACCGTCAGTGGTGGGCCCATCGCGCGATCAGCTTTCCCTGGTTTTTCGGAATCGTGTACGCGTTGCTGCTTGTGTGGAGCGTGACAAAGTTGCTGAATCCCTGAGCCATAGATTGACCCGAGAGGATTTCTCTTACGATGTCTGATACGTGGAGTTTTTGGAGTAGCCCAACGGCCCAAGTCCTTCAGCAGCTCGAGACGGTCTCGCAGGGACTCGCCAGCGATGAGGCGCGACGACGCCATCTGCGCGATGCGCATCTTCTCTTGAAGCCGAAAAGCCGGCTGTCCACTTACGAGCTGCTGTTTCGGCAATTCACCAGTCCGATCATCCTCATCCTCCTGGTCGCCGCTGGGCTGGCCTTCTTCCTGGCGGATCGGACCGACACGGCGATCATTCTCATGATCGTGCTCGCCAGCGGCCTGCTCGGGTTCTGGCAGGAACGGAGCGCAAACCAAGCGGTGGCCAGCCTGCTCGCGATCGTACAGATCAAAGCCGATGTCTGGCGCGACGGAAGTCAGGTCGCTGTGCCGGTTGAGGAGGTCGTGCCGGGCGATGTCGTTCTGCTCAGGGCGGGCGACACGGTTCCCGGCGATTGTCTCCTGCTTGAATCCAAAGATCTATTCGTGGATGAGGCGACGCTCACAGGCGAGACCTATCCGGTCGAGAAAGTCTGCGGCGTCCTGCCGGCCGACGTTCCGCTTGGGTCGACGAACGAATAGTCTCTTTCTCGGGACCCATGTCATTAGTGGAAACAGTACGGCGGTCGTGGTGCACATTGGGTCGGACACAGAATTCGGAAAGGTCTCGGGCCGATTACGACTCAGGCCGCCCGAGACGGAGTTCGAGCGAGGCATCAGACAATTCGGGTATCTGCTCTTGGAAGTGACCGTCGTGTTGGTCGTCGCCATCTTTGCGGTCAACGTGTATCTGGCCAGACCCGTGCTCGAAGCCTTTCTGTTCTCCCTCGCCCTCGCGGTCGGCCTCACCCCGCAGCTGCTGCCGGCGATCATCAGCATCAATTTGGCCCATGGGGCCAAGCGCATGGCCCGGCAGAAAGTGATTGTGAAGCGATTGGCCTCGATCGAAAACTTCGGGAGCATGACCGTCTTCTGCTCGGACAAGACAGGGACTCTGACCGAAGGGCTTGTCCGGCTGAAGGCCGCCTGCGATATCGCAGGGAATCCGAGCGAACGGGTGCTCTTGCACGGCGCGCTCAATGCGAGTTTTGAAACCGGGTTTCATAACCCGATCGACGAAGCCATCCGTACCGCTCGCTCGTTTGATCTGTCCCCCTATCGGAAATTAGATGAAGAGCCTTACGATTTCGTCCGCAAACGGTTGTCGGTGTTAGTCGCGACGCCGACCGCCCATCTCTTGGTGACCAAGGGGGCCCTGGCGAATGTATTGGCGGTCTGTTCAACTGCCGAGAACTGCAGACGGCACCTTGGTTGAGTTGGCTGTCGTGCGGGATGCAATCTTGTTGCAGATGGCGCAGTGGTCTGGCCAGGGATGGCGGGTGCTCGGGCTTGCCTCTCGCGAGATGGGCGCGCGAGAGGGCATAACCAAAGACGATGAGGCGGACATGACCTTCTTGGGGTTCCTGGTGTTCGAAGATCCCATCAAGGACCGACGTCCTGGATGACGATCGTCCGCCTCAAGGGTCTGGGCGTCACCTTGAAGATCGTGACCGGCGACAATCGTCTCGTCGCGGCTCATGTCGGACAGGCAATAGGCTTGTCGAATGGACACTTGTTGACCGGCGATGATTTACGGCAGATGAGCGATGAAGCGCTGGTGTCGCGAGTGAATGACATCCATGTGTATGCCGAGGTCGAGCCGAATCAGAAGGAACGGATCATCCTGGCGCTGAAAAAGGCAGGCCACGTCGTAGGCTATGGGGGCGACGGCATCAATGATGCCTCGGCATTGCACGCGGCGGACGTTGGCGTGTCCGTCGAGAGTGCGGTGGACGTGGCGAAAGAGGCGGCGGATATCGTGTTGCTGGAAAAGGATCTTGGCATTCTTGTGGAAGGCGTGCAGGAAGGGAGGAGGACGTTCGCCAACACGTTGAAGTATGTCTTTATGGCGACCAGCGCGAACTTCGGCAACATGTTCAGCATGGCAGGGGCGTCGCTTTTTCTGTCCTTTCTGCCCCTGCTGCCCAAGCAGATATTATTGACCAATCTTCTGACCGACATTCCCGAAATGACCATCGCCGGTGATCGCGTGGATGAGGAGTTGATCGATCGGCCCAGGCGGTGGAATATCGCCTTCATCAGGAAGTTCATGCTCACGTTCGGTTTGGTGAGTTCCATCTTCGATTATCTGACGTTCGGCGTGCTGCTCTTGTTCCTCCACGCCGGAGTCGAGGAATTCAGAACCGGGTGGTTTGTGGAGTCGGTGATCTCCGCCTCGGTCATCGTCCTGGTCGTTCGGAGTCGTCGGCCGTTCACTCGCAGCCGACCGAGCCGTGGCCTGCTGGTTGCGACGCTCGCGGTGGTAGGCCTGACGCTGCTGTTACCCTATACGCCGCTGCGCGGGCCGCTGGGCTTCGTGCCCTTGCCGCCGGTGTTCCTGGCGGCCTTGCTCTGCATCGTCGTCGGGTATGTCATTGCGGCTGAGGTGGCGAAGAAAGTCTTTTACCGGCGTGTCCTCTATTGACGAGGGCCGGCGTTGCTACTGCCCTTCGATGGTCTGCTGATCTGTGATGATACAGGGGAGGATCACGATGAAGACGCACATAGTTCTCATGACCCTATGTCTTGGTGCCGGTTTATGGGCGGGTTGTCATCCGGGTTCCACAGGTGGCTGAGGCCCCAAGAGTGGCTGACGCTCCCAACCCAGGCCAGGTGACCTTTCAAAAACATTGTGCCGCCTGTCATGGGCCGACCGGAAAGGGCGATGGCTATACGACGTTCAATCCGCCGGTTGCGGATCTCACGTCGGCGAAGGTGTATACGCAACTCGCTCCCCAGCTTATTCGCACGGTGCATAAGGGGCGGACCAATACCGCGATGGGAACATGGGAGAACGTCCTGTCCGATCAGGACATCGAGGATGTAGTCGCCTATCTTCGCAGCCTGAGGAACGACGGCGAGCCACGGTAGCCTTTTGATATTGCTGACGTTTGGTTGAGGAGATGACTATCAGAACAGGGGCTGAGCGACCAGTGAATCCTTTCCTGCTCCCGTCGATCATACAGAGTAGAGTAAACCAGGAGGTGATTCGATGAAGCTCAATGAATGGTTGCGGCTGATTGCCGGATTTTTTGTCCTGCTGGCGATTGTCCTCGGGGCCACCGTCCATCCCTATTGGAATTTTTTCGCGGTATTTGTGGCAGTGAATCAGATCCAGTCCGCCTTCACCGGCTGGTGTCCGATGATGGCCTTCTTGCGCCGGCTTGGCGTGCAGGAGTAAGTCGTGCACTGTGAGAGAACGGATCGTGGCCAATGAATGTCGTGACTACGCAGGGTGAGAATCTATTCATGCGCCGGCTTGTCCTCGCCGTGGCGATGGGGGCTTTTCTCGCGGCCTGCAACTCCCGGGAGGAGCCGGTTCAACCGACAGGGACTCCCTCAGCCACTGCGTCGATCCAGGCTGTGGTGACACAGGTGCAGATGGTTCAAGTTCCGCTTCGCGTCGAAGTGACGGGGCAGATCACAGCTGTGGCGCAGGCGACGTTGTCGAGCCAAATCCAATCCACGGTGGAGGAGTTGTTGGTTCGGGAGGGGACTGTCGTGAAGAAGGGCCAGACGCTGGTGGTCCTGGACAGCCGTGATCTTCGGGAGGAGCTCGCCCGGGCGCAAGCAGAGTCCGAGAATGCCCGCGCGCATCTCGCTCGAATGAAGCAACTGTATGGTGAGGATGCGGTGTCGAAGCAGGAGAAGGAGAATGCCGACCGAACGTTCAAAGTGGCCGAGGCTAGTCGACGGGCCGCCCTCACGAAGGTGAGCTATACCATCGTCACGGCGCCGTTCGACGGGGTCATCACGGAAAAGAAGATCGAGGTCGGCGAGATTGCATCCCCGGGACAGCCGCTCCTCAAAATGGAAGACCCGCAACGATTACGCCTGGAAGCGACTGTAGCGGAAGGAGACCTCCAAGCGCTCTCGCGTGGCGCGACGATCCCGGTGATGATTGATGCGCTCGGTCCCAAGACTCTGTCCGGCATTGTGGCGCAAATCCTTCCAACAGGAGACCCCGCGACCCATACGTTCTTGGTCAAAGTGGAACTGCCGCCGACGCCCGGGCTCAAAACCGGGATGTTCGGGCGCATGTTGGTGGATAAGGGAACCGGTCAGACGCTGGTCGTGCCGCGCACTGCCGTGATTGAGCGAGGCGAGCTCACGGGGTTGTATGTCGTCGGCCCAGATTCGTTGGCCCGCCTTCGCTGGGTCAAGCTGGGCCGTACGGTGGGTGAGTCGATCGAGATCCTGTCCGGACTGACAGTCGGAGAACGGCTGCTCGTGGACGCCAGTACAGGCATCGAGGGGGGTCGGATCGAAGACGTGACACGGTAACGCGCTTCGCCGCTTGCGGGTGAGAAGAGATAGGACGACAGGAAGACTGCTTCCCTCGTCATAGTTCACGCTTCACGAATTACCTCATGTCGACTCACGTCGGTCTCTCAGGTCGTCTTGCCGGTCTGTTCATCGGGAGCAAGCTCACCCCCCTCATCCTGTTGGGGGCGCTGTTGCTCGGGTTGTTCGCCGTCGTCGTCACGCCGCGAGAAGAAGAGCCGCAAATCGTCGTGCCAATGGCCGATGTCTTCCTGTCGTTCCCCGGTGCCTCCGCGAAGATCGTCGAAGAACAACTCACCAAACCCTTCGAGCGCAAGATCTCCGAGATTCGAGGGGTCGAATACGTCTATTCGATCTCCCGACCCAGTGGTGTCCTGATCATCGTGCGGTTCTATGTCGGTGAACCGATGGAGCAGAGCCTCGTCGATCTGTACGACAAGCTCATGTCCAACCAGGATTTGTTCCCGCCGGGCGCCGGAACTTTCCTTGTAAAGCCGCGGGACATTAACGATGTTCCCATCGTCACAGTGACGCTCTCCAGCGACCGCTACGGCGATGCCCAGCTTCACCAACTGGCGGAACATGTGCTTGAAAACGTGAAGAAGGTGCCGGGGACGGCTGGAGGATTCTTTGTCGGCGGGCGTCCTCGTGAACTGCGTATTCAGATTGACCCGGCTCGTATGCGTGCCTACGGGGTGACGCCCCTCGATATGGCCGGAGTGATCAGGGGCGAGAATCTGGCGCTGCCGGCCGGTCGCTTTCAAAGTCAGAACCACGAGTACGTGCTGGAGACAGGCCGCTTCATTCGCTCTCGCGAAGATCTTGAAGCTCTGGTCGTCGGCGTCCGTGATGGCAGGCCGATCTATCTCCGTCAGGTTGCGGACGTGATCGATGGCCCTTCCGACGTCATGCGATACGTCTGGTTCGGTTTAGGCGCCGGAGGCGCTCGTGAAACGTCATACGTCAAACGTGAAGCGGGCCGCACGAACGACGCTTCACGAGATACGCCTCACGAGTCTCCTGCCGTGACCGTGGCGGTCGCCAAGCAGCGAGGCTTGAATGCCGTCACCGTCACCCGCGAGGTGCTCCGTACCGTCGATGAGATGAAAGGCACGATCATTCCGACAGATGTGCGCGTGTCGATTACGCGCGATTACGGCGAGACGGCCGATGAAAAGGCGAACGAACTGCTCTGGCATCTGCTGATCGCGGTAGCGGCGGTGGTGCTGTTTCTCGGGCTGACCCTGGGCGTGCGGCCGGCGATGGTCGTGTCGCTGGCGATTCCCGTGACGCTCTCCCTCACGCTCTTTACCTCCATGCTGATCGGCTACACCATCAACCGGGTCACGCTCTTCGCCCTGATTTTTTCGATCGGTATCTTGGTCGATGACGCCATCGTCGTGGTGGAGAACACCTACCGACACCTCACCCTGCGTCGTCGTCCCCACCGCGAGGCCTCCATTTATGCCGTGGACGAAGTGGGGAATCCCACGATCCTGGCGACTTTCACCGTGATCGCGGCCCTACTGCCGATGGCCTTTATCTCAGGCCTGATGGGGCCCTATATGCGGCCGATACCAGTGAATGCCTCGATTGCCATGTTCTTTTCATTGCTGGTTGCCTTCGTCGTCATTCCCTGGTTCTGCCAGACCTGCTACCGCGAAGGTGTGGTGATGAAGGGCGCGGAGCATGACGATGCGACAGGCGGCTGGACGTACCGGTTCTATCAACGGGTACTCACCCCGCTGCTCAGGCATCCCTGGCTGGCCTATACGTTCCTCGGCGGGGTAGTGCTGCTGCTGTTCGCGTCGGTGGCGCTGTTCTATACGAGGAGCGTGACGGTCAAAATGCTGCCGTTCGACAACAAGAGTGAATTGCAGTTAGTCGTCGACATGCCGGAAGGTACGACGTTGGAAGAAACGGCGCGGGTGACGAAGGCCGTGACCCAGCATGTGCGCACGATTCCAGAGGTCCGAGACTACCAGGCCTATGTCGGGACGGCCTCGCCCTTCAATTTTAACGGTCTGGTACGACATTACTTCCTCCGCGAGGGGAGCCATCAAGCCGATATTCAGGTCAACCTGGTGGCGAAGGATCAGCGGTCGGCGCAGAGTCATGAGATCGCCAGGCTGGTGCGGCCGGCCGTGCAGGAGATCGGTCGCCAGTTTGGGGCGAACGTGAAGGTGGTGGAGGTTCCGCCGGGACCTCCCGTGCAATCGGTGCTGGTGGCGGAAGTCTATGGGCCGGACTACGACCGGCAACGGGCCGTGGCCAAGGAGCTCCGGGCCATGTTCGAGGCCACCCCTGGGGTGGTGGATGTGGACGATTACATGGAGCATGATCAGATCAAGTATGTCTTTACCGTCGATCATGCGAAGGCGGCGCTGGCGGGGGTTCCGTCGGACGATATCGTCAGGACGTTGCGCATGGCGCTTGGCGGGGACAAGATCGGCCTGGTGCATATTCCCAAGGAGAAAAGTCCGGTCCAGATCGTCTTGCGGCTGCCGCAGGCGGAACGGACCGGATTGGAGCATTTCGGCGAAATTGCCGTGCGGCGGCCGACCGGTGAAATGGTGCAGCTGTCGGAACTCTTACGGTTGGAACAGACGATCGAAGAGAAAGCCATTTACCACAAGAACCAGAAGCCTGTGGTCTATGTCGTCGGCGATGTCGGCGGGCCCGGTGCGGAGAAAGCGGAGAGTCCCGTGTACGGGGTGCTCGGTATCGGTGATCGGCTGAAGGCTTATCGACCGCCGGAAGGCTATGAGATCGAACAGCACTACGCGAGGGCGCCCTGGTCCGAGAGCCGCTTGGCGGTGAAGTGGGACGGGGAATGGCACATCACCTATGAGACCTTCCGGGACATGGGGATCGCCTTTGCCATGGCCATGTTGCTGATCTATCTCTTGATCGTCGGCGAGTTCCAGTCGTTTCTCACGCCGCTCATCATCATGGCGCCCATTCCACTGACGTTGATCGGAATCGTGCCGGGGCATTGGGTCACGGGCTCGTATTTTACCGCCACGTCGATGATCGGGTTCATTGCCTTGGCGGGCATTATCGTGCGCAATTCGATTCTGCTGGTGGACTTCATCGAGTTGCAACGACGCGAGGGCTGGCCGTTGCAGGAGGCGGTGATCCGGGCCGGGGCCATTCGCACGCGCCCGATTCTCCTGACCGCGGCGGCGCTGATGGTCGGGGCCTTCGTCATCATTCTCGACCCGATCTTCCAGGGGCTCGCGGTGTCGCTGTTGTTCGGAGTCGGTGCGTCGACCCTGCTTACGCTGGTCGTGATCCCGGTTCTGTACGTCAGTCTGATGAAATCGTCGCGTCCTCCCGGGCCACCTGAGGGGGATGGCGAGAAACAGACTGCTCCCGAAGCGGCGAGCGAGCCGACGGCAGTGAACTGATCCTGTCTTTTAAGGAGCGATAATCATGTCTCGATTCGCAACTGCCAAGGGTCTCGTCGGATTGGTGACGATCGCCTGTCTCGTCTTTGGCGTGGGACAGGTGCAGAGCGCAGAAGGGCCGGCGGCCGGGAGCAAGATCCATCGCGTGGTCATGCACCTGAATTCCGGAGAGGAGAAGGTGCAGAAGGGAACGCTGAACAACATCAAGAATCTCTATGAAGCCATGGGAGCTGAAGGAGTACAGGTTGAACTCGTCGCTCATGGAGCCGGACTGTCGCTGTTCACCAAACAGGATACGAAGCTAGCCGAAGAGCTGGCGAGGCTGAAGACTTCGTATGGGGTCGAGTACACCGCCTGTTCGAATACGATGAAGGCTCAGGGTCTCACGCGGGCCGATTTGATCGATCTGGTGAATCGCACGATGCCGGCCATGGTCCGCCTGATGGAATTGCAAGAGCAGGGATGGGCCTATATCAGGCCGTAGTGACAGTGCGGAGTAGGAGTAGCGATCGGCCACCAAGCCGGAATGGACCGAGGGGATTATCATGAAAGGGTCGGAGCTGCTGCTGCGCTGTTTGGAAAATGAGGGAGTGCAATGGATCTTCGGCGTGCCCGGAGAGGAGACGCTGGACCTTTTGAACTCGCTCGTGGATTCGCAGATCCAATTCGTTGCTGCCCGACACGAACAAGGCGCTGCCTTCATGGCCGATGTCCATGGGCGGCTGACAGGAAAGGCCGGGGTCTGTCTCTCCACCTTGGGGCCTGGTGCAACCAATTTGCTCACCGGCGTGGCAGACGCGTATCTGGATCGCGCCCCGCTGGTCGCGATCACGGGACAAGCCTCGCTGGATCGGATGCACAAAGAATCGCATCAGTTCATCGACGTCTTATCCATGTTCAAGCCGGTCACGAAATGGAACGCCGAGATCTTTCACCCCCGGACTATTGCCGAGACGGTGCGCAAAGCGTTCAAGGTTGCGCAGACCGAAAAGCCCGGCTCGACTCATCTGGAGCTGCCGGAGGACGTCTCGGCGGAAACGGTAAGTGATCGTGAGGTGGATGGGCCGTTGCGCGTGCAGGCGCCGTTCTTGCCGGAGCCGCTGACGCGCCAAGTGAACCGGGCCATCGAGGTCTTGGCTAAGGCACGACGGCCGATCCTCTTGGTCGGCAACGGGGTGATCCGGGGCCAGGCGCATGATGCGGTCCGGCGGTTCGCCCGGCAGGTGAACGTGCCGGTGGTCCACACGTTCATGAGCAAGGGTGTCGTCCCGGACAGCGATCCATTGTCTCTCTATACGATTGGATTGCAGATGCGGGATCATCCTGCTGTGGTGATCGAGCAGAGCGATGCCGTTGTGGCAGTGGGGTATGATTTTGTGGAGTACGCCCCCTGCTTGTGGAATCCGAACCGCGACAAGCATATCGTGCATGTGGATGTGTCGCCGGCCGAAGTGGATGCGCATTATATTGTGGATGTCGGCGTATTGGGAGATATCGCCTTGTCTCTCGATCAGATCGGCGAGCATCTTGCTTCGTTCGATCTCGCCTGGGCCGAAGAGAGCCGCCGGCTGGTGCAGACGGCATACGAAAGGGAGTGGGCGCAGCCACCCGGATGGCCCCTGCGACCCCAGCAGATCGTTCGCGATCTGCGACAGGCGCTGGCACCGGACGATCTGGTTATCTGCGACGTGGGGGCGCATAAGTTATGGATGGCCCGGATGTTTCCCTGCGAGGTGCCGAACACGGTGCATCATTTCGAACGGATTCGCGGCGATGGGCATGGCGCTGCCCGGGGCGGTTGCGGCCAAGCTCCTGTTTCCCGCGCGGCGCGTCGTGGCCGTGACCGGGGATGGCGGGTTTCTGATGAATGTCCAGGAACTGGAGACCGCCGTGCGGCTGCACCTTCCACTCGTCGTGCTGATCTGGCGGGACAACGGCTACGGGGTCATCCGATGGAAACAGCAGATGAAGTTCGGGAGGACCTCCGGTGTTGAGTTCGGTAACCCTGACTTCGTCGCCCTGGCGCAGAGTTTTGGCGCGGCCGGTTACCGCGTCGAGGGACCGTCTGAATTGGGGCCGGTGCTGAATGCCGCGCTATTGTGCGGTAAGCCTGCCGTGATCGATTGCCCGGTCGATTACAGCGAAAATCTTCGTCTTTCGGAACATCTCAAGGCGCTCGGAATCACATGAGGAAGCGTTTCGGGGATGAGGAGAGGAGGTGCAGAATGGAAGTCCGCAGCAAGGTCTACACCTATCACACATCGGTCAAATGGACGGAGCAACGCAAGGGAGTCATCTCCTGTGCCGGTAAACCGGATATCCAGGTTGCGACGCCGCCGGAGTTCAAGGGCCACGAAGGCATCTGGTCGCCGGAGGATTTATTCGTCGCGTCCGTCAATACCTGCGTGATGACGACGTTCCTGGCGGTGGCGGAGCGAGCTGGTCTGGCCTTTACCTCATACGAGAGTGTGGCCGAAGGACGGTTGGAATTGGTCGATGGGAAGTTCCAGTTCACTGCCATCACCTTGAAGCCGACCATCACGCTCCCGGCAAACGGCGATGCGACCAAAGCCAAGGAGCTGATCGAGAAAGCCGAGGCGAACTGTCTGATTTCCAACTCCATGAAGGCCAGAGTGAGCTTGGAACCGACCATCCGGTAATTTCTCCTCTCTGTGGCGTCTTGCGACAGTGACCAGATTCCCGGCGGGGTCTTTCTCGCCACTTGCGGCGATCTGTCAGCGTCGCTTCCTGACCCTCTCTCCTAACACATTGTTTGTGCGGAGGTTTAGCTGCGCACATTTCCACGCCTGGCTGGCATCTCACTCGCAAGGACACTCAATAGATGAGAAGGCAGGTTAGGCTCCTATGGAGGCGACGCGATGAAAGTTGTTCTTGTCGGGTTCACGCTGTTGGCCTTTGCCGGGGGCGCAAGCCTAAAGGAATTGAACGTGTCACAGCCGGAACGTGATGTGCTCAGCGGCAGAGTCATCTTTTCGACGGTCTGCGCCCGATGCCATGGGATCGATGGGAAGGGAGAGGGGCAGATGAAGTTTACTCCTCCGGTCGCTGACCTCACGTCCCCGGCGGTTCAAGGGAAGCTGGATGCGAGGTTGTTTAAGAGCGTGCATGACGGCAAGCCGAATACTGCGATGGGAGCCTGGAGGGAATCACTCTCGGACGACGAGATTTGGGATGCGCTCGCCTATGTTCGAACTCTGACTCCCGAAGGAGCTGACGGCATGGGAAGCGGCCTCCGATGAGATCGAAGCTCTGCTGGATCACGTTGGGGCTGTGGATCGTGACGATGGTGGTTGCTGGATGGTTCTTCGTACGGGGGTGGACGACGCCGGGCACTGATGGACGGATGCAAGTTTTATTAGCACCGGCGGAGCGAGACCTGATCCTGGGCGAGATGCGGATGCTCCTGAAGGCGGTCCATGGCGTGGTCACAGGCTTGGCCGGCCAGGATCAGGAGGCGGATCGAACGCAGGTTGAACAGGCGGCCCGCTCGGCCGGAATGGACATGGCTGCGGACGTGAACCCGGCTCTCATGGCGAAGTTGCCGCTTCCGTTCAAGCAAATGGGCATGTCGATTCATAAAGATATGGATGCCCTGGCGGATGCGGTTGTCCAGAAAGAGACCCAACAACAGATTCTCCAGCGCCTCTCCAGCATGACGGCCCGCTGCACGACGTGCCATGATTTGTATCGATTTTCCGTTGAACGTGAAACGGGAGAAGCGCGACGAAAAACCACGAATCCTTCCCGACTCGTGGGCTCACATAAGGCGAGACCAATGTCTATCCTGTTACGTGTAACCTTTCACGCCTCGCGTCTTCTAACAAGGAGGTGCAGTTATGACATGCAATGTAGGGGGAGTTGAACGGCCGATCCGGATCGTCGTAGGAATTGCGTTGCTCGGGATCGGAGCCTTTGCCGGGTTGCCCCCGGTAGGAACCGGTATTGTGTTGGTGCTCGGGACGATCGCGTTGGTCACGGGCGCGATCGGCTTCTGCCCGGCCTGGACCTTACTGGGAATCAATACCTGTCCGACGGAGAAAGATAAGCAGTAAAAAGTGAAGCGAAAAACCGGGAAAAACTTTGAAATGCGAGTCTTGCGAACAACGATTCGCGCCCAACGTCATAGGAGGGGAACAATGGCACGAGTGGTGATTATCGGTGCGTCGATCGGTGGATTGCCCGCGGCCTATGAGGCGCGGGCGCTTCTCGCGAAGAAACACAAGGTCACGGTCATCTCCAATGTCGAGTCCTTTCATTTCGTGCCGTCGAATCCCTGGGTCGCAGTCGGATGGCGGACCAGGAAAGACATCAGTTTTCAGACTCGGGCCTGTCTTGGACAAGAAAGGGATCGAGTTTGTCCATGCCACGGCGGACCGGATCGAGCCGGAGCAGAATCGAGTGGTCACCGCCAAAGGTGAGGTGCCCTACGACTATCTGATCATCGCGACGGGACCCAAGCTGAATTTCGGCGCTGTCCCAGGACTGGGCCCCAGCGGCTATACCCAATCCATCTGCAATGTGGACCATGCCGAGCAGGCATGGGGCTCGTACCAGGCGTTTCTCAAAAATCCCGGTCCTATCGTCGTCGGGGCGGCTCAAGGCGCCTCCTGTTTCGGACCTGCCTATGAGATGGCGTTCATCCTGGACACAGACCTCCGGAAAAAGAAGCTGCGGAAGAAAGTGCCCATCTATTTCGTTACGCCGGAACCCTATGTCGGTCATATGGGATTGGCCGGAGTGGGGGCCTCGCGCCGCCTCATGGAGGACGAGTTCGCCGAACATTCCATCAAGCCGATCCCGAACAGTGCGATCAAAGAGATTCAGCCGGGCAAGGTGCTGCTGGAAGACGGGCAGGAAATCCCTTTCCGGTATTCCATGTTCATCCCGCCGTTCGCCGGGGTGGATGCGGTGGCAGGTACGCCGGGGCTCTGCAATCCCAAAGGGTTCGTGAACATCGATGCCTATCAGGCCAATCCCAAGTACAAGAATATTTATTCGGTCGGTGTCTGCGTGGCGATTCCACCGGTCGAAGTGACCCCCATCCCGACCGGCGCACCCAAGACCGGCTACATGATCGAATCGATGGTCTCCGCCGCGGTCCACAACATCAAGGCCGATATCGAGAACGATCCCAAGCGCGATACGGCGACGTGGAACGCCATCTGCCTGGCCGATATGGGGGACACGGGCGTCGCGTTCGTGGCGTTGCCGCAGATGGCGCCGAGAAATGTGACCTGGGCGAAGAAGGGCAAGTGGGTCCACCTGGCGAAGATCGGGCTGGAGAAATACTTCCTCCATAAGATGAAACGCGGTGTCAGTGAGCCGTACTACGAGAAAGCGATTCTGAAAGCGCTGGGCATTGTGAAGCTGGAAAAGCCGGCATGAACAGGCAATCTGTCCCGTCATGTATCGGGCTTCTCCAACTCACGAGGATGGGGCTGCTGGCTCTGACGGGACTGTTGCTCTCTGCCTGTGCCGGTGGTCCGGCGGATCGATCATCCGCCGTGAAGATGGCGGATGTCTTAAAGGGCAAGACGAAGCAGGACATTCTCGCCTGTGCCGGTGCGCCGCAAAGAGAGAGCACGTCAGAGGGTCTGACAGCGATGGTCTATCAGCATGATGCCGAGCTCGTCGAACTCTCTGTCCCTAGTGCGAAATCGAGCGGTGCGCGAGACGTGCCGCATAGTTGTCGGGCAACCGTCATTCTCAAGGATGATCGAGTGGCTGATGTGCGATATGAGTCGGTGCCAAAATGGATAGGGGCCGAGGACCATTGCGAGGAGATCTTCGTACGCTGCGCCCAGTAGGGGCGGTCGCGGTGATCCTCATCGGCCACAATCTCTGGAAGATCAATGGAGGAATATTGTGAGTCGAGCAACCGGCAGGTTTCTGAAGAGGGGGCGGTCCACACTCCTGTCGGTTCGAGACGTTCGTTTTTTCGCTGGGTGACGAGGGCGGCGGCAGGCCTGATCGGGCTTGGGCTCGCAATTCCATTGGCCGGGTATGTGATCTCACCTGCTCTGAGGCGCCGGGCCCAATCGTGGGTTGAGGTCGGTCAGGCTCGATACCTTGTCGGTGGGAGAACCGGCACAGCTCGAATATGTGACGATCGTCAGGGACGGGTACATAGAGGCCAAGACCCAGAAGGCAGTCTGGGCAGTCAAACAGCCGGACGGAGCCGTCACCGTGTTCGCACCTCTGTGCACGCATCTGGGGTGCGGCTACCACTGGGATACGACGGACCGTCGGTTCAAGTGCCCCTGCCATGGAAGCGTCTACGATGTGACAGGAGAGGTGTTGGCTGGTCCTGCTCCCCGTGCCCTGGACCGCTTGCCGACAAAAATCGAAGAAGGACGGCTGCTCGTCATGTACAAAGAGTTCAAGTCCGGACAGAAGGTGCCAATTGAGCTGTAATAGAGGCCTCTCCGGTGAAAGGCTGTATGGCTGAACCACCCGGCACGCAGGCGACGAGAAGTCTGTGCGATCAACTGCAGATCACAGCGGAGGAGCTGCAGACCAGGCTGGCATTTCTCTCCTTTGGTGAGCAAGACGGGCGGAATCTCGTCGAGATCCGCGAAGTGATCTCTTCCCGCGTCGACGAGATGATCGGAGAATTCTACGACCACTTACTGCAATTCGAGGAATTGCGCGGGATCTTATCCGACCCCAAGCTCGTGGAGCGACTCAAAGTGTCGCAGCGCCAGTACTTGCTCAGCCTCGGGCAACTCGGCGATTACGTCGAGTATGCGGAGGCACGTCTTCGGATCGGACTCACTCACGAACGAGTCGGGCTCAAGCAGAAATGGTACTTGGGCGCGTACCACAAGCTCTTCGAGTTGATCCTGCTACGGCTTGCGGATCGATATTCGGGGGATGCTCGCAGGCTGTCATCATTGGTCATCACTCTGAACAAAGTGCTCAGGCTCGACGAGATCTTTGTCGTGGAGACGTATTACCATGCGACGATGCAGCGTCAGGAAGACAGCCTCTGTCAACTGAAGGATGCCCATCTGCAGCTTGAAGGCCTGTCGCGACAGGACCCTCTCACGCCCGTGAGCAATCGGCGGGCACTCATGGAGGCGCTGGCCCTGGAATTTCACAGGAGCCGGCGCTACCGGCACCGGTTGGCACTGCTGTTTCTCGATGTGGACCACTTCAAAGAGATCAATGACCGGCATGGGCATGCGTTCGGCGATCATGTACTGATCCACGTGGTGCAGTTGGCCAGGGGAATGATCCGTCCTCCCGATATCATCGGCCGCTACGGCGGGGAGGAGTTTGTGATCGGTTTGGTGGAGTGCGATCAAGCCGGCGCTCTGCAGATTGCCGAGCGCATCAGGCTGAAAATCGCACAGGATCCGTTCGCGTGGGAACAGTATGTCACCGTGGTGACGGTCAGCATCGGGGTCGCGATGTTATCTCCGGACATTGACCAGGTCGAGACGCTCATTACACGAGCGGATCAGGCCATGTATCACGCCAAGCGCAGGGGGCGGAACCGGGTCGAGTTGTACAACGAAGAGTGTGCGTCGAAGGACCAGCCAAAATGAACCTCGGCACCCTGTATACATGGCTTGACCGCCGCTTGAACCTCAAGTCGGTCGAACGGACCCTGCTCGACGAGCCGATTCCCGGTGGCGCCAGCTGGATCTATGTGTTCGGCTCGGCCACGCTTTTTCTCTTCCTCCTCCAAGCCGTCACCGGCATGTTCCTCGCGATCTATTATGCGCCGACCCCGGACCATGCCTACGACAGTATTCAGTTCATTGAGGAACAAGTCACGTTCGGCGCCTTCGTGCGCGGGCTCCACCACTGGGGCGCTTCAGGGATGGTGGTCGCGATCGGGCTGCATATGCTGCAAACCTTTTTGTACGGGGCGTATAAGCCGCCCCGCGAAGTGATGTGGATGGTCGGCGTGCTGCTCTTTCTTATCGTGATGGCATTTGCATTCACCGGCTATCTGCTGCCGTGGGATCAGACGGCCTATTGGGCGACCCAGATCGGGCTCAATATGGTGGGCACCGTTCCGCTGGTCGGAGAGTTCTTGATGAAGGTCATGCGGGGCGGGGAGGTGTTGGGGGCGCTCACGTTGTCCCGGTTTTTTGCCGTCCATGTCCTGTTCCTGCCGGCGATCCTGCTCGCCTTGATCGCCGCTCACCTCTTCATTCTGCGACGCGTGGGCCCGGCCGGGCCCTGGACTGATGAGCGGGCGTCACTCGGCCGTGAGACCTTCTATCCGAGGCAGGTCTATATGGACGCCGTCGTCATGCTGGCGGTGTTTGCCATTCTGGCGAGCCTCGCACTGCTGGTGCCCTTTCCCTTGACCGACAAGGCGAACCCATCCGACACCAGTTTCGTTCCGGTGCCGGAATGGTATTTCCTCTTCTATTACGAGTTGCTGAAGTACGTGCATGGGCCGTTGGAGCCGCTGGCGACGTGGGTGCTGCCGATGGTCGTGATCCTCGGCCTGTTCTTCTGGCCCTTCATCGATAGGAATCCGGTGCGCAATCCGATCAAGCGTCCCGCGGCATTGGTCGCTGGGGTGCTGTTTCTCCTTGTGGTTTTTTCATTGCTGGGCATCTCGCTCAAGAATCTCTATGCTGTGCCGCGCGTGGATCAGGCTCTCGTCCGCGGGCGCGCGCTCTATAATCAGTTCGGCTGTGTCGGCTGTCATCGCATTCACGGGGAAGGTGGCGCCGTGGGGCCTGATTTGTCCTATGTCGGCGACACGAGGCCTGACCGTGAATGGCATCTGAAACATTTTCGAGATCCTCAATCGGTATCGCCTGGGTCTTTCATGCCGAAATTCCCCCTGGACGATAAGCAACTCAACGATGTGACGACCTATATGCTGAGCCTCAAGCGAGCCCAACTAAGCCGAGCTATTCAGGCGCTGTGTGAGTCGCGAACTTCGGGCGAGAGGCCGTGGCCAGAGGCTAGGGGCAACCAGAGGGAATGCTTTACTCTCGCCTCGTCCCCCTTGCCACTTTCCGGCTCCTGTGGCATTCCGCAACAATCACGAGATCGGCCCTGTGGCCTTTAGCTCCAGTAGGATCCGAATCTGACGCCTAATCGTTTGATTTGACAGGTAAAACGATAGGCAGTCGTTCTGGTTAGTGGCACGGTCTTGGCACAAGGGAAGAATATGATGTGGCTGTTGTCGACTATTCTTGGGATGGCCATGCTCTTGAGCTGTTCAGGCGAGACGGCTCAGGTCAAGACCGAGGAGCCTCGAGGCGCTGACCAAACCGGCAGTGCCGCGATAGAATTCGCTCCGCCCTCCCTGGAAACCATTCCAGGCAGTCAACTTGGTGAACAGATCAGGCTTGGTTATGAGATCGTCGTCAATACGCAGGAATATGGCCGACCCTATGTCGGCAATCGCCTCAACTGCACCAACTGTCATCTCGACGCAGGGCTCAATCCGAACGCTGCCTCATTCGTCGGTCTTGCCGCAGTCTATCCCGAGTACCGCGCCCGCAACGCGAGGGTAAACACGCTGGCCGATCGTGTGAACGAGTGTTTTGAGCGGAGCCTGAATGGACGAGCGCTTCCGCCGGACAGTTCCAAGCTGCAGGCCATCGTGGCCTATATCACCTGGCTCTCGCAGGGAGTGCCGCAAGGAGCGACATTACCCTGGCGGGGCCTCCAGCACATTGACTCACGGCGCCCTCTCGATCCAGCCAACGGGAAGAAAATATTTGCGAACAAATGTGCCTTCTGTCACGGCTCAGACGGCCTGGGGACGATGGCGGCGCCGCCGGTCTGGGGACCGCAGTCCTATAACATTGCCGCAGGCATGGCACGGGTGACGGTCGCCGCCGCCTTCATCAAATCGAACATGCCGCGTACCTGGGGTTGGACCCTGTCGGATGATGATGCATACGACGTAGCAGCCTATGTGAACAGCCAGCCCCGTCCTGACTTTGCCGACAAGATTCGTGATTGGCCGAAGGGCGGTAAGCCTGCGGACGCACCCTATTGAAACAGAGTGAGCTGATCGCGGGGGGGAAGACCGTTGGCGAGATACGAGCGAGGGAATACGAGATGTGAGGCCAGAACGGTGCGTGACGACTCACCGAGGGTCTCTGCGAAGAGGGCGATATGAAACTCACAGCCGCATACCATGGCGGGACTCGCTACGACATTACCAGTGGTGCTCACCGAGTGGTGACCGATCAGCCGTCCGAGGATGGGGGACAGGATGCCGGCATGAGTCCTGTCGAACTCTTCGTCGGTTCAATAGCCAGTTGTGTGGGTTATTTCGTGGGCCAATATTGTGATCGCCATCAGATCTCGACCAAAGGGTTGAGCGTCGAGGCGGAATGGACCATGGCGGAACAGCCGCATCGGGTGGGCCAGGTCACACTTGCGATTCACCTGCCGCATCGCGTCACGGCTGAACAAAGCGAGCGACTCCTCAAAGTGGCCCATGGCTGCACCGTGCATCAATCCATCGCGGTGCCCGCCGGCGTGGCGATCGAACTCAATCCCCATCACCGTGGGGAGAAGCCATCGTGAAAGAAGAGCCGGCGTCCCAGGCTCTGTCGCGGCGGACTTTCCTGGAGAAGGTCATCCAGGGACTGGGCGTGACACTCGCGCTGGGCCAGGTGATCCCACGCGTGCAGGCTGAGGAAGGCGATGTTTCGAGGAATGAGGCCGACCGCCTCATTGTGCATGTGGCGCGACCGTTGGATGCTGAAACCCCGGTGCAAGAGTTCGCCTCCTACCTTACCCCGAACTCCCGCTTCTTTGTCCGGAGTCACTTCGGCCCGCCTCCGGCAGAACTGCTCTCCGAGCTGAATTGGAGGCTGAGGGTCGGAGGTCTGGTGGACCGACCGCTGACGTTCTCGCTCAAAGAGCTGAAACAATTCCAAGAAGTCACCCTCACGGCTGTCGTGCAATGCAGCGGGAATGGCCGCGCCTCTCACCGGCCGAAGACGCCGGGCGTGCAGTGGGACCGAGGTGCCGTCGGCAATGCGCGCTGGACCGGGGTACGGCTGCGGGATGTCTTGACGAAGGCGGGCCTGCAGACGAACAGTCGGCATGTGCAGTTTCAGGGGGCGGACCGGCCGGTCGCGACGACGGTTCCGCTCTTCGTGCGCAGCATCCCGGTTCAGAAAGCGCTGCACCCAGACACGATCCTGGCCTATCAGATGAATGGTCGCCCCTTGCCGATCTTGCATGGAGCGCCATTACGAGTGATCACGCCGGGCTGGATGGCGGACTCCTGCATCAAATGGCTCACCGACATCACGGTGAGCCAGGACGAAGCCCAGGGTTACTATATGCAAATCGCCTATCGCCATCCAACGAGACCTGTCATGCCGGGCGAAGCCATCGCAGCAAGCGATCTCAAGCCGGTGGAAGCGATGATCGTGAAATCCCTCATCGCGCAGCCGCAAGACGGAGCGTCGCTCGTGCCAGGCCCGGTCACAATTCAAGGCGTGGCCTGGACCGGCGAGGGCAAGATTGTGAAAGTTGAGCTGTCCGTTGATGGAGGGAGGACCTGGGAGCCAGCCCGCTTCATCGGGGAAGATCAGCCCTATGCCTGGCGGCAGTGGCAGTACATCTGGCAGGCGACCGGATCAGGCCCGCGGACAATTCTTTGTCGCGCGACTGATGCGCAGGGAGACACACAGCCTGAATCCAGCTCGTGGAATCCGAGCGGGTTTCTCTGGAACGGGTGGGATCGAATTTCCGTCACGGTGAAGGCATGAGAATCGTCAGATACGTGATCGTTTCCTCCGTGATATTCGGCCTTATCGGGTGGGCCGTCATGTCGGCCGCGCAAGAGAAAGACCTGCTTGCGACGAGTGCGGCGTTAGCCCCGCGCGCGGAGGGTTTGATTCTCGCGCGTTGCTCTGTCTGTCACAGTCCGGATCTGATCTACCAGCAACGTTTGCCGAAGGATCGATGGGACGCCACGGTCAAAAAGATGATGCAGTGGGGCGCAGAGATCACCAACGATGAAGCCGATCTACTCATCCGCTATTTGTCTGCTCGTTATCACCCGGGGGCGCGGGAGTCGGTGCCGCCGCTCGACCGCGATCTCGGGAAAGTGGAGCCGTTGAGGCAGGAGCTTCCGGCCGAAGGTTTGCTCACAGGTGTGGCGTCGCGAGGTGAGGCGAGCTATGCCAACAATTGCCAAGCCTGTCATGGGACAGATGCGACTGGAGGCCATGGCCCGAAATTGGCGAAGAATCCTATTCTTAAACACGAAGATTTGTTCTGGGACACCGTCCTGCATGGACGAGGGCCGATGCCGGCGTGGGGTTCGGTGCTGAGTCATCAGGACATTGCCGATATTCATGCATGGCTATCGACGCGATAGGGGTGGGATGAGATCACAAGGGATGAAAGGAGCGGTGACATGAGTGTGAGAAGAGGGGTGGTTATTGGAAGCGCGCTTATCGCCCTGGTGGGACTGATGTCGTTTCCCCGGTTGTTGTTCGGAAGCGACCAATCGCGCGCGAAGGAACTCATCCAGAGTACCTGTGTCCAATGTCATCGGTTGGAAGGCCAACCGGATTCGCGATTTAATCTCAAAGCGCCTGATCTTATTTGGGCCGGCAGCAAGTATCAGCGGCCCTGGTTGATCCGGTGGCTGACGGGTAAAGAAGCGCCATTGTATGCCAAGGGCTATCGATGGGATCTGACCGAGGTTCCGTCCAAGCATCCGATGGTCACCGAATCGGAGGCCAACGCCATCGCCGATTATTTTGCTGAGCACAACAAGGATCCGCGAGTCACCGTCGGCGCATTCGATGTCTCGAAAGTCACCAAGTTCGAGGCAACGTTCGGAGGAATGGCCTACAAAGCGCATGCATGTCTCGGCTGTCACGTGATCGAAGAGAACGGTAAGCTCATCGGAGGGCCGCAGAGTGCGTCGCTCGTGGCGGCCGGCCAGCGGTACGACTTGGACTGGCTCTTCCGCTTCGGGCAGAATCCCCAAGACTTTACGATACACAATGGTGAATTTCTTGCCGATGCCACTGAGCCGCAATTACGGGCTGTGATCGGATATCTCGCTGCGCAGGGGGTGAACGACTTCAAGTATTACGAGCCGTGGACGAGCCCGGAATTCGGAAAGGCCAGCGCGGTCGCGGCAAGGTGTCTATAAGGAATATTGCTCACAGTGCCACGGCGCGACCGGTAAGGGTGACGGGCCGGCAGCCTCAGGCATCGAGCCGAAACCGGCGATCCACGCCAACATTCCATTCGAGAAGCTACCGATGGACTATCTCTACAACGTGATCAATCATGGCGGCGCGGCGATGGGCAAATCCGCCAATATGCCCTATTGGGACTTGACGATCGGTCAGCAGGGTGTGGCCGATGTCATGGCGTATCTGAAGGCGACATTCAAGGGTCCACGCTAGGAATCGGAAGGCGGTATTCGGATCTGCGAAGCGAGAGGCGAGACGTGCTTCGCGCGTAACGACATACGAGCCATGAGCGACGAGTTGAAGGAGGTATAGAGTGTCGACGTTTATTATTTCCGGAAGTCGGGGCACGGACGATCCCACGATGGCGACCTTGCCGTTCATGGCAGCGAAGGTCGCGAAGGAGCAAGGGCACGATGTCGTGCTCTGGCTGTGGAATGAATCCGTGACGCTCGGACGCAAGGGAACCGCCGATCACGTGACGGGGGTGAACCTCACTCCGCTGAAAGATCTGCTGGTAGCTGTGCAAGCCGCGAACATTCCCATCTGGGTCTGTGGGGCCTGCGCCGTGGCGCGGCAGATCGGCGTCGGAGATCTCGTTTCTGGCGCAACGATCAAGGGTATGCCAGACTACATTAAGGCCGTCGCCGAACGTGACCGCAACGTCGCATTCTGATTCCGCAGCAAAGAAAGGAATCTCTGTATGTCAGCCGATGGCGAATCGACCGGGAAGTCAAAGGGGCGCAACAAGGATCGAGGAGATGAGGCGGACATCGACGAGCTCGTGAAACAGGACGGGCGTCTCGATGTCAATGGGCTGGAGACCATTCCAACGATGGTGCCGCGGGAAGGGGACGGCTATCGACTGCCGCGCAGTGGATCGGTCGCACAGGGGCTAGGACCTATCGGCGAACCGGGCCACATCTTGACCGAGGATGATCTCCAAAGGATCAATACGCGGAAGGGTCTCATCCAGCTGCTCGAGAACAAAGCCATCGATATCGAGGAGGTGCGCAAGACGTTGCTGTATGAGCAGGAGTTGCGGCAATTACAAGTTGAATTGGTCAAGCTCCAGCGGTGGGTTCAGGGCAACGGAGAGCGGATCGCGATTCTGGTCGAAGGACGCGATGCGGCCGGGAAGGGCGGCACGATCCGCCGGTTCACCGAGCATCTGAACCCTCGTGCCATGCGGGTGGTCGCGCTGCCCAAACCGTCGGATGAAGAACGGGGCCAGTGGTACTTTCAGCGCTATATCCGCCAGCTTCCCAACAAGGGCGAGATCGTGTTCTTCGACCGCAGTTGGTACAACCGCGCCGTGGTTGAGCCGGTGATGGGATTCTGCAGCAAGAAGGAACACCAGCGGTTTCTGCAGCAGGTTCCGGAATTCGAACATATGCTCTACGAAGATGGCGTGACCATCATCAAGTTCTGGTTCTCCATCTCCAAGGAAGAGCAGGCGAAGCGGTTCGAGGCGCGCCGGCAGAATCCGCTCAAGCAATGGAAGCTGAGCCCGGTCGATGAGAAGGCGCAAGAGCTGTGGGACTCCTACACTCGCTACAAAGAAGAAATGTTCAGCAAGACGCACACGACCTACAGCCCCTGGATCATCGCCAAAGCCAACGACAAGCAGGCGGCTCGCTTGGAAAGCCTCCGGCACATGCTGAACCTGCTGCCGTACAAAGGCAAAGAGGAATCCCCGATCCGCCTGACACCGGACCCCAACGTGATTACCCGATACCACCGGAAGATGGTGGAACTGGATTTGTAACAGACTAAGAAAGACTCTATGCATCCGATTCATCCGATCGTGGTCCATTTCCCCATTGCGCTGTTGTGCGTGAGCGTGGTGTTCGATGCCCTCGCGTCCCGCTGGCCGACGGGAGGTCTTCGCGAAACAAGCCTCTATAGCCTGCTGGTCGGCGCCATGAGCGCGGCGCTCGCGGTGGCTACGGGCGGGATGGAAGAGGATCTGGCCAAGCGGGCCGGTGCGCCAGAATCGGTGCTTGAACTCCACGAGAGCCTGGGGACGGTCACGCTGGTCGTCTTTGTCGTCCTGTTGGGGTTGCGTCTCGCCATGCAGTGGGGGTGGCTCAAAGAAATCCGTTCTCTCACTCTCGGCCTTGGTGCGATAGGGATCTTCATCCTGGCACTCACAGGCTATTGGGGCGGCGAGCTGGTCTATACCTACGGGACTGGCGTGAAAGCCGTGATGTCCCCGATGACACCCTAAAAAGGAGCAAGGTGATGAGGATGCTTCTGCTGACTGTCGCGCTGGTCTCTCTCTCGATTTCCGCCGGGGCGGCGGAGCGACAGATGATGCAGCCGCTGGTTCCGGCCGACAAGCTGGCCGAAGCGCGCGCGCTGACGAGTCCGTTGCCGAGTTCCCCGGAGATCGTCGAGCAGGGCAAAGTGCTCTATAACGGTAAGGGGACCTGCTTCAATTGTCATGGAAAAGACGGGGATGGCAATGGGCCGGTGGCCGCCCAGCTGGATCCATCGTCCACGCAATTTCCAGCACCATGGATTCTGGCGCCATCGCACAGAAGGCGAAATCTTCTGGGTGATCAAGAACGGATCGGTCGGCACCAGCATGGTTGGATTTGGCGGTCAACTGACGGACGAAGAAATTTGGAGCATCATCCAGTATGAGCGCGGCTTCGCAGGCGAGCATGGCCCAGGGATGATGGGCCATGGAGAAGGCATGGGACCCATGATGGGACCAGGCGGCGGCATGGGTGGTATGGAACATCGCGGGCCGAAGGGTGGCATGGGCGGTTGTGAAGGCGAACAGTGCGGTCGGTAACCGGGGATGGGACCAATAAAAAAGCGAGACGCAGGCAAGATTTTGTAGACCGAGGGGCCGAGATCAAGGGCAGCGACAGGGATGTGAGCGAAATTTCCCTCCCCTTTGATCACATCGCGGGAGGGTTGCTACCCCCCGCGCTTGTGTCGGCAGGGATAAAGCTGTGAACCGCCCTGGGCGCAGACCGTTGAGTTACTGAACAGTGGTTTTCAGGAGCAGCTCTCCAACGCTGGTCAGTAGGCCGTCCCTCCTCCACCGTCTTGTGGATTTTCCGCAGGGCAGCGAGCGAGCTGTCCATTTGCAATTCTGTTGCTCATCCCCTCGCGTTTCCTCAGCGTAGCCTCGCAGAGATCTCAAGACCTGCAAAGTTTGCACTCGTCACTCAGAGACGAGTCATCGCGCAACGGAAAGAAGAGACGCTCTCTTCTCGAACCTCTGGTAAATCCACCATATCTGAGTGTCACAATGACAGGGCATGCGAGTTGCGTTGGCGAGTGTACTGCTCACTGTGCGTTTCGTCCTTGCCAACTGGGTCAGGGTCATCGAGCAGGAGAAGGGTCGCACGAGGGACTACGACCGAATCGAAACAGTGGGTGCCACGAACAAGGGAATCCTGCGATGAGCGATCGTGAAGAAATATACATAGAACCTCCCGATCATCTCTGTGAACGATGTGGCTACTCCAGACCTCGACTCGTCTTTGACCAACTGAGTCTGCTCTTGCTCTGTGAGCAGTGTCTGGAACGAGTGCAACGGTTACAGGCGTGGTCTTTACTGCGCGAGGACGAAACGGCGTGAGACGTGGGTAGAGGTGCCGACATCTGGGGGCACAGTGCAGATCAGATCATGACCGGCGTGTCTCCTGCCATGACGAAGGAGTTCTGCTCCGATCACGAAAAGAAATGGGCCAGCCTGTTCAGGCTCTATTCCTACGGCTGTTGTGAACGGCTGGACAACAAGTTAGACTTCCTGACCGAGAGTTTTCCCAACCTCCGCAAGGTCTCCTGTTCCCCTTTCAGCGAACTGGAATCTATGATGGAACAATTGGGCGACAGGTATGTCATCAGCTTCAAGCCCAATTCGACGTACCTCGCGCATGAAAGTGCCGGGTTCGACTATCTGCGGGAGGAGATGGCCACGGCTTTGGATCTTTCCCGCAAGTACAAGGTGAACCTGGTATTCAACATGAAGACGTTGCTTTCTCTGAACGGTGATCCCACCCGGTTGTGGAATTGGTGCGATATGGCGAGCAACATGATATCGAATTACTGATCCCGGGTTTTGCCCCCGCTGACGGGCCGATTCTTTTCTCTGGGCACGCCCTCTAATCGTCATGACCGTCGAGGTTTCAAAGACGAGAAAGTTTCTATTCCAAGATCAGATCGAGCCCTTTCCCCTTTACTTACGCCAGTGGACCCGCCTCCATGGCCTCTTTGTATTTGGCCTTATCGCCCCGTCCCGTACTGATGAGTTACCTGGGAGATGACGGCCTGCTTTCTCCAAAGCCTCGACCGGCGCGTCTTCAGTCACGCTGATTCCGAAACCACGCGTCGTACCGGCTTCTTCCAACAGTTCCCGGTGAGGGCCTCAATGGCGGTAGCGGACTCGATGTGCATGGAGCTCGTGAAATTGATCCAGAGGGCCTTTTCGGGCCAGTTCGACGCGCTTCGCGGATGGAGAAGTCCCCCATGGGAGGTGGAGTCATTGCCTCAATAATATCGAATTGGGCCTCGGCAATGTCTTTCCGAAGCGATTTTAGGTTACCGTCCATGTGCACTGCGAGGAGTTTACCGGTGCCCGCCAGCCTATCTGTGAGTTTCTCGTACTCGGGCATGAGGTATCGCCGATATCGCTCCGGCCAACCATGTCGCTGTGACGTTGTCCCCAAGATGGACGATCTCGACGGGAGACTGTGCTGCGAAATCGTACAGTTCTTCGTACCGTTTGACCATTGTGGCGTGAAGGGAGTCGAAGATGTCACGCCGCTCGTGATAGTCGAAGGCAAACCGCTCAAGGCCGATCATCTGGTAAAGCATCTCCTGGATGGGGGACTTGGCAATGCGCAGCATCACCAGGCCATCGGCCCCGATCCGCCGCTGGGCCTCCCGGATGACGTCGAAGTTGTCCGTAAACACCATGTCGCGGTAGTAGAACTCCATCACCCGGTAGTCTTCGGGTCCTTTGATGAAGTGCTCCCGGATCCAGTTCGAAGTACCGTAGGCGGGATCGGCTGAAGGGTCTGCCACACCTCGCCCACCGGCGTCTGGATGGTACGACGAATGAGCCTGCGCCCATTCTCATGGTACTCCGAGTGACGATCTCCACCTGCTGCTCGGTACTCGGTGCCCAGGCAAGCGGATAATCAAACCCACTCCCGTTTCACGGAGCACGCGCTCGGTCTTCCCGCGGGGCAGCATCCAGTCGTAAATAGTCAGCGGCATCCGGTCGGGCTCACCCCGACATCATAGCTGCCAGGATTCGCTCTTTGACGTTCATGAGAGGTATTCCCTTCTTCATCGCATATTATCTGTAACTTCATAAGGCAGTCTGCGACCGCTCGATGAACCATTAGTACCCAACCAAGGAGGGATTTGTCAACGGAGAATACCAACTCCAACATCTTCACCTCTTTTCTTGCGGATCAAATTCTGTTCGGGTCAGTCAAGAGCATCTGAACCCGGGACTCCCCAATGCCTTTCGAATCCTCAGTCAACATCTGCACTGACTTTCTGCCTGTTCAAGTTTGTTCGCCCCAGTCAAGGGTAGCTCGACTTAATAGATCGTGGCGGGATCGGTCCGAGACACGTGGGATTTCTGCTGTGGATGTTGTGTTTTTCAAGTTCCAAAACCTACGGTC